>JABFQV010000016.1 GCA_013141495.1 Methylotenera sp. | reverse complement strand
GTTTCATAAAATTTTCTGGCACGCTCCATGTTTTGTACGTAAATCTCAAACCAGACGACTGGATTACTTTGATTGTTTTTCATGGTATTTCTCCTTTAGTGGGTTAATAGTAAAAATGCCTAACGTTGAGTAGGCACCGAAAACGGTGCATAAGATAATTTTTCAAGGTGTATAATTCGGTTTATCATTTTGTTAACCATTTAATAATAATCAGATTATTTAAAATTAGGCGATGTTATGCATACGGAAAATACACCTACTGAACCTGCGCCTCAGAAACTGCTGGATTTAGTGCGAGACAAGATCAGGGTTAAGCATTACAGCATTCGTACAGAAACGCAATACTTACAATGGATTAAACGGTTTGTTATTTTTCACAATAAGCGTCATCCGCGTGAAATGGGGGTGAAAGAGGTGGAGGCGTTTTTAACTCATCTGGCGACTGTGGGCAATGTTTCCGCTTCTACGCAGAATCAGGCATTGTCGGCGTTGCTGTTTTTGTATCGTGAGATTTTTGAGTTTAACTTGCCCTGGCTGGATCAGGTGGTTCGCGCAAAAAAACCGCAGCGTTTGCCAGTGGTGCTTTCCAAGGCTGAGGTGACCAAGATTCTCGCGCGTATGCAAGGCACTCATGGGCTAATTGCCCGTTTGCTTTATGGCACTGGTATGCGGATTATGGAGTGTTGTCGTTTGCGTGTGCAGGATGTTGATTTTGATCGTTGCGAAATTTTAATTCGTGATGGCAAGGGTGCTAAAGATAGAGTGACGATGTTGCCAAAATCTCTGGTTGAGCCTTTAAAAACACATTTGGAATGGCGTAAAGGCTTATTTGAAGGTGATGCGGCAAAAGAAAAGTCTGAGGTATATTTGCCTGATGCACTGGAACGCAAGTATCCAAGTGCTGCCACGAGTTGGATTTGGCAGTATATATTTTGTTCTGGTAGTTATTCGGTTGATCCGCGCAGTGGGCGTGAGCGCAGGCACCATTTGGATGAAAAGTTAATCCAGCGTGCGGTTAAAAAGGCGGTGACAGAGGCTGGAATAACCAAGCTGGCTACGCCCCATACTTTTAGGCATAGTTTCGCTACACATTTATTAGAAGGGGGTTATGATATTCGTACGGTGCAGGAGTTGTTAGGCCATTCTGATGTATCCACCACCATGATTTACACGCATGTGCTGAATAAAGGCGGGCGCGGGGTAAGTAGCCCGTTAGATGTTTTATAGATTTATTTGTCTAAGCTAATTGTTATCACGCGAAAGCCACTACTACAAAACCTTCTCTCAAAAACCACGTTGCAGATGTGGTTCGCAGGCGACTAATTTTGCTTAGCAAGTTCATATTTCTTTAGCTTGTTAAGGCTAGCTAGTCTAAAATTACACCTTTAATAATGCACCATTAATTAACTACATTTTCGGATTTCACCTATGCCAGTTTATCGTTCACATACTACAACTCACGGCCGCAATATGGCGGGTGCCCGCGCATTATGGCGCGCTACTGGCATGAAAGATGGCGATTTTGATAAGCCTATCATCGCGGTTTGTAACTCGTTTACGCAGTTTGTACCGGGTCATGTGCATTTAAAAGACTTGGGTCAATTAGTGGCGCGTGAAATTGAGCGCGCAGGCGGCGTGGCAAAAGAGTTTAATACGATTGCCGTGGATGATGGCATTGCGATGGGTCACGGTGGCATGTTGTATAGCCTGCCTAGCCGCGATTTAATTGCCGATAGCGTGGAATACATGGTGAATGCGCATTGTGCTGATGCGATGGTGTGTATTTCAAATTGCGACAAAATCACGCCGGGTATGTTAATGGCGGCTTTGCGTTTGAATATCCCTGTGGTGTTCGTTTCTGGCGGCCCGATGGAGGCCGGTAAAGTTAACTGGCAGGGCGAAGAGTTAAAGCTGGATTTAGTAGATGCCATGGTAGCCGCGGCTGATAGCAAAGTAAGCGATGAAAAAGCCGAGGCGATTGAACGTTCAGCTTGCCCAACCTGTGGTTCATGTTCTGGTATGTTTACCGCAAACTCTATGAACTGTTTAACAGAAGCGCTTGGTTTAAGCTTGCCTGGTAATGGTTCTGCACTTGCTACGCATGGCGCACGTAAAGAATTATTCTTAAAAGCGGGTCGATTGATTGTAGACATCGCAAAACGCCATTATGAGCAAGACGATTACTCAGTGTTACCACGCAGCATTGCCAACATTAAAGCTTTTGAAAATGCGATGGCTTTGGATGTGTCTATGGGCGGCTCAACCAATACTGTGTTGCATTTATTAGCCGCAGCGCACGAGGCGCAAATTGATTTCACCATGAGTGACATCGACCGTATTTCACGCAAAGTGCCTTGTTTGAGCAAGGTTGCACCCGCTACACAAAAATATCACATGGAAGACGTACACCATGCAGGTGGTGTGATGGGTATTTTGGGCGAGTTAGACCGTGCTGGCGTGCTACACCGCGACACGCCAACCGTGCACAGCGCCACCATGGGCGATGCCTTGGATAAGTGGGACATTATGGTGACGCAAGATGAAGAAGTGAAAAAATTCTTCCGCGCGGCACCGGGTGGCATTAAAACCACCATTGCATTTTCACAAAGCATGCTTTACCCAACGTTAGATGACGACCGTGCAGAAGGCTGTATTCGTGATAAAGCGCATGCTTACTCACAAGATGGTGGTTTAGCGGTGCTGTACGGCAATATTGCCTTAGATGGTTGTATTGTTAAAACTGCGGGTGTGGACGATAGCATTCTTAAGTTCACAGGTCGTGCGCGTATTTTTGAAAGCCAAGACGCTACAGTAGAAGCGATTCTGGCCGATGAGATTGTAGCTGGCGATGTGGTGGTGATTCGTTATGAAGGCCCACGTGGTGGCCCTGGCATGCAAGAAATGTTGTATCCAACGTCATATTTAAAGTCTAAAGATTTGGGTAAGGTCTGTGCATTACTGACAGATGGTCGCTTTTCTGGTGGTACTTCAGGCTTAAGTATTGGCCACGCCTCACCAGAGGCTGCTGAAGGCGGCGCGATTGGCTTGGTTGAAGAGGGCGACACCATAGAAATTGACATTCCAAACCGCACCATTCATTTGGCCGTGAGCGATGAGGAAATGTCGCATCGCCGTGCAAAAATGGAAGACAAAGGTAAAGAAGCTTGGAAGCCGCTAGGCCGTGTGCGTGCAGTTTCGCCAGCGTTACGTGCTTATGCCGCAATGAGTACCAGCGCGGCGCGCGGCGCGGTACGCGATGTTTCTCAGATTGAGAAATAAGGGCAGATATACAAGTAAGCGTAAATTAAAATAATGAAATAATTATTTTTAGCGGTTAACCGTAATTAAAATTAAAACGTTAACAATCAAAATCAGATTTTAATAAGGCAAGGTATGACATTGGACTCGTTAGAAGAACATATATTTAGAAAAAAAAGCGAGCAAGCATGCTCCGCCCCGCATCCGCATGTAAAAGTGACTGAAGATGCAAATGGCTTACAGTATTTGGAAATTGATAATCCTTTAGCCACCGCTAAAATCGCCTTGCAAGGCGGGCATGTGATTCATTGGCAACCCAAGTGTGAAAAGCAGCCTGTGCTTTGGCTGTCAGATCATGCCAGATACATGAAGGGACGCTCATTACGTGGCGGCATTCCTGTCTGCTGGCCTTGGTTTGGCGCGCATCCTACCGATAGCACGTTATGTCCGCATGGGTTTGCACGTGTGATTCCATGGCAATTGATTGATGCAGATTCTACCGATACCGATGCCACGCGCATTGTGTTGCAAATGGAAGAAACAGCTGAAACCAAACGGCAGCTTTCTTATGCTTATGTACTGACCATGGTAGTGACAATCGGTAAGCGGTTGAAGATTGATTTATCTACCACCAACAAAGCCGACCATCCATTTTTAATCGGTGAAGCTTTTCATACCTACCTCAACGTGAGTGATGTTGAAAGTATCAGAATTACCGGCTTGCAAGACTGCATTTTTGCCGATAAATTGCGCCATTATCAGCGTTATGTTGAGCACAATATCTTAAAGTTTAACGGTGAGTTTGATCGTGTTTACTTGGATCATAATTCAGATTGTTTAGTGCATGACCCAATCTATAACCGTGTGATTCGTGTGGGTAAATCTGGGAGTGATACCACGGTGGTGTGGTCGCCAGGCGCAGAAAAAGCCCACGCTATGGGCGATATGGGTAATGCGGACGAATGGCGCAAAACCGTGTGTGTAGAAACCGCGAATGCACTTGAAAACTCAGTGGTGATTTCGCCAAATAGAACGCATACCATGTCGGTGGAATATAGTGTAGAGGCGTTATAAACGGTATGACTAATTGCGTATGACTAACCGTCTTGCAGAAGAAACCAGCCCTTATTTGCTGCAACATGCCCAAAACCCTGTGCAATGGTATCCATGGGGTGAAGAGGCGCTTAATTTAGCCAAATCACAAAATAAGCCAATATTGCTTTCCATTGGTTATTCTGCCTGTCATTGGTGCCATGTGATGGCGCATGAGTCGTTTGAGGACGACGCAACCGCTGCCATCATGAACGCAAATTTTATCAACATCAAAGTGGACCGCGAAGAGCGCCCTGATATAGATCAAATTTATCAAACCGCACATAGCCTGCTTTCAAACAAAAGCGGTGGCTGGCCGCTCACTGTATTCTTAACGCCCAATCAAGAGCCGTATTTTACAGGCACGTATTTTCCTAAAACAGCGCGTTACCAATTGCCTGGATTTTGCGAGCTTATCCCACGGGTGGCAGCTTACTATCATGAGCGAAAAGACGATCTGACGATGCAAAACCGTCAGCTCGCACAGGCTTTGGCACGGACTATTCCCGTAGCAAGTGCTATGGTTACGGCAGATCAAAGCGCCATTAAACAGGGCTTTGAGCAATTGAAAGCAGGCTTTGACTTTGAGTATGGTGGCTTTGGTTCTGCGCCTAAATTTCCTAACCCCGCTGAGGTGAACTTATTGCTGCATCAGGCAAAAGCTGGCAATAATCAAGCCGAGACTATGGCATTGCAAATGCTCTCAGCTATGGCAGCGGGTGGCATTTATGACCAGCTAGGCGGTGGATTTTGTCGCTATTCTGTAGATGAACGCTGGAATATCCCGCATTTTGAAAAAATGTTGTATGACAACGGTCAGTTGTTATGTCTGTATGCCGATGGCTGGCAACTTAGCAAAAATGCTGCGGATAAAGCAATCTACGCGCGCGTGATCGAAGAAACTGTATGCTGGTTAGTTCGAGAAATGCGCTCACCACAAGGGGCATTTTACTCGTCGCTCGATGCCGATTCACAAGATGCACACGGACATAGTGAAGAGGGTGCATTTTACGTTTGGCAACTAAGTGAAGTGAAAGCTTTGCTGACACCTGAAGAGTTTGTAGTGGCTAGCCGTTGCTATGGTTTTGATCGCGCGCCAAACTTTGAAGATCCTCATTCTCAAACCCGTGCATGGCACCCTTATTTGGCAACCGTGCCGAGTGCGGATGACCTGGATTTTCTGAGCAGTGCCCGTGCTAAATTATTTGCTGCACGTGAAAAGCGCAACCATCCCGGGCGCGACGATAAAATCCTTACTTCCTGGAATGCTTTGGTGATTAAAGGTTTAAGCCGCGTAGGGCGCGTGTTCAATCGCGCTGATTGGGTATTGTTAGCACAAGACTCAGTGGATTTTATTCGCGAAAAATTGTGGATAGATGACCGTTTATTGGCAACCTGCAAAGACGATAAAGCGCACCTTAATGCCTATTTAGATGACTACGCATTTTTACTTGATGCCTTAATTGAGTTAATGCAGGCTGATTACAGAAACATAGATATGCAGTTTTCTGAAGATTTAGCCGAGGCGTTACTAGAAAATTTTGCAGCTGAAGACGGCGGGTTTTATTTTACCGCGCATCACCATGAGACTTTAATTCATCGCGCCAAACAAGGTTATGACAACGCAACCCCTAACGGCAATGGTATTGCTGCAATTGCTTTGCAACGCTTGGGGCATATACTCGGAGAGCCGCGTTATTTGCAAGCGGCAGAGCGCACCTTGCAAGCATTTGATGTGGTGCTTCAACGTAGCCCGGCAGGTTGTGCCAGTTTAACGCACGCTTTAGATGAATACTTAACACCACCAACCATGGTGATTTTGCGTGGCGAATCGGTAAAGTTACAAAAATGGCAGCATGCACTCAGGCCGCATTATTATCCCCATCATTTATTTTTTTACTTAGATGAAACTGTAAAAGCACTACCCGTAACGTTGCAAAGAAATTTGACAGAGGATGTCAACGCATGGGTTTGTAGAGGCGTTGAATGCTCACAAAGTGTTGATAATTTATCACGGCTGATCAGCCAGATTTAATATTGATACTTGATTTTAGTCATTGGTGAAAATATAAATTTTGGGTATGATAAACGGGTTGTAAAATTGTTAAAAAAACTACTATTAAGCGTTAATTCAAGGAGATAGCATGAAAGCTTTATTATTAACAATCGCTGCCGCTGGTTCACTGTTAGTGACAGCACAGGTAAATGCCGCAGACGCGGCGGCTGCTCAAGCTTTAGCACAAAAAAGCGGCTGTTTAGCTTGCCACAGTCTTGATAAAAAAGTATTAGGCCCATCTTACAAAGATGTTGCAGCTAAATACAAAGGCGACAAAACTGCAGAAGCTAAATTGATTGAAAAAGTTAAAAAAGGTGGTAGCGGCACTTGGGGTCCTATGCCTATGCCAGCTAATAGCCCACAAGTTAAAGATGCTGACATCAAAACAATCGTAGCTTGGGTGTTATCACTGTAATCAACGGAGCAAGCAAGTCAACTTTATTCAAGTTGATCTAAATTTAAAAGCCAGCTCAAAAAGCTGGCTTTTTAGTTACATTAATTTAAATAAATGTAGGTACCAGATAAAGGATCAAAATGTAGCCACCTTAAAGTATTAGAATTAGGAGCTAATTTTCTGGCATACCCCCATCAAAGTGCCCATGGATAAGATAATAAGACAAAAGGCCTACAGACGTTAATCTGTAAGCCTTTGTTTTATTACCGGTATTTGGTGCGCCCGGAGCGATTCGAACGCCCGACCCCTTGGTTCGTAGGGGCAAAAATTAAATAGTAGTTCTTTTAAAATCAATCACTTACGGTGTTCGTCACACTTTAAAAACAGTATAAAACTGCTACAGTAAGAGTAGTAAAATGTAAAAGTGGTACGTTTTTAGCTACAGGGTTTTAACAGTTTGGCTTAGCCAATCTGTAGCAGTTTTTTGCACAAGTGCGAAGCTGTTGTGCCTTAAAAAATAATTACAGTCTAGCGAGGCTAGTCTGTTTCTGGGTTAATCAATCACACAGTGTTTGATAGTTGAAATTTAGATTAAGCAAGCTTATACTGCGTTATGCTTAAAAATTCATTACTGTCACAAAACCCGTATCTTGCTAATGCAAAAATGTATGAGCAAGCCTTACGTGTTAATGTGCTTTCATCTATGGCAATTGAAGGTGTTAAAAAGTCTGCTGAAAAAGCACTTGCAACATCTAGCCTGAAATCTGCAAAAGGTTAAGCTGTTCGCTCGCTTCTAGCGATCACTTTTCTGAAGATGTTTTTCATCGGTTCGTAATCTCTACCCATACTTAGCTGCACTGCCTGAAAATAGGCTTGTTTTTCTTTGCCTGTAATTCCAGAAAAATCCAGTAGCGGCAAACCTGCTTGCAAAGCCATTAAAGTTGCCAGTAAACGAGATGTGCGTCCATTCCCTTCTCTGTATGGATGAATCAACACGAGTTCGCAGTGCGTAATCGCCAAAGCTTCTATTATCTCATCACGATTATTGAAATTACAGGGTGTATATTTTGCTAACACGTCACGCTCAAATTCGGTCATTAAGCGCGTCACTTGTGCGGCCATGGAAAAATTAAAACCACCTTTGCTGATATTCACTTGCCGATGTTGGCCTGCCCATGGATAAATTGTGCCTAGCCATTGTCGATGCAGTTCGTCAATGTCTTGCGCGATAAAGCGATGGTCGGCAGAATAGTGTTGAATTGCCCACATTGTGGCCTCGAAAAGACGGGTTGCTTCATGAGCATCCATCACACGCTTACGATTAACACCTATTAGGTTTTTAAGCACTCGACCATTGGAGCCGCTTTGAAATTGGGTTTCGATTAAACCATCGGTGTTGTAACGTGTAGTATTCATATATTCACTTTCACTAATTACCAGCGTTTATTACCTAACTAAACAACTCATTAACTTGTTGCAGAACGCTACGCCCACAATCATCTTTTGAAACTGCCATCAAATATAAACGCTTGCCTTCGCCCCCCTTAGTCCAAAGTTCACCCACTAAATTTTTCTCCCGCGAATCATCATTAGTTTTGTATGGCTCGCCTTTATATTCAATTAAAGCAATTGTGCCGTCATTCAGCTCTACAATAAAATCAGGATAAAAATAATCGCTAGAAGTTGGCAACCAAAAAGAAGTCAGGCGTTGTTGTGGAATATTTCTCACCCAATACTTAACATTTGGATTTAAATCTATTGCTTGGGCACATTCAAACTCTTCTGAAACTTTACCCGTGGATGTTTTTTCTTTTAAGTCATCAATCGCTGTATAAAAATGCTTTGCAAATTCATAACTGCCGCGATAGGGTTTTCTTACAGGGTAAACACCTGTCTTAAACTCAAATTGATTAAATGCCGTTGCTATAGGCGCAACACTCATTTTGTTAAATAACTCACCTTGAAAAGCCTGCTTACGTGCTAATTCAAATATGCGGTTAATTTCAGCATTTACAGCGCGGGCTAACTGAAATTGCGCACGCACTAAAGCTGTGAGGCTAAATTTTTTATCATGTACTAAATGTGCTACTAGCTTGAGTAAATAAGCTCTTAACTGCGCTTGTGTTAGCCCTGTACGGCGTGCCTTTTTGTCTAACCATTCCACTAACTCATTTTCGGTGGTCGCCGTTGTAATGTGGTCAAAGGCAAGCTGTGCGGCATCAATATGCTTATAGCTTACTGATTCACCCTTCATATCAATTTCAAAAGAATGTGCGGTTTCTGTGATATTAAAATTCGCTAGTTGTACCTCAAAATCTAGCAAATTCCAATCGTAAGCGTCCTCTATAGTTTCTTTATCAACTAGCTGCCAGTCACCATCAAAATCAAGACATAACTGTGGAACGAGTGCAAATTGCTGCAACCAATTCTCAGGTGCTAAACTCGCTTGCCTGCTTGCCCTTGCATCATCAAAAGCTAGCTGCGTAGTCGCTTGCTGTTTAGTCGGCGCATTGGTCACAATGGAGGCTTCAATCTGTTTAAATGTGTCGTGATCTGTGCCTTTCGCAATCACTACAGTCGCCCCCTGAGAGGTTTCATAAATAGCAATTGCCTGCCTAACTTCTGGGGCATAGAAAGTAATATCTGGAACATGAGATAAAGCAATGGTAAGCGCGGGGGCTGTAGGTGTTACATAACCCGTTTGTATCGGTGCATCTAAGCCTAAATCAGGTTGCACGGCTAAGTCTGCCTCCCACTTGTTAAAGCCCATATTTTCCACCATGCGGTCTTTTAGATTTGCTGCGGCTTGTGCAACATTGTCTGCAATCACATGCGCATAAGCTTTATTTAAGTCTTCTCGCTGGCGGCTTTTTGCATAAGGCATACGCAATACACGTCCTAATAACTGCTCTACATCAATCGCAGATTGCATAGATTGCAAACTAGCCAGCACATAAGCAAAAGAACAATCCCAACCTTCCTTTAATGCCTCCACGGTAATTACTACGCGAATTTGGCAATCACGCGCAAATAAATTAATGCCTTCCAACTCCTTCACCGCACCTGTCGCAATGGCAATTTCAGCTTCACTAATATGTTCGTGGGCGATTAAATGCGCACGCACCACATCCGTCGTAGCTTCACCGCCTTTAGGCTGTGCTTGTACTAGTAAAATCGGACGGATATATTCAACCTCTTGCTGCGCTTCTAGCTCCAGCTTTTTACGTTGCAATAGCGCATCACGTAAGCAAGCCTGCCAACCATCGGGGTGCTCGGTTAAGACCACGGGCAACTTAATCATTTGCGCGGTTTTGAGTTCAGCCGCCGAAACGGAATACAGTACATTGTTATCGCGCGGAGTTGCAGTTAGCTCAATTAAGCAAGCGGGCTTTAGGCGTGCAAAAGTTTCAAAAGAAAGCTTACTGCGCGTATTTTGCGCCTCGTCCACAATCACAATCGGGTTATGCAATGCAAACCAATTAGCAAGAGAATGCTTAACCCGCCCTAAATCTGCCTGCGTTAAATAAGGTTGCTCGGCTAATGTTTGCTCTGTCACTTTTTCTAAACCAGCCTCAAGGTGTGCGGGCAAGTTTGCAAAGTGCGGGCTTAATTCCTCAAAAAATGCGTAAACATTACGCTTTTCTGTTTTGCTGATTCTAAAGGCTTGGATAGTCGTCACAATTACAATACAGCTTCTACCAACATCATGACGGTTTACCGTTTGCAAATTATCTAAATCGCAAACCTTCACACGGTCGCCATATTTTTCCGCCAATGCTTGGCGATAAGGGTGTGCGACATCTGCCAATGCTTTGATAGTTTGTTGGCGAATCATATCGCTAGGCACTAACCACAGCACCACTGGGGCGTCGGTGTTTGCATAGGCTTCCGCCACCTTACCGATACTATGCGCAGCGATTAAAGTCTTACCGCCGCCTGTAGGCACACGTAAACATACGCTAGGTACACCCACGAGCCTATCGTGGTAGGGTAAGCTAGTAGCGGCTTCAAACGCCGCTTTAGCCCCACGGCTAAGGCAATCTACAAAAAAGCTTTGCAATGCATTCAAAGCATCGTCTTGATATTTTTTAAGGGTTAATGCCATGTTGAACCTTTTATTTTTTAATGCAGCTTATTGATTACTTTTTGTGCAGGTCGCAATTTCATACTCTAAACTCGTTGGTGCAATTCATACGGAATTTGCTTAAACACAACATCTAACGAAGCCAGTTTTTCATCACCGATACGGCAAGCCTCACCAAACACTATTTTTTTGCCAGTATGAGGATGCACTGTGTTTAAGTGTGCCAGTATTGGATTGGTGAGTACATTGCCACCATTCGGGCGACGGTCGCCCAGAATACCGTTATAGAGTAAGTAATATGCCACGCCTTCATGCTCGCCAATAAATGGTGTATGTGGCTGTGTGACAGTCGCAGTTTTCGTTTCCAGCAACCAAATGTAAGCCGCCAAAGCATGAAAGCGCACGCTTGCTGAAATATGCCCATTCGCATCAAACACTGCATCGCCCAAGGTATAAAAACTAAAGCCACCGCCCCCTTGCCAGTTCACGGCTTTAGAGATGCCGCCTTGCTCGCCCTCAATTACTTTTTGTAAGCGTGGGATGCAATGTGTTTTAGCGTGTTCGCCCATTTCAATGCCTATATAACGGCGTTTCATTTTATGGGCAACGGCAGCAGTTGTGCCACTGCCTAAAAAAGAGTCTAAGATTAGGTCGTTTTTGCTGGTAAAAAACTCAAGCATTGAATTTAAGTACTGCTCTGGCTTTTTTCCTGATCTAAAACTCACATCGCCTTCCATGCGGCAATTACCAAAAGCACCTGATAAGTCGTAAAAATTTTCTATAGGTTGATCCAAAACTTGCTCAAGAAGGTCACGTTTTCCAAGTGGCACGCCTTGATAATATTTTCCTTTGGTAGCCCCTTGTTTTTTAGGGCCTGTAAAATATCTACAACCTAAACCGTCGTCACCAATATTGGGCACTTTATATAAAACACCTAATCCGTCTAGCTCATGCCTACCAGTTAAATAATCTCGAAAAAAACGCCCTGATGAGTTGCCATCTAAAATGCTACCTGATGCCCAAATCTCTTTCAATCCATCTACATTGCCAGCTACTTTTACAATTTCATATTCAGAATCAGCAAACATAATTACAGGCTTACCATTTAATTCTATGGTTTTACCTTCGCCTTTTTCAATAACTTGATATTCAAACTTTTCAAACCCCTCAAGTTTTAATTGAGGTCTATTAGGTTTAGATAGTGGACTTTTCCCATAAACGAGGGCTTGCTCAACCTGCTTGTGGTATGCCATAGCAGATTTTAATGTTTTATCTGTATAGCGCACTTGTATATAAATTGAAGCATGATAATTTGCTCTGCCTAGCACCTCGTCCATCATTACTTTCATGTAATGGCTTTCTGCATCATCTAAGTGAACAACGAAAAAACCATCGTCTGCCAATAACTCCCGCAATAAGACTAAACGCGGATACATCATAGTCAACCATTGCGAGTGCTCTAGCTTGTCATCGTAATGTTCAAACGCGCTGCCCGTATTGTAAGGCGGATCAATGAAAATGCACTTCACCTTATTGGTGTAAAACGGCAACAAGGCTTTCAGTGCTTGAAGGTTGTCACCTTGAATCAACAGATTATCTTGCGCGGCTTGTACATCACCAAAGGATTGTTCTAACTGTAATAAGTGATAAGGCACAGCTTGCGAGGCTGTCACGGCGTGATTTTTATTCACCCAGTCTAAAAATGGCATGGCTTACTTTCAAATTAGTATTTGCTGGATAATAGCATCATGTAGGGGGATCAAAAAGGTTGCAGTAGTGAGTAAATGCTTCACTCATTTTAGCTCGTAGTATTACTATATTTGCTTATAAAGGGTTTTGTAGCTTATATGACTGAAAACAAAAAAGAATACGGAAAGTTAACGGCTGAGCAATTTAAGCAATTGATCCAACAATTACCTGAACTCAGGAAAGAAGGGGAATCTTTAGCCGATGTTGTTAAGTCCTCATCAAAAGTTCGCATTAACGAGTTACTCGAAAAAGATTTTTATTGGGCTGAAGTTTATGAGCTTACTTTTGTTGAACATTTAGCATTTTTAATGATGGCCTTGGATAAAGTTGAGTTTTTAACGGAGGTTAAAAATACGCCAGATCCTACACAGTATTTTATTGACCACTTTGAAATAGAGGGTGATTTTGAAGATTGGAATGGTGGCTGGCAAGGCTTATTTAAGAAGCAAGATTTAATTGGTTTAATGGTCACACTTCAGAGAACAATTTTAAGCATCATGATTTACCAAAAGACCATGCAAACTTTGGTCGAAGAAGTCAGGCAGGGTAATGATGACTCACTGTTTGATGCAGTTAGGCTGGATCGCTCAAGTGTAGCCTGCCCGACATTTGCAGCGCGTATTGCTAAAGCTGAATTCATTAGTGATAAACGTTTCTTTATCAGGTTAAGAAACGCCCTTAAAGGCCCCACTCAAAAACATTGGCAGAGTTACCAGGATTTGCGTTTTGCATTATTTACATTGCGCGACTTGGGTTTTGACAACCTCACGGATGATCAACTGGTGGATTTGTTAGTGAAACAACTCAAAGTTTACCCAGATAGATTTGAAGCAAAAAAGAATTTGCGTAAACAATACAATCAATCGAAAAGAATCAACCACCCTAAATGAACGTTTCAGGTGGACGACTTTAACCTTCAACATGCATAAATTACGTATCTGTTACGGGGCGCATTTGCATACCCGTCATGGATTTGGAGTTTATGTATGCCTAATAGTAAACGTGTTCAATCTGGCACGACAAACAAAATGCAAGGAGCAGGGTTTGCACCGCCCGCACGCGTAGCGGCGGACGGAGCAAACAGTGCGACTGCATTGGGTACGCCGCCTAGTAACACAGTACCCTTAAATTACAATAACCAAACATTCAAGTCGTTAAGATTCGGTGTTGATAGTTTGTATGTGTCTTACCCTGGAGTGATTGCAGAAGATTGGGATAAAAAACTAGCCAATTTGAAAGAGTTAGCGCAATCAGAAGATGAAAACCAGCAAGCCCTCGCCCAAGTGGTGATTGCTCAGCATATCTTTGAAGTGAAGGATAAAGGCAAGGGCCGCTTTTCTTATGTGTTGGTAGATAACAGTTTTTATTTACAGGCCAGTAATGGGCGCTCTAAAGCTTTACCGATGGCTTATGTGCAAATATCCAGTGAATATCTGGCGCATGTCGGTGTCGAGCAAGCTGAAAAATCTCTGCAATTCATAGTCAATACGCTAGGGCTTGTTAAAGAACCTGCCAATATTAGCCGTGCGGATTTGTTTGTCGATTTTTGCGCTGATTTAAAAATGGATTCATTTAATCCGCTTCAATCATGGATCACCAGAACGCAAAGTATTGATCTGCATTATCGCTACAATCAGTTTTCAGGGTGGAGTTTTGGTATGGGTGGCGAAATCGGTGCGCGTCTGTATGACAAGACTTTAGAAGTGGAAAAGAAATCAAAGAAATTCTATTCGCATGATTTTTGGAAAGCGGAAGGTTGGGATGGTCAGCAGGTGGTTTGGCGCATGGAGTTTGAAGCTAAGCGCGAGGTGTTAAAGCAGTTAGGAATTTATAAGCTCAATAATTTATTGGAGTTACAGACTGCACTTTGGCTTTATTTAACCCAAGACTGGCTGCGTCTAGCGATACCTTCGCTTACCGATGGTAACCAAACGCGCTGGCCTAATCATCCACTTTGGGATGATATTACTCAAGTATTCAACCAAGACCGCGAACAAGCAAAACTTCAAAGATTTTCATCTGCACGCGTGCCAGAAGATGAGCGCCTATTTGTGCATGGTTTGGGTGGCATCACCTCATTCATGGCGCGTGAAGGCATTGCTGATCTTGGCGAAGGCATTGGTGAATTTTTACACCAAGCAAAAGACTATCACGATAAACGTGCAAACGTCCAAGGCTCTGGCATGGATGTGTATGTATCTAAGAAAGTTAAAAGTAAAAATCGCCGCTTTAATTCAATCAATAATCGTGAGCATAATTTTAGTGACAAGCATCAGATTGTTGAAAATGCAGAGGCATATCGGCAAGCATCGGATGGTGACGCATGACAAATGAAATCTTTGAAACACTGGATTTAAAACAGGCAGCGGAATTTTTAAAAATGCACCCTGTTACTTTGCAAGCCAAGGCTAAAGCAGGGGAGATTCCAGCAGCAAAACCAGCCAAGTGCTGGGCATTTATCAAAGATGATCTTGTTATTTATCTACGTTCGTTCTATTCTTGCAATTGGCGAACGCTAGTAAGTGACAAACAGGAGATTTCACAATGTCACTCTATAAGCGAGAGGACTCCACCATTTGGTGGGTTCGTTTTACCCACAAAGGACGCAGAATACAGGAAAGCACTGGCACGACCGTCCGCCAGCAAGCCCAAGAGTATGAAGCAAAATTAAAGCATGTTATGTGGGAGCAAGAAAGGCTTGGTGTTAAGCCTAAGCGCCAGTGGAATGATGCCGTAGTAAGATATGTAGATGAAACCAAACATAAAGCTTCACAAGTGAGCGATTTATATCATTTGCGATGGTTGGATAAGTATCTAAACGGTGTCGAGTTGCAAGCCATTAACCGTGATTTTTTGGAAAAAATACTTAAGGCGAAACAAGCTGAGGGTGTTGCAAATTCTACCGTCAATCGCGTGTCAGAGGTTGTTCGTGGACTGCTTAGAAAAGCTTGCAATGAATGGGAATGGATAGATCGTGTGCCACATGTGCGAATGTTGCCTGAACCTAAAAAGCGTGTGCGTTGGATTACACGCAATGAAGCAGATAGGCTGGTTGAAGCGCTGCCGACACATTTAGCCGACATAGTGCGTTTTAGCTTAGAAACAGGGCTAAGGCGTTCTAATGTAACAGGGTTGCTTTGGTCGCAAGTGGATTTAGTGCGCAGGATGGCATGGATACACCCTGATCAGGCAAAAGCTAGAAAAGCGATTCCAGTTCCGTTATCTACGGTCGCCGTATTAACGCTACGTAAACAGATTGGCAAGCATCATTCGCATGTATTTAGTTATAACAGGAAACCGCTAATACAAGTTAATACTAAATCATGGCGTAAGGCACTAGAAAACGTGGGTGTCGAGAATTTTCGTTGGCATGATCTCAGGCACACTTGGGCAAGCTGGCATATTCAAGAAGGCACACCGCAACATATTTTGCAGGAATTGGGTGGTTGGTCATCGCCTGAAATGGTGCAAAAATATGCGCATTTATCTAGCGAGCACTTGATGCAATGGGTCGATAGAAAGTTTGATGTGGTTAAAAATGTAGCAGAAGTGGTACGTTTATGACTACAGGTAGAACTACGAACAATAAAAAAGGGCTAAGCCGTTAAGCCTAACCCTTTGATATTATTACCGGTATTTGGTGCGCCCGGAGCGATTCGAACGCCCGACCCCTTGGTTCGTAGCCAAGTACTCTATCCAGCTGAGCTACGGGCGCATGCGCAGTATTATACGGCATACTGCTTATTTTTTAAAGATAAAATTACAATCTTTAAGTAATATTACCTTGGCGGAGAGCGAGGGATTCGAACCCTCGATACAGATTTAAGCCCGTATGCTTCCTTAGCAGGGAAGTGCCTTCGACCACTCGGCCAGCTCTCCGTTTTGTTACGCTTGTGCTTCAACTAAAGTTTCTTAATTGAGGGCGCGATATTACTTGATTAGCTCTAAAAAATCAATGGCATAATCAATCAAAAGTTAAATCTAGTGACTAGATGATTATTAAAATTGAAAATAAGGGTTAAGCTTGTTCTAGCTCAAACGCTTTGTGCAATACACGGACCGCTAGTTCTAAATATTTCTCATCAATCACGACAGCAATTTTGATTTCTGAAGTGGAAATCATTTGAATGTTGATGCCTTCTTCGGCGAGTATGCGGAACATTTTACTGGCGATGCCAACGTGTGAACGCATACCAACGCCAACGATGGATACTTTTGCAATTTTATCATCACCACTAATCTCGCGGGCGCCAATATGGCCTTGGACTTTATCGCGCAAGATACTCAAGGCTTTGTTCATCTCGTTCTTATGCACGGTAAAGGTAAAGTCAGTGGTGCCGTCAGCACCCGTATTTTGGATAATCATATCCACATCAACATTAGCTTCAGCAATTGGACCTAAAATCTGGTAGGCGATCCCTGGCTTATCTGGCACGCCTAGTACAGTAATTTTGGCTTCGTCGCGGTTAAAGGCGATGCCTGAAATGACGGGTTGTTCCATGTTGTTTTCTTCCTCAAATGTAATCAGTGTGCCATCGCCTTCTTCTTCAAAGCTGGATAGCACGCGTAGCTTCACTTTGTATTTTCCTGCAAATTCAACTGAGCGAATTTGTAAGACTTTACTGCCTTGTGAGGCGAGTTCTAGCATTTCTTCAAAAGTAATTTTACTTAGACGGCGCGCTTCTGGTACAAGACGTGGGTCGGTTGTGTAAACGCCGTCTACATCGGTGTAGATTTGGCATTCGTCTGCTTTTAATGCTGCGGCGAGTGCTACACCAGTGGTGTCTGAGCCGCCTCGCCCAAGCGTGGTGATATTGCCTTTAGCATCTACACCTTGAAAGCCAGCAACGACAACGACATAGCCATCATTTAGATCTTGCCTAATGTTGTTGTCATCAATGCTTAAAATGCGCGCTTTGGTAAATGCGTCATCAGTTAAAATTTTAACTTGCGCGCCAGTGTAGCTTTTGGCTTTTAGCCCTAGTTCCATTAAAGCGAGTGCTGTCATGCTGATGGTTACTTGCTCGCCAGTAGAAAGCATGACATCCAACTCACGCGGATCTGGCTCGGGCATGATTTCTTTTGCCAGGCTAAGGAGTCGGTTGGTTTCGCCAGACATGGCTGAAACAACGACAACGATTTGGTGGCCCATTGCTTTATAACGCGCCACGCGGCGCGCTAAGTTGCGAATACGCTCAGGGTTTGCGACTGAGGTGCCGCCATATTTTTGTACGATTAGTGCCATAAATTAAGTCTTAAATTTTAGCTAAAGATAAATGCAGGTAAATACCAATAATTCTTAAAAAATTACCAATCATTTAACTGCGTACTGTAGCATTGTGGTTATGAAAATAACTTCTAAATATATTCAACAAAAATCTGTGTGTGTCTGCGGCTAAATAAATTTCTCTTTTACCCAGCCGTCAACACTCGCTAACGCTTTAGACAATTGGCTGGCATCGGTGCCGCCTGCCATCGCCATATCTGGTTTTCCGCCACCTTTGCCGCCGACTTGTTGCGCCACAAAGTTCACTAAATCACCGGCTTTTATTTTAGCTGTTAAGTCAGCGGTTACACCAGCAGCGAGGCTTACTTTCTCATCATTCACGCTTGCTAGGACGATCACAGCAGATTTTAGTTTATCTTTAAGCTTATCCATTGTTTCGCGCAATGTGTTGGCATCAGCACCATCAAGCATAGTGGCTAATACTTTAACCCCTGCAATTTCAATGGCTTGCGTTGCTAAATCATCACCTTGTGATGAGGCTAATTTACCTTTAATTGCGGCAATTTCACGTTCTAAGCGGCGTACTTGGTCGAGTAAACTGTTGACGCGTGTAGGTACTTCTGTGGGCAATACTTTTAATGTTCCAGCTACGCCTCCCAGTGTGGTTTCCATGGCCTGCATATAACGCAGTGCGTTATGTCCAGTAACGGCTTCTACACGGCGCACACCTGACGCGACACCACCTTCTGCCGTGATGCTAAATAGCCCAATATCACCAGTACGGCTTACATGGGTGCCGCCACATAGCTCGCGACTTGAACCAATATCCAATACGCGAACTTCATCACCATATTTTTCACCAAACAGCATCATTGCACCGGTTTTTTGCGCAGATTCAATGTCCATCACTCGCGCTTCAGTAGCAACATTGGTTAGAATTTCAGCGTTCACAATCGCTTCAACACGGCGAATTTCATCGTTTGTCATCGGTGCGTTATGCACGAAGTCAAAACGTGTTTTATCAGCATCTACCAATGAACCTTTTTGTTGAACATGTTCACCTAATACTTCACGCAGGGCTTTGTGCATCAAGTGGGTAGCAGAGTGATTGCGCATGGTGTTTGTGCGAGAGGTTAAATCTACATTCGCTTTTAAAGTGTCACCCACTTTAAGTGTGCCTGTTTTTAAAATTCCATGGTGACCAAATACGGCGGCCTGGATTTTTTGTGTATCTTCTACTGCAAAAATGCCATTGTCGCTTTTTAGTATGCCGCTATCACCAATTTGGCCACCAGACTCTGCGTAGAATGGTGTAGCATCCAGAACTACAATGCCTTGCTCACCTTCAGAAAGCTGATCTACAGCAGAACACTCTTTGTAAAGTGCTAATACTTTAGCGGTGGTTTCTAATGTTTTGTAGCCCTTGAAATCAGTGCTAGCACCGCTGTATTCAAGATTAACCGTCATTTTGAACTTACCGGCGGCGCGTGCTTGTTCTTTTTGACGTGTCATGGCGGCATCGAATGCGCTACTATCCACGGTAACATTGCGTTCGCGGCAGATGTCTGCTGTTAAATCGAGTGGAAAGCCAAAGGTATCATGTAGTTTAAATGCTAAGTCACCGTTGAATGTTGAATTGCTGGCTTTATCCATAGCGGCAAGTTCGGACTCTAAAATCGCCATGCCGTTTTCAATGGTTTCAAAAAAGCGATCTTCTTCCTGTTTGAGCGTATTAGTAATACGCGTTTGCTCTGTTTTTAGTTCTGGGTATGCATTACCCATTTCACGAACTAAGTCGGCTACCATATTATGGAAAAATGCCTTACGTGCGCCTAGTTTGTAACCATGGCGAATTGCGCGACGGATAATGCGGCGCAGTACATAACCGCGGCCTTCATTGCCTGGAATCACGCCATCGGCAATTAGAAATGAGCAGGCACGGATGTGGTCAGCCAGTACCTTTAGTGAAGGGCTAGTTAAATCCGTAGTGTTGGTTTCGCGCGCGGCAGCGGCAATTAGGCCTTGGAAAATATCAATTTCGTAATTGGCGTGTACGTGTTGTAGCACGGCAGATATACGTTCTAAACCCATGCCGGTATCTACACTAGGTTTAGGTAGTGGATGCATCACGCCCGCTTCATCGCGGTTGTATTGCATAAACACGTTGTTCCAGATTTCAATGAAACGGTCACCGTATTCATCTGCGCTACCTGGAGGCCCGCCAAAATGGTGGTCGCCGTGGTCGTAAAAAATCTCAGTACATGGGCCACACGGCCCAGTGTCACCCATCATCCAAAAGTTGTCAGATGCGTAACGTGCCCCTTTGTTGTCGCCAATGCGGATAATACGTTCGGCAGGCACACCAATTTTGTCATGCCAAATGTCGTAAGCTTCATCGTCATCGGCATACACAGTAACGGTGAGTTTGTCTTTCGGGAGCTTGAAAACTTCAGTGAGTAATTCCCAAGCGTAAGCAATCGCGTCATCTTTAAAGTAATCGCCAAAACTAAAGTTACCCAACATTTCAAAAAAAGTGTGGTGGCGGGCAGTGTAGCCTACGTTTTCAAGGTCATTATGTTTGCCACCGGCACGAACACATTTTTGGCTAGAGGTGGCGCGGGTATAGGGGCGTTTATCAAAACCTAAGAACACGTCTTTAAATTGATTCATGCCCGCGTTGGTAAATAGCAGGGTAGGGTCGCCGTGCGGCACAAGCGAACTGGACGCCACAACTTGATGACCTTTGGAGGCGAAGTAATCCAGAAATGCCTGACGGATTTCGTTGCTTGATGGGTTATTGCTTAGTTTAATTGTCATTATTTAGTTATCGTTAATTTTTTCGTTCAATACTTTTTTGATTACATCAAAGCCAAACCCTCTGCTTTGTAAAAACCGCGCCTGCTTTGCCCAATCTTCACGGCTGATAGGGCTTGTTTTATATTTTTTGCGGCAGACTTCACGCGCGTTGTCTAATTCAGTTGCTTTTACTTCAGCCACTGCGCTTGCGATCAAGTCATCTGCCACGCCTTTTTCTCGCAACTCATTCGCCACCCTTGCGCTGCCAAATTTCGTTTTACGGGCATGGACTAACATTTCGGTAAAGCGCGCATCAGATAACCAGCCGCGCACTTTAAAGTCATCTAAAATTGCTGCAATCTGTTCAGCGGCCGTGCTTTCTTCTGTTTCTTCGGCATAGGTTTTAAGCTTTTGCGCGAGTTCAAAATATGAATACTCACGCTTACCGAGGTAATCCAGCGCTCGTTGCCGTAAACTTTTTGGTTGAAATTCTATTTAATTACACCTTTTGGTTAGATCTAGGATGTTAATGGCGCTAAAACCAAAACTTACTATTTCTTACGTTCCCTGAGTTTACCTAATACCCTTCGATAAGCTCAGGGAACGTGTGGGGCTTAATCTTCTTCTGCGCGCACTGCTGGCATCGCTTCTGCTAACGCTTTCATATTCGCGCGAATTTTTGCGTCAATCTCGTTAGCAATTGCTGGATGCGCTTTCAGGTAATCGCGTGAATTGTCTTTACCTTGACCGATTTTTTCACCATTGTAGCTATACCAAGCACCGGCTTTTTCTACAAATTTTGCATTCACACCAAGTTCAATAATTTCGCCTTCGCGTGAAATGCCTTCGCCATACAAAATATCAAATTCTGCCTGTTTGAACGGAGGCGCTACTTTGTTTTTAATCACTTTTACGCGCGTTTCAGAACCAATAACTTCATCACCTTTTTTAATCGCGCCAGTACGACGAATATCCAAACGCACAGAAGCGTAAAATTTTAGCGCATTACCACCCGTGGTGGTTTCTGGACTACCAAACATCACGCCGATTTTCATGCGGATTTGGTTAATAAAAATCACCAAGGTATTGGTGCGTTTGATGTTGCCGGTTAGTTTACGCAAGGCTTGGCTCATTAAACGTGCTTGCAAGCCCATGTGTGAATCGCCCATTTCGCCTTCAATTTCAGCACGCGGCGTAAGCGCAGCCACCGAGTCAACGACTACAATATCCACAGAGCCTGAACGCACTAACATATCTACAATTTCAAGGGCTTGCTCACCGGTATCCGGTTGTGAGATGAGTAAATCAGGCACATTTACGCCTAATTTTGCTGCGTATTGTGGGTCTAGCGCATGCTCAGCATCAATAAACGCGGCCACGCCACCCATTTTTTGCATTTGTGCGATAACAGAAAGCGTTAATGTGGTTTTACCTGAGGATTCAGGTCCGTAAATTTCCACCACACGACCGCGCGGTAAACCGCCTATGCCCAGCGCGATATCAAGACCTAACGAACCAGTAGAAACTGCCTGAATGTCTTCGCCAATGCTGCCATCACCCATACGCATGATAGAGCCCTTGCCAAACTGTTTTTCAATCTGCGCGAGAGCGGCGGCAAGTGCTTTGCTTTTGTTATCATCCATTGGTTTTTTACCTTTATTTTGAAGAGCTTAAAATAGCTGTCAATTATTCCATAATTTACGGTTTAACGTAAGCATTGCGGGGATTTAATCAGTAGGTATTTCTATTTGAATTCATTTAGCCGTTCAATAAGCATTGTCATCATGAACGCAGTCGCCCGCCGCCTTATTTGTTCACGGTTACCCTGAAAGTATTGGGTCGTGGTTAACGTGGCGTTGGCTAACGCTGAGCAGGCGAAACACACCATGCCGACAGGTTTTTCAGAGGTTCCGCCATCGGGCCCGGCAATGCCGGTAATGCTGCCTGCAATCTGCGCACGGCTATTTTTTAATGCGCCTATTGCCATTTCAACAGCAGTTTGTTCACTTACTGCGCCAAATTGCGTTAAGGTTTGGTTTGATACTCCCAGCATCTCTTGCTTTGATGTGTTGCTGTAGGTGACAAAGCCACGGTCAAACCATATTGAGCTGCCTGATATGCTAGTCACAGCTTGCGCAACCATGCCGCCCGTACAAGATTCGGCCATGGCTAGTTGCAAGCCACGCGCTTTGAGTGCGGTACCTAACTGCGTGGCTAATGTGTGTAATTTATCATCAGCCATTGCAGACCCTTCAAGCTGGCGATTGCGTAAATCGCGGCAAGTAGGTCGTCAAACATCACGCCAAAACCACCTTTAATTTTTGCATCGCACTGGCGTATTGGAAACGGTTTCCAAATATCAAATAAACGAAATAACAAAAATGCCGCTACCCACCATTGCCAGTGGATTGGCGTGAAAGTGAGCACTAACATCATGGCGACGATTTCATCCCAGACAATGCCGCCATGGTCTGACACGCCAATTGCTTTGCCTGTCACGTCGCAAAAATAAATGCCGATTAAAAATAGCGCAGAAACTATGACCAGTTGAATGGGTAGCGTAAATGCAGAAATCAGCCAAAACAAAGGCAAGCCAACCAGCGTACCAAATGTACCGGGGGCTTTTGGGGCTAAGCCACTACCAAAGCCTAGCCCGAAAAAATGGGCTGGGTGTTGAAATAAAAATTGCACATTGGGTAGCTTAACTTGACGCGGCTTAACTAAAGTGGTCAAAACCAGTTTCCTTAAAGTCTAAAGTTTCATCATTAAAACCATGCACAATTAAGCCTGTGTTTGTGGTGATGCGCCCGATGCAACTTAATGGCAGGGCTAGTTTTTCACTTAAACTGTTTATTTCAGCATGTTTTTCAATGGGTGCAGTAAAGCATAGCTCATAATCATCACCACCAGCCAATAACATGCTGAGGATGTTGTTATCGTGGGTGTTGGCAACGCCTTCGTTGCGGTGCCCTGCGCCTGCAAGTTTATCGGCTAAATATGCGGAATGTGGAATGTGGCTTAACATTAGGCTGGCGCCGACGTTTGATCGTTCTAAAATATGCCCTAAATCAGCCAATAAGCCGTCTGAAATATCAATGGCGCTAGTTGCAATTTGGCGCAAGGCTAAGCCTAACGCAACTCTGGGTTGCGGCGTGTGCAACGCCTCAGCGCAGCTTGCAAGTGCATCTACGGGCAATGTTAGTTTGCCCTGTATGTGCGCCAACGCTAAAGCGGCATCGCCACAATGTCCTGATACCCAGATTTCATCGCCGACGTTTGCATTGCTACGTTTAATGGCCTGCCCAATGGGTACTTCGCCCATAATTTGTACGCTGATAGTCAGTGGCCCGCGCGTGGTGTCGCCACCAATTAAATCGATATTAAACGCATCCGCACACGCAAAAAACCCACGGGAGAATTCAGCTAGCCACGCTGGATTTACCTCAGGTAACGCAATGGCGAGGGTTGCCCATTTGGGGTTTGCGCCCATGGCCGCCATATCTGAAACATTTACTGCAAGTGATTTCCAGCCGAGCTTATAGGCATCTGCATCATTAAAAAAGTGAGTGCCCGCTACCAGCATGTCAGCTGAAATGGCTAGCTCCATGCCTAGTGATATTGAAATTAGTGCTGCATCGTCGCCCACGCCTAATTGGGTGTGGTGCGTAGGGCGGGTAAAATATTGCGCGATTAAATCAAATTCTGAAGCCATGATTATTTCTTCGGCCTGAATGCGGTAACAACCGTTTCATTGGTTTCAATGTAGGGTGCGCCAATTAAATCTAAACAATAGGGTACCGCCGCAAAAATACCATGAACTTTAACTGCACCGGTATCATCTTTTAAGCCTTCCAGTGTTTGTGCAATGGCTTTGGGTTGTCCAGGCAAATTGATGATTAAACACTGTTTGCGGATTACCGCAACCTGACGTGACAAAATAGCTGTGGGTACGAAGTTTAGGCTGATTTGTCGCATTTGTTCACCAAAGCCCGGCATTTCTTTGTCGGCGATGGCTAGCGTAGCTTCTGGCGTTACATCGCGCAAGGCAGGGCCAGTACCACCAGTGGTGAGGATAAGATGGCAACCTTGAAAATCGACTAAATCTTTTAACGTGCTTTCAATGTCGTCTTGCTCGTCTGCAATCAGGCGCGTTTCGAGCGTAAAGGGTGATGCAATGGCAAGTTTTAGCCATTGTTGCAGGCTGGGAATGCCTTTGTCTTCATAAATGCCGCTACTTGCACGGTCACTAATTGAAACTAAACCAATTTTAATGAATTGTTTTGTCATTTGTGTGTCACTGATAATGAAGCAAAGCTTAATCATACCATTGCCAACCATTAAGGATATTTTATGCGAACTATCATCAATAAAAATTTGATCAAACCGGCGATTACCGCGAAACCTTTTACAGATAAAGCCTCACTTGGACGACTGATGCTGTTAAGTTTGTTAAGTCTAGGCGTGCTTATTTTTGCTAATCAACTTTACGCGGCAGGGGTAAATCCTTATACCACCAATTATAAACAGCAAAACACTAATCAACTGAAGTCGTTACAGGCAAATCCTGAACCTGAAATTTTTGTAAGCAATCACAAAGAAGATGACAATATCAGCATGCTGGAAAATGGTTATGACATGATTGGCTCTTCTGGTTTTTCTGCTACTGAGGCGTCTTCAGATTTAGCGTTGGCACACGCAAAAATGATTAAGGCTGATACCGTATTGGTGTATCGCAAATATGAGTCTGCAAAAACAGCCAGTTCTAAGTTGCAGTTGATTAAAGAGGCTGCTAAAACTGGAGGCGAAATTGATCCTAATGATTTAGAAGAAGAACCCACGCAATACCAGTATTATGCGAGTTATTGGGCTAAATTACCGATGCCATTGCTGGGTGTGCATATTATTAAGCTAAAACAAAAAGTCGAAGAAAATGCACAAGAAGTGGTTAAAGAAGAAGCTGGTTTGAAAATTATTGCGGTAATAAAAGCATCGCCAGCAGCTAAAGCGAGTATCGTAAAAGGCGATACGCTATTAAAAATTGGCGAGGTTGTGCTTGTAACTGCGGATGATTTATTTGCAGCGGTAAAACGTTATGCTGGGCAAACAGTGCCAGTTGAGTTGCAACGCGGTGGAGTTGCGGTTGCAGCGACCGTGGCATTAAATTCACGCCAATAAATAATTAGCATCTGTATAGGATAGTGTTGATTGACACCCTGCGCAATGTAGGGTGTGTTTAATTTGTAGCCGATAGCTAATTGATCTAGCTTGCAATAGCGGGCTTTGTTCCATAGTGCGTTTCCACCATCACGCCAATTTCTTTTAGCATGGGTGTAGGCAGAACGCCTCCAGCGCAAATGATGACTGCTTCATTGGGTATTTCCACAGTTTCTTTGGATGCCAGTTCAATGCTTGCAGTGTCTTGCAATATTTCTTTTACATTCGATTGAAGCTCGACTCGAAGCTGATTATTTTTTACTGCCAGCTCAAGTTTTTCACGATTTTTAGGTTTAATACGCCCAAAGCTCTCACTACGGTAAGAAAGCGTGACAGTGGTGCCTGATTGTTCTGAAATAGTGATTGCCGCTTCTATTGCGCTATCGCCGCCGCCAACCACGAGTACATGCTGGCCTTTAAATTGTTCTGGATCAACCAGACGGTAGATGACTTTAGCAAGATTTTCCCCTGGGACGTTGAGCTTGCGAGGCGTGCCTTGGCGGCCAATGGCAAGCAAAATGTTGCTGGCTTTGTAGGTGGAATTGGCGGTTTTTACTTCATAACCATGTTCTGTCTTACGGATGGTTTCCATGCGCTCTTTAAATTTAATGGGTAGTGCCTGTTCATTCACGATGCGTAACCAGAATCCGAGTAACTCTTCTTTACTGATGTCATACATTTCGACTAGGCCGACAATAGGTAAGTTTACTGGCTGTGTCATCGCTACTTTGTTTCTAGGGTATTTGAAAATTGCCCCGCCTAGCGACTCCTCCTGTTCAAGAGTAACAAATTTCAGGCCTTTTTCTTTTGCGGCAAGCGAGGCAGAGAGCCCGGCAGGGCCTGCACCTACAATGACAACATCTAGATCATTTTGAGGGTTAATTTTTTTGACAATAGAATCAATCGCCTGTTTGCCTTGAACCGCTGCTTTACGAATGAGCCCCATGCCGCCTAACTCGCCCGCAATAAAAATATTGTTGACATTGGTTTCAAATGTTGGCGAAACAAAGGGGATGTCCATTCCGCGTTTTTCAGTGCCAAATACCAGTTGAATAGCTTCAACTGGACATGCCTCTAAGCAAGCGCCATGGCCTATGCAGTGTGTCGGGTCAGTTAGCACTGCTTTGCCGTTGACCAGGCTTAATGCTTTTTCAGGGCACGCTTTGACGCATGCGCCAGATCCGCAACAGCGGGTGGGGTCGATGACGGGATGGATAGAGGCAGGCTCTGTTAACCCAGACTCTCTGGCCTCATGCAAACGTGCTTTACCTCGGCGATTGAGTTGTCGGTTGTGCTTGATGTAAAGCGACATCACTAACAGTAAGGGTATGAGGTAAATTAGTAAAGTTTGGTTTGACATATCAGGTATTGAGCGTTCCAGAAGATTTCTTGGCTTAGTCTTTTATTTTGCATGCGCCTTTTCGTAAAGGCCTCATTACATTTTTATTAAATTTTACATGAAGCAATGTTGGTTTATATGGAATAGCGCTTATAATATGTGTGAAAATTTCACACGTCAAATTTTATGCGAAGTATTATAATAATTGGCATTAAAATTAGGTTGGATAATGCGCTGTCCTTTAAGCATAAGGAGTTGTATCTTTGGTTAGAGTTTTGAAAATATTAGAGCAGTTGGCGTTGTTCATACTATTGGCCGCATTGGTTTTTGTTGGCTGGAAGGTCGCGCGTGGACAATACTACAAACCTGGTATCGGATTGGGTTACAACTTAGGGCTAGCTGGTGGGTTAATGATGCTTACTTTGTTAATGTATTCGCTACGTAAGCATCTTAAATTTATGCAAGGCTTGGGAAAGCTTAAATATTGGTTTCGCTTGCACATGATTTTAGGCGTGTTGGGGCCTATATTTATTTTGTTTCATACTACCTTTAGGTTGGGCTCACTCAATGCGTCAATTGCATTTTATTGCATGGTATTGGTGGCCAGTAGTGGGTTGATTGGTAAGTTCGCCTATACGCGTATTCACCGAGGTTTATACGGAAGCCGCAATACGCTGAAAGAGGCGCGGGAAGAGTTGGCCGGCAGTACGGGCAATGTACAATCTAAATTACATTTTTTCCCTAAAGTGGAAAAGAAAATCACTCACTTTGAGTATTTGGCGCTACAAAAAAAACGTAATTTCTTTGAGGGAGTTTGGTTATTTTTAACTTTTGATGTTCGCCGTCTGGTACTTGCATGGCAATGTAAACGTTACATCTATAAAAAATTAGGCCCTGAGCGCATGCATGATGTGGCGAAAGAGGCGGCTACATTAGTTAGTCAATATTTAATCCAAATACAAACAGTGGCGCAATTTAAAAAGTTTGAACAGATATTCTCCGCTTGGCATGTTTTGCATATTCCATTGATGTACATGATGGTGGCAACCGCCATATTTCACATTATTTGGGTGCATATGTACTAAGTAGGTTTTATTTTATGCGATATTTTATTAGTCTTTTTGCGCTCACTTTATTTCTGTCATTCAATGCCAGCGGAGATACGCTTGAGTCCGTGATGATGCCGGGCAAGGTGATACAAGGCCATGTTAAGTGGGAAGACGACTGTCAAAAATGTCATAAGCGTTTTGATAAAGATGGTCAGAATCAGCTTTGTAAAGATTGTCACAAAGAAATCAAACAAGATGTTACCCAGAAAAATGGCTTTCATGGAAGGATGAAAGATGAGCGTACCTGTGTTGAGTGCCATACTGAACACAAGGGCCGCGCCGCACAGATTGCACCGATCAATGAAAAATCCTTTAAACACTCAGAAACTGACTTTAGTTTGAAGGGTGCACATGCGGACGCCAAAACCGAGTGTAAGGATTGCCATAAACCAAAAATAAAATACCGCGATGCACCAAGTAGCTGTAATTCATGTCATAAAAAAGATGATAAACATGAAGGTACTTTAGGTGTCTCATGCGAGAACTGCCATAACGAAAAAAACTGGAAAGATACCAAGGACTCTTTTGACCATAATAAAACTAAATTTGCGTTAGATGGTAAGCATGGTGATGTGAAGTGTGATGAGTGCCATAAAACAAAAAAATACCGTGAAGCCCCTAAAGACTGCAATTCATGCCATAAGAAAGATGATAAGCATAAAGGGATGTTTGGCGCTAAATGTGCTGATTGTCATACGGCTAAGGACTGGAAAGAAACTACTTTTGACCATGGTAAAGATACTAAATACCAATTGCGCGGAAAGCATCAGTCTGCCAAGTGTGAGAGTTGCCATAAACCTAATGCGGCTACATTAAAGTTAGCGACAAGTTGTGTGTCTTGTCATCGTAGTGATGATAAGCATGACGGTAGCCTAGGTGATCGCTGTGAAAAGTGCCATAACGAGAGAAACTGGGCGACTACGCCTGGTTTTAATCATGATGAAACTAAATTTCCATTACGTGATAAACACAAAGCTGCTAAATGCCAAACCTGCCACAAGAATGGCTTAAAAGAAAAGCTCCCATTATTGTGTAACGATTGTCATAAGAGCGACGATAAACATAAAGGAAATTTTGGTGAGAAGTGTGAAAGTTGCCACACAGAGAAAGACTGGAAGAACGCTTCGAAGTTTAATCATGATAGAGATACCAAGTATGCGCTACGTGATAAGCATCAAACGACAAAATGTGTTGATTGTCATACCGGCAAGTTATATGGTCAAAATCTTAAAACCGATTGCTATGCGTGCCATAAAAAAGATGATGATGTTAAAGGGCATAAGGGACGCTACGAACATAAATGTGAAACTTGCCATGTAGAAAAAGATTGGAAAAACGTCACCAAATTCAATCATGACCGTGACACAAAATACCGATTGCTACACAAGCATAAAGTAGTGAAGTGTGACTCATGCCATAAGGCTAATCTGTATAAAAACAAAGTGGCGTCCACTTGTATCAATTGCCATAAATCAGATGATAAGCATAAAGGGCAGTTGGGCGATAAGTGCGAAGATTGTCATAATGAAAAGTCGTGGACCGATGCTAAATTTGATCACAATAAATCTAAATTTCCATTATTAGGAAAGCATTACAAGGTGGATTGTAAAAAATGCCATTTAACCCCTGCATTTAAAGATGTGAAAACAGAATGTGTTAGTTGTCATGCAAAAGAAGATGTACACAAGCTGCGACTCGGTACGCAGTGTGAAACTTGTCACAATGCGCGTGACTGGAAAATATGGGACTTTAACCATGATAAGGACACTAAGTTCAAGCTAGATGGTGGCCACAAAGGTATCAGTTGTTATGAGTGTCACAAAGCGCCGTCTAAAGGTAAAAAACTGGCGACTCCTGTAGCGTGTGGTGATTGTCACTCATCCGATGATGTGCATGATGGAAATTTTGGACGCCAATGCGAGCGGTGCCATGTTTCAAAATCATGGTCGGAATTGAAAGTGGGTGCTGGATTTTCTAGGTAATACTAGATAGCTAATGCGCGATGGCTGATGTTGAGAATGCATGGTGAATTAGCGTAGCGGCCCATGCATTTTCGCTTAAGGTTGTGGTAATAGAATATGCTAGAAAGTATGCCCTAGCATGATGCCGCCACCCCAATCGGTACTGGCGTTGGAGTAACCATGAGTAAGGTAGCTTTGTAATTTGTAGTTAGGGCTAAATTTATGGCTAAAAAAGGCAGTCACTTCACGTAGCGGCTCGGAGCCATTGATAGAGGCTTGTCTGTAATCTGCCATGATGCCAGCGCTAGATGTTTGGTTAACTTTATATGAAAGACCCAATGAGCTAAACCATACATTGTTCAGAGCTAAATCTTTAGGGTCTCCCGTTTTTTTGTAGCCTAGGCCTGCAAATAGCGTGGCGTGACTGCTGATTGGTTTGTAGCCATCTAATGCTACTGTGTAGTCGTTCTCTCCAGTGCCTAGGCCTTTGGTTCTGGATGCGGTGGCCAGCTTTACTTTACCCGTTAGATCTAGAGTTAAAGGGTTTGATTCGCCTATATTGGCAACAGTCTGTGTTAATGCGATCACAATATCGCCTAACCCCGACTCGGTTGTTCTTTTTTGGTTGCTAAGATTGCTGATGAGGGTTGCATCAGCGCCTACTACATCACCAGGCCCTGTAATCTGTAACCACGGAATAGTTAATTTAACTGTTGTTAAGTCAGTTTCATATTTGCCTGTTAGTGGAATATAGGTGATATCTGTAGATTGTGACTGCCCATACTTACCAGTGCTGTAATCTACGCCACTGGTTGCGCTAAATGCCCCTTCAGCAAATGCTAGTGTTGGTGTGAGGGGCGTATATAAAAAGGCTATTGCAATAGCCACAATCATCTTGTTTTTTTTCATAGGTTGATATTTTAATTTCTAACTGGAAAAAAAACTATAGATATTGCAGTTTTTGTCAATCAATCATGCTTTTCATGATGTTCGACCCTCTCAGCCCTTTCAGCCTTCTCGACCTTCTCGACCTTCTCGACCTTCTCGACCTTCTCGACCTTCTCGACCTTCTCGACCTTCTCGACCTTC
>JABFQV010000020.1 GCA_013141495.1 Methylotenera sp. | reverse complement strand
AGTTCCACGGTGATCACTCCCATTCTCCTGCTCATAGGTTGAGCAGAATAGTATCGGTACGTGGGTCAATTTCTAGTGCAATTTATATCGTTAGGTGGGTCAATTCTGAGTGCAATTCAACAACCAACCCATCGGTCAAGCGGGACGCGCTAAAGCGCGCCCCTTACCTCAAACGTTAGTGTTCTTTATGTCTATTTGTGGTGTGTTACTTACTGAGCAAGGTTTGAACGAACTTGGCAAAGCTATTGAACCTTACCTAAAGGAAGGAACGATAGGTAAATACATTTATTGCACTCAAGCAGTGCAAAACGGAAACTTTATAGACATGACGTTTGAGCCATCGCAAACAGATGGCTCTATCAAGGATAGTATGTTGGTCTCAATACCTGTTCATTTTGTTAAATTTATGGCTACTGGCGCAAAGTCACTTCCAATAGGTTTTTCTTCATATCATGAATCGAATAAAATTTGATATGTCTACGGTCTTTTGTTACGTCTTTAACCCTAACCCATCATTCAAGCGGGACGCCTAACGGCGCCCCTTGTATCTTAACTCAGACGTTAGAGCTCCTCATTTAACTCTTGATTTTAGTGCAATAAAGGTATATTTTATATACCATGATTACATTTGAATTTGACGAAACTAAAAGTCAGGCTAATCTTTTGAAGCATGGCATCAACTTTTTTGATGCACAACAGCTTTGGAATGATCCAATGTTATTGGAAATTCCCGCTAAAACTGAAGATGAGCCGAGATTCCTGATGATAGGACTGATTAACACAAAACATTGGTCGGCGATTATCACTTACAGAGGCGCAAATATTCGACTTATTTCTGTTCGTCGCTCACGCACCGAGGAGGTGGCATTATATGAAAGCTAAAAACTTTGAAAAACAATTTGACGAGGATGTTGATATTACGTCTTCACTAGACATTTCAAAAGCGAAGCGCGTTTTGCAAGCGCAAAAACGCGTGAATGTTGACTTTCCAACATGGATGATTGAGTCCTTAGACCGAGAAGCTGGAAAGCTTGGTGTTACCAGGCAATCCGTCATTAAGGTGTGGCTTGCTGAGCGCCTTGAAAAAGCCGCCTAACCCATCGTTCAAGCGGGACGCCTAACGGCGCCCCTTAACTCAAACGTTGGGCATCAATATGTTGAGCATTGAATTTGAACCAGTAAATCTATCAGAGCATTGTAAATTCTGTGGTGGTCTGACGACATCACTTACACGCTTTGTTTACAACGATGGTGATGCTTATGCAGTTTATTACGCAAAATTCTCCAACAACCACCCTGAGCGGGTTGTCGTTGCTACAGTGAGTCTTGGTGAGTGGGGTGAGGATTCAACACCAGATCAGAGAGTGGCTTTCGTGCTTGAGCTAAGAAGCTCAGAAAATGAGTATCAAGTTGGTCTAATTGATGCTCAATTTTCACCTTGGCAGGAAGCAAAAACCATTGGACGTACTCTAAATCGAAATGAGGCACTGGCTCATCCGCTGGTAAAAGAGGCATTCCATGTTACCGACCACATGGTTACAGATGATGAGCCAATCCGAGAGTATTTAAATGCACAGTAACGTTATGCCCAACCCATCCATCAAGCGGGACTGGCTAAAGCCAGCCCCTTACTTCAAACGTTAGACATTTAAAAATATGCCCACCATTGAACCTAAAAAAATTTCACCCTTAGCCAAATGGCTTGCAGTTGGCATGAGTGCATTTATGTTTGCTTATGGTGTTTTCATCATAATGACTGAGCACTATTATGGATACACAAGCAAGCTAGGCGGTGCTGAGGTAACTGCTGATGGTTTTGAGGCTATAGTCCTTGGTATTGCAACCATTATCTTTGGGTTAACCCCTATGTCGCTGTGGGCAACCTCTGGCAAAGCAGCGGGATTTTGGGCTGGCACTTGTATGGTTCTAGGCGTTTTATTATTTCTAACACCGTTCTACATACGCTAATGGCTAACCCATTATTCAAGCAGGGCCGGCTAAAGCCAGCCCCTTAACTCAATTGTTAGGGCTCTATTATGATTCTGTGGAGTTTATTTTTTCTAACCGTAATTGCTAATTTACTTTGGGCAGTTTTATCAATAGGCACTGGGTTCATCACTTGGGCTGAAATTGTGCCCAAAGAAATATCATGTTCTCTTTGTGCTCAACCTGAAGTACAGGCCGCGCTTATAAAGGCTGCTTCTATTGGGCGCTCACAAATAATCAGCACATTACCCAGTACTTGGCTGGTTTCTGCTTTGGCTTTATTTAACATAGTGGTTATTGCATTCCTGTTATTTAACTATCACGCTAACCCATCATTCAAGCCGGACGCACTAAAGCGTGCCCCTTAAGTCAAATGTTAGGCTCAAAAAAACAAAGGTTTTATGTCTAAAAATATCACAGTCATCCTAGGTCACCCTGACTCAAGCAGTTATTGCGGCGCCCTTGCCGCCGCTTACGTGCAAGCCGCCGAGGAGGCCGGCCATAGCGTCAAGTTCTTTAAGCTTGGTGAAGTTGCATTTGATACAACGCTACACCATGGATATAACAAAAGGCAGGAACTTGAACCAGGCCTGAAAGAAATCCAGGACGCAATTACTTGGGCAAAACATCTGGTTTTTGTTTACCCCATTTGGTGGGGTTCTATGCCTTCGTTACTCAAGGGGCTATTTGACCGTGTGCTATTACCAGGCTATGCCTTTCAGTATCGCGACAACTCTCAGCGCTGGGATAAGTTGCTAGTGGGGCGTAGCGCCCATGCCATCGTCACAATGGACACACCGCCTTGGTATTACTGGCTGGTTTATAAAATGCCAGGACACAATCAGATCAAAAAAACTATCTTGGAGTTTTGTGGTATTAAACCCGTCAAAATCACTTCGCTTGGCTCTGTTCGCTATGCTTCACCGGCGCAACTTGAAAAATGGTTACATCAGATCAAGCAACATGCAAAAACAGCCTAATCCCTCCATCAAGCATGCCCCTTATATCAAACGTTAGGTGCTTTCCTATGGTAGAACCCATCATACTTCCAAAAAATGCTATCCCCATTAGCGAAAACAAATGGATACATTTCGTGAACGATAGCCGCGGGGCGGAAGTAATGATTGACTATTCGCTCAAAGAGCTCGAACCAATGTGGCACGAACTTGAGTCAATCTGTTCGGCTGGCTGTTGCGGCATTGACGCATTTGACTTTTATCCCGAAAACATTGCAAAAGCGGCAGGTAATCTCAACGTTCGTGAGATATGCCATCAAATAGATCTATTGCAAGCTCAACTGGATAAACTAGAATTCAAAGTGTTTGGCAGCGACCGCCTTGAACTTATCATTGAAAAAACCGAGTTCCAAGCACTTCTAAATCACTTGCTTGTACACTTTTCGGCGCAGCTTCATGCAAGCACCTAACCCACCCATCAAGCGAGGCTAGCTAAAGCCAGCGCCTTAATTCAATCGTTAGGAATCCGGCAAACATGAGCAAGTGCTCCAACTATCTAATTTCGATTTTTATTTTCTTTGCATTTTCAGTAACTGCCTCTGCCGCTTGCTGTGATAAAACTAGCAAGCTTGAATGGGGAAATTCGACAGAAGTTCTTGAATACCGCTCATGTGGCTGCGCCGACTCATGCTGGGTTGCCGAGATAAAAAGCAAGAAAACAAGGCGCCTCATGGCAAGGCTCCGATGCGACTGCGAAAAATCCTATTTTTCAATTGGCTCCAGCAAGATTGGAGGGAGATCAGAACGCATTTATGAAAACAATTGCTCTCGTTTTGAGAACGACGATAAATTCAAAGCAATCAACGAATCCATGAAGCAACTCCTAACCCATCCATCAAGCGCGACGCCTAACGCGACCCATTAACTCTTTAGGCATTAAATATCAATGTGAAAAGTAATTTAGAATGTCATCGTTGCGACAACGTTCGCATATCACTCACAACGGAGTACCGTCATTGCTCTTACAACCTGACTACCATCACAAGCCATTCCCCTTTTTCTTTGTAGAAACCGCATTTTCTGAAGAACAGTGCGTTGCGCTTGAGCTACTATTTTCACAAGATAACGCATGGCAGCACCAAGATGGTGTGTTTTACCGCTGTTCTCTTTGCGACGTTACTGCGGATATTTCAGCAACGTTTCAGGTCGAAATACTCAATAAAATGCGCGAGATTACTGGATTGCCACTCGTCGATCGGATGCTGGTCACGGTGCAACGAATGCTGCCTGGGCATGCCATTGGGGTACACAGTGACCGGCCGCTATTAGGTTATGAAATTGCGCGTCTTGTTGTACAACTTAACAAACAATGGCAACCCGAACATGGCGGCGTACTGCAATTATTCTCATCGCCACAGGGCGAAGCCGTATTCAGTGTTAATCCTGAATATAACAAAGCGGTTGGCTTTTTGCTGCACGCGGATTCTTATCATGCCGTGACAGAAGTTAGCCAGCCACGCCAATCCGTGGTGTTTAATTTCTGGCACATTGCGAATACCCCAGAACTGGCGGCGCATATTGTAGCTTTATTTGCCAATCTTAGTTTTTCAGAGTTTCCGGCAGCACTCAATCCTATTGCCTCTGCAGCTGAATCAAGTTTAGCTGAAGAGGTAACATTTCGGGCAGGTACCGCCGCGATTGCATTGCATCGCTGGGGCTATGATGCGGCAACCATTGTGAGTGGATATCAGCACAGTGCAGGGCTTTCTACCTGCGATGCCAGCAATGCCGAAACTTATGCAGCCGTACTATTGGCGGACTGGGTGGCGTACTTGTATCGTGATACCTTTGATTTGATACGCTGGAATCTCTTGCAACATGCGCTTATCGGCATAAAAATGTTTCCGCGCCTCACGCCCACTTGGCGGCTTTGCCTGCCAGAATACAAAATATAGTTTAGGTCGTAGTGATAACGGTGACAACTGGGTGGATAAACCCATCCACCAAGCGTGGCGACTGTATCCAACATGCATCCTCTTTTAATATGGAAAATATGGCCCGCAGCTTTACTGCTATAACACTAAAAATAAAGTAATTGGCGATTGATTAACCGTAACGTGTGATTATTTCCCACACAAAGTTGAATTTGTGATACTGTGACAATTATCATTTAGTTAAATTTGTGGTGAAAAAAATGCCGATCAATGACTACGAAGCAAGATGGGTCTTATTGCAAGTTAGCATTAAAGACGGAAGCTTTACTGTTCTGGATAAGCTCGCAAAAAAAAGACGCATATATCATGTGCCATTTTTGTTACATGCTGAAATCATGCAACAAGCCGTGTACATATTCACTTCAAACTCAAAAATAATGCGGTTAAATCTTTTAACCGCCACAAGACAGTTTTTATCTGAGATCCAACTTAAATACTTAACTAAAATTAGGGAAACACATCAATCACTTTGCATTAAAGATACGGTAAATAAAAAACGTAAAGCATCGTTAGTAAATATAGAGCACTTGCCAAGGTATGCTTTTTCAAACACGATTCATTCATCCTAAATACTGAGCGTGGCTTAGCACCAATCTACGCAAGCCAGCTAAGACCATACAGAAAAACAAGATATAAATCATGATTGCTCGGCATCTGGTTGCCAACAATAAAAAGCAGCTGTTCATTACTTGTAGAAAACTGGAGTTACGATGAAACCAAAATTTGAATTACCTGAGTCAATTTTCTCTGTGACTAAAAGCTTCCCTAATAAACCTAATAAGATCAGCCCTACTCCCCAAATAAAACTAGTCACCACTAACAAATCCAAGCCTGAACAGTTAAGTTTTTTCAATCGCGTATTAGCCAGTTATGATTTAGATGCTCAACGATATTTGAGAATTGCAAAATGGATGCTATTCATTGTCGTCTCTGCAATTGTTCTTAGTGCGACTGATTAGTCGTTACCAATAAATTACTAAAGTATATAAACGATAAACGACTTTAGCTCCACTCTAAGTGCCGGCGTAAAACTTAGCCGCCTAAAACTTAGCCTTAGAATAGCCCGGTTATAGGTTAAAAATAAAAGCATGAACTAAGTACTTTTTGTTTAAAATAACCTTATGCAGGCATTAAAATTATCTGAACTAATTGGCGCACTGAGCCATGCACTAGACATTACCGAGGGGCAACCAGAGGGGCATTGTGTACGCTGCTGTTGGATTGGCATGCATATTGGCGAAAAGCTGGGGATGCCAACAGAGCGGCTGTGGGAGTTGTATTACACTTTACTACTCAAAGACCTAGGTTGCAGCAGTAATGCATCACGTATTTGCGAACTTTACCTCACGGACGATTTAAGTTTTAAACGTGATTTTAAGTGGGTAGATGGTAGCCTGCCGCAAGTATTACGTTTTGTATTGCGTCACACTGGGCCGAGCTCAGGCTTGATAGATCGCCTTAAAACCTTAGGCGGCATCTTGACCAATGGCGATGAAATTGCACAAGAGCTGACTTTGACGCGCTGTACACGTGGCGCTGATATCGCCCGACAGTTACGCTTTTCTGAAGGTGTGGCGCAAGGAATCCATTCGTTAGATGAACACTGGAACGGACAAGGTCGCCCTGAAGGGTTGCAAGGCTCTCGCATTCCGCTGTACTCACAAATTGCACTACTAGCGCAGGTGATTGATGTTGTAAATAGCTCAGATGGTCAATTGGCAGCCATGACAGAAGTGCAAAAAAGAAGTGGCACGTGGTTTGATCCGGAGTTAATCGATGCCTTTATTGCGGTGGCACAATCTGCAGAGTTTTGGATTTCATTAAATTCAGCGGCGCTTGAGTCGCAAGTGTTTGCGTTAGAGCCTGGTGGTCACGAAGTGGCGTTGGATGAGGATTATTTTGACGACATTGCCGAGGCTTTTGGCAAAGTCGTGGATGCTAAAAGCCCATACACCGCGGGGCACAGTGCTAGAGTTGGCTTGTACACTTCACTCCTAGGCGAATCAATGGAAATTCCAGAGTCGCGCAGGCGCTGGCTTAAACGCGGCGCATTGCTTCATGATGTGGGCAAGCTTGGTGTCAGTAACAGCATTCTTGATAAACCCGGCAAGCTAGATGACATTGAATGGTTGGCAGTGCAACGCCATGCTGCATTCACTGAGGCTATTTTGGGGCGTATCAGTAACTTTGATGAGCTCGCCCGTGTATCAGCCGCCCATCATGAGCGATTAGATGGTGGCGGCTATCCACGCGGACTAAAAGCGACTGATATTGCAATAGAAACCCGCATCATTACAACCGCAGATATTTTTGATGCCATTACAGCTGAGCGTCCTTATCGCGGCGCAGTTCCTGTGGATAAAACCCTCGCCATCATGGCAGATACTGTAGGCACCGCGATTGATGCCAATTGTTTTGCCCACCTCAAAAATATCATTAAAAATAATCCTGAGTTTTTTCCAAGCTAGCCTCTAAGTTTTCCATTTCATCAAAATTCAGGTGTCTTTGGCAATGCAATCAAATGCTTTCAACATTTATAGGCATTATTATTTGAATTAAGCATGTAAATATCAAAACTTAGGTAAAATCTAACATCTCAACCTTCAATTATTGTCGCCCATGTTTGTACACCCTCAGTTTGACCCTATCGCAATTCACCTCGGCTCCTTTGGCGTTCATTGGTACGGTTTGATGTATTTAGTGGGGTTTTTAGCCTTTTTAGGCTTAGGTAAATGGCAAATCAGTCACCGTAAATGGCATGGCTGGACTCTTCCCATGCTGGATGACGCTTTATTCTTTGGTGCACTTGGCGTTATTTTAGGTGGGCGCTTGGGTTATGTGCTGTTTTATCAATTCAGCTATTTCGTGCAACACCCCATGGAGATTTTGGCGGTGTGGCAAGGTGGCATGAGCTTTCATGGTGGCTTTTTAGGTGTGTTAGTTGCGATGTGGTTATTTGCGCGCAAATATCACCTTAAATGGTTGGGAATTATGGATTTTGTAGCGCCGCTAGTGCCGATTGGCTTAGGCGCTGGGCGTATGGGCAACTTTATCAACGCTGAACTTTGGGGCAGAGTCACCAACGCTAACTACGGCATGGTGTTTCCTAAAGTGGACACTTTATTACGCCACCCATCTCAGCTTTATGAGTTTACACTTGAAGGCATCGCGCTGTTTTTGATTCTATGGATTTATTCGGCCAAGCCACGCGCTACGGGAACGATTTCAGCCCTGTTTCTCATTGGTTACGGTAGCTTTAGATTTTTAGTGGAATACACGCGTGAGCCAGATGATTACCTAGGGTTGCTCTCAATGGGTTTAAGTATGGGTCAATGGTTAAGCTTACCTATGGTGCTGATTGGCATTGCGATGTTTGTTTTTTGTCAAAAACGACAAGCTTGACGAAGTTTCGTCAAAAAAAACATGGCATCAACTTAAAAAACTTAACTTTTAGTCAACTCAAGGCTGGATGTCGGGCTTAGCCGTTAGAAATTATATTTAAATTTCAATGGGTTAAATAATTAAACCCTAAACTTTAATAAAAATCAACGCTGTTGGCATGCCATTTGCAACGATCATTTCATCTATATCTGATTTTATGCAAGTGGAGGCGTGTGATGATCAAACAATTTTTTAATGCTATTTTCGCTAAAAAAAGCGAAGTACAAAAACCAGATGTTCCTACATTTAACATCACTGAAAATGGGCCGATTAAGGCTGACTTTGAAGTGACTGAATTAAGCTATGAAGAGTACGCGAAGTTTGTTACTGAAGATCGCAGAAAATCAATTAAGTATGTGAACCAAGAGCGTAGAAATAGAGCGGGTGTATCTGCAGCTTAAAGCCTTAAGTGCTATCACCTGACCTATATATTACCTTAGCAGCAGCGTTTTACGCCCTTCCATTGACTGTCTTGCCATAACTTAAAAAAGGCTTTACGTGACAGTGGCGGCGGCGTATCTACCGTGGCCTGATGAAACTCAGCATAATGCTTCAGGTATTGCTCATAAGCATTGTCACCAGATAAATCTCGAATCATGTGCCACAAATGTTTTAACTTTTTAAGCATCAATCTCTCACCCAGTTTTCAACCAATCGGCTTGGCTCATGCGGCGCTTCAGATAATTTCAGTACGGGTTTGCCGCTGAGGTGACGCGCGCATAAACGCAACATATCAATTAACACCACCCACAGCACCACCACAAAAAACATCGTCAAATAAGCATCTAAATGCTGATTAAATATGAGCTGTGGTGCCACTGCGGCTTTTTCGGCTGATAATACACCGCTCGCCAACTTTGTCGCCATGTCATCTGCCGCAGCAAAAAAACCGATGCGAACATCTGCGCTAAAAATCTTCTGGTAAGCCGCCGTTGTTGTCACAGCAATCAACCACACCAGCGGCAAGCCTGTGACCCACGCATACCTCAATTTGCCTGATTTCACTAAAATGCCCGTGCCTACGCATAGGGCAATTGCTGCCAGCATCTGGTTTGCAATACCAAATAATGGCCATAGAATATTTACACCGCCGTTAGGGTCTATTACGCCGATATACAAAAAGTAGCCCCACGCTGCTACTACAATACTGCTGGTAAAAATCACCGATGGCATATATGAGGTTTCACCCAGTTTTTTGTTGAAGTTGCCCAGCATGTCCTGCAACATAAAGCGGCCGACACGCGTGCCGGCATCGAGCGTGGTGAGAATAAAAATCGCCTCAAACATAATGGCAAAGTGATACCAAAGCGCCAGCATACTTTTACCAAAGGCACTGCCGAAAATACTAGCCATACCAACGGCTAAGCTAGGCGCCCCGCCTGTGCGCGCAAATAAAGTGCTTTCACCCATATCACTCGCAAGCTGTTGCATTTGCTCTACTGTCACGGCAAACCCCCAACTATTAATTTTTGCTATCGCATCAACCGCCTCTTTACCCACCACACCCGCAGGGCTGTTGATGGCAAAGAATATGCCAGGTTCTAATACGGTGGCCGCAATCATCGCCATAATTGCGACAAAGCTTTCTAGCAACATGCCGCCATAGCCTATCATGCGGATATCGCGCTCATTCATCAGCAGCTTGGGCGTGGTGCCCGATGCGATTAACGCGTGAAAGCCGGAAATGGCGCCGCAAGCGATGGTAATAAAGACAAACGGGAACAATTTTCCGCCAAAAATGGGACCGCTACCATCTATAAACTGTGTCACGGCCGGCATGTGAATTTCAGGGCGCAAAATCACAATAGCAACGGTCAATAATAAAATTGTGCCTAATTTCATAAAGGTAGATAAATAATCACGCGGGGCGAGCAATAACCACACTGGTAGCACCGCGGCAGCAAAGCCATACACAATAATGGCATAGGCCAGTGGCAAGCCGTCATGGTCAAACCATATGCGCAACGTTTCGTGATGATCGATCCAGCCACCCGCAAATACAGAAAGTAGCAGTAACACCACGCCGATTGCCGAGGCTTCCAACACGCGACCTGGGCGAATGTTGCGCATATAAAAGCCCACGATCATGGCAATCGGAATGGTCGCCGCCACGGTTGAAGTTGCCCACGGGCTGTGCTTCATGGCGTTTACCACCACCAAGCCCAATACGGCAATCAGAATAATCATAATCAAGAAGGTGCCTACCAAGGCTGCCGTGCCACCAATAACGCCAATTTCATCGCGTGCCATTTGCCCTAGGCTACGCCCATTGCGCCGTGTTGAAACAAACAGCATCACCATATCTTGCACAGCGCCGCCCAGCACTGCCCCAATCAAAATCCACAACGTGCCCGGCAAGTAGCCAAACTGCGCGGCTAGTGTTGGCCCAATTAACGGTCCTGGCCCTGCTATCGCAGCAAAATGATGTCCGAACACAATCCATTTATTGGTAGGAATAAAGTCGCGCCCATTGTCCAGCCTTTCAGCAGGCGTGGCGCGCGTTTCATCCAGCACCAATACTTTAGCCGCAATCCAGGCCGCATAAAAACGGTAAGCAATGGCATAAATACAAACAGCGGCGGTAATGAGCCACAACGCGTTAATGCTCTCGCCACGGTTAAGCGCAATGCCTGCCAGTGCAAATGCGCCCGTTATGGCAACGGCAATCCAGAGAATGATTTTTAGGTTTTTATGCATAATGACTGTTGGCAAACTTAAGCTTATGTGTGATGCGTCATAGTATAAATCAGAGTTGAAAAAAACGGCTATTTAACGCTTATCATGTGCTTGAAAAAGCATAAATGCCTTGCGTTTTGAATAAGCAGAATACTTTGCAGCCTTGCGTAATTTTCATATCCATTAGCGCTTTAGCCGTAATTTCAGCAATCAATTCAGCCCCTGTATCTACTGATACCAGTACCCTTGAGCCAACTTGCCGTATTGAAGTCACAGTACCTGCTAACTGATTTTGTATAGAGATACCTTCAGCCCGATGCAGAGATAAAGCGACATTGGAAGCAGCGACTGAAACTGAAACCTCACTGCCAATAGCAGCATCCACTGTCGGTATGCTGATAAGTTGCGTGCCAGCCATCGCAGCCGTATAACCTTGGCTTGGATAATGTGCTGTAATTTTCACATTAAGTACGTTTTCTAAACCTAACGAATGTGCTAACGCTAGCACACGATCATCGTGAATCACTTGGTTAAACGCGCCAACCGCTAAAATCTTCCCTTTATCAAGCATAGCAACTTGTGGGGTTAAATATAAAATTTCATCAATGGCATGGCTCACATAAACCATGGGCGTATGCGTTTCATCTTTAATGCGGCGTAAAAACGGCAGGATTTGACGTTTAAGTCGTACATCTAATGATGCAAGTGGCTCGTCTAACAACAATAAACGCGGTGAGGCTAATAAAGCACGGCCCAAGGCAACACGCTGCTTTTCTCCGCCAGAGAGTTGATGCGGCTTTTGCGTGAGTAAATGACCAATCTCTAATAAATCGAGAATTTGCGACAAGTTGAAACGACGATCTTTAGGCGCTAAAAGTTTAAAACCATAATTCAAGTTGTCTTGTACGGTTAAATGCGGAAACAATCGGCTATCTTGAAACACCATACCAATGCGCCGCTGATGAATAGGAATATTGATACCCTGTGCGCTATCAAATAAACATTCTCCACCGATGCTAAATCGCCCAGTTTCTGGCCGAATAGATCCTGTCATCATCGACAACAAAGTGCTTTTTCCTGCGCCCGATGGGCCATAAACACCAACAGCGCCATCATCGGGCAATGTGGCGTCTATGTCCAAAATAAAGGATTGCCGCTGCTGATAAAAACGTAATTCCATGAATAACTCTAGGCTTAACTAATTGATGTTTTTATGCGCAGGGCGCAAGGTGTAGATAAACAACAGCACCACAAATGAAAATACGAGCATCACGGCCGATAGTGCATGTGCTTGCATATACTCTAAGGCTTCTACGTGGTCATAAATTTGCACAGAAGCCACGCGCGTCACCCCTGGAATATTGCCGCCTATCATCAACACTACGCCAAATTCACCAATGGTATGTACAAAAGTAAGGATGATGGCCGTTAAAAATCCCGCACGTGACAAAGGTACTGCAATTGAAAAAAAACGATGCCGCACAGAAGCGCCTAAACTCGCAGCGGCATCAAGCAAGTTTTTATCCACCGCTTCAAACGCATTTTGCAGTGGCTGCACCATAAAAGGCAAGGAGTAGCATACCGATGCGACCACCAGACCGCCAAAGGTAAACGGTAATGCTTGCCAACCCAATTGCTGCATCACACCGCCAATTATTCCATTTGGCCCCATTGCCAATAAAAAGTAAAAACCCAGCACAGTGGGCGGCAACACCAAAGGTAGAGCCACCACTGCGCTGATAATACCTTTAGTTTTTGAAGCGGTGCAGGCAAGCCACCAGGCCAATGGTGTAGCTAACAACAGCAAAATAACGGTAACCACACTTGCAAGTTTGAGCGTTAAAAATATGGCCTGAATGTCAGATGGACTTAAATGCATAAGCTAGTGAGCCATTATTGGTTAGTGTTTTCATTGGCTTTATTATCACTTGGTAAAATAAAGCCATATTTCACCATAATTCCCCTTGTATCTGCACTTGAAATATACGCAGAAAACTTTTTCGCTAACTGGTTGTTTTCTGCACGCTTGGTAATAATATAGCCTTGCTTTAGTGGCCTGTGCAAAGTGTCCGGGATTAGCCAATAACCACCTTGTTTTGAAAGCTCTACGCTCAACGCTAGAGATAAGGCGATTATCCCGACGTGTGCATTACCTGTTTGTACAAACTGCGCTGTCTGCGCAATGTTTTCACCATACACTAACTTCGGCTCAACTTTATCCCAAAGGCTTTTTGACCTTAATGCTTCTTCTGCGCGCTTGCCGTAAGGTGCATGTTTAGGATTAGCAATAGCAATACGCGTAATATCCGCACGAGTTAAATCTTCCAAAGTCAGTTTAGAGGCATCTAACTTCATTTTCGGGCTCCATAATACAATGCGCCCAAAAGCATATGGTGTTGCAGGGCCAGCCGCAAAACCTTCTGCCGCCAACTTCTCAGGGTAGCTAATATCTGCTGAAAAGTACAAATCGTAAGGTGCGTCCTGCTGTATTTGCGTGAACATCTTACCTGAAGACCCATAAATGACATTAACATCATCGACAGGATTGGCTTTTTTAAATTGCGTGACAATTTCATCCATGGCAAATTTAAGGTCAGATGCCGCCGCAATGTTAATTTTTTCGGCAAAGGCTACAGATGACAGGCTCATCATCAAAACAGCCACTAGTGTTTGTTTATATTGCATTAAAAATGCTTCAATCGTTTGCATTGAATTATCCTTTAGTTTTGGGATGCTGAGAGATTAAAAATCGTATTCCGCTCTTAATACCACAGCTTTTTCAGCATCATCAAGCTTGCCTTTGATGCGAATATCAGTATCAAAATTAGTATGTATATAATTAAGCAAAATGCGTGCATTGGGATTAACTATCCACTTAGCACCTGCAGCCCAAGCATCTGCTTCGCTTGTGTAGCTTGTGGTCACCGTTGGCGCTGTTAATAATGATTTAAAGTCTGAAGCATCAAACTTGCTATAACGTATCCCTAGCTCAAATGCGCCCCAGCCATCTTTATTATCAAAATTTGTTTTTGGACTAATGCGGCCAAACGCCCCGCTTTTGTAAGCATCTGCATAAGCTTCACCGGTTATTAACCAATTGATATCTGTGTACCAGGTATTAATGTCGTTATTAAAATTAGCTGTGCCTTTTGTGCCTTCAAAGTGAGTGCGGATATATTCAGATTGGAACTTAACTGGGCCATAAGCAAGTGCAGCTTCTACGCCACCTCGATCTCTATCTGTCATTGAAGTGCTAAGAATGTTAGATACATTAAAAAACTGAGCGCCACTACTTTCAGCGCTTTGGGTGAGGCTGTTACCAGCTGCCGTTGAGAACCCGATACTACCTTTACTGGCTGACGCCCCTATATGCATTATCAAAGCTTTGTTCTCGGTAAATTTGGCTAAGTTTGCGTTGACTCTTGCCCCAATATCTTTACCGTCTCTAACGTCATCATTATTTTGCCCACTACCATTGACGATATAGGCGTTATAATTTAGCCAAGGTAGTAGGTCACCAAACAGCATCACACCACGGTCATAGGTAGAGGTAAAATTCGCGCCATTATTAGTGGCAAGCGATAGCTCAGTAAAATCTGTAAATCGGGTACTTTGAGCACGCTCTAAACCAAAAAGTGGCTTAAATTGCCCAACTCTAATTTTAGCGCCTGACCAACGCGTAAAATCAAGATAACCATAAGTCAGTGCTGTTGTGCCTTTGGCCCCTGTATTATCATTGGCATACTCACCTTCAACGCGCACTGTAAAATCTTTTAAAAATGAAAATATGCCGCCTAGTCTCGCACGACGAATGCTAAAGGTATCATTTTTCCATTCATCTGGTATGTAACTTCTGTAATCTGCCTGTACGCGACCATTTAATTGTAATTTCCAGTTGCCTGTACCATCTTCAAACACCAACCCATCTTTAAAGGTAGAAAATACCGGATTACCCTTACTTGAACCTTTTTCTTCAGCGTTTGCAATTTTAGACTGGCTCACATGATTTCCAATACCTACCAGCTCTTTGGTTAATAACTCCAGCTGCTTATCTTGCTCCGCACGCTGTTGCTGCATGGCTTGAATCGTTTTCTCTAGCTGCTGAATACGTGCCTCAAGATCAGAACTTTCAGCATGAACAACAAGCGGAAATAAAGTTGAAATGAGCGTAGGTAAAATTAATCGGTTTAGTTGCATGCGTTGCATATTTAAGAACCTAAAAGTTAGTTTTTAAAAAACTTGCTAAATAAATTGTGCGAATCGCTATATTATCAGAAACATAACGATGCGCACAATAAAGCCAGACTTACCATTTTTAAAGTTGAAGAGATTTAACTTACGGGATCAGATTCATTTCTATTCGCGAGCATCGCACGTAAGTCTGCAGATTCTGACAACACAAAAACCTCTGTTTTGATTTGCAATGCCTGGTAATGCTGTAGCACTTTAAGACCAACCTCAGTAACAATAGCGCCACCGCCGTGAGAACCGCCAACCACTGTCATCACTAACGGGTATTTGAAGCCAGCATTCATTACGGAAACTAAATCCCACGCGCGTTTGTAAGACATGTGCATGCTTTTAGCGGCGGCAGATATTGAGCCGTACTGATGAATCGCAGCCAGCAACTCTGCCTTACCTGGACCCATTGCAATATCGCCGTCCATTGGAAACTGAATTTTAATTTTTACTGGTCGCATTTTTACATCTCATTCTAATACTACAAGTATCAAGAAATTAAACTGCTAAAACAGCCACCAGCCTAGCCAAATCGCTGATACTTGTATCACTAAGCCCAATGTCACTTGACGGAAAAACTCTTTGCCACCCGTCACGGCTGCCGTAATTACTTTAGAAATAGCGTTGGTAGAGAACGCTACTAATATAGGTACCGCAGCACTCACTGGTAATAGCTTGTTTTCAGCAGACAAAGATGCAACAGAAATAGTAGAAGCATGCACATCAGCCAACCCCGCCACACCTGAGGCAAATACTAGCCCAGCTTGACCAAACCAGGCCTTAAAGGCTGCAGAGGCTATCAGTACTGCGGCTATCACCAATGCAAGCATGAAGGCTGTTTTTACACTAAAAGAGCGGCTAGGTTGGCTCATTTCTAAATGGTGATGGTGAAACGAATTAAGCGTCACCATCAACCCATAGCCGGCGATGGCTAAACCACCAAAAATTAACGGCATCATTAATGCCTGCAATGTAGGTCGATGTATTGCGGCAAGCAACATGGCTATTTGCAATATCGTGGATAAACTGGAAAGTGTTGCACCTGCCACCGCCGTCCCCATTAGCTCTGGGTTGTTGCGTACCCGCGCCCCCATTGCGCCGATGGTTGCAATGCTCGAAATAAACCCTGAAACCATGCCGACAATAGGCAAACCGGTACGGCTACCTAGCAAGCGAAGTGCCAAATGCCCTAGCGCACCAATAAACATCACCAAAATAACAATCAACCAGAGGTTGCGCGGATTAATTGCGTCAAACGGGCCAATGACCGCATTAGGTACCAGTGGCAATACAATCAGCGTGGCAGCGGCAAGGATTAAAAAATCAATCATTTCATCTTTTGTTACCACGCCACGCACAAAACCATGAATAGGTTCTTTTGCGGCAAGTAATATAGCGGCAGCCACAGCTAAACTAGCGGCTAAAGACGCGTCACTCATCGCCAAGCCACCTAAAATTACCGTAAATATCAGGCTGATTTCAGTCGTCAACCCTGGATCTTCATCGTTCCTGACAAAATAAGCTGTGGCGACAAAAATCGTCACACATATAATTGAAACCACCAGCAACCAAAAATCGACTGACGTACTCACCGCGCCCAGTAGTGCTGCAATAGTAAAAGTACGCACTCCGGCAATGGTGCTTTCGCCGCCATCACCTTTGCTACGCTCGCGCTCAGCACCTATTAACAAACCTATACCTAAAGCCACCGCCAAATTTAGCCAGTGTGCGTTGTCGATCGTCATACGTTTTTCCTATTTATCAACATTTGGTGAGCCAAGTTACAATAATCTCAAGTTACAATAATCTAAAATTTACAATAACCCACGCTCAGCAAACGACAATGTTTGATTGCCCGCCACGATAAAATGATCCAACACACGCACATCAACCAATGCCAGCGCCTGTTTTAATTGTTTGGTTAACATCTCATCTGCCGAACTCTGCTGCGCAACACCCGAGGGGTGGTTATGTGCAAAAATCACCCCTGCGGCATTGTGGTGCAGGGCGCGTTTAATGACCTCTCGTGGATAAACGCTGGTTTGCGTGAGCGTACCGCTAAACAATTCTTCAGTGGCATTTAAACGATTTTGCGCATCTAAAAACATCACTAAAAACACCTCGCGTGTGAGCGCACCTAATCTTAGCACTAAGTAATCACGCACTTGCTGCGGCGATTGAAAAATATCACGTTGCAAAAATTGCTCATTCAAAGCGCGACGACTCATTTCAAAAATCGCCTGCAATTGCACATATTTACTGCTACCAATACCGTGTACTTGGCTTAGCTCACTTTCGCTCGCGGCAAATATGCCATTGAGGCTACCAAATTGGCTGAGTAAATCGCGCGCTAAATCAACCGCACTTTTACCCACCACGCCCACACGTAAAAAAATAGCGAGCAATTCCGCATCAGATAACGCCTCTGCGCCCAGACTAATCAGCTTTTCACGCGGTCGCTCTGCTGCAGGCCAATCAGTTATCGCCATTAAATACGCCTCGCCTAATCAACACTATTTTAGCCATCCAATCTCTCTCGCCGTTTTTTCACCTACCAAAGTATGCTTCAAACTCTTAGGAATCTCCGCCTCAGTTTCACTCTTAGGCACACGCCCGCCCATCAATTCGGCAAAATCCTGTGGGTATAATGGCGATTTATTAGGCTCCGCAAACCCGTCGGGATAAGCCGGCAGCGTGGTACTTAAATCATACTTGTCGGTAGCGTTTAAAGTATGCAATAACTCATGAGCCGTAATCACCAGATTTTGTTTGGCATACGCGTGATCTCCAAACAGGTTAACCCGCCCGATTCGCCCCTTATTAAGCGCGGTTGAATGACTTAATTTCGAATGCGTTACAGGGTCATGGTAGAGTAAATACAAACGAATATCTGGCTTCACATTGACTTTAGGGCTATTTGACCAAGCAAACGCTCTAAATTTCAAACTCCAGATAATTGTACTCAAAACACTACCGTTAGCCGGCGGCTCAGGCGGTATATCTTCTACTTGCGCACCTAACTGCAACTCAATGGGTCTGCGTAAGCCTAGTTTATATTGTGCAGATTCTTCAGCAAAATATTCTGCAACCGGCTCAAAATCCTCACGCGTTAAGGTACGTAAGTAGGCACTCACTTTTTCACTGCCATCTGCATTCACAGGATAAATCGCCACATAAAGATTACGCTTCCACGCCAAGTCAGCTTTATCTAGCCAGGTTTGCTGTACCACTGTTGCTAAAATCAGCAATAAAATAATAATTCTTAAGTGTCGCCACATGGATTATCCGCATTCATCAGGCAAATTAGTATTAAAATGAAAGCATTACATAGATCTTAACAAAAATGCAAAAAAACAAATCAATCGTGTTAGGCATCACCGGTGGCATCGCGGCATACAAAGCGGCCGAACTCGTTCGCCTATTGATTAAAAACAATATCGACGTACAAGTAGTGATGACCGAGGCTGCCTGCCAGTTCATTACACCCGTCACCATGCAAGCTTTATCCGGCAAGCCCGTATTTACTAGCATGTGGGATGCCTCCATCCCTAACGGCATGCCGCACATTGAACTAAGCCGCGCTGCTGACGCCATTATCGTTGCGCCTGCCAGCGCTGACTTTATGGCAAAACTCGTACATGGCCGTGCTGACGATTTACTTTCTACCTTATGTTTAGCGCGTGACTGCCCATTGTTGGTCGCCCCTGCTATGAACAAACAAATGTGGGAAAACCCAGCTACACAGCGCAACATTGCACAACTTAGTACCGATGGCATTAGCGTGTTAGGACCAGGCAGCGGCGAACAAGCCTGTGGCGAAGTAGGTTTAGGCCGCATGTTAGAAGCGCAAGATTTACTTTACTTAATTGAAGCTCACTTTCAACCCAAACTACTCAAAGGCAAAAAAATTCTCATCACTGCCGGTGCCACGCTAGAGATGATAGACCCCGTGCGCGCGATTACCAATCTAAGCTCAGGCAAAATGGGCTACGCCATTGCGCAAGCAGCTTATGAAATGGGCGCAGACGTCACGCTAGTAAGTGGTGCAACTACACTTAAACCGCCAATCGGCATCAACACTATTTCAGCCACAAGCGCAGAGGCAATGTATCAAAGCGTGATGCAGAACATCGCGACACAGGATGTTTTTATTGGCGTAGCAGCCGTAGCAGATTACAGCCCTGTAAACGCCAGCACCCAAAAAATAAAAAAAAGTGAGTCGTCACTCACAATAGAACTCAAGCCCAACAAAGACATCTTGGCACAAGTAGCCAGTCTACCTAACGCCCCATTCTGTGTAGGTTTTGCCGCCGAAACTGAAAATATGCTGGAATACGCAGAGCAAAAACGTCTGCGCAAAATACTGCCTCTAATTGTAGCAAACGATGCAAACGATGCGTTGGGGAGCGACCAAAACAGCGTCACCCTGCTCGATAAAAATGGAGCACACCCGTTAGCACGTGCAGCAAAGATTGAGGTAGCTAGACTCCTGTTACAGCATGTAGCAAGCATGCTGTAATTCGCAGATTACAACATATTCACCATTCGGCTAACATCTATTAAGACATTGTTAGAATAATATGCAATTAGCATTGCTACCATCTTTAAATACTTTGTGTAATAACTAAAATAAACATAGGAGCCAAAACGTTTGGCTCCTATGTGTGGATAAATATCTACTTAAAAAATATAACTTGCATTTAAGCCAACTGCCCAGTTGGAAGGTAACCCCGGCTCATAGAATCTCAAACCGCTATCGTTCGATCTAACATTTACGATGTAATCCCTATTCGTAATATTTTCAAGTCGGACAAACTCATTAAATTTCCAATTATTTACTTTTTGTGTAAAACCACCACGCCAGTTAAAAACAGTGTACGCGTCAGCTTCGGCGGTATTCGTGTCATTCACATAAGTTTTGCTTGAGTGAATGCCTTCAATTGCCGTATTGAAGCCAGAATCAGGATGCTTCCATGACAATTCAGCATAAATGCGATCACTATACGTACCAGGAATCTTATTACCTGACTCAACAAGTCCAAAAGCATCTTTAAATTCAGCATTTAAATATGTATAAGCCAGATATCCTTTAAAGTTATTTCCCAAGTCGCTATCAAGAGACAACTCAAGGCCTTTACGCTCTGTATCGCCAGCATTTTTGTACACTGTAACTACATTACCACTGTCTACAACAATTTCTTTTTCAGTTTTTACGTTAAATATAGCAAGATTAAGTAACGTACTGTCTGTTAGAAATGCCTTAGCTCCGATTTCATAATTTGTGCTACTGCTTGGCTTTATATTAGGATTGTTACCAGTAGGACTAGTATCATCATTATAGGCTTGCTCAACGAACGTTGGTGTTTCAAACCCTTTTCCGGCATTAGCATAAAGGTTAAACACTGGGGTAACTTTATAAGTCATACCCACAACTGGCATTGTTTTTGCGTAAGTTATTTTGTCATCATACGCATGCGCTTTTTTATCAGTATTATCGAATGTCACGCGAGAATGTCTTATACCCGCATGCAGGTCCCACTGATCATGAAATTTCCATTCCGCTTGCGCATATTGATCAACGTTATAGGCTTTATTAATTTCACTACGATTTAAGGTTGAGGTTGAGACAATATTTCCTTTTTTTGTACCTCCATAGTTGTATCTATCATCTCGCATAGAGTCGTAATTGATACCCGCGGTGAAATTGAATGGTCTGTCCGCCAACTGGCCTGAGTGATTCCAGCGGATATCTGTACCGCCAAAATCTCGATCATATCCAGATGCTGTATTGTTAAACAAGAACTGTAAATTCTCACGAGTACCATAATAAGCAGTTACTTTAATTAAATCAGTATCTGAAATTTTATGATCCAGAATAACACCTGCCTGAGTATGCTTTATTTCTTTATGCATGTTGTTTGCAACAGCATTTGTACGAGCCAAACTTGGATCTCTTTTAAACTCGGCTAAAGTTAAGCCACCAGGGTCTTTGGTATCAGGCTGATCCAAATCAGTAACAACCAATGTAATTTTACTATCATCAGAAAGCTGGATGCCAATTTTGGCATGCAACATATCACGTTTATTTGCTGAATGGGTTCGGTATCCATTAGTCTCATAATGAGATGCATTCAGGACATAATCAACCTTATCCATCTTGCCACTGTATGTTAGCGCTTCTCTATGAGTGCTATAACTACCGTAGAATGCAGTACCCGATAATTCATTTTCTGGCCCTCCATTTTTTGTGAAAATCTGAACTACACCTCCAGAACTATTTCCATATAGCGCAGAAAATGGGCCTCTTAAAAACTCGATGCGATCCGCTGTATCCAAATTGAATGTGCCAGTCTGACCTTGACCATCCGGCATTGTTAAAGGAATACCATCTGCGTAAAGCCTAATGCCACGAACGCCAAATTGCGCTCTTGGACCAAAACCGCGAGTAGATATTGATAACTCCTGAGCTCCGTGGTTACGGTTGTTTACAACCACGCCGGGAATTCTAGCGGCAGTTTCTGAAAGGTGAACTTGTTGCTGCCCCTCACGAATATCTTCGCCGGAAATAGCATTAATTGACATAGGTAAATCAAAGCTATTTTGCTCAACCCGTGTACCAGTAACAACAACAGGCGCTGTGATTATAGCATTTGCTCTTTCTGAACTCTCCGCAAACACTAATGTACTAACACTTAACAACCCAGCCAAAACCAACGCACTACTTATTACATTTAATTTAAATACTTGCATGACACATGACCCTTTAATAATTGCGGCAATAATACCTGCCTAGCATCTAGTCAACCATAGTGATTTTCTTGATTATTTAGTGTTTAATACTGTATTAGATCAATCTACCAACAAAAACTAATTACTATGTCCATCCTAATCGACCTAAAAATCATAGACGACCGCCTACGCAGTCAGTTCCCCACCTACGCCACACCTGGCTCTGCGGGCTTAGATCTTCGCGCTTGCATTGACAGCACCATCACCCTGCAACCAGGTGAAACCACACTTATCCCTACCGGCATGGCAATCCACATTGATAACACCTATTACGCAGCACTCATTCTGCCGCGTTCAGGGCTTGGGCATAAACACGGCATCGTACTCGGCAACTTGGTGGGCTTGATTGATTCAGACTATCAAGGTCAGCTCATGGTATCGTGCTGGAACCGCGGCAACACTACGTTTGAGCTTAACCCGATGGAGCGTATTGCACAATTAGTCATTGTGCCTGTGATGCAAGCTGAGTTTCATGTCGTGGATGATTTTGAATCCACTGAGCGTGGCGAAGGTGGCTTTGGCAGCACCGGCAAACACTAAATTCTCAATCAATTTCATCTGATTACAAAATAGCTTAAAGATTATTGATATTTCACTTGAGGAAATATCAATTTTAGTACTATAATTGCGGTCTTTCTAAAAAAGCATAGCATTTAAGGATTAACCATGGCACGTGTATGTATGGTAACTGGCAAAAAGCCGATGGTGGGTAACAACGTTTCTCACGCACAAAACAAAACAAGACGCCGTTTTTTACCTAATTTACAAAATCGTAAATTTTGGGTTGAGAGCGAAAATCGCTGGGTAAGCATGCGCATTACTAATAATGCCTTACGTACTATCGACAAAAATGGTATTGATGCCGTGCTTGCTGATATGCGTGCTGCTGGCCAGAAAATTTAAGGTAGAACATAATGCGCGAAAAAATCAAATTAGAATCAAGTGCTGGTACTGGTCATTTTTATACCACTACTAAAAACAAACGTACAATGCCTGGCAAATTAGAAATCAAAAAATTTGATCCAGTTGTTCGTCAACATGTTTTGTACAAAGAAACAAAATTGAAATAATCTACTGCAATAATCTAGCGTTACTTTCTAGTTTTATAGCAGTCATAAATTAGCCCACTTACGTGGGCTTTTTTTATGGCTGTTGCTTATAAGCCAACTTTACTCCGCCATACTTAGCATAACGAAGCGTCCAGTTAAACCCCTCGGTTAAGCCCTCAAAATACGTACTTCTCTCTGCGGATAAGGAATAGAAATATCATTTTCTTTAAATAAGCGCCATATCGTTAAATAAATTTCAGACTGCAGCGATGCCGTGCCGTTCTCCGCGTCAGCAATCCACACAGACAGCGTTAAATCGACTCCGCTATCAGCAAAGCCTTTGACCAGCGCATTAGGCTCAGGCGTGACCAATACGCGCGGATGTAGCTCTGCGGCTTTAAGCAGCAGCTTTAAGGTTAAGTCTAAATCACCTTGATATGCCACTTGAATCGGAAGTAACACTCTGGTGTTGCGATCTAAAAACGAATGGTTAATGACTGGGTTGATAATCAATGTTTCATTGGGAATAATTACTTCAGTACCATCTAGCTTTTGCAACACCAAATAGCGTGTCCTCAAGTCCCTAATAACCCCATAATGCACATCAATGGTGACCACGTCGCCTATCTGAATTGATTTATCCATCAATAAAATAAATCCGCTTACATAATTGCTCGCAATACGTTGCAAGCCAAAGCCTAAACCCACGCCTAGCGCCCCACCAAATACAGAGAGTAGCGTTAAGTCCAGGCCCACAGCCGATAGTGCGACTAAAACAGCAATAAATAACAGAAATACACGCAATACCTTGGTTAACATCACGCGTGTATTGGCATTAAGGTGGTCAATATGCATCAATTTATTTTCTGCAAATCGGCTCAGCCACATCGCTGCAAAAATCGTCACCAGTATGGTGAGTAAACCTTGCAGTATGATAAGTAAATTAACGGGGTTTTTACCGATATTAAATTCAATGGTTTCGAGTGAATTTAATATATCTGGCAGCAGACCGCTCAAATGTAGTGCCAGCACCAGCCAAATCAGCATTGCTGTCGCATTCTCTAGCGTTTTAAGCATACTGCCAGGCGCCAACATATAGCGCACGGCGTAAACAGCTAGACGAACAGCAGCCATCGCTAATAATAAATTGCTAGCTAAATGCAACACACTCGTATGTTGCCAGTGCCCCAATATCCATTTAGCGAGTAATACGATGACGAGTGTTGATAACGGAAATAATAGACGGTTAACTGTGCCTATTCCTAACTTCCAATTTTCTGGTGCATTGCGCGTGACATAAGCACGTAGGACGCCGTTAATCATCCAGGCAATAGCGCATGCTGCAATAATCACCGAAATCTGCCAGATCGCTACAGATGTGCCTATGTCAGCAATCGCTTCTTGCCAAATATGCTTGATACCATCATTCATGCTGAATACACCTAAAAATTAGATCAGAAAAATTGTCGCCAATCCTAAGAATATAAAGAATCCTCCACTATCAGTCACCGCGGTAATCAACACGCTGGATCCAACCGCCGGATCACGCCCTATTTTATTCATCATCAATGGAATAATGACGCCCATCAGTGCCGCTAACAATAAATTTAACGTCATGGCGGCCATCATCACTAAGCCTAATTTATAATTTCCATAGAGTGCGTATGCAATGCCGCCCAGCACGCCACCCCAAAGCAACCCATTTAGTAAAGACACCCCTAACTCTTTGGTAATAAGTGATTTCATATTGTGCGAGGCCACTTGACCTAATGCCAATCCGCGCACAATCATCGTCGTCGTTTGGTTGCCAGAATTACCACCAATACCCGCCACAATAGGCATCAATGCAGCAAGCGCGACTATTTTTTCAATCGAGCCTTCAAACAAACCAATCACACGGGAAGCAACGATTGCCGTTACTAAGTTAATTGCTAACCATGCCCAGCGGTTTTGTACAGATTTCCATACCGATGCAAAAAAGTCTTCTTCTTCACGTAAGCCCGCCATCGACAGCATATCGCTTTCCGCTTCTTCACGAATCAAATCCATAACCGCATCCACGGTTACCCGACCTACTAGTTTGTTACTCTCATCAACAACCGGCGCAGTCACTAAGTCATAACGTTCAAAAGCTTTAGCTGCATCTTCAGCGAAATCTTCAGGATTAAAGACAACAGCATCTTCAGACATCACATCAGCTACTATGGCATCAAGATCACTCACTACCAAGCGTTTAAGTGGTAGCACGCCACGCAATATATCATGTCTATCAACGACAAATAACTTGTCAGTATGATCGGGCAAAGTGCCTAAACGCCGCATATAACGCAACGCAACTTCCAAGGTGATATCTTCTCTTATGGTGACGATATCGAAGTCCATAATTGAGCCTACGGCCTCATCCGAATAGGACAATGCAGACTGCAAACGCGCTCTATTTTGTGAGTTGAGGCTATCGAGTAAATCTTGTAAAACATCTTTCGGTAAGTCGGGCGCCAAATCCGCAAGCTCATCCGTATCTAATTGCTCTGCAGCAGCCAATAACTCATCGGAATCCATATCTGCAATCAGCGTTTGACGCACAGCATCAGACACCTCAAGCAGAATCTCGCCGTCACGTTCGGCTTTAACTAATTCCCAAACATCAAGACGTTGCTCAAGAGGCAAGGCCTCAAGAATATAAGCAATGTCAGCAGAGTGTAGCGAATCCAGCTTTTTTTGCAGCTCTACTAAATTCTGTTTATGCACCAAAGATTCAACCAGATCATGGTTGTGCATTGATTGATTATGCACCAAGTTTTCAACTAGTTTATGCTTATCCAACAGCGAGATTACCTGCTGCAGACTCTCGCCTAAACTATCTTTGGATTCTTGAATATCTGCCATGATGACCTGTGTATGATATGAACTTACGTTAGAGATTTACAATGACTAAAGTAGCATTATGATTTATATTTGGTTAAAATCGAAACGTTAGACTCAATATCAAAGAATTTATTAAGAATTAAGTACAACTACGTTAAATCAGGAAACAAATCCATTGAGTATAAATCTTAACCTGTATTCAACCTCGCATTGCCATTTATGTGAGCAGGCTGAATCACTACTTGTTACATTATCAAATCAATATGACATTAGCTGGATGCTTGTAGAAATTACTGATAATGCCGAGCTACTAGAAAGCTATGAAATAAGAATTCCAGTATTAAAACGCCTGAGTGATCAAAGTGAAATTGTGTGGCCTTTTACTATTGTTGATGTTGAGCAGTTTATTACAGCAGAAACACCTGGCAAATGACAACTCAACAAGTTACCACAAATTAAAAAGCCAGCTGTAGCTGGCTTTTTAATAACTAAATAACATGCTAGAAATTACTCGGCAGCAACTGCCTCAGCACCAACATCTGGACGATCTACTAACTCTACCAAAGCCATAGGCGCATTATCACCGTTGCGGAAGCCGCACTTCAAAATACGCAAGTAGCCACCGTTACGTGCTAAATAGCGCGGACCGAGTTCACCAAATAATTTACCAACAATATCGCGATCACGTAAGCGATCAAATGCCAAACGGCGATTTGCTAAAGTTGCAGTTTTACCTAAAGTAATCAAAGGTTCTGCAAACTTACGCAACTCTTTTGCTTTTGGCAAAGTAGTCTTAATAACTTCATGGCGTAGCAATGAAGTGGTCATGTTACGGAACATAGCAGCACGATGACTGCTAGTACGATTTAATTTACGATTGCTATTACCGTGACGCATAGTAATTCCTTAAAGTTTCTTTAACTTGAATAGTTAGCTTGTGATTCAAGCTTTTTCCAGACCAACTGGTGGCCAATTTTCTAACTTCATACCCAACGTTAGGCCACGAGTAGCTAGAACATCTTTAATTTCATTCAGTGATTTACGACCCAGATTAGGCGCTTTTAACAGCTCGTTCTCTGTACGTTGAATCAAATCACCAATGTAAAATATATTTTCAGCTTTTAAGCAATTTGCTGAACGCACAGTCAACTCTAAATCATCTACTGGACGTAATAGAATAGGATCAACTTGTGGCGCTAATTTAACTTCAACTTCACTAGGTGCACCTTCCAAATCAGCAAATACAGACAACTGACCCATCAAGATACGTGCAGCATCGCGAATTGCTTGTTCAGGCTCAATCACACCATTAGTTTCAACATCCATAACCAACTTATCCAAGTCAGTACGTTGCTCAACACGTGCACTATCAACTTGATAGCTTACTTTATTGATTGGACTAAACGAAGCATCGACCATGATAAAACCTAAAACACGGTCTTCATCATTGGCTTTTTGACGAACTGGAACTGGCTGATAGCCACGACCCATTTCAACTTTCACTTCCAAATTGAGCTTGCCACCCTTAGTCAGATGCGCAATCACATGGTTTGGGTTGAAAATTTCAGCATCATGTCCTGCATCAAAATCACCAGCAGTAACAACACCTTCAACTGTTTTATTAAGCTTTAAAATCGTTTCAGATTTTGTATTAAGTTTAAGTGCAACACCTTTGAGATTAAGCAGGATATCCACAACATCTTCCTGCACGCCATCTAAGGTAGAATACTCATGAACAACACCATCAATTTTAACTTCTGTAATTGCGAAGCCTGGAATTGATGAAAGCAGAACACGACGTAATGCATTACCAAGCGTGTAACCAAAGCCACGTTCCATCGGCTCTAGCGTCACACGTGCACGCAATGGAGATATCACCTCAACATCAACCACACGCGGTTTCAAGTATTCGGTAGGACTGTTTTGCATAGTTATACCTTTAAATTTTCTAATAAATGCTGACATCTAGCCAGTAAATACAAGCACTAGCAAGCCATTAACTAGCTCACTAATGCTTGCAATTTATATTTTAATTACTTAGAGTAAAGTTCAACAATCAATGATTCATTGATTGTTGGTGGCAACTCATCGCGTTGTGGCTTAGCTTTAAAGGTACCTTTAAGCGCTTTAACATCAACTTCCAACCATTCAGGGAAGCCGCGTTGCTCAGCAGCCTCAAGTGCTCCCTTGATACGCAGTTGTGATTTAGATGCTTCAGCAACACTAACCACATCACCAGCTTTAACTTGATACGAAGGTATATTTACACGTTTGCCGTTAACTAGAATACTATTGTGACGAACAATTTGTCGCGCTTCGGTACGTGATCCGCCCAAGCCCATTCTAAAAGTAACATTATCTAAACGACACTCAAGTAACTGCAGCAAGTTCTCGCCAGTAATACCTTTTTTACGATCAGCTTCAGCATAATAACTACGGAACTGAGCTTCTAACACACCATAAATACGGCGGACTTTTTGTTTTTCACGTAGCTGAACACCGTAATCTGACAATCGTTGATTACGACGTTGACCATGTTGACCTGGTGGGAAGTTACGTTTTTCAATTGCACATTTGTCTGTGAAGCATTTTTCAGCTTTTAGAAAAAGCTTCTCGCCTTCACGACGACATTGACGGCATTTAGGGTCTAAATTTCTAGCCAAGGGATTCTCCTGTTATCTCTACAAAGCGAGCGCTAAGCTCAGCTTAAATGCGGCGTTTTTTAGGTGGACGGCAGCCGTTATGCGGCACTGGCGTCACGTCGGTTATGCTGGTAATTTTAAAACCAGCTGCATTAAGTGCGCGCACAGCAGATTCACGACCTGGTCCTGGGCCTTTAATACGCACTTCCAAATTCTTAACACCATTTTCTTGTGCTGACTTACCAGCAACTTCTGCTGCAACTTGAGCAGCAAACGGTGTACTCTTACGCGAACCTTTAAAACCTTGACCACCTGAAGTCGCCCAAGACAACGCATTACCTTGACGGTCTGTAATTGTGATGATGGTGTTATTGAAAGAAGCATGCACATGGGCAATGCCCTCAGCAATATTCTTCTTAACTTTCTTTCTTACGCGTACATTAGCTTTTGCCATGTTGCACTTTCCTTACCAATAAAACTTGCTAGAATTTATAAGCCAACTAGAACTTTTAAAAAGTTATTTAGATTGCTTAATCGCTTTTATAGGACCCTTACGTGTGCGAGCGTTTGTTTTAGTACGCTGACCACGAACTGGAAGACCACGACGATGACGTACACCACGGTAGCAGCCTAGATCCATCAGGCGCTTGATGTTCATCGAAACTTCGCGACGCAGATCACCTTCGACCTTAAACTTAGCCACTTCATCACGCAACTTTTCTACGTCTGCATCGTTTAAATCTTTAATTTTTGCAGTTGCTAAAACACCTGCAGCGACACATATTTTTTGTGCCGTGTTACGTCCAATACCAAAAATCGCTGTTAAAGCAATCTCTGTGTGTTTGTTATTAGGGATATTGACCCCTGCAATACGCGCCATACTTTACTCCAGTTTAGGCAATCTAAATAGTTACTGCTTTAAAAAGCCGAGGATTCTATCAGATAAACCTATTTTTATCAATTAGCTAATCTTCTGATCAAAATAATATGTTTGATCAACTTAATTAGTAGATATTACAAATCCACTAATTTGGACATTGAAATTAATCAATTATCCTTGGCGCTGTTTATGACGTGGATCTGTACAGATAACACGCACAACGCCACGACGGCGAACAACCTTACAATTACGGCATAATGCTTTTACTGATGCACGAACTCTCATATTTCACTCCATTACTTCTAACTGACTATTTACAAAACATTACTAATGTAATTTATTTAACTAGAAAACTTATTTTCTCGCGCTATAAATCATAAAGCGTTATTTCTACTGCGGCCTTAACTCCAAATAACGCATGGGTAAGACTCTTCTAAAGCCCATGACTGTGTTCCAATAAGGCTATTCTTGTTCACCAGCTATTTAATGCCCGGTGCGTTACCTTTAAAATTAGCTTTCTTAAGCAAGCCCTCATATTGATTTGACATTAGATGAGATTGCACTTGCGTCATAAAATCCATAGTGACAACCACAATAATCAGCAAAGAAGTACCGCCAAAGTAAAACGGTGTATTAAATTTTAAAATCAAAAATTCAGGTAACAAACATACTAGCGTGATGTACGCGGCTCCAACTAAGGTTAAATGCCCCATAATGCGATCGATATACTTTGCCGTCTGGTCACCAGGTCTTATTCCAGGCACAAATGCACCACTTTTCTTAAGATTATCAGCAGTATCCTTTGGATTAAACTGCAATGCAGTGTAAAAGAAACAAAAGAATACAATGGCTGACGCAAACAAGAATATGTAAATAGGCTGACCTGGAGAAAGTGCTGCAGCCACATCTTTAAGCCAAAACATACTTTCACTACCGCCAAACCACCCAGCTAACGTAGCCGGAAACAAAATAATACTAGAGGCAAATATTGGTGGAATAACGCCCGCCATATTCAGCTTTAATGGCAAGTGCGTAGTTTGTCCACCATAGACTTTATTACCTACTTGGCGCTTAGCATAATTAACAGTAATCTTACGTTGTCCACGCTCTACAAAAACAACCAGAGCCGTTACCAAAATTGTCGCAACAAGTAAGAAAAATGCTAACGGTATGCTAAAAGCACCAGTACTTACCATTTCAGCAGTGGAGCTAATAGCACTAGGCAAACCAGCCACGATACCTGCAAAGATAATAATTGAAATACCATTACCAATGCCGCGCTCTGTAATTTGCTCACCTAGCCACATCAAAAACATGGTACCGCATACCAATGTAATTACTGCAGTTAATCTAAAAGCCATACCAGGATCAAGCACTAAACCTGGCTGACCTTCCAACATAATTGCAATACCTAATGCTTGAAACGTAGCTAAAAATACTGTGCCATATCGCGTGTATTTAGTAATTGCTCTGCGACCAGCTTCACCTTCTTTCTTCAGCTGTTCCAGTTTTGGTGAAACAGCAGCCATCAATTGCATAATAATTGAAGCTGAAATGTACGGCATAATACCCAAGGCAAATACAGTAAATCTAGAAAGTGCACCACCCGAGAACATGTTAAACATGCCAAGAATACCGCCACTTTGAGATTCAAATAGCTTTGCTAACACCTCAGGGTCAATTCCAGGAACTGGAATATGCGCACCTAAGCGAAATACAATTAATGCGCCTAAAACAAATAATAGGCGACTTTTAAGTTCGCCCATTTTTGCTGCTGTTTTTAACAATCCTTCTTGTGCCAAAATATAGCCTCTTACGCAGCTTCTAACACTGAGCCGCCAGCAGCTTCAACTGCAGCGCGAGCGCCTTTAGTTATAAGCAACCCTTGAATATTATATTTAGTAGCTACATCACCAGAAAGAAATATTTTTGCGTTAGTAACCGTACAAGAAACGATATTTGCAGCTTTAAGCGCTAACAAATCAATAACCTCGTTAGGAATTAAAGCTAATTCACTAGTACGCACATGTGCAGTTTTAGCCTTAGTCATAGATTTAAAACCACGTTTTGGCAAACGGCGTTGAATAGGCATTTGACCACCTTCAAAACCAACCTTGTGGAATCCACCTGTACGCGATTTTTGACCTTTATGACCACGACCCGCTGTTTTACCAAAGCCAGAACCAATACCACGGCCTACGCGGCGACGCTCTGTTTTTGCGCCTTCTGCAGGCTTAATTGTATTTAATTGCATTATCCCTCTACCTTTACGAGATAGCCAACAGCATTAATCATGCCGCGAATTGCCGGTGTGTCTTGTAACTCTACTGTATGACGTATGCGACGTAAACCTAACCCTTTAACGGTAGCTTTATGCGCTTCGATACGACCAATAACACTTTTTACAAGCGTTACTTTTATAGTAGATGCTTCTTTTTTTGCCTTAGCCATAATTAGCCTCTAATTTCTTCAACTGATTTACCGCGTTTAGCTGCGATTTCTGCTGGTGTATTCATTGACTCTAAGCCATTTAATGTAGCTCGAACCAAATTGTAAGGATTGGTAGAACCAATACATTTTGCAACAACGTTAGTCACACCCATTACTTCAAAAATTGCGCGCATTGCGCCACCAGCAATAATGCCGGTACCTTCAGAAGCCGGTTGAATAAACACTTTAGCAGCGCCATGTACACCTGTAACTGCATGATGTAACGTACCGTTAGTTAAATTGATTTTCAACATACCACGACGCGCTTCATCCATTGCTTTTTGTACAGCTACTGGCACTTCACGTGCTTTACCTTTACCCATACCAACAGCACCATCGCCATCGCCAACTACCGTAAGAGCTGCAAAACTCATGATACGACCACCTTTAACCGTTTTACTTACACGGTTAACTGCAATCATTTTTTCGCGCAAACCATCAGTCTGCTGCTGTTGCTGTTCCATTTCTCTCGCCATCATTAACCTCTTTAGCAATCAGACCAATTAGAAGGACAAGCCGTTTTCGCGAGCGGCATCTGCCAACGCTTTAATACGACCATGATATTTGTAACCCGAGCGGTCAAAAGCGACAGTAGTAATACCTGCTTTTTTAGCTTTTTCTGCAATGAGTTTACCAATTACAATAGCGGCTTCAATATTGCCACCATTTTTAAGATTCTTACGAACGTCGGCCTCTACCGTTGAAGCACTAGCAATTACTTTATCACCAGTTTCAGCAATAATTTGCGCGTAAATGTGCGTATTAGTACGATGCACACTCAAGCGTGTAACTTTTAGCTCTGCAATTTTGGCACGGGTTTTACGTGCACGACGCAAGCGATTATTTACGTTGTTCATTTTTTAAGCCTTATTTCTTCTTGGTTTCTTTAATTACAACAACCTCATCGGAATAACGAACACCCTTGCCTTTATATGGCTCTGGTGGACGATAAGCACGAATCTGCGCAGCAACCTGACCAATCACTTGCTTATCAACCCCTGTCAACAATATTTCTGTTGGTGTCGGTGTTGCAACAGTGACGCCTAGCGGCATTTTGTGGTTAATTGGATGCGAATAGCCCAACTCTAAGTTTAATACAGCGCCTTGCGCAGCGGCCTTGTAACCAACGCCAATCAGCGTTAATTTACGTGTAAAGCCCTCTGAAACACCCTTCACCATATTAGCTACCAAGGCACGAACGGTACCTGACATAGCTTGTGAATGTTGAGCATCATTAACTGCCGCAAAAGTAATTGCATCACCCTCTTTTTTCAGCACAACTGCCGAAGTCAAAGCTTGAGTTAATTTACCTAAAGGACCACTTACATTGATTGCATCAGCACTTAAAACAACATCTACTTTAGCAGGGATAGCTACCGGATTTTTAGCAACACGTGACATTTGCTTCTCCTTAAGCCACTACGCAGAGCACTTCACCACCGATACCGGCAGCTTGAGCTTTACGATCTGTCATTACACCCTTAGATGTAGACATAATTGTCAC
>JABFQV010000008.1 GCA_013141495.1 Methylotenera sp. | reverse complement strand
CTGCAACAACAGGTTTATCAATAAATTATGTCTCGCCTCTTCAAGAAAAGGCGGTTTTCACCCTTTTATTCCAAAGATGCAATTACATCGTTTCAACTAATAATGGCTACCATTCGGTATAAAACCCGACTTATTTTTAACTAAGCAACATTTTCACTAAACAACTTAAGAGCTGCTTAAAAAACGGGAATCGTCATGGCTGAAGATAGCGATTTAGAGAAAACAGAACCGGCCTCGCCCAAGCGCATAGAAAAAGCGCGTGAAGAAGGTGATGTGCCACGCTCACGTGAGCTGGCGACGCTTACCGTGCTGCTCGCCGCTGGCTTAAGCATGTTGATGATGGGCGAATATCTAAATCAATCATTAAAAACTTCTATGAGCGAGGGCTTACGTTTTGACCGCGCGATGGCCTACGACCCTGTTTTATTGCTCATGAAAATCGCGAGTGGTATTTATGAGTTAACGTTAGCATTTGCCCCCTTCGCACTAATTTTAATGATCGTTGCCATTGGTTCGCCAGCACTTATTGGTGGGTGGAATTTTAGTGAAAAAGCACTGATGCCTAAATTTAGCAAGCTGAATCCGTTACAAGGCATTAGCAATATGTTTTCAAAAAACTCCGCCATTGAGCTTGTTAAATCTGTGGCTAAAGCTGTTTTGGTGGGGACTGTTGCTTTTATGGTGATTTCAAATGACATGGAGGCGATCCTTTCGCTTTCATTGTTACCGGTTGCGGCTGGTATTTCACAGATGGGTGACTTACTGTTATTTGGGTTTTTATCTATTGTGAGCGCTTTGGTTTTGATTGCTGCGATTGATGTGCCTTTTCAGCTATATAACTATGCAGAAAAACTCAAAATGACCAAAGAGGAAGTCAAACAAGAATCTAAAGAGTCTGAAGGCAATCCTGAAATTAAAGCTAGAATTCGTCAGCAACAACGTGAAATGGCAAGACGCAGAATGATGGCTGAAATCCCGAATGCCGATGTTGTGATTACCAACCCAACACACTATGCCGTGGCGATTAAATATAAAGAAGATGGCATGCGCGCGCCGGTAGTTGTAGCTAAAGGTGCTGATGCGGTTGCGTTGAAAATTCGCGAAATTGCAGCAGAAAATAATGTACTTACGATTGAATCTCCAAAGCTGGCACGTGCCATATTTACCCACACTGAACTAAACGCTGAAATACCGGAGGCGTTATTTTCAGCCGTGGCTGAAGTTTTGGCTTATGTGTTTCAAATGCGTATCTTTAAAAAAGATGGCGGCTTGCGTCCGGAAATTCCAAATGCATTGCCTGTCCCGGATGCGCTTGATCCGCATAGCTTAATGCCAGCCCCCAGTATGATTAACAACGCCGCAGATGAAGACGCTAATGAGTTAGGAGTATTGGCCTAATGAACTCATTTAACCTACCCGCATGGATGAATAATTTCGGCAGTCGTACCGTTGCGGCTCCGCTTATCATCATATTGTTATTATCCATGATGATTTTGCCGTTACCTCCAATCGCGTTGGATGTGCTATTCAGTTTTAATATCGCACTCTCCATTATGGTATTGCTCATTGGCTTGCAAACCACTAAAGCGCTGGATTTTATCGCGTTCCCGACCGTGCTGCTGGTAACCACGATGCTGCGTTTATCTTTAAACGTCGCCTCAACACGCGTTGTGCTAACAGAAGGCCACACCGGGCCTGACGCTGCAGGCAAGGTCATTGAAGCCTTTGGGCATTTTTTGATCGGTGGCAACTACGCTGTCGGTATTGTGGTGTTTATCATTTTAACGATTATTAACTTTACTGTTGTAACCAAAGGTGCTGGTCGTATTGCTGAAGTTGGCGCCCGCTTTACCTTGGATGCCATGCCTGGCAAACAAATGGCAATTGATGCTGATTTAAACGCAGGCTTGATCGGTGAAGATGAAGCGCGTCGTCGGCGCACGGAGGTTGGTCAGGAGTCTGAGTTTTATGGTGCCATGGATGGTGCAAGTAAATATGTACGCGGTGATGCTGTGGCAGGTATTTTAGTCACCATTATCAATATTGTCGGTGGCTTGATTGTGGGCATGGCGCAACATGATTTAGCGTTTGGTGACGCGGTTAAAATTTATACGTTACTCGCGATTGGTGATGGCTTGGTTGCACAAATTCCGTCCCTTATTATCTCTGTAGCAGCCGGTGTGGTGGTATCCCGCGTTGCCAACACTGAAGATATTGGTGGTCAGTTGATGACGCAGTTGTTCTCTAACCCAAAAGTCATCTATGTCACCGCAGGTATCATCGGCGGTATGGGCGTGATTCCTGGTATGCCTAACTTGGCATTTTTAACGCTCGCGGCGGTGCTAGCTGGCATAGCTTACATGGCTAGTGAGCGCCAAAAAGTAGTGGCTGTCGAACCTGAGATTGAAGAAAAAGTAGAAGCGCCCGTAGAGGCTGAAGAAGCCAGTTGGGACGATGTTACCCCTGTAGATATTGTAGGGCTTGAAGTAGGCTATCGCTTAATTCCATTGGTCGATAAATCGCAAGGCGGTGATTTACTCAAACGCATTAAAGGCCTGCGCAAAAAATTTGCACAAGAAATCGGCTTTCTCGCCCCTACCGTGCATATTCGCGACAACCTAGAGCTTAGGCCATCTGGTTATCGCATTACCCTCAAAGGCGTAGAAATAGCCAGTGGTGAATCTAACTTTGGTCAGTTTTTAGCGATTGACCCCGGCATGGTAACGGGTGCTTTGCCTGGACAAATCACTACCGACCCGGCGTTTGGGTTGCCTGCGGTATGGATTGACGCCAGTATGCGCGACGGCGCGCAAAGCATGGGCTACACCGTGGTGGATGCAGGCACTGTGGTTGCCACGCATTTGAATCATATTATTTCGATGCACGCAGCTGAGCTACTTGGTCGCCAAGAAGTGCAGTTATTACTTGATCACGTCAGCAAAGAGTCACCCAAACTGATTGAAGACCTAGTGCCAAAACTGCTGTCTTTATCTGTGATTCAAAAAGTACTGCAAAATTTATTAGCCGAAGGTGTACATATTCGCGACATGCGTACCATTGTGGAAACCCTGTCTGAATATGCAAGCCAAACACAAGATACCAGCGAACTCACTGCACTTGTCCGTGTTCAACTTGGTCGCGCGATTGTGCAGCAGTTATTCCCTACCGGCAATGAAGTCACAGTGATGACACTGGACAACAATCTTGAGCGTTTACTGATGCAAGCGATGCAGTCCAGCACAACTGGCTCAGCCATAGAGCCGGGCATGGCAGAAACTTTATCAAGACAAGCCGAAACTGCAGCAAAACAGCAAGAACAAATGGGGTTTACTCCCGTATTACTGGTAGCGGCACCGCTTCGAGCCGCGCTATCTAAATTTTTGCGCCGTGCGGTGCCACACCTGCGTGTGCTGTCACATGAAGAATTACCAGATTCAAAAACCATACGCGTCACTAGTCTTATTGGAGGTTCATGATGAACATTAGACGATTTTTTGGCAAAAACTCTCGCGAAGCACTCAGCACAGTGCGTAAAGAATTAGGCGATAACGCCGTGATTCTCTCAAACCGTGCCGTACATGGCGGTAATGAGATTATGGCGTTTAGAGAAGAAGACATGGATGCTTATGTCAATAACGAAACGCCTGCAAACCATGTGCAGGAGTTTAATTACGCACAAACTGAAAGCCGTGAAGAACCTACGACATTGTTATCGCTTTTAAATAAAAATAATCGCGTACAGGTGCCTGACGTAGCTGTGCCAAAAGTCGAGCATATCGCTAAACAAAATCAGCTCGCGAGCGATTTATATGCGCCTAAAGTTGACGTGCAAGCCGCACCTCAACTAGAAACAACATCCACAAAAAAACATACTCAAGAACAATCAGTCACTAACCAGCAGATGGCGTTTATGCTGAGTGAAATGCGCAATATGCGCAATGTGATTGAATCACAGCTCACGGCAATTTCATGGGGTAATATCCAGCAGCGCGAGCCGGTAAAGTCTGAAGTATTAAGTACCTTATTAGCCGCTGGTTTTAGCCCTGCTTTATCAAGATATTTAGCTGAAAAATTACCTGCAAATTTGGATAGTAAAAAAGCCACAGCATGGGTTAAATACATCTTGGGCCGAAACCTGAACACCATTGAAAACGAAACTGAGGTGTTAGACCAAGGTGGCGTGTTTGCTTTAATTGGCCCGACAGGGGTTGGTAAAACCACCACCACAGCAAAGCTAGCCGCTCGTTATGTAATGAAACATGGCACCCAAAACCTAGGCTTAATCACCACGGATGCCTACCGCGTTGGCGGACATGAGCAATTGCGCATTTACGGAAAAATACTTGGGGTGATGGTACATGCAGTGAAAGATGAAGCTGACTTAAAAATCGCACTCAACGAACTCAAAAACAAGCACACCATACTGATTGATACCGTAGGCGTCAGCCAGCGCGACCGCATGGTGACAGAACAAATTGCCATGCTATCTGGCACTAAAACGCCGATTAAAAAACTATTGTGTTTAAACGCGACAAATACCGGTGAAACATTGACCGATGTGATTCAAGCGTATAAAGGCAAAGGACTGGATGGTTGCATTATCACTAAATTAGATGAAGCGGCCACCATCGGTAGCGCTCTGGATGTGATTATTAGAGAGAAGTTAAAATTGTTTTACACCGCTAATGGGCAACGCGTGCCGGAAGACATCCACGTAGCGAATAAATTAGACCTGATTCAATTAGCGCTTAATTTAAAGTCTGCCAGCCATCAACCATTTCAATTTTTAGATGAAGAAATACCATTCATCATGGGCAACACAGTCAGCACAGCAAATGCACTGCAGTTAGCGGAGATTAGCCATGTCTAGCTTTCAAAATGATCAAGCCGCTGGCTTACGCCGCATTATGGCCGCACCCAAGCCTAGAATCGTGTCTATTATTTCAGCAACCTCTACACAAAATCAGCCGCGACTAATGAGCAATCTTGCTGCCTCTATCATGAGCCAAGGCAATGATGTGTTAGTGGTGCATGCTTCTCATGAGTCACGTGAAGCTGATTATGAAGTCGATAAACTCCCCTCTTTGCTTGAAGTTGCCTGCACAAAATCGTCCGTACAGCATGCCACAAAAAAAGTTAAGCTCGGTTTTTCTGTAGCAAAGTTAATGCCTAAAAACCTGTTGGCCAAGCCTATGGATACTGACGCCAGCACACCGCTTAATCACGCGTTTAATCTGCTGGCACAGTCGTATGAAATCATACTGGTTGACGCCACACTCAATACACAGCAGGTATTGCCGCTAAAAACACTCAACGAGAGCGAAATAATTATTCAGCTCAACCGTAAACCTGAATCCATCACCCAAGCCTACACCCTCATTAAACAAATTTGCGGTGAGCTTGGCAGACGCTCTTTTGGCATTATTGTGGATGAAGCAACAGATGCCCAAGCGCAGATTGTGTTTCGCAATATATCGCAAGTTGCAAAACGCTTTATGCAAATTGAGCTTGAATACTTTGGTGCTGTGCCAACAGACGACCATTTAAGCCGCGCAACTAAACTTGGACGCTCTGTGATTGATGCATTTCCATTAGCGATTGCCTCAACTGCACTGAAACAAATTGCACAACGCTTAGACTTCAAGCATGATTACGCTTCCTACATGAAGCCGGCATCGTAATCGCTAAACTAAAGAATTTTTATGTACACAGCGCACGGAAAAAAAGACCAAAAAGACGAGTTGCTCAACCAACATGCGATCTTAGTTAAAAAGCTGGCTTACCAGCTAAAGGCCAAACTCCCGCCTAGCGTGGAGCTTGATGATTTAATTCAGGCTGGCATGATGGGCTTGCTGGATGCGGTTAACCGCTACGAAGACACGCATGGAGCGCAATTTGAAACCTACGCTGCACAAAGAATTCGCGGCTCTATGCTAGACGAACTTCGCAGCTCAGATTGGCTACCGCGCAGTATCCGTAAAAATATGCGCGATGTTGAGCATGCCATCAGCCAGCTTGAACAACAGCTCGGCCAGCCGCCTAGTGAAGCTGACGTTGCAAAAAAACTTAACCTATCCCTTGCCGATTACCACGGCATGTTGGGTGATTGCAGTGGCCACCAATTAGTATATTACGAAGATTTTCACGACACCGACAGTGGCGAGCATTTTCTGGACCGTTTTCAAACCGATAATGCTAGCGACCCCATTAAAGGTTTGTTAATCAGCGACTTTCGTGATGCCTTAATTGCCGCCATTGACGCCCTACCGGAGCGAGAAAAACTTTTGATGGGGCTCTACTACGAGCAAGAGCTTAATTTAAAAGAAATCGGCGCGGTAATGAACGTATCAGAATCACGCGTATGTCAACTACATAGCCAGGCCGTAGCCAGGCTACGCGCACATTTAAGAGAGAAATCATGGACTGGGGTAGCGTAGCCGGCATCATTATCGCCCTTGCAGGTATTCTGCTTGGGCAAGCAGTTGAAGGTGGCCACATTAGCTCACTGATGCAGCCTGCCGCTTTGATGATTGTATTGATGGGGACTTTTGGTGCGGTGTTATTACAAACCAACCCTAAAACTTTTATCGCGGGGCTTTTAATGATTCGCCAGATATTTAGGCTACCCGTTGACGACAGAAAAGCACTTGCAGTACGCACCATAGGCTGGAGTACATATGCACGCAAAGAAGGCATTTTTATGCTGGAATCACACTTACGCAGAGAAACTGACCCTTTTGTGATTAAAGGCTTAAGACTCATGATTGATGGCACACCACCAGAAAAAATACGTGAGATTATGGCAATTGATATGTATTTTCATGAAATGCACCTGCGTAATGCCGCCAAAATTTGGGATGCTGCCGGCGGCTACGCCCCAACCGTAGGTATTTTAGGCGCAGTGCTGGGGCTCATTCATGTCATGGAAAATCTTTCTGACCCGAGCAAGCTAGGCAGCGGAATTGCAATCGCTTTTGTCGCTACCATTTATGGCGTTGGTTTGGCCAATTTGGTATTTTTGCCAATTGCAGGCAAACTTAAAGCGCACATACAAAATGATATGAAACGACGCGAAATGTTGCTTAACGCATGGGTATCCATTGCCAATGGCGACCACCCAAGAATTGTTGAAGAACGCCTTGAAGCGTACTTAAAGTAACCATTTAAAAAATCATAGTTTTTAAATGAGAGCTTTGCATGAAGCTAAAAATAGCACTATTTTTAACTAAAATATCAAGCCCGTCATTCTGAGCGTAGCGAAGAATCCAGTATAATCAATTAGTTGCCTGGATTCTTCGCTACGCTCAGAATGACAAAATTAACGTTTTTAGCAATAAGGCAGCTTCGTGCAAAGCTCTCTAAATATCAATCCAAGCGCTATATTTAAAGCATTAAAAAATCATGATTAGAAGAAAGCCCTTTGACGATAACGACGACAACCCAGACCGCTGGCTGGTTTCGTATGCAGACTTCATCACCTTGTTATTTGCATTTTTTGTAGTGATGTACGCGATTTCATCCGTAAATCAAGGCAAATATACACAACTTACAACCTCTATGGGCACCGCATTCAGTGGCGACGGCTCATCAGGTCTCAACCAAAACAGCCAGCTAAAAGGCTTAGGCGCTGAAGGTAAAATTAAAGGTCAACAAACCTCACTGATTAAACCCCTGCCGCTATCCCACCTTTACAGTGAAAAAATGCGCAGAGAACGTGAATCTATGACCAGTATGGGCATCGATTTATCAAACACGTTATCGCCATTGATTAGTGAAGGCAAAGTTCGTGTCATGCAAAATAACCGCGGCATCCGTATCGACATTCATGACAGCTTATTATTCACCCCAGGCTCTGCTGATTTATCAACTACCGCAACTAGCATCATGGGTGAAATCGCCACCTTAATTAAAGACAACCAACGCGCCATTCAAGTAGAAGGGCATACCGACAACATCCCTATTCACAACGATATATTTTTCTCTAATTGGGAGCTCTCGGCAGTAAGAGCAAGCAGCGTCGTCAGAATGCTAAGCAGTGCCGGTATTGCAGATGCACGCCTGAGTGCGCTCGGTTTTGGCTCTTCACAACCCATTAGTGAAAATGAAACGCCAATTGGTCGCGCTAAAAATCGTCGCGTATCTATCATGATTTTGTACGAACCACAAAATCGGGATGACTCATCACAAATCATCTCACCACAAAAAACGGTAAGCCCTTGATTAAAAAACACTTATGGTCGAGATTAAATACAGATTTCCATTAAAACTAAAAATTTAAACTCCATCATGCTGAGCAACGCGAAGCATCCAGAGGTTTTTGAAGTGATGCTAATGGATGCTTCGCGCTACTCAGCATGACGTTAGCTAGCGTTATCTATCAGTAGCAGCCATCTTATAAAACAAAAAACCCAGCCACTTCACGTGTGCTGGGTTTGATTGAAGCTCAATTGCTTATAGTTTACATGTCATAAAACATACATGTCATAAAACAATTGATTCAAAATTACTCTTTACCGATTTGATACACTTCTAAGTTGTCTTCAACAATTTTACCTGTTGCAACATCTACTTCAACTTTGTACTCTTTACCATCAGCTGTTTTAATATCAAATTCGTATGATGCTTTACCCTCTGATTCCAGCTCATACTCAGTTTCAACCACAGTGCCTGCGTGTGCTGCTAATGCAGTAGCTTTGGCATCAGCTTCACTTACTTTAACAAGCGCTTTAAATCTAGCGTCATCCGCTTTAACTTCCTCTTCCACTTCAGTAACTTTGCCTGATTTAGCATCACACTCAACATCCCAAGCTTTACCATCTGCTGATTCAATATCAAACTCATAAACACCAGATTTACCTTCAGCTTTAAACTCAAGCTTTACAATCGTACCATCGTGTTTTGATAAAGCTGCATTAACGCATTTACCTAAATTATCGTGTGACTTTGGTTTAAAGCCATCATGACCAGCCACTGCTGTATTTGCAAAAAATGCTGCTGCTATTAAGGTAGCGCCTAGTGATAAACGAAACATTTTAATCTCCTATTATTATTGAATAAAAAAGCAAAAAACACGTACCAAAAACACGTTAATTTTACCGATTTATTTTACCTAAAATTCCTATGTATATGATTGTATTTACAAAATTATTACATTTTGGTTGTAATAAACCAATTTTTGGTTGTAGTAAACCACTTTAAGTGCAAAATACAACCACTAACTACTTTAAATAGAGAATTTCATAAAATCCATGATGTTAATTTAGCGTTTGAGAGCGTCTGCAACCAATTTATAGCTGCCAATTATTGCTGTTTACGGTGACTAAAATGAGGTTAATCAGATAAATCAAGACTCTCCATTAGAACCTAAAAACTTAACTTAAACCCCGTCATGCTGAGCGCCGCGAAGCATCCAGTAGCTTCACTTCAAAACCTCTGGATGCTTCGCGGCGCTCAGCATGACGTTAGGTAGCCTTATCTATCAGCACCCATCATTTAGCTAATAATTCAGGCTAAATTTCACATTGAGATATTTGCACGAACCAATAAAACGTCCAGTTATTATCAAAAATACCCAACAACCGTCATTCCCGCGAAGGCGGGAATCCAGTTAACTGTTTGATTCGACTAGATTCCCGCCTTCGCGGGAATGACGAAATTGATAGTTTTTTTGGTTAAAAGGTATTCGTGCAAAACTCTCACATTAAAATTATGCTGTTAACTTCATTCAAAAACCATTCTATTGATACGGCACGAATCACTAATGTAGCGTCAGCCGCATCACATCGCCCTGCTGCTCCATTCGAAATTGCCCAATCACATTCATGCCTAGCAAAAAAGTATTGCCCAAACCATTGCTGTAACTTACTTTTACATTTTTTAATCTAAATTGCCCAATGGTCATTTCACGTGCGGTGCCTAAACAACCATTAATAACGCCATTGGCTGTCTGCGCTTTATATGGCTCACAATCAGTCACCCCTGCATGCTTGGCAAAATCTGACGATACGGCGGTAATGGTCGCGCCTGTATCTACCAAAAAGTTGATTGGCACCTGATTGATGCTACCTTCAACCGCGTAATGTCCACCCACCACACGCTGCAAATTAAGCATGCCAACACCCTCTGGGCGCTGATCTTGCCTACCCTCAATCACACCTAGTGACTTACTGTATGAAAACATAATATCGGCAGGTGCATCACCAAATGGCATAAGTCGCAAGTTAGCGACCTCAGCGCCTTTAATTTCCAACGCTTGCGGTGCAATAACCTCTGCGCCATTGATAAATCCCTTGCTCAAATTACACCACGAAAGCCCGGCCTGCACTTTTAAATCATAATTGGCTGCGGGTAATTGCACTTGGCTAGATTGCCGTGGATGCACCATCACCACCTTAAAACGCTCTGCCGTTGCGGGGTCAGATAAAATTAACAGCATTGGAAAGATATGCTCGTTAGACACATAAAACCGTGAATGTAGCTTGTTTTGCTGGTGTTTAGCTTGAGGATAACTAAACTGGCTACCATTGGGCGGCAAGCTCGACTCGCAGCCGTCAGCGTTTACCATGACTGGCGCACTGAGCTCTGTAGATTGCGGTGCTAAATTTGTAACCTTACCCGTTAAACGCTCAAAAGCATGGCTAAACCGTGTGGATAAATCCATCATGGGTGCCCACTCAAAAAACCAAACCCAAAACCCGATCATCAAAAATAAGACCACCAGTTTTAACGCGCCACTCAATGCAGATTTTTTGGGTGTGGGTTCAGTCATCACGCTATATTCAGTTTTTAAATGTCAATAATAAATATCAGTCAACGCTATAACCATTAACGGCATAAGCGTCTATTTTTACCTTTGCATCCTTCAAACAGCCAAGCCTCGCCTTTTTCAATATAGTAAGCATCCGCGTTCAGCATCACATATTTATCATCATGAATAATCGATGTGCTAATCAGCAACTCCACACCTGTTTCACCTGGGTTTTTTGCTTGATAACCGTCATAGGCACCTGCCGTTGCAGCGCTTGCCAAAACCGCACCAGCTGTTGAGCCATAACGTAATGCATCACGCAATATCCAAAACCCTGCAACCCCTGCTGTTGCCATGCCAGGTTTATAACCAAAGGCCTGTGGATCAAAAGAAGAAGCATGACGGATCACCTGCGCCTCATAACCAACCTCAATAGCGCCCTCTTTTTTGGCAGAAACCACAAAACCTGCATCAAGCAAGCCCGCGATCATGTACTTACGAAACGCTCGGCTAAAATCAGTATTAGCATTGTCAGCTACATACAGCGGCTTATCTTTACTAACCGTCTGCTTACCTAACGCCAGACGCGTTTGCTCCACCGCATCCACCGCAATCACACCCCAGTGTTGCGCTGCCATGGCTTTTTTCTGCTTACCCTGTGGAAAGTTTTCTGCCTGCGGAATAGACGTTGCGCATCCGGTACCCAAAAGTGCAAAAAGCAATACACCTAAAATTGAGATTCTCATGTTATTTTCCTTCATTATTATAATTACGCATCTATGGTCTATCTTGGCGTGTTACCACTCTTGTTCTGAAATTGGCTCAACAGCATCCCTGGTCACATCTTCACTTTCAGTTGGGTTTGCAATGATATGTGGAGTAATTAACAAAATGAGTTCGGTTTTATCGTTAAACTCTTCTCTATCTTGAAACAGCTTGCCAAGTATTGGAATATCCCCAAGTATCGGTACCTTTCTAACATCTTTACCATTTTTAGTTTTAATTAACCCGCCAATTGCAACGGTTAAACCATCCTTAGCCACGACAACTGCTTCAATATTCGCGGTATTTACAGAGTCAATTGCGAATGTTTGCGTAGTATTGCCCACCGTAATTGGCGGAAACTGCATACCACCTACATTAACAGTTGATGTATCTTGCAAGATTGCGAGGGTCACAGTGCCATCAGCATTGATTTTTGGCTTGATATTTAGGCTATTCCCCACATTTCTAATTTCAGTTTCATAGGTAATCTTGGCTGGTGTAATCACATTGTTATTTGCGCCACCTAACACTGGGTCAGTGACAGTCACGCCTCGAATTAACAAGCGCTCTTCGCCCACAAAAAGGCTGGCTGGTCTGTTATTAGATGCCATCAGCACTGGAGAGCTTAACGTATTGATCTTTTTATCTTTTTTAAGCAATTCAATTCGAGCAGCAATTAAATTATCAACAAAGGTATAGACTAACTTACCGCTATTTAACCCACCTAGTGGTATATCAGAAACGGGTGCATCCAACCCATGCTTACCATCTTTAGAAATGCTACTGAACGAAAATAACTGACTAAATGAATCACCAACCGTCAACTCTAACACCTTCATCTCAAGCAACACTTGTGGTGTAGGCTTATCCATTTCCTTTACTAGATTTTCAATTTCTTTTACAGCCGCAGCATCACTTGTACGCACAATCATTAAATTATGTTCACGATTCAGTGTAATAAAAATAGGTTGCTCAGAACGCGTAATATCTTTGAGCACATTTGAAGAAATAATATTTCCATCATCGTCCACTTGGATTGCTGCATCCATTTTTTGTAATTGATCAGCGGTTAGCTTCTCTGTAATTGCATTTGATTGACCGGCAGCACCTGCAACGGCACCTGCTCCTGCATTATTATTAGTTACATTTCTATTGCCATTGGCTGTTGTTTGGCGCATGTTTGCTTGGCCATTACCCATAGCGCCTGCGCCATTTTGGTTTCTATTGTTGTTCACACCTGTTTGGTTTCTATTACCACCAACGCCTTGACCCACACCTCCTGTTACAAAAGTTTCAGGTTCAACACCATATGTTAACCTGACGCGATTTCCATACAAATCTCTCACTGCTGTTGCTACCATTACAGGGTTAGGATGAAGTAAATTAAATACTCTCGTAGTATCCTCTCGATACACCACCATATCGCGCTGATATTCTTCTGTACTCATGATGCGAAAAGTTTTGCTAGTTTTGTCTTGCCTGTACCAAAGCCCACTATTTTTAGAGATGGTATCCAGCGCATCTTTAACCGTAATATTCTGTAAAAATACCGTCACCGTTTTCTTAGCTGCTTCATCTGTAGCTACAATATTCAAGCCTGACATATCAGCCAATGCACGCACGACATCCACCATGTTGGCTTGCTTAAACTCAAGCTTGCTGATAATGGCATTTTCACCTGTGTTCGTTGCTTTTTTAGGTAGCGCAGGTTTATAAGAAACCGTTTTATTGCGTAGCGCTTTGGCCGGAACTGGTGTTGGGTTTGCTAATGCGGTTGCGGGTTCTATCACACGCTCACCCTCCGCAATGCCTAATACAGAAGGCTCCGCAGCAACTAAATTTTCATCTGCAGCATAAACCTGCACAGGTAATACAGCCGATAATACAGTACCCAACATAACCGCTTGCAAATAGCCGCGTATTGATAATCCTGAATTTTTTGACGCCATAACTTGATTCATTCTTGTTTTATCCAAAATCTGATCTAAAGGATTATTCATCATACTCATCGCACCACAATCACTTGGTTCACCTGCCCTGATTGCACGCGTACACCGTTGGCATCTACCTTAATAATTTTAAGCACGCTATTTTGACCAAGTGCCTGCAAGCCTATTTCGTCGCCTTCTGTCACCAAAAATACGCCAGCGCCTTCAACATCAAGCAAGGCTGCGGCTTTTTTATTCCCTTTGGTGACAAACCCTTTTAAACGCATTTTCGGTGCGGTTTGCGCGCCGTAGCCAGGTACAAACCCCATACCATTACCAGCGCGCTGTGCAGATTGATTGCCAACCTCACCATACATGCGGTCACTCGTGGTAAATGGGTCACGTACTGGCGTAGCCACCTGTTGTGCGGTTGCCGCATAGCCATTGCCAGCGGCATGGACTGCAGGAGCCGCTAACAAAACTAAAACAAGCCATCTGACATTAAATACAATACGATTCAAAGAACAGTATTGCGATAGAGATTGATATAAAGACATACAGAAAATTTTCAAAATACTATTAACCTTTCGCCAGTTGAAACATCGCCTGAAAGAACGCGTAATAAACAAAGCCCACAATACCGCCAATCACTAAAATAAGCGCCGGCTCAATCATCGCGCTTAATCGTTTAACGCCCACCTGCAACTGCGCCTCGTAGAAGACACCTAGCTCCAGCAACACATGATCCAACGTACCAGTGCGCTCACCAATGGAAATCATTTGTGTTACCAATTCAGGGATTGCAGGGGTACGGATACTGGAAGCCATATCACGCCCGGTAAGAATCAACTCGGATGCCGCCTTGAGTTTGGTGGAAATCAACCGATTACCCATTACGTTAGCTGCAATCTTCAAGGCATCAAACACGGTCAGGCCGCTACGTAACATCATCGATAGTGACCAAGTGAGCTCTGCAATTGCGCCATGTGTTAGCAGTTTGCCAATCACTGGCACACGTAACAAAAAACCATCAATCTTTAAGCGCCCCATAGGCTTATGGTAAGCCACCACAATGCCGATAATCATGAGGATGAATAAGCCGACGATATACAAGCCGTATTGCAACGCAAAATTTGAAGTATCAATCAAAAACTGGGTAGAAGGTGGTAGTGCGCGCCCTTTACCAGCCAAGAACTTGGCAAAGGTAGGAATAATCTTAACCACCAGAAATGTCACCACACCAGTAGCCGCAATTACAACCACTGTTGGGTAAATCATGGCATTAATGGTTTGTGATTTTAGCGCTACACGTTTTTCAAGGTGGGTGGCCAGTCGGTCAAAAATCGCATCGATATCGCCTGTAGTTTCACCTGCCACCATTAAATTAACGGCAATGACAGGAAATACCTCTTTATGCTTTGCCATGGCTTGCGATAACTGGCTGCCAGTTTCAATGTCTGTAATCATTTTGTTAATCACATTACGCAAGCGCCCGCTGGTTTGCGTATGCGCAAGCTGTAAAGCTTGCAGCACTGGCAAGCCAGCCCGTAACATAAATGACATTTGCTTAAAAAAGAACACCAAGTCTCGCGTTGGCACAGAGAGCATATCGCTCAGGCTGGAAAAGCTAACCTCTTTTGACAGCCCGTCACTGGCCGCCTTGCTTTCGGCTGCTCCTTCAACAATTTTCACCACAAATAAACTTTGCTGGCGCAATTGTGCAACCGCCGCGCGCGAGTCAGCTGCCTGAACAGCGCCTTTACTCTCTTTGCCTTTGGCATCCACCGCGGTGTAATTAAACATGGGCATATTTAGCGCTCACGTTTCACTGCAACGGTTTGCAATTCAGACAACGTTGTTGCACCAGATAACACCTTAGCACTGCCATCATTCCACATTGAGCGCAAACGCTCACCTGCACGCTCTTCCAGCTCCTCTTCAGTGCAGCCGCGCGATACCAGCTTGCTGAGCTCTTCATCAAACCATAGCGTTTCAAATAGACCCAGCCGCCCACGGTAACCAGAACCCTGGCAATAGGCGCAGCCTTTAGGCTCATAGATTTTCACTTCAAGGGCAGTCACGCTGAGTAAATCACGTTCAGCCACTGTGGCTGCTTTTTCAACCCTACAGTGCGGACATAATCGCCTGACTAAACGCTGCGCAATGACAGCGTTCATGGTTGAGCCAATTAAAAATGGCTCACAGCCTATATCAATCAAACGTGCCACCGTGCCTGAGGCTGTATTGGTATGCAGTGTTGAAAACACCAAATGCCCCGTCATGGCAGCTTTAAGGGCAACATCTGCGGTTTCTTCATCTCTAATTTCACCCACCATCAGTACGTCAGGGTCATGCCGTAGCAGTGAACGCAGCGCTCCGGCAAAACTGATTTTTGGCCCGGTTTGAATTTGTGAAACGCCTTCCATCACATATTCAATCGGGTTTTCTACCGTCATGATATTTAAATCAGGTGAATTGATTTCTTGCAAAGCGGCAAACAGCGTAGTGGATTTACCGCTACCTGTAGGCCCTGTGAGCAAAATCATGCCGAAAGGCTTGCGTATTGCCTTGCGAAACATCACCAAATCATCCGCAGACATACCTAACTTTTCTAACGTTAAGTTATGTGCCTCCTGCCCCAAAATACGCATAGTCACACGCTCGCCCAAGCGCGTAGGCGCAGTTGCCACACGGATATTAAACTCACTATCAATCGGTGCTGGCAGGTAATACGACATGCCGCCATCTTGCGGCTCGCGCTGCTCTGCAATATCTAAGTTGGATAACACCTTAATACGCGAAATCAGCCCATTAGCAACAGTCTCATTACCATCAGTATTCACGTTATAGTCTTGCAAACCACCATCTACGCGCAAGCGTACCCGTAAGCCAAACTCCTCCTGCACGATATGTACATCTGATGCGCGGCGTAAAAATGCCTCTTTTAGAATATCGTTCAGCAAACCAACCAAATCAACCTCGGTTGCTTGCGAAACGGCAGCCGCCGCCTGACCCTGACTAGTACTAGCCAAGGCACGGCTGATCATCGCTTTTAAGGTGTTAGGGTCAGCTACAGCTAAACGGATATTGCGCCCCAATAAGCGCTGAATACTATCAATGGTTGCGCGATCATCTGGGTCAGCCACTACAAGCAATATACCTTCAGCATCTTCTGACAGCGGCAAAATTGCTTTACGTCGCAATAAGGCCTGCGGGATTTTTTTAAGTAACTCAGGCGGTGGCGTTGTCCCTGTTGGGTCAACAAAGGGCAAGCCACGCAACTCGGCTACTGCGCGGTAAAGTGCCGCAATCGGCAAACGGTAATGTGCAGTCACTGCGTCAAGTAAATCCACACGCTTACGGCGTGCCTCAGTACGTAAATGCGCTAAGGTATCAGCCTCAATCAGGCGCTGCCTAAGGGCAGCATCAATCAGTTGTTCCGCAGCAATCGACATATTAAAGCGCTAAAATCATAGTAACTACCAGCGGTTGAGGGTAACCTGCCGGCGGCGTAATGGGGGAAACATCAACCTGCATCTGCGTTACAGTCACCATAAACGGCAGCTTGCCTAGCTCTTGAATAAAACTCTGCACCTGTGCAAAGCCGCCTTCTACACTCACGCGTTGGAATGGGCGTTGAGTATCCAGCTCATTGGTCAGGCGATAAATCAAGCCCCCTTCAATAGGGGCTGTAGCAGCTACAGCGCCAGCAGGTGAAGCGCCCCCCGCCCTTCTCGCCGCTTTATTAGCGGAACGTTGCTGGCGTTTTGAAAGTCTTTGCACAGGTGCAGCAGCTGTAGCGCCCGCAGTTACACGCGGCACTAAATAAGGCACATTCTCACGTATTCTCACCCCTGCATTATTAGCCACATCAGAAATTCTTAAACGTAGCTCTTGAGAATCTTCAGGCGCCAGTTTTTGCTCTACATCGTTAAAACTCAACGCCATTACAGCAAGCTCTGAATCTGCAGCTAAAACATCCGCTTTTAAGTCATCTATATCTTCTACAGGCTCTTCTGGAATCACTGCATTTTTAGCATGGTCAGCCGTTTTAATATTACTCGCCTGCAATTCAGCTAAGGCTTTAAGCGCGGGCCGATAGCGTAATAAGCCATAGCTACCCACCACAACGGTAAATGCTACAAAAAAAATCAAAACCTGTTCGCGCGTAGAGATATTGCGTAAATTCATGATTGTTTTAAACCCTATTATTTTTTAGCTGGCGTTGGCGCTGCAACTAAATCTTGCTGATTAACCAACCTGAACCGCAGTGCATAACCTTGTAAACTCAACCGCCCAGTTTGGCTACTTACCGTCACATCCATCACCTTAAACCCTAGTGATTCCATTGCAGATTGAAACGCCTTTACAAACTGCTGTGCCGATTTCTCTGTGAGTGACCATGCTGATACTCTAAAACCATCTTTTGGCGTTTCTTCAATGCGGTCGATCACCATGTCTTCAGGCACGGTGCTGCTTAAATCTGCTAACAAAGATTGCACCAGTGCCGTGCGTTTAGGTACATCTATTGCCAACAGGTCAATACGCTTTTGCAATTTATCCAGCGTTTCATTTTTGGCTTTTAGCTCATCTTTCAATTTTTTAATTTCATCGATGCGCACCTGTACTTTACCTACGGCCTCATCCATTACTGCCGCAGCTTTACCTACACGCTCAGCCTCAGCCTGTGCCAAATTTTGGCGCAGTTGCAACACCGCCTCTGCCGCGCCTACCGCTATCACCAGCAACAACCCAGCCGCAATAGCCCTGAACTCAATGCTTTGCCATAACGGCAACTTTGCCCCTTGTACAGAGACCGCACAACTACGCCCAGCGCCTGCCAGCGCCAATGCGTTGCGGGCTGCACCTAGCATGCCCGGTGTAGCATCCCCTTTAACGATTTCCAATGGGTTAACAGGCCGCCCCAACATACTGGTTAAACTGATTTCAAGCCCATCAGACTCACCAATCGCACTGGCTAACCATATTGTTTTAACTTCTGGTGGGGTGAGTACGTGGTATGCCTCTAAGCAAGCATCTATAGTGTCTTTTAATGTACTTTGTTGCAGGTTGATAGCAACCACCGACCCCGCGTTAACACGCACCCCTGCAACCAAACCAGCATGCGCCTCTATCAGTAATACATCGCCTGCCTCGCTTGGGGCAAGCTCAGGCGAAGTTGCCGCACAGCCAACCAGTGGATACAAATGTTCTAACACCACACCACTGGCAGCAAAGGCTGCTGCCCATTGCTGCATCATGCCCTGATTAACACCGCTGACTAACCATGGGTAATGTCCACTCTCTGCGGCTTCAGTACCCACAGGTGCAGGCTGGGCAGACCAGCCACAGGCAACGTCTTCACCGCTACCCTGCAACCAAGCTTGCCGCGTTAAGCATTCCTCCATTTGGCGATGATTGATAAAACCCATTTCAATCGCCATTTCGCCATAACGTTTAAATGAGTACACCTCAAGCGCAGAAGCATCCTCTGCGCCCTTGCGACCTTGCTGGCGGTCTAACACCTCAGTGGCTTGTGCCTCGGTTAAATAACCCAACCCAACTAATATGCGCCCCACAGACCACAATGTAGTGTGCTGCATGAGCAAAGGCTCAAGCTCCCAGCGCACCAACTCCAGCATTTGCTCTGGCGGGCGCTTGCTGTTAGGTGCAACAGGTAACTCTACCAATGTAGATAAAGCCCCAGGGGTGAGTAAAACTGCCGTTTTACCGCTCCAACCCTGCTTACGCACACTGGCAATAATCTCTGTGACCGCGGCTTTAAATTCAAGCGCCTCAGACCTTGCAGAAAATGAAACAGCTAAATCGTCACCCACACGGCTAATCACCGCGCCACGCAAGGTAAAGCCATCTGTTTCACAGACTAAAATGGAAGTAGCACGGCGGGCAAAAGGTGAAAATTGAGCGAGGGATTTCAAACTCATGGGGTAATAATCCAAGGAATAGTTGGTAACTGAGAACGAGGTAACAGATTGAAATAATAAGGTGATGTATGAAGGTTATTACCATCACAATCACCGTCATAGACTTTGTCACTTGTGACTGTTGCAGGCGTATCGTCACCGTCATAACACGTAATCAATATGGCATGCTTACCTAAAAGCAATGACTTATTTACGGCTGGAAATGTAGCGACTGTTGGCGCCACCGAAGAAGCACCATGTGTAAAACTATTACTTTCATAAGGCGTTTGTAACACCCCATCCTGCAATGAATATATGCGCAATCTTAATGGGGTTCTATCAGCGGCGGGTGCTTGGTTAAAGTTGACATGAACACTCACTCCACTCAAGTTAACTTGGTAATCATCTAGCTCAATCAAATTAATGGTTGAGGGATAGTCAGCCTCGTATACACCTGTACCGCCAAGTGCAGCATCTGAACCATAACTTTGAATACTAAATACGGGGCTCACAGCGCTCACATTCCATCCAAAATCAGACGCTTTACCTACTTCATCTGGATTACCCCATCCATCTCTAAATGCACGTACGGCAGAAGTACCTGAGCTTGGCAGTACATCAAGGTATGGACCTCTTGATCCACCATAAAGTGAAATCTTAACTATCTTCACATCTGAAACTCCCTGATAATCAAGGACATCTTCCCCCCACTCATTACCAGCGCTTGGCAACTCAACCAGTTCTTCAATATTAGCGGGTAACCGCCCCATGTCTGCCACAAAACCGCTAATCATCGGCTCACCATTTAGCGTGCGTGAAGTATCTCCAATAATCGCTGTTTTAATTTGTTGCAATCTAGTACGGGTGGTTTCAAAGCGCTCTTGTTCATCCAGGTTATCTACTAGCGCGGTAGCAGAAAGCGCAAGCATGCCCATCAGTGCAATCACCAATAGCATCTCAAGCAACGTAAAACCTTGCTGGCACTTGTTTTGTGGCAGAAATTCATGAAAAGAAATCATTTTAGGCATAGCACAAAATCATCCTTTCCATCAGCGTGAGCGTTATTAGGCAAGCAAGCATCCGCACCTACACCACCATACTTACCATCGGCACCCATACTGACTACTCTCGCAAAGTCAGCTTCATTGATTGCAGGTGTTAAAGCGTCGTCTATAAAATCAAATAAAAGGTATGGGCGACCAACGCTATTTAATGGTTCAGGGCATGTGGCATAGTTGTTACATGTGTGCCAAACGATACTGGCAATACTGTCATATTGCTGAAAAGCATCGGCTTTAGCATGAATAGTTGCAGCGTCAACCAGTAATGGAAATGCAACCAAATCCACATAGCCATCACCCTGCTTAGTCATATAAGGGCCGCGCCAACCACGAGCGGTATCAACATTAAAAACACATTGCTCAGCAGAAAAGTAGGCTGGGCACGAAAACAAAGCAGAAAAATCTGCAGGGTGAGATGGGGTTGGATAAACCCCAGTATCGCGCTTAAACTGCCTGATGGCCTTGCTGATTTCCACCATTTCACTTTTGGCGATTTGCGTGGCGGCATGCTCATCTACACCATCTAACGAAATCATGGCCGTGCCTGCCACAATCGCCATCAAAGTTACCACAACGAGCAATTCTAATAACGTAAAACCGCCACTACGATTGAGCGTGTGGCGGTGCAAATAATTATGGCTAACAGAGCATTTAACTTTTGCTAACAGCTCAAAAAAAACATGACACAACGCTCGCGCAGGCAGTGATGGCAACGCTCGCAACTGGTCAAACTTTTTTTGAAATGTCAGTGGTTTTTTGTTGAACATAGTTACTTCATTTACTTAATCTTTAAACAATGCGTTAAACCGCTTATTACTACACAACACAAAAAGGTGAAGCCATTTTGTGGCTCCACCTTAGTCACTCAAATTAAATCAGGATGATTTAGTTTGTAGCTGTTGCATTTGCAATGTTAGTGTCGATTGAATTGCCTTCAGTATCAACAATCGCAATTAAATGTGCTTTTTTGTGAATATCAGCTGATGTAATTGTTGTTGCATTACCTGTACCTACATGGAATAGCGCAACATAACGACCATAGCTGTTAGCTGGGTTAATGGCTTTGCTAGAATATGTCGCCGCAGTAACAATCGCTGCTGGTGAGTTAGCTGTGCTGTGTGCTGCATCATGACCAAAGCCAAGCGCAATCACTAATTGACATAAAGCTGGGTCTAATGAGTCATTGATTGCATTCAACTTAAGACCGTAGTCATTGGTAACTGCTACTGGAGCATCACCTGCAAAGTTTGTACCAATTGATGCAGCAACAGCGCCAGCGCTACATGCAGTAGCACCTACTGAAGATGGCATGATTGAAACGTGTGTGAACGCTGGATCAACAAACTCACGCTGATGAGCTGCAGGATTCGCACCTTCATTGTGTTGCACGTTAGGCGCTTTACCCGGTTCAAGCGCTGTTACTTGTTGCACTTCATCAATACCAACCGCATCAAAAGCAGCCATAACGTTAGATTTAGTTTGTGCGTCAGCTGCAATGTTCCAGCTACCAAACGCATTACGTGTAGGGCGAGCAACTACTAATGGGGTTTTTGCTGCTTCTGCTGCTAACGCCTGTACTTCTGTTAAGCCGTCAAGTGATAAAGCTGAACCTTCTTGAACTAAGTTATCCCATTGGTTTGGATACGTTAAGCTCACAGCACGGAAGTTACGAATTGCACGGTCAACACCTGCAGTGTTATTTGCAGCAGCGGTTGCTTGTGCATTGTCGCCAATACCTTCATAAGCGATTAAAGCACCTACTGACAATACGGCTAATAGTGTAATGACCACTAATAGCTCTAACAGGGTAAAACCCTTTTGTTTTGATTGCATCATATGAATCTCCTTGGTTATTAAAAACCCCAGTACATTATTTTGTAGACTGCGTTGATAGGGGCTATCATCAGCGCATCCATTTACCACATCTGAATCCCCCGACAACTAGCTCTAATAAATAGAACAATCACCAAGGAGGGGAGGATCAGATAATCCCGACACACAACCAACCAACTAGCCAGCATTCACCCCATGTGTGCAGAGCTACATAAGCAACCTACGTGCCAACCAATTGTAATAAAATGTAACTGATTGTAATAAAAAACAATTTAGGAATATCTCCCGCATTTACTGGTACATATTCCCGTTAGAATGTCACTTAGGTGGTGGTTGTTAACAACCACCAATGATGTTAACAACCACCACCTAAGAACACTTAGCACAAAAAGGTGGAGCCATTTTGTGGCTCCACCTTCATACTTAAGCTAAATCAATTCGATTTAAAATCAAATTAACTTAGTTTGTAGCTGTTGCATTTGCAATGTTAGTGTCGATTGAATTACCTTCAGTATCAACAATCGCAATTAAATGTGCTTTTTTGTGAATATCAGCTGATGTAATAGTTGTTGCATTACCTGTACCCACATGGAATAGCGCAACATAACGACCATAGCTGTTAGCTGGGTTAATGGCTTTGCTAGAATATGTCGCCGCAGTAACAATCGCTGCTGGTGAGTCAGCTGTGCTGTGTGCTGCATCATGACCGAAGCCAAGCGCAATCACCAATTGACATAAAGCTGGGTCTAATGAGTCATTGATTGCATTCAACTTAAGACCGTAGTCATTGGTAACTGCTACTGGAGCATCACCTGCAAAGTTTGTAGCAATTGATGCAGTACCAGCAGTACATGCAGTAGCACCTACTGAAGATGGCATGATTGAAACGTGTGTGAATAGCGGATCAACCATTTCAAGGTCATGAGCTGCAGCATTTGCACCTTCATTGTGTTGCACGTTAGGCGCTTTACCAGTTGCAAGCGCTGTCATTTGTTGTACTTCATCAATACCAACCGCATCAAAAGCAGCCATAACGTTAGATTTAGTTTGTGCGTCAGCTGCAATGTTCCAGCTACCAAACGCATTACGTGTAGGACGAGCAACTACTAATGGTTTTTTTGCTGCTTCATCAGCATCTGCCGCAACTTCGGTTAAACCATCAAATGTTAATGCTGAACCTTCTTGAACTAAGTTATCCCATTGGTTTGGATACGTTAAGCTCACCGCACGGAAGTTACGAATTGCACGGTCTACACCTGCAGTGTTATTTGCAGCTGCGGTTGCTTGTGCGTTGTCGCCGATACCTTCATAAGCGATTAAAGCACCTACTGACAATACGGCTAATAGTGTAATGACCACTAATAGCTCTAACAGGGTAAAACCCTTTTGTTTTGATTGAAGCATCATTTGTTTCATTTAAATCTCCTAAGAATAATGATTTTTTTAAAACCGCTAAAGGTCTGGGCTTACCGCTATAGAGCTAATTTATATGGTCATTTATCACATTAGCGTAGTGCTTTAACATCACCAAACGCATAAAAACTTAATAACATTTAGTAACATTTAGGCATGTACGCATCATAGTGATGAACTTATTACAAAGCGATGCGATAAAACCCACTTAACACTAGGAGTTATTCCCGTCAATAATGGGAGTGATTGTTAAGCAGGGTTAAAAAAAGGGTATCCGTATTCCATGATTGATAACTATCATGGAATACGGATACCACAAAATATAGACCGTCCAGACGGATTTGCAGCCGATTTCCTTTAAGTCCGACAGGCTGCTAGGGTTTAATCACACCGGCACGAATAGCCAGCATGACTAACTGCGCCGTGTTTTCAACCGCTAGTTTTTGCCGAATGCGCGATTGCACATTCACTACAGTTTTGTAATCCATGTGCATACGCTCGGCTAACTCATTGAGCGGTAAGCCTTGAGCCAGCAGGTTAAACACTTCAAACTCACGCGCAGATAGTTTTTGTAACAAATCCCCCGTGCCTATCACCATTTGAAGCGCTACCTTTTGCGCAACATCTTGCCCCAGGTATTTATGCCCTGCTGCAATTGCACGCACAGCTTCAACCAATGCTTCTGGCGGGCATGATTTTGAAAGGTAGCCGCGGGCGCCTGCCTCTAACGCGCGAGATGGAAACACGGCGTCATCATGCATGGTAAACATCAACACTCGCGCGCTTAGGTCTTGCGCCCTAATACGGCGCAGTGCTTCAAGCCCACCCATGCCGGGCATGGAGATGTCCATCACCGTGACATCAGGTTTTGTTTCCGCATACAGACGGTAGGCTTCTTCACCGCTATCGGCTTCCGCAATAATTTGAATATCTGCTGCTGATTGCAACAGGTGGCGGTAGCCCGCGCGCACCACAGAATGATCATCGGCAAGTAATACTCTTATCGTCATGTTGATCTAAATCACTTCTTGTTTTAATACTGTTTTGTTCAGCGGCAACGATACGCCGACAAAAACACCATACTCTGGCTCGCTATGCATGGTGAGTTTTCCATCTAGGCTATCAACCCGCTCACGGATGCCTGCAATGCCAAAGCCTGCAACTATGGGCACTGGGTGGCCGCGCCCATTGTCTGAAATTTCAAGTATCAAGCAATTTTGCGCCAGCCTTGCCATGAAATTAACCTTGCTAGCATGCGCATGACGCACAATGTTAGTTAAACACTCTTGCGCAATTCGGTAAGCGTTAATTGCTACCGGCCCACCCACAGCATCTACCTCACGTGCTATATTAAAGCTACATTGAATATCTACCGAGGTTTCACACTGGCGCAGTACCAGTTGCTCCAATGCAGCTGATAGCCCTAGCTCATCTAGCGCGGGTGGGCGCAGTTTACTGATAATGTCACGCGCTACCAGTTGAATATGCGTTAAAGCGTGCTCAATACTTTTGGCGCGTTCACCTATAAATTTATCTGACGAACCTAGCCTCAAGGCAACAGACTCAGTGCGCGCAGCATGTAAATACTGACCTAGTTCATCATGCAACTCGCGCGCAAGGCTGCGCTTTTCTTCTTCTTGCACTTCAAGTGAGTGGCGTAATAACCGCTGATTTTCAGCCAGCAACTGTGCAATCTTTTGTTCAGCTTCAAGACGGGCGGCCACTTCTTGCCGTGATTCATTCCAACGACGAACAGAAAACCAAGTAAGTGCAGCATAAGCGACAAGCAACACTAATGGCAATTCATCTACCTGCCATTGCTCATGGCGTGACGCTGCAGCAATAAAGCGTTCGTTCACGTCAAACAAGACCAGCGCCATTGACACTAAAAATGTCACTGCCACAGCCAAAGTAATATCGCGAGTAGCTCGAGTGCTAAAAATGGACTGCTGCCAATTAGATTGCATGCAAAGCTTTTATTTCTTTTTTTGCGGAATTGGGCGCGCCTCACTTAGAACATCTAAGTAATCTTGCCAGTATTTAAATGGCATGGCTTCTAACTCTTTGGTAAATTTGCCTGGGTAGGCTATTAGCGTGCGGTTTAGCTGCTTTACTGCACCTGTATGATCACCATTGAGCTTAAGCAGCAATACATGCTGATAGGCTATTTTACGCATTGGTACAAATCGCATAGCTGATTGACTAAGCCAAAGCTTACTATCAAGCTTGTTAGTATCAATCACCAGTGCAGTGGCGTACATAAGCTCAGAATAAGGCGCCAACAGCGAATTTGCGTGAACCCAATTTAGCGCTTCAAAAAACTGCGGTTGCTCTTGGGTGGCAATGTCTCCGCGCATAGCACGTAACAACCATGTTTCTAATTTGGCATTGGCCATCACCATACTAGCTAGGTTAACCATGCCTATTAGCATTAACCCAGCCATGGCTGTGCGGCCAAGTGTAATGCCAACTTTTGGTAAGCTTACAGTGGTTAATTTTTCTTCACCTGCACCTAACAATACGGCTGCGATGCCAAGAAAGTAGGTGTACCACAATGGATATTCAAGCATGCTGTGTATGCCTAGCACAGACAACAAACCGAGTAGCCACCATGATTCTAAACTTAACTCACGCCACTTGAAGCCACGCAACCATGCAAAAATCCCAGCAAGCACGAGTAACGGCGCACCTATGCCCATTTCTGTTAATAAGTTGAGAAATAAGTTATGTGCATGTTCAAACAACCCAACAGCGCCAACGGCACTTGGTGTATCAAGCAATAAAAATGACTGCCATCGTATCTGCCCTGCCCCGATACCTAACCACGGCGATTGCAGAAACATGCGCCAGCTTTCATGCCAAAGCTGCCAGCGCTGAGATGTGCTAGTTGCATTGACCGATTCAATCAATCGTTCTGTAGCCAATACAACAAGACCATCTGGTACTATAAAATGAATGAACAACTGCACTACTGCAAAGGCTGGAAGCAACACTAAACTTACTCGTAATAAGCTACGCATATTGGTTGAACCAGTGCGTTGCCTCATGGCGTTAACTTGCAACCCAATGGCTAACACCATAAATGCTGTGAGATAAAGCCATGAACTACGCGAGCCTGAAAATGCCAGCATCGCTAAAAATAGCGTTAAACCTACCGCAAATACTTTGAGGCTAAACCGGCCCTTGGCATATAAATAAATGAGTGACGCCGTAGCAAGTGCTACGTAATCAGCAAAATGATTGACCTGAGAAATAGCGCCATAACCCGCCAGTTTTGGCATGAATGGAATGTTGAGGCCATTTTGCATGACGTACTGCAGGGCTACAACGCCTGCATTGATAAGACCACCAATCACCAAAAACCAGGCAAGCGTGGTGGCAATTTTCTCCCAGCCTAATTCACGGCGCAAATAACTGCCGAGGATGACTAAAAAGAATGCCCACGCTAAATATGAAAGCACCAGTAACGCATACTGGTGCGAGTGCAGCATGCCTAACATCCATTGCATTGCCAAAATTGCTGCCAACCCCGGAAAAATAAGCGCAATTTGCGGAATGTGTAACGGCTGCCAAGCGGCCTTGCGTATTAACGGCAACATTGCCGCCAACCCTAAAACTGCGGCTACCCATTCACCATAAAATGATGGAATAGGCAGATGATGATACAAACTGACAAATGGCAATAAAAACATTAAGCCAATAAACATTAGGCTAATGTAATTAAAATTTAAACGATGATCGTTGGTGTGATTAAAATTTAATTTTAAATAATGGGTGATATTTTTTAACATGAAGTTCTGCACGGTAAGTAAAGCAATTAAGTAAAAAGCTGTGCGGAATATGCAAATTTCATACCCATTAAATTTAGTTAATACAATCAATCAGCTATATGTAATTTAGTACACGCTACCGGCTTTAAATAGCTACAATCAACCACCAATTGGCTGAAATGAACCATATTTAAAATGTAATCTCATCTTTAGAAATAATGTCACCCGATATTAGGGTAATTTAAAACCAACGTAGCTATTAACTTGATTTAATCGAGACCTTTGCACTGCAAGGGTACTCCGATTTTCTAATGGTTATACCAGTACTTGGCATCCCCACAGAATATACCAACTAAAGTTGGTTATTCATGCGTGAAAGCCATTGAAAAGTCGTATGCCGGCTTGCTGACTTATCACACTTTTCTTGCTACTTTAGTAGCTTAGAAAATTGGGGATGACCTTTTACACTTTTCTTGCCAGTTCACTGGCTTAGCACATATATTCTATGGGGATGCCAAGTACTGGTACACGGGAATGACGGAAATTGATAGATTTTTTAAGAGAGAGCTTTGCATGAAGCTAAAAATAGCACTATTTTTAACTAAAGTATCAAGCCCGTCATTCTGAGCGTAGCGAAGAATCCAGTATAATCAATTAGTTGCCTGGATTCTTCGCTACGCTCAGAATGACAAGGTGAATTTTCACGAAGTGAAAAGAGAGGGTGCCCTGGGGTACAAAATTAACGTTTTTAGCAATAAGGCAGCTTCGTGCAAAGCTCTCTAAGAAAATTACCATTTTCTGGTTCGTGCAAAGGTATCTAGATTTTATGTTTATTCAAACAAATCTGCATGAGTACCCGCACGAACAAATACAATCAGCTCAATCTTATTGCTATTGTCGAGTTTGTAGGCTAATAAGAAATCGCCACCTACATGACATTCTCTATGACCATCCCAGTCTCCGCCAAGAGGATGATCTAACCATTCTGGCCCAAGTGGAGCATCATTGGCTATTAAGAGAAGCATAACTTCTTTAAGCTTATTCATGTCGTATCGACCGGAATGCGATAGGCGTTGCCAGTCTTTGAGAAAAAACTTTGTATAATCCGCTGAACGCGGAATTCTGGCGCGTTTACTTGATGCTGTTTTTTTCGAGGTCATAGAACAATTCATCAGCAGTTGCAAAACGAGCTTTGTGTCGGTGGGCAATAGCATCTGCTTCTATCATTGCTGCATGAGTTTCTGGATTTGGGACTTTAAGAGTAAAAGGAAGTTGCTTCTCAACGACTACTCTCATTAAGAATACGCGCACAGCATCAGAAACAGAAAGCCCCATTAGCGCTAATGTTTCTGTAGCTTCTAGCTTAATATTTTCATCAACCCGAACATGTACCATGCTTGTAGTAGCCATCATGTACTCCATATAAATTGAGTTACATTGTATCTCGCTTGTTTTGACAATTCAAGTAGAATGAATTTCAAATACTCAGATTACAGTCATAATCTTTAACACCGTCACAAAGCTGGTGTTCTAAATATGCACAGCTTTATTTAATGCTCAGGACCAATGAGAACAACTGGTAAGTGGAAATGAGCATGGCTGGTCAGTTGGTATGAGAATATGCACGTAGCGAAGCATCCATTGCAATCAGCCAGTTCTCTGGATTCTTCGCTTCGCTCCGCATGACAGGTCAAAAGGTCTTTAGATGACAACCACATAATACGATTATGTTAGGTGCTACCAATCAATAAAAGTAAAGCATGCTTTACTTTTATTGATTGCGTCGCTATAGTATTAACCATGAACATATTAACTATTGGTGCAATCATTAAGAAGGGCAGAACGGCATGCGGCCTGAGTCAAAAGGCTCTAGCCGAAGCTTCGCACGTCTCTAGGGTGACCATTGTGAATCTGGAAAAAGGTAAGGTTGGTGACATCGGCGCCATCAAACTTTCTGACATTGCCGAAATCATTGGCACGCCAATGTTCTCGACTGGAAAAAAGATGGATTTCGTTAAAATAACGCTTAGCAACATCAATACAAGCTACAAAAAATCCATGTCAGCGTCTGATCTGGAACAATTCATGCTAAGCGGGGAAATTCAGTCAGGATTTGAAGGACAGGTGATGCACCTGATCGATGAAACGCCAACATCTTTGGTTGCTGGGGCCGTCAAGCAGCTTGCTGTAAAGAATAACATTAACGCAAAATTGGTATGGAAGAACCTTGCGCACGTTGCAACCGAGATCAAGTCACCAAACAAGTTCTGGAATGCCATTGGCTAAGCCAGCGCTAAACTTCCCGGATGGCCCATGGATAATCCTTCTTGAAAAGGCATACAGTCTTTTTGACGCTGTTGCCGCCGATGGCTTCACCATTCCGCGCTGGAGTCTGGGTGGCGGCACAGTGCTCATGTTCCACTATGCCCACCGCAGAAGCAAAGACATAAAAAAACCCAGCGCAAGGGCTGGGTTTAAGTAATTCAACTACGATTAGCAGTACTTGCCAGTTTACTGGCTTTAGCACTGATTATCAGTTTTCTGATAAAGCCGTTTAAGACTTATTAGTACCAGAACGTTTACGCTCGTTTTCTGTTAAATAGCGTTTACGGATACGAATAGTTTTGGGTGTAATTTCCACCAATTCATCATCATCAATAAATTCAACAGCGCTTTCTAATGTCAAGGCAATTGGTGTAATCAAACGTACTGCTTCATCCGTGCCTGAAGAGCGCACGTTGGTTAGTTGTTTACCTTTAATCGGGTTAACTACCAAGTCGTTATCGCGACTGTGAACGCCAATAATCATGCCTTCGTACAATTTATCACCTGGTGATGAAAACATTTTACCGCGGTCTTGCAGTTTCCATAGCGCGTAGGCAACCGCCTCGCCATGTTCAGCTGAAATCAGCACGCCATTACGGCGGCCCGGCATATCGGCTTTCACCGGTGCGTATTCATCAAACACGTGACCCATCAAACCGGTACCGCGTGTCATGGTTAAAAATTCACCTTGGAAACCAATCAAACCACGTGCTGGAATTTTATATTCCAAACGTGTACGGCCATTACCGTCTGACTCCATGTTTTGCATTTCACCACGGCGGCGGCCTAATTCTTCCATCGCGGCACCTTGGTGTTCGTCTTCCAAATCAACCGTTAAAATTTCATACGGCTCACATTTTTGGCCGTCAATTTCACGGTACACGACTTTTGGCTTACCAACGGCCATTTCAAAGCCTTCACGACGCATGTTTTCAAGCAAAATAGTTAAATGCAACTCACCACGACCAGAAACACGGAACACATCATTATCTTCAGTTTCATCTACACGCAATGCCACGTTCACTAACAGCTCTTTAGTCAAACGGTCACGAATTTGACGGCTAGTCACAAATTTACCTTCAGTACCCGCTAATGGCGATGTATTCACCATAAAGTCCATAGTCAAGGTTGGCTCATCCACACCTAAATGCGGCAGGCCTTTTGGATTTTCACGATCACACACGGTAAAACCGATACCAATATCATCTAAACCAGAAATAATGACAATGTCGCCTGCTTCAGCTTCTTCAACTGGCACACGCTCAAGGCCTTTAAAACCAAGTACTTGGTTAATTTTACCAACCGCGATTTGCTTATCTTCGTTCATGATCGTCACAGATTGACCTGTTTTTATTTTACCGTTGCTAATACGGCCAATGCCAAGGCGACCTGTATAGGTTGAGTAATCTAAGGCTGAAATTTGCAATTGTAACGGTGCAGTGCTGTCGCCAGCTGGGCAGGCAACATGGCTCAAAACTGTGTCAAACAAGGCACGCATATTGTCGCTTGGTGTATTCATATCTAACATGGCATAGCCATTGATGGCTGAGGCATAAACCACCGGAAAATCTAATTGCTCATCGGTTGCGCCCAAGTTGGCAAACAAATCAAAAGTTTGGTTAACTACCCAGTCAGTACGCGCACCTGGACGATCTACCTTGTTAATCACTACGATTGGTTTTAAACCAAGTGCCAAGGCTTTTTTCGTTACAAAACGGGTTTGCGGCATTGGGCCTTCAACCGCATCCACTAACAATACTACGCCATCCACCATGCCTAAAACACGCTCAACCTCACCACCAAAGTCCGCATGGCCTGGTGTGTCAACAATGTTAATGTGCGTACCTTCATAGGTAAGCGCAGTATTTTTTGCCAAAATGGTAATGCCACGTTCTTTTTCAATGTCGCCACTATCCATTACACGCTCTGAAACTGCTTGGTGAGATGAAAACGTGCCAGATTGTTGTAAAAGCTTATCCACCATAGTCGTTTTACCATGGTCAACGTGGGCGATAATTGCGATATTTCTTAAATTACGAGACATTGTGTTGCTACCAGTTCATTGAAAGGCGGCGATTTTAACACACTAAACAACTATTTAATTGGCTTTTATCATTAAATTAAATTGACAAACTTATTCAAATGGTTATACTGCGCGCTTCATTCGCATTACAGGTTATTCGTAATGCTTGAATCATCGCCCTGACCCTTTTTGATGCTCGTGAAATTTTGTAGCATCTATCAAAATCGATATCGATTTTTACTGGTTAGCGGCTGTGCCCGTGCGCTGGTAAAGATTATATTAGCTTGTTTAGCTTACATTTAATAACAGTTAGTTCGTTAATTCGGATTAGCTTAAATTTAACTAAACCAAATATTTTCGCGTTTATATTGCCCTTGCTCATACGCTTAAACAAATTGCGTGTGTGCAAATGATATGCCCGTTTTTACTTAGCGCCCTTTTTATTGCTTATTAAAATTTTTTAATAAGCTGTTATTTTTTGAAAGGGACTACTTTGTCTTTTGAATCGTTTAATCTTGACTCTACCATTCTTCGTGCTATTGAGGAATCTGGCTACACCACGCCAACCGCTATCCAATCACAGGCTATTCCTGTTGTGACTGCAGGTCATGACCTGATGGCGTCTGCCCAAACCGGCACCGGTAAAACCGCAGCCTTTATGTTGCCAGCATTAAACTTGCTTGCAACGCCGCATGAATTAAAAAGCCGCGGTCCACGCATTTTAGTATTAGTGCCAACGCGCGAACTTGCAACGCAAGTGAATGAAGCTGCCCGCAAATACGGTAAATACATCCGCGCTCGCACGGTTAGTATCGTAGGTGGCATGCCTTACCCATTACAAAATAAATTACTGTCACAACCTTTGGATATTCTAGTCGCAACGCCAGGTCGCTTGTTAGACCACATGGAACGCGGCCGTATTGATTTAAGCCGTTTGCAAATGTTGATTTTAGATGAAGCTGATCGCATGTTAGACATGGGCTTCCTGCCTGATGTTGAGCGTATTTGCGAGCAATTAACTGCTGAGCGTCAAACACTATTGTTCTCTGCAACACTTGATGGCGACATCGCACGTATTGCTAGACAGATTCTTAAAAACCCAAAAACAATTCAAGTGGCTACGCAAAAAGAAAAACATGCCAACATTGAGCAACGTTTGCACTATGTAGATGACATGACGCATAAAAACAAATTGCTTGAGCATCTGTTGATTGCACCTGAAGTAAACCAAGTGATTATTTTCACCAGCACTAAACGCCATTGCGATGTGTTAGCTGAAGATTTATACGCGGCTGGCCATAAAACAGCGGCTTTACATGGCGATATGACGCAAGGTGCGCGTAACCGTACTTTGACTAAATTACGTCAAGGTGATGTAAAAGTATTAGTAGCGACTGATGTTGCAGCGCGCGGTATTGATATTAATGGTATTAGCCACGTGATTAACTATGATTTACCAAAATTTGCTGAAGATTACGTGCATCGCATTGGCCGTACCGGCCGTGCTGGCAAAACAGGGATTGCAATTTCATTTGCATCAAATATGGATCGTCATATTTTACGTAAAATTGAACAATTCACTGGTAACCGTATGGAACCAGGTGTGGTTGAAGGCTTTGAGCCAAAACGCGCCATGAAGATGGATGGCCCGGGTAATGGCCGTGGTGATCGTGGTGATATTCGCCGTGACGCACACAAACCAGGTGGTCGCGGTGGATTTAAACCACGTGATGACCGTGGCGGTTTTAATAACCGTAACAGTGAGCCTCGTGGTGACCGTAACGGTAGTTTTCAATCGCGTGATGGCGCTAGCTTTAGCCGTGATAGCGAAAGTCGTGGTAATCGCGACTCAGCTCCGCGTGAAGCCAATGGTAATTCAGCGGGTTATGCAGGTCGTTCTGAAAGACCTTCTGGCGATCGCCCACGTAGTTTTGGTGACCGCCCAAGTGGTGACCGTAGCTTTGGTGACCGTGCAGCGGGCGCGCCTAACCGTAGTTTTGGTGATGCTGCTGCGTTCGGTAAAAAACCTTTTTCACGTGATGGTGCAGGCGCTGCGCGTAATGACAGCCGTGGTAGCCGCCCAGATGCAAATCGTGGTGATAACCGCGTTCTAGGCGCACGTTACGAAGGTCGCACTGATGCACCGCGTGGTGATCGTTCAGCCGCTCCTGCACGTCGTGACAGCAATGATAGCCGTCCTGCACGCGCTAACAGCGATTCACGTAGCTTTGGCAATGCAAACGCTGGTAGCGGTGCACCGCGCCGTCCACGTAGTTTTGCGTAGGTAAATATAGGGGCTGGTGGCTGGGATTTAGGGGCTAGGGATTGAAGTGATCGGTTTTACGGTGAATGTAGCATCAGCTAATTTTCACCATAAAACATTCAAATTCATTCTTAGCCCCTAGTCCGTAGTCCCCAGCCCCTAAACAGAGATAAACAATGACAGAAACCATCCATTTTGACAGCTTAGGCTTAGCGCCTGAGTTACTTAAAGCACTCACCGAGTCTGGTTACACAACGCCTACGCCAATTCAAGCGCAAGCGATCCCTGTGGCGCTAGCTGGAATTGATTTAATGGCAGGTGCACAAACCGGCACAGGTAAAACTGCAGCCTTTGCCTTGCCTATACTTCAAAAATTGTTACCTTTTGCCAGTAGCAGCACCTCCCCAGCCAAGCACCCGGTACGGGCGTTGATTTTAACGCCAACACGCGAGCTTGCAATTCAGGTAGAAGAAAGCGTAAAAGCGTATGCAAAACATACGCAACTGCGCTCGTTGGTGGTGTATGGCGGTGTTGATATCAAAACGCAAACGCCGCATTTAAAAACTGGTGTTGAAGTACTGGTAGCCACCCCTGGTCGTTTGTTGGATCACATTGAACAAAAAACAGTACAGCTTAATCAAGTGCAAATGTTAGTGCTGGATGAAGCCGATAGAATGCTAGACATGGGCTTTATGCCTGATTTGAAAAGGATTTTGGCGTTGCTACCTAAGCAGCGTCAAAATTTAATGTTTTCAGCCACATTCTCAAACGAGATTAAAAAATTAGCGGATGAATTTTTAACCAAGCCGCAACTCATTGAAGTTGCACGCAGCAATGCTACCAACGACAACGTCACACAAAAAGTGTATCAAGTTGCGCAATCAGATAAAGAAACGCTGCTGATACAGCTGTTAACAGAAGCTAACGCCAAACAAGTCATTATCTTCACCAAAACCAAAATTACCGCTAGCCGCCTAAGCCGCAGCTTAGCTAAAGTAGGCATTGCCGCTGACGCGATTCACGGTGATAAAACACAACAAGAACGCATTAAAGCGTTGGATGCTTTTAAAGCAGGCACGGTCACAGCATTGGTTGCTACTGATGTTGCTGCGCGCGGTTTGGATATTAGCGAATTGCCGATGGTGATTAACTATGAAATCCCTAGCGCTCCAGAAGATTATGTACACCGTATTGGCCGTACCGGCCGTGCGGGTGCTAGCGGCGTAGCAATTTCATTTGTAAGTGAAGATGAAACAAAATATATGGTAGAGATTGAAAAGCTGATTAAGCGCCAAATACCTAAAGAAGTGATTGCGCTTGATAAACCAAGTGCACCGTCACGTGCCCCTCGCAGTAAATCAAGCCCTTCAAGTACCCAAACAAAACCACAAGAAGACTCAGTAACAAGACGAACGCCCGCGAAGAGAAAAAGCACAGACCCTTGGTTTGATAAGCCTTACGAGCCTAGCTCACAAAGTATTGAGGCGACAGCTACCAGACAGTCAAATGCTAAAAAAGCGCCTGTTGCGGCGCTTCTAGGTGGGTTGTTAGTAAGCAAATAACGTTAATTTTGTACCCAAGGGCACCCTCTCTTTTCACTTCGTGAAAATTCACCTTGTCATTCTGAGCGTAGCGAAGAATCCATGCAACTATTGCTTCGGCCCAATGATATTTGAAGTCCGTTCGCATTGAGCTTGTCGAAATGTGAATGGATACAACGCCTTCGACAGGCTCAGGCCGAACGGAAATTGATGCTTCATCGGGCCGAAGCAATAATTGATGATACTGGATTCTTCGCTACGCTCAGAATGACAGGGTTTGATATTTTTGTTAAAAGTAGTGCTTATCAGTTTGTTCAGACTGTATGCAATCGTAAATATGCCTAATATATACGCTAGCATCTTTAGTCATAACAAAGTTGCCTCTTGGAGAATCTGCGCTTGTAGATAACTGTTTATAGATCGGTCTGTAAGCACATCAACATTGCGGTTTAATATATCCTGAATTTCTTGTTGCAACCCAATTAAATCATATAAGGTACGATTTTTTTCCATACTCACCAATAAATCAACGTCACTTGTGTCGGTATCTTCGCCTCTTGCAACAGAGCCAAATACTCTTACATTTTTAGCGCCATGTCGCGTAGCAATAGCAAGAATATCAGATTTTTTACTACGAATTAATTCAAGTGTATTCATCATTTTCCAGCGCAATATCTGTTAATGATTCCGCATAAAATCAGCCACACCATACAACTGGCCAGCTAACTTTTTCATCAACTCATCATCGTACTCTAATTGATGCATGGCTTTAATCATGCAATACATCCATTGATCTCGGGCTGATTCATCTATCGCAAACGGCAAGTGCCGCTTGCGCAACATCGGGTGACCATAGCGCTCAATATAAAGCTGTGGCCCACCTGTCCAGCCAGTTAAAAACATAAATAGTTTCTCACGTGCGGAAGTTAAATCTGCTTGATGCATGGCACGGATAGGCTGCGCTTTCGGGTCGCTATCCATGATGTCATAAAACGTTTCTACCAATTGGCGAATGTTTTGAATGCCACTAGCCTCACCGCCTAGCAGTTCAAAAAACGTGCTTTTATTACTACCCGCTTCTTCAATTTTATCTAGCATCGTGTCAGCTTAAACCACTTTTGGTTTAACAAGGCTAGCCGCTAATTTTGCACGCGCTCTCGCCTCGGTAACATCTTTACCCGTAGCCAATGCCACGCCCATACGGCGTTTAACAAAGGATTCCGGTTTACCAAATAAGCGAATGTCGCTATTGGGCACAGCCAGTGCGGCTTCTACGCCATCAAATGCTAAGTTTTTAGTTTCATGTCCGCCGTAAATCACGGCACTTGCACCGGCGTCCGTCAAGCTCACGTCAACCGGCAAGCCCAAAATAGCACGCGCATGTAAATCAAACTCACTAAAACGCTGGCTCGCCATGGTTACCATGCCCGTGTCATGCGGGCGTGGGCTTACTTCACTAAACCAGACTTGGTCGCCCTTGATAAACAACTCAACACCAAATAAACCCAAGCCACCTAGACTATCGGTGACGGCTTTAGCGATGCGTTTAGATTCTTCCAAGGCCTTTGTAGCCATCGGTTGCGGCTGCCAACTTTCTACATAATCACCTTTTTCCTGCACATGACCAATGGGTTCACAGAAATAAGTGGTGATTTCGCCCTGCGCATTTTTAGCACGCACCGTGAGTAACGTAATTTCGTAATCAAAATCAATTTGACCTTCAACAATCACCACGCCTTGATTCACACGCCCACCGGTGGCTGCGTAATCCCATGCAGTTTTAACTTCACTTATTTGCGTAATGCGAGATTGCCCTTTGCCAGATGATGACATGGTCGGTTTAATAAAGCATGGATAGCCAATGCCGGCATCAATTGCCGCTTGTAGCTCTGACTCACTTTTAGCAAACGCATAGGGTGAAGTTGGTAAATTAAGCGTTTCAGCGGCAAGCCGGCGAATACCTTCACGGTTCATGGTCAATTGCACCGCTTTAACTGTTGGAATAACCGTAGCAATGCCCGCAGACTCAATATCAGCAAGGGTTTGAGTATTTAGCGCCTCTATTTCAGGCACAATTAAATGTGGTTTTTCTTGCGCAATTAAATCACGTAACGCTTTATCATCTGTCATGTCTATGACATACGCACGGTGTGCCACTTGGTGGCCAGGTGCATTTTTATAGCGGTCAACGGCAATCACCTCAACCCCTAAACGCTGTAATGCAATAATGACTTCTTTACCGAGTTCGCCACTGCCTAACAACATTACGCGTGTTGCATTGGGGCTTAAAGGGGTTCCGATTTGCATGAAATTCTCTCAATTTTTAATTGATTGAATCATACCATGCAAGGGTTTTTTAAGAAAATTGAAGGCGTTAAAAATTGTAAATACGAGCGATGGGAATTAAATTACCGCATGTCAAAGCCGGTGGCCTATCGGGTCAACGCCTCAAAGACACCAATAGACCCCAAGGCTAATTTGTTCTTCAAATAATTATGTTCAAAATCAATAAATGTAGGGTGGGCACGATTTTGTGCCCACGCGGTTACCAATCCGCGTGGGCAGACGATGTAACTGTCTGCCCACCCTACAAAGATAACTAAGCCAGCAAGCTGGCAAGTATTGCTAATATTTGGCATCACCGCGGAATATATCTGCTAAAGCAGATTATTCATGCGCGAAAGCACATTATTCTGAGTGAAAGTGCATGAAAGGTCGTATGCACGAAACTAAAAATAGCACTATTTTTAACCAAAATATCAAACTCCGTCATTCTGAGCGTAGCGAAGAATCCAGTATCATCAACTAGTAGCATGGATTCTTCGCTACGCTCAGAATGACAGAATTAACGTATTTAGCAATACTTCCCAGCTTGCTGGAGTTAGTATTGCTTATCAATTTTATGGTTAGCAATAAAGTAGCTGACTACTCAAACAACCTAATGTTTGATTTGATGTTTATCCATACGGTAACGCATGGTCATACGTGTGATGCCAAGCTTACGTGCAGCCTCTGACACATTGTTTCTGGTATCGGCCAACACCTGTAGCAAAATTGCTCTTTCTGCTGCATCTAGGGTCGATTGCTGCAGGTCTGGTTGGCTGATTGCCTCTGCTGTGCGTTGCATTGGCAATGCCAAATCAATATCAGTGACCTGACCATGATGACAAAGCAATATCGCTCGGCTCACCTGATGCTTTAACTCGCGCACATTGCCGGGCCATGTGTAAGTTTGCATCATATTGATCGCCTCTGGCGTAAAGTTGGCGCTCGCCAAACCATAACGCCTGGAAGTTTGCGCTGCAAAATGCTTCGCTAGCAATAGCATGTCGCCAGCACGCTCGCGTAATGGCGGCATTGCAACACTCATCACATTTAAGCGATAGTATAAATCTTGCCTAAACCGCCCAAGTTGCGACATTTCATGTAAATCACGATTAGTTGCCGCGACAAAGCGCGCAGGCACCGCACGTTCTTTGGTAGAACCCAAGCGCCTGACCACTCTACGCTCTAACACGTTAAGTAGCTTTGCTTGTAGCGCCAATGGCAACTCACCAATTTCATCTAAAAACAGCGTGCCATCTTCAGCCGCTTCAATTAAGCCTGGGCGAGCACTCACGGCGCCTGTAAACGCGCCCTTATCATGTCCGAACAACTCACTTTCAATCAACTCTGCTGGCAATGAAGCACAGTCAATGTGCACAAAGGGCTTATCGTGATTAGCGCATGATAAATGCAATAAACGCGCAGCCACATCTTTGCCTGTGCCGGTTTCACCACTAATCAGCACGGTGGGCGGCACACTATCGCTAGAGACCAGCTGCGCGATACGTTTAATTTGTGTTTTTACGTTTTGCATAGCAGGGCTATCGCCCAGCAACTCAACGCCTTCAGTCGCGTGAGCATTGCGTTGACGTGAGTAATCCAGACTATTCGCTTGAATGGCGGTTGCTTCAGCTTTTTGAATTGAAAGTATCAATTCCTCAAGGTCAATGGGCTTTTTGAGATAATCAATTGCCCCCTGCTTCATAGCATTGACTGCATCACTAATTTCACCATGCGCAGTCATTACAATGACTACTGCATTTTTAGCCACAAATTCTGGCAATAAATCCAAGCCATTACCATCAGGCAAGCGCATATCCAGCAATACAATATCCGGGGAGAACTGCTTAAGAATATTGCGCGCATCTTGAATGCTTTCAACATGCGCGCATTCGTAGCCGGACTTTTGCAACCGACGCGTCACGGCACGTGCAAACAATACTTCATCTTCAACAATCAATACCTTTGATTGTTGCTTGATCATAGCTGAAGCGCTATTTGATGTGTTATGTGCGAGTTGCAAAGGGTATTCCTAATCCAGTGTTTGTTACGTTACATAATAGTTTGTAATACAAAAAACAAAATGCCGAACTGGTCGGCATTTTGTTTTAGTTAATCAACAGAAGCTGTTGATGACTTTGGCTTACCAAAATCATAACGAACACCAAGCCAACCAGCACGTGGTGCACCTGGAGCTAAGAACAACTCTTTTTTAGAACCTGCACCTGTGTCAAATGAGCTACCTGCGCCAATAAATGCATTTTCACCTAATAAGCCACTGCTGTAATACTCATGGTCAAACACGTTATTCAGCTTGCCGAACAACTGCCAGCCTGTGTTGCCAAATTTATAGCGAGTATCTAAGTTAAACACCGCATAACCAGCCACTTTGCCAGAGCCAAAATAAGTTACATTATCCGCTTTGTGTTTATTGTTTTCATTGCCACGAGCGTATTGGTCAGAGAATGCCACCATGGTTGCGCCAATCGCCCAATTTGGCAAAGCTTGCCATTCACCGCGCAGTTTAAGTTGATGTTTAGCTATACCAGCTAGCTTATCGCCTTTAGAAACGGTAATGACTTTATTGTTATTAACATCAACATACCTAGATGAGTTAGCTTGCGATGCAATATCAAAGCCATCTTGATAGGTAGCATCAATAAAGCTATAACCTGCTGACCAATTAAAATCACCTGTTTTACCATTTACAGCTAAATCTAAACCTTGACGACGCGTTTTACCGACATTGTCAAAATAACCTGCGCCTGTGGTGCCTGAAGCAATAAATTGTAAATCGTTATAGTTAGTGGCACGGTAAGCACCAGCAGACCAACCAATATTATTGCTTAATTTTCCACGGAAGCCACCTTCAAAGGTTTTAGCCACAACCTGTTTAAGCGGTGGATCACCCGCCATAGCATTGGGTAATAAACATGGGAACGCAGGGTCAGCACAGCCGGTTTCAATTGGGCTTGGTGCACGGTTGCCTTCGTTATAGCCCAGGTAAGTATTTAACTCAGGCGTAAAGGCATAAGTTAAACCCACAGCAGGGTTGAAACGCTTGAAAGTATGTTTGCCACCGGCATCGCCGCCAGCTGCTGACACCAGCGTTTGACCAACTCCAGCAGACAAGCCATCAACTCCACCACAGTCAGCTATTGCACCATCTGCATCATCAATACAAGTCGCTTCTTTATGTCCAGCCAAACTATCCGTCAATTTAACGCGCGTATGGTTGTAACGACCTGAAGCGGTTAATGCTAATTGTGAAGTCACGTTAAACGTATCGGTTGCGAATAAGCTCCAGGTTTTGCTGCGACCGCTCAGGTCATTTGCAGTTTCAATCACGGGGTCTAATCCAGCGAGTCCGCGCGAGGCATTAAAACTCGCGGCAGCTTGCTCGGTTTGTGTAAACCGGGTGCGACCAAAATCAACACTGGAACCAGCTGTTAACATGTTGCGTTCAGTCGCCCATGTTAGCTGCAATGTGCCGCCATAGCCTTTGTTAGTGGTTTCACTGCGGTTGATAACACCGTGGTTATATGTGTTTTCACAAACTCCTGTACCTGAAAGCGCCGTACCATCACAGGCATCCCATAACGCCTCATACTCATCATTACCATCACCGTTCAGGGTTTTGGTTTTATTACGGCGATAATAAGCATTCGCTGTGACTAAAAATTCATCAGATAACCAATGGCTCACTTTACCGTTGATAAAACCAAGTCTATTTTGTGTATTATCAGGTTTAGTGTAAATAGAATCATAACCAAAAGTTTTTAACAGGGTTTGTGATTGGTAACCGTTTCCTGTCAGGTCGGTATCAGCACCTGAAAAACTCACGTCAATATCCGTTTTGTCGTTGCTCCAACCCAACTTACCAAAACCTTGCAATACTTCTGATGGTGATGAATCACGCCAGCCTTGCTCTTTAAACTGATTACCCGCAAAGAAATAACTGACGCCGTTATCCAGCTTGCCACCATATTCACCTTCAACCGCCCAGCGACCAAATGAGCCACCCAGCAACTGAACACCGCCACCTGGATAGTGCTCACCGCTTTTAGTTTGTACCGATAGCGCACCGCCTAGTGTATTCAAACCAAACAATGGGTTTGAGCCTGGCATCAGCGTGATGCTGGAAATTGCATTTTGTGGAATTAAATCCCAGTTAACGGTATCACCAAATGGCTCGTTAATACGCACGCCATCTTGATACACAGACAAACCTTGTGGCGTGCCTAGTAAAGGTGAAGCCGTAAAGCCACGGAAATTAACATCAGGTTGATAAGGGTTATTTTGCGCCTCATTAATATTTACACCAGCCATGTTTTGGTTCATAAAATCAGCAACGCCTAAACTTTGTTGATTTTGTAAGGTTTCACCCTTAACCACTTGCACATTAGATGGCACCTGCTCGATTGGCACGCCAATACTTGAAAGTGGCGTTGTTCCCACCACTTCAATTTTTCCAAGCTCTATAGATTCTGCTTTATTTTCTGCAAATGCCAGTTGCGGCACTGCGTAGGCCGCAAGTATTGCAGCCAAAATTATTTTAGGTTGTAATGTTTTTCGCATCATGGTCCCAAGGTTCCTTTAGTTTTTTGTTCTAAGACGTCTATCTCCAACTCAATCTTAAAGCAATAAACATTCCAAAATCTTACATTAAATAAATCTTATATTAAATCAAAGGGTAACCTTAATTTACATTTCACAACGGTGAGAGTTTAACCTAAATATGGCTGTTTACAGCCATATTGGTGGTTGTTTTAAACCATATTATTGGTTATAAACAACCAATAATCATTAGATGCTGTTAAGCAGTTGCCTAGGCGGAATGTTTAAAAAACCACGCAAGCCCAGCCAAGCAGCAAGTGGAATAACGGTTGCGGCGATTAGCATGGTGCTAACTGCTAACGTTATATTAAATTGAAATGGTATGTTCAATATATTTGCGCTGAAGTAATAAGCTAAAAAATTAGCAGCTATGGTTGCTGTCAGTGAGGCAATAAGGCCAATACAAGCAAACTCGGCGACATAAGCAATACTCACCTGCCGTCTTGATGCGCCAAATACCCGCATCAACGTGGCTTCGGCTATGCGTTCTTCTCTTGTTGCCACTAATGCCGCATACAGCACGGCCACACCAGCGATTAAACTAAAAGCGAATACATAAGCAATTGCGCTACTCATTTTTTGCATAATGCCACGCACTTGCTGCATGAGCGCGGCCACATCAATCACGGTTAAATTGGGATATTGTTTAACCAGTTGATTTAACGAGGCATCTGCACCCACGGGCAAATAAAAACTGCTGATAAAATTTGCGGCATACGGCTCTAACAAGCCCGGCGGCGTCACCGCAAAAAAGTTGGCGCGCATGGTATCCCACTCTACTTTTCTCAGGCTGGTCACGGTGTGTGTTGTCTGGTTGCCTGCTATATCAAACACTAGCTTATCGCCCAATTTCACACCTAACGTTTCTGCCAAACCTTGCTCAAGTGATAGATACGGCTTGCCATGTTCTTGTGGTGTCCACCACCGGCCAGCCAATAAGCGGTTATCGCTTTGCATGGTTGCAGCCCATGACAAATTAAACTCGCGCTCAGCGAGCCGTTTTGCGCGTTCATCTTGCCACTGTGCGGTATTGATTAACGCACCATTTTTACTAATTAACCGTGCGCGCACCATCGGGAAAATAGCCGTATCTTTAATTTTTTGCTGTGTAAAAAATTGAGTGATGCCTGCAATCTGGGCGGGTTGAATGTTAATGACAAATCGATTTGGCGCGTCAATGGGTAAAGAGGCTTGCCAATTGTGCACCAAGTCACCACGAATTAACGCCAATAACATCAGCACCATCAGCCCCATACTAAAACCGATCATTTGTACGGTAGATAACCCGGCTCTTCTTTTAAGCCCTTGTATGCCTAGATTGATTGATGCGAGCGTTTTATTTTGTGGTGGCAGACTAAATAACCGCTGTACTGAGCCAACCAAGCCATAGGCAAAACCTGAAATAACCACGCATAGTGCGACCACCGCCAACATGGTATAGATGGCAATTTTTGTATCATGCGCTTGCCAAAAAATCATGACGACCATGACTATCGCCGCCGGTAAAAACTTGGCTTGTGTGGATATTGGCTGGGCAAGTGTTTCACGCCTTAATATGTTGATTGCGGTGAGGTTGCGCATTTGCCAGGCGTGTGGAATCACCACAGCTACCATCATCATCATACTGGCGGCAAACCCTACCCAGATAGGTGTTACAGATAATGTTGGCAGTGTTTCAACAAACAAGCTGCTGGCTAATTTAGCTAAACCTAATTGCGCCAAATAGCCGAGCGCCGAGCCTGCTACTGCACTAAAAAATGCAATCAAAAGTGTTTGTAGCGCTAATACTTGCAACACTGTGTTTTGTCGTGCGCCAAAGCAACGCATTAGCGCAAAGGTATCTAAACTCTGCTTGATATAGGGCAAACTTGATAACAACATGGCTACCATGGCCAATATCACACTTACCATAGCCGATAAGCCTAAAAACTGGCGCGCTTTATCTAAAGCCGATTTAATTTCAGGGCGTGCGTTGCGTACGTCTTCTATGCGTTCACCACGACCTAATTCTGCCTTGGTTTTTAAAAAGTAATCGTTAACCTGTTGCGGGTCTGCCGCAAGTAACAGCTGATATTTCACACGGCTACCGTATTGAATCAACTTGGTTGCGGGCAAGTCGGTTGTGTTCATTAGTAATCGGGGCGCAAAACTGAACATATCGCCACCGCGTGATGGCTCACGTAACAAAATCGCGCCAATACGCAATGTATGCTCACCCACTTCAACTTCATCGCCCACTTTAACAGCAAGTAAATTAGCCAAACGTGGTTCTATCCAAGCCTCACCTGGCTGAGGTGCGGCTTTTACTGTTTGCCCAACATCATCAATCTTGGCACCGATGGTGAGATCGCCACGTAAAGGAAAGCCCAACTCAACCGCTTTTATTTCGACTAACTGGCTTATTTCTCCATGAATGACCATGCTGGCAAATTCATAGGTGCTAACATGAGCCATGCCTTGATTTTGCGCGCGCTTGATAAAGGCTGGGCGAATGGGGTGGTCTGCCATCACGGCAATATCCCCACCCAGCAACAAACCACCCTGCTGATTGAGTGCGGACGCTACACGCTGCGTAAAAAAACTCACCGCAGTAATTGCTGCCACGGCTAATACCAAAGCAAAAACTAGCACCCGTAACGTACCAGCACGCCACAAACTTAGGGTTTGCGTCCAGGCAAGATTAAAAGTTACCATCATGCGCTAACCACTTCTTCTAATCGTCCGTTTTGCAAATTAAGTTGGCGCTGGCAACGGTTAGCCAGCTGAATATCATGCGTCACCAGCACTAAGGTAGTGCCAGCCTCTTTATTCATTTTAAATAGCAACTCAATAATCATCTGCCCAGTAGCGTTATCCAAATTACCGGTTGGCTCATCTGCAAATAAAATGGCAGGCTCGGTAGCAAATGCACGTGCGAGCGCAACACGCTGCTGCTCGCCACCAGATAATTGTTTAGGGTAATGTTGCAAACGTTGACTTAAACCTACTTTACTCAAGGCCTCTAGGCTTAATGCTTTTGCCTGCGGATGATTTTTTAATTGCAGTGGCAACATCACGTTTTCAAGCGCAGTGAGTGAAGGCAGTAACTGGAATGACTGGAACACAAAGCCCATGGTTTTAGCACGTATGCTGGCACGTCCATCTTCATCTAACGCACTAAATAGATTGCCATTAATTTGAACGCTACCGCTAGTTGGCCTATCCAACCCAGCAAGCAAGCTTAATAATGTAGATTTACCAGAGCCTGAGCTGCCAATAATGGCCACCTGTTCACCGGTGGCTATGCTTAAATTTAAACCTTGTAGGATACGAAGTTGGTTATCATGGGTGATAATTTCATAAACTAAATCGTGTGCTTGGATGATAGGAGACTGTTGCATTGATGTTGTTCCGCTTATTTTTAGTATTAAAGATCGCACTACTTAGTTTGTGTATTTTGGGTTTGGTTGCATGGGCACCTGCTGCAAATGCAGAAAATCCTAAAATTTTGATTGTTGGCGATAGTTTATCTGCCGCCTATGGTATTCCACAACAGCAAGGCTGGGCTGCATTATTGCAAAAAAAACTTCAGCTTAAAAATTATCGTTATGATGTCGTCAATGCCAGCATGAGCGGTGAAACAACTAGCGGCGGCGCTAGCCGAATCAACACTGCACTCCAAAAAACAAAACCGACCATTGTTATTTTAGAGCTTGGCGCAAACGACGGCTTGCGTGGTTTACCTATTAACGAAATGATAACCAACCTCAGCAATATTATTCGACAAAGTAAGCAATCTGGCGCTAAAGTATTACTGATTGGCATGCAAATTCCACCCAACTATGGCCCCAAGTATGCAGAAGCATTTAGCCAAAGCTACCAACGGCTAAGCCAAGAGCATAAAATTCCGCTGGTACCTTTTATGCTAAAAAATATTGCAGTCCAGCCCGACTTGATCCAACAAGATGGCTTGCATCCCAACGCACTTGCACAGCCAATGATTTTAGAAAATATTTGGCCTCAATTGAAGTTGTTACTTAAAAGAAAAAATACTGGCTATTGATGCTAAAAAACCAACTATAAAGACATATTGATTAATTGTGCGGTAAAAAAATAATGCCCGCCCCTCATGGCACGATGTTAATGAAAGACGCGTCGATAATGAATGACTCGAGCCTATTATTTTCTTTTGACCCCGTGGTTTGCTTTTACATACAACCAATACTTTTAACTTAAAATTAGAGCGCACCGAGAAATTAATTTTGCAAAACCAACCTGCCGCCAACAGTGATTCACATACTGTAGTAATGCTCATGCCAGAAGATGAGCTAAAAACCTGGCTATCAGCCGCTAAAAGCCTGCTTAACCTCAGTGAACCCGAGCGTACGGTTGCTTTAAATCAAATAACATCAAATCACTCACAACAGAACGCTGATTCAACACACGAACCCAGCTTGGCTGGTTTTCTTAAAAAAACATTTACTTTTCCTGAAAGTTACAGCAATGCTCTTTTAGGCAAAGAAAGCCCTGATTGTGACAAAGCATGCACTCAGGCACGTAGAAATAAAATTCTTGATGACACCAATGAACTATCTTTCAATATTGTCCTTGGGATATTTAACCCCGCCACCAAGTTAAAGCTGTTTGGCTCAAAATCATTAAAGGAAGGTGAACTTTTAGGCGAGGGCAAAGATGCTGTAGTTTTTGCTTTAAAAGGAAGTTCAGATTGGGTCATTAAGGTTTTAAAATTTGGCGGTGCCGAACGGGCAGAAATGCTAGTGCACTATATCAATCAACTTGCTGCAGACGCTAGCCTTAAAATACCGCAAGTTACTAGTTTGGGTGATGGGCGTATATTACAGCCCTTTGTTCACGGCACCGCAACGGCCAACAAACTATGGGGAGAACATACAGTGTCCTCTCAAGCGTTAGCAAAAGAACTCACCAGCACCGCTCAACAAACATTAGGAATTAAAGAAGGGGAAATGTTTATCAAGCACCCGAAACTTAAAATAGGTGTTGACCCTAGTTTTGAAAACTTTCGCTTTAATGAGTCTGGTGTATATCAAGGTTGGATCGACCCTATCTTTGAGATAGTGGATCATGGTCCAAAACGATAACTATCTCTGTGCAAGAAAAATTGTGCGTCCATCAATAAATACGAAATGCGAGCTCGAGTCTTGCATTATGTGGCTGTAAATATATCTTGCAAAGCAATCTCGGAGAACCAATGAAGTCTGCCACATTGATTTTATTTAAATTATTCAAAGACTCTAAAAGCGATTTTGCGTGATGCTGACTAAATGCTATGAGTCTTGCCATATGATTTCAAGACCGATCTCATTAAATCCGGCTTGAAGCCCGCTGGCTACACCAATACCTGGAACATATGCAAGTGTATCTTGCCAGTAAATCAGCGGCAAATGCGCACGTTGCCATGGCGGGATATTAGCCTCTTGCAGTAAATGTTTAAGTGTTCGAGTTGGCCTAAGCGAATTCGGTTTAAAGCGTTCGCCACCATCGCGATTGGTAATTCTGAGTTTAGTCATGCCAAACTTGAGCGCCAAACCAGTCCCACTGACTTGCTTAAAATGTAATTGACCACCATCGGGTAAAGTCAGCGTTGGCTCCCCGTTCCAAGCCAAATCAAACGGCTCTGCGATTTTATCAACATAAAGGTACGCTCTTTTTTGGTAACGCTTTAGCGTCAAATGCTGTAACTGAATACTCAAATCAGCATCTGCTCTGGCGTTGAGTAGTTGCTGAAGCGTTTCAGTTAAATGCTCTGCGTTTGGCATAGCTAGTTGATTTTGTGCAAACCACCAACGCAATACATTTTTAGCGCGTGGAATATCAAGTTGGCTCAAGCCCTGCAAGCAAAGACTGTTATTTAACAGCAATTCTCTGGCATCTAACGTGGCCAGTGTATCGAGCAAACCATTAGCCTCAGCTAAATGTGAGGCGGATCTTGCAATCACAGATTTAGCACTGGGGAAGTGCGTCTCCAGCACTGGCATGACATTGTGACGTACAAAATTACGCTCATATTGTGTGTTGTCGTTGCTTTCATCTTCGCACCATTCAATCTGGTGCTGCACGGCATATTCATTAAGTGCATGTCGTGACACATCCAACAACGGACGCAATAGCCGTCGCGTTTCGTCTAATGCAGCCATGCTGGATAATCCTTTTACGCCAGCGCCACGCAACAGTTGCAATAACAATGTTTCAGCTTGGTCATCTTGATGATGGGCTGTCACTACATAATCTGGTAATACTTCTCCAAATTTGTAATTAAACAGGGCTTGGTAACGTAACTCACGGGCAGCTGCTTCTATGCCCTGCTTGCTAGACGGATCAACATTTACATAGACTACCTGCAATGGCACATGTAGGGATTCACACGTTTTTTCACATAGCGATGTCCAGATATCGGCATGAGGACTTAACCCGTGATGCACATGCATGGCTTGCAACTCAAAATGAAAGATGTGTTTAACTTCTGCCAACAGCTGTAACAACACACAGGAGTCTAAACCGCCACTTAAAGCCAGCAACAATTTAGGTTGTGGCGATAAGTGCTGAGTAAGAAAAGAATGAAGTTTGGAAACTAAAGCGTGCGTTAATTTGGCATCGGGCTGACTTGACTGAGCTTGCTTGGCAAGCTTATCAGCCCTTCTGGCTGAAGGGCTATTTTTCAGCAACTTCTTTGAATTTCCCATAGCTCATTAAGCGCTCGTAACGCGTTACTAACAGCGACTTAATTGACTTGGCTTTTAAGCGTGTTAATTCTTCTTTTAGTGCACTACGCAATGTTTCCATCACATCTTCTGGCGAACGATGCGCGCCACCCAATGGTTCCGTAATAATCTTATCGATTAACCCCATTGCCTTGAGTCGGTCAGCCGTAATGGCAAGCGACTCTGCTGCGACGGAGGCTTTATCTGCACTCTTGTACAAAATTGAAGCACAACCTTCGGGAGAGATTACGGAGTAAGTACCGTATTGCAGCATCAATAATTGATCAACCACGCCAAGTGCTAAAGCACCACCTGAGCCGCCTTCACCAATAATTACGCCGATAATAGGTGTTTTAAGTTCAGCCATCACGTATAAATTACGCGCAATCGCCTCAGATTGTCCGCGCTCTTCAGCACCAATGCCAGGATAGGCGCCCGGGGTGTCGATAAGCGTGATAATTGGAATATTGAATTTTTCAGCTAATCGAAACAAGCGTAAGGCTTTACGATAGCCTTCAGGCCGCGGCATACCAAAGTTGCGATATTGGCGCTCTTTTACATCACGCCCTTTTTGGTGCCCAATCACCATCACTGGCTGTCCTTCAAACCGTGCCAGCCCACCGACAATTGCAGGGTCGTCTGCATAGGCGCGGTCGCCATGCAGCTCCTCAAAGTCTGTAAATATGCCTTTAATGTAATCTAGCGTGTAAGGGCGCTGTGGATGGCGTGCCAACTGAGATATCTGCCAAGCACTTAACTTGCCGTAAATATCTTCAGACAGTTTTTTGTTTTTCTTTTCTAGCGCAGCCAACTCTTTAGAAACATCCAAAGCTTCATTGGCATCATGCGCAGCTTGCAACCCTTCAATTTGGTTTTCAAGCTCTGCAATCGGTTGTTCGAAATCTAAGTAACTTATTTTCATATAGTTGTGTTGCCTTAAGTCTAAAGAATCTGGTTCTGGGTTTAATTATATAGGATTTTTACATTACTTTGACTCAACCATTCGGTTAAGCCTGCAATCAATTCTTCATGCAAATCAACGCGCCAGTCATTACCCAACATGAGTTCAACTTTACTGGTTTTGTTGTGATATTCAACTTTAACCGCACAACCGCGCTGCTCTTGTGATGCGCTGATGCAATAAGGCTTTAACAGCGATTTCAATTTAATGGCGTCAGCCTGACCGTTGCATGATATTTTTAAAAAACTCGCGCGACTGTTTCTAAGGCTAGATAAATCATGTAGCTTTCTCGCATTGACTCGCACGCCGCCAGAAAACTCATCATTGCTAACGCGACCCTCGACAATCACCAACTGATCATCTTTTAATAATTGTTGGTTCTGATTAAGTAACTCATTACCCACCACCACTTCAATCCTTGTGGTGCCATCATCAAGCCCTACAATCGCCATTTTACCACGCGCTGTCATGCGGATGCGCACCCCGGAAACAATCCCCGCCAGCAACTGCGGCTGCTCTTTAGGGGTTAAATTTGCCAACGTGGTACTAATAAATTGACTTAAATCTTTTTGATACGACCAATAAGGGTGACCGCTAAAATAAAAACCTAAAGCAGCTTTTTCTTCTTGTAAACGCTGCTGCTCAGGCCATGCAGTAACGCTCGGCAACACATGCACCGCATTATCAGAAGCTTCACCAAACAGGCTATTTTGATTGCTATTAGCATTGGCTTGCTCTGCCGCGCTAATAGCTAAACTCACGCCCGCTAACAAAGCGTAGCGGTTCGGCTCTAGCTGATCAAAAGCCCCTGCCCTAATCAACGACTCAATGACGCGACGATTCACTTTGCGCAAATCCAAGCGACTGCAAAAATCAAACAAACTGGTAAATAAGCCATCTTGCCTGCGTGCTTGTAAAATAATCTCAATCGCAGCTTGTCCGGTGCCTTTTATTGCGCCCAAACCGTACAGCATTTGATTTTTATTGATGGGCGTAAATTTAAACTCGCTTTGGTTCACGTCTGGTGGTAACACTTCTACCTGATTGGGCGCGCAATCATCATAAAAAATATGCACGCTGTCCGTGTTGTTCATATCAGCCGACATGGTGGACGCCAAAAACGCCGCCGGGTAATGCGCCTTTAAGTAAGCGGTTTGGTACGCCACCAGTGCATAGGCCGCCGCGTGCGACTTATTAAAACCATAGCCGGCAAATTTTTCCAGCAAATCAAACAACTCCGTCGCCTGACGTTCCGTCATATTATTTTTTACCGCGCCTTCGGTAAAGGTTTTACGCTGATCATCCATTTCTTCTTTTTTCTTTTTACCCATGGCGCGACGTAGCAAATCTGCGCCACCTAGGCTGTAACCCGCCACCACTTGCGCAATCTGCATTACCTGCTCTTGATAAACAGCAATGCCATAAGTCTCTTTCAGAATCGGCTCCGTGAGTGGATGCGGATACTCCACGCGTTGTTTACCATGTTTGCGGCGGCAAAAGTCTGGTATCAAATCCATAGGACCCGGCCGATATAAAGCTACCAGCGCAATAATATCTTCAAAGCAATCTGGCAGCGCTTGCTTGAGCATGTCTTTCATGCCTTTGGACTCAAGCTGAAACACTGCAGTGGTATTCGCTGTTTTTAACAACTGGAATGTTGCTTTATCGTTGAGCGGGAAGGTTTCAAACGATAACGGCGGCAAATTCTCAGCCGCGCGCTGCTTATTTGCATTATTTAGCGCCAACTCTAAAATAGTGAGCGTGCGCAGACCTAAAAAGTCAAACTTCACTAAACCTACGGCTTCAACGTCATCTTTATCATATTGACTCACCAAGCTCGCACCATCAGCTTGGCAATACACGGGAGAGAAGTCAGAGATTTTACCGGGTGAAATCAGCACACCGCCTGCATGCATACCGATGTTGCGCACCAAGCCTTCCAGCCTTAACGCAAGCTCCAACAGCTCGCGTAGCTCTTCTTCATTCTCGCGACGTTCAGCTAACTGCGGCTCTTTAACCAATGCATCCGATAACGTGATACCGAGCTCTAAAGGAATAAGTTTACTGATGCCATCGACAAAGTGAAACGGTAAATCCAGTACACGACCAACGTCACGAATAACCGCTTTGGCCGCCATGGTACCGAAAGTAGCAATTTGTGAAACAGCATCTAAGCCATATTTTTGTTTGACATAATCAATGACGCGATCGCGCCCTTCTTGACAAAAGTCAATATCAAAGTCGGGCATGGAAACACGGTCTGGGTTTAAAAAGCGCTCAAACAGCAAGTTGTATTCCAGCGGATCTAAATCTGTAATGCCCAAGCTGTAAGCCACCACGGAACCCGCACCCGAACCACGTCCAGGCCCTACTGGCACGCCATTATTTTTAGCCCAGTTAATAAAATCAGCCACGATCAAAAAATAACCGGCAAAGCCCATTTGATTGATCACGTTGGTTTCAAAATCCAACCGCGCATCATATTGCGCTTGCTTGTTGGCGCGTACATTCTCATCGGGATACAACACTGCCAAGCGCTTGGCTAAACCACGCCGTGCTTCCGCGATTAAGTAGTCATTTAAGCCTTCATTATTGGGTGTTGGGAAGTTAGGTAAATAGTTTTTACCTAAGGTTAAGCTGAGATTACAGCGCTTGGCAATTTCCACGCTGTTGGCAAGCGCTTCTGGCATATCTGCAAACAACGTTGCAATTTGAGACTGCGTTTTAAAGTATTGCTCGGTGGTGAAATTTTTTGGCCGGCGTGTGTCTGCCAGCACATAACCCTCTGAAATACAGGTGCGCGCTTCATGCGCCCTAAAATCATCGGGCGTAATAAATTGTATGGGGTGCGTTGCTACAATAGGCAAACCCAGCTGGCTCGCTATCGAGCGTGCGTGATGAATGTAATCTTCTTCGTTATTTGCATTCTGGCCAGCAGCGGCAATGCGCTGCACTTCCAAATAAAAACGATCCGGAAACAAATCCTGCCATTCGGCTGCCAGTTTAAGTGCAAGGTCTTGATTACCCTGTAAACACGCTTGACCAACATCACCAGCCATCGCGCCCGATAGCAACAGCAAACCTTCTGTGCCTCCTTCAACAAACCACTCACGCTTAAACTCCGCGCGCCCGCGATACTGGTTGCTCAAATAGGCTCGGCTTAACAACTGGCAAAGCAACAAATATCCAGCATGTGACTGACATAACAACAGTAATCGTGAGGGCTGCTCGCGATTGAGGCTGTTTTCTAACCAGATATCACAGCCGATAATAGGTTTCAAACCATGACTACGTGCCGCTTTATAAAACTTGATTGCGCCAAACAGATTACTCAGATCAGTGAGCGCCAGTGCTGGCATTTGGTCATTAACTGCCTGCTTGACATAATCATCAATACGCACAATGCCGTCCACAATAGAATACTCACTATGGCAACGCAGATGAACAAAATTGAGGAGTGCTTGGGGTGAATCTAAGACTGATGGACTGGTTTCTAACATAAGGCAAATTTTACCTTATTGCGCGTTGCTAAAGAAGGTGATCATCATGCAAAGCACAGAAAAATAATCATGAGCCACCAATCACGGCGAGAGTAGCTCGCGCTTGCCAAGCAAGAAATTTAGTCACATGACAAGCGCGGAGACTTAGTGGGTTCTACTCTATTTAAGCGCATTGATAGACGATTGGTGCTATTGATACGGCGACAACCGTTCGTGCTGTACCAATTGGCATCACCGCAGAATATACCAGCTGAAGCTGGTTATTCATGCGAGAAGCCTGTCGAAGCGCATGAATTCATTCACATTTCGACGAGCTCAATGCGAACGGATTCTTGGATTGCTCGTGGCATATCGTCACAACCACGACGATTGCTAGCACGGTTTTTATGATCAAAGATACAGGCGTCACGATGACGCCTGTATCTAAATCTATTGAAGCAAGGCGTTTACTTGTGCAATTAGTTCATCATCTTGCACAGGCTTGCCCAAGAAAGCATTAACGCCTAACTCAGCGGCAACATTGCGATGTTTTTCTGCGGTACGTGAGCTGATAATAATGAGTGGTGTTTTTGATGTTGCCTGATTATCACGTACATAGCGTGAAAACTCAAAACCATCCATTCGCGGCATTTCAATATCGGTCAGGATAATATCCGGTGAAATTTCTTGCAGTTTCTGAATAGCATCCATACCATCATTAGCGGTCACCACTTCAAAATCTTCACGCTCCAGCACACGAGAAAGCACTTTGCGCATGGTGAGTGAATCATCCACCACCAAGGCTATTTTTTTCAACTGCTCCACCACGGGTGCTACAGTCGATACTTTAATAGCCCCCACAGATAGTGCTTCACGATTCGCCAATAATACTGGGTTAATCACCAAAATAATGGCACCGTCACCCATTACTGTGGCGCCAATCATGCCCGGCACGTGTGCCAACTGCGTGCCCATCGGCTTCATCACCACCTCTTGGTTGCCGATAATTTCATCAACATGTAGCGCTGTACGATAACTACCACTGCGCAATAAAACCACTGGTGTATAACTGTGTAACTGTGCAATATGCTCCGTATCACCGATCAATTTTGATAAAAAGTGTAGCGGATATTCGCGCCCCGCCCAATCAATTTGATTAGCTAAATAAGCACTGGTTAGATCATTGGGTTTGAGCTTTTGCACTTGCTCCACCATCACTGATGGAATCGCAAACACTTTATTACCAGCGCGCGCCAACACCACTTGCGCAACTGAAAGCGTCACCGGCAGGTAAATATTAAACATCGCACCCAAACCCGATGCATTGCTAACATCAATACGGCCGCCTAGCGTAGCAATATCACTACGCACCGCATCCAAACCAACACCGCGGCCAGCAATTTGCGAAATGGTATCGGCTGTTGAAAAGCCCGGCTCAAAAATCACCGTCATCAATGCTTGATCTGTTATTTCCTGATCTGGTGTAAACATGCCTTTTTCAATGGCTTTTTGTTTAACTTTTGCTAAATTAACACCGGCACCGTCATCGGTAATTACCAGCGTAATTTCATCATTTTCCAGGCTTACTTTTAGTTTGATATGACCAACTTCAGGCTTGCCTAATTTAGCACGCTCTTCTGCTGATTCAAGACCATGCGCAACCGCATTACGCAATAGATGCTCGAGCGGTGCGCCCATTTTATCCAACACACCACGATCCAGCTCAATGCTTTCACCTTCAATGGTCATTTCAACGCGTTTATCAAGCTCTCTGGCCGTTTGCCGCACGATGCGTTGCAAGCGCTCTGTAATGGTTGCAAAAGGCAACATACGTACGCCCATTAAACCCTGCTGCAACTCACGATTCATCCGGTTTTGTTGCTGTAACGCCGCATCGGTTTGATCGAGATTTAGCAAAAGCCCGTGTTGGATCGTCGCCACGTCGTTAACGCTCTCAGCCATCATGCGGGTTAATTCTTGCAAGCGTGTAAATCGGTCAAATTCCAATGGGTCAAATGTCTCATTGGCTTCTTGCAACAAACTCATGCGAGATTGCAGCTGCGTTTCAGCTTCTATTTCCAACTCACGCAAGTAAGTACGCAACCTACTGATACTGTCAGTTAAATCTGTAGATGACTGTTTGAAGTTCTGCATTTCTCGATCCATACGAGAACGCATAATCGATACTTCACCAGCCTCATTGATAAGCCGGTCCAACACATCAGCACGCATACGCAAGAATTGCGTTTTACGTTCAGCCTGACGCTTAGGTGCAACTGCTTTAACTGCAGGCTCAGCATTTGGCGCATCGGTCTTGCTGCCACCAATTATGTCTTCAAGCATATAACCAATACGGTCAAACTCAGCAAACATCTCATCGAAATCATCTGAAGTCACTTGATGCCTAAGCGCACGCATCACACGATCTTCCATGCCGTGCACGCTGTCGCCAATAGCAGCTTGACCCGCCATCCGCGCACTGCCCTTAAGCGTATGTAATGCGCGCTGCATCGAATCTGAATATTCCAGCTCTTGTGGACTACTACGCCATCCGCGCAGATCTTTACCGACTTGCGGCACTAACTCACGCGCCTCTTCAACAAACAGTGCCAAAAGCTCTTGATTTACACCAGCATCTTTACGTAATTGCGCTTGAGCTTGTGCAGCCTGCTCTGCAGCCAAAATAGACTCAGCGGACAACTCGTCTTGCGCTAGCGGCATGACAGTCGTAACGTCAACCACTGGCAGCGCTTGCTCCGCATCACTAGCCACTTTTGTCTTATTCGCTTTGCCCTTTGATTTTTTAGCTGATTTTTCAGCTTTTTGCACTTCCAGCACGTCGGCAGCGGCTTGTAGCGTTGCTGCAGCCTGCATCGTAGCGGTAGAGGCACCAAGGGCTATAATAAGTGAGCGTGTTGATTTAGGATTTTTAAGTGCTTTAGCTTTTTCTAAGCCGTCAGCAAGCGCTTTCACCACGTTGCCATACAATGCAATGTGTTGTGCGGTCCAAGTGCTGTTATGCTCATCAAGCCAGTGTTCTAATGCACGTGCCAAGTCACCAATCGGTTTAAAACCAGCGGTCAGCGCATTACTGCCTAATGTATGCGCAGCTCTACAACTTTCAGCCGTTGGCAAGTCGATTGAATCAACGACTAAAGCTTGATGCGCTTCTACTAAATCCTGTAAATGCTGCTGCGCTTCACCCAAGAAAATATTGAAAAACGCACGGCTTAACTTACGTGTCCCGCCAATGAGCACTTCTTCTTTTTGTGGTTTTGGTTTAGCGACAGCTAAGTCATGTTCAAACTCAGCCAACAATTGGGCGGCCTGCGTTTGGAACGGTCCTGGATTTAGTGTTACCTTTTGGTTCTGGTGCAGCTCTGCAACCCAGCCTGCAAATTCAGCGCTTACTTTTTCAACAAAAGCCAAGATAGCCGCTGTTGGAAATGTTTTATGTTCTATCACCAAATTAAGTAAATTTTCAACCGCCCAGGCCACTTCACCCATGCCGACCAGACCAATCGTACGGCCACTGCCTTTGAGGGTATGATAGGCGCGACGCACTTCAGCCAACGCTTCTGAATCAGTTGCATTAACGCGCAACGCTTGTAGGTTTTGCGCTAATACGCCTAGCACCTCTTCAGCTTCCGTTAAGAATATATCCTGAAGTTCGGCATCTAGCGCCTGATCAGTAACTTCATCTAAAATTGGCTCTACAGGCTTACTAATTGCAAAAGTCGGCACAGTATCGGCATTAGCATCAGCTTTGGCAATAGCTGTTGGACGTTCAAATTGCGCTAACTCGCTTATTTCCGCTGTGACAGCCAAACCATGCGCATGTGCACCACTCTCTAAGCGATTCAAGGCATCAGATAATGCACGTTCCGACTCCACGCGAACGTTAGGTAACTCTTCGGTATAAAGCCCCAACATACTTAAGCTCTCAGCCACCAGCTCAAAGCTGGCGTTATCTGCGTCACTAGACTGAGGTTGTGGTTGAAGGCCTTTAAAGTGATCAACAAAAGCCAAGCTTAAATGTGCAATTGATTTAGGCACAGGCATTTCAAGCATATCAAATGCAGCTGCCACCTCCTGTAGAGGTTTGGACGCACCATCCAACACGCTGGTATCGGCCGGGTGGCGGAAAAATGTATCCAGCGCTTTTTCTGACAGGCTTAAAGCCTCAATAATTTGTTTAGCAACAGCATAAACCAAACCTGTATCGAGCTTGCTAGAAGCGAAAGCGTCTGCTGCCGAAACTAATTGAACACCATCAACAATTGATTGAAGGCGTGCGGTTTGGGTGTTGATTTTTTGATGTGTTTCAGCATCAAGTTGTTGATAATGATCGCAACTATGCTCAAGCAGATTTAACGAAGCTGCAACCTCAATCAATGAAACTTCATCAAACTTGGCTTTATCCGCTTGCAATGTCTGCACTGTTGCATGGATTGTATTAAATAGGTTGACGACATGCCTGTTGCCTATGTTTTGTTGCACAGTGCTAATAATATGCTCGAGCTTATTAACAAATGCAGCTATATCTGCGCTATTGGCATCAACGTCACGCACACTAATACCAGACCATAAATCCTTCAAACTGGGCAAGTCCGCATTTAGCTGTGCCAATGTAGCGCGCTCGGCGCTGGCTGAAGTAGCACCTTCTTCAGCTGTAGCGCCATGACGAGGCAACACATCATCCAACTCAAAAACATCTTTAACGTTAGCAATAGTGTCGCTACTTCGGTCACTAATCGCGACGTAATAGAGTAAATCACGCAGTAGTTGAGTGGGTACCTTAGACTCACCGAGCGCCATGTTGTGTAGCTGGCGATCTAGCTTACTGCAAAGTTTTTTAGCCTTAGCACTGGCGCTAACTTTTTCTTGAGCTAACGCATCTGTAAAGGCTGTTGCAGCCCACCACAGTGTTTTATGTACGCTTTTATTTTGTACCTGCTGCACTTTTGAAAGTGCTTCGCGCATATTACTTAAAGCATCAGCATTTTTAGTTAGTAGCCAATCTAATAAAGACTTCTGAAAATAGACCCTTTGATCTGAAACGAAAATAGGGATAGCAGACTCAGCAATCGGATTCGTTGGCAAGTCTTTAGGCGCACTGTTATCCGTATCAGGAAAAAATAATTCGCTTTCTTCCAACACCTCACCTTGCGCCTCTACTAGCGGCTTTAGGCTCGCATATAACCTAGTAGGAACATCAGGCAACCCATTTAATAAATCCTGCAAGTACTGCGACAACACGTCAACAGCATGTATGAGTTGCACCATGATTGGCTGACTAACAGGAATCAGTTGCTTTTCTAGTTTATTGGTTAGCTTTTCAATCTCAGTGCAATACCGTTTGCAACCCTCCAGCCCAACCATATCGAGCGCACCACTCACTTGATATAAATGTGCAATGGTAAAGCGCAAGGATGCAAACTCACTTGGATTTTCGTTTACTTCTGCGAAACTAGTCTGCACTTTTTTTAGTGACTGATCAATTTCATCTTTAACCCAAGATAATGGGCCGGTATCAAATGCTTCAGGCATTCTGCACTCCCATTTTAATAGTCGGTTTTTTCATGGAGTTTTTCTGCTCTAGGCTACAAGTTAAGCACGTAACAATAATGTAAGAATATGATGATTAAACACAATAATTAGAGTTTAAATCCAGCTACTGAATCACGTAATTCCTCAGCTAGAGATGTGAGTTGACCAACAGAATCTGCTGTTAATTTAGTACCCTGCGTCGTTTGCGTCGTAATTTCCTGAATCATCTGCATGTTGTTCGCAACCGTTGTTGCAGACTCTGTTTGTGCGTTTGTCGCGGTTGAAATAGATTCAATCAAATGTGCCAAGCTGGTCGTAACCGCCTCAATCTCGGTCAGCGCCTGGCCTGCAGCATCAGCAACGCGCGCCCCTTCAACCACACCCTCGGTACTTTTCTCCATCGCGGCCACCGCGCCATGTGTATCAGTTTGAATGGTTTTCACAATCGCACTAATCTGCTTGGTCGCCTCAGATGAACGTTCCGCCAGACGCTGAACCTCCTCCGCAACCACGGTAAACCCACGTCCGGCTTCACCGGCTGATGCCGCCTGAATTGCCGCATTCAACGCCAGAATGTTCGTTTGCTCAGTAATGTCTGAAATCAGCTCCACGATTTCACTAATTTCCTGTGAGCTTTCACCCAAACGTTTAATACGTTTTGAAGTTTCCTGAATCTGCGTACGAATTTCGTTCATACCTGAAATCGTGTTCTGCACCGCTTGGGAACCCTGAATAGCCGCTTCTAGCGAACGTTGCGCCACTTGAGAAGCTTGAGCCGCGTTGCTTGACACTTGTAAAATAGAGCGCGTCATGTCATTAACGGCATCGGTTGTTTGTGTGATTTGTGTCGCTTGCGTTTCTGCAGCGCTTAACAACTGCTCAGAAGTACCTTGCGCCACAGAGGTTGCTGAAGTCACCTGCTCAGTCGCACGGTTAATCTCCACCACTAAGTCACGTAAACTATCAATCGTGTAGTTGATAGAGTCTGCAATCGCACCCGCAATGTTGTCGCGCACTTCCGCTTTAACGGTAAGATCACCATCCGCCAAATCACCCATTTCATCGAGCAATTGCAAAACGGCCTCTTGGTTATCTTGCCCCTCTCGAGCCAATTGGTTGGTTAAAACAATAGACTGAGCCGTTTGTTTTTTACCGTAAAAGTACATCAAAGCCAACAATACCAAACCCAACACCATCAAACCGAACAACACCAACTGAATAAACTGCGTTTGTGATTCAACCAGCGCTTTGTTTTCTTTAGCAATTTCCAACGTAAAGGTGTTACCAGCTTGCTTAGATAACTCAAACGCTGCTGTCAAATCCAGCAAAGGTGCAGACGCTGCAACCGTACCTAATGGCAAAGCTGGAATATAACGCTTATTAGCCACTTCAAAAAAGTTCTCACCCGCTTTAATCACGTCTTCTAACGAAGCTGACAGCTTTTCATTGTTCAAATTCTTACGCCAGTACGCTGAGCGTTCCTTAAACATTGCTTCACTTTTTGCCGCGTTGGCCAAAGCACTATCTCGCTTAAGGTTGTTAAAGCTAGTGGAAGCCACGTACGCCTCGTTATAGGACGCAAACGCATCTAGAGGGAACATAGGCGGCGGGTTTGTATCGGCAGTTAATTTCTCGTAGGCATCCAACACATTATAAATAGGGCCATTGACGCGCACCTGGTTAATTACCCAGAAGCTCAACAGTGCAAACAAAATAAAAGCCACAATTTGTAGAAAAAGCTGGCGATATCCTGCGCCCAAACCACCTGTATCTGAGGTGACCTTCTTAGCCGGTACTAAATTAGATAATTTATTTTTAAAGTGCTTAAAGAAATCACCAATTTGTGGCGGAAGACTTTTAATAGCCGCAAAATTTAATGCCATGTTTAACCCCAATTCCTAGATTTATTATGCTTTAAAAAAACGTGTTTAATACCATTCAAATCTAATCAACCAACAAAAAACCCCTAACTACAATCACTTTTATCAGGTGTTAGGCTGAATAAAATCTTTATTTAACACCAGCGCTTCTACATCAAGCTCAAACCACTCATTACCATCATCATCAACAAATACTTGCTTGCTAAATAAACGATCCAATTCATCGTGATGCGGTTTAGCATGCATCACCTCAACACTGCGTAAGCCGACTAAGCTTTCAACCACTAAGGCGACCTGCGCAGTCGTTTCAGTGCTTAATAATACGATACGATTGTTAACTGACTTACGCGTAGGTGGCATGCCGACAAACTGTGCTAAATCTGAAATGCTATACAAATTACCTCGAATGTTAGCAACCCCCAAAAACCATGACTTAGTGAGAGGAACTTGCTGATAAGGCGGTACTGGCAATACCTCTTTAACTTCAGTTAAATTGATTAAAAACTTTTTATCACCTGACGTCACACCTAAACGTGACGTTGATTCAGCGCTACCAAACTGAGTCGCCTCTTTTAGCTTTAATAGTATTGCCTCTTGGAATTCACGTAAATTTGAAGTTTTTGCCACGATTATTTAATCAATCCAAAAAAAGTTTATGGGTAAAACTATTGATAATAATTAAAACCAGGTTGGTTTAAAGTCAAGTTGTTTTAAAATCAGCTTGTTTTAAGAATCTTAAAATTTAGTCCAAGCCTTTAATCAGCGCCAACAATTCTGCGCTAATCACCGGTTTTGTGACGCAAGCTTTTGCACCCATTTTTAACGCCCAAGCTAAATCCGTTGCTTGCGACTTTCCAGTACAAAGAATCACAGGAATGTGGGAGGTGGCCGCATTTTTTGTAAGGGTGCGAGTTACCTGAAAGCCGGTTAGACCCGGCATGACCACGTCGCATAACACCAAGTCTGGTGGGCTTGAATTAACCTTAGCCAAGCACTCTTCACCACTTTCAGCACCAATTACATCGTAGCCTGCAGTTTCTAATAACTCAGTGAGAAAAAAACGATCTGTTGCAGAATCATCTACTACTAAAATAGTTTGTATGGCCATATTTACTCTACCTCTTGTTGGTTAACTTTGCCATGCGCAGCATAAATTTGCACTGCGTCTAGCAGCGTTTCTTGGGTGAAGGGTTTTGTAAGATATTGATCTGAGCCGACCATGCGCCCACGTGCGCGGTCAAATAGCCCATCCTTGCTAGAAAGCATAATGACGGGGGTTGCTTTATAACGTGCATTTCTTTTTATTAGGGAACAGGTTTGATAACCATCCAGCCTAGGCATCATGATATCTACAAAAATCAAATCAGGATGTTCATTCGATATTTTTGCTAAGGCATCAAAGCCATCCTCTGCAAGAATCACCTGACAACCCGAAGCTTTAAGAAAAATCTCTGCACTACGGCGTATGGTATTACTGTCATCAATGACCATTACCTTAACCTTGGACAACTCATCCATGGTCAGCTTGTTCTGGTTAAAAGTTTCTTGACTTGGCTTCTCCTGGCTCACCAGTAAGCTCCTTAATATTTAATTTATAGCCGTCGTTCAAAATCACTTAAAAAACGCACCGAGCTTCATTTTATATACAGACAGGTTTACTAAGCAATACTATTTACGCTGCAGACTAAATGTTTATTACAGAAATAATAATATATTTATTCCTATCACCCGTAAGGGTATTCTATAATAAAAGTTACATTTGTTTACAAATTTATACAAATTCAATTAAAATTTATTGTTTTACGCAATAATCCAAGGGGTTAGCATGATAGTTAGGCAAGAATCATTAACAGCTAAAATGACGCTAAAAGACTTAGCTACCAACTCACCGTTACCAACAGCTAACTTAGTTTTGGTTTTTGGGTCAGTAAAACGCTTTGGTGAATCCAAGCTTACCTCCACGCTAAAAGAACGTTACCCGACTGCGCAGATTATCGGCTGCTCAACTTCAGGCGAGATTACAGCGTCTGGGGTTTTTGATGACAGTTTGCAAATAACCGCAATTTTGTGGGAAAAAACCATCCAACGTGTCACACATACAAAAATGACCGGGATGCAAGACTCGTTTGAAACCGCAGCAGGTTTGGCGCGTCAATTAAAATCAGAAACATTGAAGGCAGTGCTCGTTTACTCTGATGGCCTAAATGTGAATGGCTCTGAGTTACTCGAAGGCTTTAAAAGCGTGTTAGGCGAAATACCGGTCATGGGTGGCATGGCGGGTGATGGCTTTAACTTTAGTAAAACCGTGCAGATTTTTAACGATACTGTCTCAGATGGTTTAGTGATTGCTGTGGGTTTATACGGCGATAATCTAGTGGCGACAACAGGCGTAGGTCGAGGCTGGAAGCCATACGGACCACCTCGCAAGGTCACAAAGTCTGAGAAAAACGTGGTCATAGAATTAGACGGCAAACCAGCCCTGCCACTATACAACCTGTACATCGGCGCACATTCAGCAAAAGACTTACCTGGAAGCGGCTTGAAATTTCCTTTTGCCATCATTGAAGAAGGCAAGCGCGATATTGAAAAAATCCGCACCCTATTAGCAATTGACGTTAAAAATAACAGCCTGACGTTTGCCGGTAACGTGGATGAAGGCGAGACCGTACGTTTTTGCCAAGCGACCCATGACAGACTCGTAGAAGGTGCCGGCCATGCCGCGCATCTAGTTGCTGACAACACCAATGTCAATCAAAACGGTCTGGCGATATGCGTAAGTTGTGTAGGTCGCAAGGGTGTGATGGCGGAGCTGGTTGCAGACGAAGTTAAGCTGGTTCAGCAAGTTCTAGGCAATCAAACTGCAATTACGGGTTTCTATTCATACGGCGAGTTCGCCCCGCGTCCAGATACTAACGACAGCGTGCTCCATAACCAAACAATGACAATTGGTTATCTAAGTGAAAATTTACTCGCTTAGACAACCAATAATCACAGAACAAACAGTTACCTCAACACAAAAGCCAACTTTAAAACCTAAGGCTTCCCCTAACCCACAATGGGTTAGGGGTTGATTGCTTTTGCTATAACCGATACAGTGAATATCTTTACCAATAAGGAGAATTCAGCATGGCAACCGTAACCCTAAAAGGCAACCCAGTGAACGTTGGCGGCAACCTGCCGCAAGTAGACCAAACAGCCCCTGAGTTTGCACTCGCTAATGCAAAACGTGAATTAGTTTCACTAGACGCATACCCTGGCAAACGCAAAGTGTTAAACATTTTCCCAAGTATCGACACTCCAACCTGCGCAACTTCTGTGCGCACCTTTAACCAAAAAGCAAGTAGCATCGCTAACACGGTTGTGCTGTGCATCTCTGCCGACCTGCCATTTGCACAAAGCCGCTTTTGTGGCGCAGAAGGTATTGAGAACGTCGTCTCACTTTCTACTTTCCGTGACACTGCAAAATTTGCAAATGATTACGGTGTGTTCATTACAGACAGCAGCTTAGCCGGCTTAACAGCACGTGCGGTTGTGGTACTGGACGAAAACAACAAAGTATTGCACAGTGAGTTAGTGAGTGAAATTGCCAACGAGCCTAATTATGATGCAGCATTAGCTGTTTTATAAATTGTACGCTTGAATGGCCAAGGCCCAGCAGATTGATCTGCTGGGCTTTTTATTTAATTATTAGCTAGGTCAATACTAATTGGTTTAGTATTGCTCATGGCACTCGGTTAAGAAACAATCTTTGAGTAACAATGAGGTCACGTGCGGCTTGACGTGGCAAATAGAACAAATCGTGTCTGAGCCTATTTGCTTTACGCAAAACTTCACGTCAATTAGGGTACGTACTTTACGTTAGGGAAATGTAATGGCAAGAAACTATACTAATAACAAGAAACCCACCATCTCTAGCATTGCAAGTAATTCGTCATGGCAAAAAATATTAGGGTTGGGCACAGCTTTATTTATAACATTTTTCTGGATTTTCCCTGCTACGCTCCGAACGATTCTTAGTCAACTTAGAATCAGCACAGAAAGCCCAATACAAAATGCTAGCAACCAGCAACTTGCAAGTGGCATGAATTCATTAATTGAGCACATATCTAGTTTTTTTATTGCTGGCATTAAAGGTGCTGGTTGTGTTTTAGCTTTAATTTGCATCTTACTTGCTATTCGCAATTACTTTTTCCCTCGCAATGATCACACTTAAACATGCAAATTTTTCATCCAAACCCTTTCAAGCGTGACTCGCGGTGCCCTTGGTTCGTTATGTCTACTGGAACACATGATCTCCACTGAGCAAATTAAGATTCTCTACGACAAGTATCTTGAGTTAATCAAGCTTGAGGTCAATATATTTGGCGTAAAACCAACCGAGGTTCGCCATCTAATAGGCAGGCTCGGCGAGTTCTACTGTGCATTAGAAGTAAGTGGCACACTTGCACACACACCCAACCAGCACGGCTTTGATGTGATTTGCAAAAATGGTAGAAGAATTAGCGTCAAAACCACGGCGCAGAAAACAGGCTTCGTCCCAATCTCATCAAAAACCGTACATCTCGTTGACGATCTCATGATCATTCAATACTTGGATGGAAAATTTTCAACAGTTTATTATGGTGGCATTAAAACGGCAGTAGAGGCTGCTCGCTTTTATGAGCAGGTTGGCAATTTCGAACTTGATATAGCAAAGGCAAGAAAACTTGCACTCACTAAAAATACATCACGGGTATAACCTAGAACCTAGAACCTAGCTTAGCCAAGTAGGGTGGGTCACTTGACCCACGCGTTACAATTACTACCCGTCACCGCCGCGTGAAGTTAAAACCCTATTACCTACGCAAATTTTGGCTCTCAGGTAAGTCATGATTAAAGCAATTTAGCTGTTTACGCTTTAAATACTCTGGTTTAACAATCCAGCTTAAACCTTTACAAACTCGCCTTCATCTGCACCTGCCAATAAAGCCAGCAAGTCTTGTCCTTTAAGGGCTATGGCATAGCCTAATACACCGCTACCTATCACCACGTTTTGATAGTTACGCACACTTTTATCCACCAGCACACGTAGCGCTTCAGGTAAGGCAATAGGTGGCACTGCGCCCACCACATAACCCGTGGCTTCAGGCACTTCGTCATACTCAGCCATACGGAGTTTACGTTCATCCAGATGTTTTCGCAGTATGCCCCAATCTGCACGACCAACCCCTGCAACGGCCAACAACGTGTATTGACCGGAATCAGCTTTAAATACCACACTACGCACAACGGAGGTTGGGTCTAAGCCTTTGGCCAATAACAACACTTCTAAATCACGAATAGGTTTGCGGTCTTCACTCAGCGGAATTTCGATGATTTCAAACGCAATGTTTTTAGATGTGAGTAAATCAATTACTGGAGAATGAATATCTGCCATGTCAGTTCCTTAATCTAGCGAATGCTAAATGTTGTGCCCCATGTTGCCAATATCAGAAGCTGTTAAGTGACCGTGCCTGCATCACCCTAATAACTTGTATATTTGGCGTTGCTGCCCTTACATTTTTCTACCGGGTATTTTTGCGCATTGAGATCTATTTTTTTATTTGCCGCTTCTATTAGATCAATACCGCACACTTCTGCAATGCGTAGCAAATACACAAAAGTATCAGATAACTCTTGCCCTACCTGCTCTTTAGTTTGTTCATCTAAATGACGGCTTTGCTGCTCTGTCATCCATTGAAAATGCTCGACCACCTCGCCCGCCTCTACAATCATGGCCATGGCGAGGTTTTTAGGTGAGTGGAATTGTGCCCAATCCCGCTCGGTAACAAAGTTGTTTACTCTGGCTCTTAGCGCATCCAATGAGTCTGCCATGCTGTTTCCTTACGCGTCTGGTTTATCTTTACGGTTTGAGCCTGCCACCATTTTGATTTCAAATAATCGGCACTCTAATGAGCCATTAAATAATGGCGTTCGCTTGCTGGGCGTTAGGCGCATCAACTTAGGCATGGTCAGGTCATTGGTTAAGAAATAGGTGTTCCAGCCTGCAAACTTGCGCTTTAGCGTTTCTCCCATTTTTGGATAGAGCAAGCTCAACGCTTCGTTATCACCAATACGTACGCCATAGGGTGGATTTGCGACTAATACACCGTGATCTGCCGGCGGAACGACATTAAGCATATCAACATGTGCAACTTGCACGGCTTCAAGCAACCCTGCGGCTTCTAAGTTCTGCTTGGTGACGCGAACTGCGCGCAGATCAATATCCGAACCATATATTTTTTGAAAAGTGACTTTTTTAACTTTACTTAAAGCCTGATTTTTAATTTTTTTCCAAGTGTCAGACTCAAATGTTTTTAACTTTTCAAAACCAAAATCTCTTTTAAGACCCGGTGCCATATCTAGCGCCAACATGGCCGCTTCTAACAAAAAAGTACCGCTACCGCACATTGGGTCTAACAAGGGTTGTCCTGCCTGCCAGCCCGATAGCTTTAAAATGCCAGCCGCTAAATTTTCCCGTAGGGGCGCTTCAATACTTGCCCCGCGATTACCACGCTGATAAAGCGCCGCACCTGAGGTATCCACATAATATTGATACTCATCTGCCGTTAAATAGGCATGAATACGTACTGCCGGCGTTTTGGTGTCGATATAGGGGCGGCTTCCAACGGCTTGCCTGAATTTATCACACACAGCATCTTTAATTTTCAAGGTGGCGAACTCAAGGCTTTTGAGCGGACACTTCACGCCTGTCACCTTAACCATAAAGTCATGCTTCACATCGAACCATTGCGGCCAATTCATTTTATAGGCGGCATCGAATAAATCTTCTTCATTCAAATACTTACCGCGCCCTACTTGCCACATAATCCGTGTGGCGATACGTGAATGCAAGTTGGCGGTATAGCATATCGCCCAGTCACCATCAAAGCTCACACCACCATCAGTTGGCTTGATGGATTTAGCACCTACTTGTTGAAGTTCATCTGCCAATAACTGCTCTAAACCGCGTGGGCAAGTTGCAAAATATCGATTAGGGGGTTGCTGTGCCATAAATTAACGATCGCTTTTCATAAAAATTCGGTTGTTAGTGCTCTGATTATGCTCTGCCAGTTTTTCTATAAACTGTAGAAATTCAATTTTATGTGTTTTTTCTAGCGTTTTTGCACGCTCACGTAAGCTGTTTAAACGTAAATCTGCAAACCCGCGCTTAAAGCCAAATACTGCAATGTTCCCCGGCTTGCCAGTCGGCAATATCAACACACGGTTATCAAAACTCTGTTCAATACGTGTTAAATAAACATCAAAGTTTTTATCACTGCCCCATAAGTTAATAACGAATATACCGTCATGCCTTAACGTTGTTGCACATTGATCAAAAAAATCCTGACTGCAAAAATCAGGTGGAATACCATTGCGATCAAAAGCATCGATTAACAAAATATCTGTCGCATCAGTATGCTCTGCCAAATAAATTAAGCCATCGCCTTCAATGACTTCAAGTCGTGCGTCGTTATCAGGCACGTGAAACTGGTTACGTGCAATCTGAATAATACCTGGGTTAATCTCAATCACCTTACTTACAATTTCAGGGCAATGTGCATACACGTATTTAGCCACCGAGCCACCACCCAAGCCAATTGTCAGCATATCCTCAACATTGGTATGAAACAATAAAAAACTCATGATTGCACGTGTATAAGTAAGCTCTAATGCGAACGGATCTCTAATGCGCATCGCACTTTGCACCGTGGCTGAGCCCAAGTGCAGTGCACGCACACCGTTAATTTCACTCACATCTACCGTATCATTTGCAGCACTCGGATGATTAAAGCCGCGCAACAAACTTTTGGCAACACGAAACACTACGCGGCCTCCGCTTCATTTTCATCGTCAGGGGTAATCACATCAGCGGCAACTGGTTCAGTTTCAAGTACATGCATGAATTTAGTGCGCAAATCCATCATCAGCGTATCAACTTCCTGCACCTGCAAACTTACACGTGTGCCCGTTTTAAGTTCAGGCAAACCATATACTTTGGTCATATAAGGCAAGTTATCTAAACGCACTAGGTTCTCTCGCCACACTGTAGCGTGAATCTCCTGCCCACCTTCTTTTTGATAGCCCTCTTGAACCAAATACTGTAAGCACCAATAGCGCTCCATGCGAATTTGGAACTCGCTATAAGCTTTGTAAGTGAGCTCAAAGTTACGCAGATGGGTGGTAAGCGCATCGCTATTGGGCATATACGCAGGCGCGGTATTCTGCACCACACTGATGATTTGCCGTTGGTTGATTAAATCCACCGCGCGGCGTAAGGGTGATGTGCTCCACGCATACTGAGCCACACCTAAACCCTGATGCGGCTCAGCTTTGGTTGTCATATACACTTTGCCACCCATTTGTGCACGATACAATCCGGGCACTTCATGTGCCGCTAACAAGGCACCCCATTGATTGTTCGCTTCAATCATTAGTTCTGCCACCAGCTTATCCATAGGCGAGCCACGATGACGCCCGACAATGCTGACGATGCCGTCTTCGACATAAAAATTGTAATCAACTTGCGGCGGTTTTGTCGGGTCGTATTTACCGCGCGCTTTCTCTAACGACTCAGCCAGCTGAAACAAAAATAATAGTTTAGCCCAATAAGGATGGCCGCTATCTTCAGCTAATGTTGCTTCATTGAAAAAAGGCTCTAGCGCATCGTGGCGTAAATTATCGGCAATTTTAATCAGCTCAACCTTGCTATTACGCTGTGTAATTGTGAAATCAGCCGCTACATGCAGATACAGTGATAATACCGGCTTGATTTTACCTGCATCCAAACTAAAAGGCCTGATGGCGGTTTCTGGCAACATGGTGATTTTGTAGCCTGGCATATACACCGTTGAAAGTCGCTGCATGGCGCCAATATCCAACGGGCTACCTATCGAGATACCTAACGCAGGGGCTGAAATATGAATACCAACGCGCGTCACACCGTCTGCCATCTGCTTAATTGAAAGCGCATCGTCAATTTCAGTCGTCGTGCTGTCATCAATACTAAAAGCTTCAACATCGGCTATTGGTAAGTCAAAGGTTAAGTCAGCAGGAATTTCAGCAATTTGTTCAGCTGTAAAGTCTGCGCCCTTAGCAAAATATTCGCGTAAAAAAGCGCCTAAGTGATAATCATGGATAGATGGAATTGCGCCGCAAGCATGCAAAAGCTTGATATGACTCACGTGCAAATCACCCGCTGCCGCATCTAGCGTTTTGTATTCAAACGCATTCTTATCTGGCTCATATAGCAACATATCAAGCTTTTGCATCAACTCCTCTGGCATCGTATGTGCTTTGAGCTGTGCAATGAAACCTGCCATTTTTTCTGCCAACAGGCGTTTTTTTTCTAAGCCGGCGAGCGCAGCTTTTAAAATTTCGGCAGGTGCTGCTTTATAGCGCCCTTTACCTTTACGGTTAAAATATACAGGCGCACTGTGCAGCTTAATCGCAATGGCAGCTGCTTCTACTGAAGTAGGTTTACGACCATAATAATCTTCAGCAAATGCCTCAAAGCCAAATTCAGGTTCACCGCAACATTCCCATAAAAAATCCAGGTCTAGCGTTTCTGCCTCAAGGTTTGCCGCCTCCATAAAGCCTGTTAACGGCGCTTCAAAACGCATCAATACGTTGCTGGTTTTAATTTTACTGCGCTTACCACCTGCAGATTCTATTTGCATAGACCCCTGCGATTCGGTCATGACAGAGGCAACTTTAAAATTACCATCTTCTTCAAAAAATACGTTCATACTAGGCTTGGATAACTAAATTGGTCACATTTTACCTTGTAATGGTTGATTAGTTTTCAAACAGGGAAAATATAGCCAAAGTAGTTTTCAAACTATCGGCTTCTATCTAAAAATCATAAATGCTTGTTGTTTCTCGCCTTTTTGTAGCTGATAATCTCACTTTATGAATACTGAAGAACTTATTACAAGGGCTGGATTAAGACCGACCCGGGCGCGTATTGCAGTGCTTGACGTACTTGCAAAAGCTAGTAGCGCCATGAGCCACGCTGAAATTTTGGCTCAAATGTCCCATCAAAAAGAATTTGATAGAGTCACTATTTATCGAGTGCTGGATTGGCTGACTGAACATCACTTAATTCATAAAATTTCAGGTGACAATCGTGCCTGGAAGTTTCAGCTATCTCAACATGAGCGTGAAGACGAATCTTTGCATCAGCATGCGCATTTGCAATGCAGCGCATGCGGCAAAGTTATTTGCATACACGAACTTGAACCGCACTTTCCCAGCAAAATTCTTGCTAAATACCACGTTAAATCTATTGATATTCATATCAAAGGGCTATGCCCTGATTGTATTTAGCCTCAAGAAGCACTTCCCTAAGCTACCTTCCCGATAAAATATAAATGCAATTATGTTGCATTTATATTTTCACACCCTTAGAATGCAACACTGTTGCTTTTTCTGTAATCCTGCCTTAATCAACCATCAAAAAGATACTTTATTAGCCGATTCAATCAATGCACACCAGTATAACAAGCTCAATCACATGACACTCTTACAAATTATTCTTGCCACGCTCATTGGGGGTGTTTTTTCAGTGTTGCTGGCAGCTACCGTTGCGCTTACATTCTTAGCAAAATTCGCTAACCGCATGGTGGCATTTGCTGTAGGCGTGCTACTTGGTTTTGCTTTAACAGATATTTTTCCAGAAGCCATAAATCTTGGTCTTGATATAACCAAAGCAGGCTGGGTATTGGTAGCCGGCATCATGCTCTTTTTTTTACTAGAAAAGCTAGCTTTATGGCGACATGACCACGCAACCAGTCTAGGTAAAAGTCAGTACAAACCTCAGGTTGCAATGATAGTCATCGGCGATGGTATGCATAATTTTGTAGATGGCGTTTTACTTGCTGCCGCATTTTTAACTGACTGGAAGTTGGGTTGGGCTGCCGCTATCGCTATTACCGCACATGAAATACCGCAAGAGATATCAGATTTTATGGTGTTGTTAGATGCTGGCGTTTCAAAAACAAAAGCACTATTACTGAATGCTATTTCAGGTGTAGCCATGACTTTAGGTGGCGTAATAGGCTGGTTAAGTTTAAGTAATGCACATACAGCAATTCCCTATGTATTAACTTTGGCCGCATCTAGCTTTATCTACATAGCCGTGGCTGATTTAGTCCCTGAGCTTCACCATCACCGCAAACCTAAAGATATGTTAATACAACTAGGTTTAATGACACTAGGACTGTGTGTGGCAGCACTTGCTAAATTACTACAACATTAAAAAATTTTGGACACCTAAAGGATAGACATGATAAAAAATACAGACCAAAAAATAAAAAAACTCCCCGTCACCGTGCTTTCTGGCTTTTTAGGTGCAGGCAAAACCACACTACTCAATCATATTTTAAATAATCGCGAAGGCAAGCGTGTCGCAGTTATCGTTAATGACATGAGTGAAGTCAACATTGATGCGCAATTAGTACGTGAGGGAGGCGCTGATTTATCTCGTGCTGAAGAAAAATTAGTTGAAATGAGCAATGGCTGCATTTGTTGCACATTACGCGAAGATTTGCTCGTGGAAATCAGCCGACTAGCCCATGAAAACCGTTTTGAGTATTTATTGATTGAGTCAACCGGAATTTCCGAGCCCTTGCCCGTTGCAGAAACATTCGTCTTTCGTGATGATGAAGGCAATAGTTTATCTGATGTGGCAGAGCTCGACACGATGGTCACTGTAGTAGATGGTTACAACTTTCTTAAAGATTATAGCTCACGTGACTTTTTAGCAGATCGCGGTGAAACCATGGGCGAAGAAGATGAACGCACTGTGGTAGATTTATTGATTGAGCAAATTGAATTTTGTGATGTAATCGTACTAAACAAAACAGACCTCATGACACATGATGAAATCTCAAGGTTGGATGCTATCCTAAAAGCATTCAATCCACGCGCAGATATTGTGCATAGCCAATTTGGTCAAGTACCTCTAAACCGCGTGATAAATACTGGGAGATTTGATTTTGATAACGCTGCCGAGGCCCCAGGATGGTTAAAAGAGTTACGCGGGGAGCACGTGCCAGAGTCTGATACATACGGAATCTCGAGCTTTGTTTATCGTGCTCGCACACCGTTTCATCCTCAACGTTTATGGCATTGGCTAAATCAAGAGTGGGCTGGTGTCATAAGATCAAAAGGTCACTTTTGGATTGCCTCACGCCCTGAGTTTTGTGCAAATTGGTCACAAGCTGGCGCGATTACAAGATCAGATCTAGCCGGCTTCTGGTGGGCAGCATCACCCAAAGACTACTGGCCTGACGACGAAGAGCAACTACAAACCATCAATGATCGCTGGCAAGAACCCTATGGTGATAGGCAGCAAGAAATCGTAGTTATCGGCATGCAAATGAACCCTACCGCCATTATCGCTGGCTTTGATGCTTGCTTGCTAAATGAAGCTGAAATCGCACTAGGCATTGAAGCTTGGCAAACATTGTCTGACCCGTTCCCGCAATGGAAAGCCATTCATGAAGATACTGAAGAAGTTATTTGAAATAAGTTAAAATATGAGCATGGACAAACGCATCCCCGTCACACTTCTTACCGGTTTTTTAGGTTCAGGCAAAACTACATTGCTGAATAAATTACTACGCCACTCTGCCATGCACGACTCTGCAATCATTATCAACGAGCTTGGTGATGCAGGGTTAGATCAAATTTTCGCCAATAGTAACTTAGCGCAAACCATTGAAGGTGAGCAAATCGCAGACAACACCGTGCTACTCAACTCAGGCTGTGTGTGCTGCAGCCTAAAAAACGAGCTGGCTGACACCATGCGCGATTTATTTTTTAAGCGCGCTCTGCAAGCTATTCCCGAGTTCAATCGCTTAGTGATTGAAACCACCGGCATGGCTGACCCCGGCCCGATACTAGCTAACTTGATGAACGAACCTGTAATCGAATCTACCTACAGGCTAGACGCTGTAGTGGTTACGATCGATAGCGTTTATGGCTTAGAACAAATTGCAAATAATAAAGAAGCGCTAAAACAAGCGGCTGTGGCGGATATACTACTACTGACTAAAATTGATTTAGCTAGCACAGAACAAATCGAAGCGTTAGAACAAAAGCTTACCAGCATCAACCCTGGCGCGACACAGCATAAAATTATCAATGGTGAGTTAGACCCTGCTTTTATCATTGATGTTGGGCTGTTTGACCTTGCTACCAAACAGGCAGAGCCACAGCGCTGGCTTCGCGCGCCAAGCCAAGCGAAATTACCTAAAGGCACTTTACCGCAGAAAGTACATAACGACGAAATAGTAAGCTTCACTGTCACCATGCCAAAACCTTTGTATTGGCGCGATCTCAAACCTGTGATTCTAAAGTTATGCCAAACGCACGGTGAAAAACTACTGCGCCTAAAAGGCATTATCCATGCCGAAGACCATCCAGCACCGCTAGCGATTCATGCGGTGCATTTCACGCCCTACCCGCCTACCCTGCTTGAAGGCTGGAGTGAAGAAGAACCCAATTCACGCATTGTGATTATTGGTAAAGGGCTGGATGAACTGGAAATTAGAAAGGTTTTAATGCAGGTTTAAAACCTGCACCAATACGACTTACGTCATCAAATTAACAACTAGAGACTTTTGCACGCAGCGATTTTAAGCCTAAAAACCTTAAAACTGTCATTCCGAACGAAGAGAGGAATCTTTGTATCTTATTGAATATATTGGATTTCTCACTTCGTTCGAAATGACATAACGTTGATGTTTTTGATAAAAATACGCTATATTATGATTCGTGCAAAGGTCTAAGCTAAAAATATAATTTATTACTGCTCGCATTGCCCATTATTATCTTTGCGTTCTAAGCGCTCATTCTGCGTAGGCTTACGCTGAGTAGGTCGCGCAATTAAAACAGATTTTAACGGCGCGTTTTTCCAGTTAGGTTTTAATGGCGTCATGCCTACCACACGTTTTTTTGCAACAATAAAATAGACACCGCCCATCACAGTTAACCAACGGGCCGTGAGCCTATTCATAAAAGCAAAGCGTTTACGCCAGGCTGCTTGCTCAAAAGGTGGTTCATGACAACACATTTCAACCGACACCACCTCAAATCCGAGCAGTGCTAACCAGTCTTTTAAGCGGTTAAGCCCGATAAACTTGCCATTCCATGGAAAAGTGTTAACGACTGTGTTTTTATTTGAGACTAGTTTTTTAAAAGCCAGCACTAAACCCCAAAAACCAAATGGATTAAATCCAGTGATTAACAAATGTCCCTCCGGCATCATCACCCGCTCCGCCTCACGTAAAGTTTGATGCGGGCGCTCGCTAAACTCAAGCCGATGAGGTAACAGTAAAACATCTAAACTCATGTCAGCAAAGGGTAAAAAATCATCCTGACAACATAAATCATGCACCTGTGTTGCACAGGCATACTCTGCCGAGTGATACCGATGCGCAATACGTGAGTTACGCAGCAAATCCATCTGCAAGCTACCCATTTGCAATGCATTAAATCCAAATAAATCAACAACAGCCTGGTCATACAAGGCCTGTTCTTGCCGTTGCAAATACTGCCCCAGCTCAGAATCCAGCCACTGGTACTGAGCATTCTGTATGTTTTGTAGATTTATTTGCGAACTCATCGTGTAATTACCATTCAAACAAAATTGTTAAAGACCTTTACAAGTTTTAATTGACATTTAAAGCACATAACCAAATGATAGCCGATATGCAAGCTCACCTACAAATTATCCCCATTCCAGCGTTTAAGGACAATTACATCTGGCTTATTCACAATGGCTGTCAGGCGATTGTGGTTGACCCTGGCGATGCACTGCCTGTGCTGAACACCTTAAGCCAGCATCAATTAACCTTGCATACCATTTTAATTACCCATCATCATCAAGACCATATTGGCGGCGTAAACGCACTTATAGAAAAATATCCTGATGTACAAATATTTGCACCGAGGAACGAGCAATATGACTTTAAACATACACAAGTCTGCGAACCCGATGTCATTAAATTAGCTGCGTTTAGTATTGAATTGACGCTCATCGACCTACCAGGGCACACACTTGGTCACGTTGCTTATTATGTAGCACACCATGATAAACCTTGGTTATTCTGCGGGGACACCTTATTCGGCGCAGGTTGCGGGCGTCTGTTTGAAGGCTCGCCTGCGCAAATGCTACACTCATTACAAAAGCTAGCGGCATTGCCTGCAACAACCCAAGTGTTCTGCACACATGAATATACTTTGCACAATATTGGCTTCGCATTAACGCTTGAACCTAACAACTCGGCACTACGCCAACGACAACATGACACCCTTAAATTAAGAAATGCTCACCTTCCGAGTTTACCCTCTACTATTGCCTTAGAATTAGCCACAAACCCTTTTTTGCGTTGTGATTCTGCAGAAATCCAATCGTCACTACAGTTAAAAAACACCACATTATTACAAACTTTTAGTTTAATTAGAGAAATGAGAAATCTTTACTAATCAATAAGATATAAACTATACATCAAGTAAATTAGCCTTTTATTTACTTGACTTTGCGACGCGCTCTTCGTTACTATGTCGCTACATTATGATCAAGAGCGTTTTTATGGGTTTTCAATTATTTCTACGCATTTTTCATTCTTGCAAAAATATCAGGTGCTTTATCACAATCAAATTGTCTAGCGTTAATCGACCAAGTTATTTAATGATTTTATTGACGGCTCTGTACTTCCACAGCCCGCTATTGCATGCCGAGTCTTATACGGAATTTAACGTGCTAGGCGATGAAATTATTATTTTTGCAGATGATACTTTCAAACCTGCGCCTAGGAGTTTAGGGGTAAGTGGAAATTTAGGCGCAAATGAAAGCCCCGCAAAAGAGGCTACGATTAAGAACACCCCCACTGAAAACCGCAATAATATCAGCCCTAGCTACAAAACCCCACGCGGTGGCCGCTTGGGCGACGCGCTCGACACTAGCCTCAGTGAAAAAAATATCAATGTCGAAACCAATGCCAATAGCGCCAACAATGACGCGACTGAAGTTGTTACGATCAGTAGTGACGACCTATGGCAACGCATCAAAAATGGCTATGCCATGCCCGAGTCAACCTCTAAGCTCACCGCTAATCATGAAAACTGGTATAGCTCACGCCCGGATTATATTAAACGCATGGTGGAGCGTAGCCAAAGATACTTATTCCATATTGTGGAAGAGGTTGAAAAGCGCGGCATGCCGACTGAAATTGCACTGTTACCCATGATTGAAAGCGCCTATAACCCGCAAGCCAATTCAACGAGCAATGCTTCCGGTATTTGGCAATTTATACCTTCTACCGGCAAGCATTTTGGTTTAAAGCAAAATTGGTGGGTAGATAACCGACGCAACATTACCTTTGCCACGGAAGCCGCACTGACTTATTTACAAAAGCTTCACGCCATGTTTGGCGCTTGGGATTTAGCCTTGGCTGCTTACAACGCCGGCGAAGGCACTGTTGGCCGCGCCATTGAGAAAAATAGAAAGCTCGGACTACCTACCGACTATGAAAGCTTGAATTTACCGCCAGAAACTAGAAATTATGTTCCAAAACTACAAGCGGTTAAAAATATCATGACCAACCCTGAAAACTATGGCATTGACATCCAAACCATTGCCAACACACCATATTTTGCCAAAGTAAACGCGCCAGCACAGATAGACTCACGTTTAGCGGCAAGGCTTGCCGAAATAAGTGATGACGAATTTCTTGCACTTAACCCTAGCTACAAACGTCCAGTTGTCACCAGTAGCAACGAAAATCACGATTTGCTACTCCCTATTTTATCTGCGCAAACATTTAGAACCAACCTCGCTAACTATGACAAGCCTCTAGTAAGCTGGCAAACTTACCACGCAAAACGTGGTGAACGCATGGAGGCAATCGCCAATAAGTTTGGCATTAATGTTACAAAGCTACGCAACGTTAACAATTTGCCGACACAGAATAAAATTAAATCAGCCGCTACAATTTTAGTCCCTAATGGAAAGCAAACTGATTTTAAAAGCAAAGAAGTTGCAACAGACCTAAATGCTGATGAATCAACAACGTTTACTCAAGGACATGTTTTAACGTCGCAACAAAATGCAGCGAATATTGACATGGTCAGTCTGCAGAATATGGTTGCCGATAGCAGTAAAGCCGGTGAGAATGAACTAGTGGTAAGCAATAACGTCACACATAAAGTTAAAAAAGGTGAGGTGATGCAGAGCATCGCAAAACGCTACGGGGTGAGTGTTAAGCAGATTATGGTCGCAAACTCACTTAAAACTAATCGACTAAAAGCTGGCCAATTATTGAATATAAACACTGATGCAAACAGCAAAACCACTAAATCTGCATCCTATAAAAACGCAACTAAAAAACAAATCTACATCGTGAAACGTGGCGACACTTTACATAGTATTGCGGAAAAATTCGACGTTGCTATTACGGATATCAAACGCTGGAACAAAAAAGTCAGCCAGCATATTCAACCTGGTAATAAACTCACCATCATGTCAACTGATGCCTTGTAATTAACGACACCCGATGACAAGTCATACACTACATTTCATCAAAAACGCGATTGTTGTCGCTATTGGTATATGGCTGTCCGCCTGTGGGGAATCACCGAATAGCCACGCACCTGCTACAGTTGATAACAACATCAATTATCCGATTGAGTCTGGCGGCGCATTGATTAACGCCATGACAGGCGAGCCTAGTGGCTTAATATCGATGATTGCCGGTGAGTCTGCATCTGCGGCCATTTCTTCCAATATTTTTAACAGCTTGCTTAAGTATGACAAAAATCTTGAACTTGAAGGAGATTTAGTTGCAAGCTGGCAAATTTCAGCAGACCAGAAAACCATTACTTTCAAACTAAAACCCAACTTAAAATGGGCAGACAATCAGCCACTCACCAGTGCCGACGTGCTATTTACATGGCAAGCAGTTATTGACGAAAAAACAGCTAGCCCCTACGCCTCAGATTTTCAACTGGTTAAAAAGGCAGAAACACCAGACCCGCTGACGTTTAGTGTAACTTACGACCAAGCCTACGCCCCAGCACTGGATAGCTGGGCAGGTTTGCAAATCCTGCCTAAACATTTACTCCTTGGACAAGATTTACATACGAGTGCTTTTGTACGCAAGCCGGTAGGTAGCCATTATTACAAGCTTGATAACTGGGCGCATGGCGAAAATTTAAAATTATCAAGAAATGCCAACTCCGTATTGGGGCAAGCTAAAATAGATAAACTGATCACGCGCATTATTCCTGATAACTCTGCGCAATTTTTAGAGCTGATGGCAGACAATATTGACTTGATGGGTTTAGACCCCATCAAGTACTCGCGCATCATTCCTGCACGCCCTGAGTTACAGCAAAAACTCGCACTTTATAAAGAGCTAGGTAACAGCTACACCTATATGGGTTTCAACCTGAAACACAAGCCATTTGATGATGTGCGCGTGCGCCATGCCATCAACTATGCCATTGATAAACAAGAGATTATTGACGGCGTTTATCTAGGCTTAGGCATTAACATTGCCTCACCTTACAAGCCCGGCACACGCTGGAGCAATCCGGCGCTTACTCCCTACCCTTATGACCCGGCAAAAGCCAAAGCTTTGCTAAAGCAGGCTGGGTTTGTAGATACTGATGGCGATGGCATTGTGGAACGTGATGGCAAACCATTTGCTTTTGAAATCGTCACCAATCAAAATAAAGAGCGTGAAAAATCAGCGGTGCTGATTCAACGCAGGCTTAAAGACGTAGGCATAGATGTAAAAATTCGCGCCATTGAATGGGCAAGCTTTATTAGCCGCTTTATTAAAACAGGCGACTTTGATGTCGTGGTGCTCGGCTGGGGCTTAGGCTTAGACCCTGACCAATTCAACATTTGGCATTCCAGCCAGCAGGCTCCTGGGCAATTTAATTTTATCGGCTACAACAACCCTACTGTGGATAAACTTTTAGAACAAGGGCGTTTAGAGCTTAACCCGGATAAGCGCATGAAAATCTATCATGAATTTGCACGTGTATTATTAGAAGATAGCCCAATTGTGTACTTGTCCGCAGGCTATGGTTTAACCGCTATCAATAAACGTGTGAAAGGTATCGACAACCCCGCGCCTCCCGCTGGCATCGGTCATAACTCGCACGAATGGTATATCCCTACACCGTTACGCCGAAACGAAATAAGCGCCCATTAGCCATGCTCAAATATCTGATTAAACGTGTGTTGTGGATGATACCAATGCTGATTGGCATTAGTCTTATCTCGTTTTTCATCATGCACCTGGCGCCCGGTGACATCACCAGCAATGAAGCCGCATTTAATCCAAAAGCCAGCGAAGAATCACGCCAAAAGTTACGTGAAATGTACAACCTGGATAAACCGGTTATTGTTCAATATAGCTTGTGGCTTAAACGTATGGTCACTTTGGACTTCGGCAAATCATTTGCCAGCCATCAAAAGCCAGTGTTTTGGCAAACCACAGATAAAGATGGCAACGTGACTAAAGGCCTCATTCAAGAAGCCTTGCCCATCACCTTAATGATTAACCTGCTAGGACTTGGCATTACACTGATACTAGCCATCCCGTTAGGCATCATCGCTGCGCGTAAATATCTGGGCTGGCAAGATCGATCCATTACCCTGTTTAATTTTATCGGCTTTTCTATTCCAGGTTTCTGGCTATCGTTACTGTTAATGTATTGGCTAGGCGTGGTCAATAACTGGTTCCCCATCTCTGGATTGCACAGCCTGAATTACGAATCACTAGACACCTGGAGCAAACTTAAAGACTCATTAAGTCATTTGTTTCTACCTGTTATTATCCCCTCAATTACAGGCTTGGCAGGCATCACCCTATTTGTTAAAAACGGCATGTTAGATGTGCTGCAACAAGATTACATTACCACAGCCCGCGCCAAAGGCCTGAACGAGCACAAGGTCGTCTACACCCACGCTTTAAGAAATGCACTGCTGCCGCTCATCACTATTATTGGCCTATCTATACCAGGCTTAATCGGCGGCTCTGTCATTGCAGAAACCATTTTCGCCATCCCTGGCATGGGCAAATTATTTTATGATGCAGTCTTGATGCGCGATTTTCCGGTAGTGATGGGTATCCTCACCATCGGTTCCGCACTCACACTGGTAGGCAACTTACTTGCAGATGTAGCCTACGCATGGGCAGACCCGCGCGTGCGGCGTGGCGTGGCTAGGGGCTGATATGAATAAAAATGTATTCATAAAAGCTTTATCCAATCCACTTGCATTAGCAGGTTTTATCATCATCATACTGGTGTTTTTATTATCGATGCTCTCGCCATTCATTGCGCCATATGACCCCAACGACATCAACGTAAAAGCTATATTGCTTGAACCTTCAATGCAACATTGGATGGGAACTGACGGCTTAGGACGTGACGTACTGAGCCGCATGCTACATGGCGGGCGGATTTCTTTACTGGTGGGTTTAGTGGCCGTCGGCATTTCCACCGCTATTGGCATTATCCTAGGTGCAATCGCAGGCTTCTATCGGGGCTGGGTCGATACCTTGATTATGCGTTTGGTTGATGTCATGCTATCCATCCCTAGTTTCTTTTTGATATTAGCAGTCATCGCGTTTTTAACGCCTTCAATTATCAACATCATGATTGTGATTGGGCTAACCTCCTGGATGGGCGTCACGCGTCTCGTTCGTGCAGAGTTTTTAAGTTTGAACGAACGTGAGTTTGTCACGGCCTCACGCACCTTGGGCGCAAAAGACACACGTTTAATTTTCACCCATTTGCTCCCTAATAGCCTCACCCCTATTATTGTGAGCGCAGTGCTTGGTGTCGCTGGTGCAGTTTTAATGGAGTCTGGATTAAGCTTCTTGGGTCTTGGTGTGCAGGCGCCGCAAGCCTCATGGGGCAACATTCTTACTGATGGCAAAGAGTACATTCAGTTTGCCTGGTGGCTATCGTTGTTCCCCGGCTTAGCTATTTTAATCACGGTGTTGGGGTATAATCTACTCGGTGAAGGCTTACGTGATGCACTTGATCCACGAAGTGGGTCAAGCAAATAAGACGCATCGTAAAGTACGGACTAACAAGCGAGTGTTAACTTGCTTCAATTCAAGACAATAGGATATAGATATGGGATTTTTAGCTGGTAAAAAAGTACTCATCGCGGGCTTATTAAGTAACCGCTCAATCGCTTACGGCATTGCTGCTGCCATGAAACGTGAAGGTGCTGAACTCGCTTTCACCTATCAACTCGAAAAACATGAAAAACGCGTTGCTGGCTTAGCGGCCGATTTTGACTCAACAATCGTACTGCCGTGTGATGTGGCTGAAGACGCGCAAATTGACGCCCTCTTTCCAGCCCTCGCTAAACATTGGGATGGATTGGATTCACTGGTGCACTCACTTGCATTCGTACCAAAAGTAGCGCTGGATGGCGATTATCTGGACGCTGTTAATCGTGAATACTTTCGTATTGCACATGACATTAGTTCATACAGCTTTTCAGCGTTGGCTAAAGCAGCATACCCGATGATGGAAGGCCGTAAAGGCAGCCTGCTTACATTAAGTTATCTAGGTGCAGAACGTACCATGCCTAACTACAATGTCATGGGCGTTGCCAAAGCGAGTTTAGAGGCCAATGTGCGCTATTTAGCGCAAAGCCTAGGCCCTCGTGGCATCCGTGTTAATGCGGTGTCTGCAGGCCCCATTAAAACGCTTGCAGCCTCAGGTATTGCAGACTTCGATAAAATGATAGGCTTTAACGAGAAACATGCCGCATTACGCCGCAATGTCACAATCGAAGAAGTCGGCAACGCTGCGGCATTCCTTTGTAGCGATCTAGCCTCCGGTATTACAGGTGAAATTACTTATGTCGATGGCGGAATGAATATTACTGCCGCAGGTCAAATTGATTAGCACTCACAAATAAGCGTAAGTGTTACGCGCATAAAAAAGCCGATGTTTACATCGGCTTTTTTATTACTACTTTTTTTATTAATAGAACTGCCCTACAAACTTATCCCAGATATTTTATCAGGACTTAATTCGCAGCATTATCTAATAATAAACGCTGATTAACTTTAATCTTAGCTTTTTCACGCAAGGATTGTTTGTAAGCCGCAAGGTATTCACTGTTTAATGCAGCATCCAATTCTGATTTTGCTGCTTTAGCAACTCCAGCATCGTCAGTTGCAGCATTCTCTACCTTAACAACCTTAACTAGTAAGTAGCCTTGTTTTTCGTCAGCCAGCCCTGAATAAGCCGGTAATTGACTAACATCCGTTTTAAACACTTGCGTCATTGCCAATTGGGTTAGGCCTTGCGCATTTTTACGATCAACCGTCACTTCAGGAATCCAGTTAACACCATCAACAGCATTACCTGCACGCAGCCCTTTTAATGCAGCTTCACCCTTGGTTAGCGCCAATTTAGATGCAGCCTCTAGCTTAAGTAAACTTTCAATCCCAGCTTTAACCTCATCAAAACTTCTTGGTGTGGCTGCCTTGTAGTCAATCACGCGCGCAGAAACTAAATTATTCGGCGCTATCTCCACCGCTTCTGTATTGCGGCGATCTTTTAATGATTCTTCAGAAAAAACCAAAGCCATCAGTTTGTCACTATTTTTAAAATACTCAGCACCTGACTCACGGCTCAACCAATCTGACTGCTGCACTTGCCCGCCATAAGCCTTGGCTGCAGGCTCTAAACTACCTGACTGCTCATAGACAATGTTACTAAAGCCTTCAGCCTGCTTAGCAAACTCTTCCTGCGCTTTCTTGAACATTAAATCGCCTTTGATTTGTGGCTTTAATGCATTAAAATCAGAACTCTGGCCTGTAATCCCCGTGAGCTTGATAATGTGGAATCCAAACTCAGATTCCACCAAATCACTCACCTCATTGACTTTCATACTAAAAGCGGCATCTTCGAACGGTTTAACCATTGCACCGCGACCAAAACTACCTAAATCACCACCTTTAACTGCAGAACCTGGATCTTGAGAGTTTTTAACTGCCAACTCTTCAAATGACTTTGGATTCTTTTTAATTGCGGCAAGTAAGGCTTCGGCTTTGGCTTTAGCCTCTTGTTTATTCTCAGGAGTCGCATTCACGCCAAAACCTATTAGAATATGACTGGCGCTACGTTGCTCATTCCCTTGAAATTGCGCTGCATTCTCATCGTAAAAAGCTTTTACTTCAGCATCATCAACGTTTACTTTAGTAATTAAATTAGCTGCAGACAGTAATAAAAACTCAACTTTAACTTGTGCAGGTGCCACAAATTTATCTTTATGCTGTTCGTAATAGGCTTTAACTTGCGCCGGCTCAATTTTCACCTGATCAATAAAATCTTTAGTTTTAATCTCAGCAACTGTGACATGTCGTTTCTGATTAACTAAGTTTAAAGTATTATCTGCGCGTGCATTAGAAATAAAACCAAGCTTGGCAATACCATCTTGCGCTTGTTGCGCCAACAAATCTGAGCGCATTCCCGCTTCAAATCTAGTGGGGGTCATATTGTTTTGCTGTAATACTTGATCATATAAGTCTTGCGAAAACTTTCCGTCTTTTTGAAAAGTAGGCATGCTCGTAATATAGGTAGCAAGTTGCGCATCGCTAATTGCATATTTTGCGTGCTTAATCTCCTCAGAGAGCAATTGCTCATTGATGAGTCGATCCAACACCAATGATTTAACGATTGGGCTATCAAGCTGCGCTTGATCAACTTTACCTTCTGATTGCATACGATTACGTACTTCTTGCATTGCATTAGAATAGGCTTGAATAGAAATATCAGTGCCATTCACCTTAGCAATCGCGACATTTTTACCTGATTGACTTAAATAAGAGTCAATTCCAAATAAAGCAAATGGTATTGTAATTAAAGCTAATAATGTTTTACCAACCCAACCTTTGGCTACATCGCGGATACTATCTAACATAAAAAATTCTCTTCTTAAATATTCACTAACCAGTAAAAAATAAAAAATCTACAACCACTCAAAATAGAAATGACAAACTTAAACTGGCACTAATATATCACAAGTTTACTTGATATATTAATACTGAAGCCTATGACATAAGATAATAAAAATAAGTTCTTAATCAGACAAAATTACTTGATTTTCACCTATAGGTAACTAACTGAAAAGACAAATAAAAAAAGCGAGTCCTAAGACTCGCTTTTTTTATTTGGCGGAGCGGACGGGACTCGAACCCGCGACCTCCTGCGTGACAGGCAGGCATTCTAACCAACTGAACTACCACTCCTTAAACAGCTACGTATTATTAAAAGCTAATACATATTAAAATTTTGCGCTTCAAACTTTAGCCATTAGTTCTCAATAGCTTTTTACAAAATAAAGAGTGCCTAAATTACTAGCACTCTCAATTTATAAAATTAGAAACGGCTTAGTCACATATAACATAATTGTTGGTTTTTGGTGGGTGCTAACGGGGTCGAACCGCTGACATTCGCCTTGTAAGGGCGACGCTCTACCAACTGAGCTAAGCACCCTGCATAACCAACTAAAATGCTAGTTTACAGCATCTTTAAGCGCTTTACCAGCCCTAAATTTTGGAGAATTTGCTGCTGCAATCTTGATTGTTTCACCTGTACGTGGGTTACGGCCGTTACGAGCCTCACGTTTACCTACATAAAATGTTCCGAAGCCGATCAATGTTACTAAATCGCCTTTTTTAATTGCTGTTGTAATCGCAGCTGTTGTTGCATCTAATGCACGACCAGCAGCAGCTTTAGAAATACCAGCAGCGTTTGCAATCTCGTCAATCAGTTCTGATTTATTCACGTGTAATCCCCTCTCAAGGTTTTATTAAATAAAGATATCGGTAAAGTTTGGAGAATAAAATTCCCGTATCAGCTTTATATCAAGCCTATAAAGGCTATGTCAAGCTTTTATGCGCCTTATGGCGCACTTATTTTTCAATGTTTTATTGTCTCCGTAATAGCAGAGGCACTTTCCTTAGACTTATCAGTAGGTTGAACGTCTTTTGATACACCTTCTTTAATATCATCAATTTCAGACAATGGCTCTGGTTTAGCCGCCAGCGCTAAGGCTAGCACATCATCTATCCATTGCACTGGATGTATATCCAAATGATTTTTGATGTTTTCCGGAACGTCTGTCAAGTCCTTTACATTCTGCTGCGGAATCAACACTGTTTTAATACCACCTCTATGCGCTGCCAACAACTTTTCTTTTAGCCCACCAATCGGCAACACCTCACCCCGTAGCGTGATCTCGCCCGTCATTGCCACGTCTGCACGCACTGGAATGCCTGTCAGAATCGATACCAGCGCCGTGGTAATAGCAATCCCCGCACTTGGACCATCTTTAGGCGTAGCGCCCTCAGGAAAGTGAATATGAATGTCATTCTTCTCATAAAAATCATCAGCTATGCCTAGACGTTTAGCACGGCTACGTACGACGCTCATTGCCGCCTGCGTAGATTCTTTCATCACATCACCTAATTTTCCGGTGGTTGTAGTTTTACCTTTACCTGGCAACAATACAGCCTCAATCGTCAGTAACTCTCCACCCACGGAAGTCCATGCCAAACCAGTCACCTGACCAACTTGGTTTTCTTTAGCCGCCACACCGTAATCATAACGCTGTACACCTAAGTACTTATCCAGATTTTTAGGTGTAATACTGATTTTTTTAGGGGCTTTCGCGCCCTCTTTTGCTTTAGTGGTCAGTAATTCTTTAACTACTTTTCTGCAGACTTTAGATACCTCCTGCTCAAGCTTACGTACCCCAGCCTCGCGTGTGTAGTAGCGTACAATGTCACGCACCGCAGCCTCTGAAACACTCACTTCCTGCTCTTTTAAACCATGTGTTTTTAATTGCTTAGGCAATAAATATCGCATGGCAATATTCACTTTTTCATCTTCAGTATAGCCAGAAAGATGAATAATCTCCATACGGTCCAACAATGCCGCAGGGATATTCATTGAGTTTGCCGTTGCTACAAACATGACATCGGATAAGTCATATTCGACCTCAACATAGTGGTCAGCAAAGGTATGGTTTTGCTCAGGGTCTAAGACTTCCAGCAATGCTGAAGAAGGATCACCTCTAAAGTCCTGTCCTAACTTATCGACTTCATCGAGTAAAAATAGTGGGTTTTTAACGCCAACTTTAGTCATGCTCTGCAATATCTTACCTGGCATTGAGCCAATGTAGGTGCGCCTATGACCTCGAATCTCTGACTCATCACGTACGCCACCCAAGGCCATACGCACAAACTTACGATTAACCGCCTTTGCTATACTTTGCCCAAGCGAGGTTTTACCAACGCCCGGCGGGCCTACCAAGCATAAGATTGGCGCCTTAATTTTGTCAACACGTTGCTGTACCGCGAGATATTCAACAATACGCTCTTTAACTTTCTCCAAACCGTAATGATCATCGTCCAGCACGGCTTCAGCCTTGATCAAATCTTTACTGATTTTAGTTTTTTTCCTCCAGGGTAAATTGATTAAAGTATCAATATAGTTACGCACGACGGACGCCTCGGCAGACATCGGCGACATCAATTTCAATTTTTTTAATTCGCTGGACACTTTAGCAAGCGCATCTTTAGGCAGATGCGCTGCTTCAATGCGCTTATCAAGCTCATCCATTTCATCAGTTTCATCTTGCTCACCCAGCTCTTTTTGAATCGCTTTCACTTGTTCATTCAAGTAATATTCACGCTGTGTTTTTTCCATTTGACGTTTCACACGACCACGAATACGTTTTTCTACTTGCAGAATGTCAATTTCACCTTCCATCAGGTGTAGCAGATGCTCTAGGCGTACGGCAACATCAAACATTTCAAGGATTTTTTGCTTTTCATCAAGCTTTAATGTCAAGTGTGCGGCAATTGTATCCGCCAAGCGTCCCGCTTCATCGATACTGGCAAGCGAAGTTAATATCTCAGGTGGTATTTTTTTATTCAATTTAACGTACTGGTCAAACTGTGCAAAAACCGTGCGCATTAAAGCTTGTATTTCTACATCGCTCACCGATTCTTCAATCAACTCTGCACGTGCCGCAAAACACTCTTCAGTCTCAGTAAAGTCGATAATTTTAGCACGCTGCACACCCTCAACTAGCACCTTAACGGTACCATCAGGAAGCTTGAGCATTTGCAATACGGTCGCAATGGTTCCTACGTCGTGCAAATCGTTAGCTTCTGGATCATCCTTATTAGCGGATTTTTGCGCAACTAGTAGAATCTGCTTACTGCCTTCTGATGCAAGCTCGAGCGCTTTCACAGATTTTGAGCGCCCAACAAAAAGAGGGATAACTAAGTGCGGATATACGACGACATCACGCAATGGTAATAGCGGGATTAAACCGCCATCTGGACTGTACGAAGGGAGTAATTGCGCCATGGGAGACCTCAATAAGCTGAAAAATTAAGCATAAAATGCCTGTATGTATATGGTATGGGGTGTTTTCTTTACACTTCAAGTATCAGATAGTATTTAAGCACTAATTTAGCGCGTTAAATCGGAATATTTGAAAGAAATTTAGCGGGGACTAGGATACGCGATATGTGACATGACAATCTCAGCTTAAAGCGCTAGGCGCAACAAGCTGAGATTATAGGGCAAGCAATAACTAAGCTACAGATTCCTCAGCAGGCTTGTCTGAGTAAATCAGGATGGGAGCTGTATCACCTCGGATAACACCCTCATCGATAACAACTTTACTTAAATTAGCAAGCGAAGGTAGCTCATACATAATTTCCAGCAAAGCATGCTCCATAATGGAACGCAAGCCACGAGCACCAGTTTTACGCTCTAACGCTTTTTTAGCTATGAGTAATAAAGCAGACTCTCTAAACTCTAAATCAACGCCTTCCATCTTAAACAACTTGATATATTGCTTAGTTAAGGCATTTTTAGGTTCAGTCAAAATCGTCATTAGTGCCGCTTCATCTAATGATTCCAGTGTAGCGACTACGGGTAAGCGCCCAATAAATTCTGGGATAAGTCCAAATTTAATGAGATCTTCAGGCTCAACATCACGCAACACAGCACCTATTTCACGCACATCTGCTTTGCTTTTAACTTCAGCGCCAAAACCCATACCGCCTTTTTCGGAGCGTAAGCGAATTACTTTTTCTAAACCATCAAATGCACCACCACAAATGAATAAAATGTTAGTGGTATCAAGTTGCACAAACTCTTGATTAGGATGCTTACGTCCGCCCTGTGGAGGAATTGAAGCAACGGTACCTTCAATAAGTTTCAGCAGCGCCTGTTGTACACCCTCACCTGAAACATCCCGGGTAATAGACGCATTTTCTGATTTTCGAGAAATTTTATCGACTTCATCAATGTAAACGATGCCGCGTTTGGCTTTCTCAGCATCGTAATCACACTTTTGCAATAGCTTCTGCATGATATTTTCAACATCTTCACCCACGTAACCGGCTTCGGTCAGCGTTGTAGCGTCAGCCATGACAAAAGGCACGTCAAGTAATCTAGCCAAAGTTTGTGCTAGCAACGTTTTGCCTGAACCCGTTGGACCAATCAGCAATATATTGCTTTTTGCGATTTCCACTTCGTCTTTTTGTCCACCGTCAGAAAGGTTATTGTGACCTAAACGTTTGTAATGGTTGTAAACTGCCACAGCCAGGTTTTTCTTGGCTTGCGTTTGACCAATCACATACTGATCTAAAATTTTACAAATTTCTTGGGGTGTAGGCAGGCTAGTTTCTGTCGATTTCAAACCGTCCGTGTTCTGGACTTCTTCTTTGATAATATCGTTACATAAATCAACACACTCATTACAAATGAATACAGACGGTCCTGCAATCAGTTTTTTAACTTCATGTTGGCTTTTACCACAGAATGAGCAATAAAGTAATTTATCGTCGTCGGCTTTAGTTGCCATCAATTATGTCCTATTGAATTAGATGTGCTGATTAAATAACGCAATACCAAGGTGGTGGTATGTTGTATTTATGCTGTTTCGTTACGGTTACCAATAACTTTATCAATCATGCCATAAGCCACTGATTGTTCAGCGCTCATGAAGTTGTCGCGCTCGGTATCACGGTCTATTTCTTCAGCAGTTTTACCGGTATGGTGCGCCAGGATATCGTTTAACTTGGCACGCAAATACAAAATTTCTTTTGCATGAATTTCAATATCACTCGACTGCCCCTGAAATCCGCCTGAAGGCTGATGAATCATCACACGTGAGTTTGGTAAGCTAAATCGCTTATCTTTTGCACCTGCCGCTAAAAGAAACGCACCCATACTAGCAGCTTGACCAATGCACAAGGTGCTGACATCCGGCTTAATAAACTGCATAGTGTCATAAATGGACATGCCAGCTGTAACAGAGCCGCCCGGTGAATTGATATACAAAGAAATATCTTTATCTGGATTATCAGCTTCTAAGAACAAAAGCTGAGCCACGACCAAATTGGCTGTCATATCATTGACAGGACCCACTAGAAATATAACGCGTTCTTTTAAAAGACGAGAATAAATATCAAAAGAACGCTCGCCGCGGCCACTTTGCTCAATCACCATTGGGATATAACCCAAACCTTTTGGTGTTAAGTCATCCTGCGCTTGTGACTGCAACATATTGTTCATTTAAGCATTTCCCATTAAGTCGTCAAATTTAACTTTTTTATCACTTACTTTAGCCTTTGACAACACCCAGGCAACTGCGTTCTCTTCTGTCGCCAATGCCGAGGGTTCATCTAAACGCTTAGGATCAGCATAATACCAAGTAACGACATCTGCCGGGCGCTCGAAGCTTTGTGAGAACACATCAACCATTGCACGCACTTGGTCGGCACTTGCATGCAGACTATTGGTGTTAATCAACTCACCTAAAACCAAACGCAATTTAGCACTGCGTTTAGCTTGATCTTCAAACATTGACGGCTCAAGTGTAATATTGCCTAAATCCGCACCGCGTTGCTTCAGGTTTTGCTCTGTTGTTTGCATCATGCGATTAACTTCAGACTCTAATATGATGCGAGGAATTTCAAATTCCGCGTTATCTACCAAAGCTTGAAACACTTGTTCTTTTAGTTTTGCGCTCACGCGCTTAGCTACCTCTTGATCTAAACTCTCGCTTATTTCAGCTTTCATTTTTTCAATATCACCATCTTCAACACCTAAGCTTTTAGCGAAGTCTGCATCGATTTCAGGGAATTTAGGTTGCGAAACACTGACATAAGTAACTTCGTAACCTACTGTTTTTCCAGCAAGTTGCTCTGGGCTGTGATCTGCAGGGTAGGTAATATCAAAGCGCTTGGTTGTACCGGCCTTGCCGCCCACCAACTGCTCATCAAACGACTCTACTCGCCCAGCTTCACCCAATACCAAATCAATACCATTGTCTCCGGTTGATTCTACCTCTTGTCCATCAATCGACGCTTTCAGGGTAACGTTAACGCGGTCACCTTTTTTAGCTGCGCGTTTAACTGGCTCAAAGCTCACTCGTTGCTTAACTAAAACGTCTAATGTTTTCTTTACGTCAGCATCAGTTAACTCAATCACTGGGCGTTCGATTTTCACTTTAGATAAATCACCCAAAGAAACTTCAGGAAACACCTCAAACGTAGCGGTGTACTCTAAAACTTCGGATGCGGCATCAAATGGCTTGTGCTCAATGTTAGGAAAGCCTGCAACGCGTAATTTATTTTCATCCACGGCATCGCCAAAGCTTTTCTCTACAGCAGCAGAGTACACCTCATCGCGCACTTGGTTGCCGTAATGCTGATTAACTAGACCTAGCGGGGCTTTTCCAGGGCGGAAACCCGAAAATTTTGCGGTACGAGCGACTTGGTTTAACCGTTGTTTGATTTGCGCTTCTAGCGGTTCAAGTGGAACACTAATTGTGATTCTACGTTCGAGTTTACTGAGGGTTTCAACATTTAGAGCCATGCCGTATTTCCTAATTTTTCTGTAATTGTATATAACGAGCAGATGCGCGGTGTTATGCGGCAACGCAAGATAACAATTTTAAGTAATGATGGTGCGAAAGAAGAGACTCGAACTCTTACACCCGAAGGCGCTGGAACCTAAATCCAGTGCGTCTACCAATTCCGCCACTCTCGCAGGTAGTGTACGACTCGTAAATACTTAGTCGTTCAGATAATTCGCTATTGTATCTCAACTTTTGGAAATCAGAAAAGACATAAAATAAAAAAACGTTAATTTTATTTCAACAAGTTTTATTCTTAATGTTTTAATCTGCATTGAATAGCTAGCAGAGCTAGCTACGATTGTGAGAAAATAGCTACCAAATTAAATTTTTATCACAACATTTAAAGTTGATCACTAATATGCAAAACAGTCTTAATCAAAATGAAATCAGCATGCTACGCACTGAGTTAGAGCTACTTATGCGTGAACGCCAAACTTTATTAAAAGTGACGGGGGTTGCCGCTGGCTTGGTGGCTGAGCTAACTAGCCATAACTTACCTATTACTGCGGTTGAAGCCGCAGACCTGCTGGCCACCTCTATCAACCATTTAAGCGAAGAAACCTTGCAGGATGCTTTAAATGCCGTGCATGCTGAGATTATTCAATAAGCTTATTATTGCGCTATTGATTTAAAAGATGGCTCAATTAAAAAATAAAAAATCTACGATGTGGGCTCAACTCAATTTTAGCATTCAGCCTAACTCGGATATAAAGGCAACCTATAAAAGCACATTACTCATCTGCCTGCCGTTGCTATTGGTAGCATGTGGTTTTGAGCAATATATTGCAAAGCCGATGGATACAAAAGCGATTGCGCTGAAAATTGAAGCCAAAAACCCTGAAAGTCCGCAATTTCAACAATTTTTAATCAACAATGGTTTTTCACCTGAGCATTTACCGGTTAAACAATGGGACGTGAATGCGCTGACTTACTGCGCATTATTCTTCCACCCAAGTTTAGATGTAGCCCGCGCACAATGGCGTGTCGCTGAAACCGCTACGCTTGCTGCAGCAATAAAACCCACTCCCAGCATCAATAGCTATATTGCCCATAGCGATAACGCCAACGATGACATTAGCCCGTTTGCCTTCGGCTTAAGTATTGATGTGCCGATTGATTTGGCAAACAAGCGAGATATTCGTATTGAAAATGCAAAGCACTTATCGCAAATTGCTAAGCTTGAAATCGCGCAAACGGCTTGGCAGTTACGCAACTTGGTAGCGCAGTCTTTATATGAAGTTCAGTTTAATCAGCAACAAATCAAGCTGTTAACTCAAGAGCAATCGTTTCGGCAGCAAGTGGTCGCCATTTATCAAAAACGCGTGGATTTAGGCGCTGCATCTAATATTGAGTTAAGCACGGTAAAGCTTCAGCTGCAAATAAGCACAGCTGAATTGAATGCCGCACAGCAAAATAAGCTGGTGTTGTTATCTAAATTAGCCAGTCATTTAGGATTACCGCTCAGCAAAGTAGAAACTATGCCTTTGTTGCAAGATGCATATAACACTTCTACAGAAAATTCGCTTAGTTCGACCCAAATTAAGCCTGAAGATATTAACCGCTCTGCGCTGTTAAACCGCTTGGATATTCGCATCGCGCTTGAACGCTACGCCACAGCTGAAGCTAAATTGAAGCTGGAAATCGCTAAGCAATATCCAGACATTACCATTAGTCCTGGCTATGCCTATGAATTTGGCAATCAAGTGTGGTCACTTGGGTTATCAAGTTTATTGACGTTATTAAATAAAAATAAATTAGCCATTGCCGAAGCCAAACAATTACGCGAGGTTGAAGCCGCCCAGTTTGAAGCTTTACAAAGCAAAGTGCTTGCAGAGGCTAGCGCAGCAAATGCCAAGCTTATGCAAGCCGAACAGGCACTCGCGCAACAACAAAAACTTTACGCGCACCAGCAACACAATACCCAGCGGATGGCACAACGGTTGGCGGCTGGCGAAATTGATCGTCTAGAATTAACTTTTAGTAAATTAGAAGACGTGATTGCCGAAAAAAATATAGTGTTAGCGCATTTTCAGCTTAAAACAGCCATCAATCAATTAGAGAACATGCTGCAACAACCGATCAACACTTTGATCACTAAAGGACACCTCTATTAATTCAATTTCCGTTGCGATACTGCGTTGCTCATAAAAAATTATTCCTTACATATCAACATATGCTGCGTCACAATTTTTTACTCGCGCCTTGTCTGGCTTAGAAACTTGAATTAATAGAGATGCCCTTAAGAAAAACTTGAAGCTTTATCTTTGAATCAATGAGTTTGAAATGTTAATCATTGAGCCAAAGCGCGTGATGAGGATAAAATAAAATGAATCGTAAAATCGCTATTATCATCGGCATACAGGCATTTTTAATTGTCATGCTGTTTTGGCTATTGGTTTTTTATGGCAAAGACGAATTTGAAACCTTAAACCAACAACATGAAGAAGAAATTGAAACGCCCAATCTCGTGAGTAGTAAAGAAGGCGTCACCGTGATTAACGTGAATACGGCCACGCAAGCTCAAAGTGGCATCTACACCAGCCCACTAAAAGCAAGTACACATCAGGCTAACATTAGTACTTATGGTAGCGTGATTAGCATAGACAGCTTAATTGACCTTAGAACGCGCTATTTGACAGCTAAATCTGAAATTGACATTTTACGTACTTCTTTAGCGCAAAATAAAAATGAATATGCACGTTTACATGCGCTTAATTTAGATGACAAAAACGTATCTGACAAGGTAGTGGCGGTGGCGGCTAGTAACATTAAAGCGGATGAAGCCAAAATAGCTGCGGCCGAGTCGAATGCAAGAAATCTTGCTGACAGCATGCGTCAACAGTGGGGTGAATCGCTTGCAAAGCAGGCAACACAAGCAAACACTAGTGGATTACTGCAAAATTTAATTGCTGGCAAAGAGGTGTTAATACAAACAACGCTGCCGTTTGATGCCGCTGAACCGCGTGAAAGCAGTAGCATTATGATTGCACCAACCGCAGCGCCATCACATACCATTCGCGCTTATTATATTTCACGGGCGCCAATGAGTAACACGACGATTCAAGGCAAAACTTATTTTTACCGTGCAATTTCAACTGAGTTACGCGCCGGCATGCAAATTAACGCCATCAATGCCACTTCAAATAAAAGTGTTTCCGGCGTTGTTGTACCCAACGATGCCATTATTTGGTACGCAGGAAAGCCTTGGGTTTATCGTAAAACCGGCGATGAAGAATTTAGCCGATTACCAATTAAGACCGATATTGAAGTTGAAGCTGGCTGGTTTTACCAAGGCAATTTAAAAGAGAAAGACGAGGTTGTGACCAGCGGCGCACAATTACTATTATCAGAAGAGTTTAAATCCCAGATCACCAACGAGAACGAGGATTAAATCGCCATGATGTCGGCTTTAGTCCGTTTTTCAATTCGCTTTAGTGGCGTTATCATTGGCTTAGCCATGATTGTAGTGCTCTATGGTTTGTATAGCCTTAACCGCAGTAATTTAGACGTATTTCCGGAGTTTTCTCCCACACAAATCATTATTCAAACAGAGTCACCTGGGCTTTCAGCAGAGCTGGTGGAAAGCATTGTCACGCAAGCGATTGAAACCAGCATCGCAGGCACAGTTGGCATTGAAAGCATGCGCTCGCAATCTATTCCTGGCTTATCAATTGTCACGATTATCTTTGATGAGGGCAGCGACATTTACCGTAATCGGCAAGTGATTGCAGAACGCCTCACCACACTTAATAATAAACTCCCGCAAGGCATCACGCCCAACATTACCCCACTAACCTCTTCTGCCAGCACAGTTTTGGGGCTTGGCTTAACTTCAAAAACACGTAGTTTGACCGAAATCCGCACACTGGTCGATTGGGTGATTGTGCCGCATTTACTAGCGATTCCTGGTGTGGCAGATGTGAACGTGTTTGGCGGAAAAGTACGCCAACTCCAAGTGCAAGTCGATCCTGAAAAAATGATACGCTATGGCATCTCACTGCTTCAAATTGAAGAAGCCGTTAAAAAATCAACGGGAGTGCGCGGTAACGGCTATATTGAAAACAAGAATCAGCGCATTGTCATCAATACCGAAGGCCAGGCCACATCCCCTGAAAAATTAGCACAGGTCACATTGCTACATAAAAATGGACAAACCATCCGCTTAGGCGATATTGGTCAAGTGGCTGAAGGTGCTGCACCGTCAATCAGTGCCGCAGCGATTAACGAAGAAACAGGCGTTTACCTTTCTGTACAGGGTCAATTAGGCGCCAACACCCACGGCGTGACCCTTGCTATTGAGCGTGCATTGCAAGAATTAAAACCTAGCTTAACGACAGAAAGCGTCACGTTGCATGAAGGTTTGTTCCGGCCCGCCAATTTCATTGAAGTCGCCATTAAAGGCGTGCGTACGGACATTTTAATTGGCTCTGTATTAGTCATTGCCATTCTGTTTATGTTCTTATTTAACGTACGTACCGCATTTATTTCAGCAACCGCTATTCCGCTTTCATTACTCACCGCTATCGTGGTGATGAGCTACTTCAACATTGGGCTTAATATCATGGTGCTGGGTGGCTTGGCGATTGCCTTGGGTGAAGTGGTTGATGACGCCATTATTGATACAGAAAATATTTTTAGAAGGCTGCGTGAAAATCGTATGCTGGCACAGCCGTTAGCCACGCATCGTGTTGTATTTGATGCTTCGATGGAGGTGCGCAGTTCAGTGGTCTATGCCACCATTATTGTCGCTCTAGTATTTATGCCGCTACTCACGCTGGGCGGCGTGGCAGGTAAATTATTCGCGCCACTGGGTTTTGCTTACATTGCCGCTATCATCGCGTCTTTAGCGGTTGCGCTTACCCTAACGCCGGCGCTTTGTTATCTGCTGTTGGGAAACGCTAAACTAGAATCAGAAGACCCACCTATGATACGCATCATCAAAAAATGGTACGTTAAAACGCTACACCGGATTGAAAAACATTACAAATTCATTATTGCGATAAGCTTTATCTTTATCGCCATTGGCTTAGGCACGCTGCCATTATTTAAAAGCCAGTTTATTCCAGCATTGCATGAAGGTCATTACATCATGCACATGACCGCCGTGCCAGGTACGTCAGAGCAAGAGTCGTTACGGATAGGCAAAAAAGTTTCGGCAGTTATTCGTCGCATAGATGGGGTGAAATCAGTCACGCAATGGGTTGGACGTGCGCCCAATGGTGCAGACTCTTTTGGCACACATTACAGTGAGTTTGAAATTGAAATCGGCGCAATTTCTGGTGAAGAACAACGCCGGATTCTAAATAGAATTCGTGAAGAATTAGCCGGTGAAAAAGTCGATGACGATGGTGATGGTATCGCTGAAGCAGGTTTTATTGGGGTTAATTTTGCAATCAATACTTTTTTAACCGAACGTATAGAAGAAACCATTTCCGGCTACGCCGCCTCCACTGTCATTAACATCTACGGTCAGGATTTAGACGCGCTGGATCGCGATGCCAATGCCGTTGCCAGTGTTGTAAAAAGCATCAAAGGCGCGACAGACGTATTGGTGCAATCGCCGCCAGGTACACCGCAGCTTATCATACGGCTACGCCCGGAAAAAATGGCTCAGTTAGGCTTACAGCCAACCGACGTGTTAGATAACATTCGCGCCGCCCATGAAGGTACGCCGATTACACAAGTGTATGAGGGAAACCGCGTGATTGGTGTCAGCGTATTATTGGCTTTAGAAGCCCGTGATGATGTGCAGGAAACCGGCAGTTTGGCATTATTTAACCCTGAAGGTAAGTTGCTGCGCTTGCGTGATGTCGCTGATATTGTGCAAGAAAATGGGCGCTCCAAAATACTGCATGCGGGCGCGAAGCGTATTCAAACCGTCACCGCAAACGTCAATGGTCGCGATATGGAATCTTTTACCAACGAGCTTAAAGACACGTTAAAAAAAGATGTCGTATTATCGCAAGGTTCTTATTTAGAATTTACCGGCGCGGCAGAAGCTAACGCGAAGTCTAAAGAGGCGTTGATTTTACATTCGCTATTGGCGGGCGTCACTGTGTTCTTAATGCTTTATATCGCATTTGGCCGCTTACGTAACTTATTGCTCACGTTTGCAAACTTACCATTTGCTTTATTTGGCGGCGTACTCGCCATCATGGCAACCGGCGGCTGGATGTCGATTGGCTCGCTGGTCGGCTTTGTCACTTTATTTGGCATCACCTTGCGCAACTCTATTATGATGGTGTCACACTACCAACATCTGGTTGATGAAGAAAACTGCACCTGGGGTTTAGAAACCTGTATTCGTGGCGCCTCTGAGCGCCTACCCTCTATTTTAATGACCGCGTTAGTGACAGCGCTCGGCTTATTACCGCTTGCCGCCGCCAGCGGCCAACCCGGGCGTGAAATTGAAGGCCCAATGGCCACCATTATTGTGGGTGGTTTAATCACATCCACTATCCTTAACCTGCTGATTCTACCGACGATTATGTTACATTTTGGGAAGTTTGAGAAAGCCAAATTTGCATCCTAGAAACAAGCATAATGGCCGCTATGATTTTGACCTTCTCATCCAAGCAAGCACTGCACTGGCAAACTTTGTAAAGTTAAACGCTTACAACGACGCCTCCATAGACTTTGCTAACCCACAAGCCGTTAAGGCGCTGAACAAGGCACTGCTTACTCAGCATTACAACATTTTAGATTGGGATGTTCCCGCACAATATCTTTGCCCGCCCATTCCTGGTCGCGCAGACTATGTACATTATCTGGCTGATTTATTAGCTGAAACCAACCACGGTAAAATTCCGCCCATCGACACTATCCGTGTGCTGGACATAGGCGTAGGTGCCAATGCCATCTATCCACTCATAGGCCACCGTGAATACGGCTGGCGCTTTGTAGGCGCTGATATAGATGCGACTGCGCTCGCCAATGCACAACAGATTTTGCATGCAAATGCGGGACTAACTGCATCCATTGAGCTACGCCTGCAAGCTTCACCCACCAATATTTTTAAGGGCATTATCCAGCCCGATGACTTTTTTAACCTCACGCTGTGCAATCCACCGTTTCATGCGTCGCTGGCTGAGGCACAAGCAGGCACGCAGCGTAAATGGCAGAATCTGGGAATCAATACCGGCAAAAGTAAAGCACTTAAACTCAACTTCGGCGGTCAATCGGCTGAACTTTATTGTGATGGCGGTGAAGTCGCCTTTGTAAGCCGCATGATTGAAGAAAGCGTACAATTTAAAAACCAATGCACTTGGTTTACCACGCTGATCTCTAAAGCCGCGAGCTTACCCAGCGTTTATAGCGCACTTAAAAAAGCACATGCGTTGAAGGTAAAAACCATAGCCATGGCACAAGGTCAAAAGCAAAGCCGCATCGTGGCTTGGTCATTTTTTAGCACTAAATAACCAAGCGCTCATGCGCAAACTAAGCGCTTGTTAAGCATCTAACAAGCCGCTACGCATGGCGATCAAGGCAATTTCAGCAGAGTTATTAGCGTTGAGTTTTTGTTTGATATTATAAAGATGCGTACCCACAGTACGCGGGCTTAAAAATAAAGTCTCAGCTATTTCGTTAGTGGTTTTACCTTTAGCCAGCGCCATAAACACTTCGAACTCACGTGGTGACAAAACGTCTACAGGATTCTGGTCACCATTCAACTGCTGTATCGCCATTTGCTGCGCAACACTTGCCTCCAGATATTTTTTACCGGTTGCTACAGTGCGTATTGCTTTAATCAGCTCTTCAGCCGCGCTGCGTTTTGTCAAATAGCCCATAGCGCCCGCATTTAGCACACGTTTGGGGTGCACTGAGTCTTCATGCGCAGATAACACTAAAATTTTAGCCGAACTATCTTTTGCTAAAATACGCTCAATAGCTTCCAAGCCGCCAATACCTGGCATGGTGATATCCATCACCACCACATTCGGCTTGTGTTCCATATAGCGTTGAATCGCCAGTTCACCGTTTTCGGCTTCTGCAATCACTTTGATATCAGCATCTGATTCAAGCAGCATTTTAAAACCCATACGCACTACCGCGTGATCATCTACCAGCATGACGTTAATTTGACTCATGTTGCTTACTTTCTCCCGATGTTGGGATATTAAATATGATTAACTTGCGACGCGCTTAGGAATGTGGATAGAAATAACTGTACCCTGATTTGGCGCAGCTTCAATACTAAAATTTCCATACAATGCCTGCACTCGCTCACGCATGCCTAGCAAACCAAAGTGCTTATCCTGGTCAACGGTTTCTATATCCATGCCCACGCCATTATCTTTAATTGCCAACTGCAACTCACCGTCCTGGGTTTTAATTAGACTAACAGCAATCGTGGTTGCCTTTGCATATTTCAAGGCATTATTAAGCGACTCTTGTACGATTCGATACAAATTAATGCTAACAGTTTCACCTATCCGCTCTAAATTTCCAGATAAATGCAATTGAATCTGAATTTCAGGGTGCTGCACTTGATGACTGCTCACCAAATCTTTTAAGGTTTCAGCCAAGCCCAGGTTATCTAGCGAAGCTGGGCGCAATTGACGCACAATGTTATGCATGCCGTCATATATTTGATTCGCTGCGGATACGATGATTTGCGCACTTGATGCAACCTCCGTCATCCCCGCGCTTGTACTATTAGTTTTGGCTTTATTCGCGATGCCTACAGCAAAAGTTTTGATAGCCGTGACGTATTGACCGAGTTCATCATGCAGTTCGCGCGCCAGACTTGCACGCTCTTCCTCAATATGCTTTTGAATCAAATGTGTTAATTGGCGGTTCTCTTCTAACTGGCGTTCTGCAGTAAGTGACTCAGCCATACGGTTAAGACTGTGGCCAATGCGCTCAAACTCTGGCAAAGCAAACGTTGGCAAGCGCGAAGTTAAGTCGCCTTGTTCAATGCGGTTAATCGCGGCTAAAATTTGGTTCACTGGTCTAAGTGAGTGGCTTAACAGCAAATACACCATCGTGTTCAGTAGCAAAAAAAATGCCAAGCCAACCCACATGAGTTGACTAAAACCAGACCACGCTTCACGAATAGAACCGGCAGCGCTTGATGATACCACCAAGGTGCCATAGCGAATCTTGCGCTCCACGATTTCCACCTTAGGTTGCACAAGCTTAACGAACCAGTCCGGCGGATACACATCATCTTTAAACGTTGAATCTGGCGAATGGTAAAGCTCATGCCCTAAGTAGTCGTAAAGCGCAATGTGGCTACTACGCACATAACCTAATGAGGTTAAAAAGCGCTGCAACACAACATGCGTCGGTCCCATTTCAGGATTTATGGCAGAACTCACAATTACGGTATCTAATAATTGCACCGTTACGCGGCTTGCGGCCTCAACCCGCTCGCGAATTGAAACGCGGGTATCGTTCACCAAAATAGTGCCGACCACCAGAATAAAAGCCAGTGATAGCAAAGTAATCAGTAAATTTAAGCGGAAACGTAAGCTCATGAGTTGTAAAGGCGGCATAACATGTATAGAGTTTAACAACTTTAATCAATTCACAACATAGTGTTATTCATGAAATGAAAACATCTTTTATTTTATCTGTGGCTACGGCTATACGCGACACCATTTTAAACAATGAATCGACACTGGAGTCATTAGATCGCGCCATTGGCGATGGTGACCACTACATCAACATGAAGCGTGGCGCTGGCGCAATTGTTGACATGCAGGCTGAGTTGGAATCACTCAGCCCTGACGCAGCACTCAATAAAATCGGTTTAAAGTTACTTAGCACCATCGGCGGCGCATCTGGGCCATTACTCGCCAGCTTTTTTATGGGCATGGCTAAAGCGCTTAAAGATAGCGGTGATGAATCGGTGCCAACTTATGCCGCTGCTTTTGCCGCTGGCGTTGACCTTATCCGCCAGCGTGGCAAAGCAGATATTGGTGAAAAAACCATGCTGGATGTGTTGATCCCAGTTGCCAACCAATTCAAGGCACTTGCAGCAGCTAATGCTAATGTAAAAGAAATTTGCACTGCTCTGATAGACACCGCAGAACAAGGCATGCTGGCGACAAAAGATTTAATCGCAACCAAGGGGCGCGCTGCCGGCTTGGGTGAACGTGCGATTGGACATATAGACCCAGGCGCAAAAAGCTGCCAGTTAATGATTACGGCTGTTTGCCAACAGCGACTACATAGTAAAAATTAAAAGGTGATTTCATGAAAAAATTTATCAACGAAATTGACGATGTATTAATTGAAAGCCTCAGCGGCTTCGCTTCTGCGCACAGTGATTTAGTCAGCCTCAATTTAAACCCGAATTTTTTAACGCGCAAACAAATAGCCACAAACAAAGTAGCCATCATCTCTGGCGGTGGCTCTGGCCACGAGCCGCTACACGCCGGCTACATTGGTTACGGCATGCTGGACGCCGCCTGCCCGGGCTATGTATTTACCTCACCCACACCCGACCAAATGTTAGCCGCAGCAACAGTCGTGCATGCAGACAAAGGCATTTTATTTATTGTTAAAAATTACGCAGGCGACGTGATGAACTTTGAAATGGCGGCGGAGATGCTGCCATTTGCCAATGAATTACCTATAAAAAGTGCTACCGTACTCACCAGCGACGACTGTGCTGTAGTCAATAGCACTTACACCACTGGCCGCCGTGGCGTTGCAGGCACGGTGATTGTAGAAAAATGTGTAGGCAGCTTGGCAGAAACAGGTGCCGATTTACAGGCTTGTAAAGCATTAGGCGACAAAGTAAATAACCAAACCGCAAGTATAGGCGTAGCGCTCACTAGCTGCACAGTACCCGCTGCTGGCCGCCCTACTTTTGATATTAGTGACACCGAGCTTGAAATGGGCGTGGGCATACACGGTGAGCCTGGTCGCAGACGTGAAACCATGCGTGAAGCCGATGCCATTGTGCGTGACTGCGTAGAGGCTATCATCACCGACCTTAAAATGAGAGCGATTTTGACTACCAATACGCACGAAGCGCTATTGCTGATTAACGGCTTTGGTGCCACGCCGCTGATGGAGCTCTACTTGATTTACAACACCGCGCTTAAGCTATTCAATCAGCACGGCATTAAAATTGTGCGCTCACTGGTTGGCAACTACACCACCGCACTGGATATGGCGGGAGCTTCTATTACACTATGCTTATTGGATGATGAGATCAAACAGCATTGGGATAGTCCGGTGCACACGGCGGCCTTGCGTTGGGGCAGGTAAAAAATATCAGGTTAAGTGCATCGCCGGCTCCGACCAAAAACCATTAGCCAAATACGGTTAATTTATATATGATTCAGCCTAAATTATTGCTTCGGCACGATGAAGTATAAACTTCCGTTCGGCCTGACCTTGTCGAAGGCGTTGCATCCATTAACATTTCGACAAGCTCAATGCAAACGGACTTCAAATATCATCAGGCCTAATCAATACATTAGGGAATAACCAGTAACAACTATGGCATAGCCTAATAGCATTTTTAAAAACCATCACCCGTACGTCACTTAACCGACAACAGATTGCCTACCCCTTGCAACCTTACTGTATTAACGCACTTTTAAGCAGCCTAATTGCACTCACGCATGAGCGCGACGAGGCTATGCTTGAAATTACACTGATCAAAACATTAACAAAATTGATCGCATCCCTGCATGGTGAGGAAGCAAAACCAGTTGTTATTTACTACCTCAATGACGAAAAACAACCGCGGCTATCCGCATTTACCGTTGATGACGATAAAGTTGATGACAATAAAACAGAAACTTCGGTTTCAACCTCACTGCAACCAACTATCATTAACTGCTTTCAATCGGGCGAAATATGCCGCCTGACAAATACAAACCACGCAAACCATATGTTTTATCCGCTTAAGAACGCTAACGGTCAAATTGCCAGCGTTATCGGCATTGCATACCCGCCCTCTGATATACACAGCGAGATTACCATCAGCATGGTATTGCAGATTTATCAGAACTACACCAATCTGATTAACGACAATGAATGTGACACACTTACCGGCTTATTGAATCGCAAAACATTTGAATACAGAATCAATAAAGTGCTCGCACACAACAGTAGCTCAACCAAGCGCCGTGAAGATAAACCTGACCAAGCCTACTTTTTAGCTATTTTTGATATTGACCATTTCAAAAGAGTTAACGACGTATTTGGGCATCTAATTGGTGATGAAGTGCTACTGATGTTCGCTCAGTTGATGCGACAGTGTTTTCGAGAGTCCGACCCGCTATTTCGCTTTGGCGGAGAAGAATTTGTGGGCGTATTTGAGTGTAGCCACGAGGAGGATATTAAAATGATTCTCGAACGTTTTAGGCTCAAGGTGGCGCAGTTTTCATTTCCACAAGTAGATAAAGTCACTGTAAGTGCTGGATGCACTAGAATTTCTGACTTTGACACGTCAAGCCAACTGATGGACCGCGCAGATTCCGCACTCTATTTTGCTAAAAATCATGGTCGAAACCGCATTGCAATTTACGAACAGTTAATTATGGATGGCGAACTACATGAAGTTAAAAAAGAAGGCGACATTGAATTTTTTTAGTCGCTTCTTTAAGCTATTATTCTAGCCAATTTCAAAAACACTGTTCCAAAGCAACTTCACCCCCTCAACATGGTGTGCAATAGGCGCAAGCTCAACGCCCAATTGGGTTGCTCCTTGCAACTTAAGTATGTGTTGCCGATGCCGATACTCCCGATAAGCCACGCTTACTTGCGTGGCCAAATTGGCATCAATAATTTCAAGGGATCCAAGCAGTTTCAATAAGCCAATATTGCCAATGTTACTGGTTAATGACGGGTTGTTTTTTGCATGTAACAATACTAAATACTGTACTAAAAACTCAACATCAATAATGCCGCCGACACCATGCTTAATGTCAAACAGCGTGCCTTTTGAGTGTTGCGCCTCGCGCATTTTTTCGCGCATGGAAAGCACCTCGGCTTTTAGCTTTTGGGCATCGCGCGGTTGCGTCATTACCTCCACACGAATCTCGTCAAACGCTTTACCTATACGGCTATCACCCGCTACAAACCTTGCACGCGTAATGGCTTGGTGTTCCCACACCCAAGCTTTATTGAGTTGGTACTCTCTAAAAGCGGCAACGCTACTGACCAACAAACCGCTGTTACCATCGGGGCGTAATTGCAAGTCAGTTTCATACAGCAAACCGGCTGAGGTTAAACTGTTAAACCAGTTATTGATGCGCTGCGCAAAGCGCGCATACACTTCGCCGGCCTCGGGGGCGTCATCATCATGTAGAAAAATAATATCTAAATCAGAGGCATAGCCTAGTTCTTTTCCACCTAATTTTCCGTAGCCTATCACCGCAAACTTAGGCTTATCAAGGTGTTTGCCACGTACGTTTGGCCAGATAAATTCTAGCGCCACGCTGAGTATTAAATCAGCAAGATCACTTAAATAGTCTGAGATAGTTTCCAGCAACAATTCGCCATTGATATCCTGTGCAGCAAAACGAAAGATATTGGCATGTTTAAAGTGACGCATCACATCCATCTGCCGTTCAACATCTCCCGCAACTTCGGATAGTCGCTCAATCAACTCCAATCGCATGGCGACAAAATCCGGCGCCGCATACAAAGTGCGTGTATCTAAAAGTTCATCTAATAAAATAGGATGCTGCGCTAAATAATTTGCCAGCCATGGACTGCTACTGCACAACTTAACCAACAACTGCATCGCCTGCGGATGCTCTGCCAGCAACGCTAAATAGCTTGCGCGACGACAGATGTTTTCTAGTAAATCCGTCACCCGTGTCAATGTAGTATCAGCATTTGGCATTTTGGCGGATTGCGAAATCACATGTGGCATCACCGCATCAAAGCGATGACGACTCAACTCAGGCAATTGCAAATAACGACTACTTTGGTGCAACGTATCCAAACGGCGCAAGGTTTCATGCGCATCAGCAAAGCCGAGTACCTGCAAACCGCTGATGGCATCAACTTCAGCGAGCGCACCGTCCCAAATAGCCTTTTCTGATGCTAACGCATCCTCACCTGCATCGGCCTCATCAAAAGTCGCATCAAAATGCCGCTGTACTTGCGCTCGATAAGCGTCTAACTTGGCTATAAATTCTGGCCAACTGGCAAAATTCATCGCTTTAGCAATACGTAATTTTGCTTCTTCTGTCCTTGGTAACTCTTGCGTTTGCGCATCATCAACATACATGAGGCGATGCTCTAAATTGCGTAAAAACACATAAGCCTCACTCAGCTCAGCGACGGTTTTTTCAGGTAACAAGCCTTTGTTTTTTAACAAAGCCAAAACAGAAAGCGTTGGCTTGATTTGCAAGCTAACGTCCTGCCCGCCTCGAATCAGCTGAAACACCTGTGCAATAAATTCAATCTCACGAATTCCTCCGCGTCCCAACTTAATGTTGTCATGCATGCCTTTGCTGTTCACATCACGCTGAATTTGAATTTTTAAATCGCGCATACTGGTAAACGCACCAAAATCCAAGTATTTACGAAACACAAACGGTTTGAGTAATTTTGCCACCGCATTGCCACCTGTGACCTCTCGCCCTTTAATCCAAGCGTAGCGCTCCCACTCACGCCCGTTGTTTTGATAATAATCTTCAAGCGCATCAAGGTTACTGACCAACGCGCCTTCAGAGCCAAACGGGCGCAAACGCATATCAACACGAAACACAAAACCGTCTTCAGTAATTTCATCAATGGCAGCAATCAGCTTTTTAGCCAAGCGTGTAAAAAAATCTTGATTGCTAATTGGTTTGTCACCCTTAGTTTCGCCCTCTGCTTCATAGGCAAAAATCAAATCAATATCAGATGAAACATTAAGCTCACAGCCGCCTAATTTGCCCATGCCAATCACGATTAAATCTTGCGGATGACCTTGCGCATCTACAGGCCTGCCATACACCTCAACCAGCCAAGTATTCAAGTAATCAATAGCCACAGTAATGGCGCACTCTGCCAACTGCGATGTAGTTTGCATCACCTCATGCAAATCTGTCAGACCATTTAAATCCCTAATAATTACGCGCGCCATTACGTGGCTACGCAAAACCCGTAATGCGCGCTTTAAGCTAAATTCATCGACAATATTCTGCTGTGATAAAAAGCTTTGCATCTCGCTAAGCTGATACGGCTGATGCAGGGTTTGCAATAAACTCTGTAATAAAGCCGCGTCTTTTCGCAACAATCTTGCCATGAACGGGCTACAAGCAATAGCATGAAGCACGTAAGCTTCATCACTAGAAGGGGCGCGGTTTTCAGATAACAAATTATCGAGTGTGAGCATAAGAATTTTCAGGTAACATTACATTGTTACAAATATGTAACAGCTTATTTTTAGTATTTATCTATCAGCGTTTTTTTAGAGGCGCTTATTTAGGTAACCTTGTGTCAAATTATAAACGTGCCACGGGGGTTTAAGGGGATTTTAAGCATGTCAATCGAGTCAGTTCTTCATGAAAACCGCGTTTTTGAGCCAAGTAGTGATTTTGTTAAATCAGCCAATGTCTCTGGTATGGCTGCGTACAACGCACTTTGCGCAGAAGCCGCTGCCGATTACACAGGCTTTTGGGCAAAATTAGCACGTGAATTGTTGGTTTGGCACAAACCTTTTACCAAAACTCTTAACGAAGAAAACGCCCCATTCTACAAATGGTTTGAAGATGGCGAACTCAATGTTTCTGCCAACTGTTTAGATAAACACTTAAACACAATCCCTAATAAAGTCGCCATCATTTTTGAAGCTGACGATGGCAGTAGCAAAAATGTCACCTACAAAGAACTCTACCATCAAGTTTGCCAGTTCGCGAATGGCTTAAAAAAACTTAACCTTAAACTAGGTGACCGCGTCGTTATTTACCTGCCTATGGGCGTTGAAGCCGTTGTGGCAATGCAAGCCTGCGCACGCCTTGGCTTAATTCACTCAGTAGTGTTTGGCGGTTTTTCTGCTAAAAGCTTATGTGAACGTATTATTGATGCAGGTGCCAAAGCCGTCATCACGTCAGATGGCCAGTTCCGTGGCGGCAAAACCATGCCACTCAAAGCAGCGGTGGATGAAGGCATTGCCCAAGCAAAAAATGAGTTTGGCTATGATGCCATTCAAAATGTAGTGGTATTGAAAAAAACAGGGCTAGAAACCGCATGGAATAGTAACGACATTTGGTGGCATGACCTAATTGCAGAGGTAGCCGATACCTGTGAGCCTGTCATGGTGACTGCGGAACACCCGCTATTCTTACTTTACACTAGCGGCTCTACAGGTAAGCCAAAAGGCGTACAGCACAGCTCCGCAGGTTACCTGCTCCATGCCATGAACACCATGCGCTGGACATTTGATATAAAAGCAGATGATGTATTTTGGTGCACCGCAGACGTGGGCTGGATTACAGGCCACACCTACGTGGCATATGGCCCGCTCGCCATGGGCGCCACCCAAGTAGTATTTGAAGGCATTCCTACTTACCCTGATGCAGGGCGCTTCTGGCAAATGATAGAAAAACACAAAGTGTCTATTTTCTACACTGCGCCAACGGCAATCCGCTCACTGATTAAAGCTTCTGAAACGCACCCTGAAGTACACCCTAGAAACTACAATTTATCCAGCCTGCGTTTATTAGGTTCAGTGGGCGAACCGATTAACCCTGAAGCATGGATGTGGTACTTTGAACAAGTCGGTGGTAGCCGTTGCCCCATTGCAGATACTTTTTGGCAAACTGAAACCGGCGGCCATGTCATTACACCGCTACCAGGCGCAACTGCTCTGGTACCAGGCTCATGCACACTGCCTTTTCCGGGTATTGATATCGACGTAGTCGATGAAACAGGCAAAGACGTGCCTTGGGGCACAGGCGGTTTATTGGTGATTAAAAAACCATGGCCAGCCATGATACGCACCATTTACAACGACCCTGAACGCTACAAAACCAGCTACTACCCCACTGACTTAGGCGGAAAAATCTACCTTGCAGGCGATGGCGCCGTGCGCGATGCCGTCACTGGCAACTTCACCATTATGGGTCGTATTGATGATGTACTCAATGTTTCTGGCCACCGTTTAGGCACCATGGAAATCGAATCTGCATTAGTTTCTAACCACCTAGTGGCAGAAGCCGCCGTAGTTGGCAAACCGCACGATGTAAAAGGTGAATCTGTAGTCGCCTATGTAGTGCTTAAAGGCGCACGCCCAACGGGAGATGAAGCAAAAAAAATCGTCGCAGAACTGCGCGACTGGGTCGGCAAAGAGATTGGCCCGATTGCCAAGCCGGATGAAATCCGCTTTGGGGATAACTTACCTAAAACACGCTCAGGCAAGATTATGCGTAGGTTGTTGCGTACTTTGGCTAAAGGTGAAGAGATTACTTCAGATATTTCTACGCTAGATAACCCGGCAATTTTGGAGCAGTTAAAAGAAGTGGTGAAATAAAATCGAGCCTGACCGTATTTTTACTATGAGAACCCGCTACAGATACCTCATACTGATTCATATAGCAGCATTTATTATGCTGTTAATAACGTGGTTTTGCGGGAATGCAATTAAAACAGAAGCAGGCTCACCTTTTGCCGCCCTCTACTATGTGCTGCATATCTTTCCAGGCAGCATTATATTCATACTGATACTTGTTGAATGGCTCGCAAAAAATCAAAGTAAACTTGTTCGCCCGCCAGAGATGCAAAAACATTTGTGGATCAATAGAATCCTCCATCGTGGCTATTACCTGATTTTAATGGCGCTACCGCTGACAGGTATCATCGTGTTTTTTGACTTTATGGAAAACCGCCCTTTTTACCTATTGCATAGCGCATTATTTAATCTACTGCTGGTTTTAATCATGGTTAATTTAATTTCCATGATAATAGGTAAACTTAAAGTTAAAGTTAAACCTTTGTAACCTGAAATCAATGGTGCCCCCATTTTTAATGTCATGACCCTATAGTTCGATTCTAAAAAGGTAATATGGTGAATTCACCTATATGCTGGCTTAGTGCATAGAAAGTCGGAGTACTCTTGTGGTGCAAAGCTCTCTGCTAGAGTAAATTATTAGAGGCCCCTAAAGGAAAGTCATGAAAATTTATATCTATTTGCTAGTGGCCATCGCACTGACAGTGAGTAATCCAGCAATTGCTGAGACAAAAGTCCAGACTATTCATATTGCTGATCTACCAATCTGGAAAGGTGACTTAAAGGGGCTTCTTTGGTTAACTTCTCCTAAGTCACTCGAAATATATGGTGGTGAAGATTTTCCATCCAAAGATGTACCAAGAAGTAGGCAAGGTGTTATAGAGCATCCCGCCGTCATTCACTCATCCCTTTGGGAAAAACGCCCTGAAGTTAATATAGATTCCTTAACATTGCCTGATGGATGGAAAGTTAACGTGTCAGGTGAAGGTTGCTTAAAACTAAATCTGACAGTACAAAAATCTAGTGGAACTGGCGACACTTGGATGATGGAAAAAGATCGAACAAAAGGGTTCTTCGAACGACGTTTAGGCTGCATCGGTGGTGGAGCTAACGTTTACCACGGAGTGCTGTTAAATTCACGATATTTTGCCTTTGCATCAGCTGAACCTGGCTGGATTTTCTTTGATCGGCAAACAGGGAAGTTTCTGCCTTTAGTAGTACAAACCAACCCTAATCACTTGTCAAATCTATATGTGACTAACGATGGTCGCGTACTTGTGGATGCTTATTTCGGAGATTTTCAATCTATAACTTCAACCAACATCGACCGACGCGCAGATGGCATTCGAGAGATTCTATTTCTCGGGAAATATCTCGTCGCGCCGTTAGTGGAGGAAGAGCGGATTGGAATTTTAAAATTGAATGATTATTTGACCTGCCAAATCGACAAATCGTATGGACGTCAATGCAAGCAAGCCAACTAATAAGAAAATGGAAGAAAATGGGGTCAGACACGATTTTTAACCTTAAATATCGTTGAATTAAACACCGCAATAAAATTTATGGAAGAAAATGGGGTCAGACACGATTTTTAACCTTAAATATTGGTGAATTAAACACCGCAATGGAAAATGGGGTCAGACACGATTTTTAACCTTAAATATTGGTGAATTAAACACCGCAATAAAATTTACGCATGACTTCACTTGAAATATCAGGGGAGATATTTACCCATTCATTAGGGTTGCTGTTTTTAAGCATAGACTCCCCACTCCCCATGTTTTGTTTGTAATGCGAGTAAGCCATGGTTCTAAATATTTTGGTTTTACAATTGACTTCAAGCAATGATCTTTCTGAAAGATAAGCCACGTCATTGACTACTTGAGGTTTCATGTAGTCTTTAACTCGCCAAACTCTGATTACATGATTTTGATTTCGTACAGTTACTTGGCTGTAATAAACCTTAAAGCTACCATCATTGCTCGAACCGCTGAACTCTGTCCAACCGGCCACTGCGCTATTGCTGATAAACATAAGGATTAGTGTGCTGAGCAGTTTTTTCATGTTGTTTTCCAATGATTCAGATTTGATTAAGCGCCTAATGTTGAAGATAAGGTTCCGAAGGTGAAGTCTTGAAAATTAGCCTTGTCTGTTATTGATGGATAGCATTCATTTTACGATCAAGTTCTGCAATATCATGCATGAGCTTTGTTTTCTCATCATCACTTACATTGCTATTTAAGCGTTGTTGCAATTGATTACGCACGGCAGATAGCATTTTTGAATGGGCGCCAAAGTCTTCCGCTTTTGGTGCTCTCATGTTGGCGAGGGCTGCGGTGAGCGCTTCATATTCTTGATCTGTCAGGCCTGTGATGCTTTTGAGGCCGTCGGCTGTGTGCGTTGGATGTTCTGTGTTTGTCATGGTGATGGATAGTAGATAGCCAAATTGAATTTGACTGAATTTTAACATAGGCAGCTTTTATAGAATGATGGAAATCTATGTGAGCGCCATTCTATCGATTGCCATTCAGGTCAGACACGATTTTTAACTTTAAAACAAAGCGCGTATATGACAACGCCCTATCTGGCTCATATTTTCCTATTTGTTAGTCAAATAGTTAATTAAGCTAAAACCTACTAGGGCTGATGGCAAGACCTGACCATCACCCTAAATTGCATCGTACTTAATATACTTAAATCTCACATCAACGTTTGGCGTGCCGGTTAACGCGCCACCTTCTAAAGCTGGTTGCCAACTGATGACGGATTCAATCTTGGCGGCTAATTCAAAATCTTTATCGGTAATGCCTTTTGCATCATGCGTGCATAACTTTACGATAACAAATGCATACGAAACGGTTAAGTCTGGATGATGCCAAGCGGCTTCGGCCAGATGCCCGACGGTATTCACCACCATGAGCGTTGCTTTCCAACCGCTGGTTTTATACTTGCGCCTAATCCAGCCATTCTCTAACACCCAGTGCGGTAATTCGGCTTTTAGTTTAGATTCAACCTCTTGTTCTGCATATACTTTATTAAATGTCATACGTGCATCCCTCTACAATATTATTTAGTCACCGCAAGGCAATTCTGCGCGAGTAGTGGCAAATTCAAGCCTTGTTCAAATAAACCATCATCCAGTTTGTTGACTACCCATGTCTGATAATCACCTGTGAAAAAATCTGCAAAAGCATCATCAATCAAGTCATCCGCTTGCAAGTTTTGCAGAGAAACATTTGCTGGCTTTGAATATCCCTCAAGTGATTTTGACTTAACTAACACCAGTTGCTTTGCCCCTATTTTATTGGCCAACCAGGCGCTTAAGCTATCAGAGGTCACATGCCAGCTTTTAGGCACGCTATCATCGGCTAACACCATTTTACTTGGCAGCCATACAATACAGCGATGCTGCCAGCCTCTTTCAGCGATTTCAAGCTCACTGCTTGCTGTGACGAGCTTGCTATTCATCCCCGCCAGCAATAAGCCGAATTGATCCATCGCCAACAGCGCCAGCTCATGTGCAGTCGCATCACTCACACTAGTGCGTTGCTGCGCATCACGCACGGCATCCGCAAACAGGCCACCGCCCGGCACAATCACCACCTGGCCATCACTAATCTTCACTAAGGTTTCTAGCCAGCGCGGCAGTTCAGGTGAACCTAATAAGCTACCGCCTAGTTTCACTATCCACATAAGGTTTCCTTGGGCTGTACTGATATTTTACGTACTGATATTTTACGTACTGCTATTAGCTTGCTGGATGAGAGAAAAAATTCAGCATTTTTAACAGGCTTGAGGCTTTATCTAAAGTCTCAGCATACTCTTTTTCAAGGTCAGAGTCGGCAACAATGCCACCACCCGCATAAAAACTGAGTTCTCCACCCGCATCGTCATTGGCGACATAAAGCGCTGTGCGTATCGCGATGTTAGTGTCCATATTGCCATCAAATCCTATGTAGCCAATCGCGCCGCAATATACACCGCGCCGATGTGGTTCTAATTCTTCAATAATCTGCATCGCTCTCAACTTAGGCGCACCGGTAATTGAGCCCCCCGGAAAGCAGCCGCGCAACAAATCAATGGCGGTTTTTGAGTCTAGCAATTCACCCGTTACGATACTCACTAAATGATGCACATTGGCAAAACTTTGCAGTTGAAACAACTTATCGGCCTTCACCGAGCCAATTTTGCAGTTTTTGCCAATATCATTACGCAATAAATCGACAATCATTAGATTTTCGGCTTTGTCTTTAATGCTGGATTGCAATTCATTTGCATAGGCAATATCTTGGACAAGATCCTCTGAACGCGGACGTGTACCTTTAATCGGCCGCGTTTCCACAACCCCATCCATCACTTGTAGAAACCGCTCTGGCGAGCCAGAAATGACCTGTATGGCACCTAGATTCATATAGGCCATAAATGGCGCCGGGCTAATTTCCCTTAGCTTTTGATACGCTACCCAGGCATTACCGCGCACCTTGGCCAAAAACCGTTGCGCCAGATTTACTTGGTAACAATCTCCTTCATGAATATAGCGCTGAATAGCGTTAAAAGCTGTTGCATAAGTAAGCTTATCCATATTTGAAGTCACAGCAGAAGTCACTTCAAAACTCGATGGTGCTTGAATTGCTTTATCAGGCGCATCAAACAGTGCACACAGTTCAGCCCAATGCTCGCGTGTTTTATTATCAAAGCCGTGAGATACCAAATGTGCGGTTTTGTTACGATGGTCAACCACTACCGCCCAATCGTAAACACCAACCTGCATCTGCGGAATTTCATCAGAATCCGTTTCGATGGTGTCATTAGCTTTACTTGCCAGCTTTTCTAATCGCCGCGCTAAATCATAGCCAAAATAACCAACCGCTCCGCCGGTAAAAGGTAAATCACATGACTTAGAAGTAGAAGACTTAGATTGATACTGCGCTAAGGCATTGTTGACCAATTGAAATGGGTCTTGCGTTGAAACATGCGATTGCCCATGCTCGCAGATTGTAGTCAACGCACCTTGGGTGGAAAAAGTAATGAAAGGCTTGGCCACCAAAATATCATAGCGCCCATATTGGCTACCGGGCTTGCCCGTTGCAGGGTCAATCAATTGACCACTATCCAAAAACATAGCCCATGTCTGATGTGCGATGCGCTCGAATAAACGTGCACTATCTGTATGATACGTTAACTGATGTTGCAACAAACTCATGAATTCAACCCTAACCCGGCCACAGCGTAAGCAGGAAAGCACACCTGAGCCAGGGTTTTTATTGCATGGTTTTCTGCATGAATAAAATCACTCACAGAAACATATTTAAAACCCAGTTGTTTTGCAAGCTCACGCACCAGAAATTCACCTGCTCCTGCACCTATGAATTGCAAGTTCTGACTATCGTCCAGCCTTGATATTTGCATAAGCACGGCTTGTTTGATGAGGTTAAGTTGCGACGATTTGAACGCACAAGCCAGATTACGCCAAACTGATAATGGCGCATCCTGCGCATCATGCCCAATCATTCTAGCAATGCGTCGAGCGCTGGCTTCAATACTTTTATCTGCACCATCGGCTGTTTCTGCCATATTCTCTGCCGCAGCTAAATCTCCTGTGAGTGTATAAACGTCAGCAGTAGTCGCAAAGTGCTCTGCAGCAACATTGACCCGTTGCCCAGCAAAAGCTATTTTTTGCTTCAGCGCCATCAGCGGTGTACGCACCACGCCCGTATAAACCAACTCATCACATTGCATCCGTGTAGCGTCATTAAAACCACGTACCAGCACCTTACCATCGCGCATCAATGCAATATCTGTAGTCGTGCTACCCACGTCAATAAATAAGCCCTGCTGCACGTTGTGTGCAATGTACTGCGTACTTGCCAGCCAATTCATCGAAGCAATCTCTGCAGTGTTTGATTCAACACCTTCAATGCCCACAAAACCTTGATTGCCCGCATAGAACTTCACATTGCAAGGTGGTGTTTGACCTGCTAGTTTTTGATTGAAAAGTTTTTGGGCTACAAACTGTGCAATCTGCACCACGCCTGCATGCCGGTTTGGGAAAATATCTGCAAGTTCCCCCGTCATCGTTACTTGATGGTTTTCAGCATTAAATTCACGCAAAATAATATCCATTGCAAGGTCAAGCTCATGCAAGCCTCGCCATAAAGGGCAATACACCTGGTTTGCAGCCAACACATGTCCAGCAGCATTGAGCATCACCGCTTTTACATGAGCGCCGCCAATATCCCAACCGATGACTGTTCGTGTACGAGTGTTTTGACTCATAGCTGAATCTCAACCTGCTTTCTGGCTAACACCGGCATTTCAAATTTGTCATTCAACACGCAATCCAGTATGAGTTTGGCTGGATTGTAATTTAACGCTTCATGTAAACCGATATAGCTCGTTGTTAAGCGCGGGTTAATTTCCACTACATAAATTTTATCGTTATTTTCAACATCCACAATCACATCCACACCTACATAACCCAAGGCATCCGGCAACATTTTAGCGATTTTTCTGGCAATAGTTTCAAAACGCTGCCAATAAGGCAACATACCATTCACGGTAATACCCGTTAACTTAAACTGGCTACCATCCAAAGTAATATGTTGTTGGTTGCAGCTTAACAACCAAGATTTTCCATCACGGCACAACATTGAGAAACTAGCCGCGACACCCGCCTGATAAGGCTGTGCTAAATAATTTAAGTAACGGTCATCTTCTGTTATCCAAAGCTTTAAGTCGTGCAGAGAATCAAAAACCTGAACACCCTCACAACCTGCGCCATCTTCTGGCTTAGCTACCCACTTACTTATATTTTGACTTATATTTTTCTTACTCAAGCTATCGTACTGGTTCAAACTATTGTAATAGTCTGGTTGCATTAAATCTTCACCCGCATACACCGGCAAGGTAAATATATGCGCAGCCTGCATCGCTTCAAAACATAAAGATTTACTGGTGCCTGTCAGCGTGGCATCAAAACCGCAGCCTAACAAAAACGCATCATTTGCTTTTTCTTCAGCCTTCAAACAGTGCTCTGTTAACTCAAGTAAGACACCGTCGGTTTCAGGCGCAATCACCCAAACCAAATCGGCTTGTTTGAGTGCTTTTCTAAACACTTTTTTGAATTCGCCTGCGGCTACCGCCATACTTTCTTGCGCGTATTCAGATGGCGCCAACCGCATGTCATGCAGGGTAATCAATTGATATTGCTTCAGCACGTTTAAATCTCGTAGCAAGGCATCGCGCATCAGCGTACCCTCTTTTACTAAAGACTCAGACAACGGAGCTGTATCTATCTCAGTACTAAGCCCGCCACCAGTGATAAACTCACATACTAATAATTTTTTAAGCGGTTCGATGATGCAAGTAATCCCAGTAATTGATTTATTAAATGGCATAGTCGTGCATGCAAAAAAAGGTGACCGTCAACATTACCAGGCTATTCAATCGTCGCTTACAACATCCAGCCAGCCGCTGGATATCGTTGCAGCTTTGCTTGACTTATTCCCTTTTGAGCAACTCTACATTGCCGACCTCAATGCCATACAAAAATTAGAAAAAAGCTATACAACAAATTATAACGTGATTGAGTCCATCACCCAGCAATTCCCACACTTAAAATTGTGGGTGGACGCTGGTATCAGTAATAATACCGAACTTAATATCTGGAAAAAACTTGATATTCGCCTTGTGTTAGGCAGTGAGAATTTTGCACATTTGAACAATTTCACATCGCTCAATCATGATAATGACTTTGTACTATCACTAGACTTTATGCCGCAAGGCTACCAAGGACCCATGGAGTTATTGACGCAGCAACAATACTGGCCGCAAGACGTGATCGTGATGTCACTTGATAACGTTGGCGCAAACCAAGGCGTAAATTCAGGCTTATTAAACGCCATTGTAGCCAAAGCCAATGGTTTTAATATCTATGCAGCGGGAGGCGTCAGAGGCAGTGAAGATCTGGCGATGCTGAAAAAAATGGGGGTACATGGTGCATTAGTCGCTACAGCATTGCACCTTGGCCAACTGTCAAAACAAGAATTGAGCGCCAATGAATAAACGCTGGGATATTTTTTGCAAAATCGTCGACAACTTTGGCGACATTGGTGTGTGCTGGCGTCTGGCACGGCAGCTACAGGCTGAGCATGGCTTACAGGTACGGCTTTGGATAGATGACTTAATAGTTGCCAAGCAACTTATTCCTACCTTAGATATAAGCCTGCCAAGGCAAGTTACACAAAACATTTCAATCGACCACTGGCATGCAGACACTGTTTTTAGTGGAGATGCCGATGTGGTCATAGAAGCGTTTAGCTGTGGGTTGCCTGCCGCATATTTATCTAAAATGCGGCCTAATACGGTTTGGATAAACTTAGAATACTTATCAGCTGAAACATGGGTTGACAGTTTTCATGCAGGAAACTCAAAACAAGGCGATCTAACGCGACACTTTTTCTTTCCAGGCTTTACACCAGCGACTGGCGGCTTGCTGCGTGAGCATGACATTATTACAAACAATCAACAGCTTGCAAGCAGAAAACCATTACAACATCAATTCTTAAACCAACTAAATTTAGAACATAGCGACAGACTGAAAATATCTCTATTCTGTTACCCGCATGCGCCTGTTCACGCCTTACTTAACGCAATGGCAAGCGCCAATCAACCCATTGACTGTTACGTGCCTGCCAGTAGCATATTGCCCATCATCGCTGGCTTTTTTGGCAAAGATTCAATAGTTGCAGGCGAAGTACTCCGCCATCAAAACCTCAATTTATATGTGTTACCGTTTTTAAGCCAAGCAGATTACGACAAACTGCTGGCAATATGCGATGTAAATTTTGTACGCGGTGAAGATAGCTGGATACGTGCAATCTGGGCAGGCAAACCTTTTATCTGGCAGCCTTATTTGCAATCAGAAGAAACACATATCACTAAGCTAAAGGCATTCTTAGCATTGTTTTACGATAGCTTCGACAACACCAGCAGACAGTCATCCTATGATGTTCATTTAGCTTGGGTAGGGAACGATATTTCAACAGAGATCTGGCAACATTATTTAAACAATCTAGCACCGCTTAAAGCATTGACCTTGCAACAATCAAACACACTCGTAGCACAAGCGGACCTGGCAACTAAGTTAGTGATTTTTAGTGAGAAAATCATCAAAAATATCGTAAAAAATAAGGTATAATGCGCGGTTTTACGCATACACCCTTTTAATTTGTAAGGCAACCTATGAAAACAGCACAAGAACTCCGCGCCGGTAACGTGATTATGGTAGGCAGCGAACCATTAGTCGTAATTAAGGCAGAATACAATAAATCAGGCCGCAGCACAGCGGTCGTGAAGATGAAGTTTAAAAACCTACTCACAGAAACACCAAGTGAGAGCATCTACGGTGCTGGCGACAAATTTGAAGTCGTTGTACTTGAGAAAAAAGAAGTGACTTTCTCTTACTTTGCAGACCCAACCTATGTGTTTATGGATGCAGATTACAACCAATATGATGTTGACGCTGAGTTTATGGAAGATGCATTACCCTACTTGGAAGACGGCATGCCAGCTGATTTGCGTTTTTACAATGAAAAAGCAATTTCAGTAGAGTTACCAACCACTGTAGTGCGCGAAATTACTTACACAGAACCCGCTGTTAAAGGTGACACATCAGGCAAGGTAATGAAGCCGGCTAAAATTGCTACCGGCTTTGAGTTGCCAGTCCCATTATTCTGTGCACAAGGCGACAAAATAGAAATTGATACACGCACCGGTGAATATCGTAACCGTGTGATGAAGTAATTTTGCTGTTTTTTAATTAGCAAAAAAATTAAAAAAGGGAGCAACTAGCTCCTTTTTTTATGCCTAAAAGATCTGAATTAGCGTTAAGATAGCAAAACATAAGGGCAACCCTATTTATTCAAGTTTTTAAGTTAGGCAAGGCGCGAATAAAAAATTATGACGCAGTATATATTTGATATATAAGGAATAATTTTTCATGTGCAACGTAGCATAACGACAAAAATTGAATTAATAGAAGTGCCCGTAAGAAAGTAAAAACCTGCTGGGGGCGTTATGAATGACAAACAATTAGTCGCGCTACAAGCTGCAAAATATGTAAAAAACGGCATGCTGGTTGGTTTAGGCACAGGCTCCACTGCCAATTACTTTATTGAAGAACTCGCTCGCTTAACCCATGATGAAGGCTTGAAATTCACCACGGTTGCCAGCTCCACGATTAGCGCGAAAAAAGCACAATCATTGCAATTACCTATCGTTGCACTCGAACACATTAACTGCATTGATTTATATGTAGATGGTGCCGATGAAATCACGCCAGATAAAACCTTACTCAAAGGTCGTGGCAGTGATTTAGTCAAAGAAAAACTACTCGCCACAGCAGCGGCGCAGTTTATCGTGGTCGCCGATGCCAGCAAGCTAGTGAATCATATTAGTCAAAATTTTTTGATTCCAATTGAAGTCATCCCATTCGCCTGGCAACTGGCGAAAAAAAGCCTTGAAAAGCTTGGTGGCATAGGTGAGCTTCGCCCCAACGCGGCTAAAGATGGCTTTTGGATTACCTCACATGGCAGCTACGTGCTAGACATGCAATTTGATAAAAACCTGGATGCCAGCACCTTAAATGCACTAATCAACAATACGCCTGGTGTAGTTGAGCATGGCATTTTTTGCGGGCTGGCTGATGTCGTGCTTATTGCAGATAACGGCACGGTAAGCGAGCGTTAATTTTAGTGCACGCTCAATACACCATGCGTTTATTGCTAATTTCAGTACTTGTTTTTTTTACAGTGGCCTGTAAGCCAACTGGAAGCAATAATGAACCACCATTGATTGACCCCAACAAAAAAGAAATTGTTTTCGTCACACACAATGGACCTTCTACCTATTATTTGAATGGTGAAGGTCAGCCCGCTGGCTTTGAGTATGATTTAGCCACTTTGTTTGTAAAAGAATATGCGCCTGGCTACCAAATCAGGTTTGTATTAGTCAATAGCATTAGCGATGTCATCCCGAGCTTGCTTAAAGGTCAAGCGCATATCGCGGCGGCAAATTTATCTGTGACGCATATTCGTGAGCAACTGGTTTTATTTTCAAAACCGTATCAAGAAACACAACAGCAACTTGTTTTTAACAATGAACTTAATATAAAACCGAAAGACCTTGCCGCCATTGCCGATAAAAAAATTGTCGTGCCGGCGGGTACTAGCTACGTAGAACGATTGGTAGCCTTACAACAAAAAATCCCAACGCTAAAATGGCGAGAAGCACATCAAACCAACTCAGAGACGTTATTAGAAGAAGTTGCCGATGGCATATTGGATTTCACGATTGTCGATAGTCATTTAGTATCCATCATGCAAAACTATCACCCCAACTTATCTGTTGCCATGCCAGTGGGCGCAAGTGACAAAATTGCCTGGGCAATGTCTAAAAATACAGATCCGCAGCTTGTCAAAAAAGTGAATGCTTTTATTGATAAAAGCCATAAAGATGGCACGTTGCGTAATTTAATGGATCGCTACTACGGTAGCTCAAAACGCTTAAATACCTTAGACATTACTACGTTCTTGGCACGTAGCAATACAATTTTACCTAAGTACATCCATTTATTTAAACAAGCGCAAGAGCTCACTGGCATAGAGTGGCGATTACTGGCGGCAATGAGCTACCGTGAATCACATTGGGATACTTACAATACATCGCCAACAAACGTACGCGGCTTGATGATGCTGACAGAAAGTACTGCTGACTTAATGGGGGTGACTGACCGATTAGACCCAAAACAAAGCATACCTGCAGGTGCCAAATACTTACTCAAGCTGAGAGATACCGTACCAGAACGTATTCCAGAACCAGATAGAACCTATATGGCTTTAGCTGCGTATAACATTGGCTACGCCCATGTTGAAGACGCACGCGTGCTTGCTAAGCGCCTTAAACTAAATCCAGACAGCTGGGCCGATGTAAAGAAAACATTGGTGTTGCTGAAAAATCCTGATTACTACTCCACGCTTAAATACGGTTACGCCAGCGGTGGCGCGCCAGTCATTTTTGTCGAGTCGGTGCGAAGTTATCAACGTATATTAGAGCGCTACCAGCCTAGCCATACCCCTGATTACAACAACTTCAGGGTTGCACGAACTGAATAAAGGGCATCTCTAATAATTCAAATTTCCAAGTCAGACAAGGCGCGAATGGAAAATTATGACGCCGCATATGTTTGATATGTAAGGAATAGTTTTTTGTGAGTAACGCAGTATGACGACGAAAGTTGAATTATTAGAGGTGCCCTAAAGTATCGCACATGCTGGCCGACCGAATGAACATCGCAACTAAAATCTGTATAAGTAACTAATTTTTAATCACCTCTAGATTATTCATATAAGGCTTTAATACTGCTGGCACCGTCACGCTGCCATCTGCATTTTGATAATTCTCCAGCACAGCTACCAAAGTGCGTCCTACCGCTAAACCAGAGCCGTTCAAAGTATGCACTAACTCAGGCTTGCCGTTTTCATTGCGAAAACGCGCCTGCAAGCGACGTGCTTGAAACGCCTCGCAATTTGAAATTGAAGATATTTCACGGTAGGTGTTTTGTGCTGGCAACCAAACTTCTAAGTCATAAGTTTTAGCCGCACCAAAACCCATATCACCCGTGCAGAGTGAAACGACGCGATAAGGTAATTCCAGTGCTTTAAGAATGTTTTCCGCGTGCCCGACCATTTGCTCTAAAGCTTCATAGCTTTTTTCAGGATGTACAATCTGCACCATTTCGACTTTATCAAACTGGTGCTGGCGTATCATACCTTTGGTATCGCGCCCATGAGAACCTGCCTCGGAACGGAAACAAGGCGTATGCGCAGTGAGCTTGATGGGTAATGATTCCAAAGGCACGATTTCATCGCGCACCGTATTGGTAAGCGTGACTTCAGACGTGGGGATTAAATACAGCTTGCTGTCGTTGTGATTTAAAGAGAACAAGTCCTCTTCAAACTTGGGTAACTGACCCGTACCAGTCAGCGTTTCCGCGTTTACCAAATACGGCGTATAACACTCTTCATAACCATGCTGTTCTGTTTGTGTATCTAACATAAACTGTGCCAGCGCACGATGCAACTTTGCAATCTGCCCACGCATTAAAGTAAAACGCGCACCTGAAAGCTTGATCCCTGTTTCAAAATCCAAACCCAATGGCGTACCCACATCGGTATGGTCTTTGATTTCAAAATCAAAACTGCGGGGTGTGCCTACTTTGCGTACTTCTACGTTATCTGCTTCAGATTGTCCTTGCGGCACGCTCTCATGCGGCAAGTTAGGTACATTCAGCAACAGGTTTTGCAATTCAGTTTGCAGTTCGCCCAAACGCGCTTCATCGGCTTTTAGTTGCTCACCTAAGCCAGCTACTTCAGCCATAATTGCACTGACATCTTCACCTTTAGATTTAGCAAAGCCAATCTGCTTGGAACTATTGTTACGCTTGGCTTGCAAGTCTTGCGTGCGCGTTTGCACGGTTTTGCGTTCGGCTTCCAAAGCTGTGAATTTTTCTGCATCAAATGCAAAACCACGTTTCGCTAATTGCTCTACTACGCCATCTAAATCATTTCTTAATGCTTGAATGTCTAACATGTGTGTTCCTAAGTTTTATTTTTTGCTTTTTCTAGTCAGCTCGCGCTTATCCAACTCACGTAAATGCGCTAATTTTTCCGTAATTTTACCTTCTAAGCCGCGTGGCGTGGGCATATAAAATTGCGGTGCTACATTCTTCTCATGCAAATCATCAGGAAAATAATCTACGCCCGCAGCATAAGCCTCTGGTTCGTTATGCGCGTAACGATATTCTTTGCCGTAATCCAACGCTTTCATGAGCTTGGTAGGCGCATTGCGCAAGTGTAACGGCACCGGGCGCGATTTGTCTTGCGCTACAAAAGCTTTGGCTTGGTTGTACGCCATGTAAGCAGCGTTGCTTTTAGGTGCTACGGCTAAATAAATCACGGCGTTAGATAAAGCCAACTCACCTTCAGGCGAACCTAGTCGCTCAAAAATCTGGCATGCCTCTAGCGCCATGCCTTGCGCGCGCGGGTCTGCTAAACCGATATCTTCAACCGCCATGCGCACGATGCGCCGTCCTAAATATAGCGGGTCTGCACCACCATCTATCATGCGTAAAAACCAGTATAAAGCAGCGTCAGGGTTAGAGCCGCGCACTGATTTATGTAGCGCTGATATTTGGTCATAAAAAGCCTCGCCACCTTTATCAAAGCGGCGCAACTTGCTCGCCATGGTGGTCTGTAAAAAAGCTTCATCGATTTCGGTAATTTCGGCGCCAATAGCAGCGTTAAATAAGCCTTCAACAAAGTTAAGTAATCGCCTTGCATCACCATCGGCATAAGCCAAAATTTGCTCGCGCACTTCATCCGAAAAAGTGATGTTTTCAGCCACTAACAACCTTGCTCGTTCTAGCAATAACGACAACTCTGGTTCACTAAGCGCATTTAAAACGAATACTTGTGAGCGACTTAACAACGCACTATTCACTTCAAATGAAGGATTTTCAGTCGTAGCGCCAATAAACGTAATTAAGCCACTTTCAACAAACGGCAAAAATGCATCTTGCTGACCTTTATTGAATCTGTGAACTTCATCCACAAACAAAATAGTTTTACGGCCATGCTGCTGTAAAGTAAGCTCAGCGCGCTCTACCGCCTCGCGGATATCTTTAATGCCGGATAACACTGCTGAAATTGGAATGAAATCGGCATCTGCCGTGTTGGCAATCAGTCGCGCCAAAGTAGTTTTACCCACGCCAGGTGGTCCCCATAAAATCATAGATGGTAACTTACCGGATTGAAACGCTAAACGCAGTGGTTTACCAGCCCCGAGTAAATGCGATTGCCCAACCACCTCATCTACAGTTTTTGGGCGTAACCGTTCGGCTAGCGGGGCTTGTGGTGTATTAGGGGCAAATAGACTATTCAAAATATAAGGTGTTTTTGGTAAAGGTGATTTAATTCGGGCGCAAGTTAACTAGCATGACTCGCTACTCACCCACAATATCTACGCCTTTAGGTGGCAGGAATAAGAAAGATTTATCATCAAGCACCGGGTTCACTTCAAGCTGACTAAACACGATTTTTGTGTTGTGCCCAAAGCTATCAATCAAGGACATTTCTTGTAATTTATTATCTTTAAAACCCAGTAGTATTTTCTCAAAACCTGACTCTTTATCTTTTGGATTAGCACTTACCCAATCCAAGCCGCCTTTAGCAGGGGCATTTGCTAACTTAAAGCTTTTATCAATGTCGTTGCCGCCCGCCAGCAATGCGGCCGGGCTAGAACCCAACGCTTTACCTAGCGCCCGCACCGTCACTTGCGCCAGATCTATGTCGTATAACCACACTTGCTTTCCATCACTAATAATTTGTTGCTCAAATGGTTGGTTGTAATCCCACCTGAATTTGTTTGGACGCTTCAACTGCATTTTACCATCAACCTCTTGCACCTTACGTCCTTGCCTGTCGGTGACTACTTGATGAAACGTTGCGCGCATTGCCTGCGTTTGTTCGTAAAAAACCTTTACACTTGCCATGCCATCAGCATTTGCAGATTGCATCGTTAATAGCATTGGTAACAGTATCAATAAGTACTTTATTTTAGACTTAATCATTAAATTCTCTAATTATCAGGCTTCGTGATGCGGCGCTAAAACTTCACGATTACCATTAGTTTGCATTGCAGACACCAAACCTGCGCGCTCCATATCCTCAATCAAGCGTGCGGCGCGGTTATAACCAATCCTAAGCTGGCGCTGTACCGAAGAAATACTGGCACGGCGAGTTTTTAGCACAATGCCCACGGCTTCATCATAAAGCGGATCAACCTCTGACCCACCGCCTCCGCTAGCACCCGCGCTGGCAAAGTCAACGCCACCCTCTTCCGCTTCGTTGGTTAAGATGCCCTCTATGTAATTAGGTTCACCCTGGGCTTTTAGGTAATTCACCACTTTATGCACTTCTTGGTCTGACACAAACGCACCATGAATCCGCACCGGATAGCCCGTGCCAGGCGGCATATACAGCATATCGCCCTGCCCTAACAGCGCTTCAGCGCCCATTTGATCTAAAATAGTGCGGGAGTCAATTTTGCTGGAAACCTGAAAAGAAATGCGTGTAGGGACATTGGCTTTAATCAACCCAGTAATCACATCTACCGATGGGCGTTGTGTGGCTAATACTAAATGAATGCCGGACGCACGGGCTTTTTGTGCTAAACGTGCAATCAGCTCTTCTACTTTTTTGCCAACTACCATCATTAAATCGGCGAGCTCATCAATCACTACCACAATCAGCGGCATTTCCATCAGCGGCTCAGGATCATCGGGGGTTAAGCTGAACGGATGTGGGATTTTTTCACCTACTTTATCCGCGTCTCTGATTTTTTGGTTATAGCCCGCTAAATTACGCACACCTAACATAGACATCAGTTTGTAACGACGCTCCATCTCAGCCACGCACCAATTGAGCGCATTTGCAGCTTGGCGCATATCGGTCACCACCGGGGCCAACAAATGCGGAATACCTTCATACACAGAAAGCTCAAGCATTTTCGGGTCAATCAAAATCATGCGTACCTGACTGGCATCAGCTTTATACAGCCAGCTTAAAATAAGCGCGTTAATCGCCACCGATTTACCTGAGCCAGTGGTACCCGCCACCAACACATGCGGCATTTTTGCAAGATCCGCCACAGCAGGCTTGCCCGCAATATCTTTACCTAACGAAATTGCTAGCGGTGACTTGATATCAGCATAAGCTTGGCTACTCATGATTTCAGACAAATGTACGATTTGTCGTTTTGCGTTTGGAATCTCCAAACCCATGCAGGTTTTACCTGGAATAGTTTCAACCACACGCACACTCACTACTGACAATGCACGCGCTAAATCTTTAATTAAATTAGTGACTTGGCTACCTTTAACACCCGCCGCCGGTTCTAACTCAAAACGGGTAATCACAGGGCCTGGTTGCGCGGTTAGCACTTTAACTTCAATACCAAAATCCATTAACTTGCGTTCAATCAAGCGCGAGGTAAAATCGAGCGTTTCAGCAGAAGGTAATTCAACCAGCCCCGATGGCTCATCCAACAAGTGCAGTGGCGGTAGCATTGAATCTGGCATCGTTTCAAACAGCGGCACTTGCTTCTCTTTTTGCACGCGCTCACTTTGCGCTACTTCAAGTACAGGCGGCTCGATGAATACCGGCTCACGATTTTCTGATCGTTTACGCTCAGCCTGTACAAATACTTTACGCTCAAGCTCAACCACTTTTCCGGCTTTTCTATCTTGCCAATCTTGCAATTTCAGCTTAATAAACGCATAACTAGTCATTAACAGCGCACCAAACTTTTCAGTAATCACAATCCAAGACCAGCCCGTAAATAGACTAAACCCAACCACAAACATCAACAGCAACAACATACTAGAGCCAGTATAGCCAAATAAACTACGTAAGCCATTATCCACAGCGCCGCCAAGCATGCCGCCGGGCGCTAACGGCAGGGAGGCCGGCAAGTCAACCAAATGACCAGCCTCTAAAGCACTGGAAGCAATCAGCAACAATGCAAACCCGATAAAATTAAACAGTAAAAAAGGTTTTTCACTCTGATTCACTATTTCTAATTTTAAATAGACAAACCACATGGCATAAAACGCCAGCACTGCCCACCACCATGCAGAAAAACCAAAAATATACAACATTAAGTCAGACAACCATGCCCCTACACTGCCACCACTATTATGGATAACAGCGCCATCAGGCGCCATGTGTGACCATGAAGAATCATCAGGGTGATAGGTAAAAAGAATCACCGTAATATACAAACCGACCAGCACTAAACCTAGCCACCATGCTTCTTTAATGAGGGTATTGGCAAGCGCATTTGACTTACTGACTTCAGCCTCGCGGCGCGCATTGGCAGGGGTGGATTTCTTAAAAAACAAGATGAAAACCTTACGTATTTATAGTTGTATTTAATTATAGCAGTATCAAAGTCGCTACGTAGCGATTAGAATATCAATCTAACAGTAACCCAATAAAGAGATAGGAAACCATCATGGATATTGGTATAAAAGAGCAAGACAGAAAGCATATCGCGCAAGGTTTATCGCACCTTTTGGCGGATACCTACACACTGTATTTGAAAACGCATTACTTTCATTGGAACGTAACCGGGCCAATGTTCAGTACACTGCATTTGATGTTTGAAGTACAGTACAACGAACTGGCACTCGCAGTAGATTTAATCGCCGAGCGCATCCGCGCATTAGATGTGTATGCACCTGGTACTTATCGCGATTTTGCTAAGTTAACTTCTATTAAAGAGTCAGAATCAGTACCCAAAGCCCAAGACATGATTGCCGAATTGGTTGCTGGACATGAAGCAGTATGCCGCACTGCGCGCAGCGTGTTTCCTAGTGCTAGCGCCGCCGCAGATGAAGCAACGGCTGATTTACTCACACAACGTTTACAAGTGCATGAGAAAACTGCATGGATGTTGCGTAGTTTATTAGAAAAGTAGTTTGTTTAAGATCTATGTCAAACCACCTGACATCAACGTTACAACTCTCATTAAAAAGTTAAGAAAGTAATAAATCATGGCAACACGTCACATTCACTTACTTATTTTAGGCTCAGGCCCTGCAGGTTACTCGGCGGCAGTTTACGCAGCACGTGCTAACCTTAAGCCAGTTTTAATCACTGGTATCGCGCAAGGTGGCCAGCTTATGACGACCACCGAGGTTGACAACTGGCCAGCAGATGCTGATGGTGTACAAGGGCCGGAACTCATGGCGCGCTTTCAAAAACATGCTGAACGCTTTAACACCGAAATGATTTTTGATCATATTCACACGACACATTTGAACGAAAAACCGATTCGGTTAGTGGGTGATAGTGGCGAATATACTTGCGATGCGCTAATTATTGCAACGGGTGCATCCGCAAAATACCTGGGTATTCCGAGTGAAGAAAAATTTAGCGGTAAAGGTGTTTCAGCTTGCGCCACATGTGATGGATTTTTCTACCGCAATCAAGAAGTTGCCGTTATCGGCGGTGGCAATACTGCAGTAGAAGAAGCACTATACCTAGCGAACATTGCGAGCAAAGTGACCTTGGTGCATCGCCGTGATAAATTTAAAGCTGAAGCGATTTTGGTGGATAAACTAATGGCGCGCGTAGCTGAGGGCAAAATTGTACTAGAAACATTCCAGACGCTAGATGAAGTATTAGGCGATGACAGCGGCGTGACTGGCATGCGCCTCAAGAACGTCAATGACAACACCACCAAAGATATTCCGTTAATGGGGGTATTCATTGCCATTGGCCACAAACCCAATACCGACATTTTTGAAGGTCAACTTGAGATGGAAAACGGCTACATTGTTACGCAAATGGGGCGTGCTGGTAACGCCACTGCAACTAGCGTACCTGGCGTTTTTGCAGCCGGCGACGTACAGGATCACATCTACCGCCAGGCAGTGACTAGCGCTGGTACAGGCTGTATGGCGGCTTTAGATGCTGAACGATACCTCGACAAATAAGCTTTTAAGCGTCAAAAAACGCTTAAAGCAAGCATTGGCAGAACAAAAAATTAATGCCAAAAATGCTACCACTAACGTCAGCCCACAACCTGCTGATGACGTCACTATTTTTCGTGACGCGGTAAAAGATGTTACCCCTTTTACCGCGCCACCAGAAATTTCATTCAAACTAAAACCTAAACCCATCCCATTGCAATTTATACGTGATGAACAGCAAGCTCTTGTTGATTCATTGTCGGATCACTACATTCCAGCACATGAAATTGAAACAGGTGAAGAACTACTTTACCTGCGTGACGGCCACTCACCCGATATTCTAAGAAAATTACGCCGTGGACATTGGGTGATTCAAGCTAAAATTGACTTACATGGCTTGGTGAGCGACGAAGCAAGGCTATACGTTTCAAGCTTCATCAGTGATTGCAAAAAACGCGGCATCCGTTGCGTGCGTATCGTACATGGCAAAGGCCTAGGCTCTCCTAATCGAGAGCCTATACTGAAACATAAACTGCGCGGTTGGCTGATGCAAAAAGATGAAGTAATTGCCTACGCGGAAGCTAGAAAACAAGACGGTGGCAGCGGCGCGGTGATTGTGCTGCTAAAATCTTGAGCAATTAAATCATGACTGCCAAAAGCGACAACTTAGACGATGAAATCATGTGCGAATGCAGTGGCACCACGCGAGGCAAAATTCAAAGCCTGTATAAACAAGGGCTTGATATAGACGCTATTTCGAGTTGGACCGGCACACTGTCTGGCTGCGGTGGCTGTGAGTGGGATATTGCGCAGTTTCTAAAAGAACTGACTGAGCATGAAAAAGCGTAATTTCTAGCTTAGGTTAAAACTCCTACTCGCCTAAAAAACCACCGCTCTGATGCGCCCAAAGCGTGGCATATAAGCCGCCTTGCTTGATTAAGGCTTGGTGGTCGCCTTCTTCAACAATCTTGCCGTTATCTAACACTATTAGCCTATCCATGGCGGCAATGGTTGATAGCCTATGCGCAATCGCCACTACAGTTTTACCTTGCATCAACGTGTATAGGCTCGCCTGAATCGCTTGCTCTACCTCAGAATCCAGCGCACTTGTCGCTTCGTCCAGCAATAATATCGGTGCGTCTTTCAACATCACCCGCGCGATGGCAATGCGCTGGCGCTGACCGCCGGAAAGTTTAACGCCACGTTCGCCTACGTGCGCCTCGTAACCTGTGCGCCCTTTGACATCTTGCAACGTCATGATAAACGCGTGCGCTTGGGCACGTTTGGCAGCGTGAATCATTTCGTCTTCAGTGGCGTTAGGGCGGCCGTATAAAATATTGTCGCGCACGCTACGATGCAGCAATGACGTGTCTTGTGTCACCATGCCAATTTGGCTACGCAAGCTGTTTTGTGTGACATGCTTAATATCTTGCCCGTCAATAAGCACGCGTCCTTTTTCAACGTCATAAAAACGTAGTAATAAATTAACTATCGTTGATTTCCCCGCACCTGAACGCCCTACCAAACCCACTTTTTCACCCGCTTTAATCGTCAAATTAAGCCCCTGCAATACTGATTTTTGCATACCGTAGGCAAAATCAACTTGCTCAAATTTTATTTCGCCATGACTCACATTGAGTGGTTTAGCAACTGATGTATCCGTAATTTGTTGTGCGAGTGATAACGTGTTCACACCATCTTGTGCGGTGCCAATTTGCTCATAAAGTGTAGTCAGCTCCCACATCACCCAGTGTGAAATACCATTCAAACGCAACGCCATTGCAGTCGCCGCAGCCACACCGCCAACGGAAACTTCGCCTTTAGTCCATAACCATAACGCCACGCCTGAAGTTGCAATCACCAACAACATATTCAAAATATGATTAGCAACTTCCACCCCTGACACATAGCGCATCTGTGCGTGTACGGTGCCTAAAAACTCACTCATGGCAGATTGCGCATAACCCGCCTCACGCCCTGCATGTGAAAATAATTTTACTGTACTGATGTTGGTATAGGCATCGGTGATGCGGCCCGCCATCATAGAGCGTGCGTCCGCCTGGTTTTGTGAAACCTTGGCTAATCTTGGCACAAAATAACTAAGCGACGTGACATAGCAAATCACCCATACTAAAAATGGCCAGATCACGGTGGCATTAAAATGCCCGACGACGGCCACCATGGTTACAAAATAAATCACGACAAATACTAAAATATCCGCAACAATAAACCACACATCGCGCACAGCCAAAGCGGTTTGCATGACTTTTGCAGCAATGCGGCCAGCAAACTCATCTTGATAAAAACTCATACTTTGGTTAAGCATGAGGCGATGAAAATTCCAGCGTAAACGCATAGGAAAATTACCCGCGAGCGTTTGATGTTTAATCAGCGTTTGCACTGTAATTAAAAGCGGGCTTAACAACAATAAAGCGGCTAACAGCAGCAAATGATGCCGCTCGGTGGCCCATAATAAATCAGGTGCAGTATTGCTTAGCCAATCCACCACTTTGCCCATCACCGCAAATAAAAGCGCCTCAAAACCGCCAATCATGGCGGTAAATAAGGTCATCACTAAAATAAATAAGCGAGAGCCTTTGGTGCATGCCCATAAAAATGGCCACAACGCATTAGGCGGTGGTGCTATTTCATCTTTTGGAAAAGGATTTAAACGGTTTTCAAACCAACGTAGCATGGCTATTTCAATCTGCGTTGCGTAGCTGTATCAAACACACCGCTTCAGCCGCAATGCCTTCACCTCGGCCAGTGAACCCCAATTTCTCGGTAGTGGTCGCTTTAACGTTAACTTGTGACACGCTCACCTTGCAATCGGAGGCGATATGACTGCACATTTGATCAGTATGTGGTGATAACTTGGGCGCCTCGCAAATCACGGTGGCATCAATGTTATTGACGACATAGTTTTTAGTATTAAGTAACGCCACCACCTGCCGCAACAACTCGCGTGAATCCGCGCCTTTGTAGCGCAGGTCCGTGGGTGGGAAGTGCTTGCCAATATCGCCCAGTGCTGCTGCGCCTAATAAAGCATCACAAATCGCGTGTAGCAACACATCGGCATCTGAATGGCCATCCAAGCCTTTTTCATGGGCGATTGTTACGCCGCCAATGATGCATTGGCGCCCAGAAACTAAAGCGTGCACATCAAAACCATGACCGATTCTTATCATTACAATGTTTCCATTTGATTATTGCTGTTGCAACAGCAGTTCCATCAAGGCAATGTCTTGAGGATAGGTTATTTTCATGTTTCTTAACGAGCCGACCACCAGCTTTGGCTGTAAACCTAACGCCTCTACCGCTTGCGCCTCATCGGTAGGCGTACCATTAAAACGCTCTAGCGCATCTTTAAGCAAAGCATAGCGAAACATCTGCGGCGTCTGCGCCTGCCAAAGCAACTCGCGCGGAACGGTGTTAAGCACCCTGGCCTCTGTGTTTGATTGCTTTAAAGTATCTGCCACTGGCAATGCAAGCAAACCACCTACGGCATCATCTTGTATGGCATCCAGCAAATCATTAAGTAACGCGATGGTTAAACCAGGACGCGCGGCATCATGCACCAAAACCCAATCATCATCTTCTACCTGCGCGCGAATCGCCTCTAATGTATTTAATACCGTTTCAGCGCGCGAATCGCCACCGCTGTAATGTAAGTGTAAGCGACTGCTGGTATCTAGCGTGAGATTGCGCCAAAAGTAATCCTCAGGGCTCAGTGCCAAGTGAATGCCGGCAATGCGCGGGCACGCAAAAAAAGTCTGAATACTGTGTGAGATTGTGGGCTTGCCGCACAATGGCAAATATTGTTTGGGAATGGCGGTTGCCATGCGATTACCAACCCCTGCTGCAGGAATGATAATGTGAAAACGTGCCATGTTAAATTGAGCGTAAGATTAAAATCATGCCCAAATTTTAACATACCACACTACATAACACGCTTAAGTCTAATGACAATTCATGCGAGATTATCGCCTATAGGGCACCTCTATAGAAACCCCGCGCACTAGCAATCAATACAGGCTTAGCGCTTAAATTCTAGGGCGGGTTTTCTAAGGTGATTTTTTCTAAGGTGAATTTTTATAGTTAGGTCCAAAAAACTCCATCATCATAAAGTCTTCTAACCCTGCGTTATCTTCTGGGCGTGCGGACTGCACTATTGAACGCCCAAGCCGGTGTGACTCCCAATTAAAATCCCCTTGGTAATGTTCGCGTATTAAAGCAATCATGCGCTTAATCATGAGTAGCCTGACGTCTTGACCACTTTTAGCTTCTACCTCAAAGAACTGAGTCTTGGAATTACTATAATTACTGGTCCAACCACGAAATGCAAAAGTAGCGCTTCGCGAAGTTAAGCTGGTAATTTCAAAAATTCCGTTAGTACCGGTTTGAAAATTACGCTTAATGCGCTCTTCTCTAACTTGTTCCTCACTCGGCCCTTGCTCGCGCGCCACAGCCGCTGCGTTCTGCTGTGCGGCATTGGTTTCCGCAGCATTTCGTCGTGCTTGTGTTGCCTTTACATACGATTGCATATCCGGAAAGTCTTCTGGCCGCAGCTCTTTTAATGCAGGTTCTTTAGCTAATCGCGGGGTTAATTCCGGCTCTGGCTTAACCCGCTCTTCAGGTACATTAAATGATGGTTTTTCAGTTTTTATTATTTTTAGCGTTGGTTTTTGCGCCATGATTTTGGGTTTGGCAACCGGAGGTGGTGGCGTTTCCGCTGGGGCTTGCGCGACAACTTCTGCTGCTGGCTTAGGCGGCGCTAAACTCACTTCCATGGCGCGGGGCAATGTAGCAGAAGTATCATCTAATTCAACTTTAGGCAAAGCAACAAACAAGATCAATACATGTAGAAGTAATGAGAAAACAATCGCAAGCAAGGTGTTGCGGCTAATGTTAATCCGAATAAATCGATCGCCATGCACTGACTTTAAAGCTTTACCTGACAAAAATCCGTCAAAATCTTCTGCTAAGGGATGCGTGTTGGCTGGATCAATTTGCATAAAACATTAAAACCGCATATCAGCCCAGATTTTCTCTAAGCGCTTAATAGAAATTGGAAACGGCGTTTTAAGCTCCTGCGCAAACAACGACACGCGTAGCTCTTCAATCAACCATCTAAAATCTTGCAAACCTTGCGGAATATCCAAATGTGTTGAATTTAAAGCGTTCATTTTATCCTGCCATTTTTGCCATATCAAACCGACACTGGCTGCATTTTTGCCATCGCGATCTGGGTTAGCTGGCTGTTTTTCTATGCGTAAACGCAACGCTTTAAGGTAACGTGGAATATGCTGCAATTGCTCCCATGGCGTTTGGCTAAAGCAACCTTTATACACCAGCAAATTTACTTGCTGCTCTAAGTCGCGCTTTAACCTGTTTACAGTTGCCGCCATCTGGCTTTGTTTCTGTGTCAGCAATTGATATTCAGTTGCAATTGCCTGCGCCTGCCTTGCAATCGCCTCTGTCACCGCGGGCAAGCGCGTTCTGGCACGTTGCTTTAACTTCATAAAGTCTGCATTGGTACGCGGCAAGTCATCTTCACCAATAAACGCACGGTCAGCAATGGCACGTATCATATCTTCACGCAAATCATCGGACGAGATAATATTGCGTAGCACCAGCGCATACTGGTTAAAGTTCGGCAAGCTTTTCTCAAGCTGCTTCATTTGCTCTTTTAATTCGAATCGCATTAAGCGACAGACACCTTTACGATGGCTTAATTCCGCCTCGCGTTCGGTATCAAACAACTTTACTGAAATACTGTCATCAGCATCTTCTAAGGCCGGGTAACCTGTCACTTTTAAACCATCGCGCTCAAAGCTCAAGGTTTGCGGTAAATCGCCAAAATCCCATTGTTTCAAACCAGTTTTTTCAATATCGGGCGAGGTGTTTCTAAAAGTGAGCTGTGCCGCTGAACCAAGTTGTTTTTTGAGTAAATTCCAATCACGCCCCATCGCCAGCTCGCGCCCTGCATCATCTACCACACTGAAGTTCATTAAATGGTGAGCTGGTATCTCGCTTAGACTCCAGTTTTCTTTACTGATTTTTAACGTGGTTTTGTGTTGAATATAAGCGGCCAGCGTTTCGAGTAACAGTGTAGAAAACTGATTGCCAACATGCTCTAAAAACCCAGTCACAAATTCCGGCACAGGCACACAAACACGGCGGAATGCTTTAGGTAACGCCTTGATGAGGTAAGTCAACTTTTCACGCAACATGCCTGGCACTAACCATTCTGTTTGCACTAAGTTAAGTTGGTTTAATAAAGCTAGCGGAATCGTTGCCGTCACGCCATCTAAAATATGGCCAGGTTCAAAACGATACTTGAGAACAACTTCAACACCGTCCAACATAATTTTTTCAGGAAACTGCACCGCAGTAATCGCATCCGCACCATGGCGCATCAAATCGTCGCGCGTTAAAAATAGCAACTTAGGATTGGTTTTTTCAGCCTCTGTACGCCAGTGTTCAAAACTTGCCGCATTAAAAATATCAGCAGGAACTTTCGCGTCATAAAACGCGAACAATTGGTGCTCGTCTATCAAAACATCCTGGCGACGTGCTTTATGCTCCAATTCCTCAACTTCGGCGATTAAGTGTTCGTTTGCGGTAAAAAATGCTGCTTTAGTATCGAACTCACCGTTTGCGAGTGCTTCACGGATAAAAATCTCACGCGATTCGGTTGGGTTAATTGGCCCATAATGCACGCGGCGTTTAGGGATAATGGTGAGTCCATACAAACTCACGCGCTCCCACGCGTTGACCATGCCCATTTTCCTATCCCAGCGTGGGTCGGTATAATGACTTTCGGTGAGTCCTCTTGCCAGCGGCTCAATCCAATCTGGCTCAATTTTTGCCACACAACGTGCGTATAACTTTGTGGTATCCATCAACTCAGCCGCCATCACCCATTTTGGTCTGGATTTTTTTAACGTAGAGCCAGGTGCCACATGAAAACGAATGCCGCGCGCGCCTGCATAAGACTCGCTCTCACCATCTTTAAAACCAATATTGCCAAGCAACCCAGCCAATAAAGCCTTATGAATCTGCTCAAAATTCGCTTCTTTTTCGTTAAGCTTAAATTCCATGTCCGAGACAATTTCCAACAACTGCCCATGTAGCTCACGCCACTCTTTTAGGCGTAAAAATGACAAGAAATTCGTATGGCATTGACTGAGTAAGTCTTTGTTCGACTTTTTAGTCTTTAAGGCATTATCAAAGAAATCCCACAGTTTGAGGTAACTCATAAAGTCCGAGCCTTCGCCTGCAAACTTAGCGTGCGCATTATCAGCCGCTTCACGCTTATCCATTGGTCGCTCGCGCGGGTCTTGCATACTCAACACACTGGTAATAATGAGCACTTCTTTTAAGCAATGCTCACGTCTTGCCGCCAAAATCATGCGCCCTACGCGCGGGTCTAATGGTAACTTAGCCAGTTGCAAACCCGTTTCGGTAATCTGGCGGCGCGCATCCACCGCGCCCAGCTCTTGCAGTTGCTGATACCCATCTGCAATTAACCGCGATGATGGCGCTTCAATAAACGGAAACTCCGTCACATCGCCTAAACGTAGCGCTGCCATGCGCAAAATGACACTTGCCAGTGAGCTACGCAAAATTTCCGGCTCGGTAAATTCTGGTCTACCGTTAAAATCTTGTTCTGAGTACAATCGCACGCAAGTGCCGTTAGAAACCCGACCGCAACGCCCTGCGCGCTGCTTTGCCGCCGCCTGGCTGATTTTTTCTATCTGTAACTGCTCAACCTTGGCGCGCGGGCTATAACGATTCATACGCGCCAAACCAGCATCAATCACGTATTTAATGCCAGGTACAGTGAGTGAAGTTTCAGCAACGTTAGTCGCCAACACAATGCGCCTGGTACTGTGGCTTTTAAAAATCTTCTGCTGATCTTCAATACTCAAACGCGCAAACAAAGGTAGCACTTCAATATGCTTCAACTTGGTGGAGCGCCCTTGGTATTTGCGTAAATGGTCTGCCACATCACGAATTTCACGCTCACCTGGCAGAAACACTAAAATGTCGCCATCACCTAATCTGAGCAAATCATCTGCCGCATCTAAAATAGCTTCTTCTATCGCCTCTTCTTCGTCATCTTCTTCCAGCCAGCGCGCCTCAGTCTTGGCTTTGCGCGCAATACCAAAAATGGTGTCATCATCCGCGTCAAACTGTGCGTTCTCAGCCTCAGCAATCTCCCGCGCCCGAAAACCCGCCGCGCCCAACGGACGGTAACGAATTTCAACCGGGTAAGTGCGGCCGGAAACCTCAATCACCGGCGCGCCGTTGAAATGCTGAGAAAACCGATTGGCATCAATCGTGGCTGAAGTCACGATGATTTTTAAATCCGGGCGCTTGGGCAGCAACTGCTTTAAATAACCTAAAAGGAAATCAATATTCAGGCTACGCTCATGTGCTTCATCGATAATAATCGTATCGTAAGCATTAAGAAATTTGTCGCCTTGCGTTTCGGCCAGCAAAATGCCGTCCGTCATCAGCTTGATATAACTAGATTCTGATAATTTATCGTTAAACCGTACTTTGTAGCCCACCACCTCGCCCAATGGTGAATTCAACTCTTGCGCAATACGGGAAGCTACAGAACGGGCCGCGATACGACGCGGTTGTGTATGCCCGATTAATCCAGAAACACCACGGCCGAGTTCCAGGCAAATTTTTGGTAACTGCGTCGTTTTGCCCGAACCAGTTTCACCACACACAATCACCACCTGATTTTTGCTAATAGCGGCAGAAATTTCATCTTTTTTGCTACTGACCGGCAGCTCTAACGGGTATTCCGGTTTGGGTAAGCTTGTCAGGCGCGATTGATATTTAGCTTGTGACTTGCTTATTTTTTGTGCAATTTCACCCAGCAAACGTTGCGTTTTTTGTGCTGACTTGTCATCTGTCGTTAGTTGCGAGTCTTTCGCGTCTCGCGACTTTATCAAATCCGCGACATCACGCCATTTTCGCCGCAATACGTGACGATCTGCCTGCATACAACTTTTTAACGCAATTTCTAATTGGGAATGATTCAAAAGATTTGATGTAAATTTTAAAGGCAATAACTGCAGGCCATTGATATTGAATAGGTATTTGGTAGGAGATGGGGGGTTCGAACCCCCGACAAATGGATTAAGAGTCCACTGCTCTACCAACTGAGCTAATCTCCCGCAAGGGCTTGGATTATCAAGATAAAGTAGCCCAATGTCAAACAGAAAACCAAATAAATAGTACTGATGAATTCAGCTCACCGACGCTGTCAACACACTATTCATGACGTACACGCAAAAAACTTGCGAACCTTGGTTTTCCACTAGCCGTTTTGTCGCGGTAAGTATAGGTAACGACGCTGCCAATTTTTGGCGGATTTTCTCGTTGCGCGTCACTCAAACCCGTACCAAGTTTAAAGCGTATGCCTTCGGGGGTTTCTACAACCAGCGCACCAAGCTTGCCTGTATATTTTCCACGCCCTGGCGTATGAGCTACCACGGTGGCCTCAGCATCATTTTGCAACTTTAATTTAAGTAGCGCATCACTTCGCCCTGTAACATATTGCGCATCGGCGCGATGTAACATGAGGCCTTCTCCACCAAGGGCTACAACTTGTTTAAGCCGTGCCTTAAGCGCGGCTTCATCTTTAACGCGAAATTGCGTCACGGCTTTCAGGTGTGGAATATTCGCCTGTTTAACAATTTCAACAATACGTTGTGCGCGTACTTGAAATATACCTGACGCGTTTGGTAACTCAAAAACAAGGTACGAAATGCCGCGCCACTCTTCATCGATGGGCACGTTTTTACGCACAGCGCCTGAAAGCGCCTCAAATTTGCCGCGCGCCAACCACAGCTCGCCATCGAGCGGCGTTGCAGGAAAACCTTGATAAACCACGCCGGGGCAGCAATAATACGTCCAGAGTGTTAATTTCAGTATCAAAATGACTACATAAAATATGTTAATAAAATCATGCCATTAGCACTTAATACAGGAATAGTGTAGTCAATATGATACAAGTCATGTGGATTACCGTGTGAAAAACACACCAACCAATTGATTTAAAAGTAAAAATTTTATTGGCACGAAAAGTGCTTTGAAGATATTCATTGTTATCAGAATAATATAATTAAGATTGGAAATTAAAATGGCAGGTAAAACACAGGGCAACAAGCCGACATTAGAGCAGGAAAATCTACAATTATTAAGAGAGAATAATCAGCTATTATCAGAAAATATTAAATTAAGATCCGAAAATACTGAGTTATTCATGAAGGTTCATAATTTAGAAGAAAGAAAATTTCAGTTTGACAGGATTGACAGGATTATGAGTGAGTCGGCCTTATTGCGAAGGGCTGGAGACAGTGGCAATTGGATTGGTGTTAATGAAGCATTATATGGTGCTACCCCCCATAAGTCAGTGGTGCCAAACGACCCATTTGGCGATATATCAAAAACTAAGTTTCAAAAATATGCTTCTGAAAATTTTGGTAAATATGGCGTTAGTGCAACTAACGTAGTTGATGTTTCAACTAAAGTACCTGTTGGTGTCGATATTAAGACTAAAGATGGCAAACAATACCGTGTTGACTTCAATCCACTCCTCGACAAGCTTGATATGGCATCAAGAAGTGAAATTGGAAATATTTTAGCCAAGGGATACAAAGACGTTGCTAATAGCCCAGATGGCGCGGAACTTCTAAAAAATACAGCCGAGGAGTTGAAAGCAACAAATCAACATGTAGTTAAATGGAACAGCCTGCAAAGTCCTTATGACGCGGCAGATCATAAAGAAAGCGAGAAAATCACCTCTGCACTTAAGAGGGAGTTAGGCGAAAATATAGGCTCTAAAAAATTAGATCCTGTGAAAATGATTAAACATGAACATAAGCAGATGTTAGATTACAGCCACCTTTCACCATTGCGCGGGCTAAAAAGTGAAGTTGAAGATAATGGCGCTACGCCCATTCGTAACGCACTAACTGATGTCACGCCCTATCAACTATCCCCCACTGCAAGTAATAGTCGTGTTGATGCTAAAAATCCGCAAGACAATATATTGGATGAAGTGAAAAAGCATGCAGTCAATCTTAGCCAGGAGCAGCAAGAAGCAGTGGTTAAAATGGTTCTAGCTGGCACACAGGATACCAAACAAGCTGAGCGTGGACCTGAGTTGGGTTAATTTGTACTCATGCAAAGGGTTCAATCTAGATAGGCATATAAAAAAAGAGTGTGATTATGGAAAGTGAAAGCAGAAAACCAGTTTTAACCCAGAGTGACCTGATTACTCTGCATGTTCCAGATGACAAAGATAACATCTTGGATGCGCAATTTAAAATTAGGCATTTAGACGTTATCCAGAAAATGAGGCTGATGAAAACAAGCTCATTGAGCTTTTCAAAAAAATACAAGATAAGCTAGATCAGAATGACCCAACAGCAATTCAGTATCTAAAAGATGTGGCTGATGCAAAGAACCAGTTTACGAATATTGACATAATTAAGCAAAGTGCAGATAAGAGCAAACGGGAAAACCATAGTGGTATAGATACTTCAACGATTCAAAGCAGCATTATGAGGTTAGATTTACATACTGATCATGTATATTATACTGAAGAAGGCAATGGAAAAACTGCTAAAAATACCCCTGAATCAATACTAGCGCATGAGTTAACACATCGTGCTAATGAAAGAGCTGGCGCAGTTGGGGACATTAATGCATATAGAGGTAAGGGATTATCAGTTGATGAGCGAAGTTATGTTCTGAGCTCTGCAAGTAATATGAGCGCTGTGGTGAAGGATATTGAAGAGCCCGCTATTAAAGCAACAAACATTTTATGTGAAAAACTTTTTGGAAGTGAGGCGTGTGGTCCCAAAAGACTAAACTATGATTTCCCTCCAGAAAATATAAAGTCGCCAGAAAAGGCAAATAAAGTACCTTCTGAACCACATACTAATGTTGAAAAACAACTGCAGCCTGGATTAGCTGCTTTAACTACAGCATCCAATCTTTTTTTAAAAGAACAAAGTGGATTATCATTACTGGATCAGAGAAGTATCCAATCTATTGTTGCTAAAGCCATGGCTGAACTTAACGCCAATGATCAAGATATTTCAGTAGCAATCAATATCAATCAAAAAAATACTATTTACAATAATGAAGCGGAAACTTAATTCAGGTAGCCAGTACGCAACAAATAAACAAAGTTAAGGCAGTCTTAGCCTTAATTTTTACACCAAAAATCGCGGCTTCATCGCCTCTAAATTCAATTCAGCCAATATCTGAGCGATACGCTCAGCTGCATTTTTACGCGGCTGGCCGATATATTTGGCAATAATCAGCTCATTTTTCATGGAGTGCTCCCAACCTACCAACTCGGTCACGGTGACACTGTAGCCAGATGCCTCTAATTGCAGGCAACGCAATACATTAGTAATTTGGCTGCCAAATTCACGCGTATGTATCGGGTGTCGCCAAATTTCGCTCAATGGCGTTTTGCCAAAACTTTCATTTTTATGCTGCCTTAATACTTCAGCCACCTCGGCCTGACAACAGGGCACTAGCACCATATATTTCGCCTGTTTTTTTAAGCCAAACTGAATTGCGTCATCGGTCGCGGTGTTGCAGGCATGCAATGCCGTGACAATATCTACCTTAGCAGGTATAGCATTTGAAGTCGTAGATTGCTCTACAGTTAAATGTTCAAAGCGCATGCGTGAAAAACCCAATTCCTGCGCTAGATTTTTGGATTTTTCCACCAGTTCAGCACGCGTTTCTATGCCTATCACCTCACCAGTGCTTAATTGTTTTAACAATAAATCATACAAAATAAAGCCCAGGTAAGACTTGCCAGCCCCATGATCAACCAATACGGGGCTGGGGTTATGCGTTAACACGTCGTTAAACAGCGGCTCGATAAAATTCACCAAGTGATAGACCTGCTTGAGCTTGCGCCGACTGTCTTGGTTAAGCTTGCCATCGCGCGTTAAAATATGCAGCGCTTTAAGTAGCTCGATGGATTGGTTAGGTTTGATTTCAGGGATATTTGTCATGGCGGTATTTTAAGCCAAAAATAAATTTACCGCCTACAAACGCAGATGATCACAGATAAAAACTTGAATTGAAGCGGTCAATGCTAAAATAGCGCCCTTAAAGTGACTTGAAACTGACGTGGATTTCGTTGCATCGTTAAGAGGTAACGCGGCGCAGGCAATAAAGTCAGAATTGATGAGGAAATGAAATAAATGGCAATTCAATGGTATCCGGGTCACATGACCCAAGCACGCAAAAAAGCCGAAGAGACTATGGAGTTTACCGACATGGTTATCGAAGTGCTAGATGCGCGCGTACCTGCCGCCAGCCATAACCCGATGATTGATGAAATGCGCTTGTTTCGCCAGCGCCCACAACTCAAAATTTTAAATAAAGCGGATTTAGCTGACCCAGCGGCCACACAAGCTTGGCTCAATTACTTTAATGCGCAACCCAACACTAAAGCGGTTGCGCTGTCTTGCAAAAAACCCGGCGATGCTAAAAAAATCCCTGCTATTTGCAGAAAAATCACACCGCATCGCGGCACGCATTTAAAACCGTTACGCATGCTGATTATGGGCATTCCTAACGTGGGTAAATCCACATTGATGAACGCCCTCCTCAACCGCCGCGTGGCGAAAGTAGGTGACGAGCCCGCCGTGACTAAAAGCCAACAACGCTTTGATTTAGATGACACCATGAGCATTACCGACACGCCAGGCATGATGTGGCCAAAAATCGCTTACGAGTCAGATGGTTACATGCTGGCAGCGAGCCATGCGATTGGCCGCAATGCGGTGATTGATGAAGATGTTGCACTGTTTTTAGCGGATAATTTACTTAAAAATTACCCAGCCCTACTCAATGCGCGCTACAAGCTAGATACCATGAAACATGATGGTGGGTTTTTGGATGTGCTTAAAATGGATGGTGTTGATTTGCTCGAAGCCATTGCCAAACGTCGCTCTTACAAACGCCATGACGGCTTGTGGGATACTGAAAAAACTGCGGTGGCTTTTTTAACAGATTACCGTAGTGGTGCCATTGGCCGTGTGAGTTTGGAAACGCCCGCTTCAAGAGCTGAAATGACTTCACACACAGAAACTAATAAACCAAATACCTCAGAAAGCGATGCAGACACTGACAGCGCGACTGACTTGCCGCAATAATTTCTGTAAATGCCCAATAACATGAATGCGCCTCAACGTGAGGCGGTGAAATACCTGGATGGCCCGTTACTCGTGCTTGCTGGCGCTGGCAGCGGAAAAACGCGCGTCATCACGCAAAAAATCAGTTATCTGATTGACGAAGCCGGCTACAACCCTAAAGAAATCGCGGCGATTACTTTTACCAACAAAGCCGCACTAGAGATGCAAGAGCGCGTGGCCAAACTGATGCAGGGCAAAAGCATCAAAGGGTTAACCATTGCTACGTTCCATTCACTTGGCTTGCAAATGCTACGCGCTGAGGCGGCTTTACTTGGCTACAAACCGCAGTTTTCAATTTTGGATTCATCCGACAGCTTTAAAATTTTAGCGGATGTGCTCGCCACCACCGACAAGCAACTGTTACGCAAAACGCAATGGCAAATCTCCAACTGGAAAAACGCTTTTATCAATCCAGATCAAGCTAAAGCCACAGCGGATGAAGAGCTCACCCACGCTGCTGCCAAGGTGTATCAAATTTATCAGCAAACGCTCAAAGCGTATCAGGCGGTGGATTTTGATGACTTGATCAAGCTACCGGTTGAGTTGTTTGAAACACACGAAGAAGCGCTCAATAAATGGCAACGCAAGCTGCAATATCTGCTCATCGATGAATACCAGGACACCAATGCCTGCCAGTATAAGTTGGTAAAAATGCTCACGGGCGTGCGCGGCCAATTTACGGCGGTAGGCGATGACGACCAAGCCATTTATGGCTGGCGCGGCGCGGATGTAGAAAACCTACGCCAACTCACCACTGATTTTAGCAAGTTAAAAGTGATTAAATTGGAGCAAAATTACCGCTCTACTGTGCGTATTTTGCGCGCTGCCAACCAGGTGATTTCAAATAATCCTAAGCTATTTGAAAAAAAACTATGGAGCGAGCTGGGCACGGGCGATTTACTGCAAGTCACCGCCTGCATGAGCGATGAACACGAGGCAAAAAGTGTCGTAACAAAGTTACAAGCACATAAATTTACTAACCGCACTTGCTTTAAAGATTACGCCATCCTCTACCGAGGTAACCACCAAGCACGTATTCTTGAGAAAGAATTACGAGACCAAAAAATTCCTTACACAGTATCAGGTGGTCAATCATTTTTTGATAAAGCTGAAATTAAGGATTTAATTAGCTACTTACGTTTAGTCGCCAATGAAGACGACGACCCTGCGTTTATCCGCGCCGCAACCACGCCAAAAAGAGGCATCGGCAATACCACGCTGGAGCGGCTTGGTGAATATGCCAGTGCGCATAAAATTTCACTGTTCGCCGCCGCGTTTGAAGGTGGCTTTCAAAGTGAAATCGGCAATAACCAATTAGAAGACCTGCTCAATTTTTGTCAATACATCAATAAACTACAGCACCGCGCAGTACGTGACCCAGCAGGTGACTTACTCAATGATTTGCTGGCAACGATTCAATATGAAGCCTTTTTATACGACAGTGAAGAACCACGTGCGGCTGAAGCAAAATGGGCAAGTGTGTTAGATTTTGTAGGCTGGCTCACTAAAAAAGGTGAGGCGAATACTGAATATGGTAACGAGTCCGCAGGCAAAAACCTGCTTGAGCTCACACAAATGATCTCGCTGATGAGCATGCTGGAAGGCCGCGAAAATGGCGAACCGGATGCAGTTAAACTCTCAACCCTGCATGCTGCTAAAGGGTTAGAATTTGGGCATGTGTTTTTAATAGGCGTTGAAGAAGGCATTTTGCCGCATCGCGAAAGCATTGATATGGCGGTTTCCGACCCTACTAAAATTGAAGAAGAACGGCGTTTAATGTACGTAGGCATTACGCGTGCGCAAAAGTCACTTAACATCTCCTGGTGCAAAAAACGCAAACGTGCCGGTGAAATGGAAATGTGTGAGCCCAGCCGCTTTATTGCGGAAATCCCCAAAGATGACGTACACCACTTTGGCAACCCGTTTAATAAAGACCCAGAGGTAAGTAAAGCTCTCGGAAAATCCTACATGGCAAACATAAATGCAAACATCTTTAATCGTTAGCTCTTAGTGCGCACCTATTTGCGGTGCACCAAATAACCTTTTTATCTAAATTACTTAAGTAAAAAATTTGAAAGATATTCATGCCCTACATCACCCTAGATAACGCCTCTTTAGCTTTTGGTCACCATGCCCTGCTTGATCACGCCTCGTTTCAGCTGGATGCAGGCGAGCGCGTAGGCTTAATTGGCCGCAACGGCGCAGGTAAATCCAGCTTATTAAAGGCGATTGCCGGCACCATTAAATTAGATGACGGCATCGTATGGCGCGAGCCTAATGCACGCGTGGTATATGTGCCGCAAGAACCGGAACTTAATACCAAACATACTGTGTTTGAAGCCGTAGCTGAGGGCTTAGGTAACCTGCAACAAATACTGGTAGATTACCACCAAGTGACCCATGACATGGGCGAGCCTAACGCAGACATTGATGCGCTGATGGAGCGCATGCAACATTTACAACATGATTTGGATGTGCAAAACGGCTGGGCAGCGCAATCGCGCGTTGAGGCGGTATTAAGCCGCCTGAATTTGGATGCAGATGCGCTGATTAGCACACTGTCCGGCGGTTGGCGTAAGCGCGTGGCTTTGGGCCGTGCGCTAGTCGCCGAGCCTGAAGTATTGCTACTAGACGAACCCACCAACCACCTGGATTTAAGCGCCATTGAATGGCTGGAAGATTTATTACTCGGCTTTAATGGCAGTGTATTGTTTATTACCCACGATAGACGTTTTTTGGATAAGCTCGCCACCCGTATTACCGAGTTAGACCGTGGGATACTCACTGACTTCATCGGCAACTTTACCACTTATCAAATTAAAAAAGAGGAGTTAATCGCCGTTGAAGAAACGCACGCAGCTAAATTTGACAAAATTTTAGCACAGGAAGAAGTGTGGATAAGACAAGGCATCAAAGCGCGCCGCACCCGTAATGAAGGCCGCGTCAGACGTTTAGAAGCCTTGCGCCTGGAACGTGCGGCACGCCGCGAACGCCAAGGTAACGTGAAGCTCAATGTAGATGCTGGCGAGCGTAGTGGTAAGCTAGTGGCCGAACTTGAAAACGTCAGCAAAGCTTATGGCGGCAAAGTGCTGATTAAAAACTTTAGCGCCCGCATTTTACGTGGCGATAAAATAGGCTTATTAGGCCCTAACGGTATTGGTAAAACTACGCTACTTAAACTGATTTTAGGAGATATTGAGCCAGATAGCGGCAAAGTTGAACGCGGCAGTAAACAAAGTGTGGCTTATTTTGACCAAATGCGTGAGCAGCTGGATGAAGAAGCCACATTGGTCGATACTATTAGTCCGGGTTCAGATTTTATTGAAATCGGTAATGAACGCAAACACGTGATTAGTTACTTAGAAGACTTCTTGTTTCCGCCACAACGCTCACGCTCACCGGTTAAATCGCTCTCTGGTGGCGAACGCAACCGATTATTACTGGCGCGTTTATTTGCGCGCCCAGCCAATATATTAGTGCTGGATGAACCCACCAATGACTTAGACATTGATACCTTAGAGCTATTAGAAAACCTACTGCAAGACTTTAATGGCACCCTGTTTTTAGTGAGTCATGACCGCGCATTTTTAGAAAACACCGTCACACAAGTGATTGCGTTTGAAGGTAATGGGGTACTCACTGAATTTGGCGGCGGTTACGATGATTGGCAACGCTTTACGCAACAGCGCTTGCAAGATCAACGCACTGAAGAAAAACGTACCGAAGAAAAACGTTTAGCTGACATTGCACAAACGGCAAAAAACGATACTAAATCAACCAGTGTCGCGCAAAACAAAGCCACCCCAAAACTGAGCTTTAAAGAACAAAAAGAGCTGGATGAAATTCCAGTTAAAATTGAACAACTAGAAGCCGAGCAAGCCAGTATCAATTTAAAGCTCGCCGACAGCGCCCTTTACCAAACTGAAGACAAAACAAAAAACGACGCGATTAAACAACTGCAATTAAGGTTGACTGAAATTGAACCGCTACTAGAAAGCTTACTTGCGCGCTGGGAGCTGTTAGATGCAAAGGCCTGATAATCTGCACAACTGAAACAATAATTTATCTCGAAAAATTTGAGTCTATTTAAATTTTTAGTTAATTAAAATCAAGGGGTTAAATAAGTTTTTTATTGTAGATGTAAAGTTGCCATTCTTTGCTATACTGTTTTTTTGGAATACATTAACTTCCTCTGTTAAGACTAAACTTTAGCAATGAATTTACAATGCGTGTTAACACTTTCAAACATATCCAGAACCTAGTCAGCCCGCGGCTAATGCCGTTAGTGCTGACTTGCCTCGTGTTGATTGGCGGGCTCTGTACAACCTATGTGCTGTGGCATCAAGCGCAACAACAACAAGACGCGCATCTTCGTAATACATTCGAGTTTGCATCAACACAGGTCGCCAGCAACATCACCAGCCGCGTTAATAACTACATTGTAGTCATGCGCGGCATTCAAGGCTTTATCCACGGCTCTGATCAAGTCACCAAAGATGAGTTCAGCACTTATATTCAGGGTTTACAGCTGCAAGAAAAACTCCCGGGCGTACAAGGTGTAGGCTTAATCAAAATAGTAGCGCATGCCGACAAAAACAAACACATCGCAGAGATGCGTCATCAGGGCAATGTAGACTATAAAATCAGGCCCGATAGCAAGCGTGCACACTATGCACCCATCACGCAGATGGAACCATTAACCAAAGAAAACTTTAAAGTAATAGGACTAGATGCATTAACAGTACCCGCCGCCGCACTTGCCATGCAGCAGGCGCTGGCAATCAATGATGTCACAATTACTTCAAGAATCACACTAGTGCAAGATGCTGGTAAAAATAATGTATTTGGTTTTGTGATGTACCTGCCTCTATACAAAAATACGGCTAACCTCGATACTTTAGCTGATAGACAAGCCGCACTTTCAGGTTGGGTTGATGTGCCATTCCGCATCAGGGATCTCGTCACGAGTTTACAAGGCGAGATTGACCCGGATATTGACCTAGAAATTCATGATGGCGAGCCGCAGCTGGCTAATAGCCTGATGTATCACTCGGATCAAGTGCCGCATCAAAAAAGGCAGACCGATGGCAGAAAACAACTCAGCCGCGTTGTTGAGATCGGCGGCCGCCAGTGGACATTGCTAATAAGCACCACTCCAGAATTTGAAGCACGCGTCACTTCAGGTCATCAAACAACTTGGCTTGGACTCACTGGAATAGCGCTAACACTAACACTGAGCTTATTAACCTGGTTACTCTCAAGAGGAAAAGAAAGCGCGCAAACGCGCTTTCAACAGCTATTTAATCAGGCAAGTGACGGCATTTTAATCATGAACCGTGACTATCGCTTTATTGACGCTAATAACGCCACGTTAGCGTTGCTGGGCTATAGCAGAGAAGCATTATTTAATCTGCGCTTGCCCGACATTCTGGCAAAGCATGAACTACCGCACTTGCCGCATGTGCTTCCCGCAGTGATGGCTGGCACACCTAACTTGGATGAATGGGCGCATGTGCGCAGCGATGGCACTGAATTTCCAGTAGAAGTAAGTATGCACAAGTTAGATAACAATCATTTTTTTGCTATTTTGCATGACCTCACCGAACGCAAAAAAAATCAGCAAATTATCAAAGATTCTGAGGCACGCTACAAATTACTATTTACCGCTAACCCGGTGCCAATGTGGGTATATGACATTAATACACTTGCGTTTATTGCGGTAAACAATGCGGCAATCAAGCAATACGGCTATAGCAATGAAGATTTCATTACGATGAAAATTAGTGACATCAAGCCAAAAGAGGAACTGCCGCGCTTGCAAGAAAACATCAAAGAAATCGCCTCGCAGGCTGACCTATACAATCAGGCCGGCATCTGGCAGCACCGTAAAAAAGATGACAGCCTGATTTGGGTGGACATTACAGGCCACACCTTAACCTTTGAAGGCCGTGCTGCTGAGATAATTCTAGCGCAAGATGTAACAGCACGCGTTGAAGCTGAACGCCAATTGCACATCAGCGCGAAAGTATTTGAGTCTAGCCATGAAGGCCTCATCATCACCGACGCCAGCACTTTAATTCTTTCGGTGAATCGTGCTTACAGCGAGATGACTGGGTACTCACTCAATGAACTCATCGGTAAAACACCCGCCTTTAGTAAATCAAAAGTTCATGACGAAGACTTTTATAAAGCAATGTGGGCTAACCTGAACCATGCCCATCACTGGCAAGGTGAAATCTGGAATCAACGCAAAAACGGAGAAGTGTATCCGGTATGGCTCAGCATCACTGCCGTCATTGATGAGGCGGGCAAAGTAAGCAACTACATTGCTTCACTTTCTGATATTTCACAATCTAAAAAAGCCGAAGAAACGATATACAACCTCGCTTTTTACGATGCCCTCACAGGGCTTTCCAACCGCCAACTGCTGCGAGAACGTTTACATCAAATCGTCGCGTTTGACCCAAAACAGCAACACCAAGGTGCCATTCTACACATTGATCTGGATGATTTTAAATCGCTCAACGACACCAAAGGTCATGATGTTGGCGACCAGCTTCTAATTGAGGTTGCCAAACGCATCCGTAATTGCACCTACCCTGACGACACCGTTGCACGGCTGGGTAGTGATGAATTCATCGTCATGCTCGAATTATTAGGCATGGAACAAGAGCAAGCCACCAGAGAAGTCGAAAAAATTGCCGAAAGAATTCACCACGCCATCAATCAACCTTTTAGCTTGCGCGACAATGAATACCATTGCACGTCTTGTATCGGTATCAATCTATTTCACAATGACGAAACCTCGATAGAAGAAGTGCTACGCAAAGCTGATGCGGCAATGTTCCAAGCCAAAAAATCGGGGCGAAATAAAATTCACTTTTTTGATGTAGAAATGCAAGCCGCACTTGAACAGCGCGTGATGCTCGAATCCATGCTGCATCATGCAATTCCAGATCAGTTTGTACTGCACTATCAGATGCAGGTAGATGCTACCGGCACGATTTTAGGCGCGGAGGCGCTCATCCGCTGGCAACACCCACAACAAGGGCTGATTTCGCCCGCCGTATTCATCCCGCTGGCAGAAGAAACTGGACTGATATTCCCTATTGGCCGTTGGGTTTTAGAGACAGCTTGCAAACAACTTAAAGCATGGGACAGCCATATAAAAACAAAACACTTGCTACTTGCCGTCAATGTAAGCGCCAAACAGTTTCATCAATCTGACTTTGTAGATCAGGTATTAGAGGTGCTCGATGACACGGGCGCCAACCCTAACCAACTTAAATTGGAGCTAACCGAAAGTCTGCTAGTAGAAAATGTGGATACTATTGTCCATAAAATGACCCAACTAAAAGCTAAAGGCGTGCATTTTTCACTGGATGATTTTGGCACTGGATTTTCTTCGCTGTCTTATCTGAAGCGTTTACCTATCGACCAGCTGAAAATTGACCAGTCATTTGTACGCGACATTTTGAACGACCCCAATGACGCCTCTATCGTCCGCACCATTATCGCACTGGGCAAGAGCTTAGGGCTATCTGTCATCGCTGAAGGCGTAGAAACAGAAGCGCAACGTCAATTTCTTATCAGCAACGGCTGTCACAACTACCAAGGCTACCTGTTTGGCCGACCTATACCAGCAAGTGACTTTGAACACCTGCTGTTGCAACAAGCTTAAAGAGAGCTTGCACGAAGCTATTTTATTGCTAATCATAAAACTGATAAGCAATACTAAATCCAGAAAGCTGGCAAGTATTGCTAATCAGAAAAACTGATAAGCACTACTAAATCCAGAAAGCTGGCAAGTATTGCTAATCAGAAAAACTGATAAGCACTACTAAATCCAGCAAGCTGGCAAGTATTGCTAATCAGAAAAACTGATAAGCACTACTAAATCCAGCAAGCTGGCAAGTATTGCTAAAAACGTTAATTTTGTACCCCAGGGCACCCTCTCTTTTCACTTCGTGAAAATTCACCTTGTCATTCTGAGCGTAGCGAAGAATGACGGTGTTTGATATTTTGGCTAAAAATAGCACTATTTTCAGCTTCGTGCATACGACTTTTCAAGTGCTTTCACTCAGAATAATGAGCTTTCACGCATGAATAATCTGCTTTAGCAGATATATTCTGCGGGGATGCCAAGCACTGGTATAGCTCATATATTATGTGGGGAAGCCAAATACTGGCTTAGCACTTAGAAAATTAGTAATACCTGCCTGCAAAGCAGGCTTAGTAGTACTTATCAGTTTATTCTGATCGGAGTACCCTTGTGGTGCAAAACTCTTAAATTATAGTTTGAGAGCTTTGCACGAAGCTGCTTTATTGCTAAAAACGTTAATTTTGTCATTCTGAGCGTAGCGAAGAATCCAAGCAACTAATTGATTATACTGGATTCTTCGCTACGCTCAGAATGACGGGCTTGATATTTTGGTTAAAAAATAGTGCTATTTTTAGCTTCATGCAAAGCTCTCAGTTTGAGACATAATTCAACACAATTTCAAGCATAACTCTTTCAGAATCCTTATGCATGCGGCATAAATCAGTCATAATCACCGCATAACTTACGGTAATAAATTGACAACACGGTAAAACCATGCAATTATCACCGCATGAACTACGGTGATAATAAAAAATATATCTGGCAGCAGAAAGAATGGCCACGTTGGACGTTTGATTATAAGCGCCTAGACAGCCTACTTTCGCAAGCCACGCTTGAACGCGGCAAACTGCTAGGCTCAATGCAGGCGCTTGGCTTTAAAACCTCGGAAGAATTTTGCCTGAAGGCATTAACCAGCGATGTTGTCAAATCCAGCGAAATAGAAGGCGAGAAGATTAATCCTGAATCTGCACGGTCATCTTTGGCCAGACGCTTAGGCATAGAAGTCGGCGCGTTTATACCTCCAGACAAAAACGTGGATGGCGTTGTTGAAATGGTGCTCGACGCCACAAACAACCATGCTAAACCACTTGATGAGAACCGGCTTTTCGGCTGGCATGCTGCGCTTTTCCCGACTGGGCATAGTGGTATGCACAAAATCACCGTTGCAGCTTTCAGAAGCGATAACGAAGGGCCTATGCAGGTGGTTTCAGGTGGTGCTGGACGTGAAAAAGTACATTATGAAGCGCCTCCAGCCAATACGCTTAAAAGCGAGATAGCGTATTTTCTGCGCTGGTTTAATCATGAGGACAAGCAGTTGAATTCCGTTATCAAGGCAGGACTGGCTCATTTATGGTTTGTAACCTTGCATCCCTTCGATGACGGCAATGGCCGCATCGGGCGTGCAATATGCGACATGGCACTGGCGCGTGCAGATGGATCACCGCAACGCTTCTACAGCCTATCTGCACAAGTGCTGCACGAGCGTGAGGGGTATTACAACAATCTTGAACATGCGCAAAAAGGTACGCTGGATGTCACCGACTGGCTGGAATGGTTTCTAAGCTGTCTGCTTCATGCGGTTTTGAATGCCCATGAGGAAGTCAACGGCGCGTTATATCTTGCCAATCTCGCCAGTCAAGCGGGCGGTAGCCTGAACAAGCGACAAGTAAAGATGCTTGATATGATGATGCATAATTTTGAAGGTAAGCTCACTACCGGAAAATGGGCTGCATTGACCAAATGCTCTACCGATACGGCCTTGCGCGACATCGAGGAACTGGTGAGTCTTGGTGCACTAGCGAAAGCTGGGGAGTCAAAACGCGGGACGCATTATTTGCTTGCCACATCAAGACAACAGGAGAATTAAGAAAGATTTTTTTATTGATGTCCGCGCCTCATGGCGCGATGCGTGGCGAGCCACGATAGCATTTGAAACTCTTTTTAATTCCGTTCAGGTATGGGAGAGTAATAAAGTATCATACTCAGTAATAAAAAAAGACTTAGCAAGCTAAGTCTTTTTTAAATTTGGTGCCCGGAGCCGGAGTCGAACCGGCACACCCATAAGGCGAGAGATTTTAAGTCTCTTGTGTCTACCAATTTCACCACCCGGGCGGATGTAAGGTGTAGATCAAACAACGGTGCGTATTCTATCACTTACTTTGGCATTTTGACCAAAAAATATGGCTTTTTTATCTATTTTTAACAAATTTTTGCCATCAACTAAAAAACTGCGCATTAAAATTTTTAATCATGCTGTTTAATAAGTCAGGTAGTCTCAGAAAGTCACTACGGAGTGGTTAGCTCTCTTACAATTTGCCACTGATTATTAACGCGTTCAAATTGCAGTTCTTTATTCACTTGATCACTAAATGCGGTGGTTGGCATGCGTTTCATGTTGCACACCTCACAACTTGTATTGCCTGTTTTTTTAATTTTGTAAGTGGTTAAACTGTAATCCTGGTTGAACTTTGCATTGGCTTTATCGCCATCACAAACTACGACAAGATTATTAAGCTTCAATCCAATTTTACCGTTAGTACTTAAACGTGTACGTCGTTGTTGCGTCCATTGCGCCTTATCGAGCGGTGGTTCTGGAGAGAACTTATCTGCATAAAATCTCAAATAATTATCTGCATCTTTCTGGCGCCAAGCATTCGCCCAGTCGTTCACTCGAGCAGTAACATCCGGCACACTACAAGCCTGCACTTTTGGCTGTGGGCTCACGTCTAAATTCACGCTTGGTTTAACCAGCGCACTAGGTTTTGCGAGTGTGAGTCGCACATTGTCAAATGGTTTGGCATCTGCCAACAATGCTGCTTTATCAATAGTCATTTGAACTGGCGCTATTGCGTGACACACATTTTCACTATCCATATATTGTTCACGTGAAAACTCTGGTAGCCCTCCGCGTGCGGCACCCATTTTATTTAACAGTGCGCCCTGCCCTGCATAAGTACGTGCAAAAGCCGTTTGTAAATCAAACTCCGTATTTGTCATACTGCGTTTGGCCTGAAAGTACTCATTTTCAGTGTCTAACAAATCGAGCAAGGTACGTTGGCCAATATCAAATTGCTTGCGATAGGCTTCTCGCGCATTTTCAATAGAGGTTTTGTGTTGCGACCGATAAATGTGCTGCTCTTTTAATTGCGCAATATCGTTGTATGCAATGACTACAATTTGGCGTGTATCTACACAGGCTTTATCACGCATGTCTTCTGCACCGTTAAGCTTTTGTGCGGTTTGTTTAATGGAGTTTTGGTCAGAAAAGCCATTAAATAAATTGAAGTTTAACTTAAGCTCAAGCACGTCGGCAGCACTTGAACTATATTGCCCGTCCGAACTTGTGCCTAGATTTTTACGTGCTTGCAAGTCTAGCTTGGGCATGTAACGTGATTCGCTGGTTTTAATTTCGTTTTTCTTGGCTTGAATATCTTCAATAGTCGAAAGTAAATCCGGGTTTTGTGTGTAAGCAACCTTCAGCGCATCTGCTGAAGTTGGCTCTACGCCGCCATTAAAAAATGTAGGCGCTTCCAACGTGTTTGGCGGCAACTCACCATAAAGCCGTTGCATACGCGCGGTTACATCATGCAGGTTTGTGGTTTCAGTCAATAAATTAGCTTCAGCTAACGCCAAGCGCCCGGTTGCTTGTTCTAAATCTACCTTTCTGGCAACACCAGCATTAACACGCTCTTGAATACGATCAAACAACTGCTTATGCACGATATAATTATCTTTAGCATATTGACTCAACTCACGATAACGCAGGGTGTCGATATACGCACGCATAAACTCTAAGGTAGTGTTTTGCATGGCGCTTTGGAGCTCATAATAACGTACGCGATTAGCGTGGTCCAACCGCTTTACTTCATTACTGGTTGCAAAACCATCAAAAATCATCTGACGTAACACCAGCTCGTTATTCATGCGAGGCGTGCCAGTATTACCCGTAGATTTAACTAGCTCTTCTTGCTTTCTGTAAGTAGAAACCAAATCTGCTTTGGGCAAATACGCACCACGCATGACCTTTTGCTCAAAACCAGACTCTAAAAACTTGTGATAGCGTGACTGCACTTCAGGGTTTAAAGTGACTACTTTTTCCACCATGTCTTTGAGTGAGACTAATGGCTCGGCCGCCTGTGCGACGCCAGACATCATCAGAGTAACGCCATAAGTCACGGCTAAAACTATTAATTTGTAATTAAACTTACTATTCAAAATTTTTCTTTCTAAAGTTTGGCTAAACAATTTAGATAATCAAAATATTTTAAGAGAATCTATTCAAACACCCATTAGATCATCATAACTTATTTGATGGCACACCCAAACTAACAGCAATAGTTATGCCATGTATATATTAATTACATTTATCAGGCAATAATCAATTTTCAGATGTCAAAAAAACCGACCAAAAGACAATATCAGCACGTATATTTCCGTATCAGCTGTCGCACGGATAGTACTTTAAATATTCCAACCTATCAACAAGTTACATCCTCTTACAGAGGTTGGTGATTAAAGACATTAACCATTGATAACATTTCTCAAGCAATATTCAGGCGCGTTACCTTGAAATTAAAACTGCAGTTGTTACTTTTAAAAAATAGACTAAGAAACAACCGTTGGTGTCAATATTTCGACTATTTTATAATTAAAATGGTCAGTTAGAGAAATTTATTACAATTTAATGTGATGAAAATTTGACTCCCATTTTCATGATGCTAAGCCACGTGATATTGCATTTGTATTCAATAGTCCGGATGCATGACCAAAAAACAATACAACAAAGCCCTTAATTTTTCAATTAAGGGCTTTGTGATCTATAAAACAACTTCAAACTCTAGGTTGAATAATTTTTAAAACCTAACCTATCAAGTAAAAACATTAGTCAACAATTAAAGTGCCATTTTTCAATAACGCTTGTAGCAACTGAGTTTCATTGCCTGCTGTAGAGCCTGTGGCAGAATATAAATCTACACCCGTTAATACAATCCTCTGGTCTTCAGCACTTGGAGCGTAAGCTCCTCCAGTAAAGCCACCGGTAGAACTTACATTAATGGTGGTAGTACCGCCCGATACAGTAACGTTTAGGTAATCAAGAAGATTGCCGATATTTGGCGTAGCGTTTGTATTTAGTTCAGTAGATGCCTCACCCACCAATAAGTCACGTAAATCTAATGAGTCTGTTTTGCCGGCACTATAAACAAAATCAGTAATGGTATCGATAGCAGGTGATCCAGCGCTACCTTTATCGGCTAGGTTCCACTCAAAAATGTCGTTGTTGGCGCCACCTGTAAGCGTATCGTTACCTTTTCCGCCAATGAGACGGTCATCACCTGCTAAACCACTTAAGGTATTATCACCATCGTTACCGGTAATGCGGTTAGCAGATGCGTTGCCTATAACGTTAGTATTGAAACTGCCATTGAGTAAGACATTTTCAAAGTTTGTTGCAACTGTATAAGTACCCGGATTGTAAGTGGCTTCAATTTCAATAGTATCAGTACCTTCACCTGCAACTTCTATCGTTACATCAGTTGCACTATCGATTCTGTAGATATCATCACCCAGACCACCTGTCATGGTATCGTTACCAGTGCCGCCGATAAGGATATCATTGCCCTCACCGCCGTTTAAGGTGTCGTTACCATCGCCACCATCCAAATAGTCAGCGCCACCAAAACCGTTAAGAATATCATTCCCGCCAAAGCCTTGAATGTAATCACGGCCAGCAGAGCCGGTTAGCGTGTTGGTATTATTATCACCATCCAGCACCGAACCTGTACGTAATTCATACTGCTGGTTCACACTGGTTTCTACAATATCCTGAATACGCGTATCGGTTAACGCTGGCGCGTTAGTGGTAGAGAAGAACGCGATACTATCTAGCGAGAACGGTACCCATGAAGCGCTGCTTGATGGCTTGAACTCAAATTGCAGAACGGCGTTGCCACCTTGCTCCCAATATAATAATTCGATAGAGGTAAGCCCCGAGATCAAATCACTGACTTCTACGTTATTAAAAGTACGCGTAGTTGGCGCTTGGTTGCCGTCAAACTCGATTAAAGTCTCACCACCAACCTTGAGCCTGAAACCATCATCCGCGTAAACTCTAAAGTCGTAGTTACCACGCTCTAGATACACAAATCCAGTCATACGAATAATCGCATCTGTCGTTTTACCTAAACCGGTTTCCGTGCCTACTATGGCCCCAGTTGGGGTACCTGTTTGAATCACCGCAGTAGACGAGTCTTGATCTAGGAAGTTAGCTAATGCACGAGTCGCGCTGGTATTCACATTGTCTTGCGGTAGCAATATAGAACCTGCCGCCTGACTTGCATTCGCACCAAGGTCTCCATCAACCTGCGGTGAAAGGCCGTAATCTAAAGTCCTCACCGTAAATTTAACATCTGCGGCATCTGCCGCTGCTGCGTTAGCTGTACCAACCAGATTGGCAGGCCCACCCATCGCGACATTACGTCCGTTAATGATCAACTCGATATCTTCGACTGATTCCAGATTGGTAGCTGTCCCCAAGGATGTCGCCGTTCTATCATCCGCATGCACTCGATTACCTGTCACAATACGATCGTTATAGCCATAGTACTCACCAGTCAAGCCGTCTGTTGCAATGGCCACAGGTTGCGGTGTAATCGCCGTCAGATCTAAGGTACCAGTCACCGCAACGGTAATAGTTGCCGTATCAAAACCACCATTACCATCGGTAATCTTGTAGGTAAAGATATCATTTGCCACTTGGCCGTTGATTAAGTTTTGCGTTTGAATCCGCGCATTATCCAGCGTGTAAGTATAAGTACCGTTTGCAGCGATTTGCAACGTGCCATAAATACCACTGACCACTAGTGGTGTCGCCAATGTTACCGCACCAACCACTGCACCAGTGCCAGCAACAGCACCTGTAATAGATAATGTGTCGTTATTAGGGTCAGCATCTGGCATATTGCCTGAACCGCCTAAAATTGCATTACCTGCTAATACTGTGACTGCACCGTCCTCCACCAAACCACTTACAGGAACATCATTGATTGCATCAGGCGCATTATTTGCATCGGTAATGGTTGCCGTGCCTACAAAACTTACATTTGAAGTCACACCACTTGTGCGCGTTGCCGTTAATGTAAATGTCTCGCTCACCTCAGTCACAAAGTCTGGCGTAATCGGCGTTCTTACTAAAACGTATGTCGCGTTAGCGGCAATCGTTGCTACTGTAGCATTGGCCCATGTCGCACCATTATCTGTAGAAACCTGTAAATTAGTAGCACCTGCAGCACCGTAATCTACACCTGCACCTGTTGCTGTGCCATTGGTCAATGCAAGATTAAATACCGTCGCAACCGATGATGCATTGCTCAATGAAACGACAAATGTAGCGAACCCCGCGGCCTGGTCAGAGACCGTGACATTAGAAACAGTAAAGGTCGGCGTATCGTTATCTGTACCACCTGCCCCTGTACCATTATCAACAATAGTACCAACACCAAAATTATCTGCAATTGTTGCATTCACCGGTGTGGTTAAATTCACCCTGAATGTTTCCGCACCTTCGTAAACCGGCGCAGCAGTATCATTGGCGATATTAACGGTAATGGTTTTAGTTATTTCACCCGGAGCAAAACTCAAAGTGCCAGATGCAGCAGAAAAATCAATTCCAGATAACGCTGTCACTGATGAAGTGTTGTAATTCACACTCACGTTTTGTCCTGAAGCAGCCGACAATGTCACGGTAAATGTCGCAGTACCAGCCGCTTCGTTAACGGTTACATCGTTAATAGTGAGCGATGGCGTTGCATCGTTATCGTTTATTGTTCCCGTCCCAGTCACACCGCCAATGGTTAGCAGCACAGTTTCATTGGTTTCATCAAGCGTGTCATTTACAGTAGGTAACGTCACATTAAAACTCGTCACGTTTGCTGGAATTGTAATCAAGCCAGTTGTTGAATTATAGGTAACACCATTACTGAATGTTAATGCGCCGTAATCAGTAGGAGACGCCGTTCCGCTTAAAGTGAGCGATGTAGTGATATCTGTTGCATGTGCACTAACAGTTACAGCGTAAACAAGATTTACCCCCTCATTTACAGTTGAGTTGCCTACCGTTATCGTTTCATCAATAATAGTCGCAGTACCTGTTGCAGTTACATTAGATGTTGCGCCAGCAGTAACCGTAGCATTTAAATCAAACGTTTCACTAGCAAGCTCAGTACCACCAGTATTGGCATTAATGTAGGTACGCACCAATATACTTGTAGCCCCGGCAGCAAAAGTAGCTGTATTTACACCTAAGGCAGACCAAGTCACCCCGCCATCTGTAGACACCTGCATTCTTGTACTATTACCGAAATCTGTAGTTGACGTATTTCCTGTGTTAGTGCCGCCAGTAGCTGTTCCATTCACAAAAGCCAGATTCACTGTAACAGGTGTGCTACTTGGGCTTGATAGAGAAACATTGAAAACAGCGTTTAGGTTATCAACTTCTGCAACTGAAATATTTGAAACACTTAAAGTGGGCGAAGCGTCATCGTCGATAATCGTGCCAACTGCCGTCACACCCCCAACAGCTAAATTGTATGTTTCGCTTACGCCTTCATCTATCGCATCTTGAATACTTGGAACTGTGACAGTAAAGCTACCCACCCCTGCCGGAACAGTCAAGAACCCGCCACTTAAGGTGACGCCATTACTGAATATAGGCATAGCGTTATAGTCAGTACCTGAAATCGCCGTGCCGCCACCAAGCGTATAACTAAAATTAGTGGCAACTGAAGATAGATTACTTAATGTCACTGTATGTACAAGTGCATTGCCCTCATTTTCCGTAGCAGCAGTAATCGAACTGATGCTAGGAATTGGGTCGTTATCAACAATCACCCCTACACCGAGTGCATCAGCAACCGTTGCATTAGTGGGGCTCACTAAGTTCACATAAAAAGTCTCACTAGTTTCACGCAAAGTGTCATTGGTAATTGGCACGGTAATCGTTTGCGTTATTTGACCTGGTGTAAACGTGACGGTACCTGCAACACCAGTGTAGTCGCTGCCAGCCGTGGCTGTGCCGTTGCTGGTGTTGTAACCTACAGTCACCGTTTGACCAGAGGCCGCACTCAGAGTGACGATGAAGGTGGCAGTGCCCGCCGCTTCGTTCACACTGATGTCGTTGATGCTCAGGCTAGGTTGTGCGTCGTTGTCGGTAATGGTACCAACCGCTGTTACGCCGCCTACACTTAAGCTGGTGGTTTCACTGGCTTCGTTCAGCGCATCATCCAAGGTCGGGATGCTGATGGTGAAACTGGTTACGCCGGCTGGCACAATCAGGTTGCCGCCGCTTAAGGTCACGCCGTTACTGAACGTTGGCGTGGTGTTGAAGTCTAGCCCAGCCGTAGCTGTGGTGCCAGTGAGACTGTAGGCAAAGCTTGTCGTAGTGCTGGATGCGTTGCTTAACGTCACAGTGTGTACCAGGTTCGTGCCTTCCGTCGCGCTCGCAGGCGCGATCGATACCGTTGGCATGCCGTCGTCATCCACAATCGTACCTGTCGCGACCGCTGTGCCTAAGGTCGCTCCCACTGGTGCGCTTAAGGTGGCGGTGAAGGTTTCATTGCCTTCATAGATGGCATCGCCTGCGGTGGCCACGGGGACGTCCACAGACAGCGTGCCCGCAGGAATGGTCACCGTGGTGGTGGTGCTGGTAAAGTCTGCTGCACCAGCGGTGCCAGTCGTGGTGGTAAAGGTGACCGTCGTCGGTGTCGCACTTAAACCAGAGAGTGAGACTGTAAAGTTGACTGGACTGCCTTCCGTCGCGCTCGCAGGCGCGATCGATACCGTTGGCATGCCGTCGTCATCCACAATCGTACCTGTCGCGACCGCTGTGCCTAAGGTCGCTCCCACTGGTGCGCTTAAGGTGGCGGTGAAGGTTTCATTGCCTTCATAGATGGCATCGCCTGCGGTGGCCACGGGGACGTCCACAGACAGCGTGCCCGCAGGAATGGTCACCGTGGTGGTGGTGCTGGTAAAGTCTGCTGCACCAGCGGTGCCAGTCGTGGTGGTAAAGGTGACCGTCGTCGGTGTCGCACTTAAACCAGAGAGTGAGACTGTAAAGTTGACTGGACTGCCTTCCGTCGCGCTCGCAGGCGCGATCGATACCGTTGGCATGCCGTCGTCATCCACAATCGTACCTGTCGCGACCGCAACCGCAGGCTCAGCCTCAAGTCTGCCCGTTGTACTTGAATCAAACACAAATCTAAAATTATTCAGGTCATCATTGATTCTTAATAAATCAACAAAGCCGAAACCATAACTATTAGAAGTTCCACCAACGCCCGCAGCAGTATCCTCTAACACCTCGTTAATATCTTTGCCTTCTTCAATGGCTTTAATAACCGTATCAATCGTAGCAACATCAATGGCGCTATCAGATGCCTCCGGTACAAACACGTCACCTAATTCATCCGCGAACGCTACTAGTTGCTCTGCACCAATATGAACAATTCGCCCATTAGCCAACTCCAGCTCCACCTCTACACCAGCAGGTGTTTTTATGGTGTCTGCGGTTTGAATACTGTCGCCTAATCGTAATTCACGTTGATCGCCATTATTTGAAATTAACAATGCGTTACCTGTAATTGCCACGATTTTGCCGATGAGTGCCATGTTGAAGTCCTTATTTTGTATTAAATGTGGTCACTAAACTTTTACCACTTTCGCATTAAACGCTTTAATTAAAGTAAATCCTATTGTACCAATGGCCAATAACCTACCAGTAAGCGACAACGTCATTCGGTGACAAGTTTAAATTGCAAAAAACTCACGTTACTTAAGGTATGATATTTTAAATATTGATGCAGCATCCATAACAACTAGCCGGAGCGCGAGTGCCTGTGAGTTTGAAAACAACATTTAATTTATCGAAGCAGCAATTGCGCGTGACTGCGACGATGATATTAATGTTGTTTTGTTATGGTTATATTTTTGCTGCGGGTTATGACTTTAATAAACTGGCAACGCTGGCCCAACAAAGATATGGTGAGGAAGCCCACGGCGACATCCTGCAACTTGAGCAATTACTTTCACAATTAAAGTCTGCGCCTGAAGCTGAAAAACTAGCGCAAATCAATCATTTTTTTAACCAGAAAATCATGTTCGCAGATGACATTGATGTTTGGGGACAATCTGACTATTGGGCATCCCCGTTAGAGTCTATTGGCAGGCAAGCTGGCGATTGTGAAGATTTTAGCATTGCAAAATATATATTTTTAAAAGCGGCGGGCGTTTCAAACGACAAGCTTAGGCTGACTTACGTTAGAGCCAGCTACATGTATCACAATCAATTAACCGTGAGAGCACACATGGTACTCAGTTACTACGCAACGCCACAGTCTGAACCTTTAATCTTGGATAATCTGGTACCGAACATCGCACTGGCCGGCGCAAGAAAAGATTTATCCCCTATTTTTAGCTTTAACGATAAAGGTCTTTGGATAGGTACCAGTAGTAAGCCTAAATCAGACCCTCAAACCAACCTGTCAAAATGGCGCGATGTATTAACCCGTATGCAAGCAGACGGATTAGAATAATTGAAAGCAAGGAATCAACATGTCACTGATTAAACAACTTTGGTTAGCAATTTTACTGGTGCTCGCATTGGCCTCTGGCGGCAGTTTTGTTTTAAGCACCATAGTAGGTAAACATGCGATTGAACAGCAATTGCAAATGAAAAATGAGGATAATGCCACCACGCTTGCGTTATCCATGACGCAATTACCTAAAGACCCCGTTACCTTGGACTTGTTATTATCAGCACAATTTGATGCGGGTCACTATCGATATATTGGATTACTAGACCCTAACGGCCAGATCGTTAGCGAACGCAACAACGTCAGGACTCAAACTAAAGCCCCTGCCTGGTTTGTAAAACTCATCCCCTTAGATTTACATGCTGGCGTTGCTGAAATTCAAGAAGGTTGGTCACAATACGGTACATTAAAATTAGAGAGCGACCCAAACTTTGCGTACGACCGACTTTGGGATGCCACTATTTTAATCGCGCTATGGGCATTGCTAATTGGGCTAATAAGCTGCTATGTAGGTGGACAAATTTTAAGAAGAATACTCAGCCCACTTAATGATGTTGTGAACCAAGCCAAGTCAATCGGCGAGAGCCAGTTTGTGATGATTCCCTTGCCTAAAACCAAAGAGTTTAAACAAGTAGTGAGTGCAATGAACACGCTATCTAACCGTGTTAAAAAAACCGTCAGTGAAGAATCTGCACGTTTAGACCAATTACGTTTTGAAAATAATTTTGACCACATTACAGGTCTGATGAACCATGATTATTTTGCCAAAAAAATTGATGCAAGTATCAGCCATGAGGAGTATTTTAATGAAGGCGTATTCATCGTATCCAGAGTATCAAACCTTGCTGAAGTTGATCAAAACCTAGGCTATCAAGAAACAAATGCTTTACTTAGAAGAATAGGTGATGCCTTAAATATTGAGTGCGAAAACCAGCCCCACCTCTCCGCAGGCAGGTTAAGTGGTGCAGATTTTGTCGTGTTTTCAAGTCAAGCGATTGACTGCTATGCACTTGGCAATCAAATCAAAAACCTGCTACAAAAGGTAAGCAAAACCAGTCAATCAGCATTAACAGTCAACTTTATAACAGCAGCAACCCCCATCACCAAAGCAGATAACGTCGATAAAATGATTGCGGTGGTGCATCACATTCTGGATGATATTAGCGCTAAAAATACCAATATTTTGCATATTATTAACACTAGCGAACGCAACCAACATCAAAACACCGATCAAAATACATGGCATCATTTACTTGTTTCTGCGCTGGACAACAAAAGAATCCGGCTCGAAAGCTACCCTGTCATCAATCAAGCCGGCAAATTAATTCATAACGAATCGCCAGTAAGACTTCAACTTGAGCCTGAAGGCAAATGGTATTGTGCAGGTGAGTTTATCACTTGGGCAACCCAGCTCAATTTAATGAATCGCGTAGATGAACTGGTGTTAGAAACGGCTATAGCATTACTTGATAAAGGTGCAAAACCTATTGGCTTGAATGTTTCTGCAAGTGCTATTTGCAATACTGAGTTTATTGAGAAAGCCGTCGCTTTAATTAAGCGTTCACCTGACATTGCAAATCGGCTGTTTTTTGAGGTTCCTGAACAAAGCGCATTTGATCACCTGTCAGAGTTTAGAAATTTTTGTAGCCAACTAAAAGCATTAGGTTGCAACATTGGTATTGAACACGTCGGCTCGCGGATTTCGCGCTTAGGTGAACTACATGATATCGGCTTAACCTACATCAAAATTGATGCTTCCATCATTAGAGACATCAATAGCAATGAGGCCAACAAAACACTGTTAAGAGGCCTATGCATGATTGCTCACTCCATAGGCGTGATCGCCATTGCCGAAGGCGTGCAAACAAGTGCTGAGTTGGCGTCATTAAAACAAATCGGTCTGGACGGCGTGACGGGCCCAGGTGTTGCTATCTAACCAAGCCGTTGATGCTTATTGAGCATCAACGCCAGTTGTAGCCTATCTTTTGCACCAAGTCGCTCAAAGGTGGCGGCGAGATGCGCTTTCACTGTGCGCTCTGTAATATTCAGAATTCTGGCAATTTCTTTATTACTTAGCCCTTTTGCAGCCTCAAGAGCGACTTCTTTTTCACGGTTAGTCAACTTTTCGAGCAACTGATCAACATACTCAGGTTGATTGCCAGTTAACTTAACAGAGGTTTCTATCAACCGTTGTAAAAGTGCTTGCCCTAGCCATAATCCACCGTGGCTAATGACCGTTTTAATTTCATTTAATACATCAGGTGCAGAATAAGCATGCGCATAGCCCATGGCTCCCAAGCTTAAGGCATGCAATGATTCCGCGTGATTGGGCCGGTTTGCCAATACTACAATTTTCGCCAGTTTATAGGTACTTAATATGGTTGCAATAGTATTGGCCAACCATTGCTGTCTATCTTCATTCATGTGCAACCAAAACACGACAGCATCACTATTATTGAAACTAAACGTTGAATGCGTGTTTAAATTTTCAAGCCCCGTAATCACAATAGAATCAGGAAAGGCCTCAGACCAACCATCAATATGTGCTGGCAATGTACTAATAAAAATATCCTGCATTTATCTCTCGCTAAAGGCGTATGACTTTGCCTTTAATACCGGTTTAAGCAAATAAGAAAGTATGGTTTTTTTACCGGTCATGATGTCCACTTGCGCCACCATACCAGGAATAATCGGCAAACCTTTGCCAAGGTTTGATCTAAGTGTACGTACTCTAACAATATAGTAGGCATTGCCTTTTTCATCCACGATAGAGTCTGCAGAAATATGCTCAACAATTGCATCTAAGGTGCCATAAATAGTGTAATCATAAGCGCTTAATTTAACTACAGCAGGCTGTAATATTCGAATAAACGCAATGTCTTTGATCTGAATTTTGGTTTCCAAAATCAGCGCATCATCTGTTGGCACCACTTCCAGTACCTCTTTACCCGGCTGAATCACACCGCCTACCGTATTAAAAAATAAGCGACTGACTTTACCGTTAACGGGGGATTTTAATGTTGATTGGTTCACCTTGTCTTTAAGCGACACACTCACTTCCGCCACACTATTTAAGCGGGCGGTAATATCATTTAACTCGGTTCTTACTTTGCTTTTAAATGTTTGCTGCACTTCAGAAATTTTACGCCGCGCTTCACCGATGGAGCTTTGAATCCGGCTTATTTGCGCACGCGCCTGGTCAATATCCCCCCGTGCTTTTGTCACTTCTCGTTCTAATTTAAGAATGTCGATTTCTGACACTGCGCCACTCATCAAGAGCGGCTTATTTGCGGCGAGCTCCTTATTCGCAGACTCATAATTTTTTTCTGCAATTTCTTTACGGAACTGAACCTCTAACAACTCTTTCTCTCGCTGCACCATTTGATCACGTGCAATTTCCATTGAGGACTGCAACTCGTCTTTGCTAGAAACATACAAAGCATATTCTTGATCATACGTTTCTGGCGCGTCTTTTTTGACTTCATCTGGCGGGTTAAATGATGTCCCTTCAGCCAGTGCTCTTAACCTGGATTGCTTCGCTAAAAAAGCCAGGTATTGCGCCTGATTCTCTCTTAGTGACGACACCGCTCTTGTTTCATCAATCCGAATAAGGGGCGTACCAACGACTACGGTTTGTCCCTCACTTACTAAAATTTCAGAAACAATACCCCCGTCCAATGACTGAATCACCTGCACCTGCTTAGACGGAATCACGCGCCCGTCACCTCGGGTCACTTCATCCACTTTTGCAAACCAAGCCCAAAGTAAAAACACCGCCAGCGTAGCGGCAACCGTATATAACAATAATCTAGCCTTAACCGGTGTTTGTTCTAAAATAGCCAAATCCGCCTCATCATCCCAATGTAAATCTTCTCGGGTTTCCGTAGGCACCCATCTATCTAAAAAATAATAAATAGGCTTAGTCAGCCATGCCTGGCCTTTAAGAAAGCGATTAATTGTCCCTAGTTTTTTGAATAAGTGCTCACTCATAATGCTTTACCTATCTTGCCATTTCTCAAGGCATCGGTCACTTGGTCTTTGGGGCCATCTGCCACGATTCTGCCGGAGTCAATGACAATAATTCTATTCACCAAATCATATAAAGAAGACCTGTGTGAAATTAACACCAAGGTTTTATTTTTAGTGGTCTCAATTAAGCGACGCTTAATTGCATCTTCGCCGGAATGATCCATGGCGCTGGTTGGCTCATCCAATAATAGAATAGAAGGTTTGCTGATAAAAGCTCTCGCAATACCAACGCCCTGCCTTTGTCCGCCAGATAAGGTTTCACCGCGCTCACCCACTAGCATGTCAAAGCCCTTAGGATGCGCGTTTACAAATTCATCTATACCACCTACATGCGCGGCCGCCAATACAGCAGCATCATCAACGTGCGTTGCAGAAATCGTTAAATTCTCGCGCATGGTGCCATAAAACAATTGAGTATCTTGCTGTACATACCCTACGCAGCGTCGTAGCTCGGCTGGGTCAATTTGACGCGCATCAATCCCATCAATCAAAATTGCACCAGCGGTTGGCTGATACAAGCCCAGAATTAACTTGTGGATAGTCGATTTACCTGAGCCCATACGCCCGAGTATTGCAACATGTTCACCGGCTTTAATCTTGAATGAAACATTAGTTAAGGCGTTTTCTTCAGTGCCCGGGTAGCTAAAAGAGACTTCTCTAAATTCAATATCGCCATTAAACACGGGTCTGGATAAAAATTTATTATCTGCTGGCCGCTCAACAGGCCGGTGCATAATTTCATCGAGTGAATCCAAGGACGTTGCCGCATTGTGATATTGCGTCAACAAACCAGCCGTTTGCGCAATTGGCACCAGCGCACGCGACGCCAACATTGTGCATGCTATCAAACCACCCATAGTCAGCTCGCCGTTAATCACCAGATAAACACCCAAAATCACAAGCGACACGGTGATCAATTGCTGAATACTGGTAGCCCCGTTGTTAATAGAAGATGACAACAAACGAAGCTTACTAGTCACCTCCGTTAAATAGTGTGCACTGCGCTCCCACTTACGCTGCATTTGACCTTCAATGCCCAATGCTTTGACTGTTTCAAGCCCAACCAGGCTCTCAATAAGCGTGGCGTTTCTGATAGCGCTTGCTCGATACATGGTTTCAGATAAATCATGCATTTTAGTTTGCACACTAAACGAATAAATCAAAATAAGTACCGCCCCCAACAGCACTGGAATCACCATCGGCCAAGCAATCCAACCAATCACGATTACAAAAATCAGCCCGAAAGGAATATCAACAAGTGTCGTAATAGTGGCAGAAGTGATGAAATCTCGTACAGTTTCGAAGGAGCGCAAATTTGAAGCGAACGAACCTACCGAATTAGGTCTTTGCTCCAAACGAATACCTAACACCTGCTCCATAATGCGTGCAGTCAGCTTTATGTCAATGCGCGTACTCGCCCAATCAAGAAAGTAACTGCGCATGGTACGTAAAATTAAATCACCAATCACAATGAGTGCAATCCCAATCGCCATCACCCATAAAGTTTCTGTCGCACGATTAGGGAGCACGCGATCATAAACATTCATGGTAAACAGCGGCATCGCCAGCGCCAGCATATTAACCACAAAAGCGGCAATCATGACATCGCGATAAATGCGGCTATTTTCGGCAAGGGAACCCCAAAACCAATGACGTAACCTGACTTTACCGACACTAGGCGCACGCTGATCAAACACAAATTTTAGTTTGGCAACAATCACATAACCTGAGCTTCTGGAAACCAGTTCATCCAGTGGCATCAGCACTTCGGCTTCGCCAAGCTCCGGAAAAATCACACCCACTTGATTGTTAGTTAAATCCAGCTTGCTAACAACACAAGCCTCTTCACCTTTTAATAAAAGTATCGCAGGTAAAAATTCTTGACGAATACTATTGAGTGGCGTTTTTAAGATGGTTACTGCTAAATTAACACGGTCAGCGGAGCGCTTTAATAAAGTAGGTGTCATTTTTCCGTCGCGTAATGGCAAGCCGGAAACCAACGCATCTTTAGAGGTTGCCACGCCGTGTATGCGGCAAATTAAAACCAAGCTATCTAACAAAGAGTCAACGACACCATCATGCGCATCCTGAACCATATCTTCATCTCTCATGCATTTTGCCCTTAAATTTCATGTATGCCGCCCAATACCCTACGTTAGAGACTTACAGTAAACAGCAACATTCATGCCGCCTTTATTAAATCAGACTCAATGATAAGTGAAAATAAGGCGTTTGGGTTGAGATACATCAAGTACGCGTGAACTAAGCTTATTGGCGGTTACTCCAATATTTAGATTTAGACGTCAAATAAGACGTGAGTAATCAGCGACAACTGTTACATCAAGGTAGTAAGTAAAGCATCATTTTTAACAAGCACGGCCTAGACAGATCGCATACCCATGCCTAAAAGCACCGTGCAACACGGTGACTTATTGCACGATGCGTACAAAGACATAGCGATTTCACGTAAATTGAAACAACTTGAATGGCTATAAAAAAAATGAAGGGAAATTGGAGGCGCGAACCAGAGTCGAACTGGTCTAAACGGCTTTGCAGGCCGCGGCATAACCGCTTTGCTATCGCGCCATGTTGTTTTGGCATTGTATGCCAAAACTGGATGTTAAGCGTGCGTTAGACACACTTAACTTAACTTCTTGAAACTAAAACGGCGAAAGCATAAATGCATTCGCCGTTGTAATGTTTGGAGCGGGAAACGAGACTCGAACTCGCGACCTATACCTTGGCAAGGTATCGCTCTACCAGCTGAGCTATTCCCGCGTTGTCGTTAAGACAGGCGCCATTATAGAGATTTTGGACATGTCGTCAAGTACAAATTACGTAAATATTCACTATTTATTTACGCTTTAATTTAGGTAGCGCAGCCTGCAAATAATAAGCCATTGATAGTAATGTTAAAAATGCCGCAATCGCGATTAAAATTTGCCCTACAGTTTTTGTTGGAAACGCGCCAACTTTGTCCCAATACAGTAAAAATAAAATCGCCACCATTTGCACTGCGGTTTTTATTTTACCAATCATCGCCACACCAACACTGCTACTTTGCCCTTCGCCCGCCATCCACTCACGTAAAGCACTAATGGCAATCTCACGGCCGATGATAATTAATGCAATCATCGCACCTACACGCTCAAACTCCACCAATACAATTAACGCGGCGGCTACCATCAATTTATCCGCCACCGGATCTAAAAATGCACCGAATGCAGAGGTTTGGTTCAACCTGCGGGCTAAGTAGCCATCTAACCAATCTGTAAATGCCGCCACAGCAAAAATCAGGGTGGCAGTGACATTGACCCAATGCGCTGGAATCGCACCAAATGCTTGTGGGTCGGTTGGTAAATAAAAAACGCCTACAAATACTGGTATCAACAAGATTCGTAACCATGTGAGCATGGTGGGGATGTTGCAGGTCATTTAATCGGCTCGCTTTTAATAAAATTTATGGGCAACAAATCTCTAAAATTTGATTTTAAACATTTGCTCTCAATGTAGTGCTCCGTATATTTTTTCTGCCAAACCTTGGCTGATACCTTCTACATTTGCAATTTCGTCAATACTAGCATTTTTTACGCCGTCTAATCCACCAAAGCGCGTCAATAATGCCTTGCGTCTTTTGGCGCCTACCCCTTCAATATCTTCTAAACTTGAATGCAGCCTAGCTTTAGCGCGTCTGGCTCTGTGCCCAGTAATGGCGAAGCGATGCGCCTCATCTCGAATTTGCTGTAGTAAATGCAAGCCTTTGTTGTCTTTTTCTAAATTGAGCATCTCACCGGTATCAGAAAAAATCATGGTTTCCAAGCCTGGCTTGCGGTCTTCACCTTTGGCAATACCTACTAGCAAAATATCATCCAAACCCACCTCTGCCATCACCTCAATAGCAATGCCTAACTGCCCTTTACCGCCATCAATAAACACCAAATCCGGGCGGGCGCCCTCACCCGCCGCCACTTTTTTGTATCTACGTGTGAGTACATCGCGCATGGCGGCGTAATCATCGCCTGGGGTGATGCCGGTGATGTTGTAACGACGATATTCACTGTTTTGCATATCGCCCCGATCAAACACCACGCAACTACCCACAGTGGCTTCGCCCATGGTATGGCTAATATCAAAACATTCTATACGCTCTGTCGTGTCAGGCAAGTTTAATGCCTCGCGCAAAGCGGCTAACTTGGCAGTTTGATTTGCAGAAGTCGCTGCACGCTGCCCCAGTGCGAGTTCTGCGTTGGTTTGCGCCATTTTTAGCCACACACGCTTATCACCAATCGCATTGGTGTTTATTTTTACCTTACGCCCTGCCTGCTCACTTAACACTTGTTCAATAATTTCTGTTTCAATTTTAATGCCCACCACAATCAGCGGCGGCGTATTCTGCGCTACGTAATGCTGTGCCAAAAACGCTTGCATGCTGGTTTCCAGCGTTTCGCCAACAGTGTTTTTAGGCATGTAACTTCTATCACCCAAATGCCGACCGCCGCGTATCATCACCAGGTTAATGCAATGCTGACCTTGCAGCTCGGCGCAGGCAATCACATCTGCATCCGACACATTGAAGTCGCTCACAAACTGCTTAGCCTGCACTTGGCGCAGGGCTTGAATCCGGTCACGAAACACCATCGCCATTTCATACGCCTGATTTGCGGCAGCGGTGTTCATCTGTTCAGCAAGCGCGTCCATCACCTCAGTCGTTTTACCCTGCAAAAACAGTGCGGCCTGATGTACATCATTGCGGTAGTTAGCGTCTGAAATCAAGCCTACGCACGGCGCAGTGCAACGCTCAATTTGGTGCTGCAAACATGGGCGACTCCGATTTGCAAATACGGTGTTTTCGCAAGTACGTAATTTGAATACTTTTTGTAATAGCTGAATACTTTCGCGCACTGCGACCGAATTTGGAAAAGGACCAAAATACTGATTGCCTTTGCGTTGCGAACCGCGATGAAATGCCAAACGCGGGAACGCATCGCCAGTGAGCGTGATGTAAGGGTAGGATTTATCGTCACGAAACAACACGTTATAACGCGGCATCAAGCCTTTAATCAGATTGTTTTCCAATAACAAAGCTTCCGCTTCGTTATGCGTCACTGTGGTTTCTATTTTGACGATATTACTTACCATCATGCGCGTACGCGGGCTGGGCAAGTTTTTATTGAAATACGACGAAACGCGTTTTTTGAGGTCTTTGGCTTTACCCACATAAATCACTTCATCCGTGGCGTTTATCATGCGATACACGCCAGGCAAGTTGGGCAGATTTTTTAAGATGGGTTTGGGATCGAACATGACTTTAGTATCAAGCATCATTGTATTCTAGCACCACTGCAACTCCCTACCTCCGTCATTCTGAGCGACGCGAAGAATCTATTTTTTTAGGTTGATTCACATTCAAATCTGGATTCTTCGCGTCGCTCAGAATGACAGATAGGATGTCTTGATGGCACAAAGAACTTGGTGCGAAAACTTCTTTAAGTTTACTCCGCTTTGGCTTCCGCCATACGCAACAGCCGTGCTTCTTCTGCTTTTTTTATATCATCAATCTCACGCATCACGCTTTTTAGGTCAACCGCTTTATTGCTCTGCTTGAAGCGACCTGTTAACTCGGTTTCCACCGTTAAATCGCCATGCGCATACAATGCCCAAATCTCTTTGCCGTATTGCGTGTTCAGGAGCTCAGGTGCAAAACGCCCAAAATAATCACTTAGGTTTCTTACATCGCGCTCCAGCATGCTACTGGCCTGGTTGTTGCTGGCGGCATCTATTGCTTGCGGTAAATCTATAATCACTGGGCCATCGCTACTCATGAGGATATTAAACTCAGATAAATCGCCATGCACGATGCCGGCACACAACATACGCACCACTTCTTTAATTAAAGTAGCGTGGTGAATACGTGCGTCTTCCGCACTAAAAGTCACATCGTTTAAACGTGGCGCGGCGTTACCGTTGGCATCGGTCACCAGTTCCATCAGCAACACGCCTTCATAAAAGTTATACGGCACAGGTACGCGCACCCCGGCATCGGCTAGGCGATATAAAGCATCGACCTCTGCACTTTGCCAAGCCGCCTCTTGCGATTCTCGGCCGAATTTTGAGCCTTTCGCCATGGCACGACCTTGGCGGCTATTTTTTACTTTGCGCCCCTCGGTATAATCCACACTCTGGCGAAAACTACGTTTATTCGCCTCTTTATACACCTTGGCACAACGCACCTCATCGCCACATCGCACCACATACACGGTCGCTTCTTTACCGCTCATGAGCTGGCGTACAACATCATCAATCAGGCCGTCTTCGAGTAGCGGCTCTAGTCTTTTGGGAGTTTTCATAGGGTTATTTTAACATCCGCTATCACTCATCGAGCAACTTGCCAGCAATTGCCCAATCTTCATAGGCGACTTCTTCAAACGTAATGTAGGTGTAAGATTTTGGTTTATGCGCAACGCGCTCTAGCGTTTCAGTAATTTCTTTGGCAATTTGCGCTTTTTGTTCACGTGTGACTTCACCTGCTAGTTTGATATTAACGTATGGCATGCTTTATTCTCCTTAACAAAAATAGTCGTGATAGCCGCGCTGTTGTCAGTCACGGCTCGCTTCTCAATAACTCGGCTTTAATCATGGCAAACACTTGGTGAAACATGGTTTCGGTGAGCCGCTTAGTTTGCGTGTTGTAACGGCTACAATGGTAGCTATCAACCAAAATCAAGCCGTTAGGTAGGTTATGCCTTGCAGCATGAGCAAACTTGTAATCTTTAATCTTCAAACCAAAAGCTTTTAATACCGCTAAATGCGCCACATTACCCAAGGCGAGTATGACGCTCCCTGAGTTTGATTGTTGCAATTCTGCGGCTAAAAACTGGTTGCATGTTGTAATTTCTGCGGGTAGCGGTTTGTTTTCTGGCGGCAAACATTTAACAGCGTTGGTGATGCGGCAACTGGTGAGTTGCAAATTATCATCCGCCGCAAGTGATTGCGGTTTAGTGGCAAAGCCATATTTATACAGTGATTCGTATAATAAAATCCCTGCGTGGTCGCCGGTAAAAGGACGCCCCGTCCTGTTTGCACCATGCATACCAGGTGCTAATCCGACAATAATCAGTTTGGCGTTATCATCACCAAATGGCGGCACGGGTTTGCAAAAGTAAGTGGGATTTTTTGCTTTAACTTCATGCAGAAAGCCGGCTAAGCGCGGGCATTGCTTGCACTCAATATCAAATATCGGGCTAGATAATTCTGAGCTAATGTGCATGATCACTGTGACCCCGTCCGTTAACGTTTAAACTAGGCTTACCATGCAGGAGAGTATGCCAAATATCGCGTATCAGGTTTAAGGTGAACACCAACAACAATACTGAAATTAGCAAAGATAAAATCGGGTCAATGGGCATCCAGCCAGTAAAGTAAATAACAATACCAGCGGCCACCGCCGCTACCGAACCTAATAAATCGCCGATGACATGCAAAAATGCAGCGTGATTATTCAGGCTTTTTCCGTGGTGAAGCGCTTGATGATGCAGTTGCTTTGCAACGATTAAGTTAACGATTAAACCTAAAACTGCAATGACGGTAAGTGCTAAACCTTGCACTTGATGCGGTTGTTTAAACCTTGCAATCGCCTCAACCACAACAAATGCAATCACCGCCAGCATGGTAAGCGCATTGATGATAGAAACCGTAAGCTCAGCATAACTTACGCCAGATTGATGCCGCGCCACATTTGGCTTTTTAGCGACGACACTCGCCATCCATGCCAATCCCAGTGCGGCAACATCTGAAAACATGTGTCCAGCATCACTTAATAGGGCCAGTGAGCCTGTCCACCAGCCGCCTACCGCCTCAATAATGGCAAAAATAAAAATCAATAAAAACGGAATCAGGTAATGATTGTGGTCGTCATGATCATCATGCGCGTGGTCTAGATGTTGATGTTGGGTTGCCATAGATGAAATGCTAACCGAAAAATCTGAGATAATGTTGCTCTAATTTATATCCAACCCATTTTATGCTCAGTTACCGCCACGCTTTTCACGCAGGCAACCATGCCGATGTACTTAAACACTATGTTTTAGGCTTAGTGCTTGCGTACACCAAACAAAAAGACAAGCCTTTTTGGTACATTGATACGCATGCAGGTGCTGGCATGTACAGCTTAACTGAAGGTTATGCCACGCAAAATGCAGAGTTTGAGCAAGGTATTGCCAAACTAATGGCGGCGGATAATCTGCCCAATCCACTTGCCGACTTTGTGGCGCAGATTAAAAGCTTTAACCTTAATTCAAGCACTTCGGATTCAGTTAACTTGTACCCTGGCTCGCCCGCGATTGCACAAGATTTTTTACGCGCAGACGATAAAATGCGCTTATTCGAGCTACACCCAAATGATTGCAAATTACTGATTGAAAATTTCAGAGGTCAAGGTAAGCAAGTCAAAATAGAAATGCAGGATGGCTTTGCCGGCATTAAAGCCTATTTGCCGCCACCGCCACGCCGCGCTGTGGTATTGATAGACCCGCCGTATGAAGACAAACAGGATTATCAGCGTGTGGTAAAAATGATTAAAGATAGCCTGACGCGGTTTGCGACTGGCACGTATATTGTGTGGTATCCGCTGTTGCAACGCCCGGAACCGCGCGACATGATGAGTGATTTAATGGCTTTAAACGTAGATTGGCTAAATGTTGAAATGACCATACACGAGCCAGCAGCTGAAGGCTTCGGCATGCATGGTAGCGGCTTATTTATTATTAACCCGCCATGGACATTGCCAAATATTTTAGATGAAACCATGCCTGTTTTAACGTCGTTATTGGCGTTAGATGAAACCGCAAGCTATACGATAGAAAGTAAAATCGCTTAAATTAAGGATCGCTTTTAGCTGATACAATACGCAAAATATTTAAACTCATTACACAAGGCTTTAAAAACATGGCGCAAAAAAACAGACCTCCCAGTACAGAATACAAACAAAGTAGCATCATGAGTAACGTTCTATTTGGTAGCCGTTGGTTGCAACTGCCGCTTTACTTAGGTTTAATTGTTGCGCAAGCGGTGTATGTATTCTTTTTTGGCGTTGAATTAGTGCATTTAGTATCAACTGCCAGCACTATCAAAGAAGCTGACATCATGCTGATTGTGTTGGGCTTGATTGATGTCGTGATGATTTCAAACCTGCTGATTATGGTGATTGTGGGCGGCTACGAAACTTTTGTCTCACGCCTGAATTTAGAAGGTCATCCTGATGAACCAGATTGGCTTTCACATGTAAATGCTAACTTGCTCAAGGTAAAACTTGCCACCGCGATTATTGGTATTTCATCTATTCACTTGCTTAAGACCTTTATCAACGCAGAAAATCTTTCTGACAAAGTGTTGATTTGGCAAACCGTTATTCACATGACATTTGTGTTTTCTGCGGTGGCTATTGCTTATATTGATAAACTTATGCATCACCCTGAGCAGCATTAACGTATTGATAGTTAATACAACTGTAGCACTCTGGATGTTTCAGTTTGCACATATTTAACTGAAAACTTATGAACCGCAATGGTTTTTTCGTTTTCAGTTTCTACACTCACACGCCAATCGCCTTCTGCCAAATTCTGTTTGTAGGTATATCCTCTAAAACCGTCATAACGTCCACCGGATACATCAAAACCAATACGGGATTGCGTTTGCCAGCCTTGTGTTTTATCGTAATACTGCCAACGATGGTACAGCTTGGTTTTTAAGCCAGAAGGTGCAAATACAGATGAAAAACAGGTCACACGCTGACCAGCAATCAGCTCTAAATCATCACTGGCATCTCGCCAAAAAAACCACCATGGTGGCGCCTGCTGTGTTAATTGATAATCACCACCTGTTTTGGTAAGTTCATAGCCAACCGCAATCTCACGCTTCACCAGCGGCACCGGCGGAATCATATCAGCGGCATAAGCCACCATTAGTATTGCAGCAATTAAGCCAACAGGTTTAATACTCCCCAAATGATTAGGCGTTTTTTTGTAGAGCCAGTACGCGAGGCTTGCGCCCATTAAGGTGCTTAAATAAAACCATACAGCATGAATACTGCCCAACAGAAAAGGTAGCGCAAAGTTAAACAATAACATTGAGCACAAACCAAACAGCGCCCAACTCAAAGTAAATCGCTTGTATTCACTTTCTAAAAACTCATTAGCAACCAACAATGCGCCCAATACCAGCGATGTGATCCACGCCAGCCAATGGCTGGAACTTTTAAAATATAAAATGAATAAAGCGCTGAACAAACTACCAAATAAAAATTGCAGTAAAAAATAAGGCAGGCGCGGTGAATAATACTTCTCAATAGCCGCATTCAATTTGCTCGGTCTAGCCTCAAAAGAAATTGGACTGGCAATCAGGTAAAGAATAGCCGCCGCACTGAGCAGATATACGGCAAATATGACCAAATCCAAGGTCGCAACATAGCGACCGATGGTGAAGGCATCCCACACAAAGCCCGCAAAAAAGAAAATAGTGGGTAAGAAATCAGCAGATTTTCGCCCGCGATGTAGCAGTCCCTGCACCCAGGCCAGCTGTTTTAATTGACTAAACATGTAGCAGTCACTGGTGGCTGATCTTAAAAATAATGGCCAATCACGTAGCCAATCACTATGCCGGTGATGAGCGCAATCGTCACCCCTCGATAGGTGAGTACATCTTTTGAGTAACCGCGTTTTATCGCCACATAAGACACCAGATAGCCAATCGCATTAAGTAGCCAAATAATGGACAAACTCAGCACTTTGACTATCAATGGCCCAATGATAGGCACCAAGCCGATAACACCAAGCAACCACATAAATAGATTTGAAAGCGTAGCAAACACAACCACCCCTGCTGCCACAGCCTTGACATCCCATCCAAAGTATAAAGCCGCATAGATAACAGCGATCAGCATAATACTCAGTGGCACCATTAATTTCCACGCACCGCGCTTAGGTGGTCGCGCGATGTCTTTGGAATCAAAAATTTCAGGCGGTTCCGGTAGATGCAGATTCATGTTATGCCAATTTATATAGCAGTTGAAAGGCTTTCAACTAAACCAACTCAGTAATGGGTATCACTTTTTTGCCATTGCTTAAACTATCCAACGCCGCTTTGTATTCGGTCATTTGATCAAAGTTCAAATACTTGTAAATTTCAGCGGTATTGCTAAGTTTAGTGCCTACGGTTTCTAAATACTCGGCATGCGACGGCATACGGCCTAATTTGGCACAGACTGCCGCTAACTCTGCAGACCCCAAATAAACACGGGCGTCACGACCCATGCGGTTATCAAAGTTACGGGTGCTGGTAGAGAACACAGTCGCTTTATCCGCGACGCGCGCCTGGTTACCCATGCACAATGAGCAACCCGGGATTTCTGTTCTTGCCCCTGCCACCCCGAATACTGAATACACGCCTTCATCACGTAGTTGTGCTTCATCCATGCGTGTTGGCGGTGCAATCCATAACCGTGTTGGGATATTGCCTGAACCTTCAAGCACTTTAGCCGCCGCACGGTAATGGCCGATATTGGTCATACAGCTGCCGATAAACACTTCGTCAATTTTATCGCCAACCACTGCGGATAACGGTTTGATGTCATCAGGGTCGTTCGGGCAGGCAACGAGGGGTTCTTTGATGTCGTTCAAGTCGATTTCAATGATGTGGGCATATTCTGCGTCTTTATCCGCTTCGAGCAATTCAGGGTTAGCCAGCCATGCCTGCATGCTAGCAATACGCCGTTGCAGGGTGCGCGCATCCTGGTAGCCGTTATCTATCATGTTTTGTAATAACACGATGTTAGAAGTTAAGAATTCAATCACCGGCTCTTTGTTAAGCTTAACCGTACAACCATTCGCTGAGCGCTCAGCTGAGGCGTCCGCAAACTCGAACGCTTGTTCTACTTTTAAGTCCGGCAGGCCTTCAATTTCTAAAATCCTACCGTTAAATACGTTCTGTTTACCTTGCTTGCCCACGGTCAAGGTACCGGCTTGTATCGCCGCATAAGGAATGGCGTTGACTAGGTCGCGCAGGGTAATCCCCGGTTGCATGCTGCCTTTAAAGCGCACGAGTACAGATTCCGGCATATCCAGCGGCATTGCCCCCATGGCGGCAGCAAAGGCGACTAAGCCTGAACCGGCAGGGAACGAGATGCCAATCGGGAAGCGCGTATGTGAATCGCCACCGGTACCTACTGTATCTGGTAGCACCATGCGATTTAACCAGGAGTGAATCACGCCATCACCAGGGCGCAGGCTCACCCCGCCACGGCTGCTCATAAACTCAGGCAGACTGTGTTGCAGTTTGATGTCGACTGGCTTTGGGTAGGCTGCGGTATGACAGAAACTTTGCATGACTAAATCAGCACTGAAGCCCAAACAAGCCAACTCTTTGAGCTCATCACGCGTCATGCCGCCGGTGGTGTCTTGTGAGCCGACAGTGGTGGCTTTAGGTTCGCAATATGAACCTGGGCGTACGCCAGCCACGCCACAGGCTTTACCCACCATCTTTTGTGCAAGGGTGTAGCCCTTGCCGGTGTCTTTTGGTGAGGCTGCCTGAATAAACAATTCTGAAGCTGGCAAACCTAAAGCATGACGTGCATTGGTGGTTAAGCCGCGGCCAATAATCAATGGGATACGGCCACCTGCGCGCACTTCATCCGGCATGGTCAGCGGTGCTAAATCAAACTTGGCGATCACTTCACCTTGCGCATTCAACACTTCTCCCGCATAAGGCTTGATGGTAATGATGTCACCCATTTGCATTTTTGAAACATCACATTGAATCGGCAATGCGCCTGAGTCTTCTGCGGTGTTGAAGAAAATCGGGGCGATTTTAGTGCCTAAGATGACGCCACCAGTACGTTTGTTAGGGATGTTAGGAATATCATTGCCCATGTACCATTGCACGGAGTTGATGGCGGATTTACGTGATGAGCCTGTGCCGACTACGTCGCCCACGTAGGCTAAAGGCAAGCCGGTTTGTTTTAAGGTTTCAATGGTGGTTAAGCCATCCGGCATTTTACTTACCAGCATGGCTTTGGCATGCAATGGAATATCCGGGCGGCTCCAGGCTTCCTGTGCGGGGCTTAGGTCATCGGTATTGGTTTCGCCATCGACTTTAAATACCACGACTTTAATTTCATCTGCCAACACTGGCGCACTGGTGAACCACTCGGCATTGGCCCAGGATTCAATCAGTTTTTTTGCATGGCTGTTACCTGCCTTCATTTTTTCATCCACATCATGAAAAGCATCAAACATTAATGTGGTATGCGATAGCGCTTTAACCGCAGATTCTGCCATGGGGGTGTCGAGTAAGGCGACTAACGCTTGTACGTTGTAGCCGCCAAGCATCGTGCCTAATAATTGAACGGCCTTTTCAGCATTAAGCAACGGCGATGCCGCCTTACCATTGGCTATGTCTGATAAAAAGGCAGCTTTGACATAGGCCGCTTGGTCCACACCCGCAGGAATACGATTAGCAAGTAAATCGAGCAAGGTTTCAGCCTCACCTGCCGGTGGGGTTTTGAGTAGCTCAACAAGTTGAGCTACCTGTTCAGCGGTGAGTGGCAATGGCGGTAGTTGTTGATCTGCACGTTGTTGCACATGCGCGGCGTAGTCTTTTAACATGATAGTCTTCTAGCTGAATTAAACACAGGTCATATTATAAACCCGTGATGCAACTCTACACATGAAAACAATATGAAAATCTGGCCGGATAAGCTTAAGCCAATAAAATATAAATTTCCGTTCGGCCTGTACCAGTTCTTGGTATCACCGCAGAATATACCAGCTGAAGCTGGTTATTCATGCGAGAAGCCTGTCGAAGGCGTTAAATCCATGCGCATTTCGACTACCACAGGCATAAGCGCGTCTAACCCTGCTTTGCAGGGAAGCCTTACTAAAAGCTCAATGCAACGGACTTCAAATATCATCGGGCCGAAGCAATAAGCCAAGAAAGCCTGATACAAGTGCGTGATTGAAGGGCGGCTAAAAGCTTAATGGCATCTTAATAAAAGCTCTTGGCAAATGGTGTGGCACAACTGGTACCTTTTATTGATGCCTCAAATTTTTCTAGCAACTCGCTTTGATATCCCTTGCCGTGTTTTAGCTCTAAAAAAGCGCGCACCTCACTGGCATCGGCAAAGCCATTTTTATCTGTATCCATCGCGCTCACATTATCTTCTACTGTTGGCCCGATATACTTGCCTTCCTTGTTGGTCAAATAGCCCAACACATCTTCAGCATTTGCCGTATTTGCGGCAAAAACCAAACAAACCAGCATCATCATTTTCAGCATTTTCGTCCACTCATCATATAGGCTCTCGGTAGTGAGACTGATGTTAAACCAAAAAGTGCAATCACCACTGTGACTTATGGCACAGAACGAATGTCAATAAATTGAAGCTGCGCTATTTTCTGTTTCCACTCTGCAGGACCTGTTGTATGTATCGATACACCACGGCTATCTACCGCCACCATCACCGGCATGTCCTGCACGGTAAATTCGTAAACAGCTTCCATGCCTAAGTCTGCAAAAGCAATCACTTCCGCTTTTTTAATCGCCTTGCTCACCAAGTAAGCTGCACCGCCCACGGCGGTTAAATAAACTGACTGATATTTTGCAATGGACGCAATCGTCGCCTCGCCGCGTTCAGCTTTGCCTATCATGCCAAGCAATCCGGTTTTAAGCATGGCATCCGTGTAGTCATCCATGCGGGTAGCCGTGGTAGGCCCAGCCGGACCAACAGCTTCATCACCCACGGCGTCCACTGGCCCCACGTAGTAAATAAAACGGTTGGTAAAGTCAATCGGCAGTTTTTCACCTTTTTGCAGCATGATTGACATGCGTTTATGCGCAGCATCACGCCCTGTGAGTAATTTTCCGCTTAGCAATAAAGTTTGACCTGGCTGCCAAGTTTGAATTTCCTCTTTGCTAACAACATCTAAATCCACACGTTTTGCTTGCTCACTCGGCGCCCAATTAACATCAGGCCAGTCGTTCAAATTTGGCGCTTCCAATACAGCCGCCCCGCTACCATCCAACTCAAAATGCACATGGCGTGTCGCCGCACAGTTAGGAATCATCGCCACCGGCAAGCTTGCGGCATGGGTAGGGTAATCTAAAATTTTCACATCCAGCACTGTGGCTAAACCGCCCAAACCCTGCGCACCGATGCCGAGGTTATTCACTTTTTCAAATATCTCAAGCCGCAATTCTTCAAGCTTATTCTGTGCACCACGCGCTTTTAGCGCATGCATATCAATCGGCGCCATGAGCGATTCTTTGGCTAACAGCATGGCTTTTTCTGCGCTGCCGCCAATACCGATGCCCAACATGCCCGGCGGGCACCAGCCAGCACCCATGGTTGGCACTGTTTCAACGATCCAGTCCACAATGCTGTCATTCGGGTTGAGCATGGCAAGCTTGGCTTTATTCTCGCTGCCACCGCCTTTTGCACCGATACTGACTTCAACCTTATCACCCGACACTAGCGATACATGCACCACCGCTGGCGTATTGTCTTTGGTATTAGTACGTTTACCTGCTGGGTCAGTCACAATAGAAGCACGCAATTTATTTTCCGGGTGCAGATAAGCGCGCCTTACCCCTTCGTTCACCATTTGTTCTAATGTCAAATCACCTTCAAAGTGGACGTTCATCCCCACTTTTACAAAGGCTATCACAATGCCGGTATCTTGGCATAGCGGACGTTTGCCTTCGGCACACATACGTGAATTGGTTAAAATTTGTGCAATCGCGTCTTTCGCGGCGGGAGATTTTTCATGCAGATAAGCTTCGCCCAAGGCATGAATATAATCAGCCGGATGATAGTATGAAATGTACTGCAACGCGTCGGCGATGCTTGCAATAAAATCTTCTTGTTTAATGATATTCATCGTGTTGATTTTACGGCCGCAATTTTAAAGTTGGTATCTATACGTAAGATTTTACCATTCTTAGTGCACAAGCATTGCATTTGCCAAACAAACCGCTGCCGGTGTGTTTACCCGCCAAGTTACCCAGCTCATGTTGCCAGTGCTAAAGATATAAAAAAGGGCAACTTGAAACAAGTGCCCAGTTTTATATACGATTGGTGCCCCCGACACGAATCGAACGTGTGGCCCTCCCCTTAGGAGGGGGATGCTCTATCCACTGAGCTACGGGGGCGTGAGGCTTTGTTGGCGCGTATTATAAGGTGTTAAGATATTTTTGAAAACCAATCATGTGTCACAACCCAGCTACAAAATGAAAATCACCATCTTAAGGCTTAATAAAATCAGCAGTACCCCAAATATTTTTTTTAATGTTTGAATAGGCAAACGCTGAGCTAACCTTGCGCCAACAGGTGCGGTAAAAAAACTAGGGATAGAAACCAGCAATACCGCCGGTAAATAGATAAAACCCCATGTATATTCAGTTAAAGCTACCTCTGATAACCCGTTGATTAAATAACCGAGCGTTCCAGCTATCGCAATCGGAAAACCAAGTGCCGCTGAAGTGCCGATGGCTTTTCTAATCTCAACACTACGCCAATTCAAATAAGGCACAGTAAGTGACCCACCGCCGATTGAAACCAAAGCGGATATCGCACCAATACCTAATGCAACCAAGCTTAGCTCTGTTTTGCTGGCATGTCTTGTGCTCACATGCGATTTTCTATTACGAAACATTTGAGAGGATACATAAGCCATAAAAAGCGCGAAAAAGATGGCCAATGCCTTTGAGCTTAGCATTGTGGCCAAAAAGGTTGCGCAGAAGGTGCCGATGATGATGCCCGGTATCATTATTTTTGCAAGACTCCAGATGACTGCACCATTGGCATGATGTGCGCGCATGCTGGAAAATGAAGTCACAGCGATACATGCCATGGATGTGCCTAGTGCAATATGTACGACACTATCTTTAGGAAAACCCTGATAAATAAATAGCATAGTGAACGCTGGTACCAAAATTCCACCACCGCCGATGCCAAGCAAGCCAGCCATGACGCCAACAACAATGCCTAATAATAGAAATGCGACCATTAATTCAAGACTCATTACTCATTCTTTCAATTTCAATTGCAAGACTATATTTGAAATTAGCTAGATTAGCTACTTAGAAATATGAGTGAGGTCATCATGGCACTCGGTTAAGCAATCTTTGAGAAATAATTAGGTCACGTTCGGCTGAAACTGTGGGCGTATTCTCGAAAAAATAGCTACACCATTTAAAATCATAATCATTTAATAAGCATTTTAATGCCTATTAAAATTAAATAAATTCATAACAGGCATAAAAACACCGCTTAAAGCAATGAATTTAACTACGCAATAAAATTAGGCATATAATGGCCACTTAATGGCTATAAAACATAATAACCGGCACAAATTACCCTAATGAGCAAACTTCAATTTAATACACCAGAAGAACTTCAAACCGTACTAGGAGAACGGTTACGTCGCCTACGTCTTAATCGTAATTTTGATCAGCGCACCACTGCTGAGAAGGCTGGCGTCTCAGAGAGAGCCCTGCGTAACCTTGAAGCTGGGCGAGGATCAACAGTGGAAACCCTGTTACGCGTATTGAAAGCACTTGAATATCTCCAGGGAATAGACATGCTTGCACCGGAAACCAGCATCAATCCACTCGATTTATTACGCCAACCCAAGGCACCGCAGCGCGCACGACGTAGCATCAAGTCTCCGAAAGAAAATTGATGGATATACCCGTCATTGAAGTTCGTATCTGGGGTAAACGAGTTGGTGCTGTGGCACCAGACCCGCGCTTGGGCTGTTACGTGTTTGCTTATGATCCCGCATGGCGGAAACGTGACATCGAATTGGCACCGCTCACCATGCCGTTGGATGATTCACGTACAACATTCGCCTTCGCTGACCTTTCTGAGCCCAGCTACAAACGGCTTCCTGGTCTACTCGCTGATGCCTTACCCGACGACTTCGGTAATGCGCTCATTGACGCCTGGATGTCTAGCAAAGGTGTAGAAAAACGTGCCATCACGACACTCGATCGCCTAGCCTACATGGGTAAGCGCAGCATGGGTGCGCTGGAATTCAAACCCGCGCGTGGCGCTCACCGTGAAAGTGCTGAGCCACTGAAAATGAAAAACCTGGTAGAGGCCGCTCGCATGGTCATACATGGCGATCTTTCTGGAGTTGTTGAAGCACAGGCAGCGCTTGCGAATATTATTCGGGTTGGCACATCCGCTGGCGGCGCGCGCGCAAAAGCCGTCGTTACCTGGAATCCTGAAACAAGCCAAATTCGTAGCGGTCAATTTGATGCAGCGCCAGGGTTTGAGCATTGGCTACTCAAGTTTGATGGTATTGGTAAAGATTCTGAGCTTGGTGGTAGCGCAGATTATGGCCGTATAGAATACGCCTATCACCTAATGGCAAATGCCGCCGGCATTAAGATGTCGCCTTGTCGATTACTGGAAGAAGGTGGCCGAGCGCACTTCATGACCCATCGCTTCGACCGTGAAGCAACTGACAAAGGTACAATCAAGCATCACGTGCAGACGCTTTGCGCCATGGACCACCTTGACTACAAACAGCGGGCCACCCATGCCTATACACAACTCTTTATGGTCATCGCAAGACTCAAGCTGGGGGACGAAGCCATCAGTCAAGCATTCCGTCGCATGGCGTTTAACGTGATGGCTAAAAACTGTGACGACCACACCAAGAATTTTGCTTTCCGTCTCAAGCAAGACGGATCATGGGAGCTTGCCCCGGCTTACGATGTAACACATGCCTATAACCCTCAGGGAGAGTGGACTTACCAGCATTTGATGAGCGTCAACGGTAAATTCAGCAAAATAACACGCGCTGATTTACTTGTAGAAGCAGAGCGCTTCGGCGTTCGCCGCCCTCTTGATTTACTGGCTGATGTGCGCGCAGCCTTGGATGATTGGCAACAATTCTCCAAAGATGCTGGCTTGAACAGCATAACCACCAACGCCATTGCTGCTGACTTTGAACTGATTTGAAATAGAGCGAACAATTACAGTCGAAAGAGCCACCCACAATATAGGCTGTTTCTGTTCTGATTAACGTAAACAAAATGCGCTCCTCAGAAATTGGGGCGGCTAAGTATCCACGTTTTAATATAAATCCATGGCCTCAGCTAATAGTAATAATGGAGTTCAGCTCAAGGCACAACTGGAGTATCCAAAATTAGCTTAGTAGTCGACATTGAGTTGTTGGCAAAGCCTCTGAACAGCATGTTGTGATTTAAGCTTGTCGATCATGGCGTACTTTACTTCGTGAGTTTCGCAAAGTACGCGGTGGCTTTTTTTAAGATGTCACGCTCTTCACGCGAGATTAAGTCTATGCTCAAAATCATCATCAAGGCGCAACAACAAAACTTAATTCTTATTGGCATGTTAATTGCCTATCCTTATTTACTTATACAATAAAGAATTAAAGCCCAAATGGAACTGCTTAAAAAATTATTCAAGCGATCATCAACATCAGCGGCACCTGTTTCGTTGGCTTGGGTCAATGCTTTAAAGGGCATGGATGACATTTCTGCCATTGAGTTTTCTACGCAAAAAATAAGTGAAGATTTCAAAAAGAATATATTTCAGTATAAGTCAAACCTTACTGCCTTATTTTCTGTTGACGAAAATACGCACATAATTGTTGAAAGAATCACAACACATTTCATCAATATCGAAAATATGAATATTGAACTTGAGGAGCGCATTTCAAATGCCTTGTGTTTATACCATCGCCAGCTATTTATCACGTACTTTGCGCTGATAGAGCACTTCTCTCAAGACCATCAAGCCTGCCTGCATGTTTTGCTCGCGCGCGCTTTTCGCAACGCAACACAGATGATTAAATGGCGCTACTACAACTACCAAAGTTCGCCAGCCAATGTTTGGTTGCAGCTGTCTGAACTTTATAAAGTCGCTGAACAACAATCCCTGCTTAACGCAAAAATACAATCTTACTCAGACTTGGAGCCTATTTCACTATCCAGCGCTTATATTCACGCTTGCATGTTGGGTACTTTAGAAAGCTTGAGTTTAAAATGCCAACAGATCGAATTAGTCAGCCAATTGTTAATGGCTTGGACCACTAAAATTAACGTTGACTCGATTTATGATGAAAAACAACACTTATTTTATGTTGATACCGCGAGCAACAAACCTGCATGTCGCGTTAGAAACTTCAAGCCCGCCAGCACTTATCGCTATTGGGATTTTGACAGCGTTAATTCAAAAATAGAGTTATGCATGTCATTGATTGAGTTTAATATTTCACCAAAACAGCCATTGATGAAAGAGTTCGTTATCAATAAGCACGCATCTTCTACGTTTGAAATACTGCATGCAGAATGGTCACGTGTTGATTACAAACGTCAACGTAGAGTAGATGATCGCAGCAAAACCAAGGTGCCAGTAAGCGTGGCGTATGGTTACCAAGATGTGTGTGAACAAATTCAACAATACGAAAATATCAAATCACAGCGCGGAGAAAAAGCTTATCAAGGCGATAAGTCGCTGGATGAACGCCTTGCTATGCATAGCTTGGTAAAGGGTGAGCCTAATATCATTTATATGGATTTGAGCTCAGACCATGCCACTATGGTTGATGAGTGCAAAAAAGGATTAGGTTTAAACGTGAATAAACATGCTGGAGAAGTCAGCCTTGGCATGATGGTTGGGGTTTCTAATAAAGAGCAAAGATATAGTACCAAAGTAGGTATTATTCGCAATATCAAGCCGATTGCCAACAATGAGTTGCATATTGGCGTTGAGTTGTTAAGCAATATTGCCTATTGTGCCGAGGCTGAAAATACAAACCTTAAATCATCTAAGGCAACGCTATCGTCTGATAATTTTAACAACACCGACAACTATTTTGCCCAAACAAGCTTTGGTGACATGTCTGACTTTATGAACACCAGCTTTGGTAACGACTCAAGCAATTTTATCTGCCTATATTTACCTAAAGAGCAGTCTCTTTCTCAACAAGAGACGCTCATTATTCCTAAACTTCAATACAACAAAAACGATATATTCAAAGTAAACATTTTAGGTGAAGCTATTTTAATCAGGTTTATTAAATCTTATGAACACCATGGCAATTGGGTCCGCGTAACGTTCACCAGCGACATTTCATCCAAGCCAGTGAGTGGTTCACAAACCCGCTTGCCAGCCACCGCCTAAGGCTTTAAACAAATCCACGCTTGCAATCAGCCGCGCCTGACGGCTTTGCACGTATGCCAGCCCAGCATCGTTATAAGTGCGTTGCGCATCAAGCACATCGATATAAGCTGAGTAACCAGACTGATAGCGATTATTTGAAACTTCCAGCGCCTTTTTGGCGGCGTCTGTGCTTCTTGCCAGCGCCGCTTCACGTTCAGTATTTTGGCGTAAATTCACTAAGGCGTCATTCACCTCTCTAAACGCATTCTGAATAGTGCGCTCGTACTGAGCTAAGGTTTGCTTCTGTTTGGCGCTGGCTTGATCCACTTTTGCATCGAGCTTGCCAGAATCAAAAATCGGCAAATATAAACTTAAACCGCCCGACCAAATTCGCGCAGCTGATTTTAATATATCTCCTAATTCCAAACTCTCACCACCCAAACTTGCCGTGAGTGATATATTTGGGTACAGCGCCGCTTTAGCCACGCCTATATTGGCGTTTGCCGCAATCATATTCTGCTCTGCCTGCTTAACATCCGGCCTAGACTCTAATAAACTCGACGGCAACCCTGCCGGTGGGTGTGGTGGAATCGGCAATGCGTTAATATCGGCAACTATCGCTGTTAACCCCGTGTTTACTAATGCCAAATCACCGGTTAATACTGCCAACTGATGCAAGCTTAATGATTTTAGGCGATTTAATTCAGCTAATTGTGCGCTTAAATTTGCACTCGCCACTTCTGCCTGGTGTAAATCTAGCGCAGAGGCAACGCCGCCTTCTAATCGCCGTTTAGTTAAATCAAGGCTTGCATCGCGACTTTTTAAATTATCATTAGCAATCACAATCTGTGATTCCAAACTACGTACGTTCAGATAATTAGTAGCGACTAACCCGGTTAATGATAAAGCGACAGTATCTTTTGCATAACGACTAGCCAACGCCTGCGCGCGTGCTGATTCTTTAGCACGGCTTAACTTGCCCCAAAAATCAATCTCAAAGCTTGTGCCTAACTGTAAGTTGTAGTTGTTACGGGGGTTTTGTGAGAACTGCTGATTAGCGCCCGCTTCCGTCACGCGAGAGCGTTTAGCGCCTGCATTCAAGTCTATTTGTGGCAATAAAAAAGCACCGACCTCACGCATTACCGCATCAGCTTCTTCAATACGCGCTACCGCCAACTTAATATCTGTATTGTTTTGTAAGGCTTTTACCATCAAATCATTCAAGGTTTGATCTTGGTACAGCGTCCACCAATTATTGGCAATATGACTCCCGTCTTGAGTCTGCTTGCTAACTTCAGCATACGTGGCAGGCATATCAACGTTAGGGCGTAAATAATCAGGCCAAATTGACTGACATCCTGACAAAAATAGTGCTGCCACTAAAACACTCACGGGTTTGATGGTGTTTGCTTGATAATTTTTTATCATAGCGTTTCCTTTACATTGGCTGCTGCGACTAGGTCGGCATCATCAGGGGGAATCTCATGGTGCTTTCTATGTACATTTTTATTACTCAACCAGGTAAAGAATAAGGGAATAAATATGGTGGCCACAAACGTCGCCAACAACATGCCGCCCAATACGCCAGTCCCCATCGAACGTCTTGCTGCTGCACCTGCACCCGTTGCAATCGCCAAAGGCACAATCCCGAGTACAAAGGCCATAGAGGTCATGACAATGGGTCTAAACCGCATGCGTGCCGCTTCAAGCGCAGCTTCGGCAACGGGCATACCCTCCTCCATTTTTTGACTCGCAAATTCCACAATTAAAATCGCATTTTTTGCGGCCAAGCCCACTAAGGTAATTAAACCGATCTGAAAATAAATATCATTTGGCATACCACGCACTAACACGGCCAGCAAAGCGCCTGCCAAAGCAAAAGGCACGGCCATAATCACAGCTAATGGTAACGCCCAGGTTTCAAACTGTGCTGCCAAAATCAAAAACACCATAATGATGGCAAATCCAAATGCAAACACAGCTGCAGAGCCTGTACGTTTTTCTTGATAGGCCTGGCCAGTCCAAGCAATCTGATAACCATCAGGTAAATTTTCTGCGGCGATTTTCTCGACCATTTTAATTGCATCACCAGAGCTAACACCAGGGGCACCCTTACCCATCACTTTTGCTGACAGCAACCCGTTATAGCGCTCTAGCTGCTCGGCACCCACAATATGGCTTACTTTGCTTAGCGCTGACAGCGGCACCATTTGCCCGCTATTCGCGCGTACATAAACGCTGCCTAAATCTTCAGCCTTCATCCGATAGTCAGCTTCAGCTTGTAACTGCACGCGGTAAGTTCGGCCTGATTTATTAAAATCGTTCACATAAAGTGAGCCCATGGTGCTTTGCAAGGTGTCGTAAATACTTGCCACAGGCACGCCTTGCGAAATCGCTTTGGCTTCATCCACCTCAACATATAACTGCGGGACAGTCGGGCGGAAAAACGTATTAAGCTCGGCTAAACGTGGCTCGTTCTTTAATACTTCAATAAAGTTAGTCACCACTACAGCCAGTTTGGCTGGGTCAGAATCACCTCGAGTCTGCACATACAGCTCAAAACCACCTGAGCTACCTAAACCACGTATGGCAGGCGGGTTGAAAGCGATGGCCATGCCATCAGGCTGCTGCATGCCGATACCAAACAGTTTTTTAACCATATCATCTGCGGTAGCCTTGCGTTCGTCCCAGTCTTTCATACGTACAAACATGGTGGCCGCACTGGTTTTATTGCCGCCGCCAATCAAATCAAAGCCATTCACAGCAAACTGATGCGCCACCGCTGGATCTTCTGCAATGGCGGCGCGCACATTTTCTGTCGTCTTGCTAGTGCGCGCCAACGTAGCGCCATCGGGCATAATGATTGCGGAAATCACATAGCCTTGATCTTCTGCAGGGACAAAGCTACCGGGGATAACCTTAAGCAATACGGCTACCAAACCAATCACTGCCGCAAAAACCAGCGTACCGATTATTTTGTGGTGCAGCGTTAAATTCACAGCCGATGTATAAAAATGTGTGAAGCGCCCAAAACCACGATTAAACCTATTAAAGAATGCGGATTTAGCATGGGTTGGTTTCAATAGAACCGCGCATAACGCTGGCGTTAAGGTCAGTGCAACAACTCCTGAAATCACCACCGCTACCGCCACAGTCACTGCAAATTGACGATACATTTCACCCGCAATCCCGCCTAGAAAAGCCACGGGAATAAATACTGCGATCAATACCAATACAATCGCTACCACGGCAGCAGATACTTGCTCCATAGACTTAACGGCCGCTTTAATCGGCGACAATTTTTCTTCCGTCATCAGGCGCTCGACATTTTCTAACACCACAATGGCATCATCCACCACGATGCCGATAGAAAGCACCATCGCAAACAAGGTCAGCGTGTTGATCGAAAAACCAAACAGCCATAACCCGGCAAAGGTGCCAATGAGTGAAATCGGTACCGCAATAATCGGGATTAAAGTTGCGCGCCAACTTTGCAGAAATAAAAACACCACAAGCACTACCAACACCATAGCTTCGGCAAGCGTTTTTAACACTTCACCAATCGAGGCTTTAACAAAATCACTGGTATCGTATGGTGTTTCCCAATCTACACCGGCAGGAAATCGTTGTTTCAACTCATTCATTTTTGCTTTAACCGCAGTTGCCGTATCAAGCGCATTGGCACCGGTTTGTAAAAAGATGGGAATGCCAACACCAGGTGTGCCATCCAGGTACGCACGCACGTTATAGCTTTGTGAGCCTAACTCTATACGTGCAACATCTTTCAAATAAAGGACACCGCGAGGACCATCGGCGCGGATAATAATATTACCGAACTCAGCCGGATCAATGAGCCGACCTTTGGCCGTGACGGTATATACCAGCTGCTGATCAGACGGTGATGGTTCTTGGCCTATTTTTCCAGCCGCATATTGAGCATTTTGTGCGCGAATGGCATTGGCTATATCCGTAGTACTCACACCCAGTTGCGCCATGCGGTCTGGACGTAACCAGATACGCATTGAATAATCCTGTGCGCCAAAAATAATCGCATCGCCCACACCCTTAATGCGCTTTAATTCATCCAGCACATTTAACGTACCGTAATTACTTAAAAATAGCGGATCATATTTTTTCTGCTTATCGGTCAGCATCACTACAAGTAAAATGTCGTTGGAGCGTTTCTGTACAACAATACCGGTACGGCGCACTTCATCGGGCAGGCGTGGCAGGGCAATATTGACGCGATTACTCACGTTAAATGTTGCCTGATTCACATCGGTGCCAATTTCAAAAGTTGCGGTAATGGTTAAACTACCGCTAGAGTCGGCACTTGAATTATAGTAGAGCAAGCCTTCAACACCACTTAACTGCTCTTCAATTGGCGCCGCAACGGTTTTTGATAACGTATCAGCACTTGCACCTGGGTAAGTTGCTGAAATTAAAACGGTAGGAGGCGCAATCTGCGGATATTGTGCAATCGGCAATTTCATGGCGGCCGCTAAGCCTGCCAGCACGATGATAATAGACAATACACTGGCAAAAATTGGCCGCGTGATAAAAAACTTACTCATAATTATTTCTCGCTTTAAGTCTTATGGAGAGCTCTGCACCACAAGGGTACTCCGATTTTCTAAGTGCTAATACACTTGAAAAGTCGTATGCACGAAGCTGCTTTATTGCTAAATACGTTAATTTTTTCATTCTTCGCTACGCTCAGAATGACAGGGCTTGATATTTTGGTTAAAAATAGCACTATTTTTAGTTTCGTGCATACGACCTTTCATGCACTTTAGTGCATAGAAAGTCGGAGTACCCTTGTGGTGCACAAGCTCTCTTATGGTTAAATATAGCCATAGACTTACTTGGCAGATTGATTAGGAACAGCGCCAGCAGGTACAGGCATACCACCCACCGGGTGCGGTGACACCAATGCATTTGGGCGTATTTTGATCAAATTATCCACAATGACTTTATCGCCGGCTTCCAGTCCGCTTAACACTACCCAATCTTTACCCACCCAATTACCTGCCACAATCGGTTTAATGGTCGCCTCATTTTTACTGTTCACCACATAAACAAATTTGCCTTGAGCATTAGTCATCACCGCAGTCTGCGGCACCACAAACACACCGTCTTTTTGCCCGGTAATCACACGTACACGTACAAACTGACCTGGCAACAACTGCTTATCCGCATTGTCAAAAGTAGCGCGTAATTGTTGCGTACCTAAAGCTGGATCTATACCACTTGCCGCAAAATTCAACTGCCCTTTTTTAGCGTACTCTTCACCGCTTGGCAGTATCAGCCGCACTTCTTTTACTTTGGTTAAACTCAAATACCCACCAATTTGCGATAACTCGTTATCTGACAAACTAAAACGCACCCAAATTGGAGAAATTTGGCTCACTTTGGTCAATAAGCTGGTATTGGCATTCACCAAAGCGCCTTCAGAAAACTCAAAACGACCCGCAATACCGGATAAGGGCGAGGTCACAGTGGTATAAGATAAGTTTAGTTCAGCCTCACGCACACTAGCCTCAAACTGTGCCAAAGCGGCACGTGCCAATGCATTATCTGAAGCCGCATTATCCGCTTCACGCTGGCTAATAGACTGTGTTGCCAATAAACTTTGTAATCGCACTGCCTCGCGCTCAGTTTGCTCAACACGCGCTCTTTGCTGTGCTAATTGCGCTTTTGCACTTGAAAGCGCAATTTGAAATGGCACCGGATCAATCAAGAACATCGCCTGCCCTGCCTTGATGACTGCACCCTCTTCAAATAACTTTTTAAGTAAAATACCGCCCACACGCGGACGTATTTCCACCTCTTTTGCACCCTCGGTCTGTGCAACCGCCTCTGCACTAATCGGCACAGTAGTTGGCGCCAACGTAATGACACTCACCGGCATGGCTTGCATTTGCCCACCCGCTTGAGCTGCATCCGGTTTTTTATCACATCCGGTTAACATAATGCATGCCATCAATGTAACGCTCACTAACATACTACTTAATGCCATTTTGGCTACTTTAGCATCCAACACCTTTACCTGACTTTGTTGCGGATGTGGCTTGCTTGTTTTAACGTCCATTGATAACTCCATGTTTTACGCTTGATTTTTATTTACCTATTTTTAGATAACCTACTAATTACAATGAAACTTTTACGAAAAATATCTAAAAACAGCTTGCTTACATACATGCTTGTATGTATATTATATACAATCAAGTTTGTATGTAAACGCTTATTTTAAGCGTTTTTAAGAGCCAAGGTTAAGGATCATTGCATGGTAAGTAAAACCAAAGAAGATGCGGAACTCACACGCAACCGCATTATAGCTGCCGCGCGCGCTGTTTTTTTAGCGCGTGGTGTGAGTAAATCCACCTTGGAACATATTGCAGCTGAAGCCAATGTGACACGCGGTGCCGTTTATTGGCATTTTGAAAATAAAACTGATATTTTCCATGCCATGCGTGAGCAAGTTTTTTTACCATTGATTGACCAGATGGATGACAGGTTAGGGCTAACCATAGACAATACCGAAAACCCACTCACACAAATCGAAAACAGCCTTTGCCACACAATCAGCGAGCTTAACGAAAATATTGAGATGCGTGAAATTTACGAAATCATGATGATTAAATGTGAATATGTAGGTGAATTTGCTATGGTGCTAGATCAAATTCTCAACAACTGCTCAAGTCTTATCGAAAAAATTGAAATTGCCTACCAACGCGCGCAAACTCAAAATCTATTAGCCAGTATGCTATCTCCACACGCATTAGCACTTGATACGCACTTGTTTTTTGGGGGGTTACTCCACATGTGGATAAAAGACGCGGATGGCAGTAAGTTTCGACATCAAGCGTTTGATTTAATCAAAACACATATCAACCTACGCAGAAAATAACAATTGCAGTCGAGAAGCATGAAGTAAATTGTGTCTCACTTCTGCTACTGGCTAAAAACAGATGCAAGCCCTCGGAGTTGAAGGTTTCCAATGGGGGGGGATTGGCAGTCACTTAATAAAATTTGAGTGGGGATATCAGGTGAGTCGAAAGCTCTGCGTGTCGGAGAGTAATAAAGTTTCATACTAAAACTACCTAGAAATCGCGTATCTACGTCTACAAAAATGTACATTTATTACTAAAGCTGAATATTTATTATTTATTCCACATGATGCATGTAATAAAGTTTCATCCGTGCCAGTTACACAGAATTATGAACGGTCTCTTTCATCCTGAATTCTTCTATCCAAATTTTGCTAACTCTCTTACCCCTTTTCATGAAACGCGCTCTTCAAAGATGAGAGAAGGTACCATAACTTTTATTGATTAGCATATTCTCATCATCGCTTTTATCACTTAGAGAACGCAGAGTTTTATACACTTTTGTTCAAATCAAATGTTACTGGGCATAAGGGGTCGGTTAAGCCCGCAAATAAGCTAATTTTCAGGCAAAAATCCACCTGTTTGCCTGCTCCACAATTGATAATAACGGCCTCTCAATTTAAGCAATTCATTATGTGTACCATCCTCAACAATACGGCCAGCATCAAATACCAAAATACGATCCAAATGTGCAATGGTTGAAAGTCTATGTGCAATTACAATCGCAGTTTTATCTTGCATGGCAGCTTCCAACGAAGTCTGTATCGACTCCTCAGTGAGCGAGTCCAGGCTTGATGTCGCCTCGTCTAAAATCAATATTGGCGCATTTTTAAGCATCACGCGTGCAATGGCTATTCGCTGACGCTGCCCCCCTGACAACTTCACGCCGCGCTCACCAACCAACGCCTGATAACCTTCGCCCTGGTTTACAATAAAGTCATGTGCGTGCGCTTTTCTAGCAGCTTCGATCACTTCATCATCGCTTGCATCAATCAATCCATAACGGATGTTCTCAATTAAACTCCGATGAAATAATATCGGGTCTTGCGGAATCAAACCGACCTGCGCATGCAAAGATTCCTGTGTAACTTTGCGAATATTGCGGCCGTCTATCAATATCTCTCCGCTTTGCACATCATAAGTACGCAGAATCAAATTGATAAAGGTTGTTTTGCCAGATCCGGAATACCCTACCAACCCTACACGCTGCCCTGCAGGAATTTTAACGTTTAAATTCTCAAACACCTGCTTACCTTCGGGATAGCTAAAATTCACACTTCGGAATTCAATCTCTCCACTGGTAAATTTAGCATCAATAGCATCAGGCGCGTCTACCAACTCATGAGGCACAATGATGGTATTCACCCCATTTGAAACATTGCCTAAGTACTCAAAGAAATCTAGCAATCTTCGGCTCAAATTACGCGCTTCGTTAATAATCAGCAATGAAACACTCACCGCCATAACGAACTCTGGCACACCAATCTTACCCTGACCCCATAAAGTCAACGAAAAGTACAAAATGCCTATTTTCAGAATTGCAGCTGATACAAATTGAAACCAGCGTACGCGCTCTGAGTAATTATTCGCGATGCGAATTGGCTGAAGCTCCTTCTCAAATCGGTTATTTAAATACTGGCGCTCAAAACCAAAGCGAGCGAAGAAACGTGCTGTACTTAAATTGGACACAGAATCCACCAGGATTCCATTGGTTTCACTTCTGGCGCTTGATGCCTTGTGCGCGTAAAGACGGCAGCGCCTTGCCATGTAGAACGAGATAAAAATGAAGAAAAATGCCCAGATGCTGACAAAGACCGCCAGCAACGGATGCGCTGTATAAAGCAGGCCGATTGAAACGCTTAATACAATAGCAATCGGCCAGAAATCAAACAGAATCGCCCAGATTGTTTGCAACACACCCATTGAGGTTTCGCTAATGCGGTGCGCTAAAGCACCTGCATAATCACTACTTAAATAGCGATGTGAGTGATGTTGCAAATAAGCATAAAGTGCACGGGTAACCTCTTGCCTTTGCACAGGCTGCAGCCACATCTGTAATGTGCCAGCACTGCGCCCGAACAAGACTTCACCTATGCTTAAACCCAAAAAAAGCCACAGTGGCTGTTTTAGACTGTCGATAAGCGATAAGGACTGTTCTGAAGCTGTTGTCACGCCGCGAATAATCTCCGCAATAGCGTAAGGTACTGCAATACCACAGCTCGCATGTGCTGTTTCCAGCAACAAAATGCTTAAATACCACCAACGATTCTGGACTAAAAAATAGCCAATAAATTGAGTAGCTTTAGCAGGTAAATGGGGTGCTGCCGGCGCACGCTGAAATGCTGTTTTAACTTCAACAGGCTCAGCGGCGAGCAGTGCCGAGGCTTGTCTCGTAATTGTTGTCATGAAATGGAATACTCAAAGTTTGTTAGGTGACAATCCGTTTTTGATGAACCAGTCTTGCAATTTCAGCCAGCCATCGTCAGCAGCAAGCTTACGGTAACTTGGGCGATAATCCGCAAAAAAAGCATGTGGTGCTTCTGGATAGACTACAATTTCTGACGCATATCGACTATTGGCAAGCTTGGCACGTACACGCTCCACACTCTCCAGCGGGATTCCCTGATCCGCCCCGCCATACAAGCCTAGCACTGGCGCTTTAAGCGCTGACACAACATCAATAGGGTGCAATGGCTGTAGTGCTGTTTGCTTACCTTCCAACCTGCCATACCATGCGACCCCAGCCTTAACATCTGGGTTATGTGCAGCATAGAGCCATGTGATACGCCCACCCCAGCAAAATCCAGTAATGCCAAGTTTACCTTTCGCGCTTAGGCCGTTAGCTTCAGACCATGCCACCACCGCGTCTAAATCGGATAACACTTGTGCATCAGGCACTTTGCTTACAACTGTAGATAGAATTTCATTGATATCTTCAATTTTAGAAACATCACCCTGCCTGAAATAAAGCGCAGGTGCAATTGCCAAATAGCCTAGCTTAGCTAAGCGCCTACAAACATCCTTGATGTGTTCGTGCACCCCAAAAATTTCTTGTACGACCAAAATAAGAGGCCATGGTCCATTACTTTCCGGATACGCGACATAAGCGGGCAACGTGTCACCACTTGCAGAGATACCTACAGTGCGCTCAACGATACTGGACTTATTGGTTGAAACAACCGTTGCACTAATAGGCTGCACAGCTAACGCAAACCCTGTGGCGATAGATGCTGCCAGAAACTGCCGCCTATTAAAATGCGGCGGCTCAGCGTTAGATGTCATAATTAAATTCCATTCATTTTGTAAGCAGAAGCTTAATAGTTAACTCAATTATGAAAGCGTTGCGATAGACACTTCAGTAGATTTAATCAAAGCGACCACCTCTGACCCTGGCTTTAAGCCAAGTTCTTTGACTGATCTCGTTGTAATCACTGCGGTAATAATTCCTGAAGCGGTCTCAACATCGACTTCAGATACCACTGAACCCTCAATGATTTCTTTCACTTTGCCTTTGAACTGGTTTCTTACGTTAATTGCTAAAATGCTCATTTATTTCTCCATGTTAAATTTAATATCACTAAAAAATCATTTGAAAACTCTGGGGAGTTTTCGTTAATTCTGCCTATTGATTACCAAGAAAACCGCCATTGCAAATTACTTTCAACTGCTGGAGTGATGACTGTTAAGTCTGCGCCGCCATTAGGTGTGTGTGAAAACTCCTTATATACTTGATCTCTAAGCGCAGAAAATTGATAACTATTTCTGTCGCGCGGGCGAGGCAGATCAACATCAATCACACGCTTGATGCGACCTGGGCGCGGCTCCATCACAACCACGCGATCGCCCAGATAAACGGCTTCTTCCACATCATGAGTCACGATAATCATGGTAATGCCTTCTTCCTGCCAGATGCGCTGCAATTCCTGTTGCAAATAGGCGCGCGTAAACGCATCCAGAGCACCGAAAGGCTCGTCCAGCAATAATACTTCTGGGCGATTCACCAAGGCACGCGCGATAGCCACGCGCTGAGACATCCCTCCTGACAACTGGTATGGGTAAGCATTCTCAAAACCTTGTAAGCCTACCAACTCAATGTGCTCCTTCACTGAGCGGTGTTTCTCGGCTTCTGTGAGTTCGGTGTTATTCAGCAAACCTACATTGATATTCTGCTCAACCGTGAGCCAGGGAAATAAGCGATGCTCCTGAAACACGATTCCCCGCTGCAAACTTGTGCCGACAATTTTATTGCCATCAAGAAGTATTTCTCCACGGTAGTCGTCTTCCAGCCCTATTACCAGTTTCAGCAATGTGGATTTTCCGCAACCGCTAGACCCCACAACACTCACAAACTCACCAGGGGCGATTGAAAGCGAGACATTCTCTAGTACCGTTAAAGCTTCACCATTTACCACATATTGTTTATGAAGATTGTTAATCTCAAGTGTGCCCGCATGTGCCATTACTTACCTTTCACTCATTTGCATTTGCTACTGTTTTTAAATAGGGATTGAATTCATTGGTATAAACGTCTTTTAGATTGACTTCACCATTTTTTAGCTGACCATCCTGCACCAGCCAATCCACCCAAATCTGAAATTCTTCATCTTTAAATAGTCCGCCTTTGCCTGCCACACCCCAACCTGTAAAGTACTTTAGATTTTCAGTGTTTTCACTGCGGTTACGTGCCTGTATCATCTTGGTAAAGCGCGCAATCACTTCATCTCGCGGCGTAGTGCGCGTCCACTCAATTGCTTGGGCAATACCAGCAATCACGTGCTTCGAAGTATTTGGATTTTGTTGCAAGAATTTATTTGACATCACGTAAGCTCCTGCCGTGAATTCTCCAAACAGATCAAATTCTTTAAATAACATTCTAATGCCACCGCGCTCAGTTGCCGGTCCGCCTAGCGGCGCCACATCAACTTGATGTTGCCTTAAAATTTGTTCACTGCTGCCTGGTGGCACTACAACCAATGTAACTTCGGCGATTTCCTCTTTAGTTAATCCACTGCGTCGCAAATATTCAGTGAGCATAAACTCCATCTGTGCCCCCATCGTATTCACCGCCACTTTTTTGCCAATTAAGTCGCGCGCCGTTGTAATCGGGCTATCCTCTAATACGTAGTAGCCGGTATGGGTGTCTTTTTCCGTGCCATAAGAGGCAATAACTGCCGTAACTGGCGCTTTTGACGCAACCACTTTCACCACAGCACCAGTAAAAGCAGGGCTGCTGATATCAGAATCTCCAGTGAGTACAGTCTGTATGCCTTGGGGGCCGCCTGTAGAAATGCCAACAAAATTAAGTTTTACTGGCGCCAAATAACCTAAATCCTCCGCCAGTTCAACAAGCGTCACCATGCCTGGCGAACCTAAATATCTGAATTCCAGCGTTTCAAGACCACCTTCATGCTCGGCTTTAGGTGCCTCATTCTTAGTGCAAGCCGCCACCAACAGCAATGTTGAAAGTAAAAGTAATTTGAAAAATTTACGGATAAATAACATTTCAGCCCTTTCTATTCTGTATGTACCACTTTCCACGCGGTGAAATGACGCTCTAGGGACACAAGCAGGTAGTTGATGGTAAGACCCACCAGTGTGATGGTGATGATGCCTAGAAACATTTCAGGAATTTGAAAGTTATATTGTGAGTAAATAATCAAATAACCTAACCCAGCCTTAGCGCCCACCATTTCCGCAGCCACCAATACCAACACTGAAAATGCACCCGCTAAACGTACCCCTACAAAAATTGTAGGCACAGCCGCTGGCAGAATCACTTTTTGAAACAGCTTCAAAGGCGTGAGTCCCATGGTTCGCGCTGATTTAATAAGCAAAGGGTCAACATTACGTACCCCGGTAATCGTATTAAGCAGAATAGGCCATGAGCAAGCATAAAGAATGAGTGCGATTTTTGAAGCTTCACCGATGCCAAGAAACAAAATAAATACTGGCAACAAGGCAAGTGCGGCGGTATTACGCAACATTTCAAGTAATGGATTAATCGTATCGGCAAAGTTTTTATACCAGCCAATTGCCAGCCCTAAGGGAATGGCAAACAACACTGCAATCGCAAAACCGATGAGTGAACGGCTCAAACTTGCTTGTAAATGTATGAACAATTGCCCGTTCAGGATGAGCTTCCACCCAGTGAGTATCACGTCCGATAATGGCGGAAGAAAAGCCGCCTCAACCAAGCCTAGTCGTGGCGCTATTTCCCAAAGTGCCAAAAAAAGAATAATGGCAATTGAACGCCTAAACAGCTGATAAAACAATGGGCTAATCGCTAGCAGCTTGCTTGAGGTGTCCACCAGACGAATGGTTTGCTGCAATGATGGCATGATAAAACTCCTTATATTCAATACTTAAATCTTACAAACGTATTCGGCTTGACATATTAGGCAGCCGCTAATTGCCTATTGATTTCAAGTTCCTGCGCGCGCGTTACTTCTTCGCGCAGCAGACTCCAGATTTGGTGGCGCAATTGGCCAAACTCGGCGGTAGAGCGCACATCCTCATCCTTGCTACGCAACGTATCTGGAATATCTATGATTTCTTTAATACGACCAGGCCATGAAGTCATCACCGCCACACGCTGACCAAGATAGACCGCCTCATCAATACCATGCGTGATGAAAATAATCGTTTTGCCAGACTTCTCCCATATCTTCAGCAACTCGGCCTGCAATCCCTCCCGCGTCTGGGCATCCAGCGCGGCAAATGGCTCATCCATCAACAACACATCTGGGTTATAAGCCAAACTACGTGCAATGGCTACGCGCTGCTTCATACCGCCAGACAACTCATTCGGGTGATGATTTTCAAACTTGGAAAGACCCACTAAATCCAAAAAATGGCGCGCGGTTTCGCGGCGCTGTTTGGCAGGAACGCCTTTTGCCTCCAGACCGAACTCAATATTGCCAAGTGCTGTGAGCCACGGGAATAATGCATACTGCTGAAATACAATGCCTCGATCCAGCGCTGGCCCGGTAATAGGTTTGTTATCCAACAAGATCTGGCCGCTGGTTGGCTTTGTTAAGCCTGCAAGTAAATCTAGCAAGGTGGACTTACCACAACCGCTGGGGCCTACAATCACAACAAACTCACCCTCTTTTACATCCAGGCTCACGTTATCTACTGCGATAAAATCATTGCCAGTTTGTGGATGCCCCTTCACCGATTTCATTGGGAAGGTTTTTCTGACATTTTGAATACGTAACTTAATGCTCATCTGCTATTCCTTATTGACTATTGTTGCGGCAACTTCGCTGGCTTCACCCAAATATGGATTAAAGCTGTTATCAATCAAATCTGAAGCCTTGATTTTTTCTGGTGCTAACTGACCTTCTCTTACCATCCAGTCTATCCATTGCTGATATTGTTTTTCAGTGATTAATCCACCTTTATCCGCAATACCCGTAGATTTCCAGAACTGCACCAATCGATCATCTTCATTACGGCCACGTTTGTTGATGATGGCAGAAAGCTTGGCCACGACTTCTTCACGCGGGGTGTTTCGTGCCCATTCAATAGCGCGCGCCGTACCTTCAGTAAATTTTCGGGCGGTGTTTGGATTCTTGGTTAAAAATTTCCTGGTGACTACATAATTACCCGCTGTAAAGTCGCCAAATAGATCAATGTCTGCAAACAACTGACGAAGGCCACCACGCTGCAACGCAATGTCTTTAAGAATGCCATTTAATTGCGCTACATCTACCTGGCCCGCACGTAATGCTTGCTCACTATTCACTGGAGGCAATACAGTCAGCTCAACTTTTGCAACTTCTTCTTTAGTTAAGCCATTGCGATGTAAATACTCTTTGATGGTGAATTCAGAATGTGCGCCTAAGGTATTCACTGATATTTTTTTACCGATCAGATCTCGGGCAGTTTTAATTGGACTATCCTCAGTCACAAAGAACGCAATCGCCGTGTTTTCATCACTGCCGTATGAGCCAACCAAAGAAACAATGTCAATGCCAGAAGCCGCCAGCTTTACAATAGCCCCGTTAAATGCGGTGGCAACATCCACGTCGCCCGTAACAAGCGCCTGCAAATCCTGCGGCCCGCCAATAATATTACCCACATAATTCAGCTTGAGATCGCCAAGGTAGCCTAGCTCCTCAGCCAACTCAGGGAACGTGACAAAACCCGCCAAACTTTGATAATTCAGTACGGTTTTTTCTTGCGCTGCAGATGAGCTACTCTCTTTATTCTCTGAGCATGCGGTCAGGTTAAGCATCAGGACGATGATTGGTATTAATAGCGTTTTCAGGTTAAAAAATTTCATATAATCCTTGTAAAAATTTCAGTTTATTATTGTCTATATCACTTATTAAGTTGCTGATGCGTATTGCTTAATTGCTTTACGGCATTCGATGATGTTAAAAACACAGCATCTGAGGTGGCAGGTTCATTTTTGGTGCAAGTCACAATGCTCAACAAGGTAAAAAGTGCAAGATATAACATCACTACAAACCGCTTAAACTTATTAAATGCATCCATTGCGACCTCCTTTGCCTTAATCTGCATTGCCGCGCCAACGCAATAAACGACCTTCCGCACGTTGCGCAATTCGATTCAACAATGTGCCCACCAAACCGATGATTAACATGCCAAAGATAATCAATGGCACGTTAAACGCCTCGCGTCCACGAATCACAATATTGCCTAAACCGATTCCCCAGCTTGCCAATAACAACTCTGAGCCGATAGTCGCCAACCAGGCAAATACCAACGCCAATTGCAAACCAATTAAAATTTGCGGTGAGGCTGCGGGCAAAATCAAACGCGTAACCAATTGCCATTGATTAAATCCATAGACTTTTGCCACCTCCAGCTGATTTAGCGAGATACTGCGTACGCCCTCAAACGTATTAAGCGCAACTGGGTAAAAAGCCGACAGCGCAATAAATAAAATCTTGGCATCGTTACCGTAGCCAAACCATGAGGAGATCAATGGTAGCCATGCAAACAGAGAAACCTGTCTGAGTGCGTTAAATGAAGGACTAAACAAACGATCAGCCAACCGTGACACACCCAGTAGCACACCTACTGCTATTCCAGATACACCGCCTATTAGGAATCCGCTCACATTTCTTAACAAACTCGCGGCAGCCCCTGTAAAAAAATCCTCCGCAAACAATTGCTGCCAGGCCGTTTCAAGCACTGCATAGGGTGCAGGAATCAACTTGGGATTGACCCAATTAAAATAAGCGGCAATCGACCAAATCAGCACAAAAGCGATTGGCAGTACCCAGCCTCGATAATCGTGCTTGCTGACTAATTGATTGAGTGATTGAAGCGTCGCCATATTCGTCTCCTAAAAAGCTTGCTGACGCCACGTCTGCAAGCGCGACTCGGCAAACCGTAAAACATAATCCAATATCAGCCCCACTGCACCGATGACGATAATGCCGATAAAGACAATATCCATCTGTAGCAACTGACGCCCCCATACCATGAGATAGCCAATCCCTTCACTGGATGCCAACAATTCAACAAACACCAATGAAAGCCATGCTTGCATCACGCCTTGGCGAATGCCACTAAAAATATTGGGCAACGCTGCTGGCAACACGATGCGCACAAATTTCTGCCATACATTAAATTGATACACCCGACCCACTTCAACCAGAGATTGCGGAATATTACGGATGCCTTTGTAGGTGTTTACCGTCACAGGTACAATCACTGCAAGTGAAATCGCCGCAATTTTCAAAGGTTCATCGATACCAAGAAATATAGTCAGCAGCGGAATCCACCCTACCACCGGGAATTGCGACACAACATCGAAGGTAGGGTAAATATAAGCATAGGCACGCTTGGACAAGCCAACTGCAAAGCCGATGAGCAAACCTACGCTGCCACCAATCAGCACACTCCAGAATATGCGCTGCAAGCTGATGGATAGATTACTACCCAGATCGCCACTATCGAATAGCTCCCAAAAGGTTTGCCAGACCAAAGTGGGAGGGGGCAATATCTGCTCGGGTAGCCAATTTTTTTCAAACGTCAGTTGCCAAATACCAAGCACCAGCAATGGAAATAAAAAGCCGGAAGCCAAGTGAATAAACTTCAGCCCAAAGGACTGTAATCCTTTAGTCCAGCTGAATACTTCGTCTAAATTTGTGACGATTTTTAAGCTTTGTGCTTTGATTTCATGTGTCGTCATCGTTATATCTCGCTTTCAAGTTCAGGTAATACATTCAGCTCTACTGCTTGCTTTTCTACGATTGACGGTAAGTCATACACAAACCAGATCAGCCATAAGAAAACCAAACCCATCGGTAAAAACAAAATCTGCAATCCAAATAAATGACCTAACCAGCCCCCTAAAAAGCTGCCGAAGAAGCCACCAGCAGGCCCCACCAAAGCCGTTAATCCAGAAACACGGCCCGTGCCATGTTTTTTACCAGCTTGTGCATACATCGTAAAATTGACAATATGCAACATTCCCAGGCCTGCCGCCAGACAGACCGCCCCTATCCACAAACCAAGCGACCACTGAGGTATCGCCAAAACAAACAAGGCTACTGCCGATATTCCGAAGCTCACCTGGTAGAATCTTTTGTGCCCTAGGTAACTGATTAGCGCACCCGTCGTAAACAATGTCGCCACAAACACAGCACCATGCAGGGTGAGCAAACTTGCCGCAACTGTGGCGCTAAAACCAAAACTTTGTATGGCAATAACCACGATAAAAAAACCAAAAAAAGCCATGACGGCATGATTTAAAAACTCGATGACACTGGTACGTCGTAATACCAAATCTTCTTTTAATAACAGCAACTGGCTTTTAATCTCCTGCCATTCAAGTTTGGGGGCATGACGATCATCAGACTTAAAGCTACTTAATGCCAATGGCGCAAGCAAAATGGTAATCAGAAAACTCGCCGCAACCACTAAAAACGTACCCACATAATGCAATGCATCAATCAGATAGGCTGCAGCCACCGGACCTAGTAAAAAGAAACCCATCATATGCACCCCTCTAAACCAGCCAGCCCTTGCATTGCCCAACACTTCAAGTTGCTGCATGAATACGCTATTGAGTGAAATAAAACGCAATGGCATGCAAAAGCTCACCAGCACTGTGCAAAAAATCAAAAACTCCGCACTCCTTACCAAAGGGGTCACTGCATAGATCACACCGCCCAGTAAACTCCCCAGCATAAATAGACGCATGGGGTGGTACTTATGAATCAAAATCCCTACAGGCAAACTCATAAACAGAATGCCCACGCTTTGCGCACTGGCGATAACGCCTAACTGAAACTCACTTGCATGCAGATCTACGGCATACAGCGTAGTCGCGAGCCTCGCAATGCCGATGCCCAACCCGGCAAAACTGGTAAGCAATACAAAACCTAAAATAAATTTAAATTTTTCCGAAAAAGGCCTTGCCAATAGCAACTCACGCATGCCAGATTCCCAACCTGACGACTGAGTAAAACACACCATTTAGAAACTGCATTTAATTCCTTAAATAATCTTAATCACACTACTTAAAACACTAGATAAAAATGCTTTAAGTAGTGCCAAACCATCGGTTTGGCACATACCAGTCAGCTAATTACTTCTTACCATCCTTACGATTACCTTGCGCATCTAACTCTGGCCAAAAACCTTCCAGTTTCAGTTCTTTTAATGCTGTATTCAGATACTTGGGTTCAATCCAGCTATCGACATCCACATCTTTGCGAATCAGCTTAAATTCTTTAGCTTCCACTACGCCCTGTTTAATGGCTGCCACATAGTGATCATCAAGCAAGGGTGAATGACGCTCTTTTAAGTCATAGTCATCCCAGTCTTTCTTCCAATCAAGATAAGGCACGCCAGATTGTGCCCAAAGTTTATATTGCTCATTACGGTTTTCTTCCAGTGAGCTCCAATGCGCTTGTTTGATTAGCGCTGTCGTTACGCGCTGTACAATATGCGGGTATTTCTTCTCAAATTCCTCACCCACCCAGAAGGTCAGTGGCGCGTTAAGGAATTTATCATCACGGATTTCAATTAAGCGTTTAGCGACACCACGCGCCTCCAAAGTCCATGGAGATGTAATAGCCGCCGCAATATCCCCCGTTGCAAGTGAAGTACGTGACTGGAACTGATCTTGACTGATCACGCGAAAATCACTCTCTTTAAGGTTATATCGTTTTAACAGGCGACTTAATTGCAATTGCAGTGCAGTCCCCTTGAAAATTGAAATCGTTTGACCTTTCAGGTCCTCTAAGGATTTGGCTTTTGAATCGGCTGGAACCACTACATAAAATGGACCAAAACGACCTGCTGAAAAAATGACTTTATGCCTTAAACCGGTTGAACGACCAACAATGGCGGGTAAATCACCATGCCAGCCAAAATCCACCTGTCCATTTGAAAAGGCCTCATTTGTAGCAGGGCCAGCGCCAGGGAACAAGCGCCACACCACTTTAATGCCATCTTTTTTAAACTCTTCTTCCAGCACACCGCGTAAATGTCCAGTTGTGACTGATGAATAGCCTACTTTTGGTTTACCACCCACCCCAGCTGATGAAATACCGATGCGTATCTCTTTCGGGCTATCTTCCGCTAAAGCAGTGATTGGTTGAATTAAAAACGTTGTCGCTGCCGAAAGCGCAACAAACCAACTTAATAATGTTTTTTTCATTACAATTCCTTAAATTAAAATTAAATTAAAAGCCGTATTGGAATTGCGCCTGCAACTCGTTGTAGTCGTTTTTGGTGGCTGTTTCAGTGTCATAATTGACGTGATTAAGCCCAATTTGTAGCTTAGTAGTTTGTGCAAAGAACCAATTAACACCAAGTGTTTGAGTTGTCCAGGCATTGGTGTCTTTTGGAAACCCTGGCAGGGCAGCATTCTTGTTAGGATTGTAATAATCATAACGATAGAACGGTTGAATCGACTGCGGATGCCAGTCGTCAAATTTGGCCACTGACTTAATGCTGTTGAAAAACTGATCACCGAAGGTATAAAACAGGGTCAACGTATGGCCCTCTCCCTTAGCTTCGCCAATTGTATTATTCGCTCTAGCTACGTCAGTTCTGCCTTGGAAATACTCATAGGTAGCACCGTATGGGGCATGGTTGTAGTAAAGATCAAAACCGTAACGATCACTTTTTCCGTCATTATTTAACACTGCTGTGCCAGCAGCATTTTTTACATTTGCACTGCCTTTATAAAACGACGTACCAACTTTCAACTCACGCAACCAGCTAGCGTAATTCACTGGCAAAGTAAGCGCCACACGGCCTAGATAATCTTTGCTATTGTTGTTATCTAATTTATTTTGCGCATTTCCATTTACCACACCAAAGGCATACTCTACTAAAGGTGCGCGGTAGTTAGCGGCGTAATCTACAAATGGGTTTACATCACCACGCACAATGACACCCACTTGACGATTGAATAAGCCCAAAAACGCAGGTGCATTAGCTACGTTAATCGTTGGGCGCAATTCTTCAGGTGCTTGGGCTTCTAAACCAAATGGAATAAGTTGTTGACCAAACGTGACGTTTAACTTTGAGGCCTCCAAACCACCATTGGTAGAAAGCACGTTGTAACGTAAAAATGCATCAGCTAAGTTAAAGTCACTGTTGTTAGTGCCATCACTTCGTTTACCGTAGGTAAATGACAATTGATAATCCAGATTTTTACCTTCTACGTAATCTTTATAGAGATTACCTCTTACCCCAAGCAACGCGAGCGGTACATCAAACGTTGAGCTACGATTAGATGCATTTGATGCTGGGTTGCCGTTGCCAGCTAGCGTTGCCGCATTATCCTGATGATCTTGTAATTGCGCACGCGTTTGTACCGCACCAAACAACGTGGTATCACGGAAAGTTTTGGCAGTGTTTCTTTCCTGCTGACGTGATTCATCGTATTTGAAGTTTTCCAAGTCTGCACGCACGCCTTCTACGTCATCTTGTGTCGCCACATTCTCTGGCACAGCTACCTTTTGTGATTGCACTTGCTGTTTAAGTGCCTCTACCGTTTGCTGCAACACTGCAAGCTGCTTCTCAAGCTCTTCATTTGTTGCGGCATAGGCACTCGTGCCTGTGGCAGCCAGTGCCAACAAGGCACCTGCCACTGCTTTTGTTATTGTGTTGTTATGTTTCAAAATTACTTACCTTTCTTTACGACATAGTGCAGGGCTTACGCCACGCTGATTAAAAATTATTTAAATATTTAGGTAGCCTGCTTAGTGGCGAGCTCTTTTAGTTTTTCTTCTACGGCAGTACCTTTAAAGAAATCTGGTTTGTTAGCGGTGTAAAACTCATAAGGCTTAGTGAACACTAATGACTTGAAATCCTCTTCAGTAATGGCACCTTCTTTCACCAAATCGTAAGTTTCAGCTAATGTTTCTGTAATTTCAGGTACATCCCAATGGCCAGAGTCTGATGAGAACAACGCATTTAACTTAATGCCCAATGGATTGGCTTTAGCATTAAAGGCATGCACTACGGTACGGTCATCTGCCTCATTACCAAAATAAAAGTTATTTACCCAACGATCGCGGATGTCCTCTACACTCTTGATGCCAGCCAAAGCAAAATCATCAAAATTTTCTTGTTGTTGGCTGTTAAAAGAACCCAACACACCATAGGCTTGTTTTACGACTTCTTCTTTATTTAACGTGCGGCCTTTGAGCAAATCAGCGCCATATTGCTGAAACAACTCATAATAAAAATCTTGATCAAGGTGCTCAGGGTTGTAGTTCTGCACCGCATCACGGCCGCGTTTATTAAAGCGATCAACTAGATGTGTAAACACATTGGCACCCCATGCAGCACCGCCTTCAAGCAATGCAATACGCAGCTCAGGGAAGCGTTTTGTTACGCCACCAAAGAACAATGATTTAGCCAGAGCCTCAGAGGCGTCGGCAAAGTGGCCAATATGGTTAAACATGTAGTTACTGGTTGAAGCGCGCGCATCCCAACCCATGCCAGCAGAGTGCGTTGATGGGTTAATGCCGAGCTCAATGACTTTTTTCCAGAATGGGTCGTAGTCATACTCGCTATCAAGCCCAAAGAAATCCAGCCAATGAGATCTACCACCGACTTCTGGGTGATCTTTGAAAGAATATTTATCAGCGATTGATTTAATCGGACGGCGGATAGAACCTGGAATAATGGCCGTTTTTAAACCTAAGGTTTTAACGGCAAATTCAGCCTCTTCAATACCTTCTTCTGGCGTGTGCAATGGAATAACTGCAACCGGCGTTAAGCGATCTTTATACGGCGCATAAATATCGGCATGATAATGATTGATTGCACGTGACAAGCCACGACGCAAGTCTTCACGATTAGTGTGAATTGGGAACAAGCTGATGTTGGGATATAAAATACCGTAATCGCTACCCTGCTCTTGCAAACGCTCATAAAGCAAAGCTGGTAATGAAGAAGTGGCTAAATCATAGGTATTCTTACTTGGTAATGTCCAAAATGGCGCACGCACCAAGCGACGATTATGGCGCTCTTCTGGCGTTGCGTTATACCACTCTGATGACAAAAAGTTTAAACCTTTTGCCAAGTGACTGCGATACTCATCAACAATTTTGACGCCTGCATATTTGGCAATGTAATCTTCAAGTAGTGGGCCAAACTCAATGGTATGAATGTCAGTATCAATCACTGGGTAATCTAATTTTGCTTTCACTTCAGCTGAGCGAGAATGTCTTGCTCTTTTTGCTAAAAAATCATCACTTACGGTAGTCATCACACTCTCCTAAAAAATTAGTTAGTTAATACTGGATCAGTTAAAAATTGTATTCATAAAGTAATTAGCAAGCAGCGTGCCAACTTTTTTACTGCATTTTGACTACATTTAGAGGCATTTTATTAAATTTTGACTGCAATTTATGATATGTGTGATTGGCGACTGTTGCGTTTGAAGCAGGCTGCTGTTTTTAGTGCAGCAGCCTGCTCAATGATGTAAAACGATTGAATGGGTTTAAGGACAAGGATTGGGATGCACTTCGTGTACAGCTTCAATTTCAGCCAGCACTTCATCTGAAAGTGTAATGTTGATGCTTTCAATATCGGTCTTGAGTTGTGTCAGGCTGGTTGCGCCAATGATGGTGCTCGTTAAAAAACGCCGACTGTTCACATAGGCAATGGCGAGCTGGGCTGGATCAATGCCATGCTTCTTGGCAATTTCAACATAGGCGTTGATTGCATACTCTGGTGCGCCACCTTTATAGCGTCCAAAGCGCTCCCACAGCGTGAGCCGTGCCCCCGCAGGTTGTGCGCCATTTAAGTATTTTCCCGTAAGCGCACCGAATGCCAATGGAGAATAAGCCAGCAAACTCACTTGATCACGAATGGCCACCTCTGCATTACCTACCTCAAAAGCGCGATTGAGCAAATTGTAAGGATTTTGCACGCTGACCACTCTGGCCAAGCCTATATTCTCTGCTAACTTTAAAAATTGATTGATGCCCCAAGGAGTTTCATTAGAAAGACCGATATAGCGCACTTTGCCTGATTTAACGAAGCCATCCAGAATTTCTAGGGTTTCTTCAATCGGCACGGTATCTTCATTTTCAACATGGGTATATCCAAGCTCACCAAAGTGATTGGTACTGCGGTCTGGCCAGTGAAGCTGGTACAAATCCACATAGTCCGTATTTAGTCGTTTCAAACTCCCGTCCAAAGCGTTTTCAAGGTTGGCACGGTCAAACCTGGTTTTGCCTTCTCGTAAATGCTTGGCCTGAAGCAGTTTTCTGGAAGGCCCGGCAGCCTTGGTGGCGACAAGCACCTTTTGACGATTACCATTTTTATTGAGCCAGGTACCAATGTATTGCTCGGTTAGACCTTGTGTTTCTGGCTTTGGTGGCACAGGGTACATTTCAGCTGCGTCGATTAAATTGACCCCATAATCTACCGCTAAATCCAACTGCGCATGCGCATCTGCCTCAGTATTCTGTTCACCAAACGTCATCGTGCCTAACGAGATGACACTCACTTTTGTATCTGTATTCCCTAACTGCCTATATTCCATGCTTGTTCCTATTAAACTTGATTTATGTTTTCTTGACTTATGTTTTAAAGTTAAATGTGTTTTCTGCCACTAATTGCGATAAAGGCAGTCGTGAACTCGCCACTTCTCTTTCACACAAACCTTCTGGCAAACTGGATTTATCCCCCTGCTTGCCAATTGCAACAGCCGCCTCCAATATGTAATCTTCCGGGATACCTAACACCTCACGCGCCTTGGTTTTATCGTAGCCACCGATGGCATGGGTAAACCAACCATCATGCGCAGCTTGTAATGCCAAGCTCCCCCACGCAGCGCCTGCATCAAAAATATGACTGCCGGTGCGAATAGGGTCTGTTTTACCAGGCGGAATAAACGTGGTCTTAGCTAAAATAATGACGAGTGCTGAGGCTGTTTTTGCCCATGACTGATTAAATTCAGAAAGCAGGCCTAAAAAAGTATCCCACTGCTCAGAGTCATTCTTTGCATAGATAAAACGCCACGGCTGCGAGTTATAAGCAGATGGCGCCCAACGCGCCGCTTCAAAAAACTGAAACAAAGTTGCATCGTCAATCGCCTCACCCGTAAAAGCGCGTGGCGACCAGCGATTTACGAATAGCGGATTGACCTTATATTCTGTTACTCGACTTTTTGGCATTTAAAATTCCTGTTGAATTAATCTTCTAAAGCAAAGCCGACTTTCACGGTCACTTGCCAATGGGCAATTTTTCCGCCCTCAATATGACCACGTGTTTCCACGACCTCAAACCAGCGCAGGTCATGTACCGTTTTAGCTGCTCTTGCAATGGCATTCTCAATGGCATCTTGAACCCCAACTGAGGATGACCCTGTAATTTCGATTTTTTTGTAAACATGATTTGGCATAAAACGAATTCCTTAATTATCTAGGATGAAAATAAAACTGCCATTCACCACTTTTCATGATGAATGGCAGTTTGTTGAGATTAAGCAGCTTTCGCTTGTTTTTCTTTTTTTACATACTGATTTTCTGGACGTGCCAACCCTAGGTTTTCACGCAAGGTTTTACCCTCGTACTCAGTACGGAACAGGCCGCGACGTTGTAATTCAGGGATCACCAAATCGACAAAGTCATTGAGGCTTAATGGCAATACAGGCGGCAATACATTAAAACCATCCGCTGCGCCATTTTCAAACCAATACTGCAGTTGATCTACAACTTGAGTTGGCGTACCGATAATTGTCCAGTGACCACGCGCACCTGCTACCCATTGGTACAACTGGCGAATCGTAAAGTTATGTTTCTTTGCGATATCCACCATCATTTGCTGACGGCTGACAATACCCTGCGTTTTGGGCAACTCTGGGAACGGGCCATCCAAATCGTATTGAGATAAATCCACCTCTCCACCAGATAAGCCTGCTAGCAATGCCAAGCCCGCCTCAGGCAGAATTAAGTCACTCAACTGCTGATACTTCGCTTTTGCTTCTTCTTCAGTTTCAGCAACAAACACTGAAACGCCTGGCATGATTTTCAATTCGTCTGGATTGCGACCGTACTTGGCTAAACGCCCTTTTAAATCACTATAAAAAGCTTTCGCATCTTCAAAAGATTGTTGCGCTGTAAACACCACCTCAGCAGTACGTGCCGCAATTTCTTTACCAGGTTCAGACTGACCTGCCTGCACGATAACAGGATAACCCTGTGGCGCGCGCGGCACATTGAGCGCACCTGCCACTGAATAATGCTTACCTTTATGATGAGGCTCATGCACTTTGCTTGGGTCAAAATATTGTCCGCTTGCCTTATCAGCAATAATGGCGTCATCTTCCCAGCTATCCCACAACTTCTTCACCACATCCACAAACTCATTGGCTTTTTCATAACGGTCTGCATGATCTAACTGGTGCTCCAAACCAAAGTTTTTAGCTGTCGCATCGCCAGCTGATGTCACTAGATTCCAACCCGCACGGCCATGGCTAATATGGTCGAGTGAGGCAAATTTTCTTGCCAACTGGTAAGGCGCCTCATACGTTGTTGAAGCTGTGGCAATAAAGCCAATATTTTTTGTAGCAGCCGAGATTGCTGAAAACAAGGTAACAGGCTCAAATCCAGCGCCTTTGTCACTCACGCCGACTGAAACATTGCCGCCAAAATTAGCCGCTAAACCGTCTGCTAAAAAATAAGCATCAAACAAACCACGCTCAGCCGTTTTTGCAAGCTCTGTGTAGTACTCAATACTCACTGCACCGTCTGCTTTTGAGTCTGGGTGACGCCACGCAGCTACGTGCTGACCACCACCTGGTAAAAAAGCGCCTAATCTAATTTTCTTACTCATATTGTTCTCCTAATTGTTTGTTGTACTGGATTGATAGATTGCAGTTACGCAAAAGAAGCCACTAAGCCCAAATGCGGTTCGACTATTTCATGCGTGTTTACGGGTGTTGCATGATGCTGCCTAGCCAGCCACAACGCCTGCTCAGCAACTAAAACAATGCGCTCTGTAATGTCGGCACTACTGACTTGATAGTTTGTAAAATCAGCATCTTTGGCGAACACAGTTTTAGGTGCCGTATAAACACCCAAGAAATTGAGCAACGTTCTTAATTGATGCTCTAACACCAAGGCATGCTGATCACTGCCGCCAGTAGCCGCAATCACCGCCACTTTCCCTTCAAGCACCTTGGGATCAATCAAATCGAAAAAATGCTTAAACAAGCCTGGGTATGATGCTTTATAAACGGGTACACCAATGACCAGTACATCAGCAGTTTCTAATTGCTGATAAGCCTTCTGCAAGGCAGGCGACAGATTTTCAGCACTAAAAGTTTTGCCTAAATCTTGCGCAATATCAGCAATATCAATCAGCTTTGTTTGATGCCCTGAACGGCTAGATACCTCATTTAAAATCGCGCCCACCAAACCCTTAGTGCGCGACGGGGAAGATAAGCTTCCTGACAAGCCAACAATATTCACAATTTCTCCTATGTATAATTTTCATTTGCAAAATGTAGCGCACGCTATATTTTGCAAAACCGTATGAAAATATACAAAGCATGGTTCGTGCCAGTTTTATTTATGTTTATAATCAGTGTGTTATGAATTAAAAGTACAGATTGCCTAGCATTCTGCTTTGTAACAAACAATCTATTGCTGAATAGCTGCTTCAAACCAGACAGTGTTTAACATTCACACTTGAAGAAACAAGATTGATTCAACCGATTATCAATGCCTCTCAGCCAACTTAACCATCAACGGACCATTGAACGCATCCATAATCAATGCAGCTGGTTGACCATGGCTAATCAGCTTAGCCATCGCATTCATATATTGCGTGATATGTTTGAAATAGCTTTTATAGCTTGGGCAAAGATAATTAAGATTAGCTTCGCCATCGGGGGTCTGTGAAAACCTGTTTTTTGGACATTCACCATGGCAAGCAAATAGATATTCGCACTGCTTGCAAAAGTTAGGTAAATCCTTCGATTTTGCATGGCCAAAGGCAACTTGTTGCGCTGAGTTTGCCATTTCTGTCACGCTGTTATCTTGTAAATTACCCAACAAATATTCTGGGTACACAAAGTGGTCGCAAGAATAAACATCGCCGTTATGCTCCAAAATCAAAGCTTTGCCACAATTTTCGGCAAACAGGCAAACCGTAGAAGGCAAACGCATAAAAGAGGCTAGTGCCCATTCAAAATTCATCACAAACACTTTGCCTACGTCATTACGCACCCATTCATCAAAGATGGCGTTTAAAAACTCGCCATAAGCGGCCGGCGCAACGCTGTGCGGTGTTACTTGAACCGCTTGCTTTGAAAGGCTCACTTTGCCAGGTTGAGCAAAGGTGAGGCCTATTGTTTGCTCTTGATGGTTAGGCATACGTTCTACTACAGGATTAAACTGCACATGCGTAATGTTTTGATGTTTCAGAAACTGATAAACTTGTTTGGGATGCTGCGCAACATTGTTAGTCACGGTCACTAGCACATTGAATTCAATTTGATATTTTTTTAACAGTTCAATGCCACGCATGACGGCATCAAAGGTTGGCCTGCCTTGCTTATCCACTCTATCTGCATCATGTATTTCTTTAGGGCCATCTAAACTAATGCCTACTGTAAAACCAGCCTTGGCTAAAAACTCACACCACGCTTCATCCAGCAAAGTGCCGTTAGTCTGTAGTGCATTGCGAATAGTTTTACCGCCCGCCAACGCTTGCTGATAGGCAAAGGCGCGCTGATAAAAATCCAGCCCCCGTAACATTGGCTCGCCCCCTTGCCAAGTAAATACGACTTCTGGGTTAGCTTCTCGCTCGATATTTTGCTCAATGTAAGTTCGCAGTAGCTCATCGCTCATCAGAAAGCGATTATTTTTTGGATAAAGATGCTCTTTTTCTAAGTAAAAACAGTAAGTGCAGTCCAAATTACACACAGGGCCTGCTGGCTTAGCCATCAGGTGTATGCCTTCTCCCCGTGTGTGAGATTTTTCTTTGTTCGATACACCCATTCTGCTAACTAAATATTCCTTTGATTGCAATAAGTGCATTTATAAAGGCAATCTTGGCCTTACTTATCAACTGACTGGTCAATGGTGCTTTGTAATCAATCGTAATTTTTTCAAGCTTCCCAGTAAAAGCAAACGGGACTTTATACGAATCACTTACCGGCGTCAGTAAATCACGACCAACATCAAAGCCTTCATCGTAAGAAAAATAAGCAACACCAAATTTGACTGGCACTTCCCCTTTGCCAATTTCCACGTCATTTAACAGCAAAGTAATATCTGCTGAGTTTGATAAGTTAGGCTTAAATATGACGCTTAATTTAGCTTTGCCCGCCTTTACTGGGCTCTCTGATGAAACCAGCACAGAAGTAATGCCATCGGTTTGTGCATAATACAGATTGCCATCTTTAACAAAAATACTAGATCCGCCAAATCTGCCACCATTAGCTACTAATACGCCTTCTGCGCCATTTTCTGGTATTTCCACATCTGCAGTTAATTTATAATATGGGCCATTGATAGCAGGTGCCGATAATGAAAATATCTGGTCAATCCCTGGCAACAACTCCACTTTTTCCTGGCCTTTATATGCACCGCGGTTGACTGCAAAATCTTTAAACAATGTATCTTTTAATGGAAATACATTGTATTTTTTACCTTCGCTATCAAATAAAGCTTTTAACTCTTTGAGTTTTTCTGGGTTTTCCGCAGCTAAATCTTTAAGCTCGGTCGGATCATCATTCAGGTTATACAGCTCCCATACGTCCTTCTCAAAAGGTGTGCCTGGCTTATGCAGTGTCGCCGCCTTCCAACCATCACTATAAATCGCTCGTGTGCCGTTAATTTCATAGTATTGCACTTTACGTTGCGACGCAGCATTTGCATCTTTTACGCTATATGCCAAGCTTGACCCTTCAAAATCATCTTGCTTAACACCAGCGATAGTCTTAGGCTGAGTTGCCTTAGTCAGTTCCAGTGTGGTAGGCAATAAATCAATCACATGTCCATACTGATGACGAATTCCGCCTTTATCCTGAATGCCGTTTGGATATGACAAAATAAGTGGATTACGCGTACCGCCTTCTGAATTGGCATCTTGCTTCCATTGCCTGAACGGCACATTGGTGGCCTGCGCCCAACCTAATGGATAATTTGGCGAGGTATATTCCGTACCTATTTTGTCTATATCATTAAGTTGCTGTTTAATATCGTTAGTGGGATATAAAACAGCTGCCAAGCCATTGGTGGTGCCTACATCAGTACCTTCTTTACTTGCGCCGTTATCTCCAACCACCACTGCAATAATCGTATTGTCAAATTGACCTGTTTTTTTCAGATGATTGATTAGTCGACCAATTTCAGCATCTGTATAGCTTAAAAAGCCCGCGTATGTTTCAAAGTAACGCGCATATAAATGCTTTTCATCTGCACTCAAGGTATCCCATGCTTTTACGTTAGGACTGCGTGCTGGCAGTACTGCATTTTGCGGAATTACGCCTAATTTTTTCTGATTCGCAAATGCTTGTTCGCGATATTGATCCCATCCGCCATCAAATTTACCTTTGTATTGATCTATCCAGCTTTGGGCTACCTGATGGGGTGCATGCGTGGCCCCAGGCGCATAATAAAGAAAGAAAGGTTTATTGGGATTGGCAGATTTTGTGCCGCTGATATAGCTAATGGCTTTGTCCGTAAGCAACTCATTGAGATGACGCCCTTGCGCATCAACACTTGCCTGACGAGTGTCTTCGACTAATTGAGGATGCCACTGATCTGTTTCACCAAACAGAAAACCATAATAATGCTCAAAACCTTTACCAGTTGGCCAACGATTAAACGGGCCTGCAGGGGTCGCTTCCTCAACTGGCGTCAGGTGCCATTTACCCACAGCATAGGTACTGTAACCATTCTCTTTAAGCACTTCAGCCACAGTACCTTTGCTTGCCGGGATTTTTGCGTGATAGCCTGGCAAATCAACTGCGGTTTCTGCAAACAAACCAAACCCGGCACTGTGATGATTGCGCCCTGTTAGCAATGCTGCACGCGTAGGTGCACTAATCGCAGTGGTATGGAAGTTGGTATAGCGCAAACCCTGTGCCGCCAGCGCATCAAGGTTAGGTGTATCCACTAATCCACCAAATGCCGAGCTGGCGCCGTAGCCAACATCATCTAATAATATCCAAATCACATTGGGCGCTGATTTATCTGTTTGCTTCGCCGTGGCTTTTATTGCATCTTTAGGCGCTTCTGCTGCCTGCACAGCCTGAGTAGCAGCCAGCGCACCGCCTGCTATAAATAAACTTGGTATTATTTTTTTCATGGAATACTATTCTTTCAATAAAGAGTTGGACTTGAACTAGCAGAGACTTTTGCAAAAGTACTAGAATGGGCGTCCGCCCGCTAAACTGATACGCTTAAGTACACGTCTGGTATCAGGGTCAAAAGCTGGTCGGTAATGCAAAGTTGCATAGTTATCCCAAAGGACGACGTCTCCCACGGACCATTTATGTTGATAAAAATATTTAGGATTGCTTGCATGTGCTCGCAATTTTGCAATGAGGGCTGAACCTTCCTCATACCTGACGCCGACTAGCTCGACTTCAGTCTCAGCATCCAGATAAAGGAATTTTTTACCGGTTTCTGGATGCGTTGCCACCAGCGGATGCGGAAATGCGTCACTGATCGGCGGCAATTCCGGGTTGCGATACAGCACATGCTCACCGCCTTTAATTCTTCTTACAAAGGGGTTATAGGTAATGAGTTTCAAATGCTCAATATGCGCTTTTGTATCATCATCAAGATCATCATAGACTTGATATTGGTTTGACCAATAGGTATCACCGCCAGACAAGGGGACTTCTAGTGCATGCAAAAAAGAAGCTTTTGAAGGATAGGGCGTCCAATGATGGTCGCTATGAGCGCTCAACTCACCAGTACCGGTATAGCCACCTTCGACATTCGCCACCAAAACGATAGCCGGCGTATTGCCATAAGGGTCTGATGCCAGCACTGGAACATCAGGACTTGGATAAAAAACACTGCCAAAATATGAAGCAAAATCCAGATACTGCTCATCCGTGAATGATTGGTTTTTAAAAATTAGAATCAAATAATCTTTAAAAGCCTGTTTGATCTCAAGTATCTCCCACGGCTTTAATGGCTTACTGACATCTATACCGGTTACAACGGCGCCCACAGGACCATCAGTAGGGATAATGGTGAGCGAATCATATTTCTTACCATTAATTTTTCCATAATAATTAAATCCATTTTGAACAGTATCTTTAACACGTTGTGCAATACGGCTAGCTGAGACAGTCATATATTTTCCTTACGCAATTTTGCCTTCGTTATATCAAGTGGTTGATGAAATCCGAGTGTTTACGAATAAAACCTGTTCACACGACTTACCAAACTACTACATATAAAAGCATGAGCACGTTCTATGCCAGAAATAAATATATATAATAATCAAATGGTTAAATTAACATCCGCCTATGTTATGTTTCCATCTGCATTGAATCAAACAGTTTTTGCTTGCATTGAGTTGTAATTGCAACAGTTAAACTTAACCAACCCGTTTATGTTGCATTAGCAACAGCTATACAGCACTACTTGCTCCACTACAAACAAACACTCAACACCGGAATTTCGTAACCACATGATTAATTTGATTTAATTTAATTGGTACAAAATGTGCTATTCCCTAGCTTCTACATTCATTTAGTTACAAGGAAAATTTATGCCTACACTGTATTACGCGCCAGGCGCATGCTCATTTGCATCTCACGTTATTCTAAGAACGCTAGAAGCTAATCATGGACTTAAACCAGAGCTTATCAGCGTCAAACTACGTCAGGAAGATCCAACGATTCATCAGGTAAATCCGCTTGGCCGAGTACCTACTTTAAAGCTGGATACCGGTGAGCTACTCACAGAAAATGGTGCCATATTGCCTTACTTGGGTGATTTGGTTCCTGAGGCAGGTTTATTTGCACCTGCTGGCACGGTTGAAAGAGCTAGAATTCAGGAATGGATTGGTTTTATTAACTCTGACATTCACTATGCGTTCAGGCCGATTGGCAGACCTGAGTTCTACAATGTGAATACCGAAACACATGATGTGATTCGTAATCAGGGTCGGGCGCATCTCACTAAACTACTTAACCATATTGAAAAAAAACTCACCAACTTAACTTGGGCAGTAGGGGAAAGATTTACGATTGCCGATGCTTATCTGGGCTATTTTTTACGTAACCTGGCGCGCGTCAATATCCCTACTGATCAATTTCCAGCAATCAATTCCTACGCGGCACGTTATTCGGCATTGCCAGCTGTCATAGCCGCTACTGAAGCTGAAAAAACTTAAATTACATTTAATCAGCAGAACCTCCACACAAACAGCTAATTATCCGAGCTGATTTGTGTGGAAAATTACCCCAGAATTAATTAACTGAGAGTTTTGCACGAATACCTTTTAACCAAAAATACTATCAATTTCGTCATTTCAGCGAAGGCAGGAATCTAGTAAAATCAAACAGTTAACTGGACTCCCACCTTCGCGGGAATGACGGTTGTTGGGTATTTTTGATAATAACTGGACGTTTTATTGGTTCGTGCAAAGATCTCTAACAGAAATAAAAAAATGAACAAGCCTGAAACTCTATTTCTTGAAGATGTACAGAACAAACTTGATGGACGACAGATAGCCATTAACAAGGTTGGCATCAAGGGCATCAGACACCCTGTCATCATCAGCGACATCAATAATCAGTCACAACACACAATAGCAACTTTCAACATGTATGTTGCACTGCCGCAACACCTAAAAGGGACACACATGTCCCGATTTGTTGAGATACTCAATGAGCATGAACATGATCTCTCTATCAAATCCCTGCCTAAGATTTTACATGCCATCGTGTCACGACTTGAGGCAAGTACAGGTCAAATTGAGGTTTCTTTCCCTTACTTTATCAAAAAATCTGCCCCTGTTTCTAGCGTCAAAAGTCTGCTTGATTATGAAGCCTCTTTAATTGGAAAGATCAAAGGTGGCAAATATCAGCAAATAATCAAACTACTCGTGCCAGCCACTAGCCTGTGCCCTTGCTCTAAAAAAATTTCAGCTTATGGTGCGCATAATCAGCGTTCACACATCACCGTCACCGCTCGCATAAACGACACTTTTTACCTTGAGGAACTGATACAGCTAATTGAACGGCAAGCCTCCAGCGAGTTATATGGTTTGCTAAAAAGGCCGGATGAAAAATTCATCACTGAACATGCCTACGACAACCCTAAATTTGTTGAAGATATCGTGCGTGACGTGGCGGCATGTTTAAACAAAGACCAGCGCATAGATGCTTACATTGTGGAGTGTGAGAATTTTGAGTCGATACACAATCATTCTGCATACGCCCTGATTACGCGTGGTGACTTATAGCCCATTCAGGCTATCAATCATTAAAGAATCAAATCACCTCAAAATGTTTTAATTGCGCACGCAGTACATTTCTGCTGATACCTAGCAATTTTGCTGTTTGCACCTGATTTTGATTACAAAACTCGAATGCTTGCAAAATCACCTTGCGATTAATGTATTCATACAAGTCTGATGGACTGTCGTTAAAAAGCTTTTGTAGCGCACCATCCAGTTTATCTGGGACACCAGATGATTGTGGCTCAAGATCAACATCCGCGCTGTGAATATTCAACCTCGCCTCATTCTGACTGGCAACCTGTATGGTGGGCAAGTTCAAATCAAATGGGCTTAGAAACTTGCCATTACTCACAAGCAGCGCACGGTGTATCACATTTTCCAGCTCACGAATATTGCCAGGCCATGGATAACTCAATAAAGCATGTTCAGTTTCAGGCAATACCAAAGGTTTTGGTGTCTGCAAGCGTTGGCGATATACATCGATAAAATGTGCGACCAATGGCAAAATATCATTAGTGCGCTCGCGCAATGGCGGAATTTCTACAGGAACAACTTTTATCCGATAATACAAATCTTCGCGAAAACGACCGGCCTTCACCGCCTCGGTTAGATTCACGTTGGTTGCAGCAATCAGCCGCACATCAATTGGCACAGGTTTCCTAGAGCCTATGGGAGTCACCTCACGCTCCTGAAGAACTCGCAGTAACTTTACCTGTGTTGACTGAGGTAAATCACCTATTTCATCAAGAAAAAGTGTCCCGCCATTGGCTGTTTCAAACCAGCCTTTTTTAGCATTGGTTGCCCCAGTAAATGCACCGCGCTCATAACCGAATAACTCGCTTTCAACTAATGTCTCTGAAAATGCCCCGCAATTAATGGCTGCGAAAGGGCCTTCTCGTCTAGCACTAAGATTATGTATGTGCCTTGCAACCAACTCTTTACCAGTTCCTGTTTCACCCTTAATCAAGGCCGTCGCATTGCTTGGGGCAACACGTTCAATCAACGAGAGTAGTCTTTTTGATTTTTCATCCGCAAAAATAAGCGCACTCGCACGAATAGACATGCTGATTTGCTGTGGATTGGGAAACAGCAAAACAGGTTTAGGAAGTGCATTATTTTCCGACACATCATCCAGTTCAGCTTTTAAGTCATACATTGATATTTGATCTCGATTAAATTATTTTTTTGCAAAGCTAACATCGCTCCAACTCGACATTGCGTCTATACGCACCTTAAACCCAAAACGTGGTTAAGGGTGATACATACTAAACAGCGATGCCCTGTGCATCAAACAAACCTTCAAACAGAATCGAGCTTAAATAACGCTCACCAGAATCTGGCAAAATCACCACGATGGTTTTTCCTGCATTTTCTGGGCGCTTTGCGTAGCGTACAGCCACCACCACTGCTGCACCACATGAAATGCCTGAAAGAATGCCTTCTTCTCTGGCTAATCGTTTCGCATAGAGCTCGGCCTCTTCGTTGCTCACTTGAGCCACATCATCGACTAAAGACAAATCAAGAATATCGGGTACAAAACCTGCACCTATGCCTTGAATTTTATGCGGGCCAGGTTTTAATGGGTCGCCTGCGCGTTTTTAATATAGCGTGACACCCCAGTGATGGTGCCGCCAGTGCCTACACCTGCTACCAAAATATCAATCTTGCCTTCTGTCGCGGTCCAGATTTCAGGGCCTGTGGTTTTCTCATGTATTGCGGGATTGGCAGGGTTTTTAAATTGCTGCAATAGCACATATTTGGCAGGATCTGATGCAGCGATTTCTTCAGCTTTGGCAATTGCGCCACTCATGCCTTTAGCGCCTTCTGTCAACACTAGCTTTGCACCATATGCCACCAATAGTTTACGGTGCTCAATACTCATGGTTTCGGGCATGGTGAGCGTGAGAGGAATGCCGCGCGCGGCCGCCACAAAAGCCAATGCAATGCCTGTGTTGCCGCTGGTCGGCTCTACGATTTCTTTACCGGAGCCTAATAGACCGCGCTGCTCTACATCCCATATCATGGCAGCACCAATGCGGCATTTAACTGAATTAGCGGGGCTACGCCCTCAATCTTGGCTAATACCGTAGCCGCTGCACCATCGGTGATACGATTTAATTTCACTAGCAGGGTATTACCGATAGATTGAGCATTGCCTTCAAACCAGTTTGCCATAAAACATCCCTTTATTTAACCAACACGTAATAGCGCTGATTACCTCTTACTAAAGGATGTACTTTACCAAACTATATTAATAGCTAAAAATAATTAAATAGAATTTAGTTATAATTATTGGTAATATAAAGAATTTACTTTTCATTTTTAACAACAGCTTCAAGGTTAAATAGTCACCCTGAACAACCCTCAGCTACCTGATTAAATTAAGAAATAGTTAAATATTGGCAGTGTGAATTTACCAGGAATGCAATAATAATGCTTTGATTTCTTGCAAATTTCAGCGTGTTTTATGGGCCCTAAACATCCGTCTCCAGCCTCCGGTTGAACTTCCCCCGATTAAGTAGACAGTTAATAATGTCCGAACTTACTAAAAGGAAGCTAAATGAAAGGCATCACAAAATACGGTACTATTGGTTTTTTAAATGCTGCGCTACTCAATGGCCGAAACTGATGACGACAACTTATTGTTAATGGCATCAATAAACGGGCCTAGTTTAGGCGGGCTTGGTTCAATATCTACCCCAACACCAACCTTGGTGAGTGCCATTGTGCATACAGGGCCAATAGAGGCAACAAGACTTCTATTCAAGCCTGCTTGTAGCGCCTCCTTACGGCCTAGTTGCTGAGCGACAGTAACTAGGTTATTCACTTGAGATGCGCTGGTAAAACACACCACATCAATCGCATCTGCATCCAGTGCGTCCATCAGGTCAACCATCGGCTTAGTATTTTCTGGCAGGCTCCAGCGATAGGTTGTAATTTCTGTCACATGTGCGCCTCTTGCTTCAAGCGCACGTTGTAGCTCCCAATTAGTATCACCATAACGCTGCACCACCACATGTTTACCGGTGAGCACAAGTGTATCGAGGGTAATTAACACTTCAGTTGTTGTGTAAGGTTCGCTGGCAACTAAATCAATACGCACTTTGCGTGAGCGTAATGCCGCCGTGGGCTTGGTGCCACGCACCGCAACCACAGACGATGCCAGCGTTTGCAACAGTTGTTCAGTCATACCCAAGGTATCAGTCGTTGCAAACAAGGCTTTGACGCCTACACCGGTCTGAAAAATAAAAACATCGGGTATGTTTGACTGCCAGTCTTTAACCAACTGCGCAATCAGTACGGGATCAATATCGGGGATTTCCGCCAGTGCCGGTGCAGAAAAAGGCGTACCGCCATACTTTCTCACTAAATCAGCAAGCTGCTCCCCTGCCCGATTTTCCAGAATAGCTATCGTTTTATTTTTCAAGGTGTATCAATTCCTAAAATCAATCTAACTATACTGGATCGCCTAAACACGAACGTGGCATCTCCAGCACTTACCCTCTTGGTGGCCCACCGCGTAGATCATGCCCGTCAGCGCTATATATCTCAACTTCTACAAAGTCACCTGGGCTTAAACCTTCCGCATCCTCCATATAGACCACACCGTCAATCTCAGGGGCATCGGCTTTAGTGCGGCCTATCGCTTCGATATTACCTTCAACATCGGTGACAATCTCATCGACCAACACCGTCTGTATGCTTCCAATTTTACCGTGTAATTTTGCCGCACTAATGCGCTCCTGCACTTCCATAAAGCGGCTTAAACGCTCTTGTTTAACTTCTTCTGGTACATGATTGGGCAACTCATTGGCTTTTGCGCCATCTACGGCTGAATAAGCAAAACAGCCAACTCTATCGAGCTGTGCTTCTTCTAAAAAGTCGAGTAGCATTTTAAAGTCATCTTCTGTTTCACCTGGAAAACCTGCGATGAATGTACTACGCACGGTAATATCCGGGCAAATTTCGCGCCAGGATTTAATGCGTGCTAAATTGTTTTCGGCATGTGCCGGGCGCTTCATGGCTTTTAAAATACGTGGGCTGGCATGCTGAAACGGCACATCCAGATACGGCAGAATCAAACCCTCAGCCATCAATGGAATCACTTCATCCACATGCGGATATGGATACACATAATGCAGACGCACCCACACACCTAACTCACTCAAACTTTGACTTAGTTCGGTCATGCGCGTTTTAACCGGGCGACCATTCCAAAATCCGCTGCGGTATTTTACGTCAACCCCATAAGCAGAGGTATCTTGAGAGATGACTAAAATTTCAGACACACCTGCATTAACCAGATTTTCAGCTTCATTTAACACTTCGCCAATCGGGCGGCTGACTAAATCTCCGCGCATACTTGGAATAATGCAAAAACTACAACGGTGGTTACAGCCTTCTGAAATTTTTAAGTACGCGTAATGGCTGGGCGTTAGCCTAATGCCCTGTGGTGGCACCAAATCAATAAAGGGTTCATGCAGTTTAGGTAAATTGGCGTGCACAGCGGTCATTACCTCTTCTAAGGCATGCGGGCCTGTCACGGCTAATACACTTGGGTGTGCAGCTTCTACCACACCTTTTTTTGCCCCCAAACAGCCAGTCACAATCACTTTGCCGTTTTTATTGATGGCTTCACCAATCGCATCAAGCGACTCTTCTACTGCACTATCAATAAAGCCGCAGGTGTTTACCACCACTAAATCGGCATCTTCATAACTAGCTGAAATCTCATAGCCTTCGGCGCGTAACTGAGTGAGGATGCGCTCAGCATCTGAACCTGCTTTAGGGCAACCCAGAGAAACGAAACCAACTTTTGGTGCAGTACTTTTAGCTGTAGTAGTCATAAATGCTATAAAACCTTAAAAAATAATTTTCCGTCATTAAATACGGGTAGTTGCCAATAAGCCTTAATCATAACAACCGATGAACGCAGATAAACGAGTTCACTTACTCGATTAGATGATGTATTACCCAGATACTGCTCACACCCAAGCTAATGAGTAATACCTGACTCAGTGTTGCCTTTAATTCAGTACGCTTATGTAAGCCGGGGATTAAGTCTGCCACTGCCACATAGAGCATACTTGCCGCAGCCAAGCCTAAAATATACGGGATCCAACTCATCACATATTGCAATGCAAAGTAAGCGATTAGCCCACCGACCAAGGTTGCCAAGCTTGAAACCAGGTTAAAAATAAACGCTTGTTTCTTGGTATATCCTGAATGCAGTAGAATTAAAAAGTCGCCGACTTCTTGTGGAATTTCGTGTGAAATGATCGCTAAGGCGGTCACCATGCCAAGCTTCACATCGACCAAAAATGCAGCGGCAATTAAAATACCATCCACAAAGTTATGAAAGGTATCGCCTATCATAATCATCATGCCGCTACGACCGCTATCATGATGGCTATGTGCATGACTGTGCACAATAGAAGGTGCGTGCGTAGTCACTACTTTGTACTTTGTGGCGGCCCCTTGTTGACCATGCGTTTCAGGGCAGTTTTGTTCATTATGAATCGCGTGGACTTCACAATGGTCACCATGACAATGTCGCCAAATCACCAGTTTTTCCAACACAAAGAACAGTAACAAACCCAATAGCAAAGTCGCAGAGATACTTTCTACGCTACTCGCTTCTTTAAATGCATGCGGCAAAATTTCCAGAAACACCGCCCCCAACATTGCGCCAATGGCATAACTGACCAACATGGGAACCCACGCTGTACGCAGGTTTAATGCAAACAATCCCGCTAATGAAACACTAAGTGCTCCACCAAAGAGGCTGGATAAAATAATCCAAACTAAAACGGAAAAATCAGGCATTAACATTGGGGTTTCAACAATTGAGGAATGCCGCCATTATCCCAGATAATCCATAAGGACGCGAGGTATAGCGCATAGGGTGCTTGTTATCTAAAACATGTAACCCAAACACAATTTACAATTCTTTACATTAGAATCAAGTTAAAGCTACGCCACCCGATTGGGTGCGCTGTAAAAAAATGTTATGCTAGTTTTTTCGTAACCTAGTGTTATCCATCTCTCTGATTTCAAGGGAATTTTACTAACGGACATACAATTTAAGTGAATTAAAAATGAAAAGAATATTTCTACTCTCTATTTTTACAATCTACACAGGTTTGGCTAATGCAGCGCTGTTTGAAGACTTGCGAGAATTGCGTGGCACCTTAGGCGAGGTCACAAGAACCACCAGAGAAGTCAATGTGTTAAGCAAAGAAGCTGCTCCAACCAAGCCTGCTGTAGATCAAGCTAGCCTATCTAGTGAAATTAAATCTGGCGATATATTGGTTGCCAAGGTAGCAAACGTTAAGGTACTCAAAGAGGCTAATAAGAAATCAGCTAAATTAGCGCAAATTTCAAAAAGTGACGAACTCATTTATATGGGGGAAGAACAAAACGGTCTGTATCTTGTTACGGCACCAGATGGAGAGGGATGGGTAGATAAAATACTGGTTAAAAGGCGCTGATATTTTTACTTTATATCAAACCTAACTATAGGCGCGAAGCCCCAATCGTTAACGACTCAACAGCGCCTTCATTATCTCATCAATTTGATTCCAGCCAAATCAAACTCGCCATACGCCCTGTGATATCGTCGCGCCTGAACGAGAAGAAGCGAACCTCATCAGTATAAGTGCAGAAATTTTCACTGCGATTTTTATCATCAGATATGTGGTCACTCGCTCCGTAAATTTGCGTCACTCCGAGCTTATTTAAACGCTGCTTGGCAAGTAAATACATATTGCACAGCCACTTGCCATCTGCTTTATTATCAAACGCTTTAAATGCTAATGTGGCTTGGCTGTCTTTTTCTATAAATTGCTCGCGCACATCATCACCCACTTCAAATGCATTCGGTCCGATTGCAGGGCCTAGCCAAACTAGAATCTCAGCCGGCGGCACCTGCATTTTGTGTATGGCGGCTTCGATTACGCCATCGCACAGACCGCGCCAGCCAGCATGAACTGCGGCCACTACCGTGCCACTTTTATCACAGAGTAATAGCGGTAAACAATCTGCTGTCATGGTCACACAAACGACATTGGCTTTAGTAGCGAAAGACGCATCTGCATTTTGCAGGCAGCTACTGGTAGCGGCATCAATCACTTCTACACCATGCACTTGATTAACCCACACCGGCTCACTTGGCAAATAATGGCTAAGCAACTGACGATTTTTTGCGACCGCAATCGCATCATCACCCACATGTGCGCCTAAGTTCAAACTAGCGAAAGATGCATGGCTAACGCCGCCTGTTCGAGTAGTTTGTAATGCTTTTACATTCGCAGGTGCAGGCCAGTTCGGGCTTATAAAATCAAGCGGTTGTACATTAGTCACATTAGTCGCATTTATCATAATTTAAGCGTCCTCTTCTAAATCCAAATCATCTTCGTCGTCGTAAAACTCTCCATCTTCATCGTCATCTTCGTAATCTTCATCCGCAAGATACGGTTCAGTTTGCAACCCGCCAAAGCTCAACTCAAAATCATCCTCTTCATCACGCGGGTCTTCATGGCGCATGGCTTCCAGCAAGGCTTTCATGTCGTCAGCTAGCTCAATTTGCCATTCCATAAATTCATTAGTTTCAGGATGCACCAAACCTAATTTAATTGCATGCAACGCTTGTCGTTTAAAATTGCTTACAGCATCACGTAAAGTTTGCGTCATGGCGCGAATAGGCACAATGCCACGAAAGCCATATACCGGATCACCCACCAATGGCGCTTTTAAATACTGCATATGCACGCGAATTTGATGCGTACGCCCAGTTTCTAAATTGCAACGCAAATAAGTTTGCACAGAAAAACGCTCTAATATCTCGTAGCGCGTCACTGCGGGCTTACCCATGCGGTTAATCGCCATTTTAGTGCGCGATCTTGGGTCGCGCCCAATGGGTTGATCGATCGACCCGTTACGCCATAATTGCCCCCACACAATGGCGCGGTACTCACGCTTTACGGTACGCGCTTGTAATTGCCGCACTAAATTAGTTTGTGCACTCAAGGTTTTAGCCACCACTAACAAACCACTGGTTTCTTTATCCAGCCGATGCACAATGCCCGCACGCGGTACATCATGCAGCTGTGGCGCATGAAATAACAAAGCATTAAGCAAAGTACCTTTCCAGTTACCAGCAGCGGGATGCACTACCATGCCAGCCGGTTTGTTAATCACCAGAATATGCTCATCTTCATAAACCACGTCTAGCGGTATATCTTCTGCTACAAACGCATTAAGCTCTGGCTTTGCCTGCTCATGAACAATCACATTTTCTCCGCCCCAAACCTTGGTTTTAGCAGTGCTGGCTTGGCTATCGACTGTGACTAGACCCGCTTTGATCCAAGCTTGCAAACGTGAGCGTGAGTGCTCTGGCAGTAGGCGCTGCAAAGCCACATCAAGGCGTAAACCACCTAAATCGTGAGGGATAGTAAGAGAGTGTTGAGTAGTGTCTGTCATCGGTTATAATCGTAGATAATTCTTAAAGGTGGTTTTGGCATGAAGTATATCTTAATTTTGGCATTTGCCTTGTTACTCAATGGTTGCGCTATTTTTGGTAATCCTACCGAAATTGACGACACCAAAGGCTGGACGGCAGAACGTATCTACCAAGAAGGCGCTGCAAAAATGGTTGATAAAGACTACGATAAGGCCATCGTCTATTTTCAAAAGTTAGAATCACGCTATCCACATGGGCGCTTTGCAACTCAAGCACAGCTTGAAACTGCCTATGCACACTACAAGAAGCAAGACCCGGTGTTAGCAGTAGCCGCTGCAGATCGTTTTATTAAATTACACCCTAATCACGCCAACGTAGATTATGCTTATTACTTAAAAGGCCTGTCTGTATTCAATGAACGTGGTGTCATTGAAAAACTCTCCGCCCAACAAATCAGTGACCGTGATCCACGTTCATTGCGTGATTCTTTTGCCGCCTTCAAAGAGTTGGTTACTAAATATCCAAAAAGTCGCTACGTCAAAGATGCCACGCAACGCATGGTGTATTTAGCCAACAGCCTTGCAGAGCATGAACTACATGTAGCCCGTTATTACATGAAGCGTCAAGCTTACGTGGCCGCCATTAACCGCACTAAATATGTGCTGGAATACTACCCACAATCACCAAGTGTTGAAGAAGCCTTAGTCATTATGATTAGCGCTTATGATTTAATCGGCATGGACGACCTCAAAAACGACACCATGCGTATTCTTAAAACTAACTATCCCGACAGCGCCATGTTAGGCAAAGGCGTACCCACCGACGAACGCGTATGGTGGAAGTTCTGGGAAAGCTTATATTGAACTAATGATATAAAATCTAATTCAAAGTTTGACAATGAATTACTTTAACAAACTACCAGGCTTTACTAAAACACCCTCAGGGCTTGAGTGGGTTTTACTAAAAAAGACACCATGGATATTCAGCATTGGTAGTGCAATTCCATGCACTGTTATGCTCAAACTCTATTTAAGCAGCGTCACACTAAACCCTGAACAGTTGAAGATCATTTATCAATGCTTGGGATTACTATTTAGTATCTGGTTTTTTGTAGGTGCCATCGCTATTGGCTGTATTGTGGTTATCATCATGAAAGGGCCTGCTTATGTTGCAGACCCTTATGAACTACCTAAAGAAAATAAAAACTTGGAGCAGTACCCGAATCTTTAGCTTAAGTGATGATGAGAAAATATAACCTGTCACCTATTTGATATTGATTTTTGCGAAGTGGCGCAAACGCAACAAGCTTTTCAATCCGCCACCTATCCAGATTGCCGCCACTTAATTCAACGTGCCATTTGGCTGGCCACTAGGTAAACTTATGTACAACGAGTTGTTACCACCGTTAATTAAAGCCTTGCTTGAGCCAAAGCGCTATCCACATCCGGCACAGCACATCCAACTGGTAACTACCCACATCTCTTGGCTACTCATCGCGGGTGAATTTGTCTATAAGATCAAGAAGCCAGTCACACTGCCTTTTCTTGACTATGGCACTTTAGAAAAGCGCCTCGCCTGTTGCGAGGCTGAGCTACGCTTAAACCAGCGCTACGCCCCAGATATTTACCTTGAAGTCGTCGCCATCACGGGTACGCCAGAAAATCCGAAAGTTAAAGGTGAAGGTACTCCACTCGAGTTCGCAGTCAAAATGCGACGCTTTGACGAAGCTGGCCGACTTGACCATGTTTGCGCCCGTGGTGAACTACAACCCAGGCATGTTTCCGATTTGGCAGAAGCCATTGTTAATTTTCACTGCGATGCGGCCAAAGCCACTGTTATTACACGCTACGGATCACCGGATAAAGTCATTGAGCCAGCGCTAGAAAACTTCAATGAACTGTACGCTTTAGTATCAGATAATGAATGCCTCACGAAGCTGAACGCTCTTCATTCTTGGACGCGCGCTGAGTTTGAGCGTCTCACTCCAAACTTCTCAGTCCGCAAAGCTAAAGGACAAGTACGTGAGTGCCATGGCGACTTACACCTAGGCAATATCGTACTGATTGATGGGCAGGTGAGGTTATTTGACTGCATCGAGTTCAACGAAGATTTCCGCTGGATAGACGTGGTCAGCGATATCGCTTTCACCTATATCGACCTGTTAGATCACCGCCAGCCCGCGCTAGCTGGCTGGTTTTTAAACGAATGGCTAGGTCGTAGCGGTGACTTTGATGCAATGCCAGTACTTAGATTTTACGCGGTGTATCGTGCGTTAGTGCGCGCTAAGGTGGCGGCAATACGCGCTGGACAAAAGCATGATGACACCAGTGATGTGCAGGGATATATTACCCTTGCCGAGCAGATTATATTGCTCCCTAAACCGAAACTCATCATTACGCATGGGCTTGCGGGTTGCGGAAAGACCACCGCTGCTGCAAATCTGCTACTGAACGACAACGGCGCTTGCACAATACACCTGCGCTCAGATGTTGAACGCAAACGCCTATTTGGACTCACCGCTACAGCAAAGAGCAATTCACCGCTGGGTGGTGGAATCTATGTGCAAGAAGCGCACCAGCTCACCTATCGCCGATTGTATGACTTAACGGAAGGACTCCTTAACGCCGGTTGGTCAGTAATTGTTGATGCAGCATTTCTTAAGCACGCAGAACGCGCCGACTTCCATGCGCTGGCGACTAAAACGGGGACTAAATTCCACATCTTGGCACCACAAGCCTCACTAGAGCAATTACGCTTACGCATCTCAGACCGACTTAAAAAAGGGCATGACGCTTCAGAAGCTACCATCGACGTATTAGAACAACAATTAACCTTTATTGAGCCGCTTGATGAAAGTGAGCGCCATTTCTTGGTTAACGATATAAGTAGAGGCCCTTAATTTTTTAACGCTTTTTAGCACTTCTATCTTTATCATCAACCTCTTTTTTTGCTTTTAATTCAGCACGATGCGCGGTTTTACGGCGGCGCATACTCACAATGCCTTCACCTGGTTTACGTTTATCTTCGGCTTCTGCAAATGGGTTGCTGCCTTGCTTATATTGTACACGCAGCGGTGTGCCAGATAACTGAAACGTTCTGCGGAAGGTTTTTTCTAAAAATCTGGTGTAAGCATCTTTTACTCCATCCACATGGTTGCCGTGGATAACCACAATAGGCGGGTTGCTGCCGCCTTGGTGGGCATAACGCAATTTAGGACGTATGCCTTTGCTGATTGGCGGCTGGTGCTGCTGTACTGCATCAATGAGTACGCGTGTCAGTTGCGGGGTAGAAAGTTTAGCAAATGCCGCTTTAAAGGCAATATCAACGGATTTAAATAGTTCTGGCAGACCTTTTTTACGCAGTGCTGAAATATAGTGGAACTCGGCAAAGTCTAAAAACATCAATTTACGGTCAATTTCACGCTTTACCCAATCGCGCTCTTCTTCTTTTAGCCCATCCCATTTGTTGATAGCGACGACTAATGCACGACCTGCATCTAATATGTAAGCCGCTACGTGCGCATCTTGCTCGGTAATGCCTTCTTGCGCATCAACGACCAAAATTACGACATTGGCTTCTTCAATAGACTGTATGGTTTTAATGACGGAAAATTTCTCAACCGCTTCTAACACTCGACCACGCTTACGCACACCCGCAGTGTCTATCAATGTGTAATGTTTGCCGTTTTTCTCCAAATCAATACTAATAGAATCGCGCGTGGTACCTGGCTCATCAAACGCAATCACGCGCTCTTCGCCGAGTAGCGCATTCACTAGTGTAGATTTACCAACGTTCGGGCGACCAACAATGGCGACTTTTGGCACTCTATCACCGGTTTGATCCAGTTCAGGTTCTGCTTCAACCACTTGAAAGCTCTCAAGCGCTAAATCAATAATATCTTTAACGCCTTCGCCGTGTGCAGATGAAATTGATAGCGGATCGCCCAAGCCCAATTCATGAAATTCTGCGCTGACAACTGCTTTATTCATGCCCTCTGTTTTATTCACTGCCAGCAATACCGGGCATTTAGTTCTGCGTAAACGGTTGGCGATTTCCATATCTTGCGGGGTTGCGCCTTGGCGCCCATCGACCAAAAAGATAATCACATCAGCTTCATCAAGCGCCAGTAAAGTTTGCACCGCCATGGCTTTAAGAATACCGCTATCGGTATTTGGCTCGAACCCTCCCGTGTCCACCACCAAATAAGGCTGACTAGCGCCCACACCACGACCATAGTGGCGGTCACGCGTGAGCCCGGGCAAATCTGCCACCAGCGCATCACGGCTTTTGGTTAGACGATTAAATAAGGTGGATTTGCCGACGTTAGGTCGGCCAACCAAAACAACGGTAGGTATCATGTGAGCCTTCTATCAAGCGCTTAAGCTTAATGATTCTTGAAAAGTCTAATCAAGCTAAATTATAGCTTTAGGATTATTTGACTTGTATCGCATACACGCCGCCATCGCGTGATTGTGCTAATACGGTAGTGCTATTAACTAAAGTCATTTGCGGTAATATTGCACTATTGTTGGTTTTAACCCTAGCAGCAAAAGCCCCGTCTTCGCGACTTAAAAAATGTACATTGCCCTCAAGGTCGCCCACCGCAATTAAACCGCCCATAGGGACTGGCGCTGTTAACTGACGATTTTTAAGCGCACCCTGGCGCCAGAAAGTTTTACCTGTCGTGTAATCAAGTGCGTAAACAGACCCAGCTGCATGTGATACAAAAATCCTTGCGTCTTCTGCACTTAGGCCTGAAAGGCTGGAAATATCTCGATTCCAAACCACGCGACCGGTTGATCTATCAACTGCGGCTATGCGACCTTGATAGGCAACAGCATACACTAGCGGCCCATCTACTACTGGTAAACTAGTGATGTCGGCAATACGCTCAATCTCAGTTACACCTTTGGGTTGCGCAACTGACGCCTCCCATAATATCTTGCCGTTATCTGCACGAATTGCCACTAGTTTTCCGCCAGCAAAGCCCGCATATACTGCACCACTATCTACCACCACGCCAGCGCTACTACGCAAAGTCAATGCTGGACTGGTGCGATCATAAACCCACTTGCGACTACCGTCATTAGCGTTAATGCCATAAATACGGCTATCACCTGTACGTACGATCACCATGCCATCAAAATACTTAGGCACACTTAACACTTCACTGCTGAGTTTAGACTTCCATTGCAGTTTACCTGCAGTATCATAAGCATAGATCGCACCATTTTGGCTACCTACAACGACCAGGCTACCGCCAACGCCAACACCGCCGGTTAACTTCTCGCCTACATTAACGCGCCAGCTTTGCTTTCCATCAATAACATCCAACTTGGCTAGCGTACCTTCAGCACTTGCAACGTAGGCATAGCCCGCCTCAACGGCTGGTGTAAATTCAAAGTTTCCAGAATCCCCTACCTTGGCTTGCCATAGTATTTGAGTACTGGCAGTGGCTTTAATTTCAACTAATGGCTCAGGTGGATCCGTCACCTCTTTACCAAAAACACGTTCAGAAACATCCTTTTGCAAGTCGGTAATTGTCGTGCACGCAGATACCAGCAACAAGCTGGCTAGCAGTAGGACTAATGTCGATTTTTGGGTAGCGCGCATCAATTGTTTAACCTAATGCTTCTAATTTTTGTTGCGTTAATGTCCGGTATTTGCCTTGAGCATCAAGTTTAGTCAACGCATGTTCGTATGCGGCTTTAGCTTCAGCCTTTTTACCAAGTGCTGTTAATACATCACCTTTTAAGTCAGAGTATAGGCCATCAAATCCTGCATCATGAGGAGATTCAAGCAACTTCAAGGCGCCGGTAAAGTCTTTTTCTTCAGCCAAAATGTTTGCTAACTGCAAGCCTGCAATCGCAGCCACTGACGTTTCTTTCGCGTTTTTAATTGCCCAGTCTAATTGAGCTTTTGCGCTTTTAATATCGTTTGCCTGATAATTGGCTTTAGCAGCCAATAACGCGGCACGTCCAGCGTAGGGCGTTGCGCTATATTTATCCATCAAGATTGCCGACTTGGCTTGAATCTCTTTAACATCCTTGTTATCAATCACTTGCAATGCCTGATATTCAGTAGAGGCTTCGACTGATTGCTTAGCCTGATAATAATGCCAACCCTGATACCCCGCATATACGACCAACAACGCTAATAATGCGTTGCCTATCGTTTTACCGTAAGTTTTCCACCACGCTTTTAATTCGTCTAACTGCTCTTGTTCTTCTAAATCGTATGCCATGTTGTGTCCTATTTGATCCTAAACTTAATCGTCAACTTTAATTACAAAACTTAAGCGTTTACTACTTTTTCTACCTACGCTAATCCGCTTGCCTGTGCCATCCTTTTACCAGGGATAGCCGCCAACAAGTTTTGTGTATATTCATGTTGTGGTTGCGCATAAATATCAGCCACCTTGCCCTGCTCAACTACCTGACCTTGATACATCACCACAATATCATCTGCAATATGGCGCACCACGCGTAAATCGTGGCTAATAAAAATGTAGCTTAATGCCATTTCTTGCTGTAACGCTTTGAGTAGCAAAAGAATTTGCGCCTGTATGGATACATCTAATGCTGACACCGGTTCGTCACATACCACTACTTTAGGCTCTAAAACCAAGGCGCGAGCAATACCTATACGCTGCCTTTGTCCACCTGAAAACTCATGTGGATATTTTCGCATATCGGCCTCTGTCAAACCCACACGTTTTAGCATGGCAATGACTTTTTTCTGCCGCTCAAATGTACTGCCTAAACCATGTATCAGCAACCCTTCGCCGACTATTTCACCCACGCGCATGCGCGGATTAAGCGATGCGAACGGGTCTTGAAACACCATTTGTAAGTTTCTGCGTACAGCTCGCAACGCCGATGCATGCAGTTTAGATAAATCCTGGCCAGCAAAAATCACTTCGCCACTATCTAAGGGTTGCAATTGTAACAGACAACGCGCTAATGTGGATTTGCCACTGCCTGATTCACCCACAACGGCAAGTGTAGTGCCAGCACGTAAAGTGATACTCACGTTATCTAAAGCTTTTACCAGCGTTGTACCAAACCCAAACTTACCACTACGCTGGGTATAAGTTTTAACTAAGCCATTCGCTTGCAGAATGATGTCGCTCACGCCACTTGCTCCTGCTTCAACCATGCATAGTCAATCGGTTTTAATGCTTTTTTACCTTCAGCATCCGGTACACACGCGAGCAATGCTTTGGTGTATGGATGCTGCGGGTTACCAAGCACCTGTGCTTTAGTGCCTGATTCAACGATTTCACCTCTAAACATGACCACCACATGATCCGCAATATCTGCCACCACGCCAAAATCATGGGTAATAAACAGCATACCCATATTCATGCGAGTTTTCAGGTCATCCAATAATTTAAGTATTTGCGCCTGAACCGTCACATCGAGCGCCGTAGTGGGTTCATCTGCAATCAATAAGCGCGGCTCACAGGCAATACTCATCGCAATCATCACACGTTGACGCTGCCCGCCAGACAGTTCATCCGGATAACTATTGGCGCGACTTGGCGGAATGCCGACCATCTCTAATAAGCTGGCAATCTTAGCTTTTAAACGTTCACCCTTAAAACCTAGATGCGTAGTCAAACTCTCACCGATTTGGTAGCCTACCGTTAGCACAGGGTTAAGCGAGGTCATGGGCTCCTGAAAAATCATGGCTATTTTTGCACCACGTATTTTTTGCATACTTGCTTCATTAAGCATCGTTAGATCTTGAACACCATCGTTTGCATCATTAAATAAAACCTTGCCTGTATTTAACTGCAACTGTTTAGACAGCAAACCCATAATAGAGAGTGCAGTTAAACTTTTGCCGCTACCAGACTCACCTACCACGCAAGTAGTTTTGCCAGCATCAATGCTAAAACTGACGTTATTCACCAATAAGCGCGTAGGCGTTTTTTGTGGCGATATGCTGACTTGCGACAACTGCAATAGTGGCGGCGCTGAGTCTAGCTTATTAGCTTGTGAGTTGGTGGTCAATTTTTGCTCTATGTGATGTGTAAAACCTACTCGCTTAACAATGTTTAGTTTGCAGTTAAATACTTTATCGCCTCTTCAACACTACATTGCACTTGCTCAGACTTTATTTCGGCTAGCATCGGCTTTAATGTCACTTGATGATTATTCACTTCATCATCACCCAATATCAAAGCGTATCTGGCCTGACTTCTATCCGCTTTTTTCATTTGCGATTTAAAACTGCCACCACCCGCATGTAATACCACTTGTATATTGGCATTACGTAATTGCTCTGCGAGCGTAAATGCCGCATTTTCAGCCAACTCACCTACATTGACCAAATAAACATCAGGTGCATCGTTCGCAGTAATTTCATACTCTTGCATCAATAAAAATACGCGCTCCAAGCCAATACCAAAACCGCAAGCCGGGGTTGCATTGCCGCCCAAGCGCTCAACCAGACTGTCGTAGCGCCCTCCGCCTGCAATAGTACCTTGCGCGCCTAATTTAGTCGTCACCCATTCAAATACAGTGCGATTGTAGTAATCCAAACCGCGCACCAAACGCGGGTTAATTCTGTAAGTCACCCCTGCATCAACAAGTCTTTTGCACAGACCCTCAAAATGCGCGCGAGTTTCAACGCCTAAACAATCGATTAACTTGGGTGCCGCTTCACATATCGCTTGCATCCGAGGATTTTTAGTATCCAGAATACGCAATGGATTAGTATGCAAACGACGCTTAGCGTCTTCATCCAGCAAATCAGTATGTTGTTCAAAATAAGCAATCAGCACATTACGATACTCTGCACGCTCATGCGCGTCGCCAATACTGTTAATTTGCAACTCAACGTCCTGAATGCCTAATTCACACCACAGCCTAGCGAGCAATACAATCTGCTCGGCATCAACTTCAGGCGTATCAAAACCAAAAGCTTCCACCCCGATTTGGTGAAACTGGCGCTGACGGCCTTTTTGTACATTCTCATGGCGGAACATCGCGCCGCTGTACCATAAACGCTGCGGGCCATTGTAGGTGAGGTTATGCTCAACCACCGCGCGTACGCAGCCTGCGGTACCTTCTGGGCGTAATGCAAGCTTATCTCCGTTCAGCGCATCTTCCCACGCGTACATTTCTTTTTCAACAATGTCAGTATGCTCGCCTACACTGCGCACATAAAGCTCGGTGGGTTCCACCAGCGGCATACGGATATTTTTATAACCGTATTGCGCTAGCACGCGGCGTGCGGTATCTTCCAGCTTAAACCATAGCGGCGTAGCCTCTGGTAGGATGTCGTAAAAACCCTTAATGCTTTGAAACTTATGGCTACTTTGAAATTTATTACTCATGAATTTTTAATGTTTAGTTTTGAATTAATTGACAGCTTGTATTGGAATAGTCTTTTGAATAACGTTGACGCGTAGCTTACCGCCCTCAGCATAGTTTTTTTGCACATAAGCTTCCACAATCGCTTGAAACTCCTGTGCAATATTATCACCTTTGAGCGTCACTGTTTTTTCACCATCAACAAACACTGGCGCTACTGGCGTTTCACCAGTCCCAGGTAAACTGATGCCGATATTAGCTAATTTAGATTCTCCTGGTCCGTTTACCACGCAACCCATCACCGCTACGCTCATATTCTCCACCCCCGCATATTGGCCACGCCATACTGGCATTTGGTTACGCAAGTAGCTTTGAATCTGCATGGCGAGCTCTTGAAAGTATGTCGAAGTGGTGCGGCCACAGCCTGGGCAAGCCGTCACCAAAGGTGTAAATGAGCGAATGCCCATGGTTTGCAGAATCTCTTGCGCCACGATCACTTCTTTAGTGCGTGATTCATTCGGTTCAGGCGTCAAAGATACGCGAATAGTATTACCAATCCCTTGTTGCAATAGCAACGCTAAAGCCGCGGTTGAAGCTACGATACCTTTTGAGCCCATGCCGGCTTCAGTTAAACCCAAATGCAACGGGTAATCGCTGCGACTGGCTAACTCGGTATAAACTTTAACTAAATCCTGCACATCACTTACTTTGCATGAAATGATAATTTGATTAGGTGACAAACCCAGCTCAACCGCCTCTGCTGCACTTTCCAGTGCAGATTGAATCAAAGCCTCGCGCATCAATGCATCTGCCGGCAACGGCTCTGCAAGTTTGGCATTATCGTCCATCATTTTCGCCATTTTGGCTTGATCTAAACTACCCCAATTCACCCCGATGCGCACAGCTTTTTTATATTGAATAGCCGCCTCTATCATGGCGCCAAATTGCTCGTCACGCTTAGAGCCTTTGCCCACATTGCCGGGGTTGATGCGGTATTTAGCAAGGGACTGAGCACAATCAGGGTATTGCGCTAATAACTTATGGCCGTTGTAATGAAAATCGCCCACCAATGGCACATTGCAACCTAGCGCATCTAAACCACGGCGAATATTACCAACTTGTGCCGCAGCTTCAGGTGAGTTCACGGTAATTCTTACCACTTCGGAGCCGGCTTGCCACAGCTCAAACACCTGTTTAATGGTAGCGTCTGCGTCAACGGTGTCGGTATTGGTCATGCTTTGCACCACGACTGGTGCTGGCAATGTACTAAGCAAGCCACCGCCAACAGGCACGTGCGCGATCATCACCTGCAACGTATTACGCGGTTCTTGTTTGATAGATAAACTCAAAGTCTATTCCAACCTAACGCGTGCAACATTGTTTTTAGCATGCGCAGCTAAATCTACCGGCTGCCCCAAAAATACAAGTTTTGTGGCTTCGGCATTACCAATCACTAAATTAAATGGCGGCATACCTTCAACACTTTCAGCACTACCCGCTGGCAACGTTTTTTCAAAAACAACCTGACCAGACTTATCTGTCACACTCACCCACGTTGCTTCAGAAAACGACATATTCACCGTTTTAACAGTTAAATCTGCCATGGTATTGGGCGGCAATTGATTACGCTGCACGCCCGCTAACTCGGGCTCTGTTTTAGTTTCGGGTGGAAAATTAACATTCGCTTGTGCCGTATTTGTTGCAACATCAGCCACAGTCACGCTGGCATTACTTGCATCGAGCTCGTTAACAGCACCATCAACGCCTGTCTGACGCTCAGCCGCTGGCAAGGCGATTTCTGGAAGTGACAAAGGCGTTGACTCAATAGTAGGTGTAGTCACCCCAGAGGCTGGAACTGCTTTTTCAATGGGTGCATTGGTGAGTTTAGGCATGTAATCCATATAAAAAAACCAAGCCAATAAAAACAGCAACACTAAAATACTGCCTAAAATATAACTAAGCCAAGGCTTGCTATCTTTAGTTAATTTAACTTGTTGCATAGATGATTGCACAACCAGCGAGTTAGCCTGCTCAGCGGGAGCGTGTGCACGATAAACCGCCAACAAAGGCTCAGCATCAAGCCCTAACAATCGTGCGTAGTTGCGAATAAATCCGCGTGTAATCATCGCATCTGGCAAAGCACTAAAGGTATTGGTTTCAAGCGCATCAATTTGTTTCAAACTAAAACGTAAACTGTTAGAAACGTCTTGCTGCGTTAGTTGTTTAGCGATTCTTGCCGCCAACAACACCTCGCCTAGTAAGGTCGATTCTTGCAAGTTAATCTCACTTGCTGCTGTATCAATTTCTTCTGCTAGTGCCATGATTATTTTCCACTCCGCAACAACTTGGCCTGCTCTGAATCAGGGTACTGGCGTCTTAACTCCAACGCGTAGCTCGCCTCCTCATCTTTAGCACCCAGCACCCGCTCTATTTGTATTGCCAACCATAACATTTCAGGCGTGGGTTGGCCTAGCATCACATTTTGCAACGTACTTTTAGCGCCCACTACGTCATTACGTTTAAATTGTATTGAAGCCAACTGATAAGCCGCAATGTTTAATAACGGCTCAATTTGCAACGCTCTTTGAAAATAAATTTCTGCGTTAATGCTATCTTGCTTACGCAATGAACAAATACCGGCATTAGTGTAAGCCATTGCCGGCGTGCCATACAATGGATTTTTAACCGCAGCTAAAAACTCTTTAATGGATTCATCAATGCGGTTTCTGGCGCACAAAAAACTACCGTAATTATTACGCGATTCTGAGTTATTTGGCTCGATTTGTATCGCGCGCTTAAAATTCATTTCCGCAATATCATCCTGACCAAGTGCCGCATGGACCAAACCCAAACCGTTATAAGCCAAACTAAAATTTGGATCAATCTTGGTCGCCACTGTAAATTCGTCTAAAGCCACTTCCATCTGTCTTTGCTGAAAGTAAACTGCGCCTAAATCTGTATGCGCCCTAGCGCGCGCTTTTAAGTTTACGTCGTCTTTTTCCTGCTGTTGCTGACTGGCGCATCCAGCAGCCGTCAATGCCATTAAGCATATTAAGGTGAATTTTCTGGCGCTAAACTTTTCTAGTGTCCATGTGGTAAAACTCATCTTTAACAGATTGCTCATGTAATTGCCTCAATTGGAATTCGTTTAGTCGTGCGCTTGGTTTTATCAAGCACAACACCAGCTAGCTGACCACAAGCTGCGTCAATATCTTCGCCACGCGTTTTGCGCACGGTAACTACATAGCCTGCCTGCATTAAAATGTCGCGGAATACTCGAATATGGCTCTGCTTGGAAGTGCCATAACCGCTATCAGGAAAAGGGTTAAACGGAATTAAATTAAATTTACATGAAACATTTTTAACTAATTCTAATAATTGATGCGCATGTTCAACCGTGTCATTGACACCATCTAACATCACATATTCAAATGTGACGAAATCACGCGGTGCTTTTTCTAAATAACGGTTACATGCCGCCATCAGTTCTTTAAGCGGGTACTTCTTGTTAATCGGCACAATGACATCGCGCAACGCATCATTCGGCGCATGCAGTGATACAGCCAGCGCTACGGGACAATCTTCTTTTAACTTATCCATCGCTGGCACCAACCCACTGGTTGACAGTGTTACACGGCGGCGGCTTAGCCCATACGCACTATCGTCCAGCATAATCTGCATGGCAGTGACTACGTTATCATAGTTAGCCAACGGCTCACCCATGCCCATCATCACCACATTACTGATAATTCGCTCGCCTGCTGGCAATAAATCATAACCCGCCTCAAGGCGTAATGACTGATCTGCTATCGCAAGCTGGCCTATAATTTCTGCAACACTCAGGTTGCGGTTAAACCCCTGCCGGCCTGTAGAACAAAACGTACACTCCAGCGCACAGCCTACTTGGCTGGAAATACACAAAGTGCCACGATCATCTTCCGGAATAAACACGGTTTCGATACTATTGGCAGTATCGGCACCAATTAACCACTTGCGCGTACCGTCATTAGAAACGCGCTCTAACTGCACGGTAGGCAAGGTGATTTCAGCCTCAACGGCCAATTTCTCGCGTAAACTTTTGGCAATATCAGTCATCTGCTCAAAATCATGGACACCAAAATGATGCATCCAACGCATTAACTGTTTGGCGCGAAAAGGCTTCTCGCCTCTTTCAGCGAACCATTGAGCTAGTTGTTGTTGATTAAAATTGAGCAGATTGACCAAAATTGTTGTTACCTATTTATTTAAGTAATAATGTCAACTTTTTACCCGTTAAGGGCATCACCACAAATCTAAGCAGCTAAAGCTGCAAGATTTATGCGATAAGTCAGGCAAGGCGCGAACAAAAAATTAAGACGCCGCATATGTTGTATATGCTAGGAATAATTTTTTGTGAGCAACACCGCATGACAACAAAAGTTTAATTATTAAATTATTTGCCGAAGAAGTAAGCGATTTCAATTGCCGCATTCTCAGCAGAATCAGAACCATGCACTGCGTTTGCATCAATGCTTTCAGCAAAGTCAGCGCGGATAGTGCCAGCAGCCGCTTCTTTAGGGTTAGTAGCGCCCATCAAATCACGGTTTACCTGTACTGCATTTTCGCCTTCAAGCGCTTGAATCATCACCGGGCCTGAGATCATGAACTTTACTAAGTCAGCAAAGAACGGACGCGCAGCGTGAACAGCATAAAAGCCTTCAGCCTCAGCTTGTGTTAATTGTGCCATTTTAGCTTCAACAATTTTTAAACCAGCGTTTTCAAAACGGGTGTAGATTTTACCAATTACATTTTTTGCCACTGCATCAGGTTTGATGATAGAAAGCGTGCGTTGAACAGCCATAACAACTCCATTAAATTAACATATTGAAAAGAACGATAAAATACCATTTTTAGCACTTAAAATAAATCAACTTTTTATGATATGTTAAGCATCAAACCAGTTTAGAATCATTAAAACTGTGACAAAATTGGCATCGATATGAAAAATTACACCAGCTCTAATGAACCGACCTCCGCAACCTGCCCTGCTTGTGGCCTGCTTTGCGATGATTTAATCTTAAACGCTACAGGCGCTGAATCTGTAAAAAATGGCTGTGCTAAAAGTATTACTTTTTTTGAGCAATCTTTTCAAACAGATATTTCAGCATCGGCTAGCCTATTTGGTAAGCCTTGCGATTTAAATACAGCGATTAGCGCCGCTGCCGATATTTTACGTAAAAGTAAGCAACCGCTATTCGCAGGATTAGGTACCGAAGTGCAAGGCATGCGCAGCTTAATGCGTCTAGCTGAAAAATCCAATGCCACACTTGACCACATGCATAGTGAATCAACTGTTCGCAACACATTAACCATGCAAAATAGTGGTTGGCTCACCACCACGTTAGCTGAAATAAAAAATCGTGCTGATGTTATTTTGGCTATTGGCACTGACATTGTGACTAGCCACCCGCGATTTTTTGAAAAGCTGGTGTGGAATACCGACAGTCTGTTTAATAAACCCACGCCAGAAATTATTTACTTAAGCGTACCTGCCGAAAATACCCAGGCAGGCATTGCACCCAACGGCACGTCACCAACGGTCATTCCAGCGGATACTGCCAGTATCCCAGAAATCGTAAACGCGTTAAACGCACTATTGCATCACAAAAAAATCAAAGCAGACACTGTTGCAGGTGTTGCTATTTCAACCTTGCAAGCAGTAGCCGACAAGTTAAAATCTGCTCAATATGCAGTGGTGGTTTGGTCAGCGGCTAGTTTAAAGTTCACCCATGCTGAGCTAACAGTCCAAAGCATTGTGCAATTGATTAACACGTTAAACGAAAACTCACGTGCCGCAGGCTTTCCGCTTAACTCAGGCGACGGTGACACTTCAATTAACAACACCAGTACTTGGCTCAGTGGCTACCCAACCAGAAGCCGCTTGGTTAATGGAAAACCTGAATACGACACTTACCATTTTTCAACCAAAAAACAATTAGATCTTTGTGACGCACTGCTATGGGTGAGTACTTTTAACCCCCATTCGCCACCGGATATTAAAACGCCCACTATTGTCATTGGACACCCCAATACTCAACTGGAACATCAACCTGACGTATTCATTCCCGTTGGTATTCCAGGCGTTGATCATGCTGGCTTGATGTTTCGAGTAGATAGCTCCATTACTTTACCATTGAAAAAATTACGCGATAATCACCTGCCCAGCCTGAGTGATGTCATCAGCAAAATTGAGGCCTCTTTATGATTACTTTGCTGAAAAATGGCAAAATTTACGACCCTGCGCACAAAAAAGATGGTGTGATTGAAGATATATACATTTATCAGGGGCGCATTATCCCTAAACCTTTAGACCCTTCAAAAATCAGCCAGACGTTTGATTTAAGCGGCAAAGTGGTCATGGCAGGTGCCATCGATATGCATAGCCATATTGGTGGCGGCAAGATGAACATTGCCCGCATGATGCTGCCTGAGCTGCAACAAAAACAGGCGCAAGAAACTAAGCTCCTAACTGAGCCGGAAGCGCATATTTGCACACCGCATTGTAGCCATCATGCGGTACCTAGTGCTACTGATACTGGTTTTAGGTACATCGAAATGGGCTACACCGCAGCATTTGAGCCAGCCATTTCACCGGTGAATGCGCGCCAAGCGCACTTGGAGATGGGTGACACGCCGATGATAGATAAAGGCGGCTACGCCATGCTCGGCAATGATGATTACTTTTTGCGTATGCTAGCCGCCAAAAAAGACCAAAAAGCCATCAATGATTACGTGGCATGGATATTACATGCCACGCAAGCCATCGGTATTAAAGTCGTTAATCCTGGCGGCATCAACGCGTTTAAATTCAATCAACGCAGACTGAATCTAGACGAAAACAATAGCCACTACCAAGTGAGTCCACGTGAGATTTTACAAAGCTTAAGCCGTGCTGTGCATGAACTGGGCATTGCAAAACCACTGCATGTACATTGCAATAACCTAGGTGCAGCAGGCAATTTTGAAACCACCCTCAACACTATGGGCGCGAGCGATGGTTTGCCGATGCACCTGACGCACATTCAATTTCACAGTTACGGCACGGAAGGCGATAAGAAATTCTCATCAGCAGCCGCGCAAATTTCTGAGGCGCTGAATAAAAATAAACACATCACCGCCGATGTCGGGCAGATTTTATTTGGTCAAACCGTCACCGCCTCGGGTGACTCAATGATGCAGCATTTAAACGCCAAGCACGCCAACCCGAAAAAGTCGGTGATCATGGATATCGAATGCGATGCAGGCTGTGGTGTAATGCCATTTAAGTATCGCGACCAAAACTATGTTAATGCCTTACAGTGGGCAATCGGCTTGGAAATATTTCTCTCAGCTGAAGACCCATGGCGTATATTTTTAACTACTGATCACCCCAACGGTGCGCCGTTTACCAGCTACCCGCATTTAATCCGCTTACTGATGGATAAAGCCTTCAGAAACGAAACCTTTGCTAAGCTCAACCTAGACGCACAAGCCATGAGCAATCTTGCTAGCTTAAGCCGTGAATACAGCTTGTATGAAATCGCGATTATGACTCGCGCTGGCGCAAGTAAACTGATTGGCTTGAACGACCGCGGACACCTTGGTGTCGGCGCCTCAGCGGACATTACCGTTTATACAGATCAACCCGACCGTGAAGCCATGTTTGCCAAGCCTGATTATGTATTCAAAAATGGCGAGCTAGTAGTCAGAGATGGCGTCGTTACTAAAGTAGTATGGGGTGCAACGCATACCGCTAAACCTGCTTTTGATATTGGTGTAGAAAAAGATCTCAAAGATTACTTCGATAAATATCAAACGATGCAATTAGATAACTTTAAAATGAGCAATGATGAAATTAGCCATGATGGTCGCGGCAGCATCGTTGTGCATGACAACAAGCAAGCGTCGCTCTAAATAAGGAGTTACTGATGAGTAGATTATATGGCGAGCAGCATCGCAAGCTTCAGGATGATTTTGGCACCAGAGGCATGGCCGACCGCGTAGAAGATTTAGTCTGTCGCACCGAGTTTGATGACGGGGCTAAAGGTTTTATTCAAAGTACCGAGATGTTCTTTTTGTCATCCATTGACCATCAAGGTCGCCCGACTGTGTCATATAAGGGTGGCGATGCTGGCTTTGTAAAAGTGCTAGATGCGTCAACCTTGATATTTCCCAGTTACGATGGTAACGGCATGTTTTTCTCTATGGGTAATATCAGCACTAATCCCAATGTTGGCTTGTTATTCATTTCATTTTTAACGCCTAATCGGCTACGCGTGCAAGGCACGGCAACCATTTCAAAAGACCCTGCTTTAATGGCACACTACAAAGAAGCTGACTTTGTTGTAACGGTAAAGCTATCTGAATTTTGGCAAAACTGCCCACGTTATATTCCAAAATATGAAAAAGTACGTGATTCTCGCTATGTACCACGCGAACATTGTGAAACACCATTAGCCGGGTGGAAGCAGGTTGATTTAGTGCAAGATATATTATTAGAAGCTGATGCAAAAAAAGCGCAAGAAGTAGGGATTATCCCTATTGAAGAATGGGTTGGTAAGATTCAATCTGGCGATGAAACTGCTTAACTTTTTGACCCCTAACTATTGAAAAATACACATGTTAATTAACGGCATTCAAATAGACGACACCTTTGCTGAGGCATTCAACATGCGCGGCACACGGGTGATTATTACCGCGCAGAATTTAAAATGGGCTTATCACGCGGCTAACGCCATGACTGGTTTTGCTACCTCAGTGATCGGTTGCGGGGTTGAAGCTGGCATAGAGCGAGAATTATCTACAGAGGAAACGCCCGATGGTAGGCCAGGTGTCAGCATTTTAATGTTTGCCATGGGTAGCAAAGTGCTCATGCAACAACTCGAAACGCGTATGGGTCAATGCATACTCACCTGCCCCACTGCCGCTGCATTTTCAGGCATAGATGGCGAAGATAAAATCAACCTTGGTAAAAACTTGCGCTATTTTGGCGATGGCTTTCAAACCTCTAAACTCATAGATGGCAGACGCTATTGGCGCATTCCTGTCATGGATGGTGAGTTTTTAACAGAAGAAACCACAGGCATGGTGCGCGCCATTGGCGGTGGTAACTTTTTAATTTTAGCAACCTCGCAACCTGCCGCATTGGCTGCGGCTGAAACGGCAATTGAGGCCATGAAACAAGTGCCTAACGTTATTATGCCTTTCCCTGGCGGCGTAGTACGCTCAGGCTCTAAAGTTGGTAGCAAATATAAAACCATGTTTGCTTCAACCAACGACGCATTTTGCCCGACGTTAAAAGGGGCGACCAATACTGAGCTCTCACCTGAAATTGAAAGCGTGATGGAGATTGTGATTGATGGCTTAACGTTTGATGATGTTGCCCTTTCAATGAAAGTAGGCATTGAGGCCATTTGCAACCTAGGTGCCAACAGTGGCGTCAAACGCATCTCAGCAGGTAACTATGGTGGCAAGCTTGGCCCACATCTTTTCAAATTGCACGATATTTTGAATGGCAACAAATCATGAACGCGCTCACCCTCACCTTAAAACAAACGCCTGCATACGCCATCAACTGTAGTGGGCTAACGCCTAATCTTTTAGCTAGCAAATCTGTTGCAGAAATTGCTGATATACAACTTAGTTATGGCAACAGCTTAGTAAGCGTAGGCGAGTTATTTGAAATCACTGGCAGCGACGCTCAACACATTGTTTTCAAAAATGCTTCCGATAAGCTTGATTATATCGGGGCAAATATGACATCAGGCAAAATCACCGTTGCAGGCAATGCAGGCGCCTATCTTGGTTTTAATTTGAAAAATGGTGAAATTCACTGCCAAGGTAATACTGAGGCATTTGCCGCATGCAATATGGTCAGTGGTTTGCTTCGTATAGACGGCAACACTAGCGACTTTTTAGGCGCAGGTTCAGAAGGTTTGCGTAAAGGCATGCGCGGCGGCACAGTGATTGTAAAAGGCAATGCTGGCGACCGTGTAGGTGACCAAATGCGCCGTGGCTTGATTTTAATTGAAGGCAATGTCGGTGATTATTGTGGTAGCCGTATGATTGCCGGCACCATCGGCGTTTTGGGCAACTTAGGCGCTTATACTGCATTCAATATGCACCGCGGCACGCTTTTACTTACACAACTGCCAAAACTGCACGCAACTATCCAAGACTGCGGCTCACATACCTTACCGTTTTTAAGTTTATTGTTTAAATCACTTACCCAATACAACACCCGATTTAGCGCACTCAATACCCAACGCGTGCAACGCTTTGTGGGTGATGCTGCCTATAAAGGCAATGGTGAAGTGTTGATTTTGGCAACAAAGGGCTAGCGTCATTGGCTTAAAAATTTATCTTGATAGAATAAAGAACGCTAAGACTGTGCATACTAATTTAAACGAGGGTTAAGGTTACCGCCTGATGCGCGTTCCAGTCACCTTACTCAGCGAACAATTGAGAAACCTAATCTAATTTGTGTGTCTTGCCCAGTATTGTAGTCGAGCAAACTTTCACCGTAGCCCCTGAATAACTGAAGATGCACAAAGCCACCGGTGCTTGCGAAAAGCGGTTTGCGGAGCGGGTAGGAAAGATCAAGCTGAGCGCTTGCATAGCCACCGGTACCATGGCGCAACTGCGTTGCCAATAGCCAGCTGTCGTCACGGCCATAACGTAAATTCCAATCAACGTAACCTCGGTAGCGCTGTATATCTGAGTTACCCACCTTATCTATGTAGTTAACTAGCTTGGGCGAAAAGACTAACGCACGACCATCTGAAAACTCAGTGCGCCATATCGGCTGTACGAACAGCATATTGAGGCTACGCGAACTTTCGTTATCTTTACCGTTCGACTCATGCTCATAACCAGCACGTAGCAAATCTGGCATTAAGCCCTTACCAAAAGTTGCCCCTTGCCAAAAAAAGCTGGGGCGATAACTCGTATCGCGAAATGGCGCAGAATCCGCACCCAGGTCCCAGATTGAAGTCTGCGTATAGGCGAAATTTAAACCAGAAAGCGGTGAAAACCAAGCGACAGGGTAACTATCCGGATCAAAAATCCGATACTTAAAACTGAACTGGAAGCGAGCATTAAGGCCGCCACGATCACCAAGCACGAAATACATGGGCTCATTAGCAGCCAATGCGGGCTCATCTGCACTAAAAAATGTGTTGTCAATGCCGCTTGACGCTTTGGTAGAGGCAGTGTCCGCTACCCCTGGCGCTTGCATCCGCTCAATCGGATCAGGCGTGCTGACTACCAATACCAGACGGTTCGATTCTGCCTCGGCTAAATCAACCCTGACCAAACCTGATAGGTTGGCAGGTAATAACCCGCGATAAGTTCGACGTGTATCTTCTGGCGATATTGTTTCGATGGCGGTAATCTCGACTTCGTGCGCCCGACCATTACGAACCATTCTCAGTTTGAGCGTTCTTGGCCAACCTTCTTGCGCTACAGGCCTAACGACTTCCAGCATAATGGGCGCGCCTGCGTATGCCGTCTCATCCGGGGTCGCTATCAACCATGGCGAAGCCGCTGTCGCGGGCAGTGAAACTAGGCTCATCAATGCAGCCAGCAACATCAAAATAAATAGCGGTGTCACACTTTTTAGTTTTTGCAGTTGATCTGTTTCTTGTATTTGATCCATCTTTTTTATTTTCCCGTCATCCATTTTCAACTGAATTGACCATCTCAATCAAGACTACGTTCTAAAAATACTCGTCTCATTATAGCCCCATTGCTAAACACATTTCTTAATCACATTGTGAGGATAAAACTGCCCGCAGGTATTCCCCACAATACACGCGGAATCAAAGGCCATCTGCTAGAATAGCGCATTACAATTTAAATGTAACTGCTATGTCTAAGTACCTAACCGCCGCCTTATATAAGTTTGTCAGCCTGCCTAATTATCAAGCGCTACAGGCACCCATTCTTGATGCATGCCAACGCAATCACATCAAAGGCACGCTGTTACTGGCTGAAGAGGGTATTAACGGCACCATCGCCGGCTTGACCGACGATATACATCGCGTTTTAAATTTTTTACGCACCGACTCACTGTTTGCCAATAAATTTGCCGACTTGGAACATAAAGAATCATTTGCCAACGAGCATCCGTTTTACCGCATGAAGGTAAAACTTAAAAAAGAAATTGTCACGCTAGGCGTTCCAGGCGTAAGCCCAACCAAAAAAGTAGGCACTTATGTAAAGCCTGAAGACTGGAATGCGCTCATCTCAGACCCAGACGTCATTTTGATTGATACTCGCAATGATTACGAAGTGGATATCGGCACGTTCAAAGGTGCAGTTGACCCCAAAACAACGACATTTCGTGAGTTTCCCCAATACGTGGCGAAGCACTTTGATCCATCTAAACATAAAAAAGTCGCCATGTTTTGTACTGGCGGCATACGTTGCGAAAAAGCCTCTTCTTACATGATGGATCAAGGTTTTGAAGAGGTTTTTCACTTGCAAGGCGGTATTTTGAAATATCTTGAAACCGTGCCCGAAGCGCAAAGCCTGTGGCAGGGAGAATGCTTTGTATTTGATCAGCGTGTCGCAGTTAAGCACAATTTAGAAGTAGGCGAGTTTGATCAATGCTACGCCTGTCGTCATCCACTCTCACCTGCTGAAATGCAAAGTGAGCAATATACTGCCGGCGTATCTTGCCCCTACTGCTATGATAAGTTGTCAGCAGAAAAACGTGCCAGTTTGATTGAGCGCCAAAAACAAGTCACCCTAGCTAAACAACGTGGTGCAACGCACATCGGTGAAAAACAAAAGTAAATGAATACCTCACGCGAAAAAGAAGCTATCAGCGCCTACTTTAAACTCCTGCAAAACAAAGGGGCTAAAGCTGGCATGTTGTATAAACGCTCATTATTTCTAGACCAACTGGCCCCATTACTTGCAGGAAAACTTACCGATCGGTCATCTTACAGCCAGGCGATAGATACTTTAATTAAAAAAACAGCGCCCGACCTTTGGCATGAAAGCCTCAACACCGCGCGTGAATTTTATCCATTCTGGATGCACGACATTAAAGCCATCGCCGCCTTTAGCCTGCAAGGTGGCTTTGATGTACAGCCGCTTGAGTGGAAACCGTTACAAACCACATTAAAAGCACTGACCAGCCGATTAAAAACAGAAAAATTCGACGTTACAGAAACCAGGCATCTAATGGCGTATTCACAGGCGCTTAAAAATAAAGGTGCAGCCAAACTACTGCTGGAAACACGCGTTAATTTAGCAAAAATATTACTGCTACAGTTAAAAGGTGCGCCAACTACAGACGCTCGGGTCTATCGTACTGCGGTAGATTTAACTGCGCCTTTGTTTGCCATGGATGAAAACAAGCAACTATTTTTATATGTAATACGCGAGTTTTATTATTACTGGATTGACAATGAAAATCCGGCATCTAATATAGTGCAAGACGCGTTAACAGATGAATGATTTCTATTAGCGCTTAATTTTTAACGTGCAAATTGCAACGCTAGCGTATATTGATCGCTTGCTGAAAACGACCCTAGCAGCCTGTCGGACTTAAAGAATCGAAGCGAGAATTTGACTGTACGAGGGCAGATTTTGCAGATTTTTTAGTTAATAGTTATTCTATTGACTAAAAAAACGGTGAAATATGAACCGTTCAGACAAATTCTCGCTTCGATTCTTTAAGTCCGACAGGCTGCTCACCAACCACAAAGTGAATTGATTTTGCACAACACGCTACATATTGCTACTTTCAATATCCATAAAGGGATGACCCACTTTAACGCGCGCTTTGCCTTACATCATCAGCGTGACTTATTGCGCAAGTTGCATGCAGACGTTGTATTTTTGCAAGAAGTGCGCGACGCGCATACCGAACACAGCAAACGCTTTGCCGCATGGCCCAGTGCAGGGCAGATCGAATACTTGGCGGATGCGGTATGGTCAGATTTTTCGTATGGCAAGAATTCTGTCTATCCGGCGGGGCATCATGGCAACGCCCTACTTTCAAAATTCCCTATTATCAAAACCACCAATATTGATATTTCAGCGCACGCCTCTGAAGAGCGTGGCATGCTGCATGCTGAAATTAACGTGCCAAATTGGAACACGCCTTTACACGCAATTTGTCTGCATCTGGGTTTGTTTGCGCACTGGCGGCGGCGGCAGTTGGCAGAAGTCAGCGCCTATATTGAACAACATATCCCCGCTGAGGCGCCGCTTATTATTGCGGGCGATTTTAATGATTGGGGGCAACGCTCGGGTAAAGCCTTTGCTAACCACTTGCATCTGCATGAAGTGTTCGAACACCACACTGGCAAATCTGCGCGCAGCTTTCCGTCCTGGCTGCCCATGCTGAGGTTAGACCGCATTTACATTCGCGGCTTTCATGTCAAACACGTTGCGGTAAACTCAGGCGCGCATTTACTAAAAGTGTCTGATCATGCCATTCTCTCTGCCACCATCACCAGAGATTCAATAAAATAATATGCATTTTATTGGCGGCAACCAGATCAAGTTGTTACGCAGCGGCGCTGAGTACTTTCCTGCGTTAGCACTTGCGATTCAAAATGCACAACACGCCATTTATTTACAAACCTATATTTATGAACTTGACAGCATTGGCATTAGCATTGGCAATGCATTAAAACAAGCGGCGCAGCGCGGGGTCACAGTCAACGTATTGCTTGACGGATTTGGTTGCAAAGATTTACCTAAAGCTTATGTTAAAGAGTTAGTGCTAGCGGGTGTGCGGGTCATGTTTTATCGCCAAAAAATCTCGCCTTGGACGCTTAAAAAAAACCGCTTGCGGCGCTTGCACCGCAAAGTTGCCGTCATCGATGGTTTGGTGGGGTTTGTCGGTGGCATCAATATTATTGACGACCATAACGCACAGCACAAAGTCCCACCGCGTATTGATTATGCAATACAGATTGAAGGCGCCCTACTGCCTCACATTACCAAAAATGTGCACCAGCTTTGGCGGCGTATTTCATGGATGCACTTACGACGTGCGAGCCATTTACCTGTTATGCCCAAAAATAAACAGCACGCTTTTGATACCAGCACCGGTATAAAAGTGGCTTTTGTGGTGCGCGATAACGTATTGCACCGTCGCGATATTGAAGACGCTTACTTAGACGCAATCAATCACGCGCAATCTGAAATCATTATTGCTAACGCCTACTTTGTGCCCGGTAGAAAATTCCGTAAAGCCTTGGTCGATGCCGCCAAGCGCGGGGTGAAAGTTAAATTACTGCTACAAGGCAAAATGGAGTATTTTTTAATGTCGGCAACGCATGCTTTTTATAGCGTATTTTTAAATAATGGCATTGAAATTTATGAATACCGTAAAAGTCTTATGCATAGCAAAGTCGCGGTCATCGACAGCTATTGGGCTACCGTCGGTTCATCAAATATCGACCCCTTTAGCCTGTTGTTAGCGCATGAGGCTAACGTATTTATACAAGACCAACCATTTGCCAGCGAGCTACGTCTGGACATTGAATCCTCCATGAAAAATGGTCATCAAATAACAGCGGAAGCATGGGTAAATGGCAACATCATGCAACGCGGTATATCATGGATAGCCTATGGCTTAGTCAGGTTTTTTTTAGGTGTGATCGGCTCTTCTAAAGAGCAATAACAGCGCAATTACCCGTACATTTTTAGTCGTTTTAACACAACCGCATGCTATGCTTGTAGCCCATTTATCAACACGCTCCAACATGACCATGACAGAAACTTTTATTCCGAGCAAAGATGCTTCACTCGAATCATCCATCAGTACATTACAAGGCAAATTATTAGCATTAGGTATCCATGTTGAAGAAAAGTCATGGCTGAATGAAATTGAAAATATTTGGTCGGTGCATGTGATTGATAAAGACTGTCCGCGCCTGTTTACTAACGGCAAAGGTGCGTCACAGCTTGCCGCCCGCGCCAGTGCGCTTGGTGAATACTTTGAGCGTTTAAGCACCAACTACTTTTGGACGCACTTTTACTTAGGCGAAACTATTGCCAATCAAGATTTTGTGCATTACCCGAATGAGCAATGGTTTAAAGTTGAAGGTGATAAATGGCCTAAAGCGTTACTCACGCCTGAACTGCAAAAATTCTACAATCCAGAAGGCACGGCTGTTGCTGGTCAACTAATAGATTTAAACTCGGGCAATGCAGAGCGTGGCATTTGTGCGATTCCCTACACACGGTTACGTGATGATAAAACCGTATTGTTCCCAGTTAATCTTATCGGTAATTTGTATGTAAGCAACGGCATGAGCGCGGGCAACACCATGATGGAGGCGCGTACGCAAGCCTTGGCTGAGATTTTTGAGCGTGATATTAAATATAAAATTATTCGCGAAGGCATTTGCCTGCCTGATGTACCGGAAGAAGTCATCAACCGTTATCCGCGCATTGCGGCAGGTATTAAAGGCTTACGCGCTGCGGGTTATGGTATTTTGGTGAAAGATGCATCATTAGGCGGTCAATACCCAGTGATGAACGTCACCTTACTGCACCCGGAAGATCAAGGTTGCTTTGCCAGTTTTGGTGCACACCCGCGCTTTGAAGTAGCGCTAGAACGCGCATTGACAGAATTGCTACAAGGCCGCGCCATCAATGGTTTAACAGGCTTTGTTGCCCCTGGTTTTGATATGGAAGAGATTACTGACTCACAAAATCTGGAAATCCATTTTGTTGATTCCAGCGGTGTGATTAGCTGGGACTTTTTACGTAGCACGCCTGATTACGCGTTTGTGGATTGGAACTTTGGTACGACAACGCAAGAAGACTATGACTGGTGCGTCAACACCATCCATGCCAGCGGCCATGACATGTATATCGCCGACTTTACCCATTTAGGCGTATATGCCTGCCGCATTTTTGTACCCGGCATGTCTGAAATTTACCCGGTTGAAGAACTGCAATGGGAAAACAACACAGTCGGCAACTTGGTACGCCCTTTTGCATTGCGCTTACAAGAATTAAGCCCAGCTGAATCTGTAGGATTGCTTGAAACCTTGCTAGAGCTAGAATTAGCCGACGAGCTGCCCGTAACAACGCTAATCGGTCTATGCGCCGACCCTAACACCACTTGGGTTGATCTACGCGTAGGTGAACTTAAAACGTTGGCCGCGCTTGCCTGCAACAGCACCGACGACATCTTGGACGGCTGCGCCTGGATTGCGCAATTTAACGAACTCTCACCAGCGCGCGCAAAGATTTATCGCTGCATTGCCAACTTAGTGCAAATTAAAGAAGAGCTTGAGAACGGCGATCCCGCTTTATTTGAAGCCAACCTGCAACTCATGTACGGCGCTGAAACGCTGCAACAAGCACAGCGCCTAATCAATCAAAAAGAGCAGTATTTCGGCCTAGGCAATTTAGGCGTAAATATGGAGGGCAGTCTTATGCATCAAAAGTTGTTAGCGGCTTATGGCAAGGTTTGGAAATAAATTAAGGATTTTATTGCATGATTCTTGATACGATCGCCAACGCTGAGCGCTATTTAGCGTTACACCCACTGTTTGCACAAGTATTTTCCTACATACGCAATACCGACTTGCAGGCACTCGCCTGTGGTCGGCATACGATTATAGGTGATGATGTATTTGCCATTGTAGAGCGCGTATCAGGGCGCACACGTGAATCAGCACAGCTGGAATGCCATCGCAAATATATCGACATTCAATTAGTATTAAATGGCACCGATGAAATGGGCTGGAAGCCCCTTGCAGACTGCCGCAACCCAGTCAGTGCTTTCAATACGGCATCCGATATACAGTTCTTTCATGACGTCCCTGCTAGCTGGGTTTCCACGCCCACCAATATATTTTGCATCTTTTTTCCAGAAGATACGCATGCGCCACTGATTGCCAACCAGCCTATCCACAAAATCGTATTTAAGATCGCCGTGAATGCGACCGATAGATAACGCAATCATCGAATGGAAGCAAGGGCAGCCGTTTGCCAGCGCGTTTCAAGATGTTTATTTTTCGAGTGATAACGGCTTGCTTGAAACAAGTTATGTGTTTTTACAAGGCAATAATTTAGCTACGCGTTGGCAACAGCATAACTTTCAAACGTTCACGATTACCGAAACTGGCTTTGGTACTGGCTTAAACTTTTTATGCGTAGCTAAATTATGGCTTGAAACTGCGCCAAAAAATGCGATTTTGAAATTCATTAGTGTTGAAAAATATCCGCTGACGTTATCAGACATCACAACGGCTTTACAGTTATGGCCTGAATTAACGACGTTAAGCGCCCCGTTACTGGCGCAATATGCAACACTGATCGATACAAGATCAATCAGTCTCTATGACAATAGAATTGAGCTAAACTTATTGATTGGCGATGCAACCGAGCAATTAACACACCTCCAGCATCAAACCGACGCCTGGTTTTTAGATGGTTTTTCTCCCGCTAAAAACCCTGACATGTGGCAGCCAGCACTGTTTAAACGAATGGCAAAGCTCTCACACTTAAATACGACATTTGCCACCTTTAGCAGCGCCGGCATAGTGAGACGAGGCTTAATGTTTGCAGGTTTTAAAGTGAACAAGCGCGCAGGCTTTGGCAAAAAACGTGAAATGATTGACGGTTATTTTGTCGGCAATCAAAATGATTCAAGTAACAATAGTCTAGGTAATACCGGTGGCGCCTAAAACCGCAATTGTCATCGGTGGTGGCATTGCAGGTTGTAGTACAGCCTTTGCATTAGCACAGCGCGGCATACAGGTAACACTATTAGAACGCAATACCAAGATTGCCAGCGAAGCATCAGGCAATCCGCTCGCCATGTTATACCCGCGTTTAAGTGGTGATGATGTTGCCAGTAAATTTGCACTCGCCAGCTACTTGCACAGCTTGGCTTTATTTAAATCACTGGATTTACCATCATCAGACTTTGATATTTGCGGCATGCTGCAACTCGGTTTTAACCAAAGAGAATTAGTGCGCATTCAAAAAGTGGCGGCACAACATCACCCGCGTAGTGTTCTGAAGTTAGTCACGAAAGCTGAAGCTAGCATACTTGCCGGCATTGATATTGAATATGATGCCCTTTACTTTCCTGACGCAGGATGGGCTAAACCGCAACAGCTTTGCCAGCGTTTAACTGAGCACAAAAACATTGCAGTGTTTACTGCAAGCAACGTGGAGAGATTATTAAAAAACGGTCAAATATTTGAAGTGTATAACCATAAAAACATCATAGCCAAGGCAGACATTGTGGTAATTGCCAATGCCAACGACGCACAACAACTTCAACCTAACTTAGTGCTAAATACGCAAGCAGTGCGCGGGCAGGTCAGCATACTCAAAGCCATAGAAACAAGCCGTCAATTAAAAACAATTGTCTGTAGCGACGGCTATTTAAGCCCAGCGGCACTTCAACAGAACACGAAACATTATCACTGCTTAGGCGCCACGTTCTCGAGCACTTTTGCCACAACAAATAAACAAAATGACTTGCAAATTGACGACAAAGACCATCTCGCCAATTTAAACAAATTAAACAACATCTCACCATTTTTTCACGATCAGTTACAAGGCAACATCGTGGATGGACGGGTATCGCTACGTTGCACCACAACAGATTACTGGCCTTTGGTGGGTCAATTATTAGATGCAGTCACATTGAAAGCCAAACCGCCACGCCCTGGTGCAGATGTAAATTCATTGCCATGGGTTGCAGGGCTTTACATCAACGTCGCACACGGCAGCAAGGGGTTTACTAGTGCGCCCTTGAGTGCTGAACTACTGGCTGGCTTAATTTGTAATGACGCATTGCCGATTTCAAATGAACTTGCAGGCTTACTCAACCCGAATCGATTTTTATTACGAGAGATGGGCCTGAAACGATTGGCAAAAATGACCGCTGCTTTAAGTTAAATCGTACGGATCCTCAAAAAACCATATTTTATGAGATGTAGTGCAGACTGTCAGAATTGGCACTTCCTGGCCCAAGTGCGAGGGTTCGCCAATCAAGAATGAGTGGCAGGTAAATCCCCTTAGCCGACTGTCGCTACACTCAAACTACATTGCTTTAAAAACCCAAACTCACATCAAATCTAAAAGCATTAGCATGATACGAACTTGAGCCAGATGAAGCCGTATAGGCTAAATCAACAATGATGTTCTTTTGAGATTTGTATCTAAGACCAAGTCCTAGTGTGCCAAAATCCTGCGGAGTACTGCCAGTGCTTACCTTGTAAATTTGACTACTCGCACCTAAATTAGACGCAAACATATTCTGAATCATATCACCATCAAAGTTATGGGTGTACTGCAAACTGACTGATGGTGTTAGCGTAGCAGAAGACTCAAGCTTGACGTCATAAAAGGTATTTAAACCTGCTGATGCAGTTTTAGAAGTAACTTTGCTACTGTTATAAGTCAATGCGTTGCTTGAACCTGTTTCCGAGTAGTTATCAAGTTTAATAGACGCAATGTCAGCTCTAAGGTAAGGCTGCAAACTGAGTTGTTGCGTTTGAATGAAAGCACTTAATCCAAGGCTACCAAAGGTTACATTGCCATCACGATTGCCTGTCAAAAAGAGACTGTCCGTAGTAGACCATCGCTTGTTATCAAAAGTAGTATCAGCATAACCAACTAGACCATCAAGAAACCAATTAGGTAGCATCTGATAGCTACCATAGAGGCTACCAGTAGTTTGATGTGATTTGGTTTTACTACCAAACTCATCGACATCGGTTTTATCAAAACCATAGCCTAATGCACCACCAATGATGACGTTCTCAGCTAACTGATAATCAATGCCCAGTGTGATGCCTTGAGTAGAGAACTTATTATTGCCCCCTTGCTTGTCAATAGCGCCATAGTCGAAAGTTCCAGTAGCCCATAAGCCTATCGGTAAATTACCGAACACTCTTTGGGAAAATGATTGTGAATAATCAGATTGAGCGTACTTTGTCCCATTGGTATCGATCATAGCTTGGGATTGTGCTGATGATTCAATATTATTCTCAGCAAGGACTATTGGATTGCTTATTGATGCTCTAGGAATGAATCGAACTTGAGAATGATGCTCGGAAGCGTAGCCATCTAATAATGATGCAAAAGAGTTAAGAGCTGAGTTGCTACTATTAATTGCAAAGCTATTATTTCTAACGCTAAAGTTTTGATGCAAGGATAGAAAGTGGTTTGTAATATTATTGATTTGGCTAGCGGTGAATCGCTGAGCTGCATAGGCTTGCATTGCCAACTGGTCTTTCACGGTAGTGTCTGATGTGGGTGGTGTAGTCACAGCTAAACGCAAAACCAAATTAAGCGTACTCTCTTTTTGGATATTGTAATCTGCAAGTGTTCTGCCTTCCTCAAGTTCCTTACCTGCAAAAATTAATCGTTGTTGGTCTGGCGGAATGCCTTCTTTCTCTTGAATTTTTGCCTTTACATTTTCAATAGTATCGTTAGGCTCCACCTCAAGTGCGATATTTTTTCCAGTGAGTGTTCTAACAAAAATCTGCATTGCAAATGCAGATGAGGAAAAAAACATAAGCGTGATGATGAAAATTAGGCGGATAGTCATATGTGTAAGAGCTGAATTTTTAATGTGGTGGATTATACACTGCAGTTATCGTACAGCCTGTTTGAAAATCTGCGCGACTGCTTTGTAAGATGATTTTTCTTGTTTGATTGTATTTGTCTACAAGATATTATTGAAGATTATTCAATAGCTTTATTCCACTTATAACCAAAAGATGTAGTGGGTAAAGAATATAAAATATATGTTTTATTCTTTTGAATTTTAAATCTAAAAATTGAGCGTAATAGACTATTGGAAAAAATAAAAAAGCATAAAAATTTCCATTTAAATCTATAAGCAATAAAAAACTTAAAAGTATCACTAATAAGTTTTGCCAATTCGGTCTTTTAATAAAGTAGTATGAAAAGATAACTAGCAACAATCCTGCCCAAAAATATTCAACGAACATCCCCCCCACAATAAAGAGCAGGACTGCAATCAATACTCTATATTCTGTTTTCCATGTATTTATATACAAAATAAGTACGGCAAGAAAAAACATGAAAATAATATTTAAGGGCCACAAACCAAAACCGATAAAGCCTTTTTGAAGATAAATGTAGGGCAACGATGAAGTTAATGCAGTAACCAACAACCTAAAAAGTAACTTATATACTGAATGAAAATCATCAAATTTGAAATAAGTTAAAGTGTAGCCAAAGATAAATGCAAACAATGGCATTGCTATTCTTCCAACAGGGTAAATAAATTGCAGTTGCATGGCAGGTATGAACTTATATAAATGGTCAATAGCCATGAAAACAAAAGCAAGCCACTTTAAGGCTTCCAATGTTCCTGACTTGATTGAGTAGTCAGAAATGACATTCTGGCGTAACTTACTCTTGATGCTATGAATAAAAATATATCACTCCATTTATATAGCAGAACTCTACACGTTTTATTTCACCATTATCAATGTTATTATGACAAGAAACTACTAAAATTGAGATTGAATTATGCAGCCACCAAAAGTTAAACGAATTAAAGTGTATTTAGTAATTGCGACTACGATTGGTACTGTTAACTCAGTTCAAGCCATGCAGCAAACTCCACCAAGTACAAGTACCCCCACACAAACTTCAGAATCTTCGATTCATAACTCAATCTACGCCGCATTAAAATGGACATTTGGAGAGAGCTTTAAGCCTGAGGCTGTTGTCGGCTTGCGTCATGCTAAAGTAGATTCCAATGGAGATACTGATGGAAGTGATATATCAATATCCACTAAGTTTATTGGTGGATTTGAATTAGGAAAGTTACGCGCCAAATATTTTAATGGTAATGAAACCATTCAAGGTGAGATTGGCGGGGGGTATGACTTTGTTAAAGGTATTTTTGCAGGGGTAGGTGTGAAAGCTCCCTATTCAAACATTGGTGTTGATTACCAGTACTCAAACGAAAATCATTGGCTACCTTACTTCATGCTTGATACCCTTAAAAAATATGACAAACCTCATCAAACTTTAACCTGTCCGGCAAATAACACCTTAAATGGTAATACTTGTGCGTCTAATAATATTTTTTAGGGAATATCGCTAAATATTATGACCGTATAAAATTTAAACATTAAATTGCTTGAAGACAATTTAATGTTTTTATAAAGCCCGAATGTCGGCTAAGTCCCCCGTTGCAGACATTCAGGGAAATATACCGGTGACAGAGGTGGATCGGCATTTGCCCCTTGACCTATAAATCAACTTGCCACAAGCTGCTATTCAAAAAAATATGCATAGTTCTTAATTAGTGTCAGCACTCATGAGAAACTGGTCAGTTAGAATAATTGTGCTGTTCAATCATGATTGCGAAACAGTGGTTAGTTGGTAGGAGAATATGCACATAAAATATGGTATTTTTAGCTTACACATGATTTCAGGTTAAAATTAACCATGCCGCACACTCACTATTTAACCGCTTTAAATTTCTACCGAAATGGTCAGTTAACACAAGCTGAGCTAGGCTTTCAACAAACGATTAGCATACAAGCCAACCATGCTGATGCATATCACATGCTAGGCATTATTTGCTATCAAACCAATCGTGCGGCAGATGCGGTGCGCTACATTCAACAAGCGTTGGCCATTAGCCCGCGTAATGTGGATTATTTAAACAATTGCGGGCTGGCGTTACGCGCTAATAATGAGCTAGAAGCTGCCATCAAAAGCTTTCAGCAAGCGGTGTTGCTGCAACCTAAAGATTTAGATGTGCAACTTAATTTAGGCAACACGCTACTTGCAGTTGACCGTTTTGAAGAGGCCGCAGGCTACTATCGCCGTGTATTGCGCGCCATGCCTAAAAAAGAGGATGTCCGTGAGGCACTTTGCCATTGTTTAACCTCGCTGGGCAACCAAGCGCATGCCATGGGTAACTTTACGCAGGCGGCTACCAGCTTTGAGGAAGCGTTACAGTTTAACCCGCAAGATGCTGCATTACTTTATAACTTGGGTAACGCCCAACGTGAGCTAGGTAGGCCAACTGAAGCGGCTAAACAATACCAAAAAGCGATTCAGATTAACCCCAATGATGCAGATACCTACAATAATTTAGGTAATGTTCAGCGCGAATTAGGACAGTTGGATTTAGCGATTGAAAGCTACCAAAAAGCGTTGCAACTGAACCCGCAATTGCATCATGCCAAGGTGCATCTTGTGCATCAAAAACAGCACATTTGCGATTGGCAAGGTTTAGATCACGATATTGCCGAAATTTGCCATTGGGTAACGACCCAACCCAGCGCACAGATTTCACCGTTTGCATTTTTAGCCATGCCAAACACCACGGCAGAACAACAAAAAATATGTGCAAATAACTGGGTAAAAAATCGCTATGGGGGGTTAATACAACATCGTCAACAACTTAGGTTTACGCCACATGAGGTTACGCACCACAAACAAACCTCACAGAAAAAATTAAAACTGGGCTATTTATCTGCAGATTTCAGGCTACACCCTCTTGCCTTTTTAATCAGCGAACTCATTGAATTACACGATAGATCCCAATTTGAAATTGTTGGATTTTCTTACGGAGTTAATGATAAATCCAGTGCCAGAGCAAGGCTAGAACAAGCCTTTGATCAATTTCATGACATTCGACAACTGTCTGAAATTGAAGCCGCAAAAAAAATATATGCCAGCGATATTGATATATTGATAGATTTAACCGGCTTTACACAAACCAGTCGCAGTGGCATTGCTGCCCTACGCCCGGCGCCTATTAATGTGAGCTGGCTGGGCTTTCCTGGCACCATGGGCGCTTTTGATGATGAACCACTGTTTGATTACCTGTTAACTGACAATTTCATTAGCCCACCAGCATCAGCATCACACTATGCAGAGCAATTAGCCGTTTTACCGCATAGCTATCAACCTAACGACCGCAAGCGCCCAGTAGGCAAAACACCTACGCGCAAAGATTGCAACTTACCAGAAGGCGCGTTTGTATTCTGCTGTTTTAATCAAAGCTTCAAAATTACACCCGATGTATTTTCAATTTGGATGCGCGTACTAAACGCCGTACCAAACAGCGTGCTTTGGTTGCTTGATTGCAATATGTTAGCAAAGCAAAATTTAATGCGCGAAGCCGTTGCCCTTGGCATTGCTGCTGAGCGCCTCATTTTTGCGCCGCGGGTTGCCATTGCCGAGCATCTCGCACGCCATGCGCATGCTGATTTATTTTTAGACACCCTGCCCTATAATGCACACACCACTTGTAGCGATGCGCTATGGATGGGCGTTCCAGTGCTAACCTGTGCAGGTGAAACTTTTGCAGCGCGTGTGGCAGGTAGTTTAATAAGCGCGGCAGGCTTGACCGAGTTAATGACTTGCACCTTGCAAGATTATGAACAAAAAGCGCTTCAGCTTGCGAACAACCCAGCCATGATTACCGCCATGAAACAAAAGTTACTGGCTGAGAAAATGACCTCTGCATTATTTGACACCCATCACTTTGCGCAGTCATTAGAGGCTATTTATCAAGCTATTTGGCAACAGTCTGCCAACCAGAACATGACGCAACCCTAGCCCGCCACTAACGGTTTTTTCTCAATTTCCACCTCATCAAAAACCAAGGTTTATTGCGTATCACGTAACACTCAGCAAACCGCTCCGCTTCACGGTATAATTTGGCTATTCAGTTAACTTCTAAGAAATAGTTAAATTATGCAACAGCAGTACCCATTTAAAGACATTGAACAATCTGCCCAAACTTACTGGGAAGCCAATCAAACCTTCGCTGCGTCTGAAATCTCAGATAAACCTAAATACTATTGTTTATCCATGTTTCCTTACCCATCTGGCCGCCTGCACATGGGGCACGTGCGCAACTACACCATTGGCGACGTTCTCAGCCGCTTTCATAAAATGAAAGGCTTTAACGTCATGCAGCCGATGGGCTGGGATGCGTTTGGTTTGCCTGCTGAAAACGCAGCGATTAAAAACAATACCGCCCCCGCAAAATGGACGTATGAAAATATAGAACACATGAAAACCCAATTAAAACAATTGGGGTTAGGCGTGGACTGGAACCGTGAAATCGCCACTTGCAAACCTGAATACTATAAATGGGAGCAATGGTTATTTACTGAGCTGTTCAAAAAAGGGTTGATTTACAAAAAAACATCGACTGTGAACTGGGATCCAGTAGATGGCACCGTGTTAGCCAATGAGCAAGTGATTGACGGCCGCGGCTGGCGTAGTGGCGCCTTGGTAGAAAAGCGCGATATTCCGCAGTATTTCATGAAAATTACGGCTTACGCTGAAGAGCTGCTCAATGATTTAGACAAGCTGGATGGCTGGCCTGAACAAGTAAAAACCATGCAACGCAACTGGATAGGCAAAAGCTACGGTTGCGAAGTTGAGTTTCCTATTCAGGGGCGGGAGGCTGGGAACTTGGGGTTAGGGGAAAACCTTACATTAAAGGTTTATACAACCAGACCAGACACATTGATGGGCGCCACTTACGTGGCGGTAGCGGCAGAACATGCGCTGGCAACCCTTGCCGCGCAAAACAACCCGGCCTTGGCTGACTTTATTGCCGAATGTAAGCGCGGTAGCGTGGCAGAAGCTGACATTGCCACTGCCGAGAAAAAAGGCATGGCAACGGGTTTATTTGTTACACACCCTTTGAATGGTGAGCAGCTACCTGTTTGGGTAGCCAACTATGTGTTAGCGAGCTATGGCGAAGGTGCTGTGATGGCTGTGCCAGCGCATGATGAGCGTGATTTTGAGTTTGCCAACAAATACAACTTAGCGATTAAAGCCGTGATTCGTCCATCTAACCACGATGACACCCCAACCCTCCCCCTTAATGGAGAGGGCGCTTTACCTTATACCGAGCATGGCATTTTGTTTAACTCTGGCTCATTTGATGGCTTAGATTTTGAACACGCTTCAGATGCGATCTCATCTGCATTAAGCGCAAAAAACTTAGGTAAAAAACGCACCCAATATCGCCTGCGCGACTGGGGTGTTTCACGTCAACGTTACTGGGGTTGCCCAATTCCAATTGTTCACTGTGCAAGCTGTGGTGAAGTACCTGTCCCTGCGGAACAACTGCCAGTAGTATTGCCAGAAGATGTCATCATGGATGGCGTTGGTTCGCCGATTAAAAAAGACCAAAACTTTATTGAAACCACCTGTCCAACATGTGGTGGCAAGGCCACTCGCGAAACAGATACTTTAGATACCTTTTTTGAATCATCCTGGTATTTTGCCCGTTACGCTAGTTTTGATAGCAACACCGCCATGGCCGACGAACGTGCAAATTACTGGTTGCCGGTGGACCAATATGTAGGCGGTATTGAGCATGCCATTCTGCATTTGCTCTATGCACGCTTCTTCAACAAGCTAATGCGCGATGTGGGTTTGATTAAGAATGACGAGCCATTTACCAACCTGCTCACGCAAGGCATGGTGCTAAAAGATGGCACTAAAATGAGTAAATCCAAAGGCAACACGGTTGACCCGCAAGAATTGATTGATACTTACGGCGCAGATACCGCGCGCCTATTCATGATGTTTGCGGCACCTCCTGAACAAAGTTTGGAGTGGGCTGATAGCGGAGTAGAAGGTGCGCACCGTTTCTTAAAACGTTTATGGAAGGCGACTTACGACCACCTTGAACTTGGCGCCTCCATTGCTTACACCTCAGGTGAATTAAATGCTGACCTTAAAAACCTGCGCCGCCAGTTACACCTGACCATTGAAAAAGTGGCAGATGACTACGGTCGTCGCCATAGTTTTAATACTGCGATTTCATCAGTAATGGAACTGATGAATGCACTAGCCAAAGTAGAAGGTAACGACGAGGTAACCCGTAGCGTTCGCCAAGAGGTACTGCAGAACGCAGCGCTTTTACTTTCACCGATTGTGCCGCATATTTGCCAGGCTATCTGGGCTGAACTGCGCCCTGACAGCCATATTTTAGAAGCTGGCTGGCCTGTGGCGGATAAATCCGCCACGGTGCAAGATAGCATTGAATATGTGATTCAGGTCAACGGTAAACTACGCGGTAGCATTACCGTTGCTAAAACTGAAACCAAAGAAGCTTTAGAACAACTGGCGTTACAACAACCTTGCGTACAAAAGTACATTGAAGATAACATGGCTGTACGCAAAGTGATCGTAGTGCCAAATAAACTCATTAACGTTGTTGTGGGATAAGTCGATGAAAGAAACCTTCATGCAAAAAGCCATCATGCGCCGTATCAGTTTGTTTGTATTGTTCACACTGGTTCTTTCTGCCTGCGGGTTTCATCTACGTGGCATGACTGAGCTTTCATTCAAAACCTTGTATATTCAAGGTGCTACACTCAGCATCTCGCGCGATCTTAAACAGTCACTCAAAACCAATGGCGTGCAAGTGGCAGAAAATGTCGAGAGTGCCGAGCTGTTATTGGAGTTGGTGAACGAGGCCTATGAAAAACGCATTTTGTCATTAAGTGGCGGTGGTTTGGTGCGCGAGTTTGAGCTGAATTATCGGGTAAACTTTAGAACACGTGAGCCAGCCAACCCGATATGGAGCAAAGTACAAACCGTGCAGGCGCGTCGCGATTTTTCATATAACGACAATGCCTTACTCGGCAAAGCTGATGAGGAATCAAGGCTGAACGCCGATATGCGCCAGGACGCTGTGCGCGAAGTTTTACGCCGCTTAACCGCGATTAAGCCATTAATCAAATAATTCACCATGCGCTTAGCTCAAGCTCAACTCGAAACGCACCTCAAGCAAGGTTTGCAACCGCTTTACCTATTAGTAGGTGATGAACCGCTCGCGCAACGCGAATGTTTAGATGCGATTCGTGCGATCGCGCGCACTCAAGGTTTTGATGAGCGTAACAGTTTAACCGTAGAGCGCAATTTTAACTGGCAGCAAATTCAGAGCTTCGGCCAATCTATTTCGCTTTTTTCGAGCCGTCGTTTATTAGAACTTAACATCCCTGGCGGCAAGCCAGGTGTTGAAGGCAGCAAAGCACTGCAAGCGCTGGCGGCAAAAGCACTGCCCGATACCACGGTTGTGATTATATTGCCAACGTTAGAGCGGGATGCTAAAAACAGCGCATGGTTTGCAGCGTTAGAAGCGCAATCGCAGACAATCACCCTTAACGAAATTGATGCAGCCAATTTACCCAAATGGATTGCCAACCGCCTCGCCCTGCAAGGCCAGCAGACTAGTGTGCAAACACTAGAATTTTTAGCGCATCAGGTAGAAGGCAACCTACTGGCAGCCAATCAAGAAGTTCAGAAATTAGGCTTACTCTATCCGCAAGGTGAATTAAGCGACGCCACCGTGCGCGAGGCTGTGCTTAATGTATCGCGCTACGATGCGTTTCAGTTAGGTGAAGCCGTGCTCGCGGGCGACGCCGAGCGCACCGTGCGTATTTTGCAAGGCTTGCAAGATGAAGGTGAAAATGCGGTAGCCGTCATGAACCCGCTGATGTGGGTGTTGCGACCTTTGGTACGCATCAAACAAGCTGAGATGCGCGGTGAAAATCTGACGAGCGCCATGACCAACGCACGTATTTATGGTGATAAACAGGCTTTAGTTAAACGTGCCTTAGCGCGCCTAAGTCTGCGCCAATTAGAAGCCACGCTGCAAAAATTGGCAGATATTGATAAAACTGCCAAAGGCGTCATGTTGGGTGATGCTTGGCTCGAAATTTCACGGCTTTGTTTCGGCTTAGCTAAGGTGCGGGGTCGGTGAGTGTGAATTTAACCCAGACTATCCACTTTTGACACGCATTACTTATGCGCATATAATTTTCGCATCTCACAAAAGTTGTGAAAGGATCAATAATGCAAGTTAATTATGATGCCCAAGCGCCTAAACGTGCCGCCAATTTAAGCGTGAATAGTGATTTACTCAATAAAGCGCGTGCGCTCAATATCAATTTATCCGCTACTTTAGAAGAAAGCCTGATCGCAATTATTAAGGCGAAGCAGCAGCAAGCGTGGCTTGCGCAAAATCAGCAGGCGATTGATGGTTATAACCAGCAAGCCGATAAGTATGGTGCGTTTGCTGATACCTTGCGCGTGTTTTAAATGTCACAATTTACCGTTTATCAAAACAAAAACAAGGCTACGCAAACGGCTTATCCATTTTTGCTCAACATTCAAAATGATTTGCTGGCATCAATGCAAACCTGTGTTGTAGTGCCGCTTACACCAATAAAAACCATGACGCACCAGCCCATAAGCAAACTCACCCCCGTTTTGCATGTGCAAGGGCAAGATTACTGCATGATGACGCCACAATTAGCGGGTATTCACAAACGTGAGTTGGGTGCAGAAGTTGAGATTTTAACTGCTTACCAAAATGACATTATTGCTGCAATTGATTTTTTACTGAGCGGTGTGTGATGATCACAATACGATGCTGATTTATTTTAATTCTGCACACAAAAACGTATAATCACCTCATGAACATTCAAACCTATATGCAAGACATTGGCATTGAAGCGCGCAAGGCTTCGCGTGCGATGGCGAGTGCCGATACTATTCAAAAAAACAATGCGTTGACCGCAATTGCAAAAGCTATTTTGCGTGAAAAAGACACGCTGCTGGCGGCTAACAAGCTTGATTTAGACGCGGCGCGCGCCAATGGCTTAGAGCCTGCGATGCTTGACCGCTTAGCGATTAGCGAAAAAACCATTGCCAACATGGCAGAAGGTCTGACACAAATTGCCAGCCTTGCTGACCCAATCGGTGAAATGAGCAATTTCAAATATCGCCCAAGCGGCATTCAAATTGGGCAAATGCGCGTACCACTGGGCGTCATTGGCATCATTTATGAAGCGCGCCCAAATGTTACTATCGACGCTGCCGGCTTGTGCATCAAGTCTGGCAACGCTGCCATTTTGCGCGGCGGAAGTGAAGCGATACATTGCAATCAGGCACTGGCAAAACTGGTACATGAAGGCTTACAAAAAGCTGGCTTACCAACCACGGCAGTACAAGTGGTGGAAACCACAGACCGCGCTGCGGTAGGTGAGTTAATTACCATGAAGCAATACGTGGATGTAATTGTGCCACGCGGCGGCAAGGGGCTGATCGAGCGCATAGCCGCCGATGCACGCATTCCTGTCATTAAGCATCTGGATGGCAATTGCCATGTCTATGTAGATGATGATGCGGATTTCGATAAAGCGTTACGTATTATAGAAAACAGCAAAACACAGCGGCTCGGCACATGTAACACAGCGGAATCGCTACTGATTGCGCGCTCCGTTGCTACTACCATGTTGCCTAAACTTGCCGACATGCTTACCGCACACGGCATTGAAATTCGTGGCTGTGCGGAAACTTGTCGCTTGGTGAAACAGGCCAAACCAGCGACTGAAGAAGATTATTACACTGAATATTTAGCGGCGATAATTTCGTGCAAAGTGGTGAGTGGTTTAGATGAGGCAATTGCGCATATCAACCAACACTCATCGCAACATACTGAGGCAATTGTGACGGAAAATTACACTAAAGCGCGCAGATTCTTGCGTGAAGTAGATTCCAGCAGCGTGATAGTGAATGCATCCACACGTTTTGCCGATGGTTTTGAATATGGCTTAGGTGCTGAAATTGGCATTTCGACTGACAAACTGCATGCTCGCGGCCCAGTCGGTTTAGAAGGTTTAACCTCGCTTAAATATGTGGTATTGGGCGATGGACACGTGCGTGCTTAACTAAGCGGATGCAAGTTTGAAAGCCATCGGAGATCCTAGCATTCAAATACCTGCAATCGGTATCTTTGGCGGCACGTTCAACCCAATTCATTTTGGGCATTTACGCATGGCGCAAGAGCTTACGGATGCGTTAAATTTTGATGAAGTCCGTTTTATTCCCGCTGCCAATCCACCGCACAAAAACGCCCTAGCAATCAGCGCAGAACATCGTGCAGCGATGGTACAGCTAAGTATTGCAGATAACACTGGCTTTAGCTTTGATGACCGTGAGCTACACCGAGCTGGCGCTTCTTATACCATAGACACATTACTAAGCCTGCGTGAAGAACTCGGCATGCAAACCAGCATTACGCTACTAATGGGTAGTGACGCTTTCACCAAATTTGACACTTGGCATCGCTGGCAGGAAATCATTCAACTTTGCCATATTGCACTGGTGCAAAGACCTCAAGCTGAAGCGAATAAGCTGCCAAAAATTTTAGAATCTTTTTTGCATAACCACTACACCGAACATAGTGATGATTTGCATACAGCTCCCGCAGGGTTTGTCACCATGCGCCAAGTCACGGCACTGGATATTTCATCAACGGCGATTCGTGAAGCATTTAAGCACGGCTATTCTGCGCGCTACCTAATGCCTGATAGCGTGATTGAATATATTCACACACATAAACTCTACAAGTAGCTAAATAAGCAGCAAATATTTAGTCAGCGTTTTACGAAACTTTACGCGTTTTACACCAAAAACTATTAGCGCACCCACACTTTTGCGCTATGCTTTTACTTCGTTTTTTAATTCATTTTTTAACATCGAACAGTCGAGCGCATCATCATGCAACATAAGCAATACCTAAACATAGGTAAAAAATTATCAGTCACTTTTTTAGTCGCCCTGACGCTGTTACCCAGTGCCTGCGGCACCAATCCAGTGACTAAAAAACGTGAATTTCAGCTGGTGTCCGAAGCACAGGAAATCTCGATTGGCCAGAAGAACTACTCGCCGACGCGCCAATCTCAAGGTGGTGATTACGTACTTGATCCTGAGCTTACGGCATATGTAAAAAGTGTGGGCGACAAGCTGGCAGCAGTCTCAGACCGCAAACTGCCGTATGAATATACGGTAATCAATGACTCCGTACCCAACGCCTGGGCAATGCCGGGCGGGAAAATCGCCTTTAATCGCGGCCTGCTTTATGAATTAAATAGTGAGGCAGAATTAGCGGCTGTCATGGGGCATGAAATGGTGCACGCCGCCGCTCGCCACGGTGCGCAGGGCATGGAGCGCGGTATATTTTTACAAGGGGCGATGATTGCCGTTGGCATTGGCGCACAAAATACCGACTACGCTAATTTGATTGTTGGCGGTGCGCAAGTGGGCACGCAACTGGTCAATAGTAAATACGGCCGCGATGCTGAAAGTGAATCTGATTTATACGGCATGCAATACATGAAAAAAGCGGGTTACGACCCGGCGGCAGCGGTAACGTTACAAGAAACCTTTGTGAAATTAAGTGCTGACCGTAAAAGTAACTTCATTGAGGGTTTATTTGCTAGCCACCCGCCATCTCAAGCACGTGTAGATGCAAACAAAGTCACACTTGCCCAAGTGGGTGCCGGTGGCGACTGGGGTAAAGAAGTCTATGCACAGAAAACTGCCAAACTTAGATCCACCCAAGCCGCGTACAAAGCCTATGATGAAGGCGTAAAAGCACTGGCAGCAAAAGACACCGTTAAGGCAACCGCCTTGGCCAAACAAGCAATCGCCGGTGAACCGCGTGAGGCGCGCTTTCAGGAGCTGCTAGGCGATATCGCTTTAACCCAAAAAAAACCACAGGAGGCATTAGCTTTTTACGATAAAGCCATCAAACTGCAGCCAGACTACTTTAAACCTCATATCCAAAGCGGCATTGCACTTTTCAACATGGGTAAAAAAACTGAAGCCGAGCCCTACCTAAAACGCGCCAACGAGCTATTACCCACTGCACCTGGACATGCGCTACTTGGTCAACTGGCTGAAGATCGCGGTCAAACCGATGTGGCACTACAACATTATCAAGTTGCGGCCAGCTCAAATTCAGATATCGGTAAAGATGCAATAGCACGTGCTGTGCGTATTGATTTGCCGCGCAACCCAGCCAAATATATTCAAGCGGCGCCACAGGCGGACAGTGCGGGAAACTTATATGCAGTCGTGCAAAATAATACTAGCGTCGCCGTAGATCGCGTACAAGTGCATGTGGTGAAATATGACGCCAAAACTGGTCGTGCCATTGGTCAAAGTCAGGCGCTGATGATAAAAGGCAGTATAGCGTCAGGCAAACGCAATCAAGTAGCCGTTGGTGTGCAGATTAAAACGCCGCGTGACGTCAATCTTTACAAAGTTGTCATTGATGCAGCTGAACTGGCGCAATAACCCCACTGTAGCTAATCCAAAAAGTACCGTCAAAATATCAAACCCGTCATTCTGAGCGCAGCGAAGAATCCAGTACAATCAATTAGTTGCATGGATTATTCGCTGCGCTCAGAATGACAAGGTGAATTTTCACAAAGTGAAAAGAGAGGGTGCCCTGGGGTACAAAATTAACGTATTTAGCAATACTTGCCAGCTTGCTGGCTTAGTAGTGCTTATCAGCTTTATGGTTAGCAGCACTTGCCAGCTTGCTGAGACCGTTTAAATTTCTGTTCAAGTGGGCTCCATACAAAAAAACACGCCTTAAGCGTGTTTTTTTTATTCAGACCAGCCACATAAAGTAGCCTAGCTATATCAATTACTCAGCTGCAGTTGCAGCTTCAACCTCAACTGGCGCTGTAGCAGCTTCAGCTTGTGTAGCTAATGTTGCTGGATCAATAGTGATGCCAGGCACGCGCTCTTCTGCAGTTGGCTCATAGCCACCTGCAACTGGTGCGGCTTCCACAGGTGCAGCTACAACCGGTGCAGCAACAGGTGCCTCTTCTACAGGTGCAGCAACTTCTTTTTCACCGCAACCAACCATCAACAAACTTGCAACCCCTAATACTAATAAAGAACGTAATAAAGCTGACATTGTATTTTCCTTTTCATTAATTAAAAAACGATAACCATTGTTTGATATTCAATGGGTTATGAGCAAAAAACTTATTACGTTATTCTAACTTAACTTTAATTATTCACAACCCTATTCCGCCTATTTTCAAAATTTAACTGCCAATTTTGTCAACAAAACAACTCCAGTAATGGCTGATATTTAACCAAAATTACTCAAAGCCAGCCCTAAACCAGCAAAAAATGTACGTGCTACGCGTTTTTACTCACCAATCAGGTGAAAAATAACCCTGCGCTTACTATTCACATGGCGATGCTCATACAAAAACACGCCCTGCCATTGCCCCAAAGCAGCCTCACCGTCTATAAGCGGTATTGATAAATGCGTTTGGGTCAGCGCTGTACGTACGTGCGCAGGCATATCATCAGGACCTTCAACCGTATGAATAAATAGCGGATCGCCATCTGGAATTAAACGGTTAAAAAATGCCTCTAAATCCACCAGTACATCATGATCATAATTTTCGTTAATCAGTAAACTGGCTGAAGTATGCTGAATATACAAGGTGATTAGCCCGGTACGCAACCCGCTAGTTTTAGCCCAAGCGATAAGCTCTGGTGTGATGTCGTAAAGTTTTCGACCATGCGTACTCACGCTGATTTGATGTGTTTTTTGTTGCATATTTTTTCCAAAATTTCTGATGTTTTCTTGATTTTTATTGTCTTAATTTTTATGGTATCGCGTTAACCACTAAAACAGCTGCTAGCTTAAATTACCAGCAACCCCACGGTCTTGCATAGCCGGTGCCTAAACCAAAGCGAGAGCCAAACCTTGAGCCATAGGCCCCGTATCCATAAGGGTGAAAGCCATAGTAGCTCCGACAAAAGGGATCATAAAAACGTTGTTGTTGCAATAACTGCTGGCGTTTTAGCTTTTCTAGCGCGTCGCGCTTTTCTTTCTCACGTTTATTGATTTCATCGGCGATGCTGTTTCTTAAGGCAAGTTCACGACTTGTATGCATGTAATCTAACACTTGGGAATCAACACCCTGCTGACCGAGTGCGATGCTTTGGCTCGGCGTTAAATCATACAACGAGTTGCTGGCTTTAATTTTATCAATAATTTTCTCAGCACTGTTGCCTGCTTGGCTTAATTTAACCACCTCGTCCAAACTTAATGCAGTCACAGGTACGGGCATGATTCGCGCCAACTCAGCCTCAGAAATACGATTGATCTGCGGCGATTTCATGTTTTGTTGCTGGCTTGATGTTGCGCACCCAGCAAGCACCAATAAAAAACTTACCCCTAACAAACCAAGGCTTTTACGCATCATTCAACTCCTTTCAACATCAACCACTGTGGATTGGCATGAAGCTACAACCTGACTAATTCACTAAACGTTTTAAGTAGAACATCACAGCCTCGTCATTTTCACCGTTCCCTGAGCTTGTCGAAGGGTGGTGAAAATGACGAATAATGTTAACTTTCGTAAAGTTTCAGCCGTGCAAAGATCTCCAATCATTGTTAAATCACGCTACCAAATCATGTGGCATTCGCTTTTGAAAACACAAGCTTACCCGCCTTCACATCCACTTTGATTGTATCTTTAGCCACAAAATTCCCCGCTAAAATTTCACGCGCTAATGGGTTCTCAATCTCAGACTGTATCGCACGTTTGAGTGGGCGCGCACCATATACTGGGTCAAAGCCGGCATTGGCAATTTCCGTAATGGCAGCTTCTGTCAGCTCCAATTGCATATCCATTGCGCTCAAGCGTTTGGCTAAAGTCTGCAACTGAATCGCTGCAATCGATTTAATGTTAGCTTCACCAAGCGCATGAAACACCACTACTTCATCAATACGGTTGACAAACTCTGGCCTGAAATGCGTTTTCACCTCACCCATTACCGCTAACTTCACCACTTGGTAGTCTTGGTCGGCCATGCTTTGTATCATCTGGCTACCCAAGTTAGATGTCATGATGATGACGGTATTTTTAAAATCAACCGTACGCCCCTGACCATCAGTCAGGCGACCATCATCCAACACTTGTAGCAACACATTAAACACGTCAGGGTGTGCTTTTTCAACTTCATCCAGCAAGATCACGCTGTAAGGTTTACGGCGCACCGCTTCCGTCAGCGTGCCGCCTTCTTCATAGCCGACATAGCCTGGAGGCGCGCCAATCATACGTGCCACTGAATGCTTCTCCATAAATTCACTCATGTCGATACGGATTAGATGATCTTCAGAATCAAACAAGAAGTTAGCTAATGATTTACACAGTTCGGTTTTACCCACGCCAGTTGGCCCTAGGAATAAAAAGCTACCATAAGGGCGACCAGGGTCACCTAACCCTGAACGCGAACGCCTAATCGCATCGGATACCAAGCGCACCGCTTCATCCTGCCCCACCACGCGCTCATGCAACTTAGCCTCCATGGTCAGCAGTTTTTCACGTTCGCCCGTCATCATTTTGCTCACAGGAATACCGGTAGCACGGCTCACCACTTCGGCAATTTCATCTGCGCCTACTTCAGTGCGCAACATCTTATTTTTAGATAAGGTGGCGGTTTCTTCAGAGCTGGCTGCCTGCTTCAACTGTGTCTCAAGTTGTGGCAGTTTGCCGTATTGCAGTTCAGAGACTTTCTGCCACTCACCTTTACGCGTAGCTTCTTCCATCTCAAATTTAACTTTCTCTATCGCTTCCTTAATATGCGCAGAGCCTTGTACTTGCGCTTTTTCCGCTTTCCAAATTTCTTCCAGGTCAGCATATTCTTTTTCAAGCTTGGTAATTTCTTCTTCAATCAGCTCAAAGCGTTTTCTACTGCCTTCGTCTTTTTCACGGCGCACCGCTTCACGCTCAATTTTTAGCTGAATTAAACGGCGTTCTAATTTATCCATCACCTCAGGCTTGGAGTCAATCTCCATCTTGATGCGGCTTGCCGCTTCGTCAATCAAATCAATCGCCTTATCTGGCAAAAAACGGTCAGTAATATAACGATGTGAAAGCTCTGCCGCTGCCACAATGGCAGGATCGGTAATTTCTACGCCATGATGCAACTCATATTTTTCTTGTAGCCCACGCAAAATAGCAATAGTCGCCTCCACCGTTGGCTCATCAACTAACACTTTTTGGAAGCGGCGCTCTAATGCAGCATCTTTTTCAATATATTTGCGGTACTCATCTAAAGTCGTTGCGCCCACACAGTGCAACTCACCACGCGCCAACGCAGGTTTAAGCATATTGCCGGCATCCATCGCGCCTTCGGCTTTACCTGCGCCCACCATGGTATGAATTTCATCAATAAACACGATAGTTTGGCCTTCATCCTGTGCCAATTCTTTCAGCACAGATTTCAGCCGCTCTTCAAAATCACCGCGGTATTTAGCGCCTGCCAGCAAAGCCGCCATATCCAAAGACAAGACCTTTTTACCCTTGAGTGAATCCGGCACTTCACCGTTAACAATCCGCTGCACCAAGCCTTCAACAATCGCGGTTTTACCCACGCCAGGTTCACCAATCAACACCGGGTTATTTTTAGTACGGCGTCCGAGTATTTGAATCGCGCGGCGAATCTCATCATCACGCCCAATGACTGGGTCTAACTTGCCCAATCTAGCACGTTCGGTTAAATCAACCGTGTATTTTTTGAGTGCCTCACGATTAGATTCAGCATCAGACTCATTCACCTGCTCGCCACCGCGTACGGCATCAATCGCCTGTTCCAAAGCCGTTTTCGATAAACCATGTGTCTTGAGTAGTTTACCAGCCGCACCTTTATCATCCGCCAGTGCCAACAAAAACATCTCGCTTGCAATAAACCCATCACCACGCTTTAACGCCAGCTTATCTGTCACGTTAAGCAGGTTATTAAGGTCTCGCGACAGCGAAACCTCGCCCGAACTAGCCGAAGATTTTGGTAATTGTTCAATAGACGCGTTAAGCCCAGTTTTAAGTGGCGCTAAATGCACGCCTGCATGCGCTAATAACGAGCTGGTTCCACCATCATCCTGATTAAGCAGTGCTGACAATAAATGCAAAGCCTCTATCGTGGGGCAATCACTCGCCACCGCCAAACTTTGTGCATCATTCAGTGCTTGTTGAAATTTAGTCGTTAATTTATCAAAGCGCATGTTTCACTCCTGTGTAAATAAGGTTAACCTGCGATCAACATGGGGTTTAATCCCTGTTTTTCAATATATAATTGCGCTTATAAAACGCATTAAACCTAAAACGCATTAAACAAAGTACATTAAAAACCTCTTGCCTAGATTTGGCTATCCCCATCATCAACACTTTGTATGGAGTAAGTTTTTGTTAACCAACACGCTCACTGATGAAGATATTTCACCAAACCCAGCCTGGACCATTTTAGATACCGAAGATCAATGGCAGGCGTTTAGCCAGCCATTTGAGCATGACGCCTCAAAATCCCTGCTGCAATCCAACCTATTACTAGATGGCCTGCGTTGCGCTGCTTGTTCAGGCATTATTGAGCAAGGCTTGCAGGCATCTCCTGGCGTAGTGAGTGCGCGTGTCAGCATGTCTAAGCGGCGTGCGGTAGTAGTGTGGTCACCTGCAATCACGTTGCCTTCAAAAATTCTCGCTACCATTCAAGCCTTGGGTTATAGCGCCAGCCCTGCATCGACGCTGATAAGCGACCAAGAATCGCTCAAAAAACAACGCGCCGCATTTTGGCGTTGGATGGTCGCAGGCTTCTGCATGATGCAAGTAATGATGTACGCAAGCCCAACGTACTTTACAAAGCCAGGTGAAATTTCACCCGACATTCTTTATTTACTTAATTGGGCATCATGGCTACTTAGCCTGCCTGTGTTGCTGTTTTCCAGCAGTTCGTTTTTTAGCAACGCCTTTCGTGATTTAAAACAACAACAAATCAGCATGGACTTACCGGTCGCACTGGGCATTATCATTACATTTGTCGTGAGTTCAGCTGCAACTTTTGAACCTAATAGCTGGTGGGGGCATACTGTTTATTTTGATTCACTGACCATGTTTGTATTCTTTTTACTGTCTGCCCGTTTAATTGAAGTCAAACTGCATCGCAAAACCTTAGGTGCGCTAGAAAATCTGGTCAGCCGCATCCCTGAAAACACTGAGCGCCAAAATGCAGATGGCACCTTTACCCGCGTACTTAATTCGCAACTTAAAATTTGCGACACGGTTCGTGTCAACATTGGTGAAGCTTTCCCTGCCGATGGCACACTGGTTTCTGGCAGCACCAGCGTTGATGAGTCGCTACTCACCGGTGAATCAACCCCAATTACAAAATACCTGCACGATCATGTGATTGCCGGCAGCTACAATTTGCGCCAATCGGTGACAATGACACTGGAAACCATTGGTGAGTCCACCAAGTACGGCCAGATTGTCAATCTGATCAACCAAGCGGCCATTGAAAAACCCAGGCTTTCGCAGTTAGCAGACCGTGTTGCACGCCCTTTTTTACTATTTGTGATATTAAGCGCAGCGCTGGCTGCGGCACTATTGTGGGATGTTGATCGTGGGCGCGCACTAATGACAGCCGCTGCCGTGCTCATCGTCACCTGCCCATGTGCGCTGTCTTTAGCCACGCCTGCTGCCATGCTATCAAGTGCCAGCGCGTTTGTTAAGCGCGGCATTTTAATCAAACGGTTACAAGCCATTGAAAATATTGCCAATATTGACACCATCATTTTTGACAAAACCGGCACGCTGACTGAAGATCATATTCAAGTTAAAGCAATTCAACACAAAGAAGGTCTATCAGAATCACTCGTGCTAGCTTTGGCCGGTGCCATTGCCAAGCACTCTTTGCACCCTATTTCCCGTGCATTATTCAACGCCAGTAAAAACAATCCGCAACTGGCTATTGAGCTGGACAACATTCAAGAAGTGGTCGGGGCTGGTATTAGCGCCTCTATTAAAAACTTAACCGCCAATGCCCTACTCAACGACTCAAAACTGGTCGCTGGAGAATTAAAATTAGGCGCGGCACAATTTTGTGGCGCTATTGAAATAAATCAGCATAATCAGCAAGTGTTTTTAGCCGATGCCAATGGTTGGTTAGCCACATTTTCACTACAAGAAGCCATTAAACCGCAAGCCGCACTCACCATACAACTGCTAAAACAAGCCAACCTCGATATTGAACTGTTATCAGGGGACAAATCTGATGCTGTTGAAAACACCGCAAAAGAAATTGGCATTTCACACTATCAATCAGCCTGTAGCCCACATGACAAACTGTTACGTTTGCAAACACTCAAAGCACAACACAAAAAAGTGCTGATGGTGGGCGATGGCCTTAATGATGGTCCAATTTTAGCCAGTGCGCATGTTTCAATTGCTATGGGGAAAGGTGTACCATTAACACAGGCTCATGCGGATTATGTTTTTCTTAATGGTGATATTAGCCAAATCCCATACCTGATTCGCCATGCGCAACACACCATGCAAATTATTAAACAAAATATCGCATGGGCGATTGCTTACAACCTTATCAGTATTCCACTGGCGTTTACTGGCGTTTTATCCGCTTGGTTAGCGGGGCTAGGCATGGCGGTGAGTTCACTGATTGTAGTCGCAAACGCCTTGCGTTTAACCAAATTTTCAACCAGTATGACTACTGCACCCAACGCAATAACTAAAGATCTACCCCCAACGGTCTAAATCAGAGGACTTAACCATGGACATACTATTTATACTCATTCCGCTCTCCGTCGTGATGGCACTTATCGTACTCGCTGGTCTTTGGTGGGCAGTTTATCGTGGCCAATTTGAAGACATTGAAGACGAAGGTAAGCGCATTTTAGAAGACGATTAAATTGGCTCCGCACACGCATTAAGCGCCCAATCCATTTGATGGAACAAGCCGCGCAGTCAAATTTAATGTTATTGACGGCGTGACTACCAAATGACTTAACGCTGGCTAATCCAGCGTACATTTCAACAGCCATGCACTTATCAATATTGAGCAGTTATAGGAGATAACGGCCACGTCCGGAGTATCTGATAGCTTACCCCTAGCTCAGTCGTAACCGATTCCACCAACACATATGAGTCCACCCACCACATGATGGGCGTAATGGATTGTGACTCAGAAGCATGCCTGACGTTGCGTAACAATGTGACATGTGGCTTAAACTCATGGTGATCAAATTGAAAACCCGTAGCTATCAGCGCCTGTTCTAGCATGGCGACCAGTTGATCCAGTGCTGGTATTTTTTCCAGAGGTGCGGCATAAGCAATCCGGTTATGTTGCCAAAATGAAATGCTCTCTAATATAAATCCAAAAGCAGGTATCGATACCTTGTCCGCGGTTTGCATCAATTGCGGCAGGCAGTTACGCGCTACCTCACCCAGAAATAGCAAGGTCATATGCAGGGTATCCGCACTCATGACACGCGCTTCACAAGGTGACTGATACTCCATGGCTAACCTATGTAGAGCCTGCCGCACAGATGCCTCTGGCCACAGGGCAAAAAATACGCGCGCTTCATCTGATCTTTTTATTTGCATTCCATGTGGATATGTATCCGAAGATGAGCAATTTTTATCAGCACTTTGCATTTTATATGACCCCGTTTTTTAACACTTCAACTTAAAAAATATTAAGCTAAAATAAACGTTTAGATAAACTATCTGCATCTGTGCATACTACCGTACGTGCTATTCAATTGCACACGGACGTAAGTGTCCACTTACAACTGTCAGGGATGAAAGGCTATACCGTGATGTATCAGTATAAGTTCAGAAACGTTATACAAAGAGGCAATATATGAATACACCTCGAGAGCCGAGAGTGGGGCTAGCGTTAGGCGGTGGTGCGGCTCGCGGTTGGGCGCATGTAGGCGTTATTCGGGCTTTGGAACAAGCCGGCATTCGGCCACACCTAGTGTGCGGCACATCTATTGGCGCACTGGTGGGCGCGGCCTACGCTGCGGGCGAGCTAGAACATTTTGAGCAATGGCTACTCGAACTGGGCATTACCAACGTGTTCTCGTTTCTGGATGTAAGTATGAGTGGCGGGTTGATCAAGGGTGATCGGTTAATCGAGTTCTTTCGCTCTAATTTCATCGATCGTCCAATCAAGGACTTAGCCATGCCTTTTGCAGCGGTGGCCACTGCGTTGCATACCGGGGCGGAGGTCTGGTTACGCGAGGGTTCAACTGTCGATGCAATACGTGCCTCCATCGCGCTTCCCGCGTTATTTGCGCCGGTGCTACATGAAGGTCGGCTACTGGTGGACGGAGGCCTGGTAAATCCAGTACCGGTATCGCTAGCACGCGCAATGGGCGCCGATATCGTGATTGCGGTCGATCTTAGTTCTGACATTATAGGCCGCAACTTGCGTGAAGAATATGCGCTTGAAGTACCAAGCGCCGAAGTCAGCGAATGGAAAAACAAACTGCAAGCGCGTATTAACGCACTGATTCCAGCACAATGGAACGACGAACCCAAGCCCCCCTCCATGCTAGACGTGGTAACTTCCAGCATCAACATTATGCAGGTGCGCATTAGCCGTAGCCGCATGGCGGGCGAGCCACCCGATGTGATTATAACGCCACGTCTGGCACACCTCGGCTTGCTTGATTTTCATCGCGCCAAGGAGGCAATTGAAGAAGGTGAACGCGCAGTAGAGATCGCGCTTCCGAGTCTGATTGCCCACTGTAAACAATCGCCATGAGTGGGCGATTTTAAATGGCGATGCACAATACGTTTTATGTCTAACTTCAGTTTTGGCCAACTACGTTTATTAGCAGTTTTGCAACATTAAGCCAACACATCTAGTTGTAAGCTTCTGTTAATAGATTCAACATTCAATATCAAAAATCACCATTTAGCATGACTAAATGTAACCATCAATTTCAAAATTGTTACAACAATGTAACTTTACGCTTGAATCAGCCATTACTTTGTGTTACTTTTTGACCTGCGTCAAAGTGTCGCACCAAAAAAAGTAATAGGCAGGTCAACCGTATTAAATTGCGAGTGATATATGGCACTCTATACTTTAGGTTACAAAATGATTGCTAAGCCAAGCAACTCACTGCCGGTTAAAGGCTTTATGTGGCTTTTTACCGGCATAGTTTTGATTTTGGCAGTTATTGCTATTGGTATGTCGGAGATGGGTGCTTGGTTTGTATTACCTTTTGCTGGGCTTGAGGCATTGGCGTTTGCAGTTGCGTTTTACCAAGTACACGTTCATTACAATGACTACGAAAGTATTTCATTAGAAGGTGACAGTGTTGTTATTGAAAAACATGTTAATAAAAGTATAGATAGAGTCACCTTTCAACGCTACTGGGTCAGGGTAACGTTACGTAAATCGCAAGATGGATCAGTCGGCCTGTTTATAGGCTCACATGGCAAGCAAGTGGAATTTGGCAAACGTTTTATGGATGATATGCAACGCATTGAACTCGCAAAACAACTCAAGGTACAGTTAGCCAAGTTTGAATAATTTGGTCTAATTATTAACTTGGTTTTAAATTATTAATTTGGAGCGTGTATGTTAATGCAAGGACTTAAAAAAATTGGTGCTGTCTTGCTTTTAGCAATGGTAAGCATGGTTGCATATGCTGATTACAGCTGGAACTTTCCTGAACCAGTAACGCCGATGGCCCTAGACACGCTACATGTCCATAATAAATTTATGCTGATTACGATGGCGATTTTCGTCGTCGTGCTTGCGATCATGATTTATTCTATTTTTGCCCATCGAAAAAGTAAGGGCTTCAAACCTGTTACTGATAAAGCGCCCTCAACTGCCATAGAAATATTCTGGACCTTAATCCCGTTTGCCATCCTGTTGCTGATTGACTTCGTGATTATGGGGATTCCTGCCTACCACAGCGTCATTATGATGGAAGACACTCGTAACGGCTCTGAAATGGTGATTAAAGTCACTGGTTCGCAATGGCGCTGGCAGTACGAATACATGAGCGGTGATGCAGAAGGCATTAAATTTGTCAGTAATCTGACAACGAATACCAAACAAATGCATAACGAAGAGGAAAAAGGTAAAAACTACCTACTAGAAGTAGATAACCCACTGGTATTACCAGTAGATACCAAAGTACGCGTGCTCATGACAGCCACCGATGTATTGCATAACTGGTGGGTGCCGCAGTTTGGTTCTTCACGCGTGGCAGTACCTGGCTTTATCCGTGAAACATGGGTGCAGGTAACCAAACCTGGCGTGTATCGCGGGCAATGTAAAGAGCTTTGTGGCAAAGGTCATGGCTACATGCCTGTGGTTGTTCATGCCGTTTCTAAAGAAGAATACAAAACATGGGTGCTTGCCAAAAAAGACGAAGCTGCTCAAGCTGATGCTGGCGCCGACCAAGAATGGACTAAAGAAGACCTGGTCGCTAAAGGTAAAGAAGTTTATGAGAAAAACTGTGCAGTATGTCACCAAGTAACTGGTGCCGGTTTACCTCCAGCATTCCCAGCCTTGACTGGCGGTAAAATTACCACTGCACCAATTTTCGGTGCAGATGGCAAATATTTACCAGACAGCCATTTGGATCGCGTACTTAACGGCAAAAATATAATGCCAGCTTGGAAATCCGTGTTAAATGACACTGAAATCGCCGCTGTTATCAGTTATGAGCGGAATGCACTAGGCAATAGCATGGGCGATTTTGTACAACCCTCACAAGTAAAAGCCGCACGTCAATAGTCAAGTTTAGGCACAGGAGATAACAATGAGTACAACAACGGTAGCACACCATGACGAACATGCTGACCACCCAACAGGCATTATGCGTTGGTTAACAACCACAAATCATAAAGATATTGGTACGATGTACCTGACTTTCTCACTCATTATGTTTTTGGTTGGCGGCTGTATGATCTTAGGCATTCGTGCCGAATTGTTTAAACCAGGATTGCAACTGATGAATCCTGACTTTTTCAACCAGCTCATCGGCGTACACGCTTTAATTATGATTTTTGCGGCGCTGATGCCTGCTGCAACCGGCTTTGCCAACTGGATGATTCCATTGCAAATCGGCGCACCAGATATGGCGCTACCACGCTTGAACAACTGGGGGTTTTGGTTATTACCGCCTTCAGCTATATTATTAACGTTACCGTTTACATTGGCGCTATTTGGCATAGGTGATGGCGCACTTGCAACTGGCTGGACTTTCTATCCACCACTCTCTGTGCAAGGTGGTATTGGCGTTGACTTTGCAATTTTTGCAGTACATTTACTCGGCATCTCCTCTGTACTAGGTTCTATCAACATTATCGTTACCCTGTTTAACATGCGCGCACCTGGTATGACTTTAATGAAGATGCCACTATTTGCCTGGGGTTGGCTGATTACGGCATTCTTATTGATTGCTACCATACCGGTGCTGGCCGGCGCTGTTACTATGTTGCTCACAGACCGTCATTTTGGCACACACTTCTTTGATGCAGCCGGTGGCGGCGACCCAATCATGTTCCAGCATCTGTTTTGGTTCTTTGGTCACCCTGAAGTCTATATTTTATTGTTGCCAGTTTGGGGCTTTATCCCACAAATTTTACAAACATTTTCACGTAAACCCGTTTATGGCTACAAAGCGCAAGTTTATTCATTCTGGGCAATCGGAGCCTTGGCGGTAGTGGTTTGGGCGCATCACTTCTTTACTGCAGGCTTGCCTGTACCTGCACTGCTCTACTTCATGTATAGCACTATGGCAATTTCTCTACCACTTGCAGTTTTATTCTTCTGCTGGATTAAAACCATGTGGAAAGGCTCAATGAGTTTTGAAACACCTATGCTGTTTACCGTAGGCTGGATTATTCTGTTTGGCATTGGCGGATTAACTGGCCTAGTATTAGCTGATGTTGCGGCAGATGCCCAATATCACAACAGCTATTTTGTCGTGGCACACTTCCATTACACATTATTTGCCGGCGGTATCATGGGTATTATGGCGGGCGTTTACTACTGGTTACCAAAAATGACTGGGCACATGTATAACGAAAAGCTAGGTAAAACACACTTCTGGCTGACTGCAATTTCATTTAACATGACCTTTATTCCACAATTTTTCTTAGGCCTTGCTGGCATGCCGCGTCGCATTCCTGACTACGCATTACAGTTTGCTGAGTTCAATATGATTTCATCGATCTCAGCGTTTGTTTTGGGCTTATCGCAGTTGCTATTTGTTTACATCATTATTACTTGTATCCGTGGTGGTAAAAAAGCAACGGATCAGGTATGGGAAGGTGCTGAAGGCTTAGAGTGGACATTATCCTCACCGCCTCCCTATCATAGCTTTGCAGAACAACCGGTTATCAAGTAGCTCGAAAAGTTAAATTAAGTTTGAAATGAAGGCTTGTTCATTTGAATGAGCCTTTGACACAATACGGAAAAAACCTGCATGCAAAAACCAGGCTCAAAAAGAAATAAAATCGTCGCTTTAATTTTAGGTGTGATTGCTCTGGCATGGTATGTAGCTTCCATGTTTACACTATGGAAATAAAAGCTAATGATAACGACACTAGCCCAGACCAACAAAGAAAATTAGCCAATAAAAAGCTAGGCTTCAAGTTGCTCTGGATTGTTGCGGGCTCAATTGCCTTTTCGATTGCACTGGTGCCTTTATACAACGTACTTTGCACTTTAACTGGACTTAATGGCAAAACAAAAACGACCGCATCTGAAATTTCAAACACAAAAGTGGATGAGTCGAGATGGGTGACAGTGCAATTCACGTCTAATGTAATGCCCGGTCTAGGATGGAATTTTCATCCGAAACAAAGCAGTATTAGATTGCACCCCGGGCAAATACAAACGGTGTTATTTGAAGCTAAAAATATTACGAGCCAAGTAGTAGCAGGACAAGCAGTTCCAAGTGTTTCACCAGGGGTTGCCTCAATCTACTTTAAAAAAATAGAATGCTTCTGTTTTGTACGTCAAGAGCTACAACCTGGAGAGACTAAACTCATGCCACTCAGGTTTTTTGTGAGTCCAGATTTACCCAGTGATGTCAGTGAGATGACCTTGTCATATGCGTTTTTTAGTGCAGACAAACAATAAAAAAGTTTAAGTTAGTTTTTAGAAGTAATGAAAGTGAAGTGTGGTAAGCCGGCGTCACTCAACCGCAGATGCGTTGAAGTAGATTAGTTAAATATAATGCAATAGGAGCTATGCATGGAAACACATTCAAGTAATCATTATTATGTTCCTCACGGGAGCTTATACCCTGCGGTCATTTCAGCAGGTCTATTAAGCCTTGCCTCCGGTTTTATTTTTAGCGTGGCTACCGACACCAACAAAGACTTAGCTTATCTGCAAGCACCTGGTAAATGGATGATGTACATTGGAGCGGCCCTTATTCTGCTCATGACCTTTAAGTGGCTGGGTGCGGTTGTGACCGAGAGCGTGACGGGGCAGTATAAAAAATGGGAGGATCAATCCTTCCGCATCGGCATGATTGTATTTATCTGTTCTGAGCTCGCATTTTTTGCCGCGTTCTTTGGCGCACTGTTTTATATGCGTATGATTTCTGTGCCAGATTTAGCTGCATTTGACCCGCTATTCACACCGTATAAAGACTTCTTAGGCACTTGGCCCTCCGCCGGCCCTGGTGGCGTGGTACTCGGCAGAGAATACTCCCCTAGCACACTTAACCCGATGGGTGCATGGGGCTTGCCAGCCATCAACACGGCATTATTGCTGTCATCAGGCGCCACCATCACTTGGGCGCACTGGGGTTTACTCAAAGACAATCGCAAGCAGTTGATTGTAGGGCTATTTCTTACTGTCGCGTTAGGTACTGCATTCTTGATTTTACAAGGATTTGAGTACCACGAAGCCTATACAGAAATGGGCTTAACACTAGGAAGTGGTGCTTACGGTGCAACTTTCTTTATGTTAACTGGCTTTCACGGTTTTCACGTTACCTTGGGCACAATCATGTTGATTGTCATTTTGCTACGTTCAATGAAAGGTCATTTCTCGGCCAAGAGCCATTTTGGTTTTGAAGGTGTCGCTTGGTACTGGCACTTTGTGGATGTGGTGTGGTTGGGTCTGTTTATCTTCGTTTACTGGTTGTAATGGTATTTATAAAAAAGGGGCGATGCTCGTGCACCGCCCCTTTTTTGTTTGAACCCTGTGGTTATGCCATCATGATGAATAATAGCAATGCAGTTTATGGTCTTTGAATAGCCTTCAGACCTTTGGCTGACCAATTAAACCAAAGTAGTAACCGAGTAAGAGCAATAAAAACAATGTAATTGAAAGGCCAATACGGATAGTCAACGCCTTAACTGTGCGCTCACCGCCGTCTTTATCTTTCGCTAAAAAATATAATGCAGAAAACAAGCTACCTACAATGGCAAACAGCACGATTACAATAGCAATTTTAATTAACATGTCGAGGCCCTATCTTTATAGATACGGCATTATGCGTTGCATATGATACAAAAGCAATTTGACTTATCCAGCTACGCATTTAGGCCTTCATGGCTAGGAACCCTCATAGTGATTATTTGTGTGCCTTTATTTATTAAACTTGGATTTTGGCAATACAACAAGGCTGCGTTAAAACAAGAAATTCAATCTAATTATGAAGTTGCCATAAATGCTGATGCACTCGATTTACCAAGTCAGGTAGATAGCTTTAATGCTTGGCAATATAAAAAAATAAAACTAACGGGTACCTACAACACGCAATATCAAATACTGCTCGACAATCAGGTGGAAAATAACAAAGCGGGGTTTTATGTACTCACGCCATTAAAGTTAGCAGGTAGAAACGACTATATCCTCATCAACCGAGGCTGGGTAGAAGGTGGCGCCGTGCATGACAACATACCCGACATTGTTACGCCAAATGAGCCGGTCGAAGTGATTGGTCAAGTTTCCATCCCTAGTAAAAAGATTTTTACTTTGGAAAGCGATGCAGAAAAAACAGTTTGGAATAAAGTGTGGCAGCATATGGATATAGAACGCTATCAAAAAAGTGTACCTATCACAGTGTTACCGGTGGTGATTAAACTTGATGCAAAAAGTAATGCTGGCGGCTTTGTGCGTAACTGGCAAATGCCGGCAAGCAGAATTGCCACTAATATAGGCTATGCTTATCAATGGTTTGGCTTTGCCTTCGCCAGCATCATGATTTATTTATTCACCAGCATCAAAAAAGTATCAGGCAATCAATAAAACATAGGCAATTTAAAAACATGCAAAACGAAACAGAAAATTCCGAATATCTTGATCGACAACGCAGAGGGCGGTTAGTCTTCCTTAGTATGCTGATATTTTTTGTAACGCCTATCGTGGCTGTTATCGCTATGTATAAGCTGGATTGGAAACCTAAAGGCGAAAGCATTGGTGAACTGGTCACCCCGGCAAAACGCCTCACCATAGATAACCCAGTCATACTGAGCGAAGGCACTGTTGCTCCAGCAAATCTATGGAAAGAAAAATGGAGCATGGTTTATGTGACCGCAGCTTGTGAGGATGCCTGCAAAAACAAACTGCACACCATGCGTCAATTGCACGTTTCTTTGTACAAAGAAATACCGCGTATGCAACGCGTGCTCATCACTACATCCAGCAATGTTGCTGAGTTGAAACAAACCTATCCAGATATGCTGATATTGAATCAGCCTACGGTTGAAATCAGCACACTTGGCAATCAATTCAACATCAAAAACGAGCAGGCTATCAGTGCTAACAGAATTTATTTAGTTGATCCGCTGGGGCACTTAATGATGAGTTACAAGCCAACGACTGACCCCGCGCTCATTCGTAAAGATATTACGCGCCTCATGAAGTATTCATGGGCCGGCTAATCATGCAGCACGTTTTTTTTAAACGCTTGTCTTTATTTGCAACGGTGCTCGCGCTATGCGTCATCGTACTTGGCGCTTATGTTCGCTTATCCGATGCCGGGCTTGGCTGTCCTGATTGGCCGGGCTGCTATGGATCACTTAGCGTCCCTCAAAGTGAAGTGGCGATTCAAAAAGCACAAACTGTATTTCCAGGTAGCCCCATTGAATCCGGTAAAGCCTGGAAAGAAATGGCGCATCGCTATTTAGCCGGCACTTTGGGCTTGGTCATCCTCGCAATATTTTTATCTGGCTGGCGGCTTAAATCAAGCATTAAAGTACACCCACTGCTACCAGTAGCCTTGCTTGTTATCGTTGGCTTTCAGGCCATGCTAGGCATGTGGACAGTCACCCTATTACTAAAGCCTGCCATTGTCAGCGCGCACCTCATTGGCGGCATGACAACGTTAGCATTGCTCACCTGGATTGCCCATCGCCATTGGGCAACAACTATTGTCAACAATACAGTTTCACCCGCACTAACATGGGCTATCCGCGGCGCTTTGCTGATTTTGCTTGGCCAAGTTTTTTTAGGTGGCTGGACCAGCACTAATTACGCAGCACTTGCCTGCACTGATTTTCCAACATGTCATGGTGTCTGGCTACCTGAGATGGACTTCAAAGATGCGTTTCATTTGGTGCGCGAGCTTGGGCAAAGTGCCAATGGCGGCAATTTAACACTGCCCGCTTTAGTGGCTATTCAGTGGACACACCGCATCGGCGCACTTATTACGTTTATTTATTTAGCGGCCTTGGCATTAAAAATAATCAACATCCATCACTTTAGAAACATAGCATTACTGCTCCTTGCCACTTTATTGATACAAGTGTGCATAGGCATTGCAAACTTGGTGCTGCAACTACCGTTAGCGCTAGCAGTATTACATAATCTAGGCGCAGCTTTGCTGGTAATCATCACCGTAATACTTAACTCAAAAGTAACGAGCACAAAATATGACTACGCAAAAATACACCAATGAGGCACCTATGCGCATCATCGTAACCAACCAGATTAAAAACTTGATGCACCAATTCAAGATTTTCTTTCCGCTGTGTAAACCGCGGGTAACGTCCTTAATCGTGTTTACCGCACTCATCGGCATGTTTTTAGCCACACCCAACATGGTGCCTTGGCCGCTGTTACTAGCCACTACCATTGGCATTGCATTTGCGTCCGGTGCGGCAGCAGCGTTTAACTGCCTGATTGAGCATAAAATTGATGCTGTGATGGCGCGCACCCGCGCACGCCCGTTGCCTACGGGGCAAGTTTCATCCATAGAAACCATGGTATTCGCCACATTGCTAGGTTTAACCGGGCTGGCTATTTTATACATCTACGTCAACCCGTTGACCATGTGGCTCACGCTCGCTACTTTTGTCGGTTATGCCGTGATTTACACCGTGTTTCTTAAACCAGCAACACCAATGAATATCGTTATTGGAGGCGCCTCGGGCGCAATGCCGCCTATTTTGGGTTGGGCTGCCGTGACTAATACCGTTTCACCAGAATCGCTCATCATGTTTCTAATCATTTTTGCCTGGACGCCGCCCCACTTCTGGGCGCTGGCACTGTATCGCAGGGAAGAGTACGCTAAAGTTGGCATGCCCATGCTGCCCGTCACCCACGGTGAAGCGTTTACGTTGCTACACATATTGCTCTACACCATCATCCTCATCGTGGTTTCACTCATGCCTTACGGGCTTGGCATGAGCGGTATGATTTATCTAGTATCCGTGATCATACTAGATGCTATTTTTCTGGCCTATGTCATTGCGCTTTATAAAAAATACTCCGATGATCTGGCAAAGCGTACCTTCAGATACTCAATTATCTATTTAACGCTGTTATTTGCGGCTTTGCTAGTTGACCATTATTGGTTGATTTAATTGGGGATAATTGCCTGCTTAAGGTGCGATATTAAATTTTTGCCGCACCAATAAGCAACAATAACTCAATCAATAGCTAAAATAAGCAAAAGTGATATTCAAATCAATGGCTCAATCATATTTTGAGTCTAACCACCTTCCCCACCTACGCTATCCAAATCAATAGGTAAAAGTTACATTAGCTCGATATATATTGAGCTAATGCAATATATTACATTGTATAATATGCGATATATTGACGCATCTACTCGATGCAAAGGTCATATTCAATGAAAAACATGCAAGTTAAGATTTTGTCCATAAGGGAAAAATCTTAACTCTAATGATCAATTTTCTTTAGTTTTATTTAAGGATCGAAGTAATGAGCAACAATAATGTAGAAACGTTTTACGACGACTACGTCATCAGAAAGTTTACCGTGATGGCAGTAGTTTGGGGCGTGGTCGGCATGCTGGTCGGCGTACTAATTGCCGCACAGCTTGCTTTTCCAGCACTTAATTTTGATCTAGCATGGTTTAGCTTTGGTCGTTTACGCCCGTTGCATACCAATGCCGTGATTTTTGCTTTTGGTGGTAGTGCTTTGTTTGCCACATCTTACTACGTCGTACAACGTACTAGCCAAGTGAGACTGGCGTTTCCGCTGTTAGCGCGCTACACATTCTGGGGCTATCAAGCTGTCATTCTAGCCGCTGCAATCAGTTTGCCATTGGGTTACACTCAGGGTAAAGAGTACGCTGAACTTGAGTGGCCAATTGACTTATTGCTACTAGTCGTTTGGGTAATGTACGCGTTTGTGTTTTTTGGCACCGTCGCTAACAGAAAAATCAAACACATTTACGTTGCCAACTGGTTTTATGGCGCGTTTATTATCGTGGTAGCGCTACTGCACATTGTAAACAGCGCGGCAATTCCCTCTGAGTGGTTTAGGTCATATTCAGCATATTCTGGTGTACAAGATGCCATGATCCAATGGTGGTACGGTCACAATGCAGTAGGCTTCTTTTTAACTGCAGCATTTTTAGGCATGATGTACTACTTTGTGCCAAAACAAGCGCAGCGCCCAGTGTATTCATATCGCTTATCAATCGTGCATTTCTGGGGCTTGATTTTTACTTACATGTGGGCAGGCTCACATCACCTACACTACACCGCACTGCCTGACTGGACGCAATCAGTCGGAATGGTGTTATCACTCATCCTGCTAGCGCCAAGCTGGGGCGGTATGATCAACGGTATGATGACCATGTCTGGCGCATGGCACAAACTGCGCGACGACCCAATTTTACGTTTCATGATTGTTTCACTTTCATTCTACGGTATGAGTACGTTTGAAGGTCCAATGATGGCAATTAAAACCGTCAACGCACTTTCACACTACACAGACTGGACTGTGGGTCACGTGCACTCAGGTGCGCTAGGCTGGGTAGGTTTCATCTCTATGGGCTCGTTGTATTTCTTAACACCTCGCCTGTGGGGCTTAAAACAAATGTACAGCACAAAAGCCATTGAGTTGCACTTCTGGTTAGCGACAATTGGCGTCGTGTTATATATCACTGCCATGTGGATTTCTGGTGTAACTGCTGGTTTAATGTGGCGCGCTATTAATGAAGATGGCACCCTCACCTACACCTTTGTTGAATCTGTTAAAGCGATGCATCCCTTCTACGTCATCCGTATGATAGGTGGCTTAATGTACGTAAGCGGCATGATTATCATGCTGTGGAACGTCATTAAAACCGTACAAATGGGTCAAGCAACACCCGCTAAAATTCCAGCTGCTGTGGCACATGCTTAAAGGATCATAAAAATGGCAAATAATGAGAAAAAAGGATTTACGCACGAGAAGATTGAAACCAACAGTTTCTTGATGATCGTGTTGATTTTAGTAGTGGTTTCGTTCGGTGGTTTGGTTGAAATCGTGCCGTTGTTTTTTCAAAAATCAACAACACAACCGATTGAAGGCTTAAAACCTTACACAGCATTGCAGCAAGCGGGGCGCGATATTTACCTGCGTGAAGGTTGCTACAACTGCCATTCACAAATGATCCGCCCGTTTAAAGCTGAAACCCTGCGTTATGGGCATTACTCAGTGGCTGGCGAATCAGTGTTTGATCATCCATTTCAATGGGGCAGCAAGCGTACCGGACCTGATTTGGCACGTGTTGGCGAACGTTACAGCGACGAATGGCACCGTATTCACTTAATTAACCCACGTGATTTAGTGCCAGAATCTGTGATGCCTGGTTATCCGTGGTTAGAAAAAAATCTGGTAAACGCAGAAAAAATGCCAGCTCACCTACGTGCATTAAAAATCGCAGGTGTGCCATATACAGATGAAGAAATCAAAAATGCGGCCAATGATGTTTATGGCAAAACTGAAATGGAAGCCGTGATTGCTTATTTACAAGTGCTGGGTACAGCGCTTAAACAGTAAGCGCACAATATGGATATTACTGATTTACGTAGCATAGCAACCGTTGCCGCTTTGGTGACCTTTGTCGGCATTTGGGTGTGGGCATGGTCTGGGCGGCATAAAAAAGATTTTGATGAGGCGGCAAGATTGCCGCTTGAGGGAGATGAAGAATGAGTGATTTTACAAGCAGTTTTTGGCCGATTTTCATTTCAGCCATTGTCATTGGCGGTATTATTTTCTGTTTGGTCGTATTGTTTGTTACCAGCAAATCACACGATCCTCGCCATACAGGCCAATCAACAGGCCACGTGTATGATGAGGATATTGTGGAAATGAACAACCCGATGCCTAGATGGTGGATGTGGATGTTTATTATCACCTGTATATTTGGCGCATCTTACCTATTCCTCTACCCAGGCTTAGGTACTTATAAAGGCGCTTTCGGCTGGACTCAAGTGACTCAGTATGAGCAAGAAGTCAAAGAGTCTAACGATCGCATCGCACCAATCTATGCTGCTTTTACGGCTATGAAAGCTGAAGATGTTGCCCAGGACGCCAAGGCAATGGCAATTGGTGAACGTTTATTTATGAACAATTGCTCGCAATGTCATGGTTCAGATGCGCATGGCAGTCGTGGCTTTCCTAACTTAACGGATAACGACTGGCTGTATGGTGGCGCACCAGAAACCATTGTGGAAACCATTACCAACGGTCGCCACGGTATGATGCCGCCAATGGCTGCGGCGGTAGGCGGCCCGGATGATGTTAAAAATGTCGCTCAATATGTGTTAAGTTTGTCGAATAGCGAACATGATGTTAATCGTGCGACTTTGGGTAAAGATAAATTCACAGCATGTGCAGCTTGCCATGGTGCTGATGGTAAGGGCAACCAAGCCATAGGCGCACCGAATCTTACTGATGATATTTGGCTACATGGCGCAGGCGAAGCCGCTATTATCGACCGTATTAACAACGGTAAAAGCAATCAGATGCCAGCGCAAGGTTCACGCTTAACACCTGAGCAGATTCATGTATTAGCAGCTTATGTTTGGCGCTTTTCAAATTCAACTACAGCACAATAAATAGAGCATTATTTAATTGATTGCTGGTGTGAAACTTTAATGCAGATTGCATAATCTCATCATTACGTAAAGCCCGATATTTTGCACATGTAAAAATATCGGGCATTGTCTATTTATGCGTCACCTTTATGCAAGGTCTTAAAACAAGTGCCTAATCAGAAACAAAAGTCGAAAAAAGTCATTCCTATCGCCAGTGACACTACAACCGTAAAATCGGTATCACTCTACGAAGCGCATCAAAAAATATACCCTCGCAACATCTCTGGCTTTTACAAAAACTGGCGCTGGGCCATGATTTGGATTACACAAATTGTGTTCTATGGTGTGCCATGGCTTCAGTGGGGCGAGCGCCAAGCTGTATTACTCGACATCAGCACGCATCGCTTCTATATTTTTGGCTTGGTGCTTTATCCACAAGATTTAATTTACCTAGTTATCATTTTAATTATCGCAGCGTTAGCGCTTTTCTTGTTCACTGCAGTTGCTGGCAGGCTCTGGTGTGGCTTCGCCTGCCCACAATCAGTTTATACCGAAATATTTTTATGGATTGAACGCAAGGTTGAGGGCGACCGCGCCGCGCGTATGCGTTTAGATAACATGAAGTTTGGGTTAAAAAAGTTCTACAAAAAATGGCTTAAACATTTAGCGTGGATTAGCTTTTCAATGTGGACCGGCTTTACTTTCTTAGGTTACTTCACCCCGATACGTGACCTCATTCACAACATTTCACTATTTAACTTAAGCCCATGGGAAACTTTCTGGATCTGCTTTTACGGATTTGCCACCTATGGCAATGCAGGCTTTTTGCGTGAGCAAATCTGCAAACACATGTGCCCGTATGCGCGCTTTCAAAGTGCTATGTTTGACAACGACACCCTCATAGTTACTTATGATGAAGAACGCGGGGAACCGCGTAGTGGTCGCTCTCGTAAAGTCGATGCCAAACAATCAGGTTTAGGTGACTGCATTGATTGTAGCTTTTGTGTACAAGTTTGCCCAACAGGCATTGATATTCGTAACGGCTTGCAGTACGAATGTATTAGCTGCGGGTTATGTGTGGATGCCTGCAACAGCATCATGGATAAAATGGAATACCCACGTGGTTTAATCCGTTTTTCAACTCAAAACGCTCTCACCCAGCACTGGACGCAACATCAAGTGATTCGGAAGATCTTGCGCCCGCGTGTGCTTATTTATAGTGGCTTATTGTTATTCATGAGTGCTGGTCTTGTTTACTCGCTGGCTACTCAGGTAGCATTCAAGGTTGATGTTATTCGTGATCGAGGCGTAATGTCACGCTTAGTCGCTGGTGGTAAAGTTGAAAACGTATATCGGCTGCAAATTACCAATGCCTCAGAGAAACAGGAAACCTATCGTATTTCGATAGAAGGCATCAAAGGCTTATCCATAGCATCGGATAAGGAATTTACCGTGAACCCTGCTGAGTCGCGCATGGTTGCAGTGAGCTTGCAAATTGAAGACGGCTCGATCAAGAGTGGTTCACATCCGATTGAGTTTGAAATTGAAGCCGCCAGCACGCATGCCGAGATTTCTGAAAAATCAATTTTTTATATGTCACGCTAAAGGTTAAGTTATGGCAAACAATCAACCCTCTAATCAAAAACCTAAATGGTGGAAATCAGGCTATGCCTGGCTGGTTTTTACAGGTCCGGCAATAGTCGTCGTTGCCAGCTTAACCACGGTATATATCGCCGTGAATGGTCAGGACCCAGTGCTAGCCCATGAAGAAAATTCAGGCAATGTCACCAAGTCATTAACAGTGGATCAAAAAAATTCGCTGGAACCTGCCGGACGCGCACGCAACCACGCAGCCACGGGTGTGAATAAACAATAAACCATGCAATCTGCGCTCACCTACAGCGCCCTCATCATGGGCTTAGCTGGCGGCCCTCACTGCGTAGCTATGTGCGGTGCGGCTTGCACCGCATTAACACAGTCACCCCAGCAGCCTTACGGCATCTATCTTTATCACCTAGGGCGTCTGTGTGGCTATGCCACGCTGGGCGCAATTGCTACTTTTGCCATACAAAGCATTGCTTGGGTTTCAAGTTACAGTGCCGTGCTACACCCGCTTTGGACCTTTTTTCATGTGTTAATCTTTTTTTGGGGTGTTTTGCTACTGGTTTTAGCCCGCCAACCGATTTGGGTTGACCGCGCTGGGCGCAACATTTGGGGCCATGTAAAAAAACTCAGCGTAAAGCAAGGCGGTCATTTTTATATCGGCATGTTATGGGCGCTAATGCCATGCGGTTTGTTATATTCCGCGTTGATTATTGCATCATTCAATGGCAACCCACTTGATGGTGCAGTCAGTATGGCGGCTTTTGCAGTGGGTTCCAGCGCCTCTTTATTTTTAGCGCCTTGGCTGTGGCTTAAACTCAAAACAAAAGCAGTAGAACCCTATGGCATGCGCTTAGCAGGCTTACTACTCAGTGGCGCCAGCGCATGGGCAATTTGGATGGATCTAACGCATAACACTAAAGTGTGGTGCAATTAGTAAGTGTTTTTACCAAGTAAATAATGGCACCAATTCCGTTGCATCACCCCAACTTAAATATGGCTTTTGTTCTTTAACGACTAACTGTAACTTACTCAGTTTACTTTGCGCTCTGTTGACAGGAATCTTTGCAACTAACTTAGCCTCCTGCCAAGAACGTCCTTCATCAGCAGAGAACACTGCAAACAAGCTCGCATCTTGCCCATCAGACACTTGCCAAACAATCCATACTTGGTGCTCCCAACTAAGAATCACAGGCTGTCCTGCTAACTGAGCATTTTTGCTAAGCTTTTTGGTGGGTGAAGATACCCAAGCCTCGCCATCCATACGTGCATAACTTAGAGTAGCGCTCCCCGCTACGACCCAAGCCAAATGCCAACCCCAATCTCCACCACGTGCTAAAGCTAACGACGGATAGTGGCAGTTGGACGTTGTCAAACCGCCAAAAGTCACTCGCTTGACGTCTAAAGGTGAGCCCACACGCGGCAAAGCCATAGCTAAATCATGCGCACCGTCATCAAATAACTGCTGCCACAATAGTGCGACAGTAACATTTCCATCTTGAACTTTCGCGATCTGGCACAATGAAGTAGGCTGCGAGTCAATTGACTCGGCTGCCATGGTATTACTTGTAAATAATAACGCACTTAGCAAAGCGCTATATTTAAATGAGTGGAATATCATTGTCATAATAGTTACAGTACCAATGGTGAATATAGCGGATTGTTAAATCTTTGCCAAACTCAAGTAGCCCCGCTCACTAACAGTCTAGTTACTCGCAGGCTCAGTCACAAACCCGATACGTACTAACCCTGTTTTTGCCGCATCTGACATCACCTGCGCCACTTTTTCATAATGCACTAATCTATCAGCACGAATATGCAGTTCAGGTTGCGGATCTTTTTTTGCTTCTAATGCAAAGCGCGCCACTAACGTTTCTTTTGGCGTCAACACACCATTCCAATACAAACTGCCGTCTTCACGTATAGCAAATTCAATATGTTCTGGCTTGGTAATATTGGGGTTACTGGAAGCTTTAGGTAAGTCGATTTTGACTGAATGTGTGAGTAATGGCGCGGTAATGATAAATATCACCAGCAATACCAGCATCACATCTACCAATGGCACCACGTTGATTTCGGCCTTTGCTTGATGTTGCTGTGAGTTAAAGCTGCCGAAACTCACGATGCACTTCCAGACGTTTTATTGGATTCATCAGGAGCATTGCCCACCGTAAGTAGTACAAATAAATCATGCGCAAAGGCATCAAGTTTAGCCAGCCACATACGGTTACGACGATTAAAAGCGTTGTATGCAAACACTGCAGGAATCGCCACAGCCAAACCGATTGCAGTCATGATCAACGCCTCACCTACTGGACCTGCCACCTTATCTAGCGTGCCTTGGCCTGAAATCCCAATATTCACCAAAGCATGATAAATTGCCCATACCGTGCCAAATAAACCAATATAGGGCGATGCAGAACCCGCTGATGCCAGTACCGTTAAGCCATTCTCACAGCGTGCAGACTCCTGATCAATACCATTGCGAATAGCTCGTGTCATAAACTCGGATATACCGCCAACGGCCACCAGCTTTTGCACGTCATAACCACTGGCATGACGGGTTGCCGCCAAGCCTTCTGCCGCGAGTATTGCAAAAGCATTATCCGGCTTATTTTTCTTCAAGCCTGTATTTAAGTCATCAATAGAAGGTTGTTGCCAAAGTTTATCCAGAAACACCTTGGCACGCCTTGCCTCTAACCAATTAGCCAACCCTTTGGTAAACACCAAATACCAAGTGGCTATTGAAAGAATGAGCAAAAACACCAATACCACTTTTCCTACCGTATCAATCTGCGCAACAAAATGCGCAACACCTAAATCATGTGACATTTCAAACCACCTCTAAAGTTACATCAATTTAAAATAAAATCAAATGGTTGCATCGCAACCGCACGTACCGCTTTGCCGTCACGCATGGCAGCATCACACTGCCATGTTTTAACTGCCGCTAGCCCAGCCTCATCTAACCTTTTATGACCCGAGCTCTCTTTTACTTTTACTCCAGTAATTTGCCCAGCCTCATCTAACTCTACTCGCAACACTACCCGCCCATGCTCTCCCGCACGACGTGATGCCGCCGGGTAGTTTGGTAACGTGCGTTGCGGACAAGTCAAAGATAAATCTGAAGTTAGTGTAATGGGTCCAGTCGGTTTGGCTGGAGCCACAGGTTCAGGTTCTGGCGCAGGTGGGGCTTCAACCACAGGCACTGGCGGAGGTGCAGGCGCCACGTAGTCTGTCACCTGCGTGACCGGTGTTTCCGCCACTAACACTGGAACTGGTTCTGGCCGCAGAATTGGCCTCTCTTTCACCAGTGTTACCTGTTTCGGTGGCAGCGGTTTGGGTGGTTTTGGTGGTGGGGGCTCTTCTTTTTTAGGAGGTACTGGGTTTATTAAATGAACAAACAAAGTCACCGCCTCTTGTGGCGGCGGAATGAGCTTATAGCTCATGGCTGCGTAGAACAATGCGCCGTGCAGCACCAAAACAAGGAGCAAGGCTATAAATTTATCAATAGGCTGTTGAGTTAGCGTGGCCTTCAATCTACAGAATCTCCTTCTGGCACGTATATCATAGAGCCATCTTTTAGGCGATAAGCCGTTCCAGCTTTTGCCCCCTGACCCTCCCCAATTTTTCCTGAAGATTTATATTGTTTAAGCTCCTTGCCTTGCTTCACCAGCATTTCCATATTTTCTTTACCAGGATTTTTAATCACTACTGCATCCTGCATAGCAAATGGATTGAGTGGATTCTCCATCACTGCAATCAGCAACACAGCGATAATGACTAAAAATACATCAATAATATTCACGACCGAAAGAATCGGATCATCGCCATCGTCGTCATCTAAAATATTAAGTGGTTTACGGTCAGCCATGCACCACCCCTGCGCGGTGATCAGGTGCTACTGTAATGGCTATTTTACTACTGAGAATTTCATTTAAATCGTGCAATAGCCAGCGGCGGCGAATCGACAACACCAGGTAGGTGATAGCAGCAGCGAGTAAAGCCACGATAACGGCTGAAAACGCCACAATCAGATTTTGTGCAATGCCTTGTGAATCGCCAGATGAAACTGCTATCAACGCTGGCCCCATGGGAATCATGGTTGCCACCAACCCCAACATCGGCGCAATGCGGCTGGTAATGCGTAGCGGCTCAATTAACTTGAGTAAATGTAGCTCTAATGTCTCTTGGTTGGCGTGTGGATTTTTTTTCGCGAATTGCAGCAAGGGTGAAATACCGCGACCTTTGACCAAACGTAAAATTACATCAAACATCAACATGCCAAATGCGAACAGTGCATAAATAAACATGAGTGTAAGCACTACCAGTACTGGTGTTAAGAACCATTTGGATACTTCATATAACAAACTTTCAAGTGCGTTCACGCGTTACCCCTTTACATTAAATATATTGCCAAATTCCTAATTAGCGCGCCTTGTACGCCATGCCTGATAGCCAATACCCGCCAATACTACCCCAATAATCATCCAAACATATATCCAGATAAGTTGGTCTAATTGTTTTTTGCGTTCCACTTCGCGCATTTCCTGTCCACGAACAACATCTGGCACTTTGGGTTGCAACTGTTTGGCTTTTTCTTGAAGTTGAGGCTGTTGTGTTGCTGCCTTTGCACTGGCTTTTGGTTTTGCCGCGTTAGTAGAAGATGGCACATTAACACCATAGCCTTTTGACAATTCTTTCACATACGCTTTAAACGTTTCATTATTCGTATGCACATCGTGTTTTTGTGCAATCTCTTGGTAAACCTGCACTAATTCACGTTTGGTCTGTTCATCGGCTTTCCAGTAATCTTTACGAATGGCCTCTAGCATACGCTCAGCAATTTGCGCCAATGCGGTTGGGTTGGATTTTTCAAACCATTCCCGTGTACCGAGTTTGTAGCGATCTTTCACATACGTTTCGTGAAACTCTTGCCATTGATCATCGCGTACGATATTTCTATCCATCACCTGCCAACCCCAAAAATTATTGATGGTATTGAGCATTTGCAAAGTGCCTGAATAACCTTCTTTTTGCATTTCAGCCATCCAGTGCGGATGCTGATATACCGCGCGCAACTCTTTAGCCATGAATTTTTCGGCGGTTTCTAACTTGGCTTGTTTGGGGTCGCGCATGTTAGAAATATAAAGTTGCGGGCTTTTACCGTCTAAATAGCGTACTGCCATAGAAATACCCCCTAAAAACTCAAAGGGATGATCGGTATCCAATAAACCTTTCAAGTTGGATGAGCGCGAAAACACAGCGGCACTGGTGCCTTTTAAATGTTCCGCATACGCGTTGATTTCTTGCCCTGAAGGGTCGGCTAACTTCTTACTCCAATTAGCCGTATTTGGCCCGTAAGCCCAAGACATACGCGCGAGATAAAGTTTTTCTAACTGACCATCCCCCTCCCTCCATTGGTCTGAAGCTAGCGATGCATTAGTGAGCCGCGTGCTGTAATCACCGCTTTCGTTACCAAAAACACGGGTTAATGCAAATTCTTCAGCCTGCTCTGGCGCAATACCTTGCTTTATTAACTGCGCCTTAATGCGTGTGGTATTGGCGCGCACAAAATTAAATTTGTCCTCCTCATCCATGGCGGCCACCATCACAATCGCCTCGTTAAAGCGCTCCATCACATTGGGAAACTGGTCACGATAAAGCCCAGTAAGTGAAATCACCGTGTCGATGCGCGGACGACCCAACTCTTTTTGTGGAATCACCTCCATGCCGATTACGCGCCCACCTTCATCCCACTGCGGGCGCACGCCCATGGCAAACATAATCTCGGCTTCAAGCATCCCTAAATGGCGCATAGTTTCAGTACTCCACATGGTAAAGGCCAGTTTCTCTGGAAATTTTCCATGCGTTGCTTGATGCGAAACAATCAGTTGCTCCATCGCTTGCTTACCCGCTTCATAAGCGGCTTTTGTCGGCACACGTGAGGGGTCAAACCCGTACATATTGCGCCCTGTATGTAGCGCATCTGGGTTACGAATGGGGTCTCCGCCGTAAGAGGGGTCTATCCAGCGTGCAGATAAGCCTAAACTAACCGCTTCGGTTTCCCAATTGGCATGTAAATCAACCAAAAACTTACGCCCTTTTTCTGCGAGCGTGCGTAATTTTGCGTCTTCAATCTCACTGAGAGGTTTGTCTGAAAATACATTTTTTAATACAAATTGATATGGTGCTGTTTGCGCTAAATTGCGATAATCATCGCGAAACAACGCTTTTGCATTTTTAATGCCCAGCGCATCGTATAAGGGTTGACCGAGCATTTGCATCACATTGCTTACCAAATGCGCTTGCTCGGCATCTTTGCCCATCGTGTGCAAGCCTAATGGCTGCTGGGCTGAACCTAATTCTTCTAAATAATCTTCAATATCACGCAGGTGTTTATCAAAATCACGTTCTAAATCAGCCGCCTGAATATTTAAATCTTTATGAATGTTCATCTTTACCGCTTGCTCAGCAATCAACTTGCGGTTGTTATCTTTGACTAAGCCTTGATCTAGCGATTGATACTCACGAATCAAATCATTTATTTGAACAAAATCATCAGACAAGCCCGCAGGTGCAAAAGCTGGCGTTTGGTAGCTTACAATCACACCTCGCCCACGCCGCTTTACGTGAATAGCTTCGCCTATATTATCGACAATGTAGGGGTAAATAATCGGCACATTGCCCACTAAAATGTTTGGATAATCAAACGCCCATAAGCCGCGCTCTTTACCTGGCGACCATTCTTGGCTGCCATGTGTACCAAAGTGAATAATCGCATCGGCTTTGAGCTGCTCGCGTATCCACAAATAACCTGCCATGTAGCTATGCCCCAAAGGCATTTTGGTATCGTGAAATAGTTTTTTCTCTTTTTCGTCCGAGGCCATTTCGCCACGTGAGGGTTGCGGCATCACCACTAAATTACCCAACTTCATGCGTGGAATCACGAAACCTTTGACACCATTCTTTGTGGCAATAGATGCACTACTTTCTGGCGCGCCCCAGCTTTTTTCAACATCACGCCTCACCGATTCAGGCAAAGTGGCATACCAGCGCTTGTATTCTGCCAAGGGTAAAAAATCCCAATGGGGCGTTTGCATCAACTCAACCAAACCGCCTTTACGGTAAGCTGGCCTTAACATTTTCCCAACTGTGGCAATCATGCGTTGCTCGTCCACCGTATCAAATACGTACCCTTCAGCGCGTAATTGATTCACCAAATGTTCAATTGAACGTGGCACATTCATATTAGAGGCCCCTTGATTTTTCTCACCTGGTGGGTGATTCCAAAACAACAGCGCCACTTTTTTTTGTTCATTCGGCAAAGTTTGCAACTTGGCTAGGTTAATCGCCTTACCAACTAACATGTCCATTTGCTCAGGAATCGTCACTAGCTCACCGTCTTCTTTCACCATCAATAAAACGGGGTCTTGCATCCCAATATATTCTGAGGTGGTCAGCGTAAAAGGCAGCATAAAACTGCTCACGCCTGCGTTGTCCTTCATGTAATCCGCGCGTGTTCCACTACGGTAAGAAAGTATATTGATGACGGGAATGCCCATGGCCTGATGCCAGGCTTTACGCCTATCTGGGTTGCCCCCTAAAAAGGTATTCACCAGCAACACATTTAAAATCACTTTGCCATTTTGCGTGATTAACGGCTCATTAACTTCCACTTTTTGCGTTTCTTTTGGGTTAGGAAAGCCGAGCGGGTTATCTTCTGTTGGCTGATTTCTGACGGGTCGACCTGTTACTGTCGCAGTGGTTGTGGCAGTTGCTGGACGGCCAGTCTGCGTGACCACTTGTTCAGTTGTGCGTGCTTGACTTTCTTGATTAGCCTGTGCCGCTTGCGCTCTAGCTAAGCGAGTAGAGCGATAAAACACAATAGGCACAGCCCCTGCTTTTTCTAAGGCGGCAATGGTTTCATCCAACATTCTGGCTTGCCCGTCAGATAAGTAACTAGACGAGGTTTCCATGCCAATGATTGGGCGCTGTTGAGTGCTCTTACCTGCGTGCTTTTCCCACCACGTTAAATAATCTGGCAAGTTATCAAACACTACTTGCTTGTAAGCAGGGTGATAAATGCCGCCATTGGGCAATGCAATCGGTGGCGGTACTTGCGTTAAATCACCCCCATGTAATAACACCTTAATATACTGAAACAACCTTTCATGATTAGCCTGCGTGCCAGCTATGTAGTATTCAAACAGGCGTTGCGATGTCGCGGCATCTTGATTAACCGCTTTGGTTCTTGGCTGGCTCATGGTGTTGATGCTAGTTGTAGGTAGCGTTAGATTACGCAACAACTTTCCTGCGAAGCGCTCTATCACCGCTTGGTCATCACTTCTGGGAGCATCAATAATCACTAAACCTACTCCCTTCAGCGCATTGGCAATGTCACCATCACTTGCCTTATCTACCTGCACCCAGGCTAGCACCATACCTTGCTTTATGGCAGCCTGTTCTAACAGCTGGAACTTGCGCTCAAGTACAAAGCTGGTAGATAGCAAAGCCACCTTATCCGCTGCCATAGCGACGCTGGCCGAGAATAATATCACCACACAAACAACCCATCGTATGAGGCACGTTAAAGAAAATTTAATCTGATTGATATTCTTCATTTACCAACGCCCCTCTAAAGTCACCAGCAAATTGCGATAGCCCGTATCATTGGTATTCGACAGCCAAGCATCGGCACCTGAAATATACTGACTATTGCGGTTGTTATCGGATGCAAGTAAATTTTTTCCTGATATGCGTAAATTAAACTGTGGCGATAATTTGTATAACCAATAAGCATCTAGCAATAACCGTGACTCAGTAAAACCGTATTGTTCTGTCGGCACTGCGGTTTCGCTTCTTCCTGACAGTTGGACAGAAACACCGTAACTAGACCGTAGTTTTGGCAGGCTTTGATCTAAACCCATAGACAATACATACCGTGGTGTATCTTTTGCCATCCGACGTATATCAAGAAAGTTATCGTTAACTTGTGCACGTGGCAGCGTCAAATGTGCTTTAACCGTTGCACCTTTCCACCCAAAATCATCCATTTTCACTTTGCCGTCAAACTCCACCCCCCAATGCAGGGCATCACCCACATTGTAGGGTCTATCAATCCAACGCACGCCTTCTTGTAAAATACGGCGCTCGGTAAAGTCTTGAGTTGATCGCACGTAGAGATTAGCCCCTATCGAACCAGCGTCTTTTGCTAAATATCGTTCAAGCACCACCTCAAAATTCACACTGCGCTCAGGCTTTAAATCAGGGTTGCCACGACGGTCGGCTTCAACAGGTGTATTTACTGCGATGCTGCGGGAGGTTGCATTGCTAATTTCATCGAGCCTTGGCATTTTCAACCCCGCACCAAGTGATGACCGAACCACCCAGCTATCTAGAGGCTCCCAGCGCACAGCAATCGAAGGTAGCCAGCCTGTGCGCTGTTGCGAAACACCATCGGCACTCATACGCATACTTTCAGCACGCAGACCTGTGGTCAGAGTCAAGGCGTCTTCTGGACTCCATGCATCCTGCAACCATAAAACACCCTCACTTTGCGAAGCCTCATGCTGGTTATTGGCAACAAAACTGCCGCCAAAATCCTGATTATCGTGTCGAGATAAGCGCACATACTCGGCACCAGCCGATAAAAAATGTAAGTCAATAGGCTGATCCCATCGCAGGGCGGTGTTAACCTCATTTTCAATATTCTTCGAGCGTTCTAAAGTCTTGGTGAGCACATGACTCACATCGTATGAATTGCGCACTAAATTTGCTGAGTTTTCACCATGATTCAACGCAACACGTCCTGAAAGTTTCGCATCGTTAAAATACTTTTCAGCCTCTGCCCTAAGCCGCATTAGTTGACGATGATTTCTTTCATAGCTAGATCGTTCGCCATCATTTATAAAACCTGTGCCATCAACTGGGTTGGTAAACGCAAATAAATTTGTATCGTTCTCACGCCTGCGTAAGCCATCAAATAATAATGGTGAAATTGTTAAACTATCGCGACCGCTTTTCCAAGTCATCCGAGGTGTAATCACAAACTCCCGAAAAGTCTGAAAGCCATCATCACGCTCTTGCTCCCATAAAGTCCTGATACCAGCCACCGTAGTTTCACGGTTGATTTTACGTTCGCTTGGTGCGCGATGCAGGTTCAGCGTCACAGGTAATGACCAAGAAAAACCGCCTTCACCGCCCGTTTGCGTTAAGGTAAATTGCCCCGTGGGCGTGGTGTCATTAAGGCCAAGTGCAGCTTTCACTGCGGTTGATTTTTTTGGCAGGGCTTTTTTCATGACCAAATTTATCGTGACCGATGCTGAACCACCATACTCAGCAGAAGACCCTCGTAGAATCTCGACTCGCTCAAGATCGCCCACAGGCAAGCGGCCGATCACGCCTGAAACAATACGTGACCCTCCCGCTGGGCGCTCCCCATCCACTCGAATATCAACCGAATCCCGCGACATCCCTCGCGCTCTTGGTGTGGGAGATCCATCGCCGTTAGCTAAACCAGCATCAATACCAGGTAACTTAGTTAATACTTCACCAATCGTCATAACCCCTAAGTTCTCAATCTCTTTGCGATCAAACACTTGCTTTTGCGTATTTGAAATACGTTGATCTGACAATGCATCTTTTTTTGCATTCACGGAAATATCAGGCAATACAATTTGCGCAGGTAGTAATTTTTCGTGATCAGTAGCGCGTGCTGAAAAAGCCAACATACCTAATGTCAAACATGCTAACCAGTTTTTCAAACACGCCATTTTAAACCATCCTAAACGCTATCATTCTTAGTGCAGTCTGCCTGCTAAGCCGTATCATTTAACAGGCTAAGCAAGCAACACTATTTTAAAAAACCGTCTAGAAGTTATAAGCAACGCCAGCGCGCAAAGTCAACGGCATGTAACCACTGGTATATTGACGAGTCGTTCCTGAAAGCGACAATCGATGTCCATACTTCACGTCTGTAAGATTAAGCACATGCAGCCAAGCTGACCATTGCTCTGCAGGTGCCGTGTAACTGGTGCGTAGATTGTACAGATTAGGTCTGTCGTAAGTTTCTGTATTAGCACTATCAAGATAGTATTTACTTTCTACATCCATCTCTAGTTCAGAGCGCCAGCCTGGGGCTGGTTTAAATAACAAACGTGCATTCAAATGATGCTTAGGCGTAGAGTTGTATGAATTACCCGTGTAATTAACAGTGCCAGACTTATATTTTTCATAAGAGGTATAAGCGAGTGTATGTGAAACCCCCACATCTAGCCATGAAGTCGCGGCGTATGACAAGCCAGTTTCAATCCCTTTTGCAGAAACCTCACCATTTACATTCATGCGGTAACACCCATTAGGGCCTAGTTTTTCTGCCGCAGTACAGTCACGCTGCAGCACCATGTCAATAATATTTGTTTTGTACAAGGTAACATCGTAACGTAACTTAGCATTGTTCAAATAACCACGAAACCCTAGCTCGTAAGTTTTCATAGCTTCTGGATTTAAATTGGCAGCCGGCACATAGCCTCTTTTTCCGCCGGCACATCCGGCTGTTTTACAGCCAATATCGCCACTGCCCAATAAGGTATTGACTGCTGGCGCTAAAAAGCCTTCGGCATAACTTGTCCAAATCAAATTATTGGGGTCTAGCTCAAACGTTGCGCCAATTTTTGGTACAACTTTGCTAAAGGAAGCCTTGCCATCTTTATTGGCGGCGGTTTTATCATCCACAGAAAAACGGATGTGATCTGCGCGCAAACCTGCATGAATCCTCAATTTATCTAAAGGTGAAAATTCATAATTAACAAAAGGTGACTCATGCGTATCTGTTGTGGTGTTATAGCCTGATGTACTTAATGCCCCTTTTTTAAAATTTCCTAACAGCGCAAGTGCAATGCTGTAAACATTGTTATATTGCTTGCTATCCGTTTCACCACGAATCATCTCAAAACCGACATAAAGCCTAGATTTAGCTAAATCAAAATCTTGTCTATAAATCGCTTGAAAGCTGGTATCTGTTTCTTCAGACACACTAATGGAATTTGCAAAAGCGATAAATGTGCTGGTATTGCCAAAGGTGGTATCAGATTGCTTACGTTGCGACAAGCCTAGCGTGATCTCTCCACTTTCTCCCAATACCTGCTTAAAATGTAATGAAGGTGTTAAATAGGTTGTTTGTCCACGTCCGTAAACGCCAGGTTGCGCCTGACGCCAATCTTTTTTCCATTGCGCTTCTGTCAACGTACCTGGATAAAGCGCGTCATCATCAATGTACTCTAGCCTAAACATTAAATTGCTACGTTCTGTAGGTTGGCCGGCCAAGCTAAAACTAAAGGCATCTTTGTCATCACTAGAGCGGTCGCGCCAGCCTTTATCGCGTTTTATGCTGACATTTCCTGTAAAACCAAAACCATTACTGAGCTTGGCGCCACCCACCACTTCTGTGCGATAAAGATCATGTCCGCCGAACTCTTGCGACACTCTTAACTCCGGCGTTTCAGGGGGCGTTTTTGTAATAACGTTAATCGTACCGCCAATGGCGTAACTACTTTGTAATACAGATCCTGGACCATTGATAAATTCAATGCGATCAATATCGGCTGTATTGGTTTCATCAACAAAACCAACAACACCGGTACGGCTTACACGCATACCATTTACGCGGTTATCGGTATAGTTTTTACCGCCATCGGCAATACGCATATTGCGGGTTTTTGAAACGCCAGGCACTCTAGTAAGTAAGTCAGTTAATGAGTTGACTGATTTAATCAGCTCTAATTCTTCACGGTATAGTACCGAACCTGCCATTGGTTTATCTAAACTTACCCCACCTAGCACGGATTTTTCTCGAGCTTCCTCGATTAAATCAGCGTTACCCAAAATTGATATCCCCTTAAGACTCAAGCCATCTGATTCAGACACTTCTGATTCAGATAAATTAGTTTCTACAGTTTTTCTTTCTGTATATGAAGTTTGTTGTGCCTGTGCATTTGAGCTTTCTTCCCCTACCTCTGCCATCAACATACCGCTATTGCCAACCAACACTAAAAACAAAGCTATTTTCTTAACCATCCCTAATACCCCTTTTTTAATTTTGGGCCATTTTAGACTTAAAGATAAAGGAAAGGAATGTGACATATTGTCGCATCTGTTTGATTTTAAATCACTTATTAACGAATCAATAACAAAAAAGGACCAGCTGGTCCTTTTTTACTCTCACTCATATTGTTATGAATGTGTAATTTAAGCTGCTATTTTCTTACATTCTTTATAACAAGCAGCGCAACTATCCATACACGCTTTACAGGCATCATGTTTATCCGCATGTTTTTTACATTCATCTTCACACTCTTTGCAAATATCCATGGCAATTTTGGCCTGACTTTTTAAATAATGTGACTCTTGGCTGGCCAGTTGTTGCAATGCGCTACATACCGCCAGCATTTGATTTACGCTTTGTGCGCAGGCGGCCATCTCTTTGTCGCCCTGCCCTAGCAAAGTCAGGCAGTGGCTCAGGCAAACTTGTCCTTTTTGTATGCAATCCGATGTAGCTGCAGTTAAGTCAGTATTCACGGCACCACCGTGTTGGTGATGATGTTCGTGTCCGTCTGCCGCTTGCACTTTGCCAACAATTGCTGCGCTGGCAAGCGCAACACCGCTCAATAACAACTCTCTTCTGTTCATCAGAACACTCCCTTGTTGATTAGTAATAATGGCCATATTGTATGCCTGCTAGCTGGTTTGAGCTATAAAAAATATAATGTAATTACCGAGCCATGTCGCCAAGTTTAGGTGTTTGTAGCAAAAAAAGCCCCAACAAAAAACATTGGGGCAAGGGGAGGTAAGTTTTTATAAAAAAGACGTTATTTCAAGCTATTTATCCATTCAGCAATCTGCTTGATGTCTTCATCAGGTACTTGTGGCATCGGTGGCATGGGCATGTAACCTGGCCAATTTTCTGGTTTTGGATTTTTCACCAGTTCCACTATTTGGTCGGCGGTATAGCCTTTAGTCGCCACTTCTTTATAGGATGGGCCGACTACTTTGATGTCCACATTATGGCAAGCTAGGCAGCCATGTTTTTCAGCTAGGACTTGCCCTGGTTGTACGTCTGCTTGCGTGATTACAGGCGCTACTGGCGCATTTTTAGCTTCTTCAAAGGCAATCATTGACTCTTTTTGAAACAGCTCAGTTTTTGCATGTGAGGCATCTAACACTGGTTTAACTAGGCCCATACGCATACCATGGCGTAAGCTTGCCATTGAAATAATAGCCACAATCATTACTGCAACCACCGTCCACACGCGTTTTGCAGGTAGGTCATCATTGAAAAAGTCTTTCAATAGTTGATATAGTGCAAACAGTGCGAGTGCAACGGTAAGAATAATCCCCCAGAAATAGCCATTTTCAAAAAATGCCTCTATTCCGTAATCAGGAAAGCTAAACAGCACCAGTGGGCCAACAAAGAAGTTGAGCACTGTTGGGATAATGAACCATGTTTTACCTGTGCGTGTAAGCACCACCCCTGCTTCGTGGTCTTCTGCGTCGTCACTTTTGCGTTTATACATGCCATACACCAGCATAAACACACCTGTGACTGCAAACGTGGCTAAGTAAAAATGTACTAAACGAAAGAACGTATCTGCACGTAACAATGCATCCCAAAAGTGTGTGGTGTAGGTCCAAGTACTAGGCGTCATGGCAAGTTGTACGTTTGCCATAAAGGCTAATGGCAAGGTGTAGAACAAAGCTACGCCGACCGTACCAATAAAAATGTGTAAGGTTTTGCGATGCTCTAATGTATGCCAAGTGTATTTGTACAAATACGAAAGCAAAAACGCCACCACGTTACCGTAGATGATATGCAGCCAGTGCGGAGAAATCATAATCGATGACGAGTAAAACAGCGGCGTCAGTAAAATACTCACCAGCAATAATGGTGCTACACCCCACAACGCGCCCATGTTTTCTGAAATGGTCACGGGCGTGGTGAGCAGGTAAGCCACACGGTCAAAAATGGGGTTTTTCTCTTTATGGCCTTTGCTGTTGAAATACACCGAGGCCAGTGATGCGCCTAATAACACGTTAATAAATAAAATATGCACCACCCACGCCACAATCAAAAGACCGTGGAAAAATGGCTCCATAAATTCCAAGCCCATAGTGGGCAATGGCAACGGAATGTCGCCAGGAATGATTCTAAAATCGCTCATTTTGTCACCTCATCTAATTGTTTTTGATAAGCAAGCGCAGGTTGGTCGTGCGTCGCTAACGAAGCTAAAAACGCTGCCAGCGCTTTGCGCTCTGCATCTGTGCCTGTAAATGGCGGCATAAACGGCGTGGCGGGTGAGTTTAGTGAGCCAATACGTATATAAATTGCCTCCTCGCTCATACCTATGGTGCGCATTTTCATTGAGTTAATACCATTAGTGGTGTGGCAATAACGGCATTGCATTTGATATAGATATTTACCTGCAACCAATTTATTTTGCTCGGTCACTTCTCGGAACTCTGGCGGTACAAAAGCTGCGTGTTTGAGATAGCCTGTTTTGTTGAGGTAAGGCACATCTGCCACGCGCACGCCATTGGCGTACATATAGTCGTAAATAATGTAAGGCTTACGCACAAACTCACGCACGCGCTCAAATTCACCAATTAAGCCCATTGAGCCTATCAACATAATGACTGCCAAAAACACAGGCGCATGTTTTGGTTTGGTATAGATTGACACCGCACCAATTAACACCATGCCTGCCAAGCCTGAGATTAAGTATGTGGCATATTCAGGATGTGCTGCTAGGCGGCGTGTAATTGCCCCCATCCAGAATAAGTCTTTGGCGGCCTGTGGAAATTGCGCGTAGTACCAAGCACCAAATAACACAAAAAACGGAATACATACCAACAACACCGTGCCATATAAACGCATGGCTTTTTGACGTAATTCCAAATCTTTTTTGGTAAAAAACCAAGTGAGCAACATCGCCATAGCAGCCGCCCAGGCAATTGACCAAAACGTGCGAAAGCCCAAAGATGGAATCCAAGACGGATTAAATAAAGCGGCCACGTAATCTGGCTCGGCTGGAAAGTAGGATTTTAACCAGTTACCAGGCGTCATCATAAAGCCCAAAATCGCGGTGATAATCGCCATGGTGAGCCATGAAGCTACCGCATAAGAAACCACCAATTTATAAACTTTTTGTTTGCCAGGTGTGCCGAGCGGGTGTTTTTTCCAAATCAGGAATAACCATAGCAAGAGAATCATTTCTGCATTAAAGACAATCCACTCAATAAACCACTTCCAGAAAAACACGCGAAGTAGCGCACCAATCGCGGCTGGGTTAATGATATTGATGTGTATCCAAATACCGATACCCGTTAAAGCACCTACGGCTGTGGCTAAAATAAAAAACGTAAATAAAATTTTGTAAGAAAGCGCATCAAGTTTGTGGTCATTATTTTTAATGGCCAGCCACTGAGTGAGTGCCAAAATAATACTGCCGCCTACTGCAGCACCATGCGAGATAAACACATGCAAAATCGCATCAAATGCAAATAGCAACCGATGCCCAATAAACGGCATTTCAAAAATAGGATAGTCAAACATCGCCATCTCCTTTATTTTGTCTCATTTTTACTCCCCTTAAAAAGTAGTATTAGATTTACTTCCGGGCGAATAATAAAACGATATTTTTTAACGCGGAAGTGACATGATGTCACGCGGTAAATTGACGCGTGACAGCTTGCCGCAACTTGGTTTGACTTAAAAAAACGCCGCTGCGCTCTGCTGACGTAAGGCTGAATGTCGCGCGACGATATGTCACATTCTAAGTTTAGCAATCCTCTATATAATGTCGATTATGGCAACGTACGCGCATCCACTATCAGTTAACCCTCTAAGCCACTTTGCGCTTGAAAATCCATCACGCAGAAACTTAAAACGTCTGTTTCTACTGCGTAGCGTAATGATCACGTTCATGCTTGCCGCCACTTTGGCGCTGTTTTACCTACATATCCCATTACCTAAATTGCCTATTAGTTTTGCCGTAGGTGGCATGCTGCTACTTAATTTAATAACCATGCTACGTTTAAAAAAAAGTAGCAATGTCAATGACATAGAGTTGCTATTGCAGCTTTTGGGTGACTTAACCGCGCTTACAATTCTGTTTTACTTTACTGGTGGTTATAGCAACCCTTTGGTTTGGATGTACTTATTACCCCTCACCGTAGCAGCCGTTGCATTAAAGCGTGAGTATGCATGGCTACTCACAGCTATTGCTGTGGCTTGTTATTCTGCTTTAGTGTTTTATTATGTGCCGCTATCACATTTGCACATGCATGATCTAGCAGGAAAAACACTCGACATTCACTTGGTCGGCATGTGGTTTGGCTTTATCGTGAGCGCAGGCATCATTGCGTTTTTTATTACGCGTATTGGGCAAAGTTTGCGTGATTACGATCGCATGTTAGCCACAATCCGTGAAAAATCACTTAACAGTGAACGCATGCTGGCATTAGGTACGCTTGCTACCAGCGCCGCACACGAGCTAGGTACGCCACTTGCCACCATGGCAGTAGTCAGCAAAGAACTTGCACACGATTTAGCCGACCAACCTGAACAGTTACAACAATTAGACATCATGGTTAGGCAGATTTTACGTTGCAAAGAGATTTTATCCTCCATCACACGGGATGCTGGCAAAGGTCGTGCTGATGCTGGGCATGGCATGGTGTTACGTGAGTATCTACAAGAAGCTATTCAGCGTTGGCGCGATACGCGACCAGTCACTGAACTGGTTATGACAATGAGTGAAAACACTTACAATCCGTTAATCTTTACCGATAAAACCCTCACGCAGGCGATTCAAAATCTGCTGGACAATGCAGCAGACGCCTCTCCAGAACGGATAATGTTTGATGCCGCGTGGGATGAAACTGTGCTAACAATCAATATCCGTGATTTTGGTTCGGGGATCACAGAGGATATTGCAAAGCATTTAGGCAAGCCATTTTTCACTTCAAAAATTGAAAAAGGCATGGGGCTAGGCGTATATTTAACACACACCACGCTCGCTCGCTATGAAGGTGAGCTTAGCCTCAGCAACCACATAGATGGGGGCGTACTAGCCACCGTAACGTTACCATTAAAAAAATTAAAGGTATGAGTGCATGAGTACAATTATTTCAGATGAAAAACCAACATTACTATTAGTAGATGATGATGCTGAGTTTTTAAGTGTGCTTGCACCTGCAATGAGCAAGCGCGGCTTTTTAGTTTCCACTGCGAGTAGTGCAGAAACCGCATTTGAGCTTGCTAAGATAGATGCGCCGGAATTTGCCGTAGTTGACCTTAAAATGTCTGGTAACTCTGGCTTGGTACTCGTTCGACAGCTTGCAAGCCTGAATGCCGGTACCAGCATTGTGGTGCTCACGGGTTATGCCAGCATTACTACAGCGGTTGAAGCCATTAAACTTGGGGCAACGCATTACCTAGCTAAACCTGTAGATGCGGATGAAATTGTTGCTGCTTTTGAAAAACTATCTGGTAATGCTGAAGTAGAGCTATCTCACAGTCCACTCTCTATTGACCGCTTAGAATGGGAGCATATTCAACGTATATTGTCAGAGAATGACGGCAACATCTCAGCCACCGCACGCAGCCTGAACATGCACAGACGTACCTTACAAAGAAAACTAGGAAAAAAACCCAGCCTAAATCCTAGCATTAACTAGCTAGGTTTATTGAATCATCTCTAAAGTGCTACTCGTAGCACGATTTGGCTTCACTGTTACAGCCACGTTACCACGCCGAGCTCAAGCAACGTTGCCTTCTATGTGTTTCTTCTAGCTTGGCATGGATGACTGCCGACTTTTGCTATTTGTTTGGTTTTTTAAAACTATCCAACAACAACAAACCCACGCCAACACAAATTGCACTGTCGGCCACGTTGAACGCAGGCCAATATAAATCATTAATATGGAAAAAAAGAAAATCAACCACATAACCCAAGGTTACCCTGTCATACAAATTGCCGATGGCACCACCCAACACTAACGCCAAAGCTAGACTAAACAGCTGTTCTTGATGATGTTTTTTAAGCAGGTAAGTAATCACAATCACCGCGACACTTGTAATCGCCGTAAAAAGCCACTTTTGCCAACCGCCAGCATTGGCTAGAAAGCTAAAAGCCGCACCTTCATTGTGATAACGCACTAAATCAAAAAAACGCGTCACAGTTAAGTGCTCGCCATACACAAAAGCATTTTGCACCAAGTGTTTGGTATATAAATCAAAGGCGACGATCACGGCACTAATAAAAAACCATTTACGCATGTGAGCGCGCCTCGCCTTTGCCAAACAAGTTACTGACGCAACGTCCGCAAATATGTGCATGCTCAGCATCGGCGCCCACATCGGCACGATAATGCCAGCAACGGTCACATTTAACGTGGGCACTTGGCGCTACTTGTATGTCTAGGCTACCCGCACGTTGATGCAACGTGGCGCGCGATGTAATGAGTACAAAACGTAAATCATTACCTAAACCATTTAACGCCTCAAATACAGCACCTTCGGCATAAATATCCAGCTCGGATTGCAATGATGACCCAATCAAACCTGTTGCACGTTTTTCTTCGATGGCTTTATTCGCCAGCGCACGTACTTCTAAAACTGTCTGCCATGATTGAATATCTGCACCAGTCAGGCCATGCTTGGGCAACGCATACCAAACATCCTCAAACACCGTTTTATCTGCATCAAGCGCCAGTGTTTGCCATATCTCATTCGCGGTAAAGCTCAAAATTGGCGCCATTAAGCGCATCATGGTGTGCGTAATATGGTGCAACGCACTTTGCGCTGCACGGCGTGCATGCGAGGTTTCGCCTGCGGTATAAAGCCGGTCTTTAAGAACATCCAGATAAAACCCACCTAAATCTTCTGAACAAAAGCTCACAAATTTCTGCACGGACAAATGAAATTCATAACGGTCGTAATCTGCCAAGACTTCTGTTTGCAGTTTTTCAGTCAAGTACAACGCATACCGGTCAATTTCTAGCCATTCGTTCACTGGCAGCAAATCTTCATTTGCATCAAAATCTGCGATATTCGCTAATAAAAACTTGCATGTGTTGCGAATACGTCGATAACTTTCAGCAACGCGTTTTAAAATTTCATCTGAGATCGTCAGTTCACCTGAGTAATCGGTTGATGCTGTCCAAAGGCGTAAAATATCCGCACCGTAGGTATCCATCACCTTTTGCGGCGCAACGACATTACCTTTAGACTTACTCATTTTGTGACCTGAGCCATCCACCACAAAACCATGTGTGAGCAAGGCCTCGTAAGGCGCACGTCCATCAATCGCACAGCCTGTTAATAAGCTTGATTGAAACCAGCCACGATGCTGATCAGAACCTTCCAAATACAAATCTGCTGGAAACTGTAATTCAGGGCGACGCTTGAGCACGGCCGCATGCGTTGCGCCAGAATCAAACCAAACATCTAGCGTGTAGGTCACCTTTTTGTAATCATCCGCATTTTCTGGTGCATATTGCGCTAAATAAGCATCACCATCTAAACTAAACCAGGCTTCAACGCCTTGCGCTTCTACCAATAAAGCTGCGCGCTCTAACAATGCCATCGTTTGCGGATGCGGCTCACCTGTTTCTTTATGCACGAAGAAAGGCATGGGCACGCCCCAGTTACGTTGGCGTGACACACACCAGTCAGGACGATTTTTAATCATCGCTTCTAAACGCGCACGACCCCAAGCTGGAAAAAAATCAGTGCTATCGACCGATTTATTCGCGGCATCACGAAGCTTTAGCCCCTGATTCCTAGCCCCTAGCCCCTTATTTTCCATACCAATGAACCACTGATGGGTAGCCAACTGCATCAATGGCGTTTTATGGCGCCAACAATGTGGGAAGCTATGATTCAAGCGCGCACTTGCGAGCAAAGCACCACTTTCTGTCATGGCAGCTAAAATCACCTTATTGGCATCTTTTCTGTCTAAACCGCGAATCGCTTCAAACTCTACCAATTCACTATTAAAGAACTTACCGTCACCACCCATTAGAATTCTTGGTTTTTCATTAGGAAAGTTAGCGCGCATGACTAGCCAGTCGTCGTTACCATGCGCTGCGGCCGTATGCACCAAGCCAGTACCGGCATCTGTTGTGACATGATCACCACAGATGATTGGCACGTGACGGTTATCGAATGGATGTTTAAGTTGCAAATCTTTTAATGCTAAGCCTTTACATGAAGCGATGACTTGATAATGTTCTTCACCATAGCGTGCCAGCGTACTTGCAGCCAACTCATGAACAAGTACCAGCAAGCCTTTGCTGGTCTGAATCAAATCATAATCAAATTCTGGATGCACGCTCACCGCCTGATTGGCTGGCAAGGTCCATGGTGTTGTTGTCCAAATCACGGCATAGGCATCACCTTGAATTGTTTCAGGCAAGCCAAACGCTTTGCTTAAAACCGCGTTATCAACCACCTTAAAACCCACATCAATCGCGGGCGAGTTCACATCTTCATACTCCACCTCGGCCTCAGCCAATGCTGATCCACAATCGACACACCAATGCACCGGCTTGCTGCCCTGATACAAATAACCGTTTTTATAAATATCGCCCAAAGCACGCATGATGTCGGCTTCGGTTTTAAAATCCATCGTCAAATATGGGTGATCCCAATCGCCCAACACCCCTAAACGAATGAAGTCTTTTTTCTGGCGCTCAACTTGTTCTTTGGCATATTCGCGGCAAAGTTCACGAAACTTAGCGGGATCTATATTTTTACCGTGATTTTTTTCTACGACTAACTCAATTGGCAAACCGTGGCAATCCCAGCCAGGTACATAAGGCGCATCAAAACCAGACATGGTTTTTGACTTAACAATAATATCTTTTAAAATTTTATTCACCGCATGGCCGATGTGAATATCGCCATTGGCATACGGAGGCCCATCATGCAGTATAAATTTCTTAGCACCTTTTCGTGAGGCGCGAATACGCTGGTAAAGCTGCGCATCTGTCCATTGTTTTAACCATGCAGGCTCACGCTTAGCTAGGTCGCCCCGCATAGGAAACGTAGTTTCAGGCAGGTTTAATTTGTATTTTGAATCTTTATTTGCTTCGGTCATTCAAAAATCTCACTATTTATCTTCGTCTTTTCCACCTAGGCGGGGATGACGGTATTAAAAAAATCCCGCGCAACGACTACATCAGCCGCAATTTGCGCTTTCAACGCCTCTAAACTTTCAAACTTCATTTCATCACGTATTTTGTGCAAAAATTCCACATGCACATGCTTGCCATACAAGTCTTCATTAAAATCCAGCACATGTACTTCTAATGACAGCTTAGGCACACCCGCAATTGTTGGGCGTACCCCTAAATTTGCCACCGCATTCAAACCGTCTAATTTTACTGCATATACACCAGTGAGTGCAGGTCGCTCGTGACGCATATGTACATTAGCGGTAGGAAAACCAAGTTGCCGTCCGCGCTTTGCACCGTGTACCACCTTGCCGCTTACGCTATATGGTCTGCCCAGTAGCAATGTTGCCTCTTGCAAATCTCCAGTAGCCAAGGCTAAACGTACACGCGTACTAGATACGCGCGCATTAGCCAAGCTCACCTGCGGCAAACTAATTAAATTAAACTTCTTTTCCATAAAATCAACAACAGAACCCGCACGCATCGCCCCAAAGCGAAAATCCTCACCGACTAAAATCGCTTCGGCATGCAAAGACTCACGCAAAATAGTCTGCATAAATTCTCCCGCCGTCACTTTAGCAAAACGCCGATTAAAGCGGCACACATACACGCGCTCAACACCGGCTTTTGCAAAATACTCCAGTTTCTCACGCAAGGAACATAACCTGGCCGGCGCACACTCTGGCGTAAAAAACTCACGTGGATGCGGTTCAAATGTCATCACAGCTGCAGTTAAATTAAGTGCCTCTGCAGTTTGTATCAATTGATTGATCAAGGCTTGATGCCCTAAATGCATACCATCAAAATTACCTATCGCTAATGCGCATGGCGGCTGCAAGCCATCTTGAATATGCCTGAACACCTGCATTTAACGATTCACCCGACGTATATAATCGCGCGGTCTAAAACCCAACAGCATCAACGTAGAAAAATAACTGACAGCACCTAACGCCACCAAGCCGCTCATATACATTAAACGTTTGATTAAAGTAAATTCCAGCCAAGCTTTTGCATCGCCCATCGCCAAGAAGAGCACGCCGCCCATCACAACAAGCGCTACCAATAGTTTAAGTAAAAATAGCATCCACCCTGATTGCGGCTTAAAAATACCAGCTTGTCGCAAATGATAGTAAAGTAGCCCGGCATTAAGACACGCACCTAAGCCAATTGCCAATGCCAAGCCTACATGACGTAAATCTAAAACAAACACAAACAGCACGTTCATCACCTGTGTCATCACTAGCGTGAATATTGCGATTTTAACGGGGGTTTTAATGTTTTGCCGTGCGTAAAAACCAGGGGCTAAAATTTTAACCAGAATCAACCCGAGCAAACCGATACTATAAGCAATCAAGGCTTGCTGCGTCATGGCAACGTCCAAAGGCGTGAACTTTCCATAATAAAACAACGCCGTCACCAAAGGCGTTGCCAGCACAGCTAACGCCACCGCCGCAGGTGCCGCCAAAATAAACGTTAGGCGTAATCCCCAATCCAACAGTTGTGAGTACTCACCATCGTCTTTACCTGCATAAGCCTTGGATAAACTTGGTAGCAAAATAGTCCCTAACGCCACGCCTAGCACCCCGGTAGGAAACTCCATCAAACGATCAGCATAATACAGCCAGCTCACACTACCTGTTATTAAAAATGAAGCGAATATTGTGTTAAGAATCAATGATATCTGCGCTACCGACACACCGAGTACAGCGGGTCCCATCAATTTTAATATACGCCATACGCCTTCATCATCACGCTTAAAGTCAAACTTGGGCAGTAAGCCAATTTGCCTTAAGAATGGTACCTGAAAAGCGAGCTGTAAAAAACCGCCGACAAACACTGCCCACGCCAACACTTTAATCGGCTCATCAAAATAATCTGCAAAAAATAATACAGAAGCGATCATCGAGACATTGAGCCACACCGGGGTAAACGCAGGAATGCCAAACTTGTTATAGGTGTTGAGCACCCCGCCCGCCATCGAAACCAGCGAGATAAAGAAAATATAGGGGAACGTAATACGGAGCAATTCAACCGTCAGCTGCATTTTCACAGCATCAGTCCTAAAGCCCGGGGCAATTAAAGTCACAATCCAAGGTGCGGCCAACATGCCCAACAAAGTGACTACGACTAAAATGATACCCATCCAGGAAGCGACGCGGTTGATCAGGGCATGCGTATCATCAAAACTACGCTGACTCTTATACTCACCCAAAATAGGTACAAACGCCTGACTAAATGCACCCTCGGCTGAAACTCGACGCAACAAGTTTGGGATTTTAAACGCTACAATAAACGCATCGCTCAACATGCCGGCACCGAACACGCGCGCGATCAATGTGTCGCGTACAAAGCCTAAAATACGCGACACAAAAGTCATACTGCCGACTTTAGCCAGCGCTTTGAGTAAATTCATGCTTTATCGTTATAATGTGTGTGAATGAAGGAAAGCAGAGTGTTAAAAATATTTTGCGTGATTTTAACATGCCACGTGTCATCACGTAGCAATTGCTGATGATATTTGCGTTATTTTAACTTGCAATAGTTTTATAAAATAGTTAGTATAGCGGGCTTAGTATTTTGAATAGCTTTTAGGCAACTTTTAGGAAAAAACAGATGGCAAATACCGCACAGGCAAGAAAACGTGCTCGTCAAGCAGTTAAGCAACGTGCTCACAATGCAAGTTTGCGCTCTACTTTGCGTACAGCAATTAAAAAAATTATTAAAGCTGTAGAAGCTGGCGACAAAGCAGCAGCTACTGCTGCTTACAGTGAAAACGTAAGCATCATTGACCGCATTGCGGACAAACAAATCATTCACAAAAACAAAGCATCACGTCATAAAAGCCGTTTAAACGCAGCGATTAAGGCAATGGCTTAATTGTTGTTTAGATAGCGTTTTGCTTACATAGCAATAAAAAAGCCGAATTTATATTCGGCTTTTTTATTGCTGCTGTTATTCAAATTCCACACATGCAGACTGTCTTCTTAAAACCAGATTTTCTATTAGGTTTTAATGTTGCCTATATTCAAGTCCGACCGCACCTGCATTGCCTGCTTGATTGCCTCATCGCGACTGATGTTAACGATAGTGTAATGCCCCATTTTCCTGCCTGCTCGCGCCGCTTGTTTGCCGTACAAATGCAATTTAAGTTGCGGATTACTCAATGCAAGCTGCCACGCTGGTTCAGCCTGCAACGCGCCGTTATCGGGCCAAATATCGCCCAACAGATTCACCATTACGGCAGGGCTATGCTGACGACTACTACCCAACGGCAAGCCTGTCATAACGCGCACTTGCTGTTCAAATTGATTGGTGATGCAAGCGTCTATCGTATAATGTCCAGAATTATGCGGGCGCGGCGCAATTTCATTCACCAGCAACTCGCCATTGCAGACAAAAAACTCCACACCTAATACACCGGTATATTCCAACTTCTCCGCCACACTAATAGCGAGCTTTTGCGCTTGATGGCTCACAGCATCACTACCTCGAGCCGGCACAATAGAAACATCCAAGATACCGTTAAGATGACTATTTTCTGTTGTTGGGAATGCAACTACATGACCATTCACACCCCGTGCCAACACCACTGAAACTTCATAATCGAGTTTCAGCATTTTTTCCAGCACGCATTCTTCCTGAGAAAATTCAGCAAATGCTTGTTTGGCCTCAGTTAAATTAGCCACGCGCGCCTGACCTTTACCGTCATAACCAAATCTGGCGACTTTAAGAATTGCCGGGTAAATATCACTATCACCTAAAGGCAAATCGGCTTCAGTGTTAATCACCGCATAGGGTGCTACAGGCAAGCCGGCTTGTTTTAAAAAGTTTTTTTCACTTACGCGATGCTGTGCAATGGCAACACTTTGCGCCGACGGGCGTACCGTTGTGCCTTTAGCCAAAGTTTCTAATGTTGCTGCTGGTACATTTTCAAATTCAGTAGTGACGGCTTCACAGCCCTCCGCCATTTGCTTTAGTGCGGCAGCATCGTCATATTTTGCACAAATATGTAGATCAGCAATTTTACCTGCAGGGCTATTTTCATCTGGGTCTAATACGGTGACTTTATAGCCCATTTCATGGGCGGCAATCACAAAAAAACGGCCCAACTGGCCGCCGCCTAGCATACCCAGCATTGCTGGTGGCAAAATTACCGAGGGTTGTTCTAAGTTTTGGTTCATATATTAACTGTTATTAAATTTAAGTTTTTTACTAACGATGATCAACTAATCATATCTACCAACTTCAAGGTTGATCACTCAACACCATGTTGTGTACTTTTTCTGCTTGTTTTTTACGAAAATCAGCAAGTTTATTTGCTAAATCCACATCATGATTAGCAAGTATAGCCACCGCAAATAAGCCTGCATTTGCAGCACCAGCATCACCAATCGCAAAAGTAGCCACTGGAATACCTTTTGGCATTTGCACGATTGATAGCAATGAGTCCTGCCCTTGCAAGTGCTTAGAAGGCACTGGCACACCTAATACTGGCAGGGTCGTTTTAGCCGCCACCATACCTGGCAAATGTGCGGCACCGCCCGCACCTGCAATAATGACTTGAATGCCATTTACTGCCGCAGTCTCGGCAAATTGAAACATTAAGTCAGGAGTACGGTGTGCTGAAACGACTTTAGCTTCATAAGCCACACCAAAGTCGGCCAACATTTGTGCTGCATTTTTCATGACAGGCCAATCGCTATCTGAACCCATGATGATCGCTACTAATGGTTTGGTGTTTGCCATATTTTTCCCTTTACAGCAATTGTTTTACAATAAAACTAAACTATCACGGTGGATTAATTCCGCCTCATCCATGTAACCTAATATGGCCTCAATCTCGTGGCTAGGTTTGCGCATAATTCTTGTCGCCTCACTCGCCGAATAATTCACCAAGCCACGCGCTATTTCCGCACCTTGCGCATCGACACAAGCGACCACATCACCACGCTCAAAATAACCCTCTACTGCAGTTACGCCTATCGGCAGTAAGCTTTTACCTTCAGATTTCAACACTTTGACAGCACCAGCATCTAGCACTAATTTACCTGTCATGCGTAAATGATCTGCAAGCCACTGTTTACGAGCGGCTGTTTTCATTTGTGTCGCTTGTAGATGCGTACCAATCGCCTCACCAGCACTTAAACGGACTAATACGTCAACTTCACGCCCCGATGCAATCACCGTATGTGCGCCACTGCGTGCGGCACGCTTTGCGGCTAGTATCTTGGTAAGCATGCCGCCAGTACCAACGCTACTGCCTGCGCCACCAGCCATTTGCTCTAAAGCCAAGTCACCTGCTGTCGCGTGTTGAATAAAAGTCGCAGCAGGGTCTTTGCGTGGATCGGCAGAATACAAGCCTTGCTGATCAGTTAAAATAACCAACGCATCAGCTTCAATCAAATTTGCCACCAGTGAAGCCAAGGTATCATTATCACCAAAACGAATTTCGTCGGTAACCACAGTGTCGTTTTCATTGATGATCGGAATCACCTTCATATCCAACAAAGTGCGCAACGTGCTACGTGCATTGAGATAGCGCTTTCTATCGGCCAAATCATCATGCGTCAGCAACACTTGTGCTGTATGCAAGTGATGCTGACTAAAGCAGCTTTCGTACATTTGAACCAATCCCATTTGCCCAACAGCTGCGGCGGCCTGCAATTCATTCACGGCGGTTGGGCGTTTTTTCCAGCCTAAACGCTGCATACCTTCAGCCACAGCCCCGCTTGAAACCAAGACTATTTGCCTGCCCTGCTGCGCCAGCATTGCAACTTGCGCCGCCCACGCGGCAATTGCCGTTTGATCTAAACCGTTGCCATCATTGGTGACCAAACTAGAGCCCACTTTAACCACAATGACTTTTGCATCCAGCACCAAAGATTTAAATTCAGGCGATTTCATACTAAACTTCTTGATTATCCACCGCTGGGGTAGCCGCACGCTCATTGATTAAGCCACTATCTTTTAGCGCATCTTCTTCTAAATGTTTGTTTTCTTCAATGTGCTGCATAATCGCGTAAGTAAGCTCTTTGCAGCCAATACCGCTGATTGCTGAAATCGCAAACACACGGCCTTTCCAGCCATAGTCTTTTACAAACTTCTCTACGACTTGTTGTGCATCTGGCAACATATCAATTTTATTCAACACCAGCCAGCGCGGCTTATCATAAAGCGCCTCATCGTACTTCCTAAGCTCCTCAACAATGGCTTTAGCCTCATGTACCGGGTCAACAGCTTCATCAAACGGAGCAATATCCACCAAATGCAGCAATAAAGAAGTACGTTGCAGATGCCGTAAAAATTGATGCCCAAGCCCAGCACCTTCAGCCGCGCCTTCAATAATGCCGGGAATGTCAGCAATGACGAAGCTACGCTCTGCATCCACTCGCACCACACCCAAATTGGGATGCAACGTGGTAAATGGATAATCAGCGACTTTTGGTTTTGCAGCTGAAACTGATCGGATAAATGTCGATTTACCCGCATTAGGCATACCCAGCAAACCCACATCGGCCAACACTTTAAGTTCTAAATAAAGCTCAAACTCCTCACCTAGGTCGCCCTTTGTACATTGACGCGGCGCACGGTTTAAGCTTGATTTGAAATGCACATTACCTAAACCGCCCTTACCACCCGCTGCCATTTTTGCACGTTGCCCATGTTCGCTCAAATCCACCAGCATCTGCCCGCTAGCTTTATCTGACACAACCGTACCAACAGGCACACGTAAAACCATGTCCTCACCTTTAGCACCATAACACTCAGCGCTACGACCATTCTCACCACGTTGCGCCCTAAAGCTACGTGTGTAACGGTAATCAACTAAAGTATTAATGTTGCGATCAGCCTCAATAATGATAGAGCCACCACGGCCACCATCACCACCACTAGGGCCACCTAAGGGCTCATATTTTTCGCGACGAAACGTAGCAACGCCGTTACCGCCATCGCCTGCGAAAATTTTAATCGTTGCTTCGTCTATAAATTTCATGTGTAGAGTGTACCAAATAAAAAAGCCCCATCAAACGATGAGGCTTTGATTATTGTTAAATTAACTTAAGCTGTAACAATAATACTAACAGTATGGCGCTTTAATGCACCTTTAATTGCAAAAGCTACTTTACCATCAGCTTTAGCATACAAAGTGTGATCTTTACCCATACCTACATTTTCACCAGCATGCATTTTTGTACCGCGCTGACGCACGATAATGCTACCTGCTGTTACTACGGTTTCACCAAAGGCTTTAACACCTAAACGTTGTGAGTGCGAATCGCGACCGTTACGTGAACTACCGCCTGCTTTTTTGTGTGCCATGATTTAATCCCTTAGCTCTAAAACTACTTAATTACAGTTGCTTACACTGCTTATTTAGCAGCGATTGCTTCAATTTTAATTTCAGTAAAACTTTGGCGATGGCCTTGTGTTTTACGGTAATGTTTACGACGACGGAACTTGAAAATCATGACCTTGTCACCACGACCATGCGAAAGCACAGTTGCTTTAACAGTTGCGCCCTTAATGATAGGTGAACCTATCGTTGTATTGTCGCCATCTGAAACCATCAAAATTTGATCCAGCGTAACAGTACCGCCGACTTCAACTTCCAATTTTTCAACTTTCAATCTTTCGCCTTGAATTACGCGATATTGTTTACCACCAGTTTTGATTACTGCATACATGATTATGCCTTTAACTCATACTTCAAAAGAATCGCGCATTATACGCAAAATATCCTGCAAAGCAAATCATAATCTCAAGCTTAATCAAAAAATTATGGTAATTGCTCTGGGGCGCTAATTCTCTCACATTTTCGCACCAAATTACACAAGCAAATTTAGGAAGCTAAATAGGCTGTGCTAAAATAATTGCTCAATTTTCAGGCTCGTACAACGTGACACTAAGTATTATTCAATCTGGCATCACTGACGACATGCGTAAAGTAGATGACGTCATCCGCCAATCGCTACACTCTGAGGTCGCCCTCGTTAACCAGGTTGCAGATTATATCGTCAACAGCGGGGGTAAGCGTTTGCGTCCCATGTTGGTATTATTATCTGCCGGACTATTTGGCGAGATTCAAGCGCAACACCACCAACTAGCCGCCGTAGTTGAGTTTATCCATACTGCCACCCTATTGCACGACGATGTTGTAGATGAGTCATCAAAACGACGCGGGCAAAGCACGGCTAACGCGCTGTTTGGCAACGCAGCCAGCGTATTGGTCGGTGATTTTGTGTATTCCCGCGCATTTCAAATGATGGTTTCAGTGCAGAACATGCGCGTAATGGAAGTGTTAAGTAGCGCCACTAACGTCATTGCAGAAGGTGAAGTATTGCAATTACTGAATGTGCACAATGCGGATATTACTGATGACGCCTATTTGCAGGTGATCCACTACAAAACGGCTAAATTATTTGAAGCAGCAACCCGCTTAGGTGCAATTATCAGCCAAGCCAGCGTGCATGATGAAGCAGCACTAACAGCCTACGGCATGCACTTGGGCACAGCGTTCCAATTGATTGATGATATTCTTGATTTAAGTGGCGACAGCGATGCCATTGGCAAAAATTTAGGGGACGACTTAGCCGAAGGCAAGCCTACACTGCCGCTACTATACGCCATGCGCAACAGCGACAGCGCACATAGTCAAATGATTCGAAATGCCATTGAGCAAGGTGGGCTGGAACACTTACCACAGGTGATAGAAGCTGTAAAAAACTCCGGTGCGCTCGAGCACGTTAAAAAGCTTGCCGAAGCCGAAGCCGCTATTTGCTGTGTTGCTATTGCGCACTTTCCTGAATCACAATTTAAACGGGCATTGATTGCGTTAGCTGATTTTGCTGTGAAACGGAATTTTTAATTCAACCGCGACTTGTATTTAAATCTTGAACTTTAGGTATGGAAATTAGGTGCATATTGCTCTAAGCCATAGAATCTAAGCCATAAAATTAGATTCTATGGTTAATTTAAGGTGATTTTCTCACCGCTATCTGCATGATAATAAGTCAAATGTGCGCAACTGCTACTACCAGCGGTAAGCGAGCCGTCAAACAGCGATTGCCCTTCAACATCAACCACAGCATAGCCATTGTGATACAAAGTCACTTCTGCCAGCTTAGGTGTTTTAGCTTTATTTTGACGCATGGCAAAACTAACGCAATTCTCTTCTTCCGCTTCAGAATAAACCTCCCAATCTTGCCCACCTGCCAATTGAGACAACCAACTTGGCAAATCAACTTCAACACGGCAAATAATAGGCTCATCCCACTCTGGATGATGTACCTCGGCCTGCGCTAGCTCAATTGCGTTACGTTGATTAGTAGTTTCTGTCATGTTATTTTCCTATTGCTAAGTACACTTATTATAATATTGATTACAATGCTTATGTTTGTGACGAGTTGAATGAATTTCAAGTAGCATGACTTGAAAATTTCACTAAATCTTGGCTGAAGTCACTATTAATTTCAGTTACCGTATGATCTCAGTAGCTAAACGATTACACGATGCCTTACGTTTACAGTTGTTTAACGGCACTTTATAAATAAATAGTTAATTAAAAATAAAAATTAAGGATTGTTATGCCTAACGGATTGATAGAAATATCGAACATACTGCAACAAAACAGCACCATTTTCATCACCATTTCTACCATTTTCGGCTTAATGGTCGGTAGTTTTTTAAATGTTGTCATTTATCGACTACCTAAAATGATGGAACGCGAATGGCACAACAACTGCCTAGAACTTCAAGGCAAAGAGATTCCAGCACAAACCAGCTACACCTTATCCAAACCCCGCTCCGCTTGCCCCAAATGCGGCCACAAAATTACCGCATTAGAAAACATCCCTGTCATTAGCTATTTAATATTGAGAGGTCGCTGCCGTGGCTGCAAAACGCCTATCAGCTTGCGTTACCCGCTGATTGAAACACTCACAGGCGCGCTTATCGGCTTAATTAGCTGGAAATTTGGCTACAGCAGCACGGCGCTGTTTGCTTCTATTTTCACTTTTGCGCTGATAGCACTTACGTTTATTGATTTTGATACACAACTGCTACCAGATGACATCACCTTGCCGCTACTTTGGCTAGGGTTACTCTTCAACTTGAATTTCGGCTTTACTGATTTAAAATCTGCTGTCATCGGTGCCGCCGCTGGTTATTTAATCTTATGGTCCGTTTATTGGTTATTTAAGCTCATCCGTGGCAAAGAGGGTATGGGCTATGGAGACTTTAAACTGCTAGCTGCAATTGGTGCATGGTTTGGCTGGAAACTGTTGCCAGCCGTTATTTTACTGTCCTCTACCTTGGGTGCCGTCATTGGCATCGCTTTAATCCTACTCACAAAACGCGGCAAAGAAGTGCCAATGCCATTTGGCCCATTCTTAGCTATTGGCGGTATTGCCGCGCTGTTTTTTGGGCAACAGCTTGCTGCAATTTATCTGCCATAATCAAGTATGATCGTCATTGCACTCACTGGCGGCATCGGCTCAGGTAAAAGTGAGGCTGCCAAACAGTTTAAAAAACTTGGCGTGCCTGTGGTGGATACCGATGCCATTGCGCATGCGTTAACTGCTACCGGCGAACCCACCCTTGCTGAAGTCGGGCGTACTTTTGGCTTGGAGTTTATTAATGCAGATGGCACACTCAACCGCGCCAAACTACGTGCGCATATACTTAGCGACGCCAAAGAGCGGCTTAAGCTCGAAGCCTTGCTTCATCCCGCAATCTACGCCAGCGCGGTAAAGCAACTAACCGCCAATCAAAACCAGTTGCATCCACGCTATCAAGTGTTAGTCGTGCCTTTATTTTTTGAAAACAACCGCTACCAAGCCATTGCGCACAAAGTCTTGGTCATTGATTGCAATGAAGCCTTACAAATCGAACGTGCAATGGCGCGTAGCGGGTTATCTGAACCTGAAGTTAAAGCCATGATGGCCGCGCAGGTCTCTAGGGAAACGCGACGAAAACTTAGTGACGAAGTGATTGAAAATAACGGCTCTGTTGAAGAACTAGCGACAAAAATTAATGAGTTGCATAAAAAGCTTATTAATACTTGCATAGTTAACAAATAAATTTGATAATTCAGCTCAACTTTTAATGTGCATTTAGTCATGTACATTAAGTTTTTTTATTTTAAAGTCTATATTTAGCAAAGTGCCGCTTGGGCTAAAACGTTATGAAACATGCCTAGTTACGATTATCCTTTTAATGAGCGCATACGCACTTTGCTTCGCGTTGAGGATCTGTTCGCCAAAGTTTTGTATAACGCAGAAGCTGGTCACGAATATCATCATCACTGCGCGCTACTTACATTGCTGCAAATTTTAGATGTAGTTGATCGCGCCGATTTAAAGTCAGATCTATTGCAAGAACTTGAGCGTCAAAAAACTGCCATGCGACTACTCGTTGGCAACCCAGCCATTGAGGCTGACGCATTGGAGTCAACACTTTCTGACATTGAAATTGCTGTCAAAGAATTACGTGCCGAAACCTCTAAATTCGGGCAGACGTTAAGAGCTAATGAATGGCTGATGAGCATCAAGCAACGCGCTGGCATTCTTGGTGGCGTGTGTGAGTTTGATGTACCTTCATACCATTACTGGCTTGGCCTTGGCGAGGATAGACGCAAGAGCGATTTAGATGCCTGGATCAGGCCCCTCATCCCCATGCAGCAAGCAATCATCATTATTTTGCGCATATTGCGTGGCAGTGGCGCCAACAGCAAGTTAATCGCAACCAATGGTGCTTACCAGCAAATGCTTGGTGGCGCGAAGCCTGCACAAATGCTGAAAATAGAACTTGCTGACAGCCTTACCTGCTTCCCTGAAGTAAGCGCCAATAAGTACGCAATTAACATACGATTCAACACGCTGGATTGCACCCAAAAACCACAAAAACATGAAGAAGACGTACCGTTTTTGTTAACGCTATGTAATTTATAGCTTGATTACAGACATAAAACTGAAACTTACAAAAAACTCGCTTTAAACACTACCATGGTCAATACTAAAAAAAAATTAGTCGCATGCCCCACTTGTAAGCAATTAGCAGAATTCTCTCCCGATAATGCGTTTCGCCCCTTTTGTAGCAATCGTTGCAAGCTGATTGACTTGGGCTTATGGGCAAGCGAAGGTTACGCAATCCCAGTTGAAGCTAAAGTCGACCAATTACCCGATGACTATACGTCGCAATAAGCTTTAATCATGCGGTTAAGGCCGTTAGCATAAGCATTTGAATTTAAAAGGATTGCCATGAACCACACATTATTTAAACATTGTTTACGCACCTTAATACTAACATTGGCAATAGGCGCTACCTTTGTGCAAGCTAAAGATGCCGCGACACAGAATTCGATTGCAGAAAAAAATAGTGTATCTGTAGAAAACGCCTGGGTTCGTCCGACCAATGCGGGACAGGAAGTTGGTGCCGCTTACATGACGTTTACCAGCAAACAAAATGTCAATCTAGTACATGTTGAGAGTGACGTGACTAAAAGTGTTGAGATTCATAGCATGGATATGCAAAATGGTGTGATGAAAATGCGCATGCTTGAGACGTTAGCACTCGTAGCAGGCAAGCCCTACCAGCTAGCACCAGGCGGCTTTCATTTAATGCTGTTTGATTTGAAAAAACCGCTGACTGAGGGCGAGCAAGTGAATTTTACGCTCACGTTTAAACTTCAAAATAATATTGAATTTAAGCAGCAAGTTAAAGCGGTAGTAAAAGTAGCCAATGAGGAAGCTGGCAACAAGCACGATACGCATGAACACCATCACCATTAGCAGCACAAAAAACAAGCTAAAATCTAAAACTATTGATCAACCCAAGAACTACTGACCAATCCAAGCGCCTCGTTGCATGGCAATGCCATGCGCGCCATGCAATCTAGCGGTGTGTAAATCACTTATCTGCAAGCCACCCAAGGCGAACACCGGTAATGTATAGCCGGCAACTAAATCCGTAAAAACATCCCAACCAAGCGGTTCTGCGCCTTCATGGCTAAGCGTAGCCTGCACTGGGGATAACATCACGTAATCCAAACCCAATTTAGCCGCCTGCGCCAGCTCTTGAGGGTTATGGCATGATGCTCCGCATAATAAGTCTTTTGGTTTTGTTTGCAACTGCTGCAGTTGTTGTGCGTTTAAATGCACGCCAGCGGCATTTAATGTTCGTGCCAGATTTAAATCCGTATTGATAAATACTTTGGCCTCATAGGGTGTAGCCATCTCAATCACACGCGCCGCGAACAGCATTAACGCTTCTGTAGAGAGCTGTTTTTCGCGCACTTGTATCAGCATCAAGCCGTTATTAAGTGCGAGCTTCAAGCGCACAAAGAAAAAGTCTTCGCCCAACTCGCTTAAATTGGTAATTGCATAAATTGGCGACAATGTAAGCGCCGTTAATATCGGCGCATTAGCCGGCAACATAGGTCCTACGCTAATTGTTGCAGGATTTTGCCAGCTCAGCGCTTGGCTTTCCAAGCCTGAAGGCTCACCTTCCCACGCTACCACTATAAAGAAATGTAGTTTGACGGTTTTAGCTGGGCTCTCCAGCGCACCAGAAGCGTCATATTTCGCTTCATAATTATAACTACGGGTAAGCCAGGGGTAATAAGACGTAACCGTAATACCTAACTCTTCCTGCAATTCTCTTTTTAATGCTTGAGCAGGGGTTTCATTCGGCTCTACCTTGCCCCCGGGAAACTCCCAATAGCCTGCCCAAGGCTTGCCAACCGGGCGCTCACCTAGCAATACCAAGCCATTGTCACGTTGAATGATGCCAACAGCCGCCTCGGTAATCATACTATCCACGAAGCTTGGTACCAAATTGATCGCATGCAATTGAAATAATCCGCTTGAAAATATAAATAATCAAAGATAACCATGTATCAAGAACGATAATCTGCATTTATCTTTACGTAATCGTAAGAGAAATCACAAGTCCAAATCGTGATATTTTCCGCACCGCGATTCAACACCACGCGCACTAAAATATCTGACTCTTTCATAATAGCAACGCCTTGCTCCTCAAGGTATGAGGCGGCCCTACCGCCTTTTTCTGCTACCAGTACATCGCCTAAGTATAATTGCAAAGTATTTACATCTAAATCATCAATGCCAGCATAGCCAATGGCTGCCAATATACGGCCCAGATTAGGATCTGAGGCAAAAAATGCTGTTTTAATCAATGGTGAGTGTGCAATGGCGTACGCCACTTTGCGACATTCTTCTTCATTTTTTCCACGCTCAACACTTACGGTCATAAACTTGGTTGCGCCTTCACCATCTCGCACAATGGCTTGCGCCAGCTCAATAGCTACGTCAGTCAATGCATCGCGCAGGGTAATAAAATCAGCACTATTTTCTGTCACCTCTGCATTACCGGCAAGGTTGGTTGCCATCAAAATCAAGCTATCATTGGTCGAGGTGTCGCCATCAACCGTAATGCAGTTAAATGATTTGTTCACTGCATACTGGATAATATTCGTCAATGCAGACTGGCTAACAGCAGCATCGGTCGCAATATAGCCCAACATGGTCGCCATATTAGGGTGAATCATGCCCGAGCCTTTACTCATGCCAGTAATAGTGACCGTTTTGCCACTCAGCTGAATCTGCCTTGAGGTACCTTTGGCGACAATGTCGGTTGTCATAATGGCTTCTGCCGCGTTGAGCCAGTTATCTTCTTTTAAATTGGCAATGGCTGCTGGCAAACCGGCAATGACTTTATCAACAGGTAACGGCTCTAAAATCACACCAGTAGAAAACGGCAACACTTGATTGGCTTGCAAGTTAAGTAAATTAGCCAACGCCTCACAACTTTGCTGCGCACGATTTAAACCGTCGTCCCCCGTCCCAGCATTGGCACAGCCAGTGTTTACCAACAAGGCACGTATGCCCTGCTGTTTATTATCATGGCTTTGCGCCAAAAATTCTTTACATAAAATCACCGGGGCCGCGCAAAAACGGTTTTTAGTGAACACGCCCGCGACACGACTACCTTCAACCAAAGTCATCACCAACACATCTTTGCGATTAGGTTTTTTAATATAGGCTTCTGCAAAACCTAATTGCACACCTTTAACCGGCAATAAAGATGATGCTTGTGGGGCGATGAGTTTAACTGGCATATCAATTCCTTACTTGTTTATCATTTAATTTTTAAATTTGATTAGAAAACAGGCTAAGCGCGGCGCCAAGTTGTGCCTTGGGGAGTGTCTTCTAACACAATCCCCGCCTCTGCTAATTGCTTTCTAATGACATCTGCTTCAGCAAAGTTTTTAGATTGCTTGGCAGTCAGGCGCGCCTGGATTAAAGCGTCAACATCAAGCGCCTCGGAAGCTTCGCCTTGCAAAAAATCATCTGAGTTACGTTGTAGCAAGCCCAACACCCTACTCAAGCTTTTAAGCAGTCGCGCAGTTTCTGCCAACTTGGTTTTATTCACTTCATTCGCCAAATCAAACAATACAGCCAAAGCTTCCGGCGTGTTGAAGTCATCATTCATGGCATCTTTAAAACGCGCCGCCTGCGGATGCTGCCAATCAATAATTGGCTCACCTACATCATGACCACGCAACGCGGTATAAAGGCGAGTAAGCGCCACTTTTGCATCATCTAAATGCTGATCACTATAATTAAGCGGGCTGCGATAATGTGCACGTAAAATAAAAAAGCGCACCACTTCGGCGTCGTATTTTTCTAATACGGTACGAATAGTGAAAAAATTGCCCAAAGACTTAGACATTTTTTCATCGTCCACGCGCACAAAACCATTGTGCATCCAGTAGTTCACCATTTGGCAAGATTTGCCATCATGGCTATGCGAAGCTTTACTGTGTAAAGCTTCGCCATTAAAAGCTTCGCTCTGAGCAATTTCATTTTCATGATGCGGAAACTGCAAATCCTGGCCTCCGCCATGAATATCAAAGTGCGCTCCAAAATAATGAGCGCTCATCGCCGAGCATTCAATGTGCCAACCTGGGCGACCCTTGCCCCAAGGCGATTCCCAGCTGGGCTCATCAGGTTTAGCGGCTTTCCATAACACAAAGTCCATGGGGTCTTTTTTGAAAGTATCAACCTCAACGCGCTCACCTGCGCGAAGGTCTTCTAGCGACTTACCTGATAATTTTCCGTAACCCTCAAAACTATTCACCGAATAGTAAACATCGCCATTCGCCGCTGCATAGGCAAAGCCTTTTTCAATCAGTACTGCAATCATGTTTAACATACCGCCCACAAACGACGTCGCACGCGGCTCAACATCAGGACGTAACACGCCCAGCTTCGCGGAATCTTCATCCATCGCATCAATAAAACGCTGCGTTAATTGCGCGATTGTTTCGTTATTTTCATTAGCACGTTTAATGATTTTGTCATCAATATCTGTGATATTGCGGATATAAGTCACGTCTAACCCTGATGCGCGCAGCCAACGACTCACCATGTCGAACACGACCATGACGCGTGCATGCCCTAAATGACAGTAGTCGTAGACCGTCATGCCACACACATACATGCTGGCTTTTCCTGCCACAATCGGAGTAAAGGTTTGCTTTTCACGCGCTAGGGTATTGTAAATTTTGAGCATAATCTGGAATGTAAATTTGATTGGGGTGTTAGTTTTAGTAAAGTTTGGTTGAAAACGAGCTAATTAGCAAAATATATTGCCATAAACCTAAATGAGCTATTGGAGGTTAGTTAGGCTATTGATAGAATTACGTTTTATTTATTCACCCAAAAAAGTATATCACAATGAATAATTTTATTGCGGCGCTCACCCCCACTATCACAAGGTTTGTATTGGTTGTATCTGCGAGTTTCACACTATCTATTGCACACGCAGATGAGCTTAAAGATATTTCACAGCTTGCAGATCAAGGGCAAACTGCTGTCGCCCTTGATAAAGTAAACGCTTACATTGCAGCCAACCCTAAAAATGCACAAGCACTATTCATGAAAGGGGTTTTTCTAGCGGAGCAAGGTCGTCGTGATGATGCCATTAAAACATTTACCGAAGTCACTGAAAAATTTCCGAACTTGCCTGAGCCTTACAATAATTTAGCTGTACTTTACGCTGATCAAGGCCAATTTGACAAAGCACGCAAATCGCTAGAAACCGCAATTAAAACCCACCCAAGCTATGCTACCGCTCATGAAAACTTAGGTGACATCTACGCACGTATGGCAAGTGAGGCTTATGATAAAGCGTTGCAACTTGATACCAGCAACTCACGTGCACAAGGTAAACTTTCTTTAATTAAAGACCTATTCGGTACCGGCAATAAAACAACGATTGCCGCGTCTAAAGATGCCGCTAAAAACTCAGTGACAACTACCGCCGACGTGAAAGTTGTTGCTAAAAAAGCAGATGCTAGTCAAGCCGGCAACGCGGATGAAGCCATTATTGCTGCAGTTAATGGCTGGTCTCAAGCATGGTCTGCTAAAAACGTTAATCAATACTTAGCCAGTTATAGCGACAGCTTCAAACCAGCTAAAGGTCAAAGCCGCCAAGCATGGGAACAACAACGCCGCCAACGCGTTAGCAAACCATCTTCTATCAGTGTTGAGCTTTCCAACCTGAAGATTGCATCCAACTCTGGGGATGCCGCTAAAGTCCAATTCAAACAATCTTACCGCGCTGATGGCAAGCCGATCCGTACCAATAAAACCCTGCAAATGAAAAAGGTAGGCGACAACTGGTTAATCGATCAGGAAATTGCGGACAATTAATCACTACACCATGGTAGTCAATAAAGCCTTTACCTATACGCTATTAGCAGCCATTACATTGGTGCCGTGGAACGCCACGGCAGTCAATCGCTTTAGCTTTAGCAATTTACTACCTAAAACCACATTAAGTGATGCCGTCAAAGTTGCTTCAAATCTAACAGAAAGTTTGTTGGTTAAAAGCTTGCTCGAAATTTCTGAAGGTAAAAACCAGCAAGCGCTCAGCACTCTCGACCAACTGATTGCTAGCACACCCAACTTTAAGCTGGCACACCTAGTGCGTGGCGATCTCCTGATGGCTCAAGGTAAATATTTGCAATCATTTGGCAGTGCAAATGGTAACCAATCGGAAGAAATAAAAAATCTTAAAGAAGAAGCGCGCGTAAGAATCGAGCACTACCTCGCCCAGCAGGACCCAACCAAACAGCCTGATCTACTGTTGGCGCCCAGCGCACAGCAAAGTCATTTAGTTGTAGTTGATACTGATAAATCAAGGTTGTATTTGTACAAAAACGAGCAAGGTCAGTTGAAATACGTTGCTGATTACTACATCACCGTTGGTAAAAATGGCATCATCAAACAAACTGAAGGCGATAAACGCACGCCCATTGGCGTATATTTTGCCAGCGCAAAACTGAACCAGCCATTGCCGGATCTTTATGGTGATGGCGCTTACCCACTTAACTACCCCAATGAATGGGATCGAGAAAACAATCGTAAAGGCTCTGGCATCTGGTTGCACGGAACACCAAGCTACACATATAGCAGGGCACCGCGTGCAAGCGATGGTTGTGTCGTGCTTGCTAACCAAGACCTTAAAACACTTGCCCCTATTTTACAGGCGGGCAAAACCCCGGTTATTATTGCCAATAATCTACAATGGCTAAACGACCCTGCAAATAACGACGCGCGTAAACAAACCCTTACCGTGGCGGTTGATGATTGGCTAAAAGACTGGAAATCACAAGATACTTCTAAATATCTAGCGCACTACTCTAAAGACTTTTCTAGCAACGGCATTAACCTTCAGCAATGGTCAGAGCACAAGTATCGTGTACAAGCTAGTAAGCCCAAGGTTGATATTGCACTATCAAATATCAGCATGTTTAGCTATCCGGATGACCATAAAGAACTAGTGGTCGTTGATTTTGTGCAGGACTTTAACAGCACCACCCTCAAGAATAAAATGCAAAAACGCCAATATTGGATTCAAGAGGATAATACTTGGAAAATTATTTACGAAGGTGCCGCTTAACTGCGATTATAGCCAATTATTTTCCAACCTAATTTTCTTATCTACATAACTTATTACCAGCTCGATCAGAGTCATTACTTTTTAAGGACATATATGCGCCAAATTTATGCTTTCTTAATGCTTGCATTACTCAGTAGCTCGGCACTAGCTGCTAATCCGCAAGTCATTGTTGAAACAAACCGTGGTAACTTCGTCGTTGAGCTATACCCAGAAAAAGCCCCCAAAACCGTGGCTAATTTTTTGCAGTATGTAAACTCTGGCTTTTATAAAGAAACTATTTTTCATCGCGTTATTAGTAACTTTATGATTCAGGGCGGCGGCTTTACCGCCAGTATGGCAGAGAAAGAAACACTGCCACCGATTATTAACGAGGCTAACAATGGATTAAAGAATGAAATTGGCACGCTGGCAATGGCTAGAACATCAGACCCAAACTCAGCAACGGCACAATTTTTTATCAACTTAGCCAATAATCAGTTTTTGAATTTCAGAGGTCCAGAACCTGAGTTGATTGGTTACTGCGTATTTGGGCGTGTACTTAAAGGGATGGATGTTGTACGTGAAATTGGCGCAGCGCCAACCACATACGTGGGCCCTTATGGCGACGTACCTAAATCAAGCATTATCATTCACCAAATTAAGTTAAATGAAGCACATTGATAAACACTGTATTTAATTAAAATAAGCTAGTAGCCTGTTGGACATTGATTTTTTGTAACTATTTATAATAAGGAAACCTTGTGGTTAAACTGCACACAAACTTTGGCGAAATTACTTTAGAACTCGATGCTGAAAAGGCACCGATTACCGTTGCGAACTTTTTACAATACGTAGATAACGGTTTTTATGATGACACTATTTTTCACCGCGTTATCAACGGCTTTATGCTTCAAGGTGGTGGCTTTGATACTGCAATGAACCAAAAAAAGACTGAAGCCGAAATTAAAAATGAAGCAGACAATGGCTTAAGCAACAACACCTATACGATTGCGATGGCACGCACTTCTGCACCGCACTCTGCCAGTAGCCAGTTTTTCATTAACGTTGCTAACAATGAGTTTCTTAACCACACTGCGCCTACAAGTAGCGGCTGGGGTTATTGTGTTTTTGGCAAGGTCACTGATGGATTTGATGTGGTTGATAAAATTAAACAAGTGGCTACAACCAGTCTTAAAGGTCACCAAGATGTGCCAGCCAGCAACGTGATTATTGAGCGTGCTACCCGCGCATAATCTGCCATGGCGCAATCTCGAGATAAATCAGAAGTTGATTCATTAAAGCCTGATTTATCTCACCCTGATTTACCTCATACCAAGCTTTCTCACGCCAAATTACCGCTGACCGATTTATCTAATCTATTGTTGGCAAAAGCAGCTAGCGCAGATACTTACTTATTTATCTCGGATTTGCATTTATGTGCAAGTCGGCCACACATCACAATTGCGTTTTTAGATTTTCTACAAACAACTGCAATAAAAGCCAAAGCGCTTTATATTTTAGGTGATCTATTTGAGTATTGGGCTGGCGATGATGATATTGAGGATGCATTTCATCAGCAAATAATCTTGGCATTTAAAACGCTTGCCGATACTGGCGTGCAACTATTTTTAATGCACGGCAATCGTGATTTTCTTATCAGCCAGCGCTTTTGCACCGCCGCAAAAATCACACTAGTTAACGACCCAACTTTAGTGGTTTTACATGGAAAAAAAGCGCTGTTAAGCCATGGTGATGATTTATGTACCGATGATATTGCTTATCAAAATTTTCGCCATCAAGTTCGAGATAAGAACTGGCAAAAAGAATTCCTGAGCCAGCCATTAGAAACACGTAAGCAACAAATAGAGGCCATTCGCACGCATAGCGAACAAGAAAAATCACAAAAATCAGCGCAAATCATGGATGTGAATTCAGATGCCGTGAAAGCACTATTGCAAGCCTATCATTACCCTGAGCTATTGATTCACGGCCACACCCATAGACCAAACCAACATCAAATTCAACTAGATGGACACAACATAACACGCTGGGTTTTAGGTGACTGGTATGAGCAAGGTAGCTATCTCAGTTGCGAGCAAAATGGTTGCCAGGACATGCGCTTATAAATCTTTACCAAAAGTAGCTTGCCCACAAAAACTCGAGCCTAAGGTTGATAACCGGGTATTTGCGTATGGTCAACCTCGTCGATTTGTTCCTGCTCTAAAAATTGCTGAGCATATTTTAAATAAATTTTCTCGCGTATAAAAATGTCGAATAAGTCAGGGTCTATATGATGATCAACTTTCATCCTGCCTAAAATGGCTAATGACTCTGAAAGCGTTTTAGCCTTCTTATAGGGCCTGTCTTTTGATGTTAGTGCTTCAAAAATGTCGGCAATACCCATCACACGCGCCGGAATCGACATCTGCTCACGCGTCAATCCTTTAGGGTAACCTTTGCCATCCATGCGCTCATGGTGCCCGCACGCGTACTCAGGGACGCGTTGCAGGCTTTTGGGATAAGGCAGTGATTCGAGCATGTTAATTGTGACTACAATATGATTATTGATCACCTGACGCTCTTCTGCAGTTAACGTGCCACGAACGATACCAAGGTTATATAACTCATTCTCACTTAAAAACGGTGTTGACTTACCCTCACCGTCTATGATGGTCAACATACTGATGTCGCGCACCCGTTGCTGATCCTCTTGCGTCATTAACTCACTACCAATATTAGCGCGTCTTAAAAAAACTCGGTCTTGATCGCACTTAACTTTAAACGCATTTAAAGTTAAGTCTAATTCGGCAAACCTATCTTGCAAGTCTATGTTGTTAGTATTGTTGCGTAGCAATAGCAACTGCTGTTTGAGCATGTCACACTCGGCCTGCTGCTTTAGCAGTTCAAAACGCTCATCGATCAACTGAATACGATCAAAAATTGAAGATAGCTTGGTTGGCTTATCCATCACAGCCTCAGGCGTGGTCACTTTACCGCAATCATGTAACCAACTAGCAACTTTAAGCTCATAGAACTCATTTTCATTCAGGTTGAAATCTTTAAGTGGCCCTGATTGAGTATTAATTGCGGCCTGAGTGAGCATCATCGTAAGCTCGGGTACGCGCCGACAATGACCCCCGGTATAAGGTGACTTTTGGTCAATCGCATCTGCAATCAGCTCAATAAAAGCCTCAAATAAACTCTTTAATCCTTCGATTAAATTATGATTGGTCATAGCCACCGCAGCTTGAGACGCCAGCGATTCAACTAAGCTCTGATTAGCCACTGAAAAAGGAATAATTTCACCGGTATCAACGTCAATGGCGTTGATCAGTTGCAATACACCAATCACTTCAGATTCGTGATTTTTCATCGGGATGGTCAAAAATGACTGCGAACGATAGCCAGTCTTTGCATCAAACCTGCGTGTGCCAGAAAAGTCAAAATCCTCCACTTCATAGGCGTTGGCAATATTGACGGTTTTGTTATTTAGCGTGGCATATGCAGCCACAGTTGTGAGATTAGGTCTACCATCTTCTAAATATAAAGGTAGTGGCAAAAATGGAATGGGTTTATCTGTCGTGCCACCAAGCGATATATTGAGCGTTTTATTGCTCATAATCTCAAACTTAAGATGCTTATCGTCAGTAATAGTATAAAGCGTACCACCATCCGCATTGGTAATCTCTTGCGCACCAAGCAAAATCATTTCCAACAAACGTGAGTTGTCCCGTTCTGCAGAAAGGGCTACGCCAATAGCGTTAAGCCTCTCAAGACGCTTTAATAGGTAGGGGTGTTGCAAATCATTAATCATTGGGATGACACTTGCACCTTGTTAACAAGTTTAAAATAAAGTTGGATTTACGCTTTATATGGCAAGGCTACAGACGCCCGCTTAAAGTCTGATTAAGATTTTATAAGATAAAACTCCATCTTAACGCCAGCTAACTCAATCACATCATGGTCGTTCAATGCTAGCGCTTGCAAACCAACGGATGTGCCATTGACAATAGGCAGAGTGAGCCCTTCGACATGCGTAATAAAATAGCCATGGGGTCGCTTTGTAATCACAGCCACTTGAATCCCTACTTTACCAAGCGTCGTTAACGTTTTATTTAAAACCAATTCGCGCCCACTGCCAGATCCGTTTAAGACCTGTATTTTACCTACAAGGCTGCTTAAGCTGTTGGTGGGCGATGCTGTTGATGTTAACGCAGGGCTGCTTGTATTGGTTTTTTCAGCCGGAGGCGTTTCTGAACCCGTCATCGATTGAGCTATTGAAGCGGGAGCAACTTCAGGTTTAGCTTTACTGGACTTTATCATCGACGGGTGAATCATCATTGTTTTTTCAAAAGCTGGACTGGCTTGCTCAGTCTCGGCGCCTGATGTGGCATCATCAACATACTTTAATTGATACTTACCAAACGCAATCACATCGCCATTTTTTAACAGCTGCTTTTTAATAAACTCATCATTCACTAATGTGCCATTTGTACTGGCTAAGTCTTCAATATAAAAACCACCGCCCGATTTTACAATCATGGCATGGTCGCCACTCACGGCCAAATTATCAAGATGAATATCGTTAGCAGACTTACGTCCAATGTGAACACTCGCCTTGTTAAGCGGGTATTCGCTAATAAATACGTTTTCGAGCGAAAGAATAAGCGTTGCCATCATCCATCCTGCTACTTTAACCAACCAAGAAAATTATCATACCAAGAATAATTACATTCAAATGTTTTTTCTACTTTAACCAGTATGACAGAAATATTATCTTTGCCGCCGTTATCGTTGGCTAACCGCACCAGCACCTCAGCTGCCTTTGTCAGGCTAAATGAATGTTCATTAAGTGCAGCTTGTATAACGCCGTCATCCACCATGTCACTCAAGCCATCTGAGCAGAGAAGATAAACGTCCTCAAGTGCCACATCGTATTCATTCAACTCCAACTCAACCTCTGGGTCAGTACCCAAAGCACGTGTCACGAGATTTCTATTGGCAGAGAATTTTGCCTGCTCCGGGGTAATCAAGCCCAATTTAATTTGCTCTTGAAGTAACGAGTGGTCTTCAGTAATTTGTGTTAACACCTGACCACGTAAACGGTACATCCGCGAATCGCCAATATGCCCCACCAGTAACTTGTTATTGGTAAAGAGCCCCACAACCAATGTTGTACCCATGCCTGCGCACTGAGACTGCGTTTGTGACACGTGATAAATCACCTCATTCGCCTGCTTCACTGCATTTATGAGTAACTGTGACTCAGACTGTTTTTTAAATCCTACCGCTTCGAGATTGGATCGATCATTGATCATCGCCTCTTTTAAATCAGCAGTAATGCTTAGCACCGCTATTTCGCTAGCGACCTCACCCGCTTTATAGCCGCCCATGCCGTCTGCCAGTATGACAAACCCCATCGTCACATCGCTGGCGATTGCATCTTCGTTATGGTCTCGCAACAAACCTACATCTGTCAGTCGAACAAGTTCTAAGGCATCACTTAAGTCCATATCCATTGATCTTAAAGTGGAACTAAGTCTAGTTGATAAAGCACATTCATCAAACTAAAAAATTACAGGCTAGTTTCAAAAGTTAGCTACTTACCGTTTTAACTTCTAGCTCGCGTTACTTCAGCTTCACGTACATCTGCCGCAAACTTATCCAACACACCATTGATATATTTATGACCATCGGTACCGCCAAACACCTTAGCTAGCTCAACACCTTCGTTAATCACCACGCGATAGGGAATACTTAGATCAAACATTAACTCACATCCAGCGATGCGCAAAATAGCGTGTTCGATCGGACTTAACTCAGCAACTGGGCGGTCAATAAAATTTACCATCTTCACATCAATCACATCAAGGTGTGTCGTCACGCTTTCTAACAGCTGCTTAAAGTAAGCTTCATCTGCCTTGTTGTAATCTGGATCATCCACCATGTCACGCAATATTTGTGACATTTCAGATTGATTCAACATGCCGCGATAAACCGCTTTTAACACCAGCTCACGTGACTTTCTGCGATTTCTACTGCCATTTTTTTTGGCTGAATTATTTTTGGAAGCACTACGTTTGCTAACAGCTTGTTCTACACTCGCATCAGGCTCAACAGCCAGACTGGTTAATGGAGGGTTATCCGCGATCATAACGCTTTAACCAAATTAAACATTTCAACTGCAACCTGTGCAGCTTCAGCACCTTTAATATGCATGCGGGCAAGGGCTTGCTCATCATCTTCTGTCGTTAATACAGCATTCGCCACCGGCACACCTGTATTCAGCTGCACCTCAGAAATCCCACGTGCGGACTCATTAGCAACCACTTCAAAATGATAAGTCTCACCTCGGATAATCGCCCCCAAAGCAATCAAAGCATCATACTTTTCGCTTAATGCCATGTGTTGTAACAATAGCGGTGTTTCAAGTGCGCCTGGCACAGTGGCAATGGTAATTGCATTGCTGGCCACGCCCAGTTTAAGCAATTCACTGGTACAAGCACTCAGTAGCCCATCGCCAATATTGCTGTTAAACCTTGACAGTACAATGCCTATTTGCATGCCTGAACCATCTAAATTTTGCTTAATCTCTCTCACGTTTTAATATCCTTCAGTCAGCTTTAATTTCATAAAGCCGTATTTTACCGCATAAAGCGGGTATCACTAGCGACTTAAGCTTTTGAGATGGGCGCTACCAAATAAAAGCCTTATAAAATAAAGACTCAAGTTAAAACCAAATAAACTTTAGTGAAATAAAACCCATGCTTTTTGTAATGTACTCCAAACCCCATAGCTAATAGGAATCAGCACCAAAGCCCAGACAAAAGCGGTGAGTACTGGGTGGTTTGCCGGCTTTAAAGTCATTGCTAAGCTAGTGGCCTTGCCACCGTTCGCGGCTAATGATTTTTCATGTGCTAGCTGATGCTCCAACTCAAGCTCGGCGTCCGTCATGTAATACTTTTCGGCAACCGGTTTAATTAACCAATTGGCAATAAAGCCTACGACCAACAATCCCGCAAGCGCCAAAAAGATGGGGCCATAAATTTGATCAAATGGCACACCGGCTTCCAGGCGTGTGTCATGCATGTAATTTACAACTACTGGGCCTAAAATCCCGGCAGTGGACCATGCGGTCAGTAATCGGCCATGAATAGCACCAACAAACTGCGTACCAAACATATCAGCTAGGTAAGCTGGTATGGTGGCGAATCCGCCACCATACATAGAGGCAATCACACAAAAACTGCCGACAAATAAAGCCAACGATTTAAAGCCTGCTACATAGGTTGCGGTGCAATACATCAATACGCCGAGAATAAAGAAAATGTAATAAGTCCGTTTACGCCCCAATTTGTCTGATGAGGTTGCCCACGCAAAACGGCCAAAAATATTAAAAATAGAAATCAAGCCCACAAAACCAGCCCCGACCGAAGCCGCAGCGGCCGTTAAAACTGCGTCCTTTTTAATCTCATCAAAGCCGATACCAGCCTGGCCGATGAGCGCACCACCAAAGGTTTCCTGCAACATGGGTGCTGCGGCGCCAATAATACCAATGGCTGCAGACACATTCATACACAACACAATCCACAACAGCCAAAATTGAGGGGTTTTATGTGCGTTTTTTAAATGCACATGACGCGAAGCAATCATTGCATTTTGCTGTGTAGCTGGCGGCGTCCAATTAGCCGGTTTCCAACCTAATGGCGGCACGCGGTAGCCTAATGATCCGCACAACATAAATACCGCATAAATCACGGCTAAAGCCACAAATGTCTGCCACACCCCAACGCTGGTCGGCGTAGAAAAATAAGTCATCATTTTAGCCGCTAAGGGCGAGCCTATCATGGCGCCACCACCAAAGCCCATAATCGCCATACCTGTTGCCATGCCGCGACGGTCTGGAAACCACTTAATGAGTGTAGAAACTGGCGAAATATAGCCCAAACCTAAACCGATGCCACCGATGACTCCGGACCCTAGCCACATCATCCACAACTGATGTGTATAGACCCCGTAAGCTGAAATCAGCAAACCACCGCACCAGCATAGTGTAGAAACCAAGCCGGCTTTGCGTGGACCAGCACGCTCTAGCCAACCACCCCAAACAGCAGCCGAGCAACCTAGCAATACAAAAAATAAAGTGTACATCCAACCTAAATCAAATTGCGTCCAGTTACAATCAGTTGCAAACAGTGCCGTTGCCGTGCCTGATAACTTTTCTCCGAAGGTAGTGGCGCCTGCAGCACAGGCCGCTAAAGGCTTGCCAGCGTCATCTACCAGCGCATTACCTAGCGGCTTCCAAAACACGCTAAAACCATACGCCATGCCGATAGATAAATGTACAGCCAACGCAGCCGGTGGCACTAACCAGCGATTGAAATTTGCATTTGCTGTGATATGTTCTTTTGAAAAGAAACCTGACATCGAGTTAACCCCTTAAAATCCGCTATTTTTTGCTTTTAATTTTTAATTTATTGTATGGTGTAACAAAATGATACAAATGGCAAATTTGTTTTAATTATTCACAGTGTAGATGTTTAATTTTTGTCATGAATTTGTCACACTAACATCATAAACTTAACTTGCATTCAAAATTTATTCAGGCAAATTGATAGGAAAACACATGTCAGCCAATATTTTAGTAGTGGAAGATGAACCGGCAATTCAAGAGCTACTGGCGCTTAACATTACGCAAGCGGGCCACCACCCAATACGCGCCTTAAGCGCTGAAATTGCTCTCGACCTCATGCGAGAAACAATCCCTGATTTAATTCTGCTGGATTGGATGTTGCCAGGCATGAATGGCTTAGAATTAGCACGTAAATTAAAGTCTGATGCATTAACCAAAAACATACCGATTATCATGCTCACTGCACGTGGTGAAGAATACGACAAAGTGCGAGGCTTAGAGGTTGGCGCTGACGACTATGTGACCAAGCCATTTAGCCCACGTGAGCTTAACGCCAGAATCAAGGCAGTGTTGCGCAGACGCGCACCGCAAATGACGGATGACCCGATTGAGTTTAATGGTCTAAGACTAGACCCAACAACGCACCGTGTGATTGGCAACCAAAAAACCATTGATTTGGGCCCGACTGAATTTAGATTACTGCATTTTTTCATGTCCAATGCAGAACGTGTGCATACCCGTAGCCAGCTACTGGATAAAGTATGGGGTGATCGCGTCTTTGTGGAAGACCGCACCGTTGATGTGCATATTCGCCGCTTACGCAATGCATTGTCGGTATCAGGACATGAAGATTTGATTCAAACGGTGCGCGGTGCCGGCTATAGATTATCGGCACAAAATAGTTAGCTTTAAATCAATCATGTAATGAAATTACCATCACAAATCAAATATAGATGAGAATATCTGGCTATAATTAGGCAAGTAAATCTAATGAAAATTTAATCTGTGCACGATATTCGCTGGAAAGCTGGTTTATTCATCGGTGCTTTAAGCACAATCTGTATTTTTTTATGGCTGATTACCAGCACTGTTGTTGCGCTTACCACCTTCTCGCTTGGCATTTTAGTTTACCTAACTAGCCATATCTATTGGTTACACCAGCTACAAAGCTGGCTCAAAACTCCCGCATTAAAAGAAATCCCCGAGGGCTCAGGCATTTGGGAAGAAGTCTATACAGCACTTCTTAAATATGAGCGTAGCAACCATTCAAAACAGACTGAGTTAAACTCGGCATTAGAACGTTTTAACATCACAGCCAACGCTATTCCAGATGGCTTGGTGTTACTTGGTGTTGCCAATGAAATAGAATGGTGTACCAAACACGCTGAAAACCAACTCGGCTTAAATTTAGCGACTGATCAAAACTTACCCATTGTCAATTTAATCAGAAACAGCCATTTTATTGCCTACCTTTACAACGGAAACTTCACAGAGCCATTCAAGCTTAAGCATTGTAGAAACTCCGAGGCTATTTTGGAGATTTTTCTAATTCCGCTAGCTAGTAAACAAAAATTGTTAATTAGCCGCGATGTGACGCAAATTGAAAAAACAGACGCGATGCGTCGAGATTTTATTGCCAATGTTTCACACGAACTGCGCACGCCTTTGACCGTTGTCGGTGGTTTTATTGAGACGTTATCTGACATGGATGGAGTAATTCCTGAGAACATACGCAGCTATTTTAATATGATGCAGGATCAAACCACGCGTATGAGACGTTTGATTGAAGACCTGCTCACGCTGTCACACATTGAAAGCAATACACAGCCGCCAGAAGACATGGCTATTGAAATGAGCTCGCTCATCAACATGATGTTGAATGATGCGAATGCATTAAGCCAGGGCAACCACAAAATTAGCGCTGACATTTCCAAAAACTTAAATCTAGTTGGCGCATTTGACGAGTTGCAAAGTGCGCTGAGCAATTTGGTAAGTAATGCGATTCGCTACACACCCAAGGGGGGTGAAATTCAAATTCGCTGGCAGTTGCGCCGAGACCAAGCTGTGTTTAGTGTAAGTGACAATGGCATCGGCATTCCGCAACAACACATCGATAGACTTACTGAGCGCTTTTATCGCGTTGACCGTGGCCGTAGCCGCGAAACTGGCGGCACCGGCTTAGGACTATCCATTGTTAAGCATATTCTTACACGGCATCAGGCTAAATTAGAAATTGTGAGTGAGGTTGGCGTAGGCAGTACGTTTAGCGCGGTATTTCCCAAAGCGCGTACTATACAAAAATAGGTCGTAGCCTTGCCAATAAAAACACAGAACCCGATGAAAATCACCTTCAAATTATGGCTAAGTCTGCTGACGCTGACCTTATGCGCGTGCGCAACCGACACGCCACCAAAAGCCAACAAGTCAGAAAAACCAATACCACAACAACAAGACAGAAGCACGATTAACCAACTTGGCAAGGCAGACTTTGACCGAATGGCTGATGTTGAAATTCGTGAAAACACTGAAAGTTTGCGACTATTGATGCTAAAGCTTTACAAGCGAAATCCTCATGAGCTTAAAAAAAGTACTGCTGACATCGCTGAAAAAATGGTAACTTGGGTATTTGATGCTAGCGCTCAACATCATTTCAAATTCACAGAAATCAACAACCTGCAACATACCGATGCTATTTTTCTAGCTTTTAACCCTGAATTTACCGGTGACCGTGTTCTGTCATTTACTGTAGGCATGCACACCATGCTACTCAAAGCACATAACGATAAAACAGATTTTTATTTTAACGACACTTTAAATCCGCAGCATATTTACAACGTCGCCAGGAATATTGAAATTGCCGCATGGAAGCTATCAAATGCGCGAAATGAAAATGGTGCGCTTTATTTGCTGAGCAATGAGATTAACGACAAAGAAAAGAATTTATCTTTCGAGCGAGAGTTTGGCAAGATGATCGGCCGTACAGACCTATATGCCATAGCACTTGCAGAAAAATCACAACGTTTTATTTCACGGGTGATGCAAAATCTTGCAACAGCGTTATTTTTGCCATTTTGAACTTGAATATAAACCAGTGAATTTAAAATAAATCAGTGGCTCAAGTCATTAAAAAAGCAATTGGCATAAATCTACAACTCTAACCTTAAGGTGTGAAAGTAAACAACCTCCACACCTTATATCGCTCATTAGGTGATAAGCCACCGCATTAAGCATGGTCAGCAACTATTACTGCACAGGCTCTGCCACAAAAATCTCCACTCGACGATTTTTTGCTTTATTTGCAGGCGTATCATTTACCACCAAAGGTTCACGTGAGCCACGACCATCAATCGTAATGCGACTTATAGCTACCCCTCTATTTGATAAGTAATCGCGCACGCTCGCAGCCCGATTTAAAGATAACGGGTTATTAACGGCATCTGAACCAGAGCTATCGGTATGGCCCACAATCGTAATTAGACTGTTAGGATTTTTCACTAAACTACTCGCAAAGGTATCTAGTATTGCTCTGAAACTAGGGCTAATATCTGCACGACCGATGGCAAATGAAATATCACTTGGAATATCCAGCTTCAAACGGTTATCTTCAGTTTGCGTAACAGCCACACCTGTGCCAGCCGTTGCCTCTTCCATCTGTTTTTTCTGCTCTTCTTGACGCTTAGTCCAAACATTACCAGCTACAGCACCCGCCGCACCGCCCACTACAGCACCAATGGCAGCACCTTTACCTTTGCCGGCAATTGCTCCAACAACAGCACCTGCACCCGCCCCAATTGCCGCACCCTTGGCTGTACCTTTTTGTGTTTCGGTCATATTGGCACAACCGCCCAACACGAACGCAAATAGAACTGAACTCACTACCATTTTATTACGCATATCGACTCCCTTAACTAATTGACCTGCTAATTTTAGAACATAAAACTGTTACTTAGATATTGAATGGCTAAACACAAAGCCAGCTTTAATATACACTCGCGACATAAACGCCTTGGTATAACGCACATTAACGCGTCTGGTTTACTGATGCTATTTAATTGTAGTGGTTAATTGAAAATAAAAAATGGTGAAAATATAGGTATGCTTTAGATGGAAATATAGAGCTAGCTGACGCTCACTATTACCGCAACTCTGTAGCGGGCAGAAAATTGCAGTAAGACCACTTTAAAATGAACAACCTTTTGCAATGAACGTGCCGAGCACCTTCTTTATGACTTTTAATCCCCTACTAACATTCGCACTTGGCCTGCCACACAAAAGGCTCAGAAAGTTGGGGAATTCTTTTACATGGCTGGTATCGCAACAATACGAGCGCTAGTGATCACTTACACGCAGCACTAAGCCTAGCAGCCATCGCACCCGAACACGCACTCTTAACTATAACAATACCTTCTCTATTCCGCCATTATTCGCTTTTTGTACATAATCTTGCATCCAGCTTTCACCCAAGATATGTTTGGCCATTTCCACGACAATATAGTCCGCTTCAATACCGGTATCTTCACCATAACGTGCCAAGCCTTGTAAGCAGCTTGGGCAAGATGTCAGTATTTTGACTGCGGTTTCAGGTTCGCCTACGGTTAGGCCCATTTTAGCCATCCCTTTTTCCAGCTCTTCTTGCTTACGCATTTTTACTTGTGTGGCAATGTCTGGCCGGGCTACTGCAAATGTCCCGCTTTCACCGCAACAACGCTCATTCAACTGCACTTCCGTGCCCATTAGTTTATTGGTCACTTCTAGTGGTTTGTAAGTTTTCATCGGCGTGTGGCATGGGTCATGGTACATATAGCGCGTCCCTGTAATGCCTTTTAACTTCACGTCTTTTTCCATCAGGTATTCGTGAATATCTAACAACCTGCAACCTGGGAATATTTTTTCAAACTCATATTTTTGCAGCTGATCCATACACGTGCCGCAAGACACAATCACGGTTTTAATGTCGAGATAATTGAGTGTATTGGCCACGCGGTGGAACAACACGCGATTATCGGCGGTAATTTCCTGGCCTTTATCATGGTTGCCACTGGCGGTTTGCGGGTAACCGCAGCACAAGTAGCCCGGCGGCAACACGGTAATTGCACCCACTTCATACAGCATAGCTTGCGTTGCCAAGCCTACGTTTGAAAACAACCTTTCAGAGCCACAACCCGGAAAGTAAAATACCGCTTCCGAATCCTCCGTCACTTTTTGTGGGTTACGGATAACCGGAATCATATGGTCATCTTCAATCCCCAGCATGGCACGTGAAGTTTTAGACTGCATCTTCTTCGGCATCGGGCGATTGATAAAATGGATCACCTGCGCCTTGATTTCAGGCTTGCCGACAGTTGCCGGCGGACGTTTTTTGTCGCGTAGCAACCCAAACCTTTTAGCCAAACCATGCGCAAGGTTCTGTGCTTTATAGCCCCAACTGATCATCACCGTACGCAACAGCTTAATGGTTGCCGGGTCTTTAGCATTTAAAAATAGCATGCCAACCGCAGTGCCAGGATTAAATTTCTTTTTTCCTTGTTCACGCAAAAAGTTACGCATAGCCACTGATACATCACCAAAATCAATGTCCACTGGGCACGGGTTTAAGCATTTATGGCACACGGTGCAATGGTCAGCCACATCATTAAACTCATCAAAATGCTTGAGTGAAATACCGCGCCGCGTTTGCTCTTCATACAAAAATGCTTCTATGAGGAGTGAGGTGCCCAAAATTTTATTTCGTGGTGAATACAAAAGATTAGCGCGTGGCACGTGCGTAGTGCACACAGGTTTACATTTACCACAGCGTAAACAATCACTGATTGAATCGGCAATTTCACCAATGGCAGATTGCTCCATGATGATAGACTCTTGCTCTAACAAGCCAAAGCTTGGTGTATAGGCATTGTCTAACCCAGAACCTGCCAACAACTTGCCTTTGTTAAAATGGCCGTTCGGATCAACTTTGTTTTTGTAAGCGGTAAATGAATCAATGGTGGCTTGTTCCAAAAACTCCATTTTGGTAATACCAATACCGTGCTCCCCGGAAATTACGCCATCCAGCCCTTTAGCCAGCGCCATTACCCGTGCGACGGCCTCATGGGCTTGCTTCATCATCTCGTAATCGTCAGAATTCACAGGGATGTTGGTGTGTACATTGCCGTCACCTGCATGCATGTGCAAGGCAATAAACACGCGGCTTTTAAGCACTTTTTTGTGAATTTCATCACACAGGTCTAGAATTTTTTGATACTCGCGCCCGGCAAATATATCTGCCATTGGACGTTTAAGTTCACGCTTCCATGAAATACGTAAATCGTAAGATTGCACTGCACGGAATACATTTTCATATTGCGCGTATGCCGCACCCTGCTCACCAAGTATAGAAACGGGCGCATCCAGATTGTTAAGTATCAAGCTCCAGCGCGTGCGCAAATCACTGAGCAATTTCAATGACATTGCCTGCTTGGTTTTTACCATTTCAATATCAGCATTGCCGTCTTCATCCGCCTGCAACGGCAACTCGCCTTGCATGCTCACTTCTAGGGCATCTAGCAATTTAAGTTTATTTTTAATCGAAAGCTCAATATTGATGCGCTCGATACCATCAGAATAATCGCCCAAACGCGGCAATGGAATCACCACATCTTCATTGATTTTAAAGGCATTGGTATGCTTGGCAATTGCGGCGGTACGCGCACGATCTAACCAAAACTTTTTACGTGCCTCAGCAGACACGGCAATAAAGCCTTCGCCATTGCGTGCATTACACATGCGCACCATGCTTGACGCAACTTCGCCCACGGCATTTTCATCATCAGATGCAATATCTGCAATCAACACCATCTTAGGGCGTTGCTGACGTGCGGCCTTGGTCGCATAACCCACCGCTTTAATATAACGCTCATCCATGTGTTCCAAGCCCGCCATAATCACGGCAGGTTCTTGCTTGGCAGTGGCGTCGAGATAATCTTTGATTTCTACAATCGCAGGTACAGCATGTGACACGTTGCCAAAAAACTCCAAGGCTATAGTGCGCACATATTTAGGCATACGATGCAAAATAAAAGTAGCACTAGTAATCAGGCCGTCACAACCTTCTTTTTGAATGCCTGGCAGACCTGATAAAAATTTATCAGTGACATCCTTACCTAAACCTACTTTACGGAAACTAGGTCCTGGAATTTCTAAAATCTCAGGCTCAGCCAGCAAGGTTTTCATATCATCGCTATAGCGGCTAATTTTAAAGCGCGCCATTTCAATATCGTGAATTTTGCCTAGATTATGATCCAAACGCTCAACTTCAAGCCACTCGGCATCAGGCGTCACCATGCGCCATGAAGCGAGGTTATCTAATGCAGTTCCCCACAACACGGCTTTTTTGCCGCCCGCGTTCATGGCCACGTTGCCGCCAATACAAGAAGCATCGGCACTGGTTGGGTCGCAGGCAAATTCCAAACCTGCTTCTGTCGCCGCCTCCATTGCACGGCGTGTGACAACGCCCGCACCACATTCAATCGTCGCTACTTGGCGCGCTACGCCTGGTAAAGTGCGCATTTGAACGCCAGTGTGAAGATCCAGTTTTTCAGTGTTAATCACCACAGATAATGGTGTAAGTGGAATCGCGCCGCCGGTGTAGCCTGTACCGCCACCCCGTGGAATAACTGTAAGCCCCAACTCGATAGACGCACGCACCAAAGCCGCTATTTCTTTTTCAGTATCTGGATTCAATACTACGAATGGATACTCAACGCGCCAGTCGGTAGCGTCTGTTACATGTGACACGCGCGCCAACCCGTCGAAGCACACGTTATCTTTACGGGTGATTTTGGTAAACTTGGCGAGCGCTTTTTTACGTAAATTAGCCGTTTGCTTGAAGTCATTTTCAAACTGCGTCACTGCTTGACGCGCCGCAACGACCAGCTTTAGCACCTTAGCATTGCCTGCTCCGTCATGATCGCCACTACTCATACGGCGCTCATCAATTGCGGCAATGCGATGATGCAAGGCATCAACCAAGGCCTTACGGCGTTTAGGATTTTCTAGCAAGTCATCCTGTAAATAGGGGTTGCGCGTCACCACCCACAGATCACCAAGCACTTCAAACAGCATACGGGCTGAGCGGCCAGTTTTACGCTCATCGCGCAATTCATTTAAAATGCCCCAAATTTCAACGCCAAGAAACCGAATGACAATTTCACGGTCAGAAAACGAGGTGTAGTTATAAGGAATTTCGCGCAAGCGCGTAGCAGGTTGAGGTTCTGCGTTTAAAATATTGCTAGATAGAGGTGCGTTCATGGGCTTTTTGATAAATAGCTTGGCTATTAAAAAGCCATTATAACATGGCGAACGCGCGCAAATAAACGTAACTATCTTATGGTTATTGTCTTACGGGTACCTCTAATAATTCAAATTTCCAAGCAAAATAAGACGCGAACAAAAAAAATACAACGCGGTATATATTTGATATATAAGGAGTTATTTTTTGTGAATAACGCAGTGTTGCGACGAAAGTTGAATCATTAGAGGTGCCCTTATAGCCATTGATAAAGTCGGCCCATTATTTTTTAAGCGAACGCTCTAGACGAATCACAAGGAAACGTTACACTAGCATCATGAACCATTTGTTAAAAAAATCATTACTACCTGTCATTGTTATCGCGTTGCTCAGCCTATTGGCTTGGCAATTAAGTCATAAGCCTACAGCGCCTGATGTCACTTTTACCACCATTGACGGTAGAGAAATTTCCCCAGCCGCATTAAAAGGTAAAGTCGTATTGGTGAATTTTTGGGCCACAGATTGCCCTGGTTGCATTAAAGAAATGCCACAACTCATCAACACCTATCAGCAGTATCATGAAAAAGGCCTGGAAATCATTGCCGTTGCCATGCATTATGATCAGATAAACCAGATAATCAATTACAGTAAATCGCAATCGTTGCCGTTTCCAGTTGTGCATGACGCTTCAGCTGATATATCAAACCAGTTCGGGCAAGTGAGCCTCACGCCCACCGCATTTATTTACAACAAACAAGGCCACTTATTACAGCGCACCATCGGTGAGCTTGATTTTAATGCACTGCAACAATTACTCAACAAGGAGCTCGGCACCTAATGCTTTGGATTAAATCGTTTCATATTATTTTTGTCACCAGCTGGTTTGCAGGATTATTTTACCTGCCTAGATTATTTGTAAACCACGCCATGGTACTGAACTCATCCGCTCCCGACAGCGTCGCCTCTGAACGCTTAAAACTGATGGAACGCAAGCTATATCGCTTCATGTTGCCGCTGGCACTGCTCGCACTGGGCTTTGGTATTTGGTTATGGCGCGGTGACTATGGCTTTTCAGGTGGCTGGATACACGCCAAATTAACACTCGTTGTTGTGCTTATTGGCTATCATTTTTATTGTGGAAAACTCGTCAATGACTTTAGCCGCAATCAAAACAAGCATAGTCACATTTGGTATCGCTGGTTTAATGAGCTGCCGGTGATTGTGCTCAGCGCTATCGTGATACTCGCAGTCGTCAAACCTTTTTAACTTGATGACGCCTTCAAATTAAATATGGACATTTTTAACTCACCCTGGCTCATCAAAATGTTAGCCAAATCCAGTGACACGCCACAAGGTCGCTTACTGGGTATGTTTGATATTTTAGATGACTGGTTGAATGCGCCACACCTGCAGAAAACTGCTAACCTAAAGCCCGGCGATCATTCACAACTGATTGCTTTCTGCACCGAGCAAGCTAAAACTCTGGGTGCAGAAAACCCAACCATGCTGGCTGAGCATATCGTGCTCATTGCAAAAAATGCAGCACAACAGACGGCTGCGCGGCAAGCCTCGGAGCAGTTAAATCAAAATCATTTAGCCCATGCAAAAAAAGCAGCACACGCGCTTATTTTGGCACAAACGCAAAAAGCTAGCGTTTTCTCAAACCTATCGCAATCAAAACCGGCCAGATACAGTATTGCCGCTAGCTTTATATTGATGCTAAGCGCAGCTACTATCTGGCTTACTCTGCCGACACAAACGCATACTTCACAAGCTAAACTAGCACAAAACGACCTGATCATCCCCGCCACGCTCGCACCAGAAAAAGGGCTGACCGCGCAAGATGCTACTAACATGTACGCAAAGTACGAACAAATGCGCAAAGGCACATGCCAGTTTCCTGAAGTATTACAAATACCGGATAAGCATAAGGCCGTTTATATGCAGAGTGTTGTTGGAGGTAGCTTGCCAACCACACTCCCTGATTTAACCATTGCCAACTTTTATTTAGAAAAAGTGCGCTGTAATTTCACCCCCATGTTAATGGCTGCTTCAAAATAGCTTGAATGGGTAAACCATTAATAATAGTTGCAATTTAACTATACAGATTAGTATAATCAAGTTATGTCTAGCCTACGTGAAAAAATACTCACTACTGCAAGCGCCTTATTTCAAACGCAGGGCATCAACTCGACTGGCGTTGACACAATTGTAGCGGTAGCCGGCACTACAAAAATGACGCTTTACAAGTACTTTGGCAGTAAAGAAACGTTAATTCTTGAAGTGTTAAAACAAGGCCACCAAGACTTTCAAAGTTGGCTAAATCACAAACTCAGCGCCAACACCAAAAAGCCTGCCGAAAAAATTCAAAAGCTATTCGACTACATTGAAGAATGGGTCACATCCCCTGACTTTCAGGGTGTCGGCTTTATTAAAGCGTCTGCCGAGTTCCCTAAAGAAGAAAATCCAGTGCATCAGCTATCTTCTGAGCAATCGTTGCAATTTAGGCAATATATCAGCCATTTAGCAGCAGAAGCTAACATCCAAGATGCTGATGGACTAGCCTTGCAACTATCATTATTATTTGAAGGTGCCGTGCAAGCTGAGCAAATGAAGCGTGGCTCTGGCGCCATGAAATATGCAAAAACTGCTGCAAAAATACTCATCGATGGAGCGTTAACGCACTAACACTTAAATCAATAAGCTTGCTTACACCAACCAATACCTAAGATAATGGGCGTTTTAAAAATCACTTATTATTCTCATGCATACACTCATCTGCGGCTCGCTCGCCTTCGACACCATTATGGTGTTTCAAGACCAATTTAAAAACCATATTTTGCCTGATAAAATTCACGCACTTAGCGTGGCGTTTTATGTGCCTGAAATGCGCCGTGAGTTTGGTGGCACTGCTGGTAACATTGCTTATAATTTACAATTGCTTGAAGGCAATCCGCTCATCATGGCAACCATTGGTGAAGACTTTGCCACGTATTCACAATGGTTGAACAAAAACAAACTTAATACGACGCACATTAAAACTATTCCTAATAGTTTTACCGCGCAGGCTTTTATTACCACAGATACCGATGACAACCAGATTACCGCTTTTCATCCGGGTGCCATGGTGGAATCTCACCAAAATAGCGTAAATGACGCTCAAAACGTAACTTTAGCGGTCATCGCACCTGATGGACGTGATGGCATGTTTTTGCATGCGCGTGAGTGTTTTGAAGCGGGCATTCCATTTTTATTCGACCCGGGCCAAGGTTTGCCGATGTTTAGCGGTGAGGAGCTTTTACAATTTATTGAAATGGCTGATTACTTAGCGGTGAATGACTATGAATCACAAGTCATTCAAGACAAAACAGGTTTATCATTAGATCAACTGGCACTTAAGGTTAAAGCACTTATCGTGACATTGGGTGGCAGCGGCTCGCAGATTTATGCGGATGGTCAACGCTATGATATTCCGTGCGTACAGGCCGACAAAATTGTTGACCCAACAGGTTGCGGCGACGCTTACCGCGCGGGCTTGCTATACGGCTTGGCTAAGGGCTGGGATTGGCCAACTTGCGGCAGATTAGCTGCCACCATGGGCGCGATTAAAATTGCAAGCCGTGGCGGGCAAAATCACACGCCCACACGTACGGAGATTGAGGCCATTTATACGCAAGCATTAGTGAATGAAACCATCACGGCTGAAACCTTAAAGGCTTAATTTAGTCATACTGGCATTGCTGAGATAATGAATCAATTTTTCACACGAAGGGATAAAGAACAATGCGTACAACACAATTATTAGCTGTGAGCTTATTAAGCCTATTTTTGGCCGCATGCGCCAGCTCAAACTCCGGCAGTGTTTATAGCCGTGACGAAGCGCGTAAAGTACAAACCATTAAAACTGGTATTGTAGAAAGCGTGCGTCAAGTAAAGCTTGAAGGCACGAAAACACCGATAGGCACAGTGGCTGGCGGTGCGGTTGGCGGCATTGCCGGTAGCTCAGTGGGTGGTGGCAGAGGGTCTGCTATTGCCGCAGTCATTGGTGCAGTCGTTGGTGGCCTTGCTGGCTCAGCTGCGGAAGAAGGCCTCACGCGTAAAGACGGTTTGGAAATTACTGTTAAATTAGATGGTGGTGGTTTGGTTGCGGTTGTACAAGAGGCGGATGAGGCGTTTTTAGCCGGTGAAAAAGTACGCTTAATTGAGAGTGGCGGCACGACCAGGGTTTCACACTAAGGCGCTAACCTTTCAGCCAGATTCAAGTTTAAATAAAACCTCAATGATGCATTGGCTCACGTCATTGAGGTTTTAACATTTAAAAGCCACTGTCAATAAACCGTCACTATTTTGTCATCAATTGTTAATATTGACTGATTAAAGTCTCTCCAACAAAAAGGAGCGATTTTATGACGCGTAAAAATTTTACTTTATCTAACAATACCAAAATAGCAAACCGCGAACACGCCCCCCAAAGGCGGCTGTATGTTAGCCTCGCCCGCACACAGGCAGAAATCGAAGAAGCGCAACGCCTGCGCTATAAAGTATTTGCCGAAGAAATGGGCGCGCAGCTTTCAGGCATTGGTGGCCTAGATATTGACGGCTTTGATCAATTTTGTGATCACCTGATTGTGCGCGATAGCGGCACCAACCAAGTCATCGGCACCTACCGGATTTTAACCCCGGAAAAAGCCAATGAGGCTGGCGGCTATTACTCTGCTGGCGAGTTTGACCTAAGCCGATTGGCACACTTATTTGAGCGCACGGTTGAAGTAGGCCGTGCCTGTGTACACCAAAACTACCGCAATGGCGGCACCATCACCATGCTGTGGGCGGGGCTTGCTAAATACATGCAAATTCACAATTACGAATACATGATAGGTTGCGGCAGTGTCAGCATGTCTGACGGCGGGCACGCTGCGGCGAGTTTATACAAAAAACTGCAAGACGAGTATTTGTCACCTATCGAATACCGTGTTTTTGCAAGAAACCCTTTACCAATTCAATCGTTACATAATGACCTGCAAGTGGCTTGCCCGCCTTTAATTAAAGGTTACTTACGCCTTGGCGCTTATATTTGTGGCGAGCCGGCATGGGATCCCTACTTCAACACCGCAGATATGCTGGTAATGTTACCTATATCCAGAATTAATCCTAGATACGCTGCACACTTTTTAAAATAAGCACCTCTGCTTTGAGCGCACTAAACTTCATGCGACCTACGCGCATGAAGCGTTACTGTCCTTAGTGGTTAGCTTCTAAGGTAAAATAGTAGCAACTATCACTCAGCGAAATACCTTGCCAGCATTCAAGTTCATTCCAGTTAAAACCAACCGCATCACGCGCTACTTTAGGATAAGCCGCATCATCACGCATACCCTATCGGGCTTGCTGATTGCGTCGGTATTATTTCCATTCACTAGCCAAGTGTTTAAAGCACGGTTAATTAAATGGTGGTGTCGAAAATTACTTGTCGCGTTTAACCTGCGTGTGGTTAGTTTTGGTCACATCCCTGGTAACGTAGCATCGCTATCAAACACCATGTTTGTCGCTAACCATATCTCATGGTCAGATATTCATGCACTCAACGGTTTGATTCCCTTAAGGTTTATTGCAAAATCAGAAATTAAAAACTGGCCCGTCTTTGGCTATTTAGTCAGCAAAGCTAATACCCTTTTTATTGATCGCAACAAGCGCCAAGACGCTAAGCGAACAATTGATATTGCCCAAAAAAGCCTGCAAGCCGGCGATAACCTGTGTTTCTTTCCTGAGGGTACAACCACGGACGGCACAGAAATCAGGCCGTTTAAAAGCAGTTTGATTCAAGCCGCTATTCTAGCTGGCGCCACCGTTTGGCCAGTGGCTATTCGCTATCCTAATGCAGACGGCAGTATAAATACCAAGATTGCTTATGCTGGTGAGACAACGCTAGTCGAATCCATGCAACAAATTTTATTGCAAAAACAGCCTACTGTAGAGTTACATTTCTTAGCGCCAATCTCTCCAGCAGAATACGCAAATATGAATAGAAGAGGACTCACGCTACATATTGAAGGTTTAATCCGCAATAAATTAGACTTGTGATTTATTTTTGCAATTTCATGGGCTTATCAAGTACATGTGAATCTACTTGGGTGATTTGTTTACTGTGAATATCCATCGCCGTGAGCTTGCCGCCCCACAAACAACCAGTATCGAGTGCATAGAGATTTTCACGCTGTTGCAAACCCAATGCTGACCAATGCCCAAAAATCACTTGCGTGTGTTGCGTGGCGCGGTTAGGCACATCAAACCATGGCAGATAGCCATCCGGCACATCTTGCAACTCGCCTTTGAACTTAAACTCCATTTCACCCTGCTCGGTACATACTCTAAGCCGCGTCATGGCGTTGGTAATTAAGCGCAACCGCTCAAACCCCACTAACGACTCACACCAGATGTTAGGCCAGTTACCATACATGTGCGTTAAAAAACTCAAGTAGTTATCATGTTGCAATGCCGCCTCCACCTCTGTGGCGTAGCTTATCGCCTGCTCAGCGGTCCATTGCGGCAATAAACCAGCGTGCACCATTAAACAATCATGCTCTTGATACGCAAGATGCTGGTGGCGCAACCAGTGCAGCAAAATATCACTGTCCTTTGCTGCCAACAGCGCATCCAAAGTGTCGCCCTTATGTGCGGCAACAATACCATTCGCTACTACTAAAGCATGTAAATCATGGTTACCTAGCACTACTTTCAAACTATCCTGATATTGATAGCACCAGCGCAACACTTCCAGCGAGCCACTGCCCCGATTGATTAAATCACCGACTAACCATAGCTGATCTGTTTTTGGGTTAAATTGAATGCGTTCAAGCAAAGCTTGAAAAGCATGATAACAACCTTGAATATCGCCGATTGCATAAGTAGTCACAAGTTTTTCGCCATTTTAAACAGGGGTTTTTAAACGTCATTGCCAATAAAAAAGCCACTTAAAATTTCAAGTGGCTTTTTATTAAATTTATTTAATGTGTAACAACATGCAGAACTAGTATTTTTAATTAAAAACCAGCGCCCGCAGCATTTGCCATATATTTCACCGTATCTGCTACTTCAGCATCAGTCAGCGCTGGGTTGCCGCCTTTAGCTGGCATCATACGAATACCTTTAGTCGCATTAGTCACCAAGGTAGCATAGCCTTGTTTAATACGTGGCTCCCATTGTGCTTTATCACCGAACTTAGGCGCATTCATCAAACCGGCAGTGTGGCACATAGCACAAACCGCTTTGTATACCTCTTCTCCGCTTTTACCTGCTAACGGTGCCGCGTTAACAGCCACAACATCAGCTATTGGAGACGCAGACTCAGCGGGCTTAGTTTCAGTAACGGGTGTCGGCTCAGCTGACTTAGGTGCAGTAAACTTAGCGCCCGCCGCGTTCGCCATGTGCGCTACAGCATTAGCAATCTCACCATCAGTTAACGCCGGATTACCACCGCGCGCAGGCATCGTGCGAATGCCTTCGATCGCATGTTTCACCAAGGTTTCATAACCTTGTGCAATTCTCGGTGCCCATTGCGCCTTATCGCCGAGTTTAGGTGAGTTCATCAAGCCAGCCTCGTGGCACATTGCACAAACGCCCTTCACTACTTCCTCGCCGCTTTTTTCTACTTTAGCACCAGTATTCTCTGCTGAGGCAAGCTCAATCACTGCCACCGGCTTAATGTTCTCAATCACTTTAGTCTCAGCCGCTATCGGCGCTACCACGTCAAGCTGATCGCTCACGCCAAAAATTTTACCCACCAGAAAAACGAACAAAGCAATACCAACTATACCTGCAACCGCTGCAAGTAACACTTGCCCTAGTGAGTAGCCTTGCGTGTCATTATCTACATTGCTCATTACAGATTGTTCCCAGAAATTTATTGGTAATCCTGCATTATACCTGCTCTTTAAGCGAAGACAATAAAGACAAATAAAACAAGTCAGCCACTCAAGTAAAAAGGTTACAATCGCCCCAGTTTGCTATAATGCGGCACTCACGTGCGCCCGTAGCTCAGCTGGATAGAGTGTCGGTTTCCGAAGCCGAAGGTCGTGGGTTCGACTCCCGCCGGGCGCACCATATTTGACAAGATAAGCCAAGATAGTGATTACTAACTTGGCTTTTTTGCGGCCCATTCATGGCCCATCTATAGCCCACTTCTAGCCCAAGTTTTTCAGTTACTTTCCTAACCATCTAAAATTGACCTTTAGTGTTTGGCCCATGAAAATTAATTAGCCTTACCTAATTCAGTTACTCCAGAAAAGAACGCTACTTTAAGTTAAATCTTACGCTAACTCAAAAAACTATATTTTGTCAGTTAGCGGTGTTTGTTATTACTCAATCTACTGCCGAATAATAGCAATTGGTAAGCCGCCACAACTTGCTGCAAAGTAGCTGGGCGGCCAGAGTATCAACCAATTTCAAAAGATTTTAGAGTCCCTCAGTGAATGACTACGCCCCAAGGCAAATTTCCGACAGGAATGTCGGTAATACGCTTGTTTTCAACAGTATCAATCACAGAAACGCTGTTGCTACGGCCGTTGGCCACATAGAGTTTTTTGCCATCTGGTGTTAGCGCCATGTTCCATGGACGTTGACCTACAGCGATTGTAGCAATCACTTTATTGGTCGCAGTGTCAATGACACTCACATTACCATCACCGCCATTACTAATATAAACACGGCTACCGTCATGCGAAACTTTCACCCCATTAGAGCGCAATCCAACTGGGATGCGATGCAGAATGCTCCAATCGCCTACTGAAACCACTTCAACTAAATTAGCCGCTTCATTTGCAATATAGGCAAATTTACCGTCTGGCGTAAACCCAATGCCACGCGGGTGCTTAGTTGCTTTAATCAAATGAACAGATTTATGCGTTGCAACGTCAAACACGTCCACATCTCCACTTTCTTCATTGCTCGCTAACAACCATTTTCCATCAATAGAAAATTCACAATGTTCTGGGTTTTTACCTTGCGTTTTGCTAGTGTGAGTCACTTTGAACTTTTTTAAATCAACAAACGAAACTGCATTCTCCTCCTCTAAGCAAGCCGCAAGTGTTGTACCGTTTGGCGAAACTGTAATTCCCTCAGGCTCATCACCAACTACAATCAGCCGCTCTTGCTTACCTTTCTCTAAATCCACCACTGCAACTGCATTTTTATCACGCACCACTACATACAGTTTTTTGCCGCTGGGGTCCATTGCTACTGCTTGGATTTTTTTACCGAATGCGCCTTTTTTAGGCAGGGTATTCACCACTTTATCTGTATCAGTATCGATCACAGAAACTGTGCCATCCTTCTCGTTAGGCACGTACGCGTATGGTGCAGCCAAAGCCTGGCTGCTAACAGATAAGGTGGTGGCAAGTAATATTACCGACGATATAACTTTCACAGGATTGGGTTTGATTAATTTCATAGTCAATGCACCTTAAATTTAAGATAAGACCCCAATTAGAAATTGTCTGATTAAGCAATTTTTAATAATTTTAATGAGGGCTAAATTTGAAAAAAAGCCAGAAGCCACTAGGGCGTCTGGCTTAAACACTTTGGAGAGTGATTAAATACATCTTAATCACAAGACAGGGTATAAGATACTTAAGAAATCCTGAAATAGCATGGGATAAATTCCCGAAATTCAGCACACACTCAAATCCAGTACATTTTAGTTCCCAGCTTCTAACGTTTTGATCAAACCAACAACTGCTGCATCGTAAAGCTCGTTAATTGCCTTGTTCGCTGCTGGATTATCAGCGCCTGCAGGCGCTTCCATGGTATTGGCTTTATTGTAAAAACGAGCGGTTAAAGTGACTGTAGATTGACCGGCGATCGGGCCAGATTTCACCTGTAAAACAGTGCGGTAGTTACTCACAGCGATGGTACTGTCTTTACCATCCACCATTTTGTAGTCCATCTTCATATCAGCGTCATTGACTTCACGCAGTTTTTCTAAAAATGTCGTGCCATTTTTAAGTGTCACCAAACGGTGTGGCAAGGTTTTACCTTCTTCATCTTTGCGATCCTCAAGCTTTACATTGGTCACATCTGGATGCCACTTGCCAATCGCGCCAAAATCTTTCACTAAAGCCCACACTTTGGCAGGATCGGCATTTACGTCAAATTTTTTCTCCACCTTTTGCCCGCTTGGCCCGTGAGCAGATACGCTTAGCGGCATTAAACATACAACGGCTAAAATACTTAATATTCGCTTCATATATTCTCTTAAGTCCATTATTTCTTACCTGAGCTTGGTGTTTTTTCTTCAATTAAAAAGGCAATGTAACTGGCTTTCTCTTGAGGAGTGCAATCACTACCGATAATCTCATTGCAGTGTTTGGCAAATTGTTTTTCAACATGCTCAATATCATCAAAGCGTTTGGGATTCACTGTTGGTGACAGTGGTTTAATTTTCTTTCCAGTAACAATATGTTTGCCATTATCTGCAGGGTTTTCAGTGTGGCAGGATGCGCAGGATAGAGGCTTTCCTGGACTTTTACGGTCACCCTTAAATTGAATTACTTTACGATTAAAAAATATTTTACCTTCGCCAGCAGAGGGCTCTGTATATGACGAGTCTTGCATTTTAGCGATTGCGGCATATCTTTTAACTAATTGCTGCGCTGTGTCAACATCCGCAAAGGTTTGACTAGTAGATACCAAAGCTAGTGCGGCGATGATTATGGTGTATGCTTTCATGGTTTTCCTCAAATTTAAAAATCATCAAATTAAGCTTAGTTTTCTAACACTTTTTTAAGGTTAGGCAGGCCCGCGTCATATACCCCTTCAACAGCTTTTACTGCAGTTTCGTTGTCTTCTCCTGGTTTTGGGTGTACATCATTGGCTTTGTTGTAAAAGCGACCTGTCCATGTCACCGTTGATTCGCCTGCTGCTGGGCCCGCTTTTACCGTCATCACTGCACGATAACCGCTCACAGGCAACACACCTTCAACAATTTTGTACTCTAACTTCATCTCTTCATCTGAGTTGATTGTTTGCTTTTCCAAAATCGTACCACCACCTTTAAGTGTTAAAAGGCGGTGGGGTAATTCAACGCCATCTTTATCAACTTTAGTTTCCGTAACGGTACTTTCTACAGCTGGATGCCATTTATGAATGCCGCCAAAATCTTTAACCGCCGCCCACACTTTGGCAGGTTCAGCTTTAATCACGACTTCTCTAATCACTTTTTGCTGTGTAGGGGCATTTGCCGCACTCACTGAAAGCGGCAAGAAGCTAGCCGCAAGCAAAAGTTTTGTAATAAATTTCATTTAGTTCTCTCCTAAAAGTATTAAATTCAAATTGCCACTATTGTTGAGTGGGTGTTGCTATAAATTGCCCAAACGCTCGGCTTTGTGAGCCAGTTTTAATGGTATCTACCACTTCATTTGTTTTTGCATCAATCACTGTCAAAGCGTTGTCCATCCAACTCGCCACATAAACACGCTGATGTTTATTGTCATAGGCAATGCCCTCTGGGGTGCCACCTACAGGTATTGTTGCTGTCACTTTTTGCATTTTTGCATCAATCACTGACACCGTATCTTCATGCGTGTTGGTCACATAAACTGTTGAACCATCTGCATTGGTGGTAACGCAATAAGGGTGTTCTCCGACCGGTATAGTAGTCGTCACAACATCACGCCTCACATCTATCACCGAAACCGAGTTACTTTCCACGTTCACCACATATAACAACTTTCCATCACCAGATAACGCCATGCCAAACGGATGCTTACCTACTGCGATTTTATGCAAGGATTTGTGATTTCTTGTATCAATCACGCCCACCTCATTGCTATCTCGATTTGCTACGTACAAACTTGCACCTTCTCGACTCAGCACCATGCCTGCTGGCGCCTTACCCATGCTAATGGTTGTAAGCGTTTTATAGCCCTCAGTTTCAATCACCATAATTTGGTCATGAAACCAATCTGCCACAAACAATTGTCCTCCGCTCTTATTCAAAACAACGCCCACAGGTGCCACTTTATCAAGCTTGATTTCGTGGATTACTTTGTTACTATCAATATCCAGTACAGAAACTGAACGACTTTCTACATTGGTGATATAGGCGCGATTAGATAAATTATCTATCGCCACACCAACAGGCGCTTTACCAACCTGCACGGTTGCACTCACTGTATTACTGGCTAAATCCACCACTGACACAGTGTGATCGCCCTGATTAGTCACATAAGCATACGGTGCCGCATTCACAACTAAGCTTGAGCTTAAAAAAAGACTGCCTAATAATGCCGACAGTCTTTTTGATTTTTTATGAGTCGCCATTAAAATCCATTTACCATTTAATGTTTTTAGCATCGCCACGGAAGTTACCGCGAATAAAGTAAATAATTCGCCACAAATCATCTTCAGTTTTTACAATCTTGCCATGCGCAGGCATTGGGCCTACTACATTTTCACGGCCTTTGCGTGTGTAGCCTTGCTTCATTAACTCATCGCTACCTAAAGCCACTAAGCGAAATAAAGTATCGTCATCTGCACCATATACCCAGGTTTCGTTTGAAAGTGGTGGGCACATACCGCCACCGCCATTGCCACCGTGGCAACCGTTACAGCTTACGCTCATGTATTTTTTCTTGCCTGCTTCAACTAAATCTGGATTCATCGTTGTATATGAGTACGGATTTTTTAACGACCCTTTAGCGGCATCTGTTGCCACGTCATGTGGTGATTTATCTGAAGCTAAAGGCTTAATTTCTGGCGCTGTAGATTTTTTCTTTTGTACAGGTAGTGCAAAGCCATCTGCGCCTACCGTTGCTGCGGGTTCTGACACTAGCGTCGTCTCAGCCTCAGCCACAACAATTGGAGCAGGTGCAGTAGCCGCAGTGACATTAGCACTCTCAGCGAATTTATTGGTGCCGGCTATGCAAGCCGAGATAAAAGCAATACTCAATACGGCAACAAGGCCGGCATGTCGAAATTTCATTTTCAAACCTTTCATTAAATACACCAAACATATATCTATAAATTAACAACGACTAACACACCATTTAACGACGGCTAGGTGTTTTGGCATGAAGGACTAAATCCTAATTAAACATAGGATTTAGTCCTTATGGTATTTTTTAGCCTGTTGGTTGCTGCGACAACCTACAAATCATTCCGCTCTATTTTGCCGATTGCAACTGTATAAGTGCTTTTTGGGCGTCATTTTCTTTAGCGATAACTAAAGCGGTTTTACCTTCGTCATCTTTCATTTCCACTTTTGCACCCGCTTTTAACAGCAAGCTCACAATCATGTCTTGATCTTTATGCGCAGCAATCATCAGTGGCGTTACACCCCCTGCATTTTTAGCATTGGGGTTGGCTTTATATTGCAATAAAGTTTGTGCCAAGGTTTGGTTGCCTTTGGTTACGGCCAGCATTAAGGCGTTATATTTACCGGCACCCATCGCAAAGTCTGGGTTAGCATTGTTATCTAGCATCGCCACGGCAGCATTGGCTTTGTTATCGTTCACAGCCATTGCCAGCGCAGTTACACCATCTTTATTGGTAAGATTAAAATCTGCCTTGTGTTTGCCCAATAAGCGGAAAATTTTAGGCTCATTTGAACGCACTGCGTACATGGCAGCCGTCCAGCCGTCGTTATCTTGCGCATTAGGGTTCGCTTTATATTCAAGCAAGCCATTAAGCACGCTTAAATCGCCACTTTTTGCCGCCACCATTAACGGCGTTTGCCCTTCTGTATCTTTGGCATTGATTTTGGCCCCACGTTTAAGCAAATACTCGATGCGTGTGTTGTCGCGTGCAATAGTGGCGTTGTGTAATTCCCACTCTAGGGTTGAGCCTTGCTTGAGTGCATCATCCACCATGGCTGGCAATGCGGCGACATCTGACTGCAATGGAACGTAGGCTTTTCTAACCAGTGGTTTATATGCGCCATGTGAAGGTAAATCGCCAGAAACCACACAATCTTCACACTTCACTAACGGCACACCGTATTCATTTAATACTTTTTTGATTTTGTCTTTTTCTTTAAGCATCACCGCTTCAATAGCCGCTTTCAGGTCTTTGGCGTTTTTTCGCATCCCAATCGCTAATGAAAATTCCATGGGCGTTCTATCATCCATCATATTCACTGGCACGATTTCAATCGGTGCATTTTTCATAGTTTTGTACCATCCAGCCATCGGTCCCCAAATGGCAGCCACATCAAGCTTGCCATCAATCATCAATTGCACATCCATGTGCGGTTGACGCTCCGGTCTAAGGTCAGCATCATGCGCAATGGTACGTACCACGGTGTTATTGCGGTTAATGCCATGTTCTTGCAATACGGTGCGGATAGCCGAATGCTGAAATACGCCAACTTTGTAATCATTCAACAATTTAGGATCATCTAGCGATTTAATGGTGATCCCTTTATCGTTTCTGTGCGCCAATACAAAAGTACTGCGATAAACTGGAATGGTAGTCATCATGCGATCATCATCGGAAGTCATATCCATCAGAATGTCGCATTCGTTGTTATCAAAGGTTTGTCGCGTTAAGCCACGCTCTAAATACGGGCGATAAAAATAGCTGGTGTGTGTTCCCATGCCCTCGGCAATAATCGTGGCAATTTTGTTTGAAAAACCATCACCCTTATCTGATGTAACTGGCATATTGCCAGGATCAGCACAGATACGCAGCGAGCCCATTTTTTTTATTGAACTTGGGGTTACATCATCCGCCATGACCGGTAAAGCTAATGCCGCAAGAGAAACGGCGAGTAAAGAGAGCTTAAAAACTGATTTATTGGACATCTAACACCCCATTTTATATAAAACATTATTGATTAAAAATTGATTATTTATCGAATAATCAGCAGAAATTATTGAATTTTAATAGCACTTTAATAGCATTTAACTTTTTGAAAGTTCAGTTAAATTTAAAGACTTTATGCAGGGAAAATGCTTGATGACAAAACGTTACCCCTACATAAAAACCTTACGCATAGAAAAAGCAGGTAGCGCATAAACGCTACCTGCTTAATTTTTTTACATTTCTAGCACTAACAAATTAGTCTATACGGAATGTAAACAATGTACCGCCTTGAGGAACCTTATCTAAACCAGTCGCTTTGGCCATTGCAGTAGCACCAATTGCGCCGTATTTATCTTCCATATCAAGACCTGCTGTTACAGGCAAACCAATCCAGCCGCCAATACCTGTCCATACTGACACGTATTGTTTGCCTTTGATTTTGTAAGTGATTGGGTTACCAATGATGCCTGAAGCTAATTTACGGCTCCATACCACTTTGCCTGAATTACGATCAACTGCGCGGAAATCACCACCCAATGAACCGTAGAATGCCAAGCCACCATCTGTAACTAACACACCACTCCAGTTTGGATATGGATCAGACACTTCCCAGATAGTTTTACCAGTCACTACGTCAAATTTCTTCAACTTACCAGTCACACCTGGTTTTTCAGGGTACATGTACACGTTAGCAAACACATAAACAGTACCTTGTTGTGTGTGTGTACGTTCTTGTGGCTCATCTTCCATACACCAGTTATTAGTTGGCACGTAGAACAAGTTTGGCTCTTTAGGATCAACCGCTGCTGGTTGCTGATCTTTACCACCCATTGCAGATGGACAAGCTTGCGTGTTGACATCACGTGCAAACGGTGAATGCTCTTTCACTTTTACAGGACGGCCAGTTTTTAGATCAACTTTTTCAGCCCAGTTTACAGTCACAAATTTGTTAGCACGTAACAAAGTACCATCTTTACGATCTAACACATAAGCAAAACCGTTACGGTCAAAGTTCACAAGCGCATCGTGTTTTTTACCATCAACGACTAAGTCATCAACCAAGATGTTTTCGTTCACACCATCATAATCCCATTGGTCAAATGGTGTTTTTTGGTATGCCCAAACCATTTCGCCCGTGTCGATTTTACGCGCCATAATAGTCATAGACCATTTGTTATCGTATTTACCAACATTGGTTTTTGGATCAACAGTGTTACATTTTTCGTGAGTCAAGTTTGCACCGGTTTCACCGCAACGGTAAGCTGGTGACCAGTGGCCTGGGTTACCTGTACCTGCGTACATAATGCGTAATTTAGGGTCATAAGTAAACCATGCCCATGGTGCGCCGCCGCCAATTTTCCACTCATCACCTGGGTAAGTTAAACCAGTGTTTTGACCATATAAACCATAGTGCGGGTTAGCTTTGTTAGTATCTGGTGTTAAGCAAAGATCTTTATCTGAACCTGTGCTATGACACTTCCACACTTCTTTACCTGTTTTTAAATCGTAAGCAACAGTACGTCCACGTGCAGCGAATTCATCACCACCGAAACCAGCTAACACTAAACCTTCGGCAACCATTGCTGGGCCTGAATGTGTTTCACCTTTTTCCGGGTAAGCATGTTTAGTCACCCAAATTTCTTTACCCGTTGTTGCATCCAAGGCAATCAAGAAGCCATCTAAGGTGTGGAAAACCACTTTACCATCAGCATAGTTCAAACCACGGTTGATGGTGTCGCAACATGCGCGCGGCACAGCAGATTCATCACGATCAGATTTTTTTGTGTAGTTCCAGATTTGTTTTGGCTGGTCAGGATTAGATAAATCTAACGCCTGAACAATGTTAGGCCAACCTGAAACCATGTACATCATTGGCTTACCGTTGTGCTCAACCACTACCGGTTGACCTTCATGACCACGCAATGTGCCTGAAGATTGTGACCAGATCATTTGTAAGTTTTTAATGTTTTTTGTATTGATGTCTTTTAATTGACTATGACGATGCATTGCCAAGTTTTGGCCTGGTGCTGCCCACATATTGTGGTCTTTACTACGCTTGATAATTTCTTCGTTTGCTGACGCCTGACCTACCATGCCTACCAAGGCTACGGCACTCAAGGCAGTAAACATGGCTTTTAGTGTCCAAGTTTTCTTCATACTTCCTCCGTGATTAAAAATTCAACCCCTAATTAAACTGCTGCAATATGTTACAAATTATTACAATCGCAACATGGGTTGAACTATAGGCTCGCTTTAATTTTGGCGATTGAGAATTAGTCCTTCAATAGATTGGGATATTTTCCTGCCCGCTACGGGAGTTCTATGCTGAGGCGTATAACGATATTGCTGATGCGGACCGATATTATTTCTCGATAACATTTACAACCAATTATCATCAACAAGTGCGCATGAAAGTAATGTAAGCACCTAGTGGCTAGCAAAACGGTAACGCTTGCGCAACGATCTTGATATAGAGATATTCCGGCGTATTTGCTGATTACTTCACGATAGCTTGCATCAAAGAGGTTGTTTGGGAATTATTCCTAATATAAACCGTGAATATCCCCATTGTGCATAATCGTATATGGCGACAAGCTCGCACAATCACCTTTACAATAATGTCGCAATGCCTACTCAAACTAGCCCGCCTCATCAAATCAAGCATGCAAAGACTCAAAACCTCTATTGGCGTGATATTGCGCTTGATTTAGCCTGCGTTCCCGCTGCTTTTGTTTGCACCTACGCTTTGTCGAGCTACTTTAATTTTTCTGAGCATTACTATGTTTGGGCGAGGCAGTACGAGAACAACTTAGATATAGATGAATTGCTACCCGCTTTGTTGGCAAGCTTGCTTGCATTGTTGTGGTTTGCAAAACGTCTTATTGATGCGTCTAAACTGCTGATTCAAAAAAACCACGCACTATTACAACGCATACTAGAAGTACAAGAAGACGAGCGCAAACGCATTGCGCGAGATTTACATGATGATTTGGGGCAGTATCTCAGCGCAATTAAAGCGCAAGCGGCAAGTTTGCTGGTCGATACCAATAGCTCTGCAGAGGCACGCCTTACCGCCAAAAGCATTACATCCAGCGCAAACCATGCCTATCACGCCACCCACAACTTAATTCGCGCACTACGCCCAGTGGCTTTAGACGACCTTGGATTATCGGCCGCATTAGAGAACTTTATTGATACATGGCGACAGATAAACGCGGTGACGATACAAACTGAGACCCGTAGCCAAGTAAACTATCAGTTACAAATTCACGGTGATATTGATAACTACAACGAAACGACCAATATTGCCATCTTTAGAATCGTACAAGAAGCACTCACTAACATTGCCAAGCATGCGCAAGCACACGCGGTGCTAATTAACATTGAGAGCAATGCACAGTATTTGACGATTACAATTACTGACGACGGCGTTGGCTTTGAGGCCGCTCAACATACTGGTTACGGCTTGCTTGGCATGGCAGAACGCGTTGAAGCGCTTGCTGGCAGCATAAAAATAAGCAGCCGATCTGACGCAACACTCGCTAATACCGGCACTAAAATTAACATTCAATTAAAGGTTTAAACCTCATGAAAACAGTCGTTAATGTTTATTTGGTTGATGATCACGCTGTGGTACGTGAAGGCTACAAACACCTGCTTGAAAAAGCCAACATTAAGGTGATTGCAGAAGCCGCCACTGGTGAAGAGGCCTATAAAAATTATGATGCTATCAAGCCAGATATTGTGATTATGGATCTATCCATGCCTGGCATGGGCGGCATGGAAACCATTAAAAAATTAGTGGCTAAAGACAGGCATGCCAAAATACTCGTGTTTAGCATGCATGATGAAGTGGTTTACTGCACGCGTGTCATGCAAGCTGGCGCAAGTGGCTATGTCACCAAGTCCAGCGCGCCCAACGTATTGGTGGACGCCGTGTTTGCGATTGCCACAAACAAAAAGTATATCTGCCACGACCTTGCCCACAAAATAGCCACACAACGCCTAAAACCAGACTCCGCTTTAGACCACTTAACACCTCGGGAATTTGAAGTGTTTAGACTGCTCGCTAAAGGACTTTCATTGGACGAAGTAGCCAATACCCTTCACCTTAATTACAAAACCATCGCCAACCACCAAACGCATCTTTTACAAAAATTGAATGTAGAAAATCGTTCTCAGTTAGTATTGGCCGCAATTAAACTTAATATTCTGGAAGTTTAAAGCCGAGGTTATCCATTAGCTCATCATTCCAATGAAAGAAATTAACGCAACCATATGATTTACATTAGTTTTATGATGGTTTTTTAGTTAAATGTGGGCGCTTATAGATAGCGCTACTTAACGTCATGCTGAGCACCGCGAAGCATCTAGAGGTTTTTGAAGTGATGCTACTGGATGCTTCCCGGTGCTCAGCATAACAGAGTTTAAGTTTTTAGAGTCTAATGAAAAATCTGGATTTAAGTAAACGATTGAGCCTATTTACCGGGACATAAAAAAGCGAGCCTAACCTTTGTAAAGATTAGGCTCGCAGCAGAAATATAGCCTATTTAAGACTAGGCTTCTGGCATCCAGATACTGCTAGAAGTCGTAACGAATACCACCAACTAGCTGACGGCTACGACCTACAAACATACCATCTACACGGCTCGCTAAATACTCCCGATCAGTCAAGTTATGACCGCTTAAGAAGTAAGTCGCTTTTGAATCTACAGGCTTGAAGTTTACCGAAGCATTAAACAAGCTGTAGCCTGGAATGTTTCCAGTTAGGCCGGTTAATGTTGCCGCGTCGCCCGTGAGTGTGTTGGTCCATGCGTCTGGCTCTTGGCTACTGACGTAATCTACGCCAACTCTGGCATCAATCCCAATAGGGTGTTGATAGCCAATACTCAATGAAGCTAATTGTCTAGGTGCATAAGGTAAGCGCGCGCCACTGACTACACCTTCATCAAGTGCGTCTTTTTTAAACTTGGCGGTGAATAAGTTAGTGTATGAAGCCAATGCGTAAATGTTGTGTGATGTGTTATAAATGGTGCCAAAATCAACACGACCAGCAAACTCTAAACCAGACATCGCAGACTCACCTGCATTTTTAAAAGTACCGCTACCTGCATTCACGACCACATCATCAAACTTGGTGTGGAACAAGGTAGATTCAACGCTGATACCTTTGAAGTAGCTTGAACGTATGCCTAGCTCCCAATTAGTGCTTTTTTCTGGGCTAGTTTTATCAATGCCAAGACTATTCAGTTTAACGGGGTCTAAGTCACGGTCAGGGCGCGGCGGTGCAAAGCCTTTATGCACGCCTGCAAACACAGTGGTGTTGTCGATGCCATTCCAAGCCACGCCAAAACCGGGTAACAACTCGGTTTGGTTGTTGGTCACCTTTTTGTTAACAGGATCGCCTCCAGCACGGCGTACATCCGTTTTAATTTTCATGTCTTCAAAACGCAAACCTGGTGTAATCGACCAATCGCCCACATGAAATGTATTTTGTGCGTAATAAGATTTAGCTTCTACATCAATTTGAACATCCTCTCGCTTGGTAGAGTTCGCTTTTGCAAATGATAAACTTTGAAAAGCTGCGGTATCACCACGATACTGGCCACGGCTAATATCTTCTTCATGATAACGGAAGCCAATCACAGTATCATTTTCTATGCCAAACAAATTATGGCTAAAGTCTAACCGTGGCTCAATACCCCAATAAGTGTAGCTTCTTGGGCGGTGACGACCACCACAATTTGCGGCATCAGCCTCTGTGAATGGCGCTACTGTTGCACACCTTTCAAGTTCAGTTACACCCGTACCGACACTACTCGGAATGTCACCATCCCAGCCACCTGGCGCATCCGTTTGGCGGAATGATGAACGGAATGCATCGACATAGTAAGCCTGTGTTGAAAGTTTTGTTTTTTCATCAAGCTGAAAGATGTGCTGAAGCTGTGCTGATTTTCGCTCATGGTAAAAGGAGTCGTTTTTGCCAGAAGGTGCCTGAAATTTGTCACGCGCGTAATCTACTTCACCAATCCCTGTTTCAGATACATGTGAATCTTCTTCGTAATAGCCTACTTTTGCAATTAAGGTTTGGCGGTCAGTGAGGTTAAGTTGGCCTTTAAGTGAGTATTCTTCAACATCAAAGTCGTGATTGTCACGAATACCATCGCCTTGGTTTTTAAGCGCATCAACCATAATGCCGCCACGTTCATTGCCATAACCAATGTTGGCATGCAAGCCGTAAAAGTCATTGTTACCAGCGGTTGCATCAATACTGCCAGCAAAACCATCTTTTGGTACCGGCTTGGTCACAAAGTTAATCATGCCGCCTACCGTTTGTGGGCCATACAGCACTTGGCCGGAGCCTTTAACCACTTCAATGCGCTGTACGCGTGATAATGGCGGTGCATAGTGTGCAGCAGGGTCACCATAAGGCGCGAGAAATAATGGCACACCGTCTTCCATGAGCAAAGTGCGTGCAGTACGGCGCGGATCCATGCCGCGAACACCAATGTTTAGGCCTAAACTTTGCGGGTCTTCATTGGCTACAATATGCACACCGGGCACGGTATTCAGGGCTTCTTTGATTGAGAAGGGTCTTTTAACTTCAAGTTCTTTTTCATCAATGACGGTAAAAGAGCCAGGCACTGACTCTAACTTATCTGGCAAAATTCCAGTAACAGTCACAGCATTCAACTCAATCGACTGTGGCTCTGCTGCATAAGCTAACTGTGCAAACACCAGTGGCAATAGTGACGCTATTACTCGTTTTTTGAACATCATGACGATCCTTACTTTTATAGTGATAAAGTAAAGATTATCAAGCTAATTTAAATTCAGACCCATGCCACAAGTTCACTTTTTAGGATGGGAAAAACTCCTCAAATCTAATGATTGCGACAAATAGAAGGGCGAGCCTGTTGGCTCGCCCTTCTATTTGTTATACGTAAAAATACTTACATAGTCGTTTAGGTTAATCAAACTAAAATCTATATTTAGCCGATAGCAATGCGCTCAACGGCACACCTGGAATTGCACCATTTTCATTACCACCAGTTGCAGCATCTGTATAATTAAGATCAAATAAGTTATATACATTTAAGCGTATTTCGTATTTCTTGGCTTCATAAAATGCGGTTGCATCAAAACGTGTGTAGCCTGGCATCCAAGCGCGCTCTCCTGCAGTAATATAACGCTTACCTGTTGAAGACACACCGCCACCTACACCAAAACCATTTGAAAATCGTTTTGTCACCCATAGGTTAGCGCTATGCTTTGCCACCATAGGCACGCGATTACCTTCTAGGAGAACATCAGGATAGCCCGCAACTTTTTCTACACCATCTGATTTCACAATAGTTGAATCTAAGTAAGTGTATGCAGAAATAATATCCCATCCATCTGCAGGTCGGCCTGCAAGAGATAACTCTAAACCATTCGTGCGTGTCTCACCGCCTTGTCTATTGTCGCCACTAGGTTGATTGACCGTTAGCCTAGTATTGGTTCGCTCTAAGCTAAATAGTGAAGCTTGCGCGGACAAACCGCCATCCATTAAGTCGAGCTTTGCACCTATTTCATAATTCGTCGTACGCTCTGGCTCTAAATCTCGAGCAGTATAACTGAGTGCGCCATCAATACCTGTTGGCTGATATGAGCGGCTTACAGAAGTATAAACACTAGCGTAATCGGTAGGTTGATATACCACACCAACACGAGGACTTATCGTATAGTCTGTGCGACTAATGTTTCTTCTAACATCCGATTTAAGGCGCATATAGTCTGTTGTATCTTGCTTAAACTGATCGTAACGCAAGCCAGCCAACACTTTCCATTGCGGATTAATAGTTACTAAATCCTGCGCATAAACACCAACTGTATTGGTATCGTGATTAGTGTTAGATACCGATAACAATTTTGTACCTCCAGGTAATGGCGTGTACCAACGTTTTTTAAAGTTTGCATAGGTTGGAGTTGTAGGTGTGCCATAAACGATTGGTGTCAATACTGGGTTCAGTTGATTCACCGCGCTAACATTAAAGCGGCTTCCCCAAGAATCTTTATCTTGATGGTTTAATTCTAAGCCAGCAAGCAGTGCGTGCTTAACACCAAATCCGTTAACATCTAACATTAAATCAGTTTGGTTAAATATGCCTTTATCTTCTCGATTGATATTAGTGTGCTGTCTCGTAAACGTGGTTGCAGTAAACCCAGGCGCACGCGTATCATTTCTGTCTTGATCTAAATCAGTCGCTCTAAATACATTGCGAATTTTTAACCCACGATCAAATGCGTGATCAAAGCTAACTGTGGCACCTGTACTGTGCGTTTGTATATAGTCATCTTTTTTAGCATTGAGTGAACCGTAATATTGACTTCTTTTTACGCTTAGCGGGCCACCAATACGAAATGGAACACCTAAATCATCTACTCTGCGATCATCTAAATAATCAATTTGAAAAAGCAAACTTGTTGACTCTGATGGTTTGAATAAAATAGAAGGTGCTATCAGGTGGCGCTCTAAAAAATATTGATCTCGAAAACTTTCTGAATCTTCAACACTTGCAGCCAAACGAGCTGCCACTGTATCGCTAAGCGGTTGGTTAAAATCAATTTCACCACGTTTAACATTATAAGAACCCGTAATTCCACCTACTTCATATAATGTTTCGAAAGTTGGTTTTTTTGTGATTCGGTTAATTAAGCCACCAGAACCACCACGACCATAAAGCGCAGAGGCAGGACCTTTAATGACCTCTATCTTCTCGATGTTCGCTAAATCGCGAAAGTAGGTAGCATCATCACGAAAACCGTCAACCAAGTTATCAGTTTGTGAGCTAAAGCCGCGAATCAACACTTGGTCGCGAGCACCATCTCCAGCCAGAACACTCACACCAGGCACGCTATGCAAAGTGTCGTTCAGCGAGCGCGCACCTTGGTCACGCCAAGTTTCCTTTGTTACCACATTAATTGTTTGCGGAATATCTCTTAGCAATGCGTTTGTTTTGGTACCAGTTGTTGTATTTGCCGGCTGATATAAACCGCCAGTATCTTTAGTAGCACGAATGTTGATTTTGTCTAACATAAGCTCTACCGCATTCGTCGTTGACTTATCAATTTCGCTTGAACTTTCTGTGGCAGCTTCTTTTGCCATATCTTCAGCCACTGCCGCAACAGGTAAGGCTAGCAATGAAGCAAGCACCGCCAGTGCAATACGTTTGAGTTTAAAATTTGTTTGTTGCATTTATTTCCCCCTATGTTTGCGTTTATTTTCACTTTATTTACTTAACCACTGCTTCAATCACCAGCGCATTGTTGACTTTCTTAACTATCCAACTGACATTTCCACTGCTTTCTACTTTTGGCAAAACTTCACCAAAAAACTGCTTGGCAACGGTATAACTTTGCCCAGATTTCACTAATGCTGAGCTACTCACAATCGGCTTAATCACTGCTGTGCTATCTGCTGAACTTATGCCTTTAGCATCTGCTATCTTGAGTGTTCCTTGAATGGAGCTGTTATTTTCAGACGACTCAGCTGAAATGACTGGGCTAATCGTAATATGGCTACCTGCCACCGTTGCTATCATCACATCGCCAGTAATCGTGCCACTGTTTTCTAAGACAAAGCGTTTATCTGGGTTGGCCACCAAAAAATCTTCTTCAGTTAAGTAGCTATGTTCTTCATCTCCTGCCAAGAACCATTTTGAAGGTAAGCAGCCTTTAAGTGGCACGGCTGCTGCAAGGCAAACCGTAGCAGATTGACCTGCGGCAAACGTACCTACAGGGTAATTGTTAGTGGCATTAGTTGCGGCATATTTGTAGATGAATGTTTGGTTTACATTGATATTGCCATCAATCTTGCCGCTGTTAGTAAGCTTATTGTCGCCAGAACCTAGCACTAGGTTTTGCATGGTGCCACTGTTGTCAATCACACTGTCGCGCCTGCCAGCTACCTTCATAAATGACTGGTCGTAACCAGCGACTTTTGAAGCCATTTCAGCCAAACCATTCACATCAACCATGCGAATATCGCCGATGATATTTCCGGTATTTTTAAATGAAGTTTTGCCGATGCTGATTTGTAAAAAGCCGTCTTCCACTTCATTAAATGGTGCTTCGTAGCTCACAATCGCCACGCCGCCACCAAAACTGCCAGAGCCTTTGTTGTAGCTAATCGTGCCTTCATTAGTGATGTTTAAGAGGTTTGAGCGCAGGTATAAGGCTGCTACCAAATCTCCACTACCTGAAATTGTGCCGCCTTTGTGATTATGGACAGTGGATTCAATTTGCTCTTCCTCAGTAAAAAAGCCTGCCGCATAAGCAATATTGCGCGCTTCACCATAACTGGTACTAGCTACTTTTAATTTTCCTGCGCCTTTTACAGTGCCTTTTAAACTGGCAGCAGTGTTAGTGGTTAATATCAGGGGTTGAGTGCGTTCTGCCGATATAGTGCCGTAGTTTTCTAATACAAACGTATCAGCTTTACCTGCAGCAGCCACTGCCCATACTTTGCCAATGCCAGCGTGGCGCGCACTAATCACACCATGGTTTTCAACTACATTATGACCGTGCAACTCCGTATCCACGCCTATTGCCGCCGCATCAAACCCGTAGGTCGTGACAGGCCCATTCAACACACCATGTGGCGCGCCCGCTTTCATCGGCGGAGTGCCATCGGCAAAAACAATGTCGGTGCTTACGGTAGAAGTTGAAATAGGTTTTATTAGGTTGTTAGCACTAATTTCAGCAGAAACTACACCACCCGCAAGATTCACCAACTTAGCCTGATCACCACTAAGAAGCACTGCAACATTATTAACCTTGCTTACGCTGTTATTTTGAATCGTGCCACGGTTGTTAATAGTGCTATTGCTATTAACCAGTGTAGATACGCTGTAAATCGGCGTAGCAATTGCACCAGTTTGATCATTAGCGGTCCAAATCTGCACGCGCGGGTTAGCTGAAACTTTTGCACCACGACTCACATTGACAGTAAATTTGTTGCGTAAGTTACTGCCATCAGGCGCATTGATGTTAGTTTCACTTAGATTTTTCGTATCAATGATTAGCTGATTTTTGCGAGCGAGATAACCAGTTTGAATGTTACCCGCACAATTGACTACTGGTTTACTAGTTTCTAAAACACATGCCGCATTTGCCGTATCTATTGATGCAGCCACCAGCATACTTGCAGCCAGTTGGATTGAAAAAATAGTTTTGGACATTTATTAAGCCTAAATTTGATTTTAAAAACGCATCATTATAGGCTTAGCAATTTCGTAAACTGGCGGGATAAATTCCTAATTTAGTATGGGATAAAGTCCTGATGATTGATGCAATAATATCTTTTGGCTGCATCTTAAGAAGCATTGATTACAACACTTGCTGAACGTTTGAATTTAAACCAGCGCCTGCTAGCCACAGTCGATTTAATAGTCTGCCAAAACCAACCGAGAAAAACCAGCACCGACGCAACCAAGCTAAATATCCAGCGAGCGTCGCGCTCAGCTAACGCTTGTTTTTGATAATCACTATTTTTAAGTGCATTAACCGCATCAACAGGTGTATTAATGCGCACTAACTCAAAACCTGAGGCTTGTGAAAGCGCTTGCATAAAGACCTTATTAAATGAGGATACATGCTCGGTGACTTCATCTAGCATCCCCTCTGGCGCTTGCTCGCCTTTGGCCAAGGCGCGCACGGTGGGCAATAAATTAGGGTGATTGCCTTCTAGCACTGCATCTTCGCGCGTCCAATAACCAATAATTTCATCTTTTTGGTTGAGCTTAGGTATCGGTTGCAGGGCATCACCGCCCACACCTAATAACAGGCCTTTAATTTTGCCTCTTAATTTGGCTAGCTCCGTCACGATGGGCGCAGACCGTTGCGGCATTTCATCGCCATCAGTAATCAGCACTAAATTAAGCCGGCGCTTTTCTGCTTCAATAATAGAGGCCGTCAGCACGTTTGTCACCCATGAGTCCCCTATCCAGCGCATGCGTCGATCCAGCCCTGAAACAACTTGCTCGATGGCAGGAAAATGTCGGCAAACTTCTAATGGCTCAAACAACACGACAGACTCATCACCAGCAAATAGCCCGACAGCAACACGTGAGCCACAAGGCAGACTAGCCATGCCTTCGCGCACGGCTAACTTAGCCAGCGTGAGACGGTCGGTTTGTGGTTTGGGGTAATTCACATCGCGTACATTCATGCTCTCACTAATATCAATGACAAAAAGCGTATCTTGCACCACGCTTTTTAATCGCATCTGCGGCTCAAACCAAACCGGCAACAAAGCCAACCCCGCCAATATGTAAAATATTGCACCGTTTTTAACGGCATGACGCAAATGCACGCAGAAATGACCCCACCAGTGTTTAAGGCTATGGCGCATGATAATAGCTCAATAAATGTAAACGGATTAAATACGTGATGAAACTGATAGGACTGCTTACTACGTCAATGACTGACTTTCTGGATTTGTGAATGAATAAATACCCGTGCAAGCACTTTATCATGGCAAGCCCCGACGCGTATTATCCTTCATTAGCGCTGTGCCATTTTGCTGATAAGGCTGCAAACCAATCGTGCCATCTGGTGTGTTTTCATAGCCTTCACTACGCTTTTCCGGGCTAAGTCGATCAATCAGTTCTAAGTTATAGCGCGCGTCGTACATGTCTGGCTTAATTCGCAATGCGCCTTTATACGCCTCTCTTGCCAACAGCACACGCTCTACTGCGCGTCGATGCGAGCCGCCTTTTTCTATATTTGATGAAGCAATAGCCGCCTCAAAGTGCACATTACCAATCGCATACTTGGCTCGGGCGCGTAACTCAGAGTCCTGCGTAACTTCTGCAATGTTGAAAGCTTTTGAAGCCTCTACGGGCTTGTTTTGACTAGCAAGCAAATATCCGATGCTGTACGCGTGTAGATATTCACTATTGTTCAGTGACTGTTTTAATAGTGTTTTGTTGTCATACGCAATGTTAAGTTGGTGCGCCTTCCACCATAAGCTAAATTGGTATCCAGAAGCTAACAATAGCAGTGACGCCAGCACCAACAAAGTGCGTGGTAGGTTGTCGAGTAATTTCTGACGTATTTTATGTCGTATTTTCATGATTTTTTCCTGCTTATTTTCATACTTCATCACTCGCCATTTCCGCGTAAGCGAGAATAACGGCCAAGATATTTACACCTACACAACTACGCTTTCCAAGCTTTAATTTCAATCTGCTTTAACCAAAACAAGGCGCCCAACAGCAACATAGCCATCAGGTAAAAATAAACAGCATAATCTTGACGAGGTAAACGGTATTCATAGCGGGTGGGTTTATTGGTTGCACGTTCTATTTCTGCCACGGCATGCTGCAAACCCTCCTCACTGTTTACTTCAAACGCTTGATATGGAATCTCAAGCGCTTCAAAAAGACGGTTCATGGCAACGTTTTGATCCATTTCTATTTTTTCCATTTCAGCATTGGTGACAATTTCGTTATCACCCGCAATCACGCTATTTAAAATATTTTTCTCTACCCCTGCATGCACGTACACCCATATCAATTTTGCGCGATATTGCTTAAATAACTGTTTAAGGATGACTCTATCTTCACCCTCAATCACCGCGTCACCATCTGATACCAACATGATTAAACGTGTCGCGGTAAATGGTCTGCCATTAAAATAATCCAACCCCATCGCCAATGCACGGTTTAGCGCGGTAAAGCCAGAGCTGTTAGTTTCCGCGCTTTGCAATGCCGCCTTGGCTAGCTCCCTATCTGCAGAAAGTGGTGCGACGCGTATAGGTGCCGCATTAAATGCCACAACGCCAAATGTATCAGCGGGACGTTGATCCATAAACTTGAGTAATACTTTACGCGAGGCCTCAATTTTGCTGATAGGCTTAGCATTGACACTTTGATCATTGTTTTGTAAATTTTCAGACATACTGCCGCTACGATCTAATACGACGACAATCTCAGCACCTTCGCCGACTCGCGTCACCGTGCCGCCTTCAGTAAATGGTGCGGCGGCGGCAATAATTAAGCAAATGAGGGTAAGCATTGCCAATGCACGCACGCCCCAACGTAAGTAATCAGATAAAAAATCCTTAGGCCAATCTTCTAGCCCCGGAAAGCTAAACTGCTTTACGCCATAAGAAATCAACGGTAATAAGGCTAAGGGTAGCAACCATAATAATTCTGGTTTAAAAAAATGTAGCGCGTTCATCACTTAAACTTCTACTGCACGATTTAAGGTTGTAGCGGGCTTTTGACGCACACTCTTATTGGCTTGCCTGCGTGATAAACGCTCAGCCATCGCAACACGGTTAATCCAACGTAACGTGTCTATAACAGATATATTGCTGGCGCTTGCGTTAGCATTTTTCGCATAAAACATTTGCCATGACGCATTAAAAAACTGTGTAATCGCAGGTTTTTCTGCTACTAAATATGGGCTCGTTTCAAACAGATTAGCCAAAGTATTCGGGTATAAACTCTGCCCAGCCGCGCTAGCTAATCCTGCATGAATAGTGCGTAAGTTTTCTGCTGTAAATACTTGCCCTATGTTTTGCTGGCGTAACTTTTGCTGCCTTAATTGGCGTGCCAATTGTGTTATTGGGCCAGGATTACGCGGTAACCATGAAATTTTATCTTGTAACCAAAGCCAAATCACACCGCATAGCAAGCTTAAGCTCAGGCAGATGATGGCGAACGTAAGCGGGGTGCGTTCATTGAAACGTAAAGGCGGTGCGTGTGGGCGATGCGTATTCTCTGTAATCGTGGGTGGTAGCACAGGCGACAAATTAAAACGCTGCGCTGGAATGCTAATCACTAAAGGTTTGGCTAGCGGTTTATTGCTTGCGGCTTTTGCAACGTCGTCTTTCGCAACGTCGTCTTTTTCAAACTTGCCTTTAGTGTTCTCTATAGGCGGAATTGTTTGCAGCTGTATCGCAGGGATTTTGAGTGTTTGTGCATGTTCTACGGTGCCAAATATCTGCCATGTAAAATCAATGCTGATTTTACGCCCGCCATCGGCGTTTTCAGCCTCAGCCATTGACACATTGCGTAAATCTAACCAATTATTCACAGGGCCTTTTAGCGGCACGCTATTTGGGTCAAACACCAAGCCTTTGGCTAAATTAAACTCTGCATGCATGGCAATCATATCGCCAAGCGTATAACCATTATCGCGCATGGTGATATTGACTGTTGGACCTGTTACAGCAGGCGTTGCAACGTTGACCTCAGCGAATACCGTCTGCAAAAAAAGCGACAAACTCAGTAGCATTACAACTCTTATTTTCATTACGTGCTACGCTCCATAAAATATTTAGTCAAAAGTGCCGCACTAAACTCCCCCTTGACCACAAACGGTTTACCGCCATACTTGCGGCAAGCCTCTTCAATATTGCTTATATGTTGTGCGCGCAGGTTTTCCATCTGTTTTTGCAAGCCAGCTCGCATCCACACAAATTGCCCGGCACCTGTTTCAACATCACGCAAAATAGCAATGCCACTTTTAGGCAGTTCGTCTATTTCTGCAGGGTCTTGCAACATCACAGGTACCACGTCGTGGTGGCTGAGTTTTTTTAATAACAATTTTAATTTGCCAGCTGACCAGCGAAAATCTGAGATGACAAAAACCAAACAACGCTTTTGTGGCAAGTAAGGCACCACCGAAAATAAACCATCTGCATGCTGACCTTGCGGTTTAATTTTTGCAAAATGATGATTGACCCACAACCACGCACCACGGTTAGCTTTGGGAGGCAACATACATTGTTTATTGATATTCTCACCCGCTGCAAACAAGCCAAAAGCATCACCTGAACGATAAGCTGATAAAGCCAGTTGCGAAGCGATTTCTTGCGCGACATGCAGTCGATTTACTTTACCGACATAGCCCATAGAAGCCGAGGTGTCCACCAACACAATCACCTTCAATGCAGCGTTTAGATTGAAGTCACGTACCCAAACGTTTTCAAATGGGTCACGCAAACTGGCGCGCAAATCTAATCGTCGCGGGTCTGGATGGTCTCGCAACAGCACCACAGAGCGGAGTTGATCTCCAATACCTGCAACAATGCCACGACTAGCGCCAGGTTGATGCCCTGATGGCCGCCAGCGGACGTGATAATGAATTAAAGGTTGTTGTGCCATGGTTTTAAGGTTTGTATAGACGTGAATTGATTCACAAGTATCATCATTGCAAGCGCAAGTAAATTTACGCCTACAAATCCGCCGATGATTGTCATATTACGGCGTAGGTACACTATGCAATATCGCTTGCGTGTAAGCCTTAGCCAACCAACTACGTTGCAACTCATAAATCGGCGTAAAAAACACCCGATGCGCCACCACTTGATGAAACACCGCTGCCACATCTTGCGGTGCAAGTTCTAAACGACCATCTAGCCAAGCAGACACCTTGGCGGCACGTACTAGCATGCTCGTACCGCGTGGCCCCATCCCTGCAATCATCAATTCATCCATATCTACATCTGGCAATTGAATACCGTAATCTTGCGGTCGATGCGTGGCTTTGCGTAAATGCTCAACAAAGTCTTGCACGGCCTCGCCTGCGGTCACAGAATTTTGTATTACTGGCGCAAAAGGTGTGAGTGCGTCAAATTCAACATTACCAGCGGTGATCTGCTCTATTAACTTATCTGTATCATGAAAGCGAGAATTAAATGTTAACGCTTTATGCACAGCGCTATCATTAGCGGGATTAATTTCCAACTCCATTAAAAAGCGGTCACGTGCTGCGCCCGGCAACTCGAATGTTTCTTCTTTCTCCACCGCATTACGATCAGCAAATACCAGTAAATGTGGAAAGTAATACTCACGGTTAAACGCAGTAATACTGCGCTCTGCCATCACTCGCAATAACAAAGAATGCACTTGCGGGCGCGCGCGGTTAATCTCATTAAAAAAGAATACAGATAGATTCTCGCCTTGCGCTAAAATCGGCCCAGGATCCACACGCGGCTTGCCGTCTTGGTCAATATAAGTGTGATAAATCAAATCTTGCGGCATTAAATCAATCGTACCTTCAATGCGCTGATACCCACCGCCCAAGCCGCGCGCCGCCGCGCGTAACAACGTAGTTTTACCTACGCCTACATTACCTTCAAGCAACACATGCCCACGTGCAAAAATCGCAATCACTAAAGACCGTATCGCAGGTGCTAAACCTATGACCGTGCTATTTAATTCTTTTTCATAGGTTAAAGCGCGATTGCGCCAATCTTCTAGCGTGTTTCCAGACATAGTAGCCCCTGTAATTTTTTAGCCGTATTTTTATTACGACGCTGAATTTATTAAGTGGCTCCATTACACGCCAAAGGCAGATTTTAATTTAGGGAGAAACTCCCGATTTACACTAGGATATTGGCTACGCATGGTAAGCCAGCTTGATGATTTTTGATGGTCCAATCGCTAATTTAGTGAGATGTTCAATGGTGTATTTTGATGCATCGACATTTCATACACATAATTTTGAGCTGCCTTACACCACTGATTAAAATGCTATTTTTAACGACTAAACCTCTGCTTTAACATCTCCCACCATGAAGTTTTTTTGTATAAACTTCCAGTAGGAGACTCTACTTTTTTACTTCTGGTTTATCCAATCCGCTCAATCCCGCTTTTACATAAGCGTTAACCGCTTTTAGTGCTGACTCATCATCTAAACCTTTTGGCGGTTCATTGGTGGTATCGGCGCGATAGTAGCGTGCTAACCAAGAGACTTGCGTCCCTGCACCCTCGGCTTTAACTTTGATGCGACCTGTGAGTGAGCTGACGGGTAAAGCTTTAATGTCAATCTCGCCGCCGATACGGTAGGAGATTGTCATTTCTGCGGGCAGAATTTCATCGACCTCTTCAGTAATTTTGCTACCATTTTTTAAGGTTAATGTACGTTTAAGTGGCGTATCTGACTGGCAGTCTGCAACGTCTGGATGCCAGTTTTTAATAGCGCATGGCTCGCTTAATAACTTCCAAACCACATCTGGCGTGGCCTTAATTGTGACAGTTTGATCGGTTTTCTGTGGTGTTGGCCCGTGTGCAAAAACTGGTGTTGCAATAACCGAGAATAATAGTGCGTAAACTAATTTCATACTTTTTTCCTATTCCTAATGTGATGTTGAATAAACCGCGTATAAAAACTGTGTAGCAAGCTAGCTGGTACAAAAAATAGCAATATCAAAAACATGGCTGGAAGCGCGAACCATGCACGCAAATCAGTTTCACTTATGCGCCATGCGGCCATTTTTTTGCTGGTAAGCGCATCGGCTATCGCACTAGTATTGTTTAAGCGTAAGTAATTGAGGCCAGTCACTTTGGCTAATTCTTTTAAATTATTTTCATCTAATGCTGAAAGATGCGCGTTTGTTGACTCCGCCGGGTTACTACCATGTGGTGCATTGCGCCCATGTTGATTTTCCATATCTAGCGCAGAAAGTGTTTTTCTATTGACACCAAATGTCGCGTAACGCATGACTTCCTCCAGCTCCCAGTACGCGGTGATGTTGTCGTCTTCATCCAGTTTGGGAATGCGCGCCGGGGTGTCGCCACCCACGCCAAAGACGTTGCCTTTGACTACGCCTGCTTTACCTTCAAATTTTGGCGCATAGTCAGGATTAATTGGCGGTGCCTGGTGGCCGTCACTCACAAAAGCCAACTGCATATCTTTATCAAGTTTAGGAGTTTGTCCTATTGCACTAAATAATCCATTGGTAATAAATGAGTCCGCCGCCCAAGCCATGCGCCAATCCATCTGGGCGATTGTTTCATCCAATGCGCCAAAATGGGCACAAACCTCCATTGGGTGCGTGACGGTGGTGGCATCTCGCTCCGTAAATAAGCCTAATGCCACGCGCGATCCGCAAGGCATTGCACGTAAGGATTCCCTAATCGCGCGTTTAGAATATGCCAAGCGGCTCATCGCTTTTTCATTTTCGGCCATATCTCGCACATTCATACTTTGTGTAATATCCAGCACGATATACCAATTAAAAACGCGCTTTGGCAGGTTGGCTTGTGGTTTTAGTATGCAAATAGCAAGCAACAATAGTGCTAATAACAATGTGCGATCACGCCAATCAAGATTTTTAAAATTTAATTTACTACGCCAGATCATGAACAACCTTACGGCATACCGCGTGGAAAACCAGGAATGGCTGGCCATCCATCTTGCGGAACACTTTGATCTTGCAGGTCTTCATCTTCAGCTTTACTACTGCGACTTTTGCTCTCGATAGTCGGTACTAAGCGCAAAGCCAGCTCATAGTTATATTTGGCATCCATCCAATCAGGCGCCAGACGTAAAGCTTCGCGGTAACTTTCTTTGGCAATGGATAGTAACGGCAGGACTTTATCCCATGCCTCTAATCCCGATGCATCTAATAACAAATATGCCTCGTGTAAGTAGAGGTTTGCCATATTGTAATGTGCTAACTTGCGAATGTTCTTATCATGGCTAGAGATGGCCTGCGCATAAAGCTTTGTGGCTTTTTCGGTATTTTTGCGTTTAGTCCAATAGACTGCATCAGCAAAAATTGCATCAGGGCTGGCATCATTTTGCAATGTTTTATGTTTAAGATGCTGATGATAACTATTTGCCTTGTAAAGCGCATACCCACTCCAGGCCAGCGCAAGCAGAGATAGCAACAACATTAGCAACATCCATGGGAAAGCATTCAGCAAGCCTGCTTTTATTAATGCGGCTTTTAAGCGGTTCGCCATTGTTTGACCTCCGTTAAGTGAAAAGCAAATAAGCCACAAGTACATAGCAATGCCAGCCAATAAAAAATCACTGACAAATCGCGCCGTGGCGCTGCTTCTTGGTAGCGTACAGGTTGATTTTTTAGCCGTGCGATGTCGGCCATCGCCTGCTCTACTGCCATTGGATTTTCTGCTTCATACGCTTTATAAGGCACACCCATAGAGCCAAAATACTGGTGCAGTTGATATTCTGGGTAGGCGTCGTCATGCCCTTCTTCTTGCGGTTTAGTCAAACTAGCACCATTGGCCGAACGCAGAAATATCCAGTAAAGAGAGGCGCCTTGCCGATGAAACATATTGCGTAGCATGTCTTGTGTTTTACTTTCTAAATGCGCGCCACCATCTGACACCAGCAACACCACACGAGCCCCTGTGACAGGCTTGCCTTCATAGTAACCAAGCGCCATGCCCAAGCCACGCGCTACCGCAGTAAAACCCATGCCGCCAGCATCGGTGGCCTTTAGCGCGGACAATACGGCCTCTCTATCGCCGCCCAATGGCGCTGCCAGTATCGGCGAGGTGCTAAAAGTCACCATGCCCAGTAAATCTTCACGGCTTTTGCTCACAAAGGTTTGCAGTACCTGGCGCGCGACTGCCATTTTTGAAGCTTCACCTTCTGCAGGCTTATCAGCAAAGTTATCATTCATACTTGCACTTCGATCTAACACAATCATAATATGTGCGCCGCGCCCAACGCGCTCTACAGAATGACTTCCCCAGTAAATACCTGCTAAACCAAGGGCGATAAAACTAATAGACAATGCCCCTAAAATTCGCCATAAGCGTTCTAGCCATTTAGAGAGCGGGTCGACAGGCAGTCGAGCGATTGAAGGGTAAGCAAATGTAGTGTGGCCGCGTACCAGTAACGGAAACAAGGCCAGTAGCAGGAGCAGCAAGTATGCCGGGGTTTCTAGGCCAAGATTTTCTACCCCTAGATTTTCTACCCCTAGATTCTCTACTCCTGCAAATTGCAAAATATCGTTGATAAAATTCATGTTGCGTACTGACTCGTTAGGCCGATTCTAATGCCATCAATTGACGGCTTAATTGCTTGAGTTGATTTAAGCTAAAACTGCTGGCATTGCCTGCAAAAAAAGCACGCTCTGATTCTGCATAAAAGCTTTCAATTTCAGTGCGCCTTGTGGCTAACCGAGCATTGCACTCAAATAACAGGCCCACTCTTTCTGCACTTATGGTTGCACCTGCCGTTGCATCACAGGCACGGCGCAGGGTACGCATAGCACTTGTTAATTGTTCTGAATGATCGGTATTTTTTTGTAAAGATTGTATTTGACGATATGCGATTCTAAATGGCTTAGGTGCAGCAAATAATGCGGTAAATCTTGCTGGTAACCAATCAAGCCGCCAAGCAAAATAGAAGCCGGATAACAGCAAACCGACTAACCCTAAGCTTAATGTGACGATCATTGGACGTGTGTTACGTGCTTGTGGCGCAACATCAAAACGTGGTTGGGTGTACGCGGCATCCATGCTGGTAGGCAATACCGATGACACTAACACGCGCGCCGCATTCACATGCACAGTCAGTACTTTATCCGTAGGCGATTGGGGAGCAAATTGTAAATCTAGCGGCTTCAATGAATAAGCGCGCGTTTCTTGCATGACCCGAAAAATCTGCCATTCTAGTTCAAGCTTATGTTGGCTGGTATTGCCGATTTTATGTACTTGCCATTTAGCATCGCGAAGCTCCATATTGGCCGCACCTTTACCTTTGGCGGGCAGCGAAGACGCATCAAATTGATAACCGCTTGGCGTGATAACCATGATGGTTTGATGCGCAATATCACCAATCTGATAGCCTATTTCATCGGTGCTGGATTGAACTTTTACTACGCTGTTTTTTTCAGCGCTAGTGTTACTAGCCGCTATAGTCGTCACAGCAAAGGTGCTGAATATGAGGCTACACAAGCCAAATATATATTTAGCATTCATTAACACGCCTCCAACAAATGACGTGTTAATCGCTCGGCGTTAAACGTATCTTCTATAAAAAAAGGTGCGCGCGTACCAGCCCTTGCGCATTGAGCAATAATATTTTTACGCCGTTCTGCATAACAGGTTTTGATTAGGCGTACCAAGCTAGGGCGCAAAAATAAAGAACGATCGCCACCACCTTCCATATCGCGCACGCGCGCCCAACCCCAAGCTGGAATATTGTTGTATTCCACACTATCCCAAAGTACTAGCGGTACCACATCGTGCGGTGCGAGAGAATCTAAGGTTTTATTTAAAAGTACATCTGATAAATGAAAATCAGAGATTAAAAATACCAGGGAACGTTTTTGTCGCAGTTGCTGGGCGGCGAGCGGTAATGCACTGGCTGAAAGAGGCGTGCTGGCGGTTTCCGTTGAACTGGCTTTTTGTTGTTTAAGCAGCTTGGTACGAATCTCATCTGCCAAGCCGCGTCGATGAGTAGGCGGCTCAAACAAATCTGACCGCACGACATTGTCACACGCAACCAGGCCAAATGAATCGCCGCTACGCAGCGCGGACCAAGCGGCAGAAGCGGCAATATCCGCCATTAGTTGGTGTTTTTCACTATTGCCCGTAAAGCGCATGGAGGCTGACAGATCAATGATGGCGTACACAGCCACCGCACCACGCTCATGGTATACACGCGACATGAGTTGATGCGGCACGGTACGTACAGTGGCACGTAAATCGATGCGTCTTGGATTTGGGTTTTCCATAAAAGGCACATAACTCTGAAAGTCAGCATTGCCACCAGAGGTGCGCGTAGGATGCGGCCCAAGCTGAGCGCCGCGTGCGCGCCAGCCTAGATGATAATAAAATTCCTGGGGTATAAAACTATTCACGATTAAATTAAAAAGTACGGTCGGCAATTAAGGTGCAGAAACTTTATCAATCACGCTATTCAATAATCGTGGCGCTAACGTTTCGCGGCGCAGTTCGTAGGCAGGGGTAAAGAATACGCGGTGTGAGACCGTGTCGTGAAACACGGCGCGAATATCATCTGGCGTCAGGTAATCACGATTTTCAAGCCAAGCACGGCAACGTGCGGCGCGCATCAGCATCGCCATACCACGTGGGCTTGCGCCGCCTGCGACCAATCTTGACGTATCAACATCATCAAACACTACGCCAGCATCGGCGGGGTTACGCAAGGCACGCCATAAATTAACCGCGTAATCTTGCAGGGGTAGCTCAGCGCGCACGCTGGCTTGCACCGCTTCAGCCACTGCATTTAGCTCAGTGTAAGGTACTAGTTCAGCCGGCAGGGTATCAATAAGTGCATCAACATTGTGAAAACGTTGGTTGAACATCAAATCACGTTGTAAATCACGGTCATTCGGTGCGTCAATAGAGATTTCCATAAAAAATCTGTCGCGTGCGGCGGCAGGCAATTCAAAGGTTTCTTCACGCTCCAAACGGTTTCTATCAGCAAATACCGTAAGATGTGGAAAATGATATTCACGATTAAATGCATTCACGCTGCGCTCCGCCATTAGACGCAATAACAAGCTGTGCGCTTGCGGTCTGGCGCGGTTTATTTCATTAAAAAAGAATACGGCTAAAGCTTCTTCATGCTGCAATAATGGTCCAGGTGCTACGGCAGGTTGCCCGCTCTGGTCAAGGTACGCATGATACAAAAAGTCACTAGGCATTAAGTCTATCGCGCCTTCAATACGCTGATATTCACCGCCTAACAAACGTGCCGCAGCGCGCAATAGCGTGGTTTTACCTACCCCAACATCGCCTTCTAACAATACATGCCCACGTGAAAAAATGGCGATTGTCAAAGCTCGCACTTGCCTATCTAACCCAAGCACTACACTATTGAGTGCATTTTCAAAGGCAATTGCGCGCTCGCGCCATTCATTTAAATTGATGTTGTTATCAGACATATTCAGAAAAGGCTTTCAAAAGCAATTAGCGGCAAAAATTTAATCAGAGTATTCTCGAAGTAGCTCAGAATAATTTCATCAGCGCTACTAATAATATATAGCTGAAACGCTGATGGAATTAAACTAAAAAGCCGATGCTGCAAAACATCGGCTTTTAATTAGACGCTAATTACTCAGCAGCATCGTAATCAAATTTACCTGTAGATTTAGCATTAGCAATACGTTTAGCATTGCGAGCATCCATCGCCTGGATAGAAGCTTGTTGTTTGCCAACCTCTTTAGCGTCATGTTTAGGGTCATATTTAGAACCCGCTACTTTTTCTGGAAAGCCAGGTTTAGCTTCCCAGCAATTGCCTGCCTCTTTACAGTTATGGCCGTCATAGGCAAATGCTGCGCCAGATGCAACCATTGCGCCTGCGATTGCCACTAATGTCAAAATACGTTTCATTAAAAACTCCTTGTGATATGGTTGCTGGTGATATTGCTCAATCTACAAGGTAGCCACCAGTTAGCCGCCCTATAGAATTCTTAAAACTAAACTAAAACTAGATTACTTCTTCCATTTGGCTTTTTTAGGATCACCATCATAAACGCTTCGTATCCAGCTCATAATCTGCAAAATTTCATCCTGACTAATCATCCCTTTTTGGGGTCCCATCATGCCCTGACCACCACCGTAGATGGTTTCAAAAAAACCCTTATCGTACATATTGCCTGGGTAGGTCCAGTAATCATCATGCAATGCTGGGCCTAGCTTACCTTCAGCCAAATGCCCATGGCAGCCGGAACAAGCCGTAGAGAATATGGTATAGCCATTTCTAGCGACCGCATCATTACCGTTATAAGGATTTTTGCCTGTTTTTTTAAACTGTTTAACAGCAGGGGTGTCTTCGCCTTTGCCATCCTTAAAATCAAGCACATCACCTGAAATGGTGCCGCGAAACTCTAAATCTGGTCCTGAATCTACGACTATTTCTGCATCTGCAGACTTCACGGAGACTGGAGCCGATGATTGAGGCTCTGCATGGCAAGCAGAAAGACTCATTGTCATGATTGCTGCTGCATATAGCGCAGTTAATTGACTACGTTTTGTAAATTTACTTAACATTTCTTCCTCATTTTTATTTAGTCTGGCTAGCTGACTCTATGTCGCTACACTTTGGTTTTTTAAGCCTTAAATAGGCAACAATGGAATACCTTCACGTTTCAATACCGCTTCAATATCCGCCCGTTTTTCTTTAATTACCCGGTTTAAATCTTGCTGTAGCGCCGTATCATTCTCACGCACTCCCATCACAATTTCATAGTGCATTGGTACCGGCTCACCATTCGATTTTTTTGCATCATCTTTGATCACCTGCATCTTTAGCGGCACTTTAGATTCTTTAACATAGCGCGCTGCTTCTGGTGCCCAAAGCATGGCTGAGTGAATATATTTAGTGGCAACATCATTCACAACTTCCTGAGGGTCAACGCGAATGGCACGGTTACGGGTGGATTGATACTTTTGTTTTTCAGCAAAGTAATCAAACATGTCATCAAAACGATTGATTTGTAACAACATAACCTTGCCTGGGCTGTCATGCATTACGCCAATGCGAAAATTAGGCTCTTTTAGTAAAGCATCATTCCAGGATGAAATGTCAATTTCCCTATCTTCACGGGTAATAAATACATAGCCTGTTTTTAAATAGGTGTCTGTTTTGAGCATTTTTCTAATTTTGACGCGAGGATCAATTGCATCTTGCTTATCAACCCCCAACATCACATCACACTTGCCTTTTACTAGATAATCACGTTCAACCAAACGCGCATCTTTCCAAAAAACATAATTAACTTTTCTGTTTAAGGCTTTACCTATAATTTCTGCAATATCATTTTCAAAACCTTCTTTCTTTAAATTAGAAAAAGGCATTTCATTTTCACCTGCGCAGATGTTTAAGTCTGCTGCTTGCGCTTGTAATGTTCCTAAACCAAGCGCACCTAAACTAAGTGCGCCAAGAATGAATGACTTCAACACTGACTGACCAAACTTACTATTTTTCATGCTGGCTTTCATAAAATAAATCGCTCCTAAAACGGTGGCTTCCCTGATATTTAATTATCTCGTGCGGTTGCTGCACAACTTGTGTTATCGCTACACATTCGAATACATATTAAGCAAAAAGATAATTACCCGAACTGGCAATTTCACTGCATAAATACTTATTTGAATAGGCAGAAACTTCACTAAATGGCTGGGGAATTACTCCCCCAGCGACCTAGCTAATACGTTCTACTTAGCTTACATTACAACTTTGTTACTGAATTACAGGCTAAACACCATCAAACCGCCGCCCATATTGGTGTAATGTTGCAGTTCCTTAAAGGCACCTACAGCACCCAAACCAGCACTTGGGTCAGTCAAGTCAAACACTAAACCAACACCAGGCCAGCCACCTACACCGAACATGCTACCTACGTATTGCTTGCCTTTGAAAGCGTATGTCATTGGAGATCCGATACCACCTGAAGGCATTTTGAATTTCCACAACTCTTTACCGTTGGCGTTATCCAATGCTTTTAGTTGACCATCCAATGTTGCATACCAAACTAAGCCACCTTTGGTGTACAAAGTACCACCCCAAGCAGCAAATTTCTCCCACTTAGACCATTTCACTTTACCCGTTACAGTGTCAAAGGCACGTACCGTACCCATTTCAGTCTTGGTTGGTCCGCTAGGGCCAGGATACATCGCGAGCGTTGCACCCACGAAGAATTGACCTGCACGATATGGCAACATGAACGGCTCCCAATCCATACAAATATGGTTTAAGCCAGCATATAACGTACGTGATTCAGGATCATAAGAGTCAACACCTTGGTTATGGAAACCCATAGCTGATGGACAAATGTTAGTCCCTTTGTGATCCATACGTGTTGAGAACTCAGGATCGCGCACTGGCAAACCAGTTTTTAAATCCACTTTTTTGAACACGTTGACTGCTGGATCCACTTTATCGGCTAAGATCAATTCACCTGTGTTGCGATTAAGCGTGTACATAATGCCGTTACGGTCAAGGTGAGTAAGCAATGGTGTCATTTTGCCGTTGACTGGTTGGTCAGTTAGCATCATTTGGTTTACACCAGCAAAATCCCACTCATCATGAGGTGTTTTTTGATAACCCCATTTAGCTTCGCCTGTATCAACATCACGGCCCCAAATAGTCATTGTCCATTTGTTGTCGCCTGGGCGCATGGTTTCGTTCCAAGGTGCCGGGTTACCAGAACCGTAGTAGAACAAGTTTAATTTTGGATCATAAGCATACCAACCCCAGTTAGTACCGCCACCGATTTTCCAAGCGTCACCTTCCCAAGTTTTAGTACCTAAACCAAATTGACCATAATGCGGGTTCGCTGAGTTAAAGTCTTTTTGTAAACGGATGTCTGAGTCAGGACCCGTTGCATAAGCACGCCATTTTAAAGCGCCTGTTTTTAAGTCAACTGCATTGACTGCACCACGAACCCCTAATTCAGCACCTGAACAGCCGATTAACACTGTGTCTTTAACAACGTATGGTGCTTGTGTAAATGTCATCCCAACTTTTGGATCGCATAACTCAACTTTCCAATTTACCTTGCCTGATTTTGCGTCCAGAGCAAGTAGATGACCATCAGCTTGCTTTTTAACAATTTGACCAGCACCGTAAGCGACGCCACGGTCAACAATATCGCAACACATCACAGCTTTAGTTGATGCATCTTGCTTTGGTTTATGAGTCCAAACAATTTTTTCAGGATTATTTAAGTTAACCGCATAAGTATTGTTAGGAAATGCTGAGTGAATGTACATCATGTCGCCGATTACCAACGGCGCGCCTTCATGACCATGCAATACACCTGTGGAGAATGACCACGCTGCTTTAAGATTTTTTACATTACCTTTGTTAATCTGATTCAAGCTACTATTATGCTGGCTGTTGTAACCACCAGTTTGCGTAGCCCACTGATTTGGATCTTGCACACGTTTGTCTAAGTCTGCATCTGCGAAGGCAGTTTGCACTGCCGCAAGCAAGATCAAACCGCTTACTACTGAGCTAACATGGGCGTTAGCATATTTGCGATTCATTTCACGTCTCCCTGAATAAATGATTGGTTAAGCTTTATTACTTTGTAGCCATATTTAACTTAAAAGTCTGGCGAAACGAATCTTGCACTTTTGCACGCGGCTTCTTAAGATGAAAGTTTCCCGACGTGCTGTGAAATAACTCCCTCTAGTTACATTTCATTTATTTTTCGTAATGTTCTGTTTCATCGGGAAACTTTCACCTACACAAAAAGATTTTTTTACCCAATAATCTGCCATCTATGAAAATACTTAATAAATGGCAACAACTGAGTCGTGCGCAAAAAGATGTGATTAACGCTACGCTATTGGTTTTATTCTTTTATCTCTTTGTATTAGAAATAAATCTGGCTGAAACGCTTGCGGAACGTCTAGAAAAGTTTGAACACTTGCAATTAGATGAAGTGCCATTTTTGTTACTGTTTATCGCCATTGCTTTAGCGTGGTTTGCTAAACGCCGAGTCACTGAACAAGCCAAAGAAATTGCGTTAAGAATCGCAGCTGAAAAAATAAACGCCCAATTATTAAGTGAAAATAAAGCCCTCACACATCATGTACTTAAAGTACAGGAACTTGAACGATTACAGCTAGCCCGTGATTTACATGATGATATTGGGCAATACTTATTAGCCATCAGGCTTGATGCATCCTCTTTAACGATTGATGCGAACAATCCAGATGTGCTTCCTGCAAGGCGAATTTTATCTAATGCAGGGCATATTCAGCAGATGACAAGAATGCTTATGAGGCGCTTACGTCCTGCTCCAACGAATAGTCAAAACTGTATTGATGCCATTCACTTAATGATTCAAGAATGGCAAGATCAGCAAGCAAACATTACATTTGAGTTACATATCAGTGAGCAGGTTAATCATTTTCCTGAACAAGTCAGTGTGGCGGTTTATCGCTTAATACAAGAAGCACTGACCAACATTGCAAAGCATGCCCAAGCTAAACATGTAAGCGTTTCACTTGATTTGATTGGCAATACAGTTGCAAGCTATTCACAACTTCTATGCCTTGAAATTAAGGATGACGGCAAAGGCTTGGATGCTCAGGTTGCGCCACACGGCATGGGTATGATCGGGATGCGCGAGCGCATCAGTGCAGTAAATGGCGAATTTCTGGTGCGTAGCAATACGCCGCACGGTCTTATTGTGTGCGCAAAAATACCAGTCAACCCAACATAGATTTTAAAAATTCAGGCGAGCATCATGGAAAAAACAATACTACTGGTTGATGATCATGCGGTGGTCAGGCAGGGCTTGAAAAGCCTGTTAGGCCAGTGGGGCTACCGCGTCGTCGCGGAAGCTGACAGCGGTGAGTCCGCAATATTGCTGAATCAAGAACATAAGCCTAATTTGATTATCATGGATTTAGACATGCCAGGAATGGGTGGTTTAGAGGCGTTGCAAAGAATTATATTACGTCAAAAAAACACCAAAATCATTGTTTATAGTATGCACGATGACAACATTTATGCCTTGCGCGCAATGCAAGCGGGTGCGAGAGGTTATGTCGTTAAATCTGATGAGATCAACATACTTCTTAATGCTGTGGAAAAGGTCTTTCAGGGAGAGCGATTTATTGGCAGAAAAATCGCTGAACACTTAGCCATTGATTTAATGAATCAAAATAACAAACCGCTTGAAAAGCTAGCGCCACGTGAGTTTGAGGTGTTCCGCCAATTAGCTGTTGGCAACTCTTTAGAGGTAATCGCTGAGAGCCTGAATATCAGCTATAAAACCGTGGCTAATATACAAACGACTATTAGGCGAAAATTAGATGTAAAAACAACCGCTAGCCTAGTGCATTTAGCCATCCAATTGGGTGTCACCCAAAGTAAATCTTCCGCTAATCTTTAGCGCAATATACCCCTCAGTTTTTAATTTTAAATACAACAAATACCAACCAAAGGAATTATTTTGAAACCTCTTTTAAAGATAACTATCGCCGCTATTCTTATTTTTTCAGCTAACTCAACGTGGGCAGCTACTGCCACACAATCTAAAAAAATCTATAAGGAAATGGAATTTATTCAGGTGTTTAAAGGTAAAAATCAAAAGTTTGTTTTAGAAACTTTAGGTAATCCGGCAAGAAAGCAAAGTCCCGTTAAACCTAACAATGCTGATGGCTACGTTGGCAAAGTGGCTCCTAGTGATGCTAAAGTTGAAGTGATTGAAATGTGGTATTACCCAAATCTTGTCAGTTACAACTCAAAACAGACCTTCAAACAAACAGAAATAACTTTTATCAATGACGTGGTTTCTAACATGACATTCGTCAATAAGTAGTACAACTATTCTTCGCAAAACTTACCTTTTCAAAACTTACAATACCAATGATCAATAATTTTACAGTAGAGGCAACCGAGCTTACTAGACTATATGGTGGGCGAGAAGCCGTTAGCAACGTGAGTTTTAGCTTAAGCAAGGGGCAAGTGTTAGGCTTTTTAGGTCCTAATGGTGCCGGTAAATCGACCACCATGAAAATGCTGACAGGTAATCTTGCACCGAGCAACGGATCTGTAAAAATCTGCGGCATAGATATGATGGAAAATCCAAAAGAAGCCAAAGCGCTTATTGGCTATTTACCTGAAATGCGTCCTTTATATAAAGAGCTGACTGTTGATGAATATTTAACCATCGCTGCAAGACTGCATCGGGTAAGTGCCGGCAACATTAAAAAGGCCGTTGAAATAACAAAAGAGCGCTGCGGCTTAGCTCACATGAGCAAGCGCTTAATTGAAAATCTATCTAATGGCTATCAGCAACGTGTAGGTATCGCGCAAGCCATTATCCATAACCCGATGGTAGTAATTTTAGATGAGCCTACCGTGGGCTTAGACCCTATTCAAATTCGCGATATTCGCGCATTAATTCGTGAAGTAGGCGCAGAGCGTAGCGTGATTATCTCGACACATATTCTGCCAGAAGTAGAAGTGGTCTGTGATCATGTGCAGATTATCGATAAAGGTAAACTGGTGTTCAATGGTGCGATTGATGTACTTAAAAAACAACGTATTGGCAATAAGCTTTTGATTAGCATGAGTAATCCGCCCAGTGCTGATAGCCTGTTGAAAATTGCAGGCGTCACAGAAGTTGAAGTGCTAGCTACGGGTCAAATGCGCGTTCGTTTTGCCGAAGATGTGACCCCCGCTGAAGCGATTGTGCAGGCTGCGGTTCATAACAACTGGGGATTGCATCAAATTTCGCCCGACCAAACCAGTTTAGAAGAGGTGTTTATGCAATTGACATATCAAGATGCTGCGTTGACCGCTGCCTAAAATCAATGCTAAAAAAATCTCTAGTTTGGCGTATTCGACTACTACTTGCTGTAAGTTTATCAACTGCATTTTCAAGCAGTGCTTTTGCTGAGGCCGAACCTAAATGATGGCCCGTGCTTAACGTTGATATAGGCGTAGGCAATGCTGAAGACTCCTATTTTATTTTTGTGCCTGATGCCATTGGTAAGCTAGAGGTGGTAGCCACTGGTAGTGAAGACAAATTTTTTGTGTCTGAAATTGAAGTTAAATCTGACAATAAGTGAGGATGATAAGTAGTGATTTTAAATTTGGCCAGAAAAGAACTCAAAAGTATGTTTGCCTCACCGATGGGCTGGGTGATCTTATCCATACTTATATTTGCATTTGCTACCTACTTCATCAATGCTGTCACGCAATATTATGGAATGATGGCCGGCAGTGTTAAATCAAACGGGCGCATTGGCGTTACTTTATTTATTGGTCAAAGCGTCTTTGGGCTGGCATCGTTTGTCATGCTCTTTGCCGTACCGTTACTCTCTATGCGTTTAATTGCAGAAGAGCGCCGCACGCAAACCCTCACCTTTTTGTTTAGCGCACCTATTTCATTGACTGAAATCGTGCTAGGTAAATTCTTGGGCTTATTCGCATTTTTAATGATTATTATCGCGGTGATCACCGCCATGCTTTGCACACTCAGCAATTGGACAGAATTAGACTTTGGCTTTATTTTTTCAAACGTACTCGGGCTTTGCTTGCTGATTGCCAGCTTTTCTGCATTAGGGCTTTATTTCTCCAGCATCACCGCACAGCCCGTTATTGCTGGGTTGCTGAGTTTTATTGCATTGTTTACCCTACTTGCGTTAGACCAATTTTTAGCTGCGGATTCTAGTAATCAGCTCAGCCAGATTCTGCGTCAGTTATCGCTCATGCACCATTTTGAGCCATTATCAAAAGGCATTATAGACTCTACAGACATTGCCTTTTTTCTGCTATTTACTGGCATATTCTTAATCTTCACCTTGCGTCGTTTAGATGCAGAACGCTTACGTGCTTAATCAATAAACTTATAAAGATGTCCATGAACAAAAGCAAAAAACTTCAGCTACAACTGTTGATTCAACATCATACATTTGTACTATTTTCTCTCGTACTCGTCGCGCTACTTGGGTTTTTATCGACTCAATATCATGTTTTCCGTGATGTGACGCAGGATAATCGCAACACTGTTTCTGAGGGTAGCATCAATATCTTAAAGCAAATGAAAGGTGCGGTTTCCATCACCGCCTTTGCTCCTGATGATGAAGTGCTACATCAAAACATTAAGAATTTTATTGCCCGCTACCAACGCACTAAATCAGACATTCAACTAAGCTTTGTCAACGCCGCCACAGACCCTAAGCTTGCTCAACAAGCTGGTATTAAAGCCAAAGGTGGTGAACTGATTATCGAGTATCAAAAACGCAGTGAACATCTCATTCCACCCTATACAGAACAAGATCTCACCAATGTACTTGTGCGCTTATCACGCACGCATCAGCAAGCTGTGATCCTTCTAAACGGTCATGGGGAACGTAGTTTTAGCTCAAACAACAGCCATGACTTTGGCGCTTTTGGCAAACAACTGGTAGCAAAAGGCTTTAGTTTGACGCAGCCTGATTTACTCTCAACACCTAACTTACCAAGAGATAGCGCAATGATCATCATTGCTAGCCCCAAAGTGAACATCTCGGCAATTGAAGTAGCCAAGATTAAAACTTATCTTGATGGCGGTGGCAATTTACTGTGGTTACTGGACGATGAAAACCTGCATGGCTTAGATGAAATTGCAAAGTACTTAGGCTTGGAAGTAACGCAAGGTTTAGTAGTGGACAAATCTGCCGCAGAATTCGGCGGTGACCTTAAAACGGCATTTGGCGTGCAATATGGAGATCACCCGGTCACAGAAAATTTCAGAATTCGCACTTCATTCCCTGTTGCCAGAAGAATAGCTGCACGTGGCACCTATGAAAATGGCTGGAAAGTGCAAGACTTAGTCCATGTTGCAGCCAATGGCTGGCTGGAAACCACCCCTTTTACACCTGAGAGCGATCTTAAAAAAATCACTTTTGATGAGAAAAAAGATGTCCCTGGTCCAATTAACATCGCCCTAGCCATAGAACGTAAATATGGAAAAAAAGGGCAGCGTGTGGTGGTAGTTGGTAATGCCAACTTTTTATCTAACACTTTCGTCATTAACGGCGGCAACCTTGATTTAGGTCTAAATATGGTGAATTGGCTTGCTGGCGACGATAATTTAATTACCATTCAACCTACAATATTGAAAGATGGCAACCTTAATCTTACCGCCGAAAGCAATTACAAACCCGTGTTTATTGGGTTTCAAATATTACTCCCGCTAAGCTTGCTCATTTTCGGCGTATTTACCTGGTGGAAACGCCGTAAAGCCTAACAATTATCAAAAAAATCGAATTTAAGGAAAATTATGTCCGTTATTACGCTGACAAAAGCTAACTTCAAAACAGTAATAGAAAGCAATCATTTCGTGATTATTGATTTTTGGGCAGAATGGTGTGAACCATGCCTGAGCTTTAGTCCTACGTTTCAGCAAGCTGCCAAGCAGAACCCAGACATCGTGTTTGGAATGTTAAATAGCGATACAGATGCGGATATTGCTGCATTCTTCAATATAGCGCAAATCCCATGTGTACTTGCCCTGAAAGATCAAGTTGTGATTGATGGCGTAGTAGGCGTGATGCCAGCCGATACATTTAACCAGAGCATACAACAATGGCGTGATTTTGATAATACTGAAATCAATCGGCATTTTGCAGAAAAAACGTTGGCTGAAAATAATTGAAAACTGACATACTGATACGCTTTATGGTGCCGCTGGCTTTTGCTTGTATTAGCACATGGTTGCTTACATCACAGCTAAGCTTAGCCGCGCCCTCAATTCAGGCTAAATCTACTTCACAAAAAAACGCGCCTAAACAATTTAACGCAGCAGATGCATTTAGTTTACAAAGTGCCAACCTCCGTACTTTGATGTTAGAACTTTATGAATGTAATCCACAAGCCTTGCAAAAAAGTACAACAGTCAGTAAAGAGGAATTTGTACAATGGGTATTTGAAGGTCCGTTCGGTTGGCAATTTGATGCGATTAAAAAGACCAAAACCATTGAAGCCTTAAATCTAAGCTTTAATGCAGAATACCAAGGTGACCGAGTGCTACCACTAATTACTGGCTTATACACCATGCTATTACAGGCCTATGGCGGGAAAAATGAATTTACTTTTACTAAAACAATTAACCCGCAAAAATTGACTATTGCGGCGCAAAATATTGAAGTTACTTCAGCCAAATTACTTAGCATCAAGCAAGATAATAACGAACTTCACCTCAGTGATAATTGCAATAAAAATGTTAAACAAATGCTCAACGACATATCCAAGCACATCGATGCTGATGCCCGCAGAATAGCTAAAGAAGCACTATCGACACCACGAATAAACCCATTTCAAATGGATGCCAATACGCTTGAATATACGCCGCTTTAAGGTGTATCTACTTATAGGAATCTAGCAATGTTAAAAAAAATATTTTGCGTTATCGTAGCGTGTCTAATGTCCTTCCACATAGCCTGTGCAGAGGAATCTCTAGCCTCAGAAAATATTATTGCTAAGGTAAAATTTGTAGAAGAGGATTCCGCAGATTGTTCAATAAGCGACGGAAAACTTATTTCGATACAAAATACAGACCCTACTCAAACTTTGCAAGTATGGGTGGATAGATGGTTTATGAATGTGCAAACTGCCGATCATACTAAACAGACTTTACCACCTAAAGCTGCGCCAATGCCGCTTGGCTGTTCGATTGTGCGGGCGGGTGGTAAACAACATTGGACTATTTATAGTGTTAAAGCAATGGATTCGCTAAAAGTGCTAAATGAATTAACCCATTGATTATATTGGGACAAACTCCTAGAAAACTGATGATACATTCCCTTATCTAAATTTTAACTGCTAGCTAAAATTACACCCAGTTAATCTCCAAAGTTAGCTAACATTTGTAACATTTTTAAAGCCACGCAAAATACTTTGCGTGGCTTTTTTTTGCACCTCAAACCATAATGGGACGTCTAGGTTTAATCTGCCAACCTTAAAACCATAGCCCTCAAAAAATTAGTGTGCTTGCGGATTAGCATTGGCTGGTAACTTGGCATGCCAGCTACTCGCGGCTAATTTAGCCGCGGCTATCTCTTCGGCTTTCATTGTTTTTGCTAATGCATCAGCCGCTTGTTTAGCACCAACATGCTCTTGCTTAACTGCAAGCTCAAACCACATGTAAGCTTCTTTTGCATCTTTTTTCACAGCAATACCATCTCGATACAGCAACCCTAATTCATATTCCGCTTTATGGTGGCCTTGTTCGGCAGATTTACGGATCCAGCTTTCTGCTACCTTCACATCTTTTTTAACGCCGTTTCCATCTAAATAGTTTTTACCTAACGCCAACTGCGCTTTGTAATGACTTTGCTCGGCAGCTTTACGATACCAGTGATTAGCTGATGTGGCATCCGCCTTAACGCCGCGCCCCACCGTATAAAGTCGGCCTAGTGCAAATTGCGATAAAATATGGCCTTGACTTGCCGCCTTTTGAAACCACTTGGCTGATTCAATATCGTTTTGTTCCAAACCCTGCGCTTGTGCATACATCACACCTAAATTGTACTGCGCATCTTGATGACCTTGTGTACCTGCTTTTTTGTACCACGCTGCAGCTTGTACATAATCTTGCTTTACACCCTGTCCTTCGTCGTACATCATACCCAGAATATGTTGCGCCTGTTTATCACCACTATTCGCTAATGGTTGAAACTCCTTAAGTGCCGTTGCAAAATCACGCGCCATAAAAGCGGACTTACCCTCATCAAACCCTGCAAAGCTTTCACATGAGGCGAATGCAACAAAAGCAAATAACATGCTATTCAATAACTTTTTTTTCATACTTTTCCTTAGAGTACTGGTTTAATTGAGTGCTGAGTTAATTTAAAATGTATTTTTGCCTACCACTTAGGGAGGCGCTGATTAAATGAGCGAGCAGGATGAAGTGCAAGGCGCACCAATGCAGACAGTACGTTTAGTACGGCAAGGCAGGGGCAACGCCGCTGGAGAGTTCTTGTGCAAACAACTATCCTTCAACCAGACCGTGACGTATAGCAAGACGTACCATATCAATTGGGCTAGATACGCCCAACTTCTGTTTAATCATGGTGTAATAATTGGCCACGGTTTTTTGGCTGATTTTTAGCATATCAGCCACTTCCTCTACCTTTTTACCTTCAGCCAACAATCTAAATACTTCAAACTCTCTTCCTGAGAGTTGATGCATCGGATCATCCTGACCCGAGAGTGTTTCTAACGCTATTTTTTGCGCAATTTCAGCACTTAAAAAGGTTTTTCCATTCGCCACCTCCAGCACTGCATGCGTTAAATCTTCAGCGGCACCCGTTTTGGTGACATACCCCTTCACACCAGACTTTAATGCTTGAGACGCAAATGAGGCGGATTCATGCATGGAGAAAATAACGATTTTAGCTGCCGGGTAGCGCTTAATAATTCGCCGCGCAGACTCTAGGCCGCCCATGCCAGGCATGGAAATATCCATCACAACAATATCTGGCTTTAACTCTCCATAGCACTGATAAGCCTGCTCACCTGAATCAGCTTCTGCAATCACTTCTACGCGTTTATTAAGCTCCAACAAGCGTCGTAACCCTGATCTTACGACGGCGTGATCATCGACCAACATCAACTTAATAGTGATCATTAAGTAACACTTTTCGCAACAATTGCTTGTTTCGGCAATTTAACCATTATTCTAGTCCCTTGATTGATCATGCCTTGATTTTGTCCATCATGGTTTACAGGGTTTGGACTTCTGGATGACTCAATGCTCATTTCACCCATCAAACCTTGAATACGCTCTTTCATACCTGCCAACCCAAAACCTTCTGCAGTACCCGTTGGATCGAAACCTACCCCATCATCTTCAATATGTAGAGTAATAAATTTTTCATCCTGCTTCATGCTAACGGTCACTCGGCGGGCGTTGGCATGCTTAGCAATATTGGTTAAACACTCCTGCACCACACGATATGCAGTAATAGAGACTGCTTCATCAATAACACCCACATTACTTACAATATTATGAATAATATTGACGTTTCTGCATCGCTGACGCCAATGGTGAATGAGTTCGCCTAAAGCCAGACCTAACCCCAGTTCATCCAAAGCACGCGGTCGTAAACGCTGTAAAATTTCATGTACCATGTCCATCATTTGACGCGTAACATTGCTAATGGCTTGCGCACTCTCTTTGGCAAGAGATAGTTTTTTACCGTTCAAAATCGCGCTCGCATCCACATGAATAGCCGTTAAATACTGTCCAATTTCATCATGAATATCCCGCGCCAAGCTTTTACGTTCATCTTCTTGCAATCGAATTATTTGCTGCGTTAAGCGGTGGTTATTTTGTGTGCTACTTTGCAAAGCACCCGCCATGGCATTAAATTTTTGACCAATTCCCTTCAATTCAACCTGCTTAAAATCTGGCAACCTGCTATTAAACTGGCCCTGCTCCATTTGCGTTAAAGCCTCTAAAATTCTACCAACAGGCTTAAATGTATATTTCACAGCAAAATAAACCAATACATTGATCATCACAAAAAATACTGTGGCTAAACCAAGCAACCCAACAGTGTCATCCCACACTTCAGCAATCTCGTAGCTTGGGTCTGGCGTCACCACCAACTCACCTACATAACGTCCGCTCAATATGATATTTCTCGTTTGCGCTTGCATACCGGCGCCAGATAAACTCATTGCGTTTGCAAACCAAGCTGGCGGTGAATTTTGGTCTGTTTTTTGTTGCTTGTTGCGGTTAGTTTCACGCAAATTACCGTTAATATCATAAAACTCTATTTTTAAGTGCCTGATATTACCCAAGTTTTTCAGCCTAAAAATCGAGGCACCCTCTGCGTTGTTAAGCCAACCAAAATCAGAGGTGTAATGCAGTATTTCAGCATCCAATAAATGCAATGCCAAGTTTGCGGTCGAGGTAACTTCCGCACGAACGTCTTCACTTGCGTTTTTTACGACAAATACCGCGCCTACGCTTAACAGTAGCAATAGCAAGCCGGTAATGATCAAATTTAATTTAAGCTGAAGACTCATATACACTTATTTTTTAATGGCTTAGGCATAGTATAGATTTTGAATGCTTTCATCACGGGAAAAACTCCCGATTATAGCAATCCCACCCTTGAATCTAGTTGACTATGTTAGCTAGCGAATCAATCAAGCCTGTTGCCAGTTAAGAGCCTTATCTTCGCCTAATAACGTGAACATAAAACAAAGTAGGCAAAAATTGTAACGGTTGATTGATGAATTTGGTTCAATGCCGCAACCAATAGCAATCGGAAATTTTATTCAAAAAAACACGATGATTCCAACTGAGATATTGAATATCTTAATATCATAAGAAATATTTATAACTATTTGATTTTAATATCAATTAAATATAATGTCTCTATCATTTATGTTAGATATGTCATGACATAAACAGCCAATAAAAACAAGCTAGCAGAAGCGAGTCAATTAAATCATAAAGCCTAACACGGCATCCATGTAAGACAAACTCTTACATGGTAAATAGATAACAACCCATTGGTTGATCATGCTTTAAGCGTTACATTGCACAAACCCAATCGCAACACGGTTTTTTTAATAGAAACAACGAATTAGGAAGTGAAATGAATGTAAAAGATATGATGTCTGAAATAAAAGACGCAAATCTCAACTATTTGATGATGGCGAAGCAGCTTATTAGCGCAGATAAAGCGACTGCGATGTTCCTGCTGGGGGTGAGTAAAGAAATTGCGGATTTGCTGGATAGCTTAAGTAACGTTCAGGTGGTAAAGCTCAGCAGTACCAATATGATGCTTACGCGCTTTCGTTTTGATGACAGCGCGGTGCTTGGCATGCTGACTAATTATTCAAAAGAGCGCCAGCAGGCGCATTTACACACGTCTATTCTTTTAGCAAGTCAATCTGCTGAAGAAATAACTTAAGTTAGATTTAGTATGAATATCAAACAATTTTTTGGCATTAACTCTCGTGAGGCGCTCAAACAGGTGCGTCTGGAGTTGGGTGAGGATGCCATTATCTTATCCAACCGCACAGTTGAGGGTGGTAACAAGATTACCGCGCTTAAGGAAGAAGACCTAGATGCGATTGTTGACAATGCTGCCATGGTGGAAGCTTCGTATCGTAGCCACACCGAGGGATTTGGCAACGATAATCCATCTGCGATAATCTCCGTTATCAATAAAAAAATTGAGGGGTTTCATAGTAACCAAGCGCAACCTTTTGCGCCGACCATGACATATCCTGAAACACCAGCACCGCAAATACATGTAACGCAGCCAGCGCCTATCAGCAGTCAACCAGCCATGCCAGATAGCCTTATGCAGGCTTCTATGTTGGATGCCAGCATGAAAATGACTGAGATTCTGCATGAGATGCGCAGTATGCGTGACGTTTTTGAATCTCAGCTCACGACCATTGCCTGGGGCAACGTACAGCAGCAGTACCCGACTAAAACACAGTTATTAAACATATTGTTGTCTGCTGGCTTTAGTGCGGCACTGGCTAGAATGCTCTCTGAAAAGCTACCCGCAAACTTGGATGAGCCAAAGGCTTTAGCTTGGGTTAAGTCTATTTTGAGCAAAAATCTGGATAGTATTTCAAATGAAAGCGGCATGTTAGACCAAGGCGGGATATTTGCGCTGATTGGCCCGACTGGCGTTGGTAAAACCACAACAACGGCCAAGCTTGCAGCGCGCTATGTGATGAAACATGGCACTGAAAGCCTAGGGCTGATTACCACAGATGCGTATCGTATCGGCGGTCATGAACAGCTCAGAATATACGGTAAGATTCTTGGCGTGATGGTGCATGCGGTTAAAGATGAAGCAGACCTTAAAATCGCCCTGAATGAACTCAAAGGCAAGCGCACGATTTTAATCGACACCGTTGGCGTGAGCCAGCGCGACACAATGGTAACAGAGCAGATTGCTATGTTGTCGAACACTAGCGCCCCGATTAAAAAACTGCTATGCCTAAACGCCACTAGTACGGGGGAAACGCTCACCGATGTGATTAGAGCGTACAAAGGCAAAGGTTTGGATGGCGCTATTATCACCAAGCTGGATGAAGCCGTGACTATCGGCGGTGTGTTGGATGTGATTGTGAGAGGAAAGCTCAAGCTTTATTACTTGGCGAATGGTCAGCGCGTGCCTGAAGATATTCATCCCGCAAATAAAACCTACCTGATTCAAAAGGCATTAAAAATTGGGGTAGATGGTCGCTCATTGCAGTTTAAAAATGAGGAATTGCCTTTTATTATGGGCAATACCAAACAAACTGTGAATAATTTATCTACAGAGATTAGTCGTGGTTGATTTTAAGAATGACCAAGCGGCTGGTTTACGCCGCATCATGACTGCACCAAAACCGCGTGTGGTTTCTATTATTTCAGCGTCATCCACACAAGATCAGTCGCGCATGATGATTAACTTAGCAGCTTCTATCCGCGCGCAAGGTAATGATGTGCTGATTATGCACGCCTCAATCACATCGCGTGAGTCTGCTTACGAGGCTGAAAAAATACCCACGCTATTAGAAGTTGCCAGCGGTTCTGCCTCATTATCTGCGGCGATTAAAAATACCAAACAAGACATTGCGATAGCTAAGTTGCTGCCAAAAAGTCAAACAAGCACGCCGCTAAGCAATGATGTTGGTGATGTATTAAACCAGTTATTTGATCAATTAGTGTTGCAATATGAAATTGTACTGGTAGATGCCACACTCAATAGTGATGATCTGTTGCCGTTAAAAACCTTGAATGACAGCGACATTTTAATTCAGCTTACACGTGAGCCAGAATCCATTAAAGATGCCTATACGTTAATCAAGCGGATTTGCAGCCAACTCGGCAGACGCTCATTTGGCATTATTGTGGATGATGCCAGCGAAGCGCAGGCACAGGCTGTGTTTAACAACATTGCACAGGTGGCAAAACGCTTCATGCAAATAGAGTTGGAATTTTTTGGCGCTATTCCAGCAGACGTCCACCTTGGCAGGGCCGCGAAACTTGGTCGCCCGGTGATTGATGCTTTTCCGTTAACGCCGGCCTCTAATGCTTTCAAGCAGATTGCTCAGCGCTTAAATAGCAAAATCACGCCCACTAACACTGGCCTCGATTACGCAGCTCAACTATAGGTTGCAACCTGAAAAATTCAGTCTGACTCGCCCAGCTTTAACAGCGCTTCAAACTGCTCAATAGGTACAGGCTGGCTGAACAAATAACCCTGATAAAATTTGCATCCACTATCCATTAGCAGGCTTTTTTGCGCTTCAGACTCAACCCCTTCGGCAATCACATTCAAGTTTAGCGTATGCGCCATCACGATAATGGTACGAATAATAGCTTCATCACTGCTATCCATGGCAATATCACGTACAAATGATTGGTCTATCTTGAGCTGATCCAATGGCAATTGCTTGAGATATTGCAAGGATGAATATCCCGTACCAAAATCATCTAATGAAAAACGGACACCGATATCCTTCAGCGCATTCATGATGGCAATGGTGTCGGCAACATGCTCTAGCAGAATGCTTTCTGTTAACTCCAATTTAAGTAAGGTCGGGTTAATGCTGTGGCGCTGAGCGGCGCATTGAACTTGGCTCACAAAATCAGCTTGGTGAAACTGTTTAGCACTGACATTAATTGACAATGTAAGGTGTTGCGTGAGCACATCTTGCTGCCACGCTTTAAGTTGCGCACATGCTGCATCTAGCACCCATTGCCCGATTTTAACAATTAACCGCGTTTCTTCAGCTAACGGAATAAACTGAAACGGCGGTACCAAGCCGCGTTCCGGGTGTAGCCAACGGATTAAGGCCTCAGCACCCACTGCGCGCCCAGCGCTATCCACCTGCGTTTGGTAATAAAGGGCAAATTGTTGCAACTCAAGCGCTTTACGTAACTCACGCTCGAGCTCTGCACGTGTATTAACCGCCTCTTGCATCAAGGGGTCAAAAAATCTTAATGCATTGCGGCCTGACTTTTTAGCCTGATACATGGCGATATCCGCATGTTTGAGCATTTCTTCTTGGGATTGGTCATGGGTACTAAAAAGCGCCACGCCAATACTAGCAGTACTTTGATATTCATACCCCGCCAGTTGATAAGGCATATTAAGGGCATTAAGAATTTTTCGACCAATCACTTCTGCTTGCGCGGCGGCTTCAAGCAATGACCCGTTCAGGTTTTCCAGCATCACCACGAACTCATCACCGCCAATACGCGCAACCGTATCGCCCTCGCGCACACTGGCAATCAGGCGTTCGGCGACCTGCTGCAATAACAAGTCGCCAGTATCGTGCCCTACCGTGTCGTTGAGTGTTTTAAAGTGGTCTAAATCAAGAAACAGCAATGCACCATCTTTGTCCAAACGCGTACTGGCAGACAGTGCCTGATTTAGCCGATCAACCAGCAGGCGCCGATTAGGTAAGTGCGTCAAAGGGTCGTAAAAGGCTAGGCTCTCTATTTTTTCAGCAGCAGCCTTGCGTAGCGTCACATCTCGAGTCACTGCCAAATGCAGAGTTTCACCCCCTTCTTGCATCGGGACGGCATGCGTTTCTAGCCAGCGACGGCCACCTTTAAGCCCAATCACCTCAAATTCCAATTGCATGGATTCGCCAGCCAACACTCTTTTATGCATATCAGTAAAAGCTGTACGATATTCTGGCGTAATCACATTGGTCACTGCATGTCCGACAACCTGCTCTAATGAATCGGCTTCAATCATTGCCAAGCCAGCCGGATTCATCTCCCGCAGGCGTCCTTGTGCATCCACAATTTTGATGCACTCCGGCTCGTTATCAATAATGGCACGCAGGTGTGATTCTCTTTCTATCAGCTTAGCCTCACCGAGCTTACGCTCGCGCTCAACCTCAATAAGCTTAGCCTGTTTTTTAGCTATCCAGCCCAGCACGCTGTTTTGCGTAGCATCGTCCACCACAAATGCAGAGGTTAAATCCTCTGATCCTATTTTGGCGATCTGCGCCTGCACTTCATCCACCGAGCCACCTAATGTGGCCTTTAACGCGTTGTAGGTGCGTTTGCGGCTTAACACCAAGCCTAAAGCGAATAGGATCAATAAAATGCGCAAGACCAATGCAATCACCTCAGCGGCATGAATCAGCTTGAGCGTACGCTCGCCCATCATGGTGTACACCTCGTCGATAGGCTTCATAATGGTCGCTTTTAGCTGATGGTATTTTTCATCATGCAGCATATTGAGTGCGCTCGCTTTGTTCAGCGCAACATCTGGTTGCGATGCTACCACCAAGCGCATTGCCTCGCGTTCTAAGGCGGTTAAATCATCCGAATTCTGCTTGGCTTTTATCAGCCGATTCAACTCTTGCTGTGTAAAGCCTGCTTGCCGCATCAAGTCCAGCAGCGCCACAGCTTGCTGGTTATCAGCGTGTTGCGGCTTGCCATCAGCTATCACAAAAGTCCAATACGCTTGCTGATATTGCTTTTGGCGCGGTTTTTTGCCATCCCGAATGTCCAGAATTTCCTGATAATAGTTTTTGTAAAGCGGGTTACCTGTAACTGCATAAATGCGCACCATGTTGGTCAAGTCATCTGAGGATTGACGAAGTTCGTTAGCTAACAAAAAGGATTGATGCCGCATCTCGTTCGCGCGATCAATCTGTTTTTCTGCCCAAACGTAAATAGTAAAGGCAATGGTGACCATGGCAAGCATGCCCAACGTCAGCCAGAGGTTACGTGCAAAAGTGCTAGGTGTACTCATGTTTTAGCTGCGTTCATGTTTAATGTCATTATTATCTTCAATCAAGCGATTGACCAATCCCATGGTAAACACATCAATGATCAAGCACCTACAAAGCAGTATCATTATCTTCAATACCCGCGATAGAAGACATCATTTTTTGCAGAATTTCACGCGCGGTTTCAAATGAGAACTTTTTAAGTTCATGTGCCAAAGCTAGGCACGGCTCACCCAACGCCGCATGCAAGGCGTCGGCGTGGCTATCAAAAAACGCAATGGCGGCGGTGTCGCTTCTTTCCAGCAGTACGTCTAGCTCATCAAGCAAAGCTTTTAACACTTTGAGCGTTGGCATTTCAACATCTACGGCTATTGGCGCCGCTATGGTTGAAGGCAGCGTGGCGGCAATGGTGATAAGCGTATGATTGATGGCTTCAACATGAGTAGCCACTGCGGCTTGATTAAGCGCTTTACTTGGGCTCAAACGCAATAAGTTTTCTAACTCAGCGGCTGCCGCTGCCAAGCCTGTTGCACCCAAAGTTGCTGCCGTACCTTTTATCGCATGCGCTAAATGCTGTGCCGCAGTAAGTTCTCCTTTAGCTAGCAATGCTTTTAGTTGCGACACGCTATCTGCATGCGTATCAATAAAGCTCGCCAGCAAGCTGACATATTTCTCGGCGTTTCCGCGTAGCGCCTCCAGTCCTTGTGCCACATCCATGCCGGGCAGGCTGGTTAACTGCAGCAAAGCCTCTTGAATGCTCAAACTATGGCTGTGAGTGACGGCCTTCACTTGCGTTTCTTGGATGATCGCCAATGGTTTTTCAATGTCGCTATTGGTTGCAAGCAGAGGCGGCTCTACGCTGAGCTTATTACTGGATGACAACCATTTTAGCAAAGTAGCGTAAAGGTAATTAGGCTCTACCGGCTTAGCAATAAAATCACTCATGCCAGCATCAAAACAGGCTAGCCGATCCTCATCAAAAGCGTTGGCTGTCATTGCAATAATAGGGGTGACTTCATAGCCCGATAATTGACGAATAACACTTGTTGCTTGCAAGCCGTTCATGTTCGGCATGTGGATATCCATTAAAATCAAATCATAGTGGTGCGCCTTCACTTTTTCTACCGCTTGCGCGCCATCGCCCACTGCTTCTAAATCAATACCCGTACTTTGCAACATCTCTATCGCAACTTCACGGTTGACTTCACTATCATCGGCAAGCAACACTTTTGCACCGCGATGATATAGACGTAGCAATGCTTCAGCATCACGCTCACTAGCCGTGTTCGAGCTTGCAATCGGCTTTTGTTGGCCACGTTGTAACCTGGCCGTAAACCAAAAGGTGCTGCCACTTTCCGGTTTGCTATTAACGCCAACTTCGCCACCCATCATGTTCGCCAAGCGGCGTGTAATGGCAAGCCCTAAGCCGGTACCGCCATACTTACGTGTAATAGTGCTATCTGCTTGCTCAAAGGCTTGAAATAATTTTTCAGCTTTATCCGGGCTAATGCCAATACCGGTGTCTTGCACCTCAAAGCGCACCAGCAGGTCATCCCCACCATCTTCTAATAATTTGGCGCGTAAAATCACCAAACCTTTATCGGTAAATTTAATCGCATTAGCAGCATAGTTAAGCAAAGCTTGGCGCAAACGAGTAGGGTCGCCACGAAGCGACTGCGGCACGTCACCTTTATCAATTTCAAGACGCAGACCTTTATTACGTGCAGTTTCACCAATAATTGACTCAATGTTGCCAAGGATGTCAGAAAGATTAAAATCGGTATGCTCCAACTGCAACCGGCCTGATTCAATTTTAGACAAATCGAGAATATCGTTAATAATGGTTAACAAATGCCGTCCGGCACTATCAATTTTATCTAAACGCTCAGCTTGGTGCGGCGTTGCACCCGCACGACGTAACAAATGCGTCAGCCCAATAATCGCATTCATGGGGGTACGAATCTCATGGCTCATATTGGCTAAAAATGCACTTTTAGCCTGATTAGCAGCCTCGGCTTGCTCACGGGCTTGAATCAGCTCAAAAGTACGGCTATCTACCAAGCCTTGCAAATGGTTTCTGTGTTGGTCTAATTCGATGCCGATACGTTTTTTCTCGGTAATATCCTCTTTTACCGCCACGTATTTTTTAATAGATCCATCAGCCTCACGCAACGGTGTGATAATCGCAAACTCGGTGTACTCGCTACCATCTTTGCGACAATTGATAAATTCACCCTTCCATGGCCGACCTTGGCTTAACTCAGCCCACATAGAGGTATAAGTTGCTTGCGGCGTTTTTCCTGAATGTAAAATTTTAGGATTTTTACCGATGACCTCGTCACGACCGTAGCCAGTTGCCTGCACAAAAGCCTCATTTACATATTCAATTTCAGCATCAACGTTAGTAATCACGACACTCTCAGGCGTTTGCTCAACGGCCCGAGCAAACTTACGCAGTTGCTCTTCATCCGCCTTGCGCGCTGTAATATCAGAGATAAAACCATGCCAAAGCACTGAACCATCGGCCTCAGCTTCTGGCAAGGCGCTACCCAAGAGCCAGCGTATCGCTCCATCCTCATACCTCACTCGATACTCATGTCGCCATAGTGTCAGGTCTTGTGCCGACTGTTGAATCGACGCAACAACATTTTCAAAATCATCGGGATGAATAATAGACAACACCGGAGAGGCATCTTCAAGCACGTCTTCTGGATTAACATGATAGACATCGCGAATACCTTCACTCGCATACGGAAAACAAGCCGCACCATCGCGACGCAAACGATACTGATACACCATGCCTGGTACGCGGTTGGTCACTTTTTGCAACAAGGTCAAGGCACTTTCTCGTGCGGCCTCCATTTGCTTACGCTCGGTTAAATCGGTATTGGTACCAGATACCCGTAGCGGCGTGCCATGCTCATCTCGCAAAATAAAGCCGCGTGAAAGCACAGGCACATAATGCCCATCTTTGTGTTGCATTCTAAATTCAAGTTCATAAGTGTCGGAGCCGCCCTTGATGACCGTATCAAAGGCCTGATTCACTTTGTCCAAGTCGTCTGGATGCACAATCTGTTGCCATAAATGATCACCCGTAGCTAGTTCATTGATCTCGTAGCCCAGCATCGCCCACCAGTGTGGTGAGTAATACAGATCATTATTTTCAAGATTCCAGTCCCACGGTGCATCACGCGAGCCACGCAACACCAGTTGCAAACGCTCCTCAGAGTTTTGCAACGCAAATTCCATATCAAGGCGCGCCTCTTCACGTGCAAAGCTTTCGAGCGCAAAACTAATGTCATTCGCCATTTCAATCAGCAAACTCTGCACGTCATCATCAAAGGCGTTAATTTCACCGGCATACAAAGTAAAAGCGCCTATCGTTAGCCCATGGCAACGCAACGGCAGAGAGGCTGAAGCATGCAAGCCCGAGTTTTCACCGCGCTCATGCCAAGCGGATGTGCGGGGATCATGAAGAAAATCCTGCACAAAAACGGGGTGATTTTCACGAACAGAAACGCCGGTAGGTCCTTGCCCAAAAGGACTGTTGGCATCAACCGAAATTTGAATATCCTGTAAATAACCATGTACATCGCCACAAATAGCAACGGGCTTAATCAAGCTGCTTTCAGTATCGGTCAAGCCAATCCACGCCATTTTCAAACTACCAAACTTTACTGCGGCATCACAAATACGCTGAAATAAATCCTGCTGATTATCACTACGCACAATCGCTTGATTACAGTAACTCAGCAATGCGTATAACTGTGACAGCAGTTTTATTTTATCTTCGGCTTGCTGGTGCTCAGTGACATCTTCATAAATCCCTAGCAAGCCGATGGTTTCACCATGGATATTTTTAAGTGGCACTTTAGAGGTGCTTAACCAAATACTATCGCCACTTTTAGTGGTTTGTGGCTCAATATAATTTAACTTGGCAACCCCACCTGCCATCACCTCAAAGTCATCACGACGATACAGCTCAGCTTGTTCGGCCCACGCCATTTGAAAGTCATCTTTGCCGATTATATCTTCGGGCCTTGCCCAGCCTGCATCTTGTGCAAATAATGTATTACAACCCAGGTAGCGTAAGTGACTATCTTTCCAAAACACCCGGATTGGCGCGGTATCGATCACTTTTAGCAATAAATCGCGCGCCGTTGCAATTTCGGCTTCAGCTTGAATATGCGCAGTAATATCTTGCACAGTACCGTGTGAAACCAATGGCTTGCCTGCCTCATCAAATTTTGTGTCGCACCGTTCATCTACCCACTTAATGCGGCCATCTGCCATCAATAAACGATGCGTAATGTTGTATGGAGTTTGCGTTTTAAGCGAGTTTGCATAAGCAGCGTTAACAGCATCACGATCATCCGGATGAATCGCGTTTAAAAACGCGGCATAAGTTGCGCTGAACTTCTCTGGGCTCATTTCAAACAATTGGTAAATGTGGTCACTCCATGTCAACCCACCAGTTTCATGGTTTAGTGACCAGCTACCTAAATTTGCAATGCGTTCTGCCTCGTTAAGGCGGAACGCCTTTTCTTGCAGCATATCCTCCATTACCTTGCGCTCAGTCATATCACGTGAGATACCAAACAAGGCGGTCACGTTACCTTGCGCATCGCGTATTACACCTTTAGCGGCTGAGTAAGTGCGCACTCCGTCAGGCGTAGTGACGTTTTCTTCATAAGTATTTAATACGCCGCTTTCTACTGTGCGCAGATCATTGGCTCTAAGCATTTCTGCTTGCCCTGGGGCGAGCAACTCGTCATCTGTTTTACCTAAAATATATTCAGAGCTAGCCCCTAACGCAATCGCCGCCGTTGGGTTAACCAGCAAATAACGCCCGGCAAGGTCTTTAATAAAAATTGCATCTGAAGAGTTATCCGCAATCGAAGCCACTAGCTGATTGCTCTGCGACTTTTGTGCCAGCAGGGTTAACTGCTGCGTGCGCTGCTGTTGACGCCACAATAACCATAGCGCCATCATAATGCTGGCGACGGCGGCAAACGCGATTAAACTGATCCAGTACATACTATGCCAAAGTGGCGTGAACACTTCATCACGGTCGATTTCAGCCACCAGCATCCAATCAGTGCCAGTAATAGGACGATACGTTGATAGCACCTTAACGCCACGATAATCTGTGCCAAAAAAATGGCCGGGCTTATTTGCATTGACTGCAATCGCAGCAGGAAGTGTTGGATGATCAAGCGGGAACTTCAGGATAAACGCGGTATGTTTACGGTGCCGCAATTCATTCAAATACATGACGGCATTACCATCTCGGCGCGTTAATAGTGTTTCTGCACTGGCACTTGCGCTAGGCCAGGTTTGAATCAGCGGGTACAAAAACTCATCGGCCACAGTACTCAATAAGATGCTGGCTACCGCATGCTCCCCTTGCACCTCTTTCACCACCACCGGCAACAGCCAATCTATGCGCGCTTTGCCGGCTTCATCTTGAAACAGCTGACTGCGTTGTAGCTGCATACTACGAATAGCCCGTGTATTTAAATCACGTATTTCCGGAGTTAACGCTAAAGGCTCACCCTGAGCTAACAGCACATTACCTTGCTGATCCAACAGCAAAATACTGTGATAGGATTCATCGGCAATGAAGCTTTTAAACCGTTCTAAAATCAGGCCTCGCTCTAGTGCGCTTGCCCTGCCTTGTGCTACTTTATGTATGCGATTATTTAGCCCCACTGATGCGGTTAACCCTTTGGCATCACTATTTTGCTCTGTTAACCAGTTTTCAATTTGTTCGGCTTTAAGCCGCACGACAACTTCTAAATCTTGATAAGCTTTTTTTTCAACCGCTGGCGTTTGTAAGCTAACAAATAACACCCCAGTCAATGGTGCCACTAAAGTTAATGCAATAAAAATGAAGCTAATCCGAGCGATAGGTGGCTTTGTATTTGTCACACCAAGCCTAGATGTTGCTGAACTTAGTTTTTCAGCCCAACTGCCAAGCAATAAATACAGCAAGCCCGTAGTCACAAGTACAAATAGCCAGCCTTTAATGGTGCCGGCAAGCGCCATCTGCTCAGGGTCACTAAACAGGTGTACAACTAAATGATCTGAAAACAGTATCCAAAGACCTGCAAATATGGCGTAAATCAACACTGGCTTTAAAATAGCCCGTCGTTGCTCGCGGGCAACAGCTAGGTTTGCGCCTTGTGCCTCATGTGCTGAGGCCTGATGTTGACTCATCGCCACACTTTCAATAGATTGGTATTCATTGGTGCCAACAAGGCTTATTGGCCGGCATCTGCAAGCTGCCTGCCAATTTTAGAAAATTCATCAAAATTCGCAATAAAAGCTTCAACCAAGTCAGGGTCAAAGTGCTTACCGCTACCAGCTATAATCACGTCACGCGCTTCGGCATAAGGCATTGGCGCCTTATAGGCACGTGCCGAGGTAAGCGCGTCAAATACATCTGCCAACGCCATAATGCGCGCGCAAACGGGGATTTCATCCCCAGCCAAACCATCTGGGTAACCGGTACCATCCCATTTTTCGTGATGCCAATGCGCGATCTGTTTGGCAATGGTTAAAAAAGGGATTTTTACCTGAAAATCATTTTCAGCAGCTTCAATCGCATCGCTACCCATTTTAGAATGCGTCTGCATAATCGCCCATTCTTCTGGCGTGAGCTTACCGGGTTTAAGTAAGATGTAATCAGGGATGCCAACCTTGCCAATATCATGCAATGGCGCGGAGCGTGAGAGTAAATCAATATAGCGGTCAGTGAGCGTGTCGGCAAAGCGCGGATGCTGCTTCAAGCTAAGGGCTAAACAATGCACATAACCTTGGGTGCGGCGCAAGTGATTACCGGTTTCAGTGTCACGAATTTCAGCAAGATGCGCCAGCGCGCGTATGCTAATTTGTTGCGTAAGGTTATTTTCTGCCATGCGCTTGGCGACCTCTGCCTCTAGTAATACATTTTGGTTTTGCAACCAATCACGCGCCTGCTTGGCTTCAAGCTGCGTGCGCACACGTGCTAATGCCACCAACGGCTTAATCGGCTTGGCAATATAATCGACTGCACCTAGCCTTAGGCCAAGCTCTTCATCTGAAGATTCTGCCAGCGCTGTTACAAAAATAACGGGGATATTCCGGGTAGCGTCGTTATCTTGCAGTGTGCGCAACACCTCGTAACCATCCATTTCCGGCATCATCACATCAAGCAAAATTAAATCTGGCTTAGGCAAACTATTGGCAATACGTAGCGCCACCGGCCCTGATGTAGCCGCCAACACACGGTATTGCGGACGCAACAACTCGCTGAACACGTGCAGATTTTCAGCCATGTCATCAACAATTAAAATTGTGGCGCTGGAATTTTGGGTCATATCAGACTTAACTTATTGATTTATAAAAAAGCACGGCGATTCTACTATCTCATCATCTGGCTGGCTACCCACACAAATAGATGACTTGACCTACATCAAACTTAACCGTTAATTTAATTTAAACTGTATCTTTCCATGCGTGGCTATGCAAGGTAAATATACACAAAGATTATGAGTCTAGCTGAGGTAACCTAACGGACGCACCATAAACAAAAAGCCGCATTGCTGCGGCTTTTTGTTTGTCATTTGACTTCTACATCACGCCGGTATTTCTGCAATCGGCATCAATATATAGTGTATATCTGTATTTTTAAATTGCACTTTAAGGCTCGCCACTAGGTTTTGCAAATCAACAAGCACAGCATGCGTCATAAACTGTACCCGCCGTTGCCTGCCTGTCACCTGCTCCGCGATACTCAATTTGACGACACCTTCGCCATGGCTACTGCCATGGCCGCTCACATTACTGGTTGTAAAACCGGAAATTTCGGTTTTTTGCAACAATATATCAATCAATGTTTCTTCTAAATCAGGTGGCGCAATGATAATTAAAAGACCTTGCGCTACTGAATTCTGCAAAGTTGTATCTTGTGTCATAGTCCACCTCTACTTAAAAAATCGTCGATAAAAAATGGGCAGCAAGACCAATGTGAGTGCGGTTGAGGTCACCAGACCACCAATCACTACAATGGCGAGCGGCTTTTGAATCTCTGAACCTGGGCCGGTAGCAAATAACAGTGGCACCAAGCCAAATGCGGCAATACTTGCCGTCATCAACACCGGTCTTAGTCTGCGCTTTGCGCCTTCAACCACAATGCTTAATTGATCCATTCCCTGCGCTGCCAGCAGATTAAAATAGCTCACCATCACTACGCCGTTCAATACTGCAATCCCCAGCAAAGCAATAAATCCAACTGAAGCCGGCACCGATAAATACTCGCCTGAAATCCACAAACCAAACACACCGCCTATCATGGCAAATGGAATGTTAGATAAAATTAGCAAGGATTGTTTAATCGAGCCAAAAGTAGCGAACAACAGTAAGAAAATCAAACCAATGGCAACAGGCACTACAATAGCTAAACGAGCCGCAGCGCGTTGCTGATTTTCAAACTGGCCACCTAATTTAATAGAGTAACCCTCTTCTAGCTTCACTTCGCTATCAATGCGTTGCCTGGCTTCATCTACAAAGCTGACTAAATCACGGTTACGGATATTGGCGGTAACCACCACCATACGCACGCCACGCTCTCTATCCACCTTTACCGGGCCTTCTTCACGCTCTATTTTAGCCACGGCTGAAAGTGGCACGTTGGTGCCATTAGACAGCGTGAGCATTAAGTTGCCGAAGTCTGACGGTGACGCACGTAAATCTACGCTACCGCGAAGCAACACTGGCGTACGTTTTTGGGCTTCTTGCACGACACCTACCTGCTTGCCTTCAAGTTGGGCCAGCAAGATATTTTCAATTTCAGCAATATCTAAACCCAGCCTGCCTGCAGCTACACGGTCTATTTTAATTTGCAGATATTGAACACCACTATTTTGCGGCGTATAAACGTCCTGGCTGCCTTTAATCGAATCCAAAATACTGATGATTTGCTGCGCTTTAGCATCGAGTGCTTTTAAATCAGGGCCGAATATCTTGATGGCTAAATCTCCGCGCACGCCTAAAATCATTTCATTCACACGCATGTCAATAGGCTGTGTAAAGCTGTAATCCAAACCCGGCATTTGCGCCATGACCTTGCGTAGCTCGTCAATTAACGCTTCTTTGGTTTTCATGCGCCATTCACTGGTCGGCTTTAAAATCAAAAAGTTATCGGTTTGATTTAAGCCCATCGGGTCTAGCCCAAGTTCGTCTGAGCCAACTCTGGAAAAAACGCCCTTCACTTCAGGCACTTGGCTTAAAATAGCACGCTGCACGTTCATATCAGTGAGCAAGCTTTGTTGCAGATTGATGGACGGCAATTTTTCCACCCCAACAATCAGATCGCCTTCATCCATGGTAGGCATAAAGGTTTTACCAATTTGCGTATAAACAACGCCGGTAACAGCTAACAGCACAAAGGCACCGATGACAATCAATTTGGCATGATCTAAAGACCAGTTAAGTATCGGCTCATAAACGCTTAACGCTTTTCTCACTAACCACGGTTCTTCATGGCTGACTTCTTTGAGTAGAAATGAAGCCAGCACGGGGATGACAGTTAGAGATAAAAACAGCGACCCCGCCAAGGCAAACATAATAGTCAGCGCAACTGGTGTAAACAGCTTGCCTTCAAGCCCTTGCAAAGTGAGTAAAGGTAAAAACACGGTGATGATAATTAACACCCCCGCTGTAACCGGCACGCTGACCTCACGTACGGCACGGTAGATAATATGCATTCTGGGCAAGGAGCCTGCCTTTTTAGTATCCGCCAGATGCGAAACCACATTCTCAACCACCACCACCGCGGCATCCACCAACATACCAATGGCAATGGTCAAGCCGCCCAAGCTCATTAAATTGGCGGACATGTCAAAATTACGCATGAGTAAAAAAGTAAATAAAGCTGACAGCGGCAGTATGAAAGCAATGGTCAATGCAGCTCTAAAATTACCTAAAAACAATACCAGTAATATCAGCACCAACACCACGGCTTCTAATAATGCTTTAGTCACGGTATGTACTGCACGCTCTACCAAATTACCGCGATCATAAAAAACATGGATGTTGGTACCTTTAGGCAGACTAGGTGCAATTTCGGCAAGCTTGGCTTTTACGCCTTCGACCAGTTTTTGTGCATTGGCGCCACGTAAACCTAACACCAAGCCTTCTACCACCTCCCCTGTGCCATTGCTGGTAACAGCGCCATAACGAGTGAGTGAGCCTATGCGGACATCGGCAACATCGGCAATTCTGACCGACATGCCCTGCTCGCTACGCACAATGGTGTTTTTAACGTCATCGATGGTTTTAAAGCCGCCTTCAGCGCGCACCAACAATGAACCTTCGCCATCGCTTAGCCTGCCAGCACCACCGTTACGATTATTGTTTTCTAACACGCTTTGTAACGTATCAATTGCCACGCCACGCGCATACATACGTGCATTGTCTGGCACAATTTCAAAGCTGCGCACCAAGCCACCTAGCGCATTCACATCGGCAACCCCTGGCACTGTGCGCAATTGCGGGCGAATCACCCAGTCCAACAAGCTACGTTTCTCTTGTAAGCTCAGCGTATCGCTTTGCACCGTAAACATAAACATCTCACCCAAAGGTGTCGTTAACGGCGCCATACCGCCAGAAACATCAGCAGGTAAATTACTCCATACTGCATTCAGGCGCTCGGCCACCTGTTGCCGTGCCCAATAAATATCGGTTCCATCTTTAAAATCCACCGTAATGTCAGTGAGCGCATACTTGGCCACCGCGCGCAAGCCAACCTGATGCGGAATACCCAGCATCTCAACTTCAATCGGGGCGGTAATACGCGCTTCAACTTCTTCTGGCGTCATGCCGGGCGCTTTAATAATGATTTTAACCTGCGTTGAAGATACGTCGGGAAAGGCATCAATCGGTAATGATTGATAAGCTAGCGCGCCCGCCGCCGCCAAGCCTAGCGTAAGAATCAGCATGAGTAAGCGCTGCGTGAGCGCAAATTGAATGAGTTTAGCTAACATTATTCGCCACCCAAACCTAACCAGGCACCTTTAATGGCAGCAATACCTGTCACTGCAATTTTCTCATCACCTTTAAATGCCGCGTCAACAATCGCCTCATCACCCTGCTCAGAAATAACTTTTACTGTGAGCGGACTAAACCCGGTTTTTGTTTGCACAAATACAACCGCTGTAGCGCCCTGCCTTGCAAGCGCCGATTTTGGCACGCTAAAATGTTGCGACTGTCCGCCAAGGCTAATTTCAGCCTCAACAATCTGTCCTGGCGATAGTTTTTCAGCGCCGTTGGTGATTTCTGCCCGTAAGTGCAAGGTTTGATCTGTTTTATTCACACTACGGATCACCGCAATCAGCTTACCACTTGCCTGCAGTTTAGGAATTTGCACCGGCATGCCTTGTTTAACAAACGGCAAACCTTCAAGCGGGGCATGTATTTCTAGCCAAAGCGGGTTCAGTTTAGCAATTCTATACAACGGCATCGCCATGTCCACGCGCTGGCCGCTGATGACCATTTGCGCTAACACCTGACCATCCATAGGCGCCACAATGCTAATACCACTCGTCATGCCTGACGTTGGGCTTAACTTACCAATAGCAACATCATTCATTCCCGCTAAATTTAAAGCCTGCTTACGCTGAGCTAATGCCGCACTTGCTTCTTCATGCGCACTTTCAGTTTGCGAATAACGGCGTTGCGCAATAATGCCATCTTTCAATAACTCAGCATCTCGAGATAAACTTTTTGCTGCCAACTTTTTTTGCGTCTGCGCTTGCAGATAATCTCGCTGCAAGTTTAATAAATCAGGGCTAATTAAATGCGCAATCACTTGCCCTTTTTTAACGCTTTGCCCTGCTGCCACATAGAGTTGATCCAGCAAACCAGATTGCGGTGCACTCACTACACGCTCTTGACCAACCGGCACCACGATTTCGGCAGGAAAACGACGGCTACTTAACACCGTATTTTTACCTACTACACTGACGCTAACACCTAAACTCTGTTGTTGCGTTGCTGTCATGACTATGTCAGCCGCCTGTGCGGTACTCACTAAAGCCACTGTAGCCATACTTAACAATACAAAATAACGCTTATAAAAATAACTCATGGAAGCACTCCTACGGTTTGGTTGTAGCGGGCAATATCCCACTGCACTTGAATTTGACGGGTGGTAAATGCGCGCTCAGCCTCAAAAGTTTGTGCTTGTACGCGTAGCAAACTAACTAAATCAGCCTCACCTAATTGAAAAGCCTTTTGTGCGAGCCTGACGCTCTCTTTAGCAATATCAAACTGCTTATTGGCAATGGCTAATTCCTCACGGCTTACACTTAAATTATGCTCAGCTTCATGCATAGCCGCCTCCAGTGCATATTTAAGCGTTTCGCGCTCGCTCAATGCATTGCCAACCCCAAGCTCGGCTGCGGCTTTAATTGGCGCGGCACGCGTTTCACCACCAAATGGAATACGCAATTTAAGCCCCACGCTATCATTGGCTGTGCTATCAAATGCACCTTTTGTACTGCGCATATTAAATAACACCTGCATGTTTTCATGGCTTTCTACCTGCGCTAGGCTACGCTCTGTTTCTGCCAATCCCACCTTAGATTGGGCTTCAAGCCAGATTGACGATTGACTGTAATCCTCCAGCTCAGACTGCTTCTCGGTATAACTAACAGGTAATTCACGTATGCCTGTAAGCAAATAATAACGATGTCGCGCATGCATCACCTCAGCCTCGGCACGCAATTTGTCTTTTTCTGCACGTAAGGTTTCCTGTTGCGCCAGCATCACATCCGTTTTAGCCATTTCACCTGCCTGATGACGCTTTTCAACATCGCGCTGAAGCTTATTAGCCACTTCTAATTGATTGAGCGCCAAGGCGAGATTGTTGTCATTGGCGGCAACATCCCATAACGCCTCACGTAACTGACCCGCCACATGCAACTTTAAACTTTCTCGGCTCGCAATCACGCCCGATTGGCTCGCGTCTGCCACTTTTAGTCGGTTATTACGTTGGTTAGGTAGCCAAATCGGCAGTTCCATCTCCGCTTGCCACTCACGTTCACCGCGGCCACTGCCTAACACATCGTTTTGATGCAATAAACTCACCGCAGGCGCTGTTGGCAACATGGCATTCGCTACCAGTTTTTTGGCAGAAACGACTGAATCGCGTGATCGTAAAGTAGCCTGTAATGGATGACGTAAAAATGTTTTTTCTAACACCTCGTTCAATTGCAGGTTAGGATTAACCGTCAGCACATCAAAATGATCAACCTCATGTTGAACTGGTTCGGCCAAAGCTATATTAGCTGTCGATTGCAGTAACGCGATCAACAGAAAAATTTGGGAAATATATCGCATAAACTCTCCTGATTTCATTTTGGAGCTATCACCATTTTTTAGTCAATGGTGAATAGTCGAATGAAATAATATCAAAATAGCACTTACGCTAGCGTAAATACTTTAACACTTGATTATGTCAGGAAAAAGGCGGGGCCCGCGGTTTAGATTGCGGGCGGAGATATAAAGGAAGATAGAGGGGGCGTGCAAAACTAAGTCTGGCAAATTTTGTGGCCAGCACAAACAAAAACAAAACCAACAATACCGTAAATAAAGGCGGTGGCAATAAATCCACACTTATGATGCGTGCCTTATCAACGCCTATAGTATGTATCGCATCACCGACATTTTGCAGTACATGTACTTTATCACTAGCGAGCGGATTTGCTTGCTCAAACGCTTGCATATGGATATGCAAGCCTACACCCTGAGCGGGTGTATCAGCCTCAAAATGCCCATGAATAAACGGCGAAAAAGCTTGCAAAATCGCAAACCAAATCACAATAACCCACAAACTCTTTTTATTAAGTGCTAGAAACATGACTTACACAATATCATCTTTTATCAAAAGATACAAATACATGTCAAATACTATTGTTGACATAACCTTATAATTAAAAAGGTTATTTTATTGAGCCTATCTTTAAATTGAGGCGCATCTTTTAATAAACAACGCTAATTAATAAGTACGTTTTCTTGGTGTATAAGTCGAGCCAGTATTTTCAATATGTCTAAAAGTAATACGCCCGTTGTTTACATCATACGGTGACAACTCAAGCGTCACTTTATCACCCGCCAAAATACGGATGTGGTTCTTTTTCATTTTACCGCCAGTATAGGCAATCAGTGAGTGACCGTTATCTAACGTTACGCGATAACGCGAATCCGGCAGAATTTCCATCACAACACCGCTCATTTCAATCAATTCTTCTTTAGCCAAGGCTATTACTCCAATCATCATTTAAGACCCGCAGTTGAAGCAACAATCTAAATGAGTTTGTAGCAACATTAAAACCGCAGGAATAGTGGAAAAAATATACAATAGCGTAAGCACTACCAAACGCGGAGCGAACTATAGCCCTACAAGCTCAATTATGCAAGCTAACAGCATGATTAAACTAAAAAAAACAGCCTACCTCTATAGAAACCCTATAGAAATAATTAAAATAATGCTTGACACAGCTATTATTTACCCGTAAAAAGCATTCTAGGCGTTTGAATTTTTAATCTTTTAGTCTTTTTTAGATTGATTGTGTTTAAAAACCCGAACTTTCAGGGTGTCTCCCTTTTTTAAGAGTATGGAATAAGATATGGCAACAGGTTTAGTAAAATGGTTTAATGATTCTAAAGGTTTTGGTTTCATTACTCCTGACGCAGGTGGTGACGATTTATTCGCACATTTCTCAGCAATCGTTGATAGTGGCTACAAAAGCTTAAAAGAAAACGATCGCGTTACTTTCGACGTAACTGATGGACCAAAAGGTAAACAAGCTTCTAACATTCAGAAGGTTTAGTACTTAAAGAATCCAGTAAAAATGACCCTTAATCGGGTCATTTTTTTTGTCTGAATCCAGCGCCTACCCAAATAAATACAGTCGGCTGTGATATTCTTACTTGTTCTAATTGTAACGTCGTGCAACAATCACCCAAACGGGTACATGGGCAATAAGATTATATGGAACAGAAATTAACACCTTTAGAATTAGCACGTCAAACGCTTATTAAGCTTTCTAAAATCCAAAGTCCACCTACACCTGAAAATTATCGTCGCGTTTACGAGGAAATTTCCGGCATCCAGCCTAGCAAACAGTCAGCCATACTCAACGCTTCTCTTGAAAAAGTACTGCAAGAGAAAAGTAAAAATAACCCTCAATACACGTCTATCGCAAAAAAAATTGCAACTTTAATCGAGAGGCAAGACGCATCTAATTTAGAAGCACAATTACGAATTCTGCTTCAATCGACTGCGGGTACAGGTGATGCCGCCAACTGGGGTGCGCTATTACGCTATTTGCTAAAGCAGCTTGATGTCAACCATAGTGGTTTAACCCTGAGCCGAAAAAAAGAGGGGGTTAACCAAGTAATCATCCATTTTGGCAATGACCCCGCCCAGTTAAGTCAAAAAATCCAGGCGCTCATCACCTCATGGGGCGACGGTCAAGCAGGCATCGAAACGCCAGCCGCTTTGCCTTCTGCAATATCAAGCTCCACCACAGCACCATCAACACCGTCCGTAATAACGCATAAGGCAAGTGCTGTTAGCAGTAACAACGACAACAAAAAGTTAGTTGCAACGGCTTGGCGCGACATGCTGATTAGAACAATCAATTTAGTGGTTGCTCCTCAGTTTGCAGAAATACCTAGTGCGCTCACCAGAATCCAAGCGCTCATTAAACGTGCGGAAGCGGCTGAAACCATTGAAGAGGTGGACAAACTGAACGATGCGTTAAAATCCACATTGCTACGCGCTGAGATGCAAAACGACTCTCAGCATCGCATGCAAGAAGCGCTAATACAGATACTGCGCCTGCTGGTTTCCAGCATGGGCGAGCTCACCATTGAGGATAAATGGCTGCACGGCCAATTAGCGATTGTTCAAGAGATTATTTCCAAACCGCTTAACATCGATGCTGTTTACAATGCTGAAAGTAGCCTGAAAGAGTTAATTTTCAAGCAATCTAACATCAAGCCTGGACTACTTGCCGCAAAAGAAACATTGAGAAGCATGGTCAGCACCTTTGTAAGCCGCTTGGCAGACATCACCGTCAGCACTGGAAGCTATCAAAGCAAAATTCAAACCTACCACGACCAAATTAACGCAACTGATAACATCGCAGAACTCAGCAGCATTCTCGAAAGCTTGGTCGGCGACATCAGCGCAATGAACGAAGACGCTAAACAAAACCATGAAGCCCTGCAAGAAACGCAGAAAAAAGTAGAATATGCAGAGAAGCAAATTGTTGAACTCACCGTCAAACTTGATTACATTAGCGAAGTGGCACACGAGGACTTTTTAACCGGCGCATTGAACAGGCGCGGCATGGACGAGGCCTTAACCAGAGAATTTGAGCGTGCTGACCGACATAGCACGGCACTCTCGCTCGCTATGCTCGACATTGACCATTTCAAAAAAATTAACGACACTTTAGGTCACTCCACAGGCGACAAAGCCCTCGCGCACTTGGCAAAGGTAGTGAAAGGCATTTTGCGCAGTACTGACGTGCTAGCACGCTACGGCGGTGAAGAGTTTGTGATTCTATTACCCGGCTCAAAACAAGATGATGCAGTAGAGGTAATCTCAGGGTTACAACGCGAGCTAACCAAAAACTTTTTTCTGCATAACAATGAACGCGTACTCATCACTTTTAGTGCTGGTGTAGCTGAGAGGGTGACTGGAGAAGATGCCGATAGCATTTTGCCACGCGCTGACGCTGCGTTATATTTGGCAAAGCAATCGGGTCGTAACCGTGTGATTGGCGCTGAGCCCGTTGTGGCACGCGATTCGCAGTAAACCAAGGTGCAGTAAAACCGCATCGGCCACGACTCAAAGTCAAACCTTTTGACCTTCAGTATTTATTCATAAAGTAATAAGCCGAGTGTATATCCCAGCTTATTACCATCAGAACCTAGCAATAAAAAGCTTTATTTTAAGCTGTCTTTAATCACAATCAGCTCTTGCATCACATCTGTAAAATCTTCATAGGTGTGGCCTGCCGTGCGTGCATACCAATATTGACTATTCCACTTGTCACCCTCTATTTTATGTAAAACTGCGTGCAACCAGTTAGAGGTATTGTCACTGTGATTTTGTGCAATTTTGTGTGCAGCATCCCAATCACCATCCAGCACGGTATTGACTGCTGACATTAGCTCGGCTTTATTCATGGCTATTGTCTAGGCTACGCAATAAGTTACGTTCAAAAAACTGCAACTTTTTATGCCTGGGCAAGCTCTTCAACTGCGCTTCTGCGATGCTAGCAGTTGAACGGTCTGGGTATGATGTTGAAGCCATTATTTTAATCGGTGGATTAGCTCGTGTGTAGCGCGCGCCTTTGCCTGACATATGAGTAGCAAAGCGGGCTTCTAAATTATTGGTAATGCCTGCGTAATAGGCACCGTTATTGCACTCCAGCAAATATAGATACCAATTGTCTTTTTGTGCGCCGGGCATTGGCAATAAAAAAAATTTAGAAAGTGCCTGCCTGAATGAACTCCACTTTGTAGCCATCAGGGTCTTCCACAAAGGCAATGACCGTGGTGCCGTGCATCATGGGGCCAGCTTCACGCACGACTTTGCCACCTGCGTTTTTTACGGCTTCGCAGGCTTTATAGGCGTCATCAACTTCAATCGCAATATGCCCATAAGCTTTGCCCATATCGTAGCTTTCAACGCCGTAGTTATAGGTCAGCTCTAGCACGGTATGGTCACTTTCAGCACCGTAACCTACGAAAGCCAGGCTGAATTTTCCGTCTGGAAAGTCATGTTGGCGCAACAACTTCATGCCTAGAATTTCTGTATAAAACTTAATAGAGCGTTCCAGATTACCAACGCGGAGCATGGTGTGTAGCATGCGCATAGTTATTCCCCTTTTACTGAATTATTGATGTAAGCGAAAATTTATTCACGCTTACATTTGCTACTATTTAACCGCAGTTAATTGATAATACTTTTCCAGCAACTGCTCTTTGCTCTCAACCACTTCCGGATCAAATGGAATGCAATCAATCGGGCACACTTGCTGACACTGCGGTTTATCGTAATGACCTACGCATTCTGTGCATAAATCCGGGTTAATTTCGTAAATCTCTTCACCCTGAAAAATCGCATTATTCGGGCATGCTGGCTCGCAAACGTCACAGTTAATACATTCATCGGTAATCATCAATGCCATAAACTATTAACTCGATTCTGCCGTTAATTTATGTTGAATCGCGTTGGCTACGGTAGCGGACACAAACTGATTGACGTCTCCGCCCAGTTGAGCCACTTCACGCACTAGGCTTGATGACACAAACATATATTGCTCAGATGGCGTTAAAAACAGGGTCTCAAGCTTAGGGAAAAGCTTGCGATTCATGCCTGCCAGTTGAAATTCATATTCGAAGTCAGAGGCTGCGCGAAGCCCGCGTATCACCACTTGCGCTTTTTGGTCTTGCACAAATTGCATAAGTAGGCCGCTAAAGCCCACCACTTTCACATTATCAAAAGCCAAAAATACGCTTTGCGCCAGCGCTACACGCTCTTCTAAAGTAAACAGGGTGCTTTTATTAGTGCTACCTGCAACCGCTACAATCACCTCGTCAAACAGGTGTGCGGCACGATGCACGAGGTCTTCATGGCCCAAGGTAATGGGGTCAAAAGTGCCGGGGTAAACGGCAATACGTTTTTTTATGTCAGTCATGTGCTGATTTTAACAGATGATAAAACACATTGCCCGCTTTGCTTTGCTTGACGATCTGCCATGCATCCGTTGGCTTGATTGCATACTCCGCTTCTGCATACACCACGGCATCTTTAGTTAAATGCGCGGGTAACAACGGCAACACTTTATCTAACCAGCCTTGGTTATAGGGAGGATCAAGAAATACAACATCAAACAACTGCTGATTTTTAGCGATAAAGCTCAAGGCATCTGTATTAAACACTTGCGCATTGGTCGCTTGAAGCGTGGCTTTGTTTTCTAAAATCGCTTTGTAAACGACTGGCGTTTTTTCTACCAAAACAGTAGCGTTAGCATTGCGCGATAACGCCTCAAACCCCATCACTCCCGACCCTGCAAATAAATCCAGGCAATTTAAACCAGTTAAATCTTGCCCTAACCAATTAAACACAGTTTGCCTGACACGCTCTGGGGTTGGCCGCAAACCTTCAGCTTCAGGAAACTTAAGCAATCGGCTACGCCACTCGCCCGCGTTGATGCGCACCGTATTTAGTTTTTTAGCTACGACTTTACTCAAAATTGAATACCGACCTTTTTATACATTGTTTTTTGGCGTTATTTAACTTCAGGCGCGCCCACGATCACCGTTACAAAATGTTCAGATTTTAGGCGACGGTTAAACGCGTCTTTAATCTGCGCGGTGGTTACGCTAGCTACTTTTGCATTGTAATCATCCAAATAACTTAATGGCAATTTGTAAAAACCAATCATCGCCAGGTAATCTAAAATTTTACCATTACTATCAATTCGCATTGGAAAACCGCCAATAATGTTGTCTTTTGCAGCTTTTAGTTCTTTTTCAGTCACCCCTTTTTTAATAAAGTTATCCAAGGTTTCTCGCACTAATTTAAGTGCGTCATCAGCTTGATCTTTTTTAGTTTGCAAGCCGATTTGAAACGGCCCTAGCTCTGCCATCGGCATAAAATAGCTATACACACTGTAAACCAAGCCACGCTTTTCGCGGACCTCTTCCGTTAGACGTGACACAAAGCCACCTCCACCTAAAATATAATTACCCACATACAATGGGAACAAATCAGGGTCGCTACGCTTAATGCCGGTATAGCCTAATAGAATATGTGACTGTGAAGCGGGGTGTGCAATGCGCTGCTCTATAGCCTGCGTTGGCGGAGCCACAACTGCTATGGGCTGAGCTGATGCCGCTTTAGGCAATCCACCGGTTATATTTTCTGCAATGGCATTGGCCTGCTCACGTGTTAAATCGCCAATAATGGCAACTACCGCGCCTTTTGCACCATAATATTGATCATAAAAACTTTGCAGGTCTTCACGTTTTATTGTTGCCACGGTATCGACTTCACCGCTTTCATCAAGGTGATAAGGGTGATTGCCGTACAGCGCTGCCATAAATGCTTTATTTGAGATACTTTCTGGCTGCGTTGCAGATTCTTGCAAGCTTGAAATAATGCGCGCTTTTTCTCGTGCTAACACCGCTTCAGGAAAATCAGGTTGTTGCAACACCTTGGTAAACACCTCAAGTGCCTGTGTTTTTTCACGCTCGCTACTTAAAGTGCGCAATTTAAACGCTGCGCGATCTGCATCAAAACTGCCACTTAAAACAGCCCCCACATCAGCCATTTTATTGGCGATTGTTTCATCAGTCATACCGGCTGCACCCAGCGTCATCAAGTATCGCGTCACGCCTGCTACGCCAGATTTTGCGGCAGTATCACGCGCGCTACCCGCGTTAAAGTTCACGCTTACATCGACAATTGGCAAGTCGTGGTTTTCAACGAAATAAACTTCGGCACCTGAGTTTGTTTGCCATTGCTGAATTTTGACGCCAGCGTTACTGTTAAATGCCACTAAGCTACTTACTGCTAGAATTAAAATTTGAATTTTTTTCACTTTAACTACCTTAACTAGATCCCCGCTTACACGAGAATGACAAACTTAAAAATCAATCTATTCAATTAAATTCAAACGGCTAAGCAAGACTAGGCGCACAATGCCGACGTGTACAATAAGTACACGAGGTGTTGTGCAACAACGTATTGCAACGCAGTTTGAAATTAATGCACATGCGGCTTGCCTTGTGGCTTCGCATTCGGATCCATCGATTGAGGATCAAGTGTTGCGATGGTTAAATTATCTTTACGCAAATACTTTTTAGCCACCGCTTGCACTTGCTCCTGCGTTACCGCACGCAATTTTGCAGGATAATCCTGCAAAATTTGCCACGGAAAACCAATTGTTTCAATGGTGCCTAGCTGCATGCCTTGATAAAACATGGAGTCACGTTTATACACGTCTGCTGCAATCACACCGGCTTTTACACGGTCTAATTCTTCAACGGTTACACCTGAGTCTTTAATGTTCTCAATTTGCTGAAGTAATGCGGTTTCTAGCTCAATAACGGTTTTACCTTCACTTGGCGTGCCATCTAAAGCAAACACACTTTGGCGTCCGCGCGCTAATAAATCGTAGCCAGCACTCGCATCTATCGCCAACTGCGTTTCGCGCACCAATTTTTGATTAAGGCGTGCCGCAGGGTTGCCGCTGAGTACACCAGCTAACACCTCTAGCGCATAAGGCTCCCAATCAGTTTCGGGGGTTGCCAAGGCTGGCACATGATAACCCATGAGCAAATAAGGTAACTTAGCTGGCGCCTTCACCACCACACGGCGCTCACCAATTTGGGCGGGCTCCACTTGCGGTTTACGCGCAGGCAAAACTTTAGGTTTTAAATGACCAAAATGCTTTTTTGCCAAGGCGTAAACTTCTTGCGCGTTCACATCACCAACCACCACCAGCGTCGCATTGTTGGGCGCATACCAATTGCGGTACCACTCACGCGCATCCTCCACCGTCATATTTTCAAGATCATTCATAAAGCCAATTACCGGCCGTGCATAAGGGTGCGCACGATAAACCACACCTTGAAAAGCCTCATTTACTTGAGATTGCGGCTTGTCGTCAGTGCGCCAACGCCGCTCTTCCATCACCACTTTGATTTCTTTTGCAAAATCTTCCTCAGTGAGCTGTAAATTTACCATGCGGTCTGCCTCTAACTTAAACGAGAGAGGTAAGTTGGATTTTTCAAGCTGTTGAAAGTAGCAAGTGTAATCAGTGCTGGTAAAGGCGTTCTCCTTACCACCTGCTGCCGCAATCAGGCGTGAAAACTGCCCGGACGGCACTTGTTTAGTGCCTTTAAACATCATGTGCTCCAGCACATGTGCCACGCCGGTCTTGCCATTCACCTCATCTAAACTGCCCGCGCGGTACCAAACTTGCGACACCACCACGGGGGAGCGATGATCTTCTTGCACAATCAGCTTTAAGCCGTTATCAAGCTTAAATTCCTGTATAGAGGCATTAGCAAATACCGTTAACGGCATCACTAACAAAAAAAATAAAAAACTTTTGAGTCGCACAGTACTAATCTCCTGATGTTTTGTTACAGCATTTTGCTATGGCACTTTGTAAAGATAAAGCCTCAAGCGTGCCATTCAAATCCAAGTTTGTGACAAGGATACCACTTTGTTAGTTCATCATTGATTCATCAAGTAGTAAAGGCCTATGGCGCATCATCTTTTTTAAGCTTGATGTTATTCTAAAAAGTTATAAAGATAGATGAATAAATTATTTTTATAACTGATCATACTTTGTTAAAGTGCTGTAACTTTAATAATATCACTTTGAATACAAAGACAACTTCATGAAAAACACACCTAAACTACTGCCGATACTGGCGCTTATCGCAAGCACCAACGCTTTTGCCACCGACGGCTACTTTGCACATGGCTATGGTGTTAAATCACAAGGCATGGGCGGCGTGGGTATTGCTTTGCCACAAGACGCTTTGGCTGCGGCCATCAACCCAGCCGGGTTAGGTTTAGTTGGAAACCGTATTGACGTTGGCGCGACTTGGTTTAGGCCGCAACGTGAAACTGAAATTACAGGCAATGCAGGTGGGGCTGCGGTTAATGGCACCTACGATGCAAATGACACTGAAAATTTCATTATTCCTGAGTTTGGCTACAACCGCGTCATAACACCTGAAGTGACGCTAGGCGTGAGTGTTTATGGTAACGGCGGTATGAATACTGACTATGAAAAAGCGGTTCCGCTATTAGGAAAAACCCCTGCCGGCATTGATTTAATTCAGCTTTTTATCGCGCCTACTGCCACATGGAAAATCACCCCTTCAAATACAATCGGTGTTGCAGTTAACTTAGCTTATCAACGTTTTGAGGCTAAAGGGCTGCAAAACTTTGATAACACAAATTACAGCAAGCACCCGGGCAAAGTCACCAATAACGGTCATGATTCATCTTACGGTGCAGGCGTGCACATCGGCTGGATTGGGCAAGTAAGCGACGCAGTCACTTTAGGCGCTACCTATCAAAGCAAAACCTACATGAGCAAGTTTGATAAATACAAGGGCTTGTTTGCAGAGGGTGGTGATTTTGATATTCCGGCAAGTTACGGTGTAGGTATTGCCGTTAAAGCCACACCCGCACTTACCGTGGCAGCCGACGTACAGCGTATTGAATATAGTGATATTGATTCAGTCGGCAACTCAATTAACAACTTACTACTTAAAAACAATCAACTCGGCTCAAATAAAGGCCCGGGCTTTGCCTGGCGTGATGTAACAGCTGTTAAAGTGGGCGCCAGCTACGCATTTAATGAAAGCCTGACCGTACGCGCAGGTTATAACCACTCAAGCCAGCCTATTCGTAAAAGCGAAACTTTGTTTAACATCCTGGCGCCTGGCGTAGTTCAAGATCACGTAACATTAGGCGCAACCTATGTGTTGCCCAATAACTCCGAATTATCTTTCTCTTACATGCATGCGTTTGAAGAAAAAGTACGTGGCAACGGCTCTATTCCTCCAGGCGCTCCACCAGCAGGCTTTGGCGGTGGCGAAGCCAACCTGAAAATGTATCAAGACTCACTTGGTATCGCGTACGGCTGGCAGCTTTAATTTAAGATATAATCTGCTGAACAAGGCCGCGCACATACTGTGTGCGGCTTCTTTTATTTACGCCTAAATTAACATTTAAACCAAGTGATGGTATCAACGCTATGATAATCGACTGGAACAACTTTACGCCTTGGTCTGCGCTCGCAGGTGGTGTGCTTATTGGCATCTCTGCATCGCTTTTTATTTTGCTCAACGGACGCATTGCTGGCATTACTGGCATCATTGGCGGCTTGTTTCGACCTGTAGCGCATGACGCAGGCTGGCGCATCGCTTTCACGCTTGGTTTAATTGCCGCGCCTATGGCTTGGCTCTTATTCGGCGAACTACCAGAAATTACGATTGATGCGGGTTATGGCTTGCTTATCGCTGCGGGTTTAATTGTCGGCTTTAGTGCGCGCTATGGCTCCGGTTGCACGAGCGGGCATGGCGTATGTGGCATTTCACGCTTGTCCCCACGCTCTATTATTGCCACGCTGGCCTTTATGGGCACAGGCTTTTCAACGGTTTATATTATGCGTCACTTGTTGGGAGCGTAAAAAATGAAAAATCGTTTAGGCAATGCCAGCGCGCTAATTTTTGCACTATTATCTGGCCTCATATTTGGCCTTGGACTCATTTTAGCGGGGATGGCCAACCCAGCTAAAGTACTGGCTTTTCTTGATCTAGCCGGCTGGTGGGACCCCTCACTTGGCTTAGTTATGGGCGGCGCTATTGCCGTTGGACTGATTGCTTTTAAAATAGCCGGTAAACGTAGCAGTAGCTTTTTAGGCTTACCGATGAACCTGCCCACCTCGCGCATGATTGATAAGCGCCTGGTTGTTGGCGGATTGGTATTTGGCATTGGCTGGGGACTCGTTGGCATTTGCCCTGCCCCTGCATTTGTTTTACTTGGTACAGGTAGCGTTAAAGGCATCGTTTTTTTAGTTGCCATGCTAATCGGCATGGGTTTATTTGAGCTGTTTGAAATCTATTGCAAATCTAAACAAGCTTCAACAAAGTCATAACTACACTACATTGCTTAGTAGTCTGGTTCATTTGCAAACGTTTGAGCGAATCGGACTACGGGCGCTGAATTAAGCTAAAATAGCGCATCTACATCAAGCGATTTATTAGCGACTTAATTTATGTTCGATTTCTTTAAAAAAGACAAAACACCGCCTAAAGCAGAACCCAACAATCCCTTACCTATTGAAGCCGGTGTCAGCAAAAGCTGGGCGGAACGCTTAAAACAAGGCTTAGCCAAAACACGTAATCAACTTGGCAGCCAATTATCCAGCTTGTTTGGTGGCGGAAAAATTGATGCTGATGTTTATGAAGAACTCGAAACAATTTTGCTTACATCAGATGTAGGCGTTAGTGCCACTCAGCATTTGTTAGATGACATCAAAGGCCGCGTTAAACGTCAAAGTTTAGATGATACGGTGCAACTTAAATCCGCACTAAAAGATGCGCTGTCTGATTTACTGCTACCCCTGCAAAAGCCGCTGGAAACCAGCGCGCACCAGCCCTTTGTTATTATGCTGGCCGGGGTAAATGGCGCAGGTAAAACCACCACCATTGGTAAACTGGCCAATCACTTTCAATCACAAGGTAAAAGTGTGCTCATTGCCGCAGGCGACACCTTTAGAGCCGCCGCGCGTGAGCAGTTGCAAGTTTGGGGGGAGCGTAATAATGTGCATGTGGTTGCCAGTGAAGGCGGCGACGCTGCGGCCGTGATGTTTGATGCGATCAACTCCGCACGCGCTAAAAATATCGACATTGTATTAGCTGATACAGCTGGCCGCTTGCCCACGCAAATGCACTTGATGGATGAAATTGCCAAAGTAAAGCGCGTGATGGACAAAGCGCTGCCAGGTGCGCCGCATGAAGTGTTGTTGGTGTTGGATGCCAACACCGGGCAAAATGCCGTGACGCAAGTCAAAATTTTTGACGATGCACTGGGCGTGACGGGCTTGGTATTAAGCAAACTGGATGGCACTGCCAAAGGCGGTGTAATTGCGGCGATTGCGCAAGCGCGCCCTATTCCTATCCGCTACATTGGTATAGGCGAAGCGATTGATGATTTACGGCCGTTTAATGCCAATGAATTTATTGATGCGATGCTGGATTGATTATATTGAGGTAGTCAAAAATAAAACCCGCATGACGAGATGCCGATTAGCCTACTGCGCACCTTAAGCGCTCTGGATTTGAAAGCGTTAATAAAAAACTAAGGGGTTACGTTAAGTAACCCCTTAGTTTTTATGCACGGTCAGCTGTTTCTAAATTACACGTTTAAATAATGTGCGCTTATCAAAGCGATATGAAAGTACATCGGGGATGTAAGTCGCCAACACCAATAATGCGGCAATGATTAAAAATATCCATCGCACAGAATAAGCCGTCACAAACTTTGCCGCAGGAGTTTGTGATTGCACAAACTCATAAAACTCAGGTTTGTCGGTGCCTTCTATGTATTGCCCTTTAATCTCGTTCGCCATATCCTTAAGATGCTCAACATCTAATTTAGACAAAAAACGGTCAAACTCTGCATAAGCAACGGGAGGATCTGGGTCATCCTTACTAGCATCGTTATACATAATGCCACCACCCGCACTTTCAGCGGCAGCATCTGTTCCCCAATAACCGACAAATTTATTATTGGCATTAAAGCGTTTAATCGGCGAGTTCTCGTGACCGCCAACCCCAACAAACACAACATTTTTACCAATACGAACATTGCTTATATCCAGCTTGTTAATGCCGTTCGCTTTAGGGGCTTCATCGCCATCGGTAAAAAATAGCATTTGCGCAGGAATGTTAAGGTACTCAAACGTAGCTTCCGCCGCCTTTACCCCAAAGGTCATCCGGCTATTGCCGCTCCAGGCCATGCGCCATTCCAGATGATCAATTGAATCAGTAATGATGTCAAAATTTGCACATACTTCGAGAGGCATAAACAGCAGGGCAACATTTTCTGCGGCAAACACGCCGACGCTAACATAAGTGCCGCAGGGTGAAGTTTTTACCACCTCTTTCATCAGATGCTGCGTATAGACCAAGCGGCTCACGGCATTATTGCCTACCTTCATATCTTCTGCATTCATGCTTTGCGATATGTCAGCTACCAACAAGTAGTTATGCACTTCCTGTTTAAGCTGTATTTCGGGCTTAACCAAAGCCAGCAATAAAAATAGCGAGGCCACGACCAGCAATGCAGTTTCGTAATTGTCTTTTAACGCTGAAATTATTTTGTTCATGGCAAACCTTGTGGCAAGTTACTGATTTCCATCCCTGAAGGGTCCTGTGCTACCGTTTTTATGTTTTTCGGGATGACTGAGAGCAATAAACTCAAGTTAAACTTTGCCGCTTGCAAAGTAGGATTGAGCTTTAACGCTTGCTCGTAGGCGGCTTTAGCCTGTAAATAGTCAAACTTAGCCTCCTCTTGTATTGAACCATCCTCTGCAACCAACCGCTGCAAGCCTGAACGAAATAAATTGTTAGCAATATTAAAATGAATCTGTGACTTTAAGTGTTCGCTAACCTCAAAAGTATCATCCTGCTGTTTTTTAGGCGCTTCCAGTAGCTGACCAAAGCCTTGTGTTGCATGCTTAAAATTACCCGTTTTACCCTGCTGGTAGGCATCTGCATATTTTGCATGAAAAGGGTAATTGTCATCATTCACCACTTCTCCCGAAACTAATGCGCGATTGACCTTTCCTATTCTTTCGGTCTGATAGACTTCATACGCTGTCCCAACCACGCCTGCCAGTAACATCAAGCCTAGCAGCTGGTTTATGCGTTTTACTCGGTTTTTCATTCATGCACCCTCAAGTTCTTAATAATCAATAGAAACAAACCTAATACCAAAGCAATGATGATGAATACCCTTGAATAATCATAGCCAGCAATTGTTTCCGTATATTTAATGGTTTTTTTCTCGCGAGAATCAATATCACTAATCGCAGATTGCAGCGTTTCAGGATTGTCCGCTTCATAAGCCTTGTATTTAAGGCCTAATGATTGAAAGTAATTATGCAAAACAATTGAATTTGGCACGCGATCTACCTCATATTCTTCTTTAGAAAAAATACTTGGTTCACCCGGCTCTCGCAACATAATCCAATAGACACTTAAGCCTTTATTTTTTAAGCGTTCGCTTAATAAAAATTTAACACGCGGACTAATCTTGCCGGCACCATCTGATAACAAAATAACCGCTCTGGAGCCTGAGCTTTGAATCTTATCAAACAAGCCAGCGGCTTCTGTTAAGCCAGCGCCAATGTTGGTTTGGTTGAGCGATGGACTGGTGGCGGCATGGATGGCCGCATGAATGGCATCACGATTGGTGGTGATTTTAACGCCATACAAAGCCGAGTTAGTAAATCCGATTACACCCATCATGTCATCTGGACGAGAATCAATAAACTGCGTAATAATTCGGCGTGCCGCTGCAGATTTTATTTCAGCCACATGCCCTGATGAATCGCCGGCAAACGGGTGATCCATACTCACACTGCGGTCGATGACCATCACTGTTTGCGCACCTTTACCGGTACGCTGAATTTTTTCATCATGTCCGCGAGGTGATGTCAAAGCAATAACAACACTCACCAGAAGCAATGAGGTAATGAGCTTAATCGCCAGATTCAATCTGTCAGAAAGTTCATCTTCAGGCATTATCTCCAGCCAAGTGTACATTTTTCCTTGATGGCCTTTAAGCCAAAACGGTAGCAGTGCAAAGGGTAACAGCGCAAAAGCCCAAGGGTTTAGAATCTCCATTTAAACGCCTCGCTCACAATCACGTAACTGCTTGCTCAATTGCACTAAGTTTTGTATTACCTTGGCACTATCACGCGCTTCTGTCGAATATAAGGATTGATTGGAGTAATTGAAAAACTGTTCAATGTCACCTTTCATTTTTTTAAAACTTGGGCGCATGGTGACAAAACGTTCAATATCGCGGGCAAAGATATTGGCACGATACAGTTTATTAAATGCCTGGTGAATATAAACCAAGGCCTGCTTCTCTTCCTTAGCAGTTTTAGCACCTGATGATTTGGATAATCGTTTTAATTGACGGTGTGCTTGGGCAAAGGCGCCGCCCATGAATGGTAGCCAATTGCCATCTGCATTGATATAAAGCAACGCCAGCAAGCTTGCTGCCAGCACGCTCAAAAACAATATGAGCCGTGTTTGATGTGCGCCGATAGCGACTAGTGGCGGCGTGAACTCAGGCTGTATATTCTTTTGAGCGGTTTCAGCGTTTCCACTCACTAACGGTGAAAACCAAAACCCCCATGCCGGCAAGTCTATCGCCATCGTTTGATTGTCAGCTTTTTCACCTCCCGTTAGCGTGAACTGCTCTGCCGGTAGTTGCATGACAGCGGGCGTATTCGTATTGGTAAACGCTTGATACCCAAGACTAACCGTATATAAAGTACGTGTTTTTTGCTGGTCAGTTTCCACATTAACCTCCACCAACTCGATCCCATTAGCTTTTTTGCCTTTTTTAGGAAAAGCCTCTTTTGCTATTTGGTAAGGCATTGGCACGTCCAGCACCACTTTTCGGCTTAGTTTGTCGCCTATCTGCACACCGTAGCTTGCGCTAGGATTGGTTAACGAGACTATTTTTGCCACAGCAGCATCAGCGACTTGAGTCGTTTCTGCTTCCTTCGCAACTACGGCAGATAGATTCAGCACCAAGCCTGCCGCTAATAGATATGCCGCCAAATTTGCAGATGCAGTCATTTTTGAAATAAGTATTTTCATTGGGTTATATTTCATAGGTTCATGTTTTGTTCAAAATAATGCGTCATGGTTTCTGGTTTGTAATCACCGTGCATAAATAGTGCAGGGCTATCAAACTTTAGAAATAAAGCTTCCAGTGCATGTCTGCGTTCATTGAAAGCACTGATGAATTTAGCCCTGACTTCATATCTAAAAAAGAGCGTACGATTTAAGCCGGTTTCAGGGTCTATCATGGTACCAAAGCCAAACTTGGGCAGTTTTTTGTACTCTTCGTCATCCCAAAGGACGATAGGAATGACTTGATGTGCAGACATGGCCGTAAGCGTTTGCTCAATCACACTCAGTGGCATATGAAAATCTGAAATCCAAAACACCAGCCCTCGGCTTTGTCCGAGAAAGTTTGGCACATCAGTCACCCCTTCAGCCCCTACCCGCATTTTTTGGTAATCGTGCAATTGCGCGATAGCTTCTTTTGATTGATGCAAATTACGGCTTAAGGGTAGCGTGTAGTCTTCAAGCACATGGCTGTTATAGCCAATAAAGCTGAACAAGTCTCCGGTTTGGTAGGCTGAATTCGCCACCGCCGTCGAGATTTCAATCGCTTTATCCAACTTACGTTGACGCCCCTTAAACTGCATGGAACTGGATAAGTCACACACGGCATAAATCGGCGTAGTGCTATCCTGATTAAATTGCCGCACCTGCACTTGCTCAAACGGGTCACGCAGCGTTTGCCTGATATCCATGCGCCTCGCGTCAGGGTAATCCACCAAGTTCACATTACCGCGATACTCCAAGCCAAGACCACGCTGTGTACCTCGATGGTCGCCTAATTGTATGCTTGCAGACTTCCATGAAATCACGTACTCAAAAGGCTTTGCATATGACGGATCATTAGATAAATCAGATGCATTGCGTGCAGCACTACCTACAGATAAGCTCATTCGTTAGCCTTATTATTGATGGACTGAATGGCTTCAAGCCGCTTTACTGAAAGTCGTACTAGGCACCGCCACCGTACTCATAATATTGGCGGTAAGCTCGCGTGCCAGCGCTGTTCTGCGGTTTTCATACATCGAGTTAAATACCAGTCGATGCGAAATAACTTCATGGAATACTGCATGAATATCTTCAGGGTACATGCTGTCGCGGCCGTTTAGCCATGCATTCACACGTGCTGCCTTGAGCAACATCCCCATACCGCGCGGGCTGGCGCCGGTTTGGATGACGCGTGTCACATCAACACTTTCCATGGTTACACCAAATTTTTCAGGGTGCTGCGTCGCCTCCCACAGATCCAATGCGTACTCTTCCAGCACGTCACTGGATTTAATGTGGTTTTGCAATAAATCCGAGAAAGCATTGAGCTGGTCAAACTGCAGAATATTGCTTTCAACTTGCTGCGTAAGCTTTTCCGCATGCTGAAATTTAGTGTTGAATACCAATGATTTCTTTAACTCGCGATCAGTTGGAATTTCAATTGGGATTTCCATCATAAAGCGGTCACGTGCCGCTGAAGGGATTTCAAACGTCTCGTTTTTTTCAACCTGGTTACGGTCAGCAAACACAATCATGTGTGGCATGCGGTATTCTTTTTTAAACGCACTTAAATGGCGTTCTGCCATCACGCGCAACATCAGCGCATGCACTTGCGGCCTAGCACGGTTGATTTCATTAAAAAAGAACACCGACAGATTTTCACCTGCACGCAACAAAGGACCTTCATCAATTTGCGGACGACCGTCCGGACCTAAAAAAGTATGATAAATCAAGTCATTCGGCATTAAGTCAACCGTACCCTCAATCCGCTCATAAGCACCGCCAATACCGCGCGCAATGGCTTGCAACAAGGTGGTTTTACCTACGCCCACGCCGCCATCAAGCAACACATGCCCACGTGCAAAAATAGCAATATTCATCAACCGAATGGCTTTATCTTGGCCAACGATGACATTTTTAACTTCGCTTTCTAACTTCAGTGCGTGGCTACGCCAGTCGGTGAGTTGCGCATCTAATGGTGGTGACATAAGAGTTCCTTTGCTTAACCTTACGGATAAGATGTTTAAGTAAATTGTTGCAAGCTAGTTATTTAGGAAAAACATCCCGTAACAAGCAGTGAATGCAATGTAACAGAATGTAACTGCTCCACAATCCTCCAGATTACAGAATTTTAGTGGTCCAGTAAAATTTATACTTTTTTCACAGCTAGGTAATCCAGATTATTTGGAGCTAACATTGAGCCAAGCTAACTTTTAATTGCTTGTTAGCGTAAGATCCGCTAAGTTAAAGCCTGAAAAATTCAATTCATTACTAAATTTATTAGAGAGAATAATGCTACGTTCCTGGAGCCTTAACTTAAACATTAAAAACACATCCGGCCTCGCCGTGTATTTACAAATTGCGCAACAAGTGGTGGATGAAATCCAAAGGGGGCGGCTCGCACCGTCAACAGCAATGCCTGGCACCCGAGATTTAGCTGAAAAACTCAAGGTCAATAGAAAAACCGTGGTGCTAGCCTATGATGAACTAATCGCCCAAGGCTGGCTTACTACCGAAAGCCGTAGAGGCACTTTTGTATCGGCAAATCTGCCTAGTTTTAGCGCACAAGCCACCCCAACCAAGCTCACGACTAAAACGCACGCCGCTCAAACCACCAATACAATACAAACCGCCTCCAGCTATCACCCAGCCTCACCTAATACCATAGAATTTAACGATGGCATCCCTGATACACGGCTCATTCCATTTGATATTCTTTCGAGGGCGTTTCGACATGTATTGCTGGCAACGGCTAAAAACAGCCGCCTCGGTTATGGCGACCCGAAAGGTGTGCATGATCTGCGCCAAGCGATTGCCACCATGTTGAATATGGAACGCGGTTTAAACGTTGATATTGACCATATTTGCATCGCACGCGGTAGCCAGATGGGTATATTTCTGGCGGCACGAGCTTTAACCAAACCTAATGATTATGTCGTGGTTGAAAGCTTAAGCTACCCACCCGCTAGAGAAGCTTTTAGATCATGCGGTGCCAAAATTTTAACGGTGGGTCTTGATGAGCATGGTATTGACATCAATGCGCTAGAAAAGCTCTGCAAAAAACATGCTATCCGCGCTATTTACGTAACACCGCATCATCAGTTTCCCACTACTGTTATGATGACCGCCGAGCGCAGATTAAAGCTATTGATGCTAGCCGAGCAATATGATTTTGTCATTGTTGAAGACGATTATGATCATGAGTTTCATTTTTCGCATCACCCGGTATTTCCACTTGCCAGCACGGATCACCATGGTCGCGTGATATATGTTGGCTCACTGTCAAAGGTATTGGCGCCTGGCCTGCGCGTAGGTTATTTGGTAGCCTCCAAAGAATTTATTCAGCAGTGCGCAAATGAGGTCATGCTAATTGACCGGCAAGGCAACTCCATTACGGAGCAAGCCGTTGCCGAACTCATGGCATCAGGTGAGATTAAACGTCATATCCGTCGAACCTTTAAAGTTTACAACGAGCGCCGCAATATTTTAATTGAACTCATCCGCAATGAACTAAGCGAATTTGTCAACTTTGATGAGCCTAACGGCGGCCTGGCTATTTGGCTGCGCTTAAATGACGGCATTGACATTGAGAAATTGGTAAAAAATGCCCTTCACGAGCAGGTGCGTATTTTACCGGCGTCCCTTTTTTCAGAATCACCACTCAATATCAATGCCATCAGGCTAGGATTTGGCAGCTTAAATCCAGCTGAACTTACTGAAGGCATTCAACGCATAAAACGCGCTTTTATGGCATAAGTCAGCCCACTTTTTGATGCATCACTTTATTACCTAAGTAATTTTAGCGCTACAATACAGCCATGATTAAATTTGACCAAGTTACCAAACGCTACCCCGGTAGCGATGAAATTTTAAAAAACGTCAGCCTGCATATTGAGGCCGGCGAATTTGTATTTGTAACAGGTCATTCTGGTGCTGGCAAAAGTACCTTATTAAAGCTCATTGCGGCAACCGAGCGGCCAACGAGCGGTACGGTACTTATTGCCAATCAGAACGTGAGCCAGCTTAAAGCCTCAGCCATTCCATTTTTACGGCGCAGGTTTGGGTTGATCTTTCAAGATCATAAATTATTGTATGACCGTAATTGCTTTGAGAATGTTATTTTACCGCTACGCATCAATGGCGTATCAGGCAATGAAGCGGCCAAGCGCGTACGTGCAGCCTTGGATAAAGTCGGGCTGTTACATAAAGAAAAGGCCATGCCGATTACATTATCAGGCGGCGAACAACAGCGGCTTGCCATCGCACGTGCTGTGGTGAGTCGCCCATCCATCCTGATTGCAGATGAACCTACCGGTAATTTAGACGCCAGCTACGCCGCAGATATCATGGCAATTTTCTATGCGTTTAATCAGGTGGGCGTGACCGTCATTATGGCAACCCACGATGCGCTTGGCATGAGTGCCACGCAAAATCGCGTATTGCACCTCGATCAAGGGCAGCTCACGCAAAGTAAGTCATCAATTACCGGCATCAATCAAACAGCATTTAATAGTGACGTATCGACATCATGAATAACTGGCTAAACCATCAATTGCAAGCAATCAAACTCGTGTTATCACGGATGCGTGCCAACTTGCTGTCTTCGTTTATGATTTGTTTAGTGGTTGGCGTTGCTATGTGTTTACCCAGCTTATTTTATGTGGGTGTAGATAACCTATCTAAACTCACTGACCACATGCAAAATGAGACTGAGATTAGTTTGTTTCTGAAACTAGATGCAAGCCACGACACTATCAGTGAAATTGATGCGCTGTTGGCAAAAAATCCAGCAATCAAACAGTATCACTTAGTGACAAAAGATGAAGCTTGGCAGCAACTGCAAGCCAAATCTAAAAGCAACCCAGACGTAAATAATGCGGTGAATCAACTTGGCAAAAATCCGTTACCCGATGCGTTTTTCATTCAGGCAAAATCTATAGAGCCTGATGATTTAGCCACGCTTAAAACATCACTGCAGAGCATTCCAGGCGTAGAGCAGGCACTACTTAACACCGACTGGGCCAAGCGTCTTTCAACCATTATCAGTTTGAGTAAAAACCTGATATTTTTCATTGCAACACTATTAGCCATTGTGCTTTTAGTGATTATCGGCAACACCGTGCGCATGCAGATTCTGACCCAACAAAATGAAATTGAAGTGAGCTACCTAATTGGTGCAACCAACAGCTTTATTAGAACCCCATTTTTGTACGCAGGCGTTTTTTACGGATTATTTGGCGGATTGTTCGCAGTATTGATGATTTTGGGCATCACGCTAACATTTAATTACGCTATTGCTGACTTATCAAGCCTCTATAACAGCGACTTCAGCTTAACTATATTCAATGGCAGTTTGTTTTTAACCGTGGTCAGCACGGCTGTATTGATTGGCTGGCTGGGCTCATATCTGGCAGTCACACGGGCTATTGCTTCAATTATCCAGCTACAAAAAAATCATTAACCCTGAACGCTGCTAGCCAGTTCAAGGTTTATAGCTAATCTTCTAAATAATGGCAGGGGAGGATTTGCCTTTATTTACGAGGCCGGCCAAAATACTTTAGCCAATAAACCAGTGCCTGATGGATTGTCACTTAAGGTCAACTGTGCGCCATGTAGCTCTGCAATACGGCGCACAATGGAAAGACCTAAGCCACTCCCCTCTTCACCACTGCCTGAAATTCGATAAAAACGTTGCAACACTTGATCGCGTTCAGCTGCAGCGATACCAGGGCCAGTATCGCAAACCTCGATACTGACACCGCCAATGCTTTGTAGCACGACTAAAACTCGCCCACCTGCCGGCGTGTAACGAATAGCGTTATCTATCAGGTTACGTAGCAGTAAACCTAATTGGGCATCATCGCCAAACACATTGCAGGCTGAACTTACTTCAAGCGCCATTTCAATATGTTTCGCATGCGCCAATGGCTCTAAATCCCGCATGACTGAGGCGGCCAAGCCTTGCAGCTCAACTGGCTTAAAGCCGAGGGTGATCGTTTCAGGGTCAACTCTAGCCAATGTAAGCAATTGTTCTACCAAGCGCGTGGCTCTATCAACACCGCGCAAAACATTTTCTAAGGCTGTGTTGCGCTCTACATCATTGTTAGCGCGCAAAGCCACCTGCGCTTGAATTTTAAGGGCAGCCAGCGGCGTGCGTAACTCATGCGCAGCATCGGCTGTGAAGCGTCGCTCTCCCTCAAAAGCCTGTTGCAGGCGTGCAAATAAATCATTTAAGGCTTGAGCTAAAGGGGCGACTTCTTCTGGCACGCCTGTCATGGCAACAGGCTCCAGCTTATTAGCCGCGCGTTGTTTTACTTCTTGCTTAAGTTGCTGTAATGGCCGCAAGCCGGCACCGACGCCAAGCCATATAAGCAGCGCCAGCACTGGCAAGGCGATTAAAGTAGGCAACAACATTTTAAGTGTAATGTGGCGCGCTAAGTTTTCCCGCCCGGCAATCGGCTCAGCCACTTGAATCATAAATTCATGGCGGGCATCCCACCTTGTGAGTACGCGCCACGGCTCACCATTTAGTAGCGTTTCACTATAACCATTACTTTCACTTCCCATCTTGGTAAAGGGCGCCGCGCCGGAACGCATCAGCAAGCCATTGTCAGCCCAAATCTGAAACGCAAGTTTTAGCTCATATTCGTGAGAAGTGGCTATTTCATCATCGCCATGCTCAATACGCTCGTGCAACTCATGGCGCGTTGTTCCAAGTAGCACTTGTGCCGATTGCGCAAGCTGAGCATCAAATAACCGATCAATTTCATGTCGCGATTCAGCATGTGTAAACCATGCCGCCGCCAGCCAAGCGACGCCTAGTCCCAATAACAACAACAATACAAGGCGCAGACGCAACGAACTCATGATTTACCATCCACTTTATCAATCACATAACCCACGCCACGCAAAGTACGTATCAACTCAACACCTAGTTTTTTGCGTAAATGATGAATATGCACCTCTACCGAGTTACTCTCGACTTCTTCACCCCAGCCATAAAGATGCTGTTCGAGTTGCTCGCGCGACTGCACACGACCCACATGTAGCAAAAGCTCATGTAGCAAGGTGAACTCACGTGCAGAAAGCTCAATGGCCTGCCCATTTTTACTGACTTGGTGTGTTGATGGCGTAAGTTCAATTTCGCCATGCTGCAATATCAGCGCCACTTGTCCAGCACTGCGGCGCAGTAGCGCATTCAGACGCGCTATCAGTTCATCCAGATCAAACGGTTTGATTAAGTAGTCATCAGCGCCTGCATTTAAGCCGGCCACCCGGTCTGCCACGGTGTCACGCGCGGTTAAAATCAAGACTGGCACGTTTAAATGGCGCTCACGCAACCATTTAAGCACATCCAACCCGCTCAATTTAGGCAAGCCAATATCCAGCACCATCAACGCATAGGGCTCGGTTTCCAGCGCCAGCTTCGCCGCCAAGCCATCTTGCACCCAATCGATGGCGAATCCTGCTTGCTTCAGGCCAACCCGCACGCCATCGCCCAGCAGGGTATCGTCTTCTACTAATAAAATTCGCATTTGCTTATATTAGCGTGGAATCTTCACTTGCGACTCAGAAAAATTACCTTTTTCTGCACCTTGATGACAAGCAATACAATTAGCTGCACTGCCTATGCTTTTACGTTTAAAGGTCACAGGGGATATTTCGTCATGCTTGCTAGTGAAATAGCGCGTTTCGCTAATGCGTAGTGGTGCGGCATTAGCTGGAATCGACTGATTGATTCGGCTAGAGCGACGGTTATCTGACTTATCCGCGCTATTTGTCACCAAAAAGCGTGTGATTTCATCGCGTGTCGCTGGATCAAGGCTGGCATTCTCGCCAAAGTGCTTATCCAGCCCGCCCATCATTTTGCCCCAAGACCTCTCTGGTAATAAACCCGGATGATAAAGCATGTGGCAACTACTGCACTCTGCCTTCCATTTAGCATTGGTCACAGGTGACATTTGACTGCCGCCGCCTTCCGCCCCGCCGCTTGCCAGCAAAGCACTGGTTGAAGTAATGCTAGTGATAAGCACCAAAAACTGCATCCAACTTTTCATGATATTTCTCCTTATTTAATACTGATTAGGTACTGTATGTAATCGCCTTTTTCCTGCGCATTACATGCACGCTCCAGCACATCTTTACAATTACGGCCAAACCATTTCTCAACCTTGGCTGCATCGGTAAAACGTTGTGGATTAGCGATTGTCGCCATCGGCTCAATCACCTTATTGGCGCGTGTTTTACCTTGGTTGCGCGGGTCTGCGGTATGACAAGTAGCGCAACTCACTTTTTGACCATTGCTGTGATTACGTGCCGTGCGGAAGAAGCTAGCACCACGCTCTGCTGAAAATCCGGAAAATGCAGGACTCTCTTGTTTAGCCTGACCCTCATATTGTTTAAGTAACTCTTGCGGCGTAGCGGCTAGCGCATTCACACTAAACAGCAACGCCAGTAACATCGTTTTATTACGCATGATGATCTCCTTTCGTTGGTTCGATTTCATATTGGTATCCAGTAACCATAGACTGAGCGAGCGGTGTTTTATCTTTATGCTCATGCCAAATCAGTGCGGCAATGTGGATAACCACAAAACCCATCAGCAGAGAATAAATAAACTCATGCGGCTCTTCAAAGGTATCTTTAAGCCAAACCATATCGCCAAACCAAGCATTAAATGGCCCCATGCTATGCTCAACTGCAGCTAAGCCAAGCCCAGTAATCGCCATAGTGATGAGTAATAAGTAAACGAGAATATAGGCACCACTTGCCAACGCGTTGTGCCCGAAACGCGGCTTGGTTTGCAGCTTAAAATGGCGAACCGCATCCCACCATGCGGCTGGGTGCCACATATCGGTAAATCTTGCGTGACGTGGACCCACTAAGCCCCATGCCAACCGTGCCACAATGCCAACAACCAATGCGTAGCCTATATAGATATGCAACTGCCATAGTGCATCTTCACCAGCACCTTTTTCAAACAGGTCTGATAGCCAAATAGTGGCCATAAGAAACAGAATGGCTAAGCCATTCCAAAGATGGATGAGTCGAAGTACTGGGTCGTAAACCTTTTGCCTGCGGTAAGTAATGGTTTCCATGATTTGCCTCCTGTTTAAGTACGTGAGGCAGACTATAGATTAAGATTCTTAACGCAATCTTAAGGAAAATATAATGTAAATTTTTGAGGTGGTGCTAATTAGGCTCAGCTGAGTGCTGAGCCTGGAGATATGAATTTTTTATTGCATTTACTTGGGCATGACGACACAGTTCAACGACACTGAACTGAAGTACAGATGATCAAGCAAGCGCTCGGCAATCTTGGCCTCAGCTCCAGCTAACGCTATTCCGTGCTCAAAAAACTCATGCGGCAAGTAAACTTCAGCCTCAACTTTGCCTGCAATGTAATGGAATATCACACGTTGCGGCTCTGGCAAGTCATTGAGCAACGGCGCCAAATGCATTAACAAGCTTTCGCGTCCGGGCATTTTTAGTGCATTACTGTCGTGCTCAAGATCATCTTCCGGATCAACATGCACTAACACATCAGACACCGCCGGATGGCTGTTCAGCACACGCCCACGTGCGCGTTCGGCAATGCTGTGCCCTTCTGACACGCTAATACGCGGGTCAACCAGAATATGCGCATCCACTAAGGCACGATGTGCCATGCGTCGCGTACGCAGTTCATGCAGACTGACTACCCCCGAGGTGTCTATTAGTGTCTGACGGATACTGTCCACCTCTTCAATGGATAAGCCTGCATCGATTAACTCCTGAAATGCATCCCACGCAAATACGACACCCATGCGTACAATCATAAATCCGACCACAATCGCAGCCACAGCATCGGCATAGATAAAACCCATCAAATTTGCACCAATGCCTACCGCCACCACTAGCGACGAGGCCGCGTCTGAACGTGCATGCCAGGCATTGGCGATCAGCATTGGCGAACGCAAGCGCTCGCCGATGCGTAACATGTAGCGGAACAGCCCTTCTTTGGCGACAAGCGCAATTAACGCCACCCACAGCGCCAACGGTGCAACTGGCGGCAAATGTTCAATGTTTTGCAACTTCATCGCGGCAGCTACCATAATCGCGCCGCCAGTCACCACAAGAATAGCGCCCAAGGCAAATGAAGCTGCGGTTTCTACCCGACCATGTCCATAAGGATGACCTTCATCAGCAGGATTTTTACTGTGATGACTTGCAATCAGTACCAAAAAGTCACAAACCAAGTCGGAGAGTGAGTGCAAACCATCGGCAATTAAACTTTGAGAATGCGCAAAAAATCCAACCACAATCTGCAAAAATGTCAGCACGACATTAACCGCAACACTGACCCAGGTAGATTTATTGGCTAAAGCATGGCGCTGTGGATCGTCGTAAGAAATGCTTGCGTGCTCTTGGTTACTCATCAGATATATTTTATTGGTTGTGTTTTTGAATTATACGGTTATTTTTACCCACCTGCTCACGCGCACAAACAGCTAATAGCGCTTGTTTGTCGTCAGACTCATACGCCAACTTGACCTGACAACTTTACTTAACTACTTAAGAAAACCTTAAGTTAACTTAACCATAATGCTAACATCATCAATCTGATGGCAATTCATTAAGGAGTATCTTTCAAATGAAAACTCACATTAAACTATTCATTTTAAGCGCCGTATTTGTTGGTCTAAACATACTTACTGGATGTAATAAACCTCAAGAAACAACAGGCACGACAGCATCTGCGAGTATGATAAACGCTGAAGTTAGTGACAATCAAGTCACAACAAACGTCAAAACAGCACTGCTACTCGATGAAAAAATTAAAGACTTTGATATTGCGGTAGTCGCGCTTAAGGGAGATGTACGTCTCAGCGGGGTTGTTGATAGCCAAGATCAAATTGACTATGTAACTAAATTAGTCCGCAATGTAGCAGGTGTTCATAGCATTCACGATGAGCTTCAAATCAATCAAGCAAAATAATGCGCAATAGCCTCGCGTAATTAAGGCTCCACCACTCAAATATACTGAATTCTATAGAGAAAAATTTCGTAGGTATCATTTTGGGAATACTAGATTAGTTTACAAAAAACATTACAGACTACCAACCCAATTGGCGTGCAAACCGGCAGATCCAACGCGCCAAATAAACAAAGGCTTACAGTTTGACGGCTGTAAGCCTTTTGTCTTTCAGGATCATGAAGGGTAAACTGGAGAATTGCTAGAAAGAAGGCGCCTCATGCAACATTTTGGTATTTACATTATCGGTGATGAAATTCTGTCGGGAAAACGTCAGGATGCTCATTTAAGCTTTGTCATCCAAGCCCTTAACGCGCGTGGCTTGCAGTTAAGCTGGGCGAATTATTTAGGGGATATTCCCGAACAAATTACACACTCGCTACAGACAAGCATGGCGCGTGGCGATATTGTATTTAGCTTCGGCGGCATTGGTGCTACGCCGGACGACTTTACACGGCAGTGTGCGGCAGATGCTGTTGGTACACCAATTGAGCGTCACCTAGAGGCAGTGGCAGAAATTGAAGCGCAATACGGTGAAAGCGCTTACCCCAAGCGTGTGCTGATGGCAGACCTTCCGCAAGGCGCAACGCTTATCCCTAATCCGGTTAACCGTGTAGCAGGCTTTGCCGTCAATCAACATTATTTTGTGCCCGGCTTTCCTGAAATGGCGCACCCAATGATTACCTGGGTGCTAGATACTTACTATTCGCATCTATTTCATACGCAGGATTATGTTGAAGCTTCGATTTTGGTGATGGATGCAGGTGAAAGTAAGTTGATAGATTTGATGAATGCTATTTTGGCAAAGTACCCGAGCTTGAAGCTTTTCAGTCTGCCAAAGCTAGATAAAAATCGCACCATTGAATTAGGCGTTAAGGGTGCAACTAGCCATGTTGAAGCGGCAATGAATGATATCAAGCAAGCGATCACAGCGCTTGGCTTTCCTTGGTCAGGGGTCTAAATTGAAGTGCAGATCCCATTGCGGTGCCTGTTGCATCGCGCCGTCAATTAACAGCCCTATTCCGGGCATGCCGAACGGCAAACCTGCCGGCGTTCGTTGCATTCAGCTGAATAATGAAAATAGCTGCATGATTTTTGAGCACCCTGAACGCCCCGCTTTTTGTGCGAGCTTGCAGCCTAGTGAAGAAATGTGTGGTGACGAAGCGATTGGACAATCTCGCGAATATGCCATGGCGTGGCTAGGCGAGCTAGAAGTACTGACACGCCCTTAGTAAACATAATTTCGCATATAAGCCAATTGACTTATTGCACGAATGTTAAGGGTACCGTCGTTGCCAATGATTTTTTAGACTAGGGATCACGTCACTTAAAAACATTGTAAATTTACAAACTTTAAGTTTTCTATCGCAACAATTGCGTATAAAATAGGCAGCTTTCGCGCAAACAATACAAATCAATGCAAATTGGTCACCATATCCTAAAAAATAACCTAGTTGTCGCGCCCATGGCTGGCGTAACAGATAGACCTTTCCGTCAGCTTTGCAAAAAGATGGGCGCAGGCTTGGCTATTTCTGAGATGGTGACCTCGAACTCACTGCTTTACGGTAGCGAAAAAACGCTGCGCCGCGCCAATCATGAAGGCGAAGTGAACCCGATTTCTGTGCAAATTGCAGGCGCGGACCCAAAGATGATGGCGGAAGCGGCAAAGCACAACGTAGATAACGGTGCGCAAATTATCGACATCAACATGGGCTGCCCGGCTAAAAAAATCTGTAACGTAATGGCAGGTTCCGCCCTACTTAAAGATGAGCCGCTGGTAGCGCAAATATTGAGGGCTGTGGTCAACGCTGTGGATGTGCCGGTCACCTTGAAAATCCGCACCGGTTGGGATAAGCAAAACCGCAATGCAGTACAAATTGCTAAAATGGCTGAAGATTTAGGCGTACAAGCACTGGCGATGCATGGCCGCACCCGCGCCTGCGCTTACATGGGCGAAGCTGAGTACGACACCATCGCTACGGTTAAGCAAGCGATTCGCATCCCACTCATTGCCAACGGCGACATCACCACGCCAGAAAAAGCCAAATTTGTACTCGATTACACGGGGGCTGATGCGGTCATGATCGGTCGTGCGGCACAAGGCCGGCCATGGATATTTCGCGAAATTGAGCATTACCTCACCACGGGCACACACTTATTACCGCCTACGGTAGATGAAATCCATACCGTCATGTTTGAACACCTGCATGATTTATATGATTTTTATGGTGATTTAACCGGCATGCGCATGGCGCGCAAGCACATCTCCTGGTACACCAAAGGGTTAGCTGGCTCTGCACAATTCCGCCACAGCATGAACACATTGCAGACGATTGAGCTGCAACTGCAAGCCATTAACGACTTCTTTGCTGAACTTAAAACTAAAAACGAGCGTTTGGTTTACATTGACCATGATGCAGATGATGTTAAATCCAGCACACACGATGCGCTAGCAGCCTAGAGAAGCCATGTCAGAAAATTGCAAACTAAGCCAAGCCGTTAAAGAGTCACTAGACGACTACTTCACACACCTCGATGGCGAGCCGCCTCACGCAGTTTACGACATGGTGCTAGGTTGCGTTGAAAAGCCTTTATTGCAATATATTATGCATAAGGTCGGTGGCAATCAAAGTAAAGCCGCAGAAATATTGAACATTAACCGCAACACGCTGCGTAAAAAAATCAAGCAATATAACCTCGAATAATCAACTTTACTTTCAAGAGTTCTCAAATGGCAACTATTAAACGTGCGCTTATCAGCGTTTCTGACAAAACCGGTATTATCGACTTTGCAAAAAATATCAGCAATTTAGGCGTTGAAATTTTATCAACCGGCGGCACCGCTAAATTATTTCGCGACAACAACATCCCCGTCATTGAAGTCAGTGACTACACGGGATTTCCTGAAATGCTAGACGGTCGCGTTAAAACCTTACACCCAAAAGTCCATGGCGGGATTTTGGGTCGCCGTGATTTACCTGAACACGTAGCGGCTATGCAAGCGCAAGGCATTCCTAATATCGACATGGTGGTCGTCAATTTATACCCGTTTGAAGCGACTGTAGCAAACCTGGACTGTACGCTAGAAGACGCGATTGAAAATATCGACATTGGCGGCCCGGCCATGGTGCGCTCAGCTGCCAAAAACTGGAAAGACGTGGCCGTGCTGACCGATGCCAGCCAATATGCCGCAGTGATTAGCGAACTACAAAGTACTGGTGGCGCACTTGCAGAAGCGACGACTTTTGCGCTTTCTGTTGCTGCTTTCAACCGTGTATCGCAATACGATGCGGCGATTAGTAATTATCTATCTGCCATTGATTACACTGCCAGTATGGCTAGTAGCAAGCCGGTGTCTTTACAGTTTCCTGCGCAAAGCAACACAAACTTTATCAAAGTTCAAGATTTGCGCTATGGCGAAAACCCACATCAACAAGCGGCATTCTATCGCGACCTTCACCCAGCACCCGGCTCACTAGTCACCGCAGAGCAATTACAAGGCAAAGAATTAAGCTTCAACAATATTGCCGATGGCGATGCTGCTTGGGAAGCCGTTAAGAGTTTTGACACAACGGCTTGTGTAATTGTGAAGCATGCTAACCCATGTGGCGTAGCGCTCGGCGCAACCGCTTTAGACGCGTATTCAAAAGCCTTCCAAACAGATCCAAGTAGCGCTTTTGGCGGCATTATCGCTTTCAACACAACCGTTGATAAAGCTGCAGCTGAAGCTGTGAGCAAGCAATTTGTTGAAGTGCTGATCGCACCCGATTACACGGCAGAGGCATTGGCTATTTTTGCCGCTAAAGCCAATGTGCGCGTACTCAAAATCGCATTGCCAGCAGGCGGAGCTACGGCGTGGGAGCAAGGGCGCAACGCGCATGAAACCAAACGAGTAGGCTCAGGCTTGTTGATTCAAACCGCAGACAACCATGAAGTTAGCCAAACTGACCTCAAAATTATCAGCAAAAAACAGCCAACGCCACAACAAATGACCGACATGCTGTTTGCGTGGCGCGTAGCAAAATATGTGAAATCAAACGCGATTGTATTCTGCGGTAACGAAATGACGCTAGGCGTAGGCGCAGGCCAAATGAGCCGTATAGACAGCACTAAAATTGCCATTATTAAAGCGCAAAATGCAGGTTTAAGTTTGCAAAGTTCAGTGGTCGCATCTGACGCATTCTTCCCCTTCCGCGATGGTATTGACGCACTTGCAGCTGCTGGCGCAAGCTGCGTGATTCACCCAGGTGGCAGCATGCGCGATGAAGAAGTGATTGCCGCAGCAGATGAGCATGGCTTAGTGATGGTCGTGACTGGAATTAGGCATTTCAGGCATTAAATTAAAGGGTTGGAGTGAGAATGAAATTCAAATTTGAAAAGCTTGGGCTACTGGATGAGGCTGAGTTAGAACTCGCTGACTTAACTATTATCTGTGGTGAGAATAACACTGGTAAAACTTATGCCACATACGCTGTGTATGGTTTTTTACGCAGTTGGCGCAGACTTTTACGTACCGAACTAATATCACTGATTAAGGCAGCTGACTCTGCAAAAGAACAGACTTATCAATTCGATTTAAAGGAAATTTTTTCTGGGAAATTGAATACGTACCTCGAAGCAGTTAGTAAACGATACGTAAAGCAATTGCCAGATGTTTTTGCAGCCGACCCAGTTTACTTTGAGAATGCTCAGATTAAAGTGACTGTTTCAGAAAGTATTGACTTCACGCAAAGAGCTTTTGAGCGCCCTATCAAAAGTGGGTCAGATGGTAAAGTTTTGGCTACGATAAGTAAGGAAAAAGATAGCGACTTACTTAAAGTTCTTATAGCAGATGATGGCTTGGATATTTGGGCTTTATCAGAATTTCTTAGCGATGCAATCGCAGAAATTGTTTTCTCTCCCTACCTGCCCAACACCTTTATTGCTAGTGCTGAACGTACTGGAGCGGCAATTTTTCTCAAAGAATTAGATTTTGCTCGCACGGGAATGGTTGAAGCGCTTAGAACGCTGGACGCGAAGGAGTTGCAAAAAAATCCGTTTTTACTCCACCAACGCATGCAAGCTGGTTCTGATAGCTATGCTTGGCCAGTGCGTGATAACGTGGACTTCATTCGTCAACTAGAGGACTTCGATAAAGACATAGGTGAGCTAGCTATTGAAAATCCAGCGCTCCTAACCTCTTTTGACGGGCTTATTGGTGGGAGTTACAAAGTAATAAAAGACAGAGGTCTTGTTTACAAGCCAAGGGGTAACGGAAAACCAAGCTTCTCAATGGGCGAATCATCAAGTTGTGTGCGTGCGTTACTCGATATTGGTTTTTATCTGCGCTGTAAGGCAAAATCTGGTGATGTGTTTATTATCGACGAACCAGAACTCAATTTACACCCTAAAAACCAACGTGCATTAGCAAGGCTTGTCGCGCGTATGGTCAATGCTGGCATTAAAGTTTTTGTAACTACACATAGTGACTACTTAGTTAAAGAGTTCAACACGCTTATTATGTTGGCGCAAAAAACCGATCATACTCAAGCGATGCAAACACGTTACAAATACGATGATGAAGAGTTACTTAGTCCTGAGCGTGTTCGACTTTATACCACTGGAGTCATAACAAAACCTGCTTCAGGTGAAACAAAAGCCACCAAAATAAACACCTTGATACCTGCAAAAATACAAGCTGATATAGGTATAGAAGTAATCACTTTCGACACCACGATTGAAGATATGAACTCCATTCAGAATGACATTCTATATGGCGGTGAGCTTTGATGCTGTCAGCTAAGATAGACAAGCTGAGGGAGTCTCTTTCTTGTGTAACTTATCGCGGCGACCAACATGCTCACATTTTAATTGAAGAAACTGATGTGTCAGCCAAGCTCAGAAAAGTTACTTTAACCACTCCTAATGGAGATTGGATTTCAATAAACCCAGATAAAGGGCGTGGTAAGTTAGCAAAAATGTCTCCATTGCTAGCCGTCAGTGATAACAGCAATGCCAAGCATGGACATCATTGCGCTTGTGATAACGTAATTTTTTTAGTTCGCAATGACAAACTCACTGTAATTTATATTGATTTAAAATCTAACAACCCAACTGGCTACGCCAATCAATTCAAAAGCACACGTCAATTTGTACATTATGCTATCGCTCTTATTGAAGAGTTTCACGCACTGAAATTAATGATTACAGATGAGCGTTACATTGTTTTATGGGGCGGGAAACCAACATCATTAAATAAAACAACAACAGTAGCCAAACCAGAAAAATTGACTAAAACAGCACCAGATAAAGCATATAAGCGTGAAATTTCAAATGGCGAAAAAATCTATCTCAAAGAATTATTGAGTTAATCGCCACAATCTTAATTAAAAAAATAGCTCCTGATGGAGGGGTGGTAATGAAAATATTAGTCATCGGCAGTGGCGGTCGTGAACATGCGCTCGCGTGGAAAGTCACCCACAATAAAGAAGTCAGCCGCGTCTATGTGGCGCCTGGCAATGCTGGCACTGCAATTAACCCAGATATGATGAATGTGCCGATTACTGCGGTGGCTGATTTAGTAAAGTTTGCGCAGGATGAAAAAATTCATCTCACCATTGTCGGCCCTGAAGCACCGCTATCTCAGGGTGTGGTCGATGCCTTTCGCGCGGCAGGCCTCAAGATTTTCGGCCCCACCCAAGCCGCTGCGCAATTGGAATCTAGCAAAGATTTTGCCAAAGCCTTTATGGTGCGCCACAACATCCCCACTGCGGCTTATGCCACTTTTACTGACGCCAAACTGGCGCATGATTATGTGAGCCAGCAAGGTGCGCCGATTGTGATTAAAGCGGATGGCTTGGCCGCTGGCAAAGGTGTGGTGGTTGCCATGAGAGATGACGAAGCCCACGCTGCAATCGACGCCATGCTCGAAGATAACAAACTAGGTGCGGCCGGCGCACGTGTTGTGATTGAAGAGTTTTTGCAAGGTGAAGAAGCGAGCTTTATGGTGATGGTGGATGGCAAAAATATCTTAGCCCTTGCCACAAGTCAGGATCACAAACGCTTATTAGACGCGGACCTTGGCCCCAACACCGGTGGCATGGGCGCTTACTCACCCGCACCAGTGGTTACGCCTGAAATTCACGCAAAAGTCATGCGCGAAATTATCAAACCTACGGTTGAAGGCATGGCAAAAGATGGCATTCCATACACAGGCTTTTTATATGCAGGCTTAATGATCAGCCCAAATGGCAATGTCAAAACGTTAGAGTTTAACTGCCGCATGGGTGACCCAGAAACGCAGCCAATTATGATGCGTTTAAAAAGTGATTTAGTCGCGCTGATGGAACATGCAGTCAATGGCACACTAGACCGTGCTGAGGCTGAGTGGGATAGACGTTTTGCATTAGGCGTGGTAATGGCATCTGCTAATTACCCAGAAACGCCAAAGTTAGGTGATGAAATTACAGGCTTGCCTAAAAACTTAGTAGATGCGCATGTATTTCACGCCGGCACAACGCTAAAAGATGGCAAAGTAGTCACCAGTGGCGGCCGTGTACTTTGCGTAACAGCCTTGGGTGAAACAGTAAAATTTGCGCAACAGCAAGCCTATAAAATAACAAAAGAAATCAAATTCAACGGCGCACAATTCCGTACCGACATTGGCTACCGTGCCATTAAAGGCTAAGCCGTAGAGGTCAATCATGAATACCCAAGACGTACTAAGTTATTTACAAAACCTGCAAGCAAAGATCGTAGAAGCCGTTGAGTTGGTTGATGGCAAAAATTTTCTGCAAGATAGCTGGCAACGCCCCGAAGGCGGCGGCGGTACTTCTTGCTTGCTGGAAGAAGGCAATGTATTTGAACGCGCCGGCGTGGGGTTTTCTCACGTACTGGGCAATAAACTGCCACCTTCTGCCAGTGCCGCACACCCTGAAGCCGCAGGCCGCGCATGGGAGGCGATGGGCGTATCACTGGTTTTTCACCCGCGCAATCCGTACATTCCTACCGTACACATGAATGTACGATTTTTTGTGGCGAAAGCGCCAAACGAGGCTGAGGAGGATATTTGGTGGTTTGGCGGCGGCATGGATCTAACACCTTATTATGGCTTTGAAGAGGATGCAGAGCATTTTCATCGTACCAATAAAACCGCCTTGGATGCCTTCGATCCAGCTTACTACCCAAAATTTAAAAAAGAGTGTGACGAGTACTTTTACCTTAAACACCGTCAAGAGCCGCGTGGCATCGGCGGTATTTTCTATGATGACTTCAACGAGTTAGGTTTCGAACGTAGCTTTGCGTTTCACCGTGCTGTGGGTGACAGCTTTTTGCAAGCCTACTTGCCAATTGTGCAACGCCGCAAAGACACGCCCTATGGCGAGCGCGAACGCGATTTCCAAGCTTACAGACGTGGGCGTTATGTGGAATTTAATCTGGTGTACGACCGTGGCACCTTATTTGGCTTGCAGTCTAATGGTCGCACTGAGTCGATTTTGCTATCGATGCCGCCCATCGTAAAATGGCGTTACGACTGGAAACCCGAAGTTGGTAGCCCGGAATCAAAACTTTATACAGACTTTTTGATTGAAAAAGACTGGCTCTAGCTCAATCCATCACCATCATGAATATCTCAGCCGAAGTTCGCACACAAGCCCAAGACTTGCTCAGCTTTATTGATGCAAGCCCTAGCCCGTGGCATGCGGTTAATAATGTTAAACAGCGACTGCTCAGTCAAGGGTTTACCCGACTTGATGAAACGAAAACTTGGCAGCTTACAACTGGGGGAAGTTATTTTGTAACGCGTGCTGGTGCATCGATTATTGCCTTCACGCTTGGTGAGCAACCACTACCCAATACCGGGCTACGCATCGTTGGCGCACATACCGATTCACCTGGGCTGCGACTCAAACCACAAGCGGCATTTGCTAGCAATGGTTTGGTGAGAATTGGCGTTGAAGTCTATGGCGGGCCGATTTTAGCCACATTTACTGACCGCGATTTAAGTATTGCCGGGCGCGTTACTATTCGGGCTGAACATGGTCATGAAATCAGGTTGTTGAAGTTTGATGATGCGCTGATGCGTTTGCCAAATTTAGCCATCCACATGAACCGTGAGGTGAATGATCAAGGTTTAAAGCTCAACAAACAAACTGAGTTACCACTGCTTTTTGCCGAGAGCGAAGATGGTATCGAAGCCGATAAACAATTTTTAGCCTATATTGCGCAAGCTCTCGAAGTCGAAGTAAAAGATATTTTGACCTTTGAGTTCAATGTTTTTGATACGCAAAAAGGGGTATTCTGGGGTGCTCAGCAAGTGTTTATCGCCAATAGCCAACTGGATAACTTGGCCTCATGTCATGCGGCGGTCACCGCACTTTTAGCCACAAAAAACCAACAAGCAACCAGTATCTGCGCGCTGTTTGACCATGAAGAAGTCGGTAGCGAAAGTGCATCTGGTGCAAGCGGCAGCTTTTTATCCGATGTCATCAATCGCATTGCCGCCAGCACCGGCTTGGCTGAAGAGGCGCGGTTACGCACATTAGCGCAAAGCTTTTTTATCAGTGCAGACATGGCGCACGCCTACCATCCCAACCACCCCAATGCTTATGAGCCTTGTCACCATGTCTTGGTCAACCATGGCCCTGTCATCAAAACCAATGCCAATCAGCGCTATTCAACCAATGCTGACACGGCGGCGCGCTTTATTAAACTTTGTGAACGTGCAAATGTGCCTTATCAGCAATATGCGCACCGCACAGATTTAGGCTGCGGCAGTACCATTGGCCCAATTGTGGCATCAAACTTAGGTATTCCCAGTGTTGATGTAGGTTCGCCAATGTGGGCAATGCATAGTATTAGAGAAAGCGCAGGAGTTCTTGACCATAGTTACATGATTGCGGCACTTAAGGCCATGTTCAATAGCTAAAATCTGAAACACTATAGTGAGTTTTCATTGACCATCATTATTTTAATGTTTACGATTGGCTAGCAATTAATTCACCGTTATTTTTAATCGTTGATATTTTTTAAGAAGCACTCAAAAGGACACCATGTATGCTCAAGCAGCTTCTGCGCACTAAAGCAATCACCGCACATTCAGACAGCGGTCTAAAGAAGTGCCTCTCAGCGTTTGACTTAGCACTTTTGGGAATCGGCTGCGCAATTGGCACCGGTATTTTTGTATTGACTGGCATAGCCGCTGCAACACAATCTGGTCCGGCTGTAGTGCTGTCCTTCATTATCGCCGGGGTTGCATCTGGTTTTGCGGCGCTCGCTTATGCAGAGCTTGCCGCTTCAGTCGGTGGCTCTGGTAGCGCTTATGGCTATAGCTATGTAGCATTCGGCGAATTTATCGCATGGGTAATGGGGTGGATTCTGCTTCTGGAGTACGGCGTTGGTGCCGCTGCCGTTGCTAACGGCTGGGCCGGCTATTTTATCAATACCCTGAGCAACTTTAATATATATTTACCTGAGGCCATTACCAAAGCTCCAGTCATGGGCGGAGTAATCAATCTGCCAGCATTTGCCATTATCTGGGTACTCACTATTTTGTTAATTATCGGCGTTAAAGAAAGCGCGCGCTTTAATAACATTATCGTAGTTATTAAGCTCTCAACCATCGCCATTTTTATTGCTTTAGCCTCCGCGCATCTCAACACAGATAACTGGCAACCATTCATGCCATTCGGCTGGTTCAGCACCTTAGAAAATGGTAAAAACATTGGCGTATTAGCTGGCGCATCTTTAGTGTTCTTTGCCTATTTCGGTTTTGATGCGGTTTCTACCGCCGCAGAAGAAGCAAAAAATCCTCAACGCGACTTACCCATAGGATTGCTCAGCTCACTCGTCTTTTGCACCATTGTTTATATTGTCGTATCGGGTTTACTTACTGGCATCGTATCTTATACAGAACTCAACGTATCTTCACCAGTAGCCTATGCATTAACAAGGATCGGGCACACCTGGTCATCTACTTTAGTTGCAACAGGCGTGCTTGCCGGGCTCATCACAGTGCTGCTGGTTCTGCTTTACGGCTTGACCCGTATCCTATTTGCTATGAGCCGAGATGGCTTGATCTCACCTGTTTTTTCAAAGGTTAACCCAGACCGAAAAACGCCTACACGCATCATTTTAATGTGCGGTTTTATTGTATCGTTAGTTGCCGGTTTTATTCCTTTGGGCGAGTTGGCAGAAACTGTAAACATCGGTACTTTAGCCAGCTTTGTTATGGTTTGTGTTGGCGTCATCGTATTGCGTATTCGCCAGCCTGAACTTCATCGACCATTTAAAAATCCGTGGAACCCTTTAATTCCGGTGTTGGGCGTAGTTTCATGTGGTGCGTTGATGACATTTTTACCAGCAAGTACTTGGCTTAGGTTTGGTTTGTGGATATTAGCTGGCATCATCATTTATTTTGCCTACTCCATGCACCACAGCAAACTAAATAAACAGCACAAAAAACTAAATTCATAACCTGTGCAATATAAATACCACTGTTATTTACCATGTTTTATTTTGAGTTTAGCGTTTGTATGGGATTTTCTGCATGCAGCATTAATCTTGATTTTAAAAAGTCTTAAATTAATTATTATCATAAAAATAGCATTTGAGAGCCATTATGAACCTACCCGTCAAACGTAGTCACTGGGGTAATCGCTGGACATTCATGTTAGCCACCGCCGGCTCTGCCATTGGCTTGGGCAACATCTGGAAACTACCCTACATGATAGGCGTTAATGGCGGCAGTGCTTTTGTTCTAGTGTTTATCCTATGCATTCTATTGGTAGGCATTCCGCTGATGATGACTGAAATTTTACTTGGCCGTCGTGCGCAAAAAAACCCATACAACGGCATGCAAGCCTTGGCAGCGGAAGCCAATGTTTCACGTTCTTGGAAATATCTAGGTGGCATGGGCATGGTCACCGGTCTTTTAATTCTTGGCTTTTACAGCGTCATCGGTGGCTGGGTTTTAAGTTACATCTACTATGCGGCAATTGGCACATTTGCGGGCATTGAAGGCCCTCAGTCAATCGCTAACTTTAACGCCTTACTCGCCTCACCTGTCACACTGCTTTTCTGGCACACCGTTTTTATGCTACTCACCATGGGCGTGGTGGCGCGTGGCGTAAATTCAGGCTTAGAAAAAGCCAACAACATCTTGATCCCCGCATTATTCATGATACTGCTTGTGCTATTAGGCTACAGCTTATCAGAAGGTGACATGCACTTGGCCGTACAGTTTATGTTCAACCCTGATTTTGGAAAAATCACACCAGCGGTCGTATTAACGGCTTTAGGTCATGCCTTTTTTTCTTTAAGCTTGGGCATGGGCGCCGTCATGGTCTATGGTTCCTATTTACAACGCCACATCTCAATTGCGCGCACCACCATTTACATTGCCATTGCAGACACAATGCTCGGGCTGTTAGTCGGGCTTGCAATTTATGCCTTGGTTTTTGCCAATCACCTACCCGCCGCCGCAGGGCCTGGCTTGATTTTTCAAACCCTGCCTATTGCCTTTGGGCACATGCCTGGGGGTCACTTCATTGGCACCTTATTTTTCATGCTAGTAGCCTTTGCCGCCTGGTCATCTTCTATCTCGTTAGTAGAACCCGCCATCGCATGGATTGTTGAAAACAAAGCCATGAAAAGAACAACTGCCGCCTTGTTAATTGGCATTAGTGTTTGGTTGCTAGGCATAGCGGTATTACTTTCGTTCAATGAATGGAAAGAAATAAAAATCATCTCCGGACTTAATATCTTTGAAACCCTAGACAAGCTCACCTCGACCATACTATTGCCGTTAGGCGGCTTATTCATGGCAATTTTTGCAGGCTATTTCATGAAAAAAAACCACTCACAAGAAGAGCTAAACCTGCATCGCAATGGCTATGATTTATGGCGCTTCACTAACAATATCGTGGCGCCAATCGCTATTTTTGCGGTATTTTTGTACTTATTTGGCGTAATGAAGTGATTATTTAGTGAGCGCCTTACCTCGCCACCTGTAATTTCCAGCTAATGTCGCGTAGCAGTTCAATTTGAGTTTTTTAATCAGCATCGACCCATTTGCAGTGGTGGTTAAGCATAAACAAAATGCCTCTAGTGTGAAACTACATAACATTAAAAAAGACTATTGGTTCTTTTCTCAATTGCTGCCAGGGTTTACCCTTTATCACTGTTGGTTTAATCAAAGCTTGCACGGTGAAAAATATCTACTACGGACTTGGTATCTTACGGTTTAATCTTGTAAGTTATTCTATCTATTAGATAAAAGTAATGTAAATGAGGCTCGCGGGGCATTGGTGGGGTAGTTACGCTCAAAAAAGTCTTGAATTCAGTGAAAAATAACTAATTACGAGTTGGTGTTGGTGGGTGTAGCGGTGGGGTGGAGTTGTTGCTGGTTATTTTCTCCAATTGCCCCGCTAGTGTCCCATTGCGCACAATTGAAAACGCCCCAATCTCTCGAGAGGGGCGTCTTTATTGGTGGGAAAGAGGGACTTGAACCCTCGACCCCAGGATTATGAATCTTCTAACCTCCAGCGCGTAACATTATGATTTTAAAAGGATAATAATTAAAATCAATAAGTTAACTTGGTCTCACGTGAATTTTATTTGGCGAATAATGCCATTTAAGATCGCTTTTTTATTTTTATATTTTCAAAAAAAGTATTACCTTTGCCGATTAAAAATTGCAACTTTGACCCCAAGGATAACTTAGAATTTTGCTTATAATTCACAAAATTGAAGCAGTTTTATTTGACTTTTTGATGAATTAAATTATTATATGTAATAT
>JABFQV010000019.1 GCA_013141495.1 Methylotenera sp. | reverse complement strand
ATAATTCAATCATTGCTGACTTTAATGGAGGCTCAGGGACAACTGCCGCTGTTGTTGAGAAGTTAGGACGTAATTGGATTACTACAGATTTAGGCAAGCCTGCTTGCATGATTATGCGCAAACGCTTGATCGACCAAAATGCCAAGCCATTTTTATACCAAGCCATTGGAGATTATCAAGTAGAAGCGGCTAAATCTAGCCTTGGGCGCAACTTCCGCATGGGCGATTTATCGCAAATTGTACTGTCACTGTATGGCGCATTGCCTTTATCACCTGAAGATAATCCACAGCGAAATTTAGGACAAGTAAATAACGGTGGTAATAAAACCTTAGTGCTAGCAGATTCACCCAACAAACTCACTGGCACCGCCACCTTGAAAAAAGCCATTGCCCAGCGCGATAGCTTAATGGGCGGCTGGGATAAAGTGGTGGTGTTAGGCTGGAACTTTGAGCCTTCTATTGGTGAAACCATTACCGCGCTTAATGATAGTCGTTTAGAAGTGCTGGTGATTCCGCCTGATTTAATGGATAGATTAAAGAAAAAAGGCAGTGCTGAAAAACTACGTGGGCAAGTGCGCTTTAGTAGTTTGCAGTATTTGACGATTTATCCGATTACGCGGGTAAATCGTCACGGTAGCACCCCCACCCCAGCCGTCCCCCTAGCAGAGGGAGGGGGTAACTCATTTGAGACGCTCACCATTAACCTTAAAAACTACGTATTGCTTTCGCCCGAAGCCATTAACTTAGACGAAGCCAACCGTGAAAAACTGCAAGCGGTGATTAACCAAGAGCCGCTAGCACTCATTGAATATTGGGCAGTTGACCCACATTACGACGGCGTAGTTTTTAGGTCTGTTTGGCAAGATTATCGAGGCAATGTTGAAAATGACGGTGACCATTTACGCGTTGTGACTAAAGCGGTAGTGAATGTGCCAGCCATTGCTGGTGTACGAAAGGTGTGTGTGCGCGTGGTGGATGTATTTGGTTTTGAAGCTGAGGTTGTTACTTTAGTGAGTGATATGGTGGAGGCGGTATGAGTACCTCAAAAGAAGAGCTACTGCCCCTAGCCAGCGCGCTGACTAAAAAGACGCAACAGCTTTGCCTTGGCTTAGAGTCTGGTAAAGCCGAAATTTTAGAGTTAGTCACACCCACGACTGCCGAATTACTCAAGTGGTGGTTTGGTGAAGATATGGTGCTAGCCCGCAACGGCTTAAATTTTCACGTGGGCCAAAAGCAAGCCATATTAAATGCGATTGTGGCGCATGAGGTGTTGCAATCTACCAGCCTGAAAGATTTATACAGCAAAGTTGCGCCCGAGTTATTACTGACAGGTAATTTGCTTAGCCAATTAGCGGCAGATAAAAATGCACATCCAAAATATTGCCTGAAAATGGCAACGGGTACAGGTAAAACTTGGGTGTTACAGGCGTTAATGATTTGGCAATTGCTAAATAAAACAGCGGCTAGCGCAGAAGATATTGCAGATGAACGATTTACTCGGCAGTTTCTAATCGTAGCCCCAGGCTTAATTGTTTATGAGCGCTTGCTAGATGCGTTTTGTGGCAAGTTGATTGTTGGGCAAAATAACTCACGCGATTTTTCCACTTCAGATGTGGCACAATTTGCGGAATTGTTTATCCCTGAACAGTATCGCGATGTGGTGTTTGGTTTTGTGCGCGGCAATGTGTGTAACAAAACTGAAATTGGGCTTAAAGCCACAGGCAATGGCATGATAGGCATTACCAATTGGCATTTACTAAGTGAAGTGGAAGAGCAATTAAACGATGAATTTACTGAGGAACTATTTGCACCTGCCGCAAGTGTAAGCCCTGAGCAAGTCATCAAAGCCGTGCTACCTCTGTCACCGGGCAAGGCCACAGGCAATAGTTTAGATGTGCTAGATAGGCGTTATGCGCGTGGTAATGTGTTGGACTTTTTAGCCAACTTGCCCGAATTGATGGTATTTAACGATGAAGCGCACCATATTCATGAAATTAAAAAAGAAGGTGAATGTACCGAGGTGGAATGGCAAAAAAGCCTAACGCGCATTGCAGAAACTAAAGGCAGAAAGTTTGTGCAGGTGGATTTTTCTGCAACGCCTTATAACGATATTGGTTCAGGCAAAAACAAAAGTAAACTGTACTTTAACCATATTATTACCGATTTTGATTTGAAATCTGCCATGCGCGCAGGTTTGGTTAAATCGTTAGTATTAGATAAGCGAAAAGAAATTGGTGCGCTACCTTTAGAGTTTAAAGCCGAACGTGATGAGAATGGGGATGCAGTTTTAAGCGAAGGTCAGCGTGTGATGTTGCGTGCTGGCTTGCAGAAACTTAAAAAACTAGAAATAGACTTTGCAAAAATAGACCCAAGCCGACATCCTAAAATGCTAGTGGTCTGTGAAGATACGACAGTTTCACCATTGGTGAGCCATTTTTTACAAAATGAAGGTTTGAATGCCGATGAAGTGATGTTGATTGATTCTGGCAAAAAAGCTGAATTAGGCGAAAAAGATTGGGCGCCAGTGCGTGAGCGATTATTTAGTGTAGATAAGCATGCAACGCCAAGAGTAATTGTTAGCGTATTGATGCTGCGCGAAGGTTTTGACGTGAATAATATTTGCGTGATTGTGCCGTTACGCACAAGCCAAGCGCAGATTTTGCTAGAGCAAACCATTGGGCGAGGTCTACGCTTGATGTGGCGCGATGATGAATACACAGACCTAAAACATGAAAACCGCGAGTTGATTAACAAAAGCAAAGAGCCAAGTAGCTTGTTGGATATTCTCTCGATTATTGAACACCCTGCGTTTCAATCTTTTTATGATGATTTAACCAAAGATGGTGTGGCTGGTACAACTACGGAAGAAACGGATAGCACCAGCAGTACAGGTGATGTGATTGCAGCACAATTATGTGAGGGATTTGAGACGTTTGATTTTGCAATCCCCTTTATTTTGCGTGAGGCGGAAGAGCATTTAGAGCATAGAACATTAGATTTGAGTGCGTTGTTAACATTTACCGCGCTTAGCCCAATAGAACTTACCAACATGCTGGGTAAGGGTGATACGTTTATTTCACATGATTTGCAAAGCAGTACATTGTTTGGCGATTATCGCGTGGATGGCGCGGTGATGAATGTGAATGGCTATAACGATTATTTGGCAAGGTTAACGCGACGTATTAGCCAAGCACTCAGCCAGCCGCTACCCAAAGGCAATAAAATTGCTACACACTTGGCAAACCCATATTTGCAGGTGAATACCGCCGAGCTAACAGGTTGGTTAGATGATTACATTTGGCTCTATTTATTTGGGCAAGACTTTAATCCACTTGAAAATGAAAACTGGCGTATTTTACTTTTACAACCTGTCATCGAGCATATTAGTAAAGTGTTTGCGGTGGCACTATTGGAGTCTGAGCAGAAAAATATCACGGGCGAAACGGAAGTGCATTATCGAAAATTATCAGAGGTGCCGCGCTTAATGATGCGTGAAAGTAACTCGATAGAAGTGACGAAGTGTATTTATGAGCGACTAGCTTACCCTAGCCATAACGGCGGGCTAGAACGAGCCTTTATGCAGTGGGCGCAAGCGGATAGTGGCGTGCAAGCTTTTTGTAAAATTAGCGAGAACCGTCACACATTTGCACGATTAAGATATGTAAAAGAAGATGGATTGCCAGCATTTTACTCCCCTGATTTTTTAGTGCGAACTGAAAATACCGTGTATTTAGTTGAAACAAAAGCGCAGCAACAAACAACACATCCGAATGTGCAACGCAAATTAAAAGCAGCTGTTGCGTGGTGTGAGCGGATTAACAACCTTGAACCCGAGCAACGTGATGGTTGCAATTGGCACTATGTTTTGTTGGGTGAGTCTATGTTTGCAGATTGGCGTAGTAAAAATGCCAGACTGCCAGAACTACTAGATTTTGCAAGAGTTAGAGCGCAACACAGCAATATTGTTCAGGCAAAGCTGGACTTGTAAATTTGTGGGGGCTGTTGTTGTGAACAGCGCCCTTTAACCTTGTAAATCTAGAGCCACACTACCAATTTGCAAGGTTAAATTAAGCGCTAAGCTCGCACGTCATCTGATAAAATGATGTTTTGTTTTTATACGGCAAAGCATCATGACATCACTCAACCAAGCCCTTTTTGAAAAATCACAACAACTTATTCCAGGTGGCGTGAACTCGCCAGTGCGCGCTTTTCGGTCTGTCGGTGGTACGCCTATTTTCTTTAAAAAAGGCTTAGGGTCTAAGCTATGGGATGTGGATGGTAAAGAATATATCGACTATATCAACTCATGGGGGCCGATGATTGTAGGTCACGCGCATCCGCAAGTGGTTAAAGCGGTGCAGGAGGTTGCGGCAAATAGTTTGAGTTTTGGCGCGCCAACAGGGTTGGAGCTTGAAATAGCGGCGCTGATTAACAAGCTTGTTCCCAGCATGGAGCAGGTGCGTTTGGTGAGTAGCGGCACCGAGGCCACGATGAGTGCGATTCGAGTAGCGCGCGGTTTTACGGGGCGCAATAAAATAGTGAAATTTGAAGGTTGCTATCATGGCCACTCAGATGCGCTTTTAGTAAAAGCGGGCTCTGGTTTACTGACGTTTGGTAAAAATAACCAGCTGGGTGTTCCAAGTTCGGCAGGTGTTCCGGCAGAAGTGGCTGCTCACACCTTAACTTTGGAATATAACAATATCCAAGCGCTTAAGGATATGTTCGCCCAAATTGGCGATGAGATTGCCTGTGTGATTATCGAGCCGGTGGTCGGTAATATGAATTTAATCGTGCCAACGCAGGAGTTTTTGCAAACGTTGCGTGCGCTTTGTACTCAGCATGGTGCGGTGCTGATCTTTGATGAAGTGATGACAGGCTTTCGTGTGGCTTTAGGCGGTGCGCAAGCTTTATATAATATCAAGCCAGATATGACTACGTTGGGCAAGGTGATCGGTGGCGGCTTGCCGGTGGGCGCATTCGGTGGGCGCAAAGACATCATGCAATGTCTGGCGCCGCTAGGTGCGGTTTATCAGGCAGGTACGTTGTCAGGTAACCCAGTGGCAGTGACTGCGGGCTTGGAAACATTAAAGCTGATTCAGGCGCCAGACTTTCACGCTAAGTTATCGGCGCAAACTAAAAAACTGGTTGACGGCCTGATGGCTGCGGCAAAAGAAGCTGGCGTAGTGTTTAGTGCACAAAGTGTTGGCGGTATGTTTGGGCTGTACTTTTGTGAGAAATGCCCCACGAGCTTTAATGAGGTGATGCAGTCTGACAAAGAGGCTTTTAACAAGTTTTTTCATAGCATGCTAGATAGCGGCATTTACTTGGGGCCATCAGCATTTGAGGCCGGATTCGTGTCTGCAGCACATACTGATGAAGATATTGCTGTGACGTTGCAGGCTGCTAAAAAAGCCTTTGCGTTACTAAAGTAGTATTCTTAACTTATAGGGATTCGGGCATTGCTACGTTTCATTTTTAAATGGGCGTTTAAATGAATCTTGTTAAATAATCTTTATCTTTAATCTCTATCTTATTGAACTCATAGGTATTTAGCGGTAAACTTGAAGGTTCCGCTAAATGTTTTGTGATTAGATAATATGGCATCAGATTTAAGTAACTCAATTGATTTTGAAAATACACCGGCAACAGCACCTGAATCGATTTATTCCGGGCAGCCTGAACAGCAAGGTTTGTATCGTCCATCCAATGAACGAGACGCTTGTGGCGTGGGCTTTGTAGCGCATATCAAAGGCGATAAAAGTCATGATATCGTGCAAAAAGGTTTGGAGTTACTCACCAACCTAACACACCGCGGTGCTACTGGTTACGACCCTAAATTGGGTGATGGCGCCGGTTTGCTCATGCAAATGCCAGACGCGTTTATGCGCAAAGAGGCTGCCAAGCTCAATATCAATCTGCCCGCTGCCGGGCAATATGCGGTAGGTAATGTATTTTTACCGCAAGATGCCAAAAATCGCGCTGCATGTGAAGTTTTGTTCACAAAAATCGTCGCGGAAGAAAACCAAACATTATTAGGCTGGCGCGATGTGCCAGTTGATAACAGTAACATTGCACAAGCAGCACGTGATGTTGAGCCGACCATGCGTCAGGTATTTGTTGCCTCGACAGGTACTGATCAAAACGTGTTCGAGCGCAAATTATTTGTGATTCGTAAGCGTATTGAACATGCAGTGCGTGCACTTGAGTTAAAAGACAGCGCTGCGTTTTATATGCCTTCATTATCTTCACGCACCATTGTCTATAAAGGCATGTTGCTGGCGAATGAAGTGGGTGTCTATTACAAAGACTTAAACGATGAAAGCGTAGTTTCTGCACTTGCTTTAGTGCACCAGCGCTTTTCAACCAATACATTCCCAGCTTGGGATTTAGCACATCCGTTCCGCATGATTGCGCACAATGGTGAAATCAATACCGTTCAAGGTAATGTGAACTGGATGGCAGCGCGTCATGAAGCCATGCGCTCAAGCGTGTTGGGTGACGATTTGGAAAAGTTGTGGCCATTGATTGTTGATGGTCAGTCTGACTCAGCCTGTTTTGATAACTGTCTGGAATTGTTAGTGGCTGGCGGCTACAGCTTGCCACACGCCATGATGATGTTGATTCCGGAAGCATGGGGTAATAATCCACTGATGGATGAAGATCGTCGTGCCTTCTACGAATACCACGCAGCATTGATGGAGCCATGGGATGGTCCAGCCGCCGTCGCGTTCACTGACGGCCGTATGATCGGTGCAACGCTAGACCGTAACGGTTTGCGTCCGGCACGTTATCTGGTTACAGATGACGACATTGTGATGATGGCGTCTGAAATGGGTGTATTGACATTTCCGCAGGAAAAAATCGTTAAAAAATGGCGTTTGCAACCCGGTAAGATGTTGCTCATTGATACCGAGCAAGGCCGCATCATTGATGATGCCGAAGTGAAAAATGCAATTGCCACAGCAAAACCGTACAAGCAATGGATTGAAAAATCACGCTACTTCTTGAGCGATATGCCAAAAGTGGATAGCCATTTAGAGATGGCGGCTGATTTGCTGGATACCCAGCAGGCTTTTGGCTATACGCAAGAAGATATCAAGTTTGTATTACAGCCAATGGTGCAAAACGGTGAAGAAGGCTCAGGCTCAATGGGTAATGATGCGGCTTTGCCTGTGTTGTCAGCCAAGCCAAAAGTCTTATACAACTACTTCAAACAGTTATTTGCCCAAGTAACTAACCCGCCAATCGACCCGATTCGTGAAGAGCTGGTGATGTCATTGGTGACATTTATTGGCCCTAAACCAAATTTGCTAGGCGTAGATGAAACAACGCCGCCAATGCGTTTAGAAGCTAGCCAGCCTGTATTGTTGTTGGATGAGTTAGCGCAATTAAAAGCAATCGCGACCCTGACGCAAAACCAATATAAATCATTGGTGCTGGATATCACCTACCCTATATCTCAAGGCGAAGCTGGTATGGCTGCTGCAGTGGCAGGTCTTACTAAAGCGGCTTCTGATGCAGTGCAAAATGGTTTTAACATTTTGATTCTGTCAGATCGCAATGTGAGCGAAGCGCGTCTGGCAATCCCAGCATTATTGGCCTGTTCTGCAACCCATGAGCATCTGGTAGAAGCCGGTTTAAGAACCAGCGCAGGCTTAGTGATTGATACTGGTTCAGCGCGCGAAGTACATCATTTTGCATTGCTGGCAGGTTACGGTGCTGAAGCAGTTTGCCCATGGCTCACCTTTGAAACAATCAAAGACATGGCGGCTGATAGCTATACTGCCAACAAAAACTTTGTTAAAGCCATCGGCAAGGGCTTATATAAAGTCATGTCTAAAATGGGTATTTCCACCTACCAATCTTACTGTGGCGGCCAACGGTTTGAAGCAATCGGTTTGAACAGTGCGTTTGTTGACCAATACTTCACAGGTACTGCCACTAACATTGAAGGTATTGGTTTAGATCAAGTGGCTGAAGAAGCTGTACGTTTACACACGGCAGCATTCGGTACAGATCCAGTATTGGCGAATAGCTTAGATGCGGGTGGCGAGTATGCTTTCCGTGTGCGTGGTGAAGAGCACACTTGGACGCCTGAATCAATTGCAAAACTCCAAAATGCGACACGTACAGGTAAGTTCGATACGTACAAAGAATACGCCAAGTTGATTAATGACCAGTCACGCCGTCACATGACATTACGTGGTTTGTTTGAAATCAAGCCAGCAGGTGTAGCAATTCCGTTAGACCAAGTGGAGTCAGCAAAGGAAATCGTAAAACGCTTTGCAACAGGCGCGATGTCATTGGGTTCTATCTCAACAGAAGCGCACGCAACCTTGGCGATTGCCATGAACCGCATTGGCGGTAAGTCGAATACTGGTGAAGGTGGTGAAGATGCAAAACGCTTTATCCCTGTGGCTAGCGCGACAACAATGGCGGCTGTGATTGGTGAAAAACTGATTGAAAGAGACATCCCGCTACAAGCAGGTGATTCTATGCGTTCAAGCATCAAACAAGTGGCTTCAGGCCGTTTTGGTGTAACTGCTGAATACTTGGCGAATGCAGATCAAATTCAAATCAAAATGGCACAAGGCGCTAAGCCTGGTGAAGGCGGTCAGTTGCCAGGCCATAAGGTTTCTGAGTACATTGCTAAGCTGCGTTTCTCAGTGCCGGGTGTAGGTTTAATTTCTCCACCTCCGCATCATGACATTTACTCGATTGAAGATTTGGCTCAGTTAATTCATGATCTAAAAAATGCAAACCCTAAAGCCTCGATTTCAGTGAAACTTGTATCAGAAACCGGTGTAGGTACAGTGGCAGCGGGTGTGGCAAAAGCCAAGTCTGACCATATCGTGATTGCAGGTCATGATGGTGGAACGGGCGCATCACCCATTTCATCGGTTAAACACGCTGGCGGCCCATGGGAATTAGGGTTGTCTGAAACACAGCAAACCTTGGTATTGAACCAGTTGCGCGGTCGCGTGATTGTGCAAGTGGATGGCCAAATGAAAACAGGCCGTGACGTAGTGATTGGCGCTTTGTTGGGCGCGGATGAGTTCGGTTTTGCGACAGCGCCATTGGTGGTTGAGGGCTGTATCATGATGCGTAAGTGTCATCTGAACACGTGCCCGGTAGGTGTGGCAACACAAGATCCGGAATTGCGTAAACGCTTTACTGGCCAGCCAGAGCATGTCGTGAACTACTTCTTCTTCGTTGCTGAAGAAGCGCGTGAGTTGATGGCTTCAATGGGCATCGCTAAATTTGATGATTTAATCGGTCGCCCTGATTTATTAGATATGCAAGCGGGTATTGAGCATTGGAAAATCAATGGCTTGGATTTCAGTAAAGTATTCCACCAACCAGATATGCCAGCCAGCGTTTCACGCAAAAATAATGACGTGCAAGATCATGGCTTGGTCAATGCACTGGATAACAAATTAATCGAGCTTGCAAAACCGGCTTTAGAAAAAGGCGAAAAAGTGGTGTTGGATCTACCAATCTCTAACACTAATCGTACTGTAGGTACGATGCTATCAAATAAGGTAGCTACCCGTTATGGTAATGCTGGTTTGCCGCACGATACCATCCATGTGAACTTCACTGGTACTTCTGGCCAAAGCTTTGCTGCATTCTTGGCTAAAGGCATTACTTTTGACCTAACAGGCGAAGGCAATGACTATGTAGGTAAAGGCCTATGCGGCGGCCGTATTGTGATTAAACCACCTAAAGCATTCCGTGGTATTTCACACGAGAATATTATTGTGGGCAACACCGTGATGTTTGGTGCAACCACTGGCGAGAGCTACTTCAGTGGCGTGGCAGGTGAGCGCTTCTGTGTGCGTAACTCGGGCGCAACTGCAGTGGTTGAAGGCACAGGTAACCATGGCTGTGAGTACATGACTGGCGGCACGGTAGTGGTGTTAGGGGTCACAGGTCTCAACTTTGCAGCAGGTATGAGCGGTGGCGTGGCTTATGTCTATGATGAGGACGGCTTATTTGCAAAACGTTGCAATATGGGGATGGTGTCTTTAGAGAAAGTTGAGCATATTGACAATGTAGCAGCTAATGCTGTGCACCATTTGAATCAACCTGATGAAGTGACATTACTGGCTTTAATTAACAAGCACGTTGAATACACTGGCAGTGAGCGCGCTAAAGCGCTTCTTGCTGATTGGGATAGTGCACGTGGCAAGTTTGTTAAAGTGATGCCAAATGAATATAAACGCGCCTTAATCGAGCTTGCTGAAGATAAAGCGCTGGTAGCGGCTTAGAGTCGCTTTTAATATGAAACAAGTAAAGAGACTCTTTTGGGAAAAGGCCTTATAGTATGGGTAAAGTAACGGGATTTATGGAATTTGAACGTCTGTCCGAGGCAAATTTGCCAGTTCAGGATCGCGTTAAGAATTACAAAGAATTTGTGCTGCATTTAACAGATGACCAAGCGAAACAGCAAGGCGCACGCTGTATGGATTGTGGTATTCCGTTTTGTACAACGGGCTGCCCAATCAATAACATCATCCCAGATTGGAATGATTTGGTGTATCACCAAGACTGGCGCGGTGCCATTGATGTATTGCACTCAACCAATAACTTCCCCGAGTTCACAGGCCGTATCTGCCCTGCACCATGTGAGGCAGCATGCACGCTCAATATCAATGATGACGCAGTTGGTATCAAATCCATTGAGCACGCGATTATTGATAAGGCTTGGGAAAATAATTGGGTACAACCGCAAATCAACCCCAATAAAACAGGTAAGAAGGTAGCTGTTGTAGGTTCAGGCCCCGCCGGTTTGGCTGCGGCGCAGCAATTGGCGCGAGCGGGCCATAGTGTGGTTGTGTTAGAAAAAAGTAGCCGAATCGGTGGTTTGTTACGTTACGGCATTCCAGATTTTAAAATGGAAAAGTCACACATTGACCGTCGCATGGCACAAATGGAGGCTGAAGGCGTTGAGTTTCGCGTAAATCAGCACGTTGGTGAAAATGTACGTGCTGATGACTTGGTCGCGGAGTTTGATGCAGTCGTATTGGCGGCGGGGGCCGAGCAGCCACGCGATTTACCAGTGACAGGCCGCGAGTTAGCGGGTGTACATTTTGCAATGGACTTTTTGACGCCGCAGAATCAAGTCAATGCAGGGGATGTGATTCCTAATCAGATTAAAGCCACAGGCAAGCACGTCATCGTGATTGGCGGCGGTGATACTGGGTCTGACTGCGTGGGCACTAGCAACCGTCATGGTGCTGCAAGCATTACGCAGTTTGAACTGATGCCACAGCCACCTGAAAAAGAGAACAAAGAACTTGTTTGGCCAAACTGGCCACTCAAAATGCGTACTTCAAGCTCGCATGAAGAGGGCGCAAACCGTGACTGGTCAATTACCACTAAAGAACTGATTGGTGACAATGGTAAAGTTGTAGCGCTTAAAGGCGCACGTGTTGAGTGGAAAGACGGCAAAATGTCAGAAATCGCTGGTTCAGAATTTACTATTCCAGCAGATTTAGTGTTTTTAGCCATGGGTTTTGTGTCACCAGTACAAAAATTGCTAGAAGCTTTTGGTGTAGAAAAAGACACTCGAGGTAACGCGAAAGCTACAACCGAAGGTGCTACAAGCTACAAAACGAGTAAAGACAAAGTATTCGCAGCGGGCGATGTGCGTCGAGGCCAATCGCTTGTAGTATGGGCGATACGTGAAGGTCGCCAGGCAGCGCGTGCAGTAGATGAGTTCTTGATGGGTTCATCTGTATTGCCTCGTTAATTTTATTTGCCACAGAGAACGCAGAGGTCACAGAGGTAAGCTCTGAGGTCTTTTGTAAGGCTGTGGCGTTTCAATAACATAGTATTAGAAGCAGAGGTGCAGGGTTTTGCTCTGTGGCCTCTGCGTTCTCTGTGGCTAAAATGAACCAACTCAAAAACGATACCTTTCTAAAGGCGCTGATGCGCCAACCAACCGATTACACCCCTGTATGGATGATGCGACAAGCAGGCCGCTATTTGCCAGAATATCGTGAAAGTCGTAAAACCGCAGGCAGTTTTTTGCAACTTTGCAAAAATGCGCAGTTTGCAACCGATGTTACATTACAGCCATTAGATCGTTATCCTTTAATTGATGCGGCTATTTTATTCTCGGACATTCTTACCGTACCAGATGCCATGGGCTTAGGTTTGTATTTTGAAGAGGGTGAAGGTCCAAAATTTGAGCGTACCTTGCAACAAGAGGCAGATATTCAAAAACTAGTGGTGCCAGATATGGCAAAACTGCAATATGTGTTTGATGCGGTTTCGAGCATTCGCAAGGCATTGGATGGGCGAGTGCCTTTAATTGGTTTTTCAGGTAGCCCGTGGACACTGGCTACCTACATGGTTGAAGGTAAGGGCGGCACAGACTTTTTAACCATTAAAAAAATGGCCTATGCCCGACCTGATTTATTACATCATATTTTAGAAACCACCGCACAAACAGTGATTCAGTATCTAAACGCGCAGATAGCAGCAGGTGCGCAGGCCGTGATGATATTTGACTCATGGGGCGGCGCGCTTTCACACGATGCTTATACTGAGTTTTCACTCAACTACATGCAAAAAATTGTGGCGGGTTTAATTAAAGATAAAGACGGTCGTAAAGTGCCTAGCATTGTATTCACCAAAGGCGGTGCACTATGGTTAGAAGCGCAAGCTGAGATTGGCGCAGATGCATTAGGTTTGGACTGGACAGTGGATATTGGCAGTGCACGCAAGCGCGTGGGTGATAAAGTGGCCTTGCAAGGTAATTTAGACCCAGCTGTGTTACTTTCAACCCCAGAGGCTATTGAGAAACAAGTAGCTAGCGTGTTGGCGAGTTACGGTCATGGTAACGGACATGTGTTTAATTTAGGGCATGGTATTACGCAATGGACGCCGCCTGAGAATGCAGCCGCAATGCTAAATGCAGTACGAGAGTTGAGCCGTCAGTATCATCAGTAATGAAAAAGCCGACTTTCAGTCGGCTTTTTCATGCTTCTGTTTTATTTCAAAGACATGCGTTTCAACGTGTCATCTTTATCAATAAACTTATGTTTTAACGCACCTGCAATGTGCAAAATGATAAATGCCACAAATACCAAGCCAACAATTTCGTGTACTTCATGGAATAGCTCACGTAAGTTTTTGTTGTCTAGCCCGCCGATGAAATCAATACCAAACCACATCACACCATATTTGCTGTTAATAGCCATAATAAGGCCGCTAACGGGCATGGCAATCATCAGTAAATAAAGTAAATGATGTGTGCCGGTAGCGAGCTTTCTTTCCCACGCTTTGTATGAGGCTAACATGGCTGGCGGACGATGCGTAATGCGCCAAAGCACGCGGAGTGCAATCACAGCCAATAAAGTGATGCCTATCGATTTGTGCAAGTTAAAATAAAACGTTCTCGGGCTTGCGGCTTCAGAAAGTTGCCAAGTGTAAACGCCTAAATCAAACAAATCGAAGGCTGTTTGTTTGGCGGCATCTTTAGGTATTTCACTCATATACCAGCCTAGTGCAAACATCACAAAAATACCAAGGGCAACAAGGCCATGTAGCACAATGGCGATTTTCGTATAGCGTGTTGAGTTGTGATTCATAGTAATATCCTGAAGGAAGTAAATGTTATGGTATGTGACAATGATCACAACCAATAATTGCATAAAAGCGCATCATTCTAATCGGTAACACTTACATAAGGAATAATTCATGCGAATTCTAATGATAATCATGAGTACGCTGGTTTTTATGGGCTGCTCTCATGCCCAAGTGCATACAGAAATACATGCCGATAACTTTGACGTAGAAAATGTTGCTGACGGTATTTATGTACACCATGGCGCACACTTGGATATTGATACGGGTTATCAAGGTGATATTTGTAACATTAGCTTTGTGGTAGGCAGTCGTGGTGTTGCGGTGATCGATACCGGTGGTAGCCTGAAGGTGGGGTTGCAATTACGCGAGGCCATCCGCAAGGTGACACCGTTACCCGTATTGTATGTGATCAACACGCATGTGCATCCTGACCATATCTATGGCAATGCTGCATTTTTGCCAAGTCACTCAAATGAAGCAAAACCTGAGTTTATCGGGCATGAAAAATTAGCCAATGCAATGGAGTTTCGTCGTGAGCAATATACGAAACTGAATGAAAAATTATTGGGTGAGGATGCCAAAGGCAGTGAGCTGATTAAGCCTACGTTGAGTGTTAAAACCACACTGGAGCTAGACCTAGGAGATAGAAAACTTACCTTGACGGCGCACCCAGCAGCGCACACCAATACCGATGTGTCATTGATAGACAGTAAAACGGCTACGTTATTTACCGGCGATTTGCTGTTTATAGAACGCACACCAGTCATTGAAGGTGATATCAAGGGCTTAATTGCAGCAGTTGAAAAACTAAAAACCAGCCCTGCAAAACAAGTGGTGCCAGGACATGGCCCTTTTGCTAAAGATTGGGTAGCAGCACTGTCCGATTCGCAACGTTATTTAAAGGTGCTGTTAGCGGATATTCGCACGAGCATTAAAAACAATGACGGCATGGAAAAAGCCATGGATACCGCGGCGGCAAGTGAACGCGATAAATGGAAATTATTTGATATTGCCAATAGGCGCAATGTGAATACGCTTTACCCGGCATTAGAATGGGAGTAAAAAAGTGACCAGAATTAAATTTCTGGTCACTTTTTTATTTTGAGTTGACTGATTTTATAGATTTTTTTACGTTATTTCTTTAAATTATCCAGGCTACAAGGCGTATTTGGATTGACGTGTAACAGCAATAAACCGCCAGCAATCGCTAGATACTGTAAAAGTGGTAATTTAAGCAGAAGCGTTAAAATTACAGCATAAATTGCCATGATCAAGGCAACTGTTTTAGTTTTATAGCCTAATAATAATGCTAGCCCACCCACTAAATTGACTAAAATAATCAACGGCGCAAAAATTCCCGGTAAACCTAAGCTGCCTAATCCGGCCTGATAATCATGATATGCCTCAGGGTGACTCATGAAGCCGATTATAAGCGCGATAACTTGAACCAGAAAAATTTGTGAAAGCAGTACACGTGCAACAGTTGCTAGATATTTTTGCATAGTAAACCTTAATGTAAAGAATGAGATAAATTAACTTGAAAGATAAAGAGGCATCATGCCTGTTACTGATATAGCCTGCAAGTGGGTAAGCCATGCAACATGATTTCAATGTTCAAAAGGTAACATGGCAAACACATGCTGCGCAATTAAAAGCCGTGCGCGAGCAAGTGTTTATTATAGAGCAACAAGTACCCATCGACTTGGAACTTGATGGCTTAGATGCAACAGCGCAGCATTTGTTAGCGCTTAATGATGTCGGTGAAGCCATAGGCTGCGCAAGGTTGCTGGGTGATGGTAGCATCGGGCGGATGGCCGTACTCAAGCACAGCCGAGGCTCAGGCGTAGGTGCAGCATTGCTTAATGTGGCAGTTGCGCAACATCTGCAACAAGGTGTGCAAACGATTACGCTTTCAGCACAGATGCACGCAATCCACTTTTATGAAAAAGCAGGGTTTGAAGTGTGTAGCGTGCCGTATTTAGACGCAGGGATTTTGCATGTAGATATGCAATTAGTGCGATAAATTGCTTAAAGCAAGGCTATTCTATAAAATCTCACCTTAATAGAATTTAAGCATTAAAAAAATTCATTTACCCAACATTCTTCAAGGACTCTTTATGTCAAAAATCATTTTTAAAGCAGGCGAAGCAACGGTATATACAGAAGGTAAAGACGTTACCGCTGCTATGCCGGAAATTTTAATCGGTTCAGTTGATGGTCCAGTAGGCGCTGCATTCGCCAACTTGATGGCACAAAGCAAAGGCCATACTGCCATGTTTGCCGTGCGTGATATCAACCAAATGGTGCGCCCAGTTTGTATGACAGTGCCAAAAGTGACGCTAAAAGGTAGCACCGATGTAAGTTTGTTTGGCGGCGTGGTACAAGCAGCTACGGCTGATGCGATTTTAGACTGTGTGATTGAAGGCATTATCCCTAAAGATAGCGTAAATGATCTATGCATCATCAGCTTGGTGTGGATTGACCCAGGTTGTATTGCGTTAGAAAAAGAAGGCAAGTTAGACAAGGCTGATATGTACAAAAATAACTACGATGCAACTAAATTGGCGATTAAACGTGCATTGAACGATGAGCCAACGATTGATCAATTGATTGCAAACCGCCATAAGATTAAACACTGTATGTGGGAAGATTCTTGGGATCAGAAGTAAAATCAATTTAATGGGCGCATAGCTTCGTTGCGCGGTACTCGAAATCCTCATGTACTTCAAGTACATTCCGGTTTCTGCGTTCCGTGCGCCTAGCTCTGCATCCCATAAAATTGATTTTTGTAGTATTTGCAGTTTAGAGAATAAAAAAGCGGCTTATACGGCCGCTTTTTTATTGGTGAGTGTTTAGGTGGTATTTGAGGATGTTAATTGTAAAACAGCTGGCTATAAACTGTTAATCTTTAGCTAAGGACTGGCGCACACTGCGCACTAATTGAAATACAGACCAGCCTGTTTTTAGCAATGCGCTAAAGCGGGCGATGTGTAACCTGCGCATTAAGCCTGCTGACAAAGTGGTAACACTCAACATTAAAATAGGGTGCTGTTTAAAATAACGCGCCACTTGTAAACCGCGGTCTGCAACGATGAGCGGTTGGCGTAATGGCATCATACTTTGCGCCAACACAAGGCGTTGCGACGCGGCTTTGAGAATCAGTTTTTGGCGACGCTCAGCTAATGTGGTTAATTTGTGATGCACTGATTCCTCCGGCTTGCTTTAATTGTCTGCATCAAGCTGCTGGTGATCTTTTGATAACTCAGCCAAACTGGCGGCAAACATTCTAGGCATGGCTTTTAAAGCGCGTATCGCAAGGACGCACAGCGATAAACCCGCGACAAAGAAAACAGCTGTCAGCGAGCTTAGTACCAATAGGCGGTGGGTATCCCAAAACACGACGACCAGTAAAATGGCGAGTAACACGATACCAAAGCACAGGCAGAAAAGTGACACAAAAGCCATCACCAATAGTGAAATTAGCCGTTCGCGCCCTTCTTCTAAGTCTGTGCTAATCAGCTCAAGGCGAGTATGCACGATGGCAACAAGCGTTGCTGTCAGGTTTTTGAGAGACTGAAACAATCCCTCACCTGTAGTGTAATTTTCTGCAGACATCGAAATTTAGCGCCTACCAATAAGCAAACCGATAATCAGACCAACGCCAGCAGCAACACCAACGGCACGCCATGGGTTTTCATGGACATAGTCGTCTGTAGCCTGAGCTGCAACCTTAGATTTTTCTATGAGTGCTTCCTGTGCATCTGCCATTTTTTCTTTTGCTACCGCAAGCGACTCTTCTGTCTTTGTGCGAAGAGAGGCAAGAGCTTCTCCACCTTGGCTTGCAGTGGCTTTGATTAGGGCTTCTGCATCGCTGATTACAACTTTAAAGTCAGAGATCAATTGCGCCTTGGTGACATCTGATCCAGCAGGTAAATTATTGATACTCATTACAGATTCTCCTTGGTATTGTTAATAAAAATAAGCAGTGTGGCCATTACTTAAGCACTTAAGTCCATGTGCGAACTTCACCAGCGATGTATTCATGCTACGCCTCACAGCTTTTTTCGGCAAGGTAATTACTGCTTTTTTTGAGCTTTTTTAAGCTAGGTCAAAACGTAAATTTACGTAGCGAAAATTCAGATTTAAGCATCAACGTTGCATTAAAGTCTGTAATATTCTGCGTACAGGCGTAGGAATAGCTGCGCCAATCGCATCTTCTAAACTTAGCCATACCTGACTGGGCTCTCTGGCCTGAGTTAGCCGTTTGATGACCTTTAATGGCTGCGGCAGGATGTGAAGCTTAAAGTGTGTAAAGGCATGGCTTAATATAGGTAACGGCTGGTCAATCTGCACGCTAATGCCAAATTTGTCATGTGAGATCGCTGCAAAGTTATCAGTGGCTTCAGTTTCAGGAAAGCTCCATAATCCGCCCCAAACCCCAGTGGGTGGGCGTTTCTCAAGCAATACTTCATTGCCATGCATCAAGATCAACATGGTAATTTGTTTTTCGGGGATGGCTTTACGTGGTTTGGGCGTAGGCAGTGTGCTAACTAGATTTTGTTTGTAAGCCTCACAATTGTTATTCAATGGGCAGGAGCCACATTTGGGTTTGCTTCTGGTACACAATGTAGCGCCTAAATCCATCAGACCTTGTGTATATGCCACCATCTCTGTTTTAGGCAATAAACTTTCCGCAAGTGTCCATAATTGCTTTTCAATTTTAAGCGTGCCAGGCCAGCCTGCAATCGCAAAATACCTTGTCAGCACACGTTTTACATTGCCATCTAGGATGGTTTGCACTTGATTGAATGCAAATGAAGCAATCGCCGCTGCCGTTGAGCGGCCGATACCCGGCAACGTTTGAATGGCTACAAAGTCTTGTGGAAACTCACCATTATGCTCATGCATAATGGTTTGTGCTGCATGGTGTAAATTACGCGCCCTTGAGTAATAACCTAAACCGCTCCAGTGCTGCAATACTTCATCTTGCGTGGCAATAGCTAGCGTAGATATGGTTGGAAACCGCATCATGAACTTGCTGTAATAAGCAACAACAGCTGATACCTGAGTTTGCTGTAGCATGATTTCAGACACCCAAATCGCATAAGGGTCTGTGGTCTTTTGCCAAGGCAGATCGTGGCGCCCATGTATTTTTTGCCAAGTAATGAGGCGGCTGGCAAAGTCAGTCATGCATAATAGGTTCTGGGATAGTTGCGTATGGAGATTGCTAAATCGTTGATTTACTATGACTAATTAGAAGTTAAGAAGCTTTTTGAGTTTCTGCTCAGTTTTTTCTTTTGCGAGTTCTTCAGCAGTTTTTGGCTGCTCGGTTGTTGCACTGTCTGTTTTAGCCGCGTCGCCGGTAGCTGGCGCAGTTTCTGTTGGTTTACGCTTACCTAACAAACCTTTTAGCGCATCTACTTTATCTCCGTCACCGATTAAGCTTTTAACCGCGCCTGCTTTATCACCACCTACTTTGTCTAGTAGGTTAGATTTTGCAATCGCAGTGCCAAGAGAGGCAAAGTCAACGCCATATTTAGGGGCTGAGAAGGTACCAGTTACTTTTACTGGAATTGAAACGCCTGCAAGTGCATCTAAATCAGCACCGCCTTGACCTTTGATTGATTTAACAATGGTTGGCTTGGCCAAGTAATTAATAGTTTCATTGGCGATATCGACATCGCCGCGGCTATCACCTTTAGCTAAGCGTAAAATAGGGGCTTTCATGGCGAGGTCTTCATTGTGTGCGACGCCATTTTTAATATCAAAGGATGCTGATAGCTCACTGAAGTCGGTTTTTTGTGTTTGATCAGCGCCAATACTGCTTTGGCCTTTTAGAATGTTGAGCTTAGATTTCGCATTGCGAATAGTGCCAGCGATATCGATGCCTTTGATTGCGCCATCTGCAAGCTGTAATGAAGATTTACCGTTAAGCGCTTTTTTCATTGCGCCAACGGTATTACCAGAGGCTGTCACATCTACATTAAGTGTGCCTTTGCCATCTAACATGTCGTTGTTAATGGCATCCACCAATAAAGGACCAATGGCGATGCCTTTCATATCTTGTTTAAACGCAATGCTAGGCGTGCTACGGGCATCAACGCTGAGAGAGCCGTTCATGCTGCCTTGATACAAATTGGCAGACAAGGGCGCAATTGTCGCAATGCCATTGGCGGCTTTTAGATCAACACGTACGTTTGAGGCTTTAGTTTTACCGTATCTTAAGTTGCCAATACGGATAGAGCCGTTTGCATTTAGTGCTTTAAGTGCGCTTAAGTCAATCGGAGCATCGCCAGTGTTTGCTTTGGTTTCTGTTGGTTTATCACTTGCAATGATGTATTTATCAAGATTAAGCTGGTCTATATCAAGATCAAAGGTATAGAGCGGCTTGCTAAAGTGGCTGATACCTAAACCACCTTTAATTTGGCTGTCATCAAACTTAACATTTAGTCCTGATAAAGCCAGCTTTTCACCATCGGCTTTAATATTTACATTTAGGCCGGATAACCGATATTTTTCATAAATAATATTGCCAATATTGATTTTGCCATCTAGTAACAGATTTGCTAATGCAGATAGATCGGCAGGTTTTTGGCTTGCAGGGTCGGTTTTTTTAGGTTCAGCTTTCTTAGTGCTAGCGCCTAGTAGTTTGTTTAAATCCAAAGTATCGGCGTTTAAATTAAACTGAATATTCGGTTTTTTAAAGTTAGCAACAGCAACCTGACCATTCAGTTTGGTGTTATCAACGTTCATCATGAACTTACTATTTACTAATTCTTGTTTAGCATCAGCGTGCAAACTTAAATCAAAATTCACTTTGGCGCTACCGTTAGGAATAGCAGGGTCTTTAATATCTACATTACCAGTGAATTTAGGTAAATCGAAAATCAGGCTTTCAAGATTACCGTTAAAGGGTGAAGAAAACTTACCGTTAATGGTGCGCTTGCCTTGTACGCCAGCAATATCGCCGCTAATGCCGCTGCTTTGCAAGGCTTTCGGTGAGCCTTTAATGTCAGCCAACACTAAGTTTGCCTTGAAAGTATCGCCGGCTTTATCTTGCGATAAACTCACCGTTACTTTTTTGCCAGTGACTTCATCTTTTTGTGCGACTAATTCAGGTGCATTTAAGTCTAAATTGAGCTTAGCGCCATTAAATTGCCCAGAAACAGCCAGCTTTAAGCGATCAATCAAAAATTCATGCGTTTCAGGTTTGGCATCAACGTCACCATTCACCGTAATTTCTACATCCTTGCCGCCTAATAAATCACCTTTAATTAAGGCATCCAGCCCTTTTGCCGCAAAGTGCTTGCTCTCAGGGTCAACCAAAAAGTTACCTTTGAGCTTAGCGCTAGCGGAAATTTCAGGTTGATTGGCAACAAGCGCAAAGTCTGTGGCTAAATCAACTGGTTCAGCCAAGGCGATATGGCCAGAAGATAGGTTGAATTTTGAGAGTGCGTATTTAGCGCCAGAACCTTCATCCGTGTAGGTCAGTGCAGAATTAGTGACCTTAATGCCATCCACATCAAATTTAATGTCTTGCGATTCTTCATCGTCTTTGCTGAGTAAATCATCAAAGTTAGTGCTGCCATCTTTGTATTTAATAATGTTGGCATTTGCGCCATCAATGTACACCGTATCTACTACAAGCTGTTTTTTAAGTAGCGGCAATAAGGCCAGTGCCACTTGTGCGCTTTGAATGGACGCGAACTCTTTGTCTGATTGATGCTCGGAAATAGAGACTTTGCCTAAATTTGCACCAATTTTTGGCCAAAAAGCCAGTTTGATATCGCCTTCAATATTGAGGGTGCGTTCTTTTTTTTCTTTTACCAGTTTGATAATCAGCGGTTTGTAATCATTCGGGTTAAAGGTCGCGGCAACGATTGCTACCACTAAAAGCAACAATACAATGATGCCGCCTAAACCAAATAAACCATATTTCAGTAATTTTTTCATTGATTCACCCATCTCAAATTTATTGCTGACGATTCGTTGATTTCCTAGTCAGCATTGCAAACGCTTTATTTAATGCACAGTCCAGTTGACCAATCCAGTATAAGCCGTGATCAATACAATGACACCAAAGGCAATCCGATACCAGGCGAAAATCGTAAAGTCGTGATGGCTAACATAGCGAATAAGCGCACGCACTGCAATCATAGCGCTAATAAAAGCAAATATAAAACCCGTAACCCAGATGCCGATATCATCTATGCTCAATAAGGCACGATCTTTATACATGGAGTAAATAGAAGCAATCCCTAGGGTAGGCACTGCTAAAAAGAACGAAAATTCGGCCGCTGCCTTGCGAGACAAGCCAAAAAACAAACCACCGATAATGGTAGAGCCCGAACGCGACATGCCTGGAATCAGGGCTACCGCCTGCGCAAAGCCGAGCTTTAGCGCATCGATGGGGCGAATATCATCCACCGTTTCGATGGTGACGGTATGGTTACGTTTTTCAGCCCATAAAATAATAAACGCACCAACAATAAATGCGGTGGCGACAGGAACCGGCTTGAATAAGTAAGCTTTTATTTTGTCGCCAAACGTTAACCCTAAAATTGCCAACGGCAGAAAAGCAATAGCCAGATTGATGATGAGGCGGTTGGCAACGGGGTCGCGCCCGATGCCTGCAAACGTGCTGACAAAGCGCGTGCGGTATTCCCACACGACTGCCAAAATAGCGCCTAGCTGAATTGCAATGTCAAACACATTGCGTTTTTCGTGATCCATAAAATTGAGCAAATCACCTGCCAATATCAGATGACCCGTGCTGGAGATAGGCAAAAACTCGGTTGCACCTTCAACAATGCCAAGAATGGCAGCCTTAAGCAGTAGAATGAAATCCATGTTTTTTATTTCATCATGCCCAGAATTGCGCTCATTAAACTGCCTGAGTTAGCGTTTACTTCGCCATCAGGCGTCATTTTATCAATGACCTGAGGCAGATATTCTGCGATTTTATTGCTGATGTCGTTAGTATCCATGCCTAGTTTTGCTGCTATGCCAGCGACGGCGTCACTACCCAGTACTTGTGAGATTTGTTCAGCTGAGATTGGTAGATTTTCACCTTTGCCCACCCAAGATGCTGCCTGCTCGGCTAAGCCACCTGCTTTGAATTTCTCAATTACACCTTCAAGACCGCCATTTTGGTTAAATAAATCCATGGCCACCTGCACCATAGCGCCTTTATCGCCACCTGCTTTGCTTAGAACCGCACCTGCTAAACTATCAAACAATCCCATTATGCTTCCCTTTGATTTTTTAAAGTTTAAGTATCACTTAAAACCGCTCATCATTGCGCAAATAACGCCATTGACCAACAGGTAATTTGCCTAAGTTTACACTGCCAATACGCACGCGTTTTAAACCCACCACGTGCAAACCGACCATTTCACACATACGGCGAATTTGGCGTTTTTTGCCTTCACGTAATACAAAACGTAATTGATCTTCATTTTGCCAGCTCACTTTAGCTGGCTTAAGTTTTTCGCCATCTAAACTTAAACCAAAATTAAGCAGCTTCATGTTGGCTTCAGTTAAATTACCCTCTACGCGCACCAGATATTCTTTTTCTACGGTTGAGTTTTCACCAATTAAATGGCGTGCCACGCGGCCATCTTGAGTGAGCACTAACATCCCTGTAGAGTCAATATCTAAGCGACCAGCAGGGGCTAAGCCATGCAAAAACCGACGCTGAAATTCTTTAGCGTGGTGTTGATTTAACTCAGGGTCATCTAGCCACTCGTTGTCGGGGTGCACCAGTACAATCGCCGGTTGGTAATCATCCTCCGCCTGCCCGCTCACATAACCCACGGGCTTATGCAAAATAATGGTGACTAACTCTGATTGCACCTCATGCGCATAGCTACTAATCACAATTTCAGCGTCTGGGTTAATACGCGAACCTAGCGTGTCAATAATCACGCCGTCCACCATCACCCAGCTATTCATAATCCACTCATCCGCCTCGCGACGGGAGCAAATACCACGCTCCGCCATCACCTTTGAAAGCCGTGGTAAATCAGTGCTAATAGCAGTCGATTTATAAGCGGCCTTTGCGGCAGCGCCATATTGCGGCGTAGCAACCGCATCATAACCATCACGCACCTTGCCACCACGGCGCGGCGCTTGGCGATATTGCGGCTCGTTTTTATCAGGGCGTGGCGTGGTGCGCGTATCAGTACCTGCTGGTCTAGCTTGCCTAGGTTCGTGACTATTGTCGGACTGCCTTGCCTCATAAGGCTTGCGCTCATTTGGCGCCGCATCCGCTGAAGTTGATTGATGTGACTTGCCATCAAAACGATGATTACGCTGCCCCGCTTTGGCTGGTGATTGGTTGGCTGGCGCACGGTTCGCTGGATCCTGCCGCACTGGCTGTGGCTCTGCTCTAGTAGGCACCGCGGCTTTAGGCGCTGCCACGCTACGGTCACGCTTGGCAACCTCCGTACGCCGTACTGGGGCTTTGTTGGATTTAACAGGCTCGCTACCGGATTTTTTGCTGAGTTTAAGTGTGGTCAAAATAATCTGCATTCATTTAATTTGTAAGGCTATTTTAACAAATAAAAGTGTAGCTCCCTACGGATTTAATAACCCTCATCTCCGCAGGTAACAAAATGACATAAAAATGAGAATTATTGCGGCAAGATTTGTGTATTTAACTGGTTTTATGGAGGTAGCTAAGAAACAACGCTCATTAAAAATAATGTTAACAAAATAATTGAAGATAATTAATTAAATATATTCTTCATAATTGAAATGTAGTGTATATTTCAATTATGAAGAATAAATCAATAAAATTTATTGAGCTCGCAAATAAAAGAGTTAATAAAACCATTAAAGATATTCAACTTATTGGCAATTTGGCGAATAAGCAAAATTATGAATATACTGAACAGCAAGCGAAAAAAATTATCAAAGCATTGCAGCAAGAGCTTGATGATGTTAAACATGCTTTTTCGAATTCCAATATTTCCAATAAAAAGACTTTCGTTTTAGATGAAACTGAATAATTAAAATGCAACAAAATGAATTAAAAGCAGGTGCGCTGTTTGCGGGTATTGGTGGATTTTGTTTAGGATTTGCACAGGCTGGCATTAAAACTGTTTGGGCGATTGAGAATAACTCAGCCTCAGTTCAAACATATCAACACAACATTAGCGGTGTTCGTATTGTTATGGACGGTGATGTTCCTGCAAGCATTAAAGACGTTAAAGTTAAAACTCATCAATTGGAGCCCGTAGACTTATTGCACGCTGGTTTCCCATGTCAAAGTTTTTCTATGGCGGGTGAACGTAAAGGCTTTGAGGATGACAGAGGTAAACTTTTTTATGAAATCATTAGAATTGTTAAAGAGTTCGGCGATAAAAAGCCTTCTGTAATAGTGTTAGAAAACTCACCACACTTACGTAATGGCGAGGGTGGTGCGTGGTTTTTAGAGGTAAGCAAAGAGCTTAAGGGATTAGGTTATTGGTTTAGAGAATCAAGCTCAGCAGAACTCGACTGTTTTGATTTAACGCCATTGCCACAAAAGCGTAATAGGTTGTTTATGGTTGCGTTTTCAATCGACCATTTTAAAAATGGTCGGCTAAATTTTCCAGCTGTCACATTTACAGAAGAAAAAAAATTGACAGATTATATTGATTTTGCGGGAGAGCAAGATGATGAATACTATCTACATGAAGAAAATCGCTATCACAAAATGATTAGCGATGAAGTTGATGACAAAAATTGTATTTATCAGCTCAGGAAATATTTGGTTCGAGTAAAAGAACCTAATCAATGCCCTACACTTACAGCAAACATGGGGCTGGGTGGGCATAATGTGCCATTTATTCATGATAAAAATGGACTCAGAAAATTAACTGAGTATGAATGTTTAAAATTACAAGGTTTTCCTAGCACATTTAAATTTCCCGAAAGTTTAGGTAGAAATAAGCGTTACACTCAAGTTGGAAATTCAGTTTCAGTGCCTGTAGTAGCATTGTTGGCAAAATCTATAAGAGAAAAAATAGACAAGGAGCGCAATAAGTGAGCAATGTTATCGGGTGGCATCACCCTACTGATGATTCAGATCAATGGGATGGTTTTAACGAACCTGGAATAGAGCATTTCAGAGGAAGTCCAGTTAAGCACTTGGCTCGAGAAGTTATACAGAATGCACTTGATGCATCTGATGATATAAACAAGGCTGTTTCTGTAAGAATAAAACTTAATAAAATCTCAACTGAACAAATTCCCAACATTGATGAGTTTAGAGACATTGTTCACCATTGCTCACTAGGCGCATCAAAAGAAGGTGTTAAAGCAGAATCTTTCTTTAAAGCTGCTAAAGAAGAGCTTAAGAAAAAAGAAATATCTGTATTGGAAATCTCAGACTTTAATACACTTGGGATGCGTGGCCCATCTGAAAATGGCACACCTTTTTATGCTTTTATGAAAGCAAAAGGTCAGTCAGTTAAAGACTCTAAAACAGCAGGGGGTTCATACGGCATAGGCAAATTTGCACCTTATGCAGTTTCAAAGTTGCGTACAGTCTTCGTTTCAAGTATTTCAAAAAGTATTGATGGTGAACTTACACAGTTAACACAAGGACGCTCTATTCTAATGTCTCATGATGTTGGGGTGGAAAGAAAACAAGGGTTAGGTTTTTGGGGAATTAAAAGTCGTTGCCAGCCTATTGTTAATTTCGACGTTACTTTGCCAGGCTGGCTAGCTAGGGATAAAGAACAAAAAACTGGTACTAAGCTTAGCATTCTATGCTTTGATGAGCCTAAAAATTGGCAAAAACTACTAACAATGTCAGTTATGGAAAACTTCTTTGGGGCTATTAATGATGGTAAGTTGGTCGTCAATATAGATGATCAATATAGGCTTGATGCAACGACTATTGATGAATATTTTAATGAAAAAAATATCACAAACGAATTTAATGTGGGAGATTTAGAAAAAGAAGATATAGAGCGCTTTAATAATCGCTACAACTATTTAAAGGCACTAAAATCCAATTTAACTGAATCTAGCCAAACTGCCACACTTGGGTATTGTGATTTAAAAATATTACTAGGGGAAAATTTACCTAAAAAAGTATGCATTTTAAGAAATGGCATGTTCATTTCCGAAAGCATTGCTGGCTTAAAAAGCTTCTCAGATTTCAAAGAGTTTTCGGCTGTATTTACATGTGGTTCAGAAGCGGGTAATGGCTTATTACGGGCGATGGAGCCACCAAGGCATGATGATTTTGAGCCTGAATTATTGCTAGATAAAGCAGAGAAAATAAAAGGCAAAAAAGCGCTTAAAGAAATTGCCACAATGGTTCGTAAAGCGTTAGAACGTCATGCAAAAGACCCCGTTTCAGAAATTACTTCTATTGACGAGTTAAAAGAATTTTTTGGTGATGAAAACGAATCAGGTGGTGGCAAAAATAATGAAGAAGCCGACCCATTAGGTAATATTATTATTCGCGCTAAGCAAATGAAGTCTAAATCACTTGCAAGTACAAAAGCTGGTTTAGATGCTGGTTTGGGCTTAGATGATGGAGACTTAGGTGGTGATGATGACGCTGAGCATCATGGTTCTACAGTAACGCAACCAGACAATCCAAAACAAAAAGGTGCGGGTGATAACCCTACAAAATCATTGGTTGCATTGCAAAATATACGCGCCATTATGCAGAGTGGGAAATCACGCAAAGTATTTTTTACTCCGACTAAAGCAGGCATGATTCAGCTAAAAATGTTGCAAGTTGGGGCAGATGCAGAATATGTAGTTGCCATACACAACACAAGCGTTGGCTTACTCAAAGACGCAGGTGTGGCTTTAGAGGTGATAAAGGGGCAACGTGTTGAAATTGAAATTAGCATGAAACAAGAGTATTTAGGTGCGCTAAAGGTGGTGGCTTATGAAATTTGATGAATACAAGGCGTTTCCTTATCCTGTGTTGCGCCCAGATAGTGATGATTATCTTGATTGTGATTTTCAAACAACCGTAAACTTTAAAACTGAAAAACAAACCATTTTGGTTGATGTGAGCTTTGCCATTTCGTCGTCTGAAATTTTAAAACAAGTTGAATTAGGTAATGCTGAGTTTGTGGCAATGGTTTCATGTAGAGATACATATTTTCAGCACATGATTCGCAGTCATGAGCGTAAAACACAGGCCAGCTATGCAATGGGCGACTTAAAAGGGGCTGTTGTTGTAAACCCTTATGTAGTTGCTAACAAAACAATTGAAAATTTTAGCTCGCCAGATATCAACCCCGAATTTGGCGTGGCAACGTTTACATTTAATGTGGGCGATGTATTGGCGCAAGATGAAGCTTATTTGGTGTATTTTGACCAAGAATCGTTTAAGCCCATAACCTCTGTGCTTGATTTGGTGCAAAAAGAAGACCAGCCAAATGATTCTTGGCGGGTTGATTTTGATAGTGAACATATTCAGATTATTTTAAGCACTGAAACTAAGCGCATAATTGATGCTGCGCGCAGTAGTAGCACAAAAAATAAAGTGATACTGGTGAATTCTATCTATTTTGGTGCAGTAACAGAGGCAATACAAAAACTTAAAGACCCTGAGAACCCATATATTGAAAGAAAATGGGCGCAAGTTTTTATGAAGCATGCACATAACAAAAATTGCAATTTAGAAATGGATGATGCGTATGTGATTGCACAGCAAATGATGATGCAACCACTTAAACGTTTAAATGAATATGTATTAGTGCAGAAGGAAGACTAAGCATGAACGCGCGCTTTTTTAAAGAAAAATACTTGAAAGAACTTGAGTTAGATATTGCCAACAATTTGGCACAATACCGCACAGGAAACTTTGATTTTGAAGCGAATAATACCGACCATTACTTTGAGGTCGCATTTGAAATAGATGATGCAAAATTAAAAAAATTATTGCCTGCAAATAAAAATGAAGCCGAAGTAAAAAATTGCATATTGATTTTTGAGGCGATGAAAAATCTCACGCATTTTCATGCGCGTGATGCGCGACTGTGGGTATATTTAACCCATACGGTTTTGTTACCTTACACGCGCGCTAGATGGGTGATTCCTGCGGATGACATGGCAGCCGTTAAGTTTATAAAAGACCATTTTTTCTGCATAGCAAACCGTGGCATAGAAAGAAATAATGCGGCCTCAAGGCTGTGGTGGATGGCTGCACTTTGTAACCGCACGCACGGGTTAAGCTTAGAAGATGCTTTAACGACATTGCTATATCAATCTGACGTTAGAGCTAACATTGTCGAGAGGCCAACGACAGCGCAATGCTTAAATGTATTTTCAGCTATTTTAAGAAAATTGCATGAATCTTACCATTCAGATAAAAAACTCTTTGAGCGTACGTTAATTCGTGAGGCTATGAAAAAGCTTAACTTGGCTGGTGGAGTTAAGCTTTTGGGCGTTTTGCCTGAGCAACAAGTGAATACTTTGGTTTCAGATTGTTTAAGTAGTACACAGTTTTGAACTAAGAGGCGAAAGTAGTAAAAAGCAAGATCATCTCTCAGGCTTTTTATTGAGTGAATATTTAAGCTAAACCCTCTGATAAACCTCACTGCCTTTTTTACAAACTTAATTTTTTTTCTTACAGGTTTCTGGCAGGTAGCCTATTCATAAAGAATGATGCTAAGTCTAGCATTCTGCTTTACAGGCTTAGTGCAAAGCAATATTATAACAATTGTTATAACGTACTTATGCTTAATTGAGGGAAATGCCATGACAACATTAAAACTTACGCAAATAGGTAACTCACTTGGGGTGATTTTGCCTAAAGAGTTTTTAGCTAAACTCAAAGTGGGCAAGGGTGATGAGATTTTTCTTAGCGAAAGCCCTGATGGCTATCGTATTACGCCCCATGACGAAGAATTTGAGGCGCAGATGAAAGTTGCCCGTGAAATCATGAAGGAAAACCGTGCGGTGCTACGTGAGTTGGCAAAATGACAGCCGCGATATGGGTGTGGTTGCCAATTGGCATAGTGTCGGCTGTGCATGATGAGCAGTTAGCGGATCACGGTGGTTTGAGCGGTGTGCGTGACCTTACTTTGTTGGAATCTGCGTTGGCACGGCCTGAAAATCTTGCGGCTTATGGGGTGCCAGATGCGGCTGAACTAGCTGCTAGTTACGGTTATGGCACTGCACGTAACCATCCTTTTATTGATGGTAATAAACGAACCGCCTTTGTTGCGACAATGCTTTTTTTAAGATTAAATGGCTTTACTTTATTAGCAACTGATGCTGAAAAAGTGCTGACTATGCTCGATGTTGCAGCGGGTGAAATCACCGAGCAAGACTTTGCTAATTGGATACGTAGCCATTCAGTTCTAAAAGAATAGAATGCTTCAAATAAAAAAGGCAAGCCACTCCGGCCTGCCTTTTTATTTGGTATTGCCCGCGTAAGCGCAATGCAATTTAGGTGGCGTTAAACCTTTTGATAAACCTCGCTGCCTTTTTTCACAAACTCAATTGATTTTTCTTGCATGCCTTTTGTGAGCGCTTCTTGTTCTGAAATGTTCAAATTAGCGGCGTAGTCACGTACATCTTGTGTGATTTTCATTGAGCAGAAATGTGGGCCACACATTGAGCAAAAATGCGCTTGTTTTGCGCCATCTTGCGGTAGTGTTTCATCGTGAAATTCTTTGGCTTTTTCTGGGTCAAGCCCCAAGTTAAATTGGTCTTCCCATCTAAATTCAAAGCGCGCTTTAGATAAGGCGTTGTCACGAATCTGTGCGCCGGGGTGGCCTTTTGCCAAGTCAGCCGCGTGTGCCGCGATTTTGTAAGTAATAATGCCGACGCGTACGTCTTCCTTGTCTGGCAGACCTAAATGCTCTTTCGGGGTTACATAGCACAGCATTGCACAGCCGTACCAGCCTATCATGGCGGCACCGATGCCTGATGTGATATGGTCATAACCCGGTGCGATGTCGGTAGTTAATGGGCCTAATGTATAGAATGGGGCTTCACCGCAATGCTCCAGCTGCAGCTCCATGTTTTCTTTAATTAAATGCATAGGCACATGGCCTGGGCCTTCAATCATGCATTGTACGTCGTGTTTCCAGGCGATTTGTGTGAGTTCACCTAGTGTGATGAGTTCGGCAAATTGCGCTTCATCGTTGGCGTCGTAAATCGAGCCTGGGCGTAAGCCGTCACCTAAACTAAAGCTTACGTCATAGGCTTTCATGATGTCGCAGATGTCTTCAAAATGCTCATACAGGAATGATTCTTTATGATGCGCTAAACACCATTTAGCCATAATTGAGCCGCCACGCGACACAATGCCGGTCATGCGTTTTGCCGTCATCGGGATGTAAGCCAAGCGCACGCCGGCATGAATAGTGAAGTAATCCACGCCTTGTTCAGCTTGTTCGATTAACGTATCGCGGAAAATTTCCCAAGTTAAGTCTTCAGCTTTGCCATCTACTTTTTCTAAGGCTTGATAGATAGGCACAGTGCCGATTGGCACGGGTGAGTTACGGATAATCCACTCGCGGGTTTCATGAATGTTTTTACCTGTTGATAAATCCATCACGGTATCGCCGCCCCAGCGCGTACCCCACACCATTTTTTCAACTTCTTCACTAATGCTGGAACCAAGTGCCGAGTTGCCAATGTTGGCGTTAATTTTTACCAAGAAATTACGGCCAATAATCATCGGCTCGATTTCTGGGTGGTTGATGTTCATTGGAATAATGGCGCGGCCACGTGCGACTTCATCGCGCACAAATTCAGGGGTAATCACTTTGGGGATACTCGCGCCAAAGTTTTGGCCTGCATGTTGCGTTTGTAGCAGCTCGCTCATGTTTTCGCGGCGTTGATTTTCGCGGATGGCGATGTATTCCATTTCAGGGGTAATAATGCCTTTGCGTGCATAGTGCATTTGGCTTACGTTCATGCCCGCTTTAGCGCGTAATGGCTGGCGTGTTAAGTTAAAACGCATTTCTGTCAGTGCAGGGTCATTTTTACGGGCAACACCAAAATCTGAACTGGGACCATCTAATTGCTCGGTGTCATTGCGCTCTGCAATCCATGCTGCGCGCAAAGCGGGCAAGCCGTTACGGATGTCAATGCTTACATCTGGGTCAGTGTAAGGACCAGAGGTGTCATAGACCATGACCGGTGGGTTTTTTTCTGCGCCAAACATAGATGGCGTATCGCTTAATGAAATTTCACGAAATGGTACGCGAATGTCTGGCCGACTGCCTTCAATATAGACTTTGCGTGATTTAGCAAAAGCCTGCGTGGTGGCAGGGTCAACTTCGGCGGTGGCAGTTGAAAATTTTGCGAGGTTTTTGCTTAATTCTTTATCAGTTGCGTTCACTGTATAGCTCCAAAATAAGATAGGGAGCAGTGAAGCCGCTTCCCTATTGGTTCAATTTGCAGGAAAGCGTTAGTCGCTTCGCCCACATCAAATCATCAGGGAAGCATGTAAAGTGCTTCCCTACGGCGGTATGATCCGCATCAGGTTCAAAGGGTGTGTCTCACTGTATTTTGGTTAAAATACAGACCCCTAGCAATGGGAGAAATATACGCTAGAACGGCAATAAAACCAAGTGCTTAAGTCAAGTTATTCGTTTGAAATTTGTGATTTAAAACAGGATGTTTAAAGAAAAGACAAGAGCGCCGATTAGGTTGTCTATGCAACAAGGGCTTTAACGTATGATTAAAATTAAGCGTTGTTAAATAATTTTTGCTAAACTAGCGATGGGTAAGAACTTACACAACTGTATTGGTGGGTATATGGCACTGACTATTTATTTAGCATATTACGTCGTTGCAATCGCAACGCTTTTTTTGCATTTCACAGGGCATCTTGAGCGCTGGGGTATGGATTGGCTCATATTGGTATTGGCCGTCACTGTATTTCCAGTGGTGTTGTACTTTTAGCCTGAATCATTTATCAGCAGGCACAAACCTGATTTAGCTATGCTACTTTAGGTTTCTGGTGACATAGTTTTTGGCCAGCCTAGCTTGTTTTTTTAAGCCGATATTTACGGCTTGCGGCAGTACACCGTTGAGCCAAGCAAAAAATGACTCGGGTTGGCCAATAAACACTTCTTGTTTTTCATTTTCTAACGCATTGACTACAATAGCCGCCACTTTTTCAGGCTCATCTAAATTGCCGCCGGTTTTGGCGAGCATGGCGAGTGTGGCGGCATCATTCATTTGTGTATTTACGCCGCGTGGTGCAATGTAGGTAACGCCGATGTTGGTATCCACTAACTCGCGGCGTAAGGCTTGCGAAAAACCATGCACGGCAAATTTAGTGGCGCAATAAGTTGCATAATATGGAAACCCGATTGAGCCGAAAATAGAGCCTATCATTACATAATGGCCTTGGTTGCGGGCTTTAAAATGTGGCAATAACGCGCGCGCCAGCTGAACGGGCGCGGTGACATTGATATGTATCATCTGTGCAATGCGTTCAGGGGTTTGATCTTCAAATTGAATAAAATCAAGAATGGCCGCGTTGTTGATTAAAATATCTACTGCGCCAAGTTTCTCTAACGCTTCGGTTGCCACCCTTTCGGCGGATCCAATCATCTCAAAATCAGCAATAATTTGCTCTGCGGCCATGCCCTTTTGAGCAATTTGATTGGCTAGCGCTTCTAGCTTGTCCGTATCACGGCCAACGATTGCAAGCTTGGCTCCTTTTCTGGCCAATAAAAGTGCCAAATGTTTGCCAATGCCGCCCGTGGCACCTGTGAGTAAAATTCGCTTGTTTTTTAGTTGCACAGCCATGCTCCCGATAAGTGCTTCCCTAGCAACCTGTCGGACTTAAAGGAAATCGGCTACAAATTTGCCTGAACGGTTCATATTTCACCGATTTTTTAGTCAATAGAATAACTATTGACCTGCAAAATCGGAAAAATCTGCCCTCGTACAGTCAAATTCTCGCTTCGACTCTTTAAGTCCGACAGGCTGCTAGTTTTGCATAAATTCAGCGTCTATTGTACGGAAAATATCGCCATAGAGTTTATAAAAAACTTTTGCGCTATGAATCAGCATGGCTTGGTCGTTTGTATCGGTGACTTGATTCACTAAACTTTCATAGAATGACACGTGGCTGATATCAAGTGAGCCGTGAGATAGTAGGTAGCTAAAAGCTTTTTTAGGTAAGTTCAAACTTTGCATTAAGGCTTCACCTGCCCGCGTGGCAACTGCGGTGCTGGTGCCTTCCAGCACGAGTACCATGCCAAAAAAGCCAATCGGATTGACGCGGTTAATCATGTCGTAAGCGTAAGCAATCATGACCTCCGTAGCAATGCTGGCGCTAGTTGCCGCTGTTTTGCTGGCGCGCACAGCTTCTTTATCATCACCGCATTCGGCAATATCGTTAAGCACCCATTCCTGATGTCCCATTTCTTCTTCAATATACTCACCAATAGCGGTACGTAGCCATTCATAATGTGCGGGTAAACGCCCGCCACACGCCATGAGCAGTGGCGCGGTGTGCTTTACGTGGTGATAAGCTTGCGTAAGAAACCCCACGTAAGTGGCTAGCGAGATTTGTCCTTTAGCACCTTGCGTAATCATTGAGCGCGTAGGTGGCAGTCGGCCTATTTCAGTGGATATTCGCGTGATTGCCGCCACTAACCGCAACCCGAGCGATGCGATTAAAGAAGGCAAGTTGCGTGAAGACTTATATTACCGCTTGAATGTGTTTCGCATCGATTTACCCGCACTAAAAGATCGAAAATCAGACATTGACGCATTAGCACACCACTTTTTAGCCAAGCGCCATGTGGATATTTCAGCGATGGTCGTTAATGCCTTAATGCAGTATGACTGGCCAGGTAATGTGCGCGAGTTAGAAAACGTACTGGAGCGCGCGGCGATTATTAGCGGCAATCAAACTATTATGCCGCAACATTTACCTGCTGAAATGACGAGTGAGCACGTAATGTCAGCAGTAATATCAGAGGTCGCAACCAATGCAACCAATACCTTTGCGCTACCCAATGCGGTAGAAATTTTAGAGCGGCGTTTAATTGCAGAGGCTTTGCTGGCAACCAACGGTAACAAAAGCCGTGCCGCCAAGTTGCTGGAAATTAGCGAACGCTCGCTTTGGTATAAGTTGAGTCAGTACCAAATGAGCTGACTTGGCTTAATCCCAGATTTTCCATTGAACCTAGAAACTCAAATCCCGTCATGCTGAGCAGCGCGAAGCATCCAGAGGTTTTTGAAGTGATGCTGCTGGATGCTTCGCGCTGCTCAGCATGACGTTAGTTAGTGTTATCTATCAGTACCCATCATTTAGCTAAAAATTCAGGCTAAATTTCACATTAAAATTATACGGTTAACTTTATTCAAAAACCATTCTAAAGTTATTGTAAATCATATAGTTGTGTGACGGCTTCCATTAGAAGTATGCGCTAAGGGAACATTTAGCTTAATCCTAAAAACGGTTTTTCGTGGAAAAATGCTTGTTATAGATGAATGTCAGTGATTGTCTGTCTTGAGTAAATCATCCAAGCATAATACTATGTGGGTGTAATGCCATGGCATTACACCATAGCGTAATCCTGACAGCTGAGTTTGGGGGTAGCAATATTGCGGTTTAACAGTTTCATCTATTGTTGTTTAGTCATGCTAACTGCTACCACTCAAGCGTTGGCTGAGGATGCTGATGTCCGCAATCAAGGCGATCTCACGCAAATTCCAATCGAGCAATTGGTGACGATGAACGTGCAAAGCGCGTCTAAAATTGCCAATCAAATCAGTATCGCGCCTTCAGCTGTCAGCATCGTAACGGCAGAGGATATTAAAGCCTACGGCTACCATACCCTCGCTGAAATACTGGAGAGCATGCGTGGACTTTATATTACCAACGATCGAGCCTACTCATTTTTAGGCGGCCGTGGGTTTGGGCGCCCAGGTGACTTTACCGGGCGTATTATGCTGCTGCTCGATGGTAGCCAGATCAATAATAATATCTACAATAGCGCTGGCTTGGCTTATACCGGCATCATTGATCCATCAATGATTGAGCGGGTGGAATATGTGTCAGGTCCCGGCTCGGCCGTTTATGGAAACAATGCATTTTTCGGCATTATCAATATCATTACCAAGCAAGGGCATGACATCAACGGTTTGCAGGTTGTGGGCGAAGTATCGAGCTATGGCGGCCGTGACGCCAAAATCAATTATGGTAAGCGATTGGATAATGGCGCTGAAGTGCTTTTTTCAGCTTCTGGTTTTAATAGCGATGGGCAAGATCATTACTTTGCCAATGCCAACCATGGGAGTGGAGGCGTTGCCCACAACTTGGATGATCAGCAAAGCCGACACCTGTTTGGCAAGGTGGAATGGAGTGAATGGGTGGCACAAGTGGCTTATTCAACCCGAAAAAAAGATGTTCCAACCGCGCCATACGGTGCGGATTTTAATGCGCCGTACAATTATGAAGATACCAGCCTAGAAGCCAGCCTTAAACACGATAGGCAATTAAGTCAATCTGTTCAGATGTCACTCAATGGCTATTATGGGCATTATGGTTATCGTGGTTTAGCTACTTACGGCACGCCCTGGAATGAAGCCTCCGACGGTCAGTGGTGGGGCCTAAACGCGCAGTTCGTGGGGTCATGGTTTAAAAATCAGCGCATCTTGTTTGGTAGTGAGTTTCGCTATGATTTTGAGCAAAAGATAACGACACCAGTCAGTGAATTAAATACACATGAAAAAACATTAAGCTTTTATTTACAAGATGAAATCAGTTTTAACCGATATTGGGTAGCCAACATAGGTGCACGTTTTGATTCAAATCAGGATAAAGTTGGCCATAGTACTGAAAAGCTAAGTCCGCGGCTTGCCTTAACTTACAAGCCCTTTGATACAACCTCATTTAAGCTTTCAAGAAGTATTGCTTACAGAAGGCCTAGTCCGTTTGAGAAGTACTACACTGATAATGACGCGCAATTGACTAACCCTAACCTGAAGCCTGAGCGTGTGGATGCTACCGAGCTGGTGATTGAGCATCATTTTGATCAAGATACACGCTTGCTGGGGTCAATTTACCATTACCAAACAGACGATTACATTTGGAATGTGCCCACTGCAGGCAAGTTACAATTTAATAACAGAAGTGGTGGTGAGTCCAATGGTGCTGAGCTTGAGCTTGAAAAACATTGGCATAACAATGTGCGCTTTAGAGTGAGCGCTGCCGCACAAAATGCAACCAATGCTAAGGGCAGTTGGCAAGTCAATGCGCCGCGTCAGGTAGCAAAAGCCAATCTATCTATTCCGTTTTGGAGTCAGGGATGGCGTGCTGCTTTTGAAGTTCAAAGTTATAGTGAACGTAAAACTGAAGCAAATAATGTAACTGGCGGTTATAGCCTGGCTAACTTAACCATTACGGCAGACAAATTGCTACCTCACTTAGGGCTTGCGTTCGGCATACGTAATTTGTTTGATCGTGATTACAGTCAGGTTGCACCTAGAAGTAATCTGCGCGGCAACAACCCTATGACGACTATTCCACAAGACGACCGTAGTTACTGGTTGCGCATGACCTACGACTTTCAATGAAACTGACGCGCTTATTTTTGAGCTGGGTATTTGTGGTTGCGCTGTTTAGCCTGCCACGTGTAGCCGTTGCGGAGCCTGTTCCTGAGTATCAAATGAAGGCGGCTTATTTATATAACTTCGCTACGCTTACAACTTGGCCTACTCACGTAAATAATGCAGTCAGGATATGTGTATTAGGTAATGATAGCTTTGGCGGCGCGTTGCAACAAATCACCAAAAACGCAAGCGGTAGCGTTCAAATTACCTTGTCCTATTTGTCCAACATAGATAACGCGCAACACTGCCAAATACTTTTTATCGATGTTTCCGCCCTTGATAACCCTGCCGAGCTGCTTAAAAAGCTAGAGAAAATGCCAGTGTTGACGGTGACCGACAACCTCGATTTTTTCAATGCAGGCGCTATGATCGGGCTATTTTTAGATAACAAACGGCTAGCTTTTGATGTGAATTATGCGCAGGCAAAAAATGCACAGCTATTTATAAGCTCTAAGTTACTGCGCGTTGCCCGCAAGGTGATGCAATAACGTGATGACACAGCAAAAAACCATCCGCGGTGAAATCAGGTATTTAGCCATGGCGGCAGTTGTGGTGGCGCTCATTGTTACATTTATGTTTGGCGCGGTTTACAAAATTGCCACCGAGCGTGCTGAGGCGACGGCAGAGTTAAAAGTGCTTGCAGAAATCACGGCATTAAATAGCCAAACCGCATTATTGTTTAATGATAAAAGCGTATTGGAAGAAACGCTGAATGCGCTGGCGCCCAATCAGGACATTGTTTACGCTGAGATACTCACCGAGCAAGGCAAGGTTTTAGCGCAGAGGACATTGAGGCAACGAGGCGGTGAAGATAATGTCGCCGCGCTTACAGGTGTTGTTCGAAAAATGCTGGCGTGGGCGTTGGGTGAGCATGCGCTGGTAACCATTGAACATAACGTTACCCTGGATCAAAAAACCTTGGGCAAGGTAAGAATTCAATCAGATATGGTCACGGTTTGGGTTGAGGTTGTTGCCTCCATCGCTGCGGCTATCGTGGCGATGATATTGGCGCTAATTTTTAGTTTGCTGTTGATACGCGGTATGCTTAAAGACATTATGCAACCGATTGAGCGTTTAACCCGCAGTGCAGCAAACATTGCTAAAGCGCGCCTGTATTCACAACGGGTGGAGCGGGTGGCCGATGACGAGCTAGGCGACTTAACCGACCAGTTTAATCTCATGTTGAGTGAAGTTGAAAAGCATGAGCAAGAGCTCTCGGCGCAAAACAATCGGCTAGAACATGAAGTAGCCAGCAGAACACAGCTTATCAAAGACGCGATGGAAGAAATGCAGTTGTTGCTAAACTCAATGGCAGAAGGCGCTTATGGCGTAGATCTGCAGGGTAACTGCACCTTTGTGAATAAATCATTCTTGCGTATCCTTGGCTTTGAGAGCGAGAGTGAAATTCTCGGCCAGCATATGCATGAGCTCATTCATCATTCGTATGCGGACGGCAGCCATTACCCAGCGGATGCGTGTCACATGTATGCCGCCTATCAGCGTAATCAGAAAGTGCATAATGCGGACGAGGTATTTTGGCGTAAAGATGGTAGTGCAATATCGGTAGAATACTGGGCGCAACCTATTGTGACTGACGGCGTCATCATTGGTGCGATTGCTACTTTTATTGACATCTCTGAACGTAAAAAATCTGAAACGGAACTTAAAATTGCCGCGACTGCTTTTGACGCGCAAGAAAGCATGATGGTGATGGATGCGAACCACTTGATTTTAAGAGTCAACCAGTCTTTTATAAAGATGACTGGATACAACGCGGCAGAGGTTATTGGCCGGCACGCGAGTATGTTCAGGGCAGGTAATGTGGATGAAAGTTTTTATGTAGCCATTTGGGATCGTGTCAAGAAAGACGGCTCTTGGCAGGGCGAGGTTCAAAACAGGCGCAAAAATGGTGATGTTTACCCAGGGCATGTTTCAATAAGTGCTGTTAAAAACCAAGCAGGTGTTATTACCAACTATGTGAGCACGCTCACCGACATCACCACGAGCAAGGCGGCAGAAGAGGAAATTAAAAATCTCGCTTATTATGACTCGCTTACAGGCTTACCTAACCGACGGTTGCTGCTGGACAGGTTGACGCAGGCACTCACCTTTAGCGCGCGCAGTGGCAAAGAAGGTGCATTGCTGTTTATTGATCTTGACCACTTTAAAACACTCAATGACACAGAGGGTCACGCAGTTGGTGATTTGTTATTACAGCAAGTGGCAGCGCGCTTAACTGCCGCGGTGCGCGAAGGCGACACCGTTGCACGTTTAGGCGGCGACGAATTTGTGGTGATGCTGGAAGACTTAAGTGACGTTGCGTTAGAGGCCGCCGCGCAAACGGAGGCTATCGGCGAAAAAATCCTTGAAGCAATATCGCAACCCTATCAGCTCGGCAAGCATGAACACCACAGCACGTCCAGTATCGGCGCCACTGTATTCAACGACCATCAATCCGGCATCGATGAACTATTGAAGCAGGCCGACATTGCCATGTATCAAGCCAAGAAAGCCGGCCGCAACACCCTACGCTTTTTTGACCCGCAAATGCAGACAACCATCAACAACCGCGCTAACCTTGAGGGTGAGCTACGCAAAGCCCTCGAGCGCGAACAATTCCAGCTTTATTATCAAATACAAGTTGATGATAACG
>JABFQV010000006.1 GCA_013141495.1 Methylotenera sp. | reverse complement strand
ATACTCATCCCTAGTCCCCAGCCCCTAGCTCCCAGCCCCCAATAAAGGAGAAATAAAATGGCATATTCAGACAAAGTTTTAGATCACTACGAAAACCCGCGTAACGTGGGTACATTAGATAAAAATGACCCGAATGTAGGCACCGGCATGGTCGGCGCACCTGCCTGTGGCGATGTAATGAAGTTGATGATTAAAGTCAATGACAGCGGTATTATTGAAGACGCCAAATTTAAAACTTACGGCTGCGGCTCTGCTATTGCTTCTAGCTCATTAGTCACAGAATGGCTCAAAGGTAGAACCATTGATGAAGCTTATGCGATTAAAAATTCTGAAATCGCTGAAGAACTAGCTTTGCCACCTGTTAAAATTCACTGCTCAGTCTTAGCTGAAGATGCAATTAAAGCGGCAGTGGCGGATATTAAAGCTAAACAAGCTGCAAAAGTAGAGGCTTAACTTAGGTGTAGGAGCGAATTTATTCGCGATAATGAACATTGCAAATCGCGGATAAATCAGCTCCTGCCAAGGCACACATTTTAGAGTTGGTTAAAAATTATGGCAATCACACTTACACAAACCGCGGCTGATCGCGTTGAAAAATTCCTAGCCAACCGTGGCAAAGGCATTGGTCTGCGCTTGGGCGTTAAAACCACAGGTTGCTCTGGCATGGCTTACACACTTGAATTTGTTGATGAAATGCACTCTGAAGACGTCGCATTTGAAAGCCATGGCGTAAAAGTAATTATTGACCCGAAAAGCCTGGTTTACATCGATGGCACAGAGCTGGACTTTACCAAAGAAGGCTTAAACGAGGGCTTTAAATTTAACAACCCTAACGTTAAAGATGAGTGCGGCTGTGGCGAGAGCTTTACAGTTTAATTTCAATTTAGCATGCAAACCGTTCAAACCAACTACTTTCAGCTTTTCGGCTTGCCTGAACAATTTGAAATTGACACTCAGTCGCTAGAAGTAAATTTTCGTAAAATTCAATCGGCGAGTCACCCTGATCGCTTTGTTTCCGCTACTGCTGACGAAAGACTGCAGTCCATGCAAATGGCTACGACAGCAAACGAAGCTTACAGCATGCTAAAAAACCCGGCAACGCGGGCAAAATACTTGTTGGAGCTTCAAGGCATTAACGCCATTGCTGACACCAACACCGCTATGCCCATGAATTTTTTAATGCAGCAGATGGAGTGGCGTGAACAATTGGAGGATGCAAAAGCTGCCAAAGATATTCCAGCTTTAGAGCAACTCATGACTGAATTACAAGCTGAGTCAAAATCGATACAAGCTGACTTAGCCAAGCTGTTTGATACAAAAAAAGATTACCCATCAGCAACAGATGCCGCACGCAAGCTTATTTTTATAGATAAAGTTTGTGCAGATATCCACCAAGCTATTGAACAACTAGAATAAGGGCACTTCTATAAATTCAAGTTTCTACCAGTTCTTGGCATCACCACCACTGTAAACTGGCTAAAGCCAGAACAGTGGTGCGATAAATTAGACAAGGCGCGAATAAAAAATATTGACGCAGTATGTGTTTGATATATAAGGAATTATTTTTTGTGAGCAACGCCGTATAATGACAAAAGTTGAATTTAGAGAAGTACCCTTAAGCAATTAACAACCAACTAACGACTAATATCTATCACTTAAATATGGCACTTCTCCAAATCTCTGAACCAGGCATGAGTGCCGCACCCCACCAGCACCGGTTAGCTGTAGGCATCGATTTAGGCACCACTAACTCTCTGGTTGCCACCGTACGTAGTAGCATGAGTACTGTGCTGCAAGATGATCATGGCCATTCACTATTGCCATCTGTAGTACGCTATATGCCCAATGGCGACGTGGTTGTCGGTCACGAAGCGCAGGCTCAGCAAAGCACTGACCCCGTTAATACCATCGTTTCAGTCAAACGCTTTATGGGTCGCAGCTTGAATGATATTACCGATAAAGCACATATCCCTTATCGCTTTGTTGACGGCAAAGATGCAGAAGCCACACGTACATTGCAAATTCAAACACGTGCCGGGTTAAAAACTCCAGTAGAAATTTCAGCTGAAATTCTTAAAACACTCAAAGCACGCGCTGAAAAATCGCTAGGCGGAGAACTGGTAGGCGCCGTAATTACCGTCCCGGCCTACTTTGATGATGCGCAACGCCAAGCCACTAAAGATGCCGCACGCATCGCTGGTATCAATGTATTGCGCCTACTCAACGAGCCTACCGCTGCGGCCGTAGCTTATGGCTTGGATAACGCCGCTGAAGGCACGTTTGTGATTTACGACTTGGGCGGCGGCACGTTCGACGTGTCTATTCTACGTTTATCCAAAGGCGTGTTTGAAGTGCTCGCCACCAATGGTGATTCAGCCTTGGGCGGCGACGATTTTGACCACCGCATCTACTGCTGGGTATTAGACAAAGTGCGCGAAAGTAGCACCAATTTTGCACCGTTGAGCGAGGAAGATACGCGGCTGTTACTCACCAAAGCGCGCCAAGCGAAAGAATGGCTCACCGATAATTTTGAGGCGCAAATCGTTTGCCGTTTGAGTAATGGCACGCTGGTTGATGTTGCACTCACCGCGCCACAATTGGTAGAAATTACGCAGCATCTGGTTACAAAAACCTTGACCCCCACCCGTAAAGCCATGCGCGATGCCAACCTTAGCATTGAAGTGATTGACGGCGTCGTGCTGGTAGGCGGTGCTACGCGCATGCCGCATCTTAGACATGCGGTACAAGATTACTTTAAGCAAGAGCCGCTCACCAATTTAGACCCGGACAAAGTCGTTGCACTAGGCGCAGCTATTCAAGCAAATATGTTAGCTGGCAACAAAAATGATGACGACTTATTACTGCTTGATGTCACCCCGCTATCTTTAGGTCTGGAGACCATGGGTGGCTTGGTAGAAAAAGTCATCCATCGTAACAGCACCTTACCGATTGCGCGTGCGCAGGAATTTACCACCTATAAAGATGGCCAAACTGCCATGAGCATTCATGTGGTACAAGGTGAACGTGAATTAGTGAGCGATTGCCGCTCCCTTGCGCGCTTTGAGCTGCGAGGCATTCCACCGATGGCGGCTGGCGCTGCGCGTATCCGCGTTACATTTACCGTAGATGCAGATGGCCTGCTTTCGGTTTCTGCCCGTGAACAAAGCACTGGCATAGAGTCGCATATTGCCGTTAAACCTTCTTATGGTTTGAGTGAAGATGAAATCACCGACATGCTCAAAGCCTCGTTCAATAGCGCAGAAATAGACAAGAAAGCACGCATGCTGGCTGAAGCACGCGTCAGTGCCGGCGCTATTATCAGCTCAGTTACAGCCGCATTAACCGTTGATGGCAATTTAATTAGCGATGCAGAAAAGCAATTGATTGAATCAGAAATACAACGCCTGCAATTACTCACCGCCACTGAGGATGCCACAGCCATACATAATGCGGTAGATGCGCTCAACCATGCCACTGAAGCGTTCGCAGCCGCACGTATGAATGCAAGTGTTAGCCGTGCACTATCAGGTAAAAATTTAGAAGATATTCACCTGTAAAGCACGTCTTTAAACACCCCGCCACCTTTCACCACAAGTTAACAGTAAGGCTTCACGCTTTATTCACACAACACCCCGCCCAACAAGTCAGTTGAAAAGGTTGAGATATGAATCTCACAGGCGGGTTTGAGCTGATATAATTATTACCAAAATAAACTCCAATCCATCAAAGTTAGGAAAATATCTTGCGAATTATTCTTTTAGGCGCACCAGGTGCTGGCAAAGGCACACAAGCCACTCACTTACGTGAAAAATTCAATATTCCACAAATCTCAACTGGCGATATGCTACGTGCGGCGGTTAAAGCTGGCACGCCATTAGGCTTGGAAGCCAAAGCCTTTATGGATAGCGGCGGTTTAGTGCCAGACGCAGTCATTATCGGCCTAGTGAGTGAACGTATTAAAGAAGCAGATTGCGCTAACGGCTTTTTATTTGACGGCTTTCCACGCACTATTCCACAAGCTGAGGCCATGAAGAATGCTGGCGTTGGCATTGACTACGTGGTTGAAATCGACGTGCCGGATGAAGCGATTGTAGAGCGTATGAGTGGCCGCCGCTCACACCCTGCCAGTGGCCGTACCTACCATGTTAAATTCAACCCGCCAAAAGTCGCAGGTAAAGATGATGTAACGGGTGAAGACCTGGTGCAGCGTGTAGATGACCATGAAGAAACTGTGAAAAAACGCCTAGAGGTCTATCATAGCCAAACTAAACCATTGGTTAAATACTATGTAGATTGGGCAAACAGCGGCTTAGAAGGCGCACCAAAACATGTGTTTGTGAATGGTTTGGGTGATATGAATGTAATCCGCGATAACATTTTTTCAGCGTTGATATAACTTGAGCACCTAACCGCTATTAGGTAGCCGGGTAATCAAGCCAACATAAAACCAAAGGACGAGCATGCTAAAAACAACATTTGATGACAAAATGCTAGAACGCATTATTGATGCGTCTATGATCTACATGTGTGCTTGTCCAGCACAGGTGGCGCGTGAAATTTTAGATATGCGCCAACTTTATAACTATCAGCAAAATTGTATTAACAGTGGTCCACTCAATATCGAAGTACATCAAGTGATTGCAGAAGCCGTTCGTAGCAACCATTTTACGATGGAGATCGCTTTGGATAAAATTCTAACGATTGAAAATTGGGATCGAGAAACTTTAGAGATGCCAGAAGGCTTGCGCATACTCCGTGACAGTATCTTATCCGATCTTTGAACTGCCCACATAAAGCAAGCGTAACCTTGATAGCACGAAATGAAATTAAGCTGGCTTAAGCAACTTGAGCCCTTAACCTAGTAACAGCCTAGCTTGAACATAACTGGCTTACAAAATCTATGCTAAAGTCATGCAAAAAAATAAATATAAAATAACTTTGAGAATAACCCTCTAGGAATAAACCTGCCATGGCCGCAATCGACATAACCCCTGTTTTAAAATTCATGCTAGACAAAGGTGGTTCAGACCTATTCTTTAGCTCGGGAGCCACTATTCATATTGAAGTTGAAGGTGACACCACGCCTATCAATAGCCAAGTGATGGTGCCAGGGATGATTAAAGAAATTGCCTATTCGCTCATGACGGCTGATCAAATCAAGGAGTTTGAATCAACACTAGAATGCAACTTTGCCATTAGCAAAAAGGATATTGGACGTTTTCGAGTCAATGTTTTTAGGCAACGTGGCGAAGTCGGCATGGTGGTTAGGCACATTAAAACTGACATTCCGTCACTGGATAATTTAGGATTACCCGCAATTCTTAGAGATTTAATCACACGTAAGCGCGGCTTGATTTTAGTAGTTGGTGCAACAGGTTCTGGCAAAACAACTACCTTAGCCTCAATGATCGATTATCGTAATGAAACCACTAACGGTCATATTCTCACACTTGAAGATCCGATTGAGTTTATCCACCCGCATAAGAAATCGGTGGTAGATCAGCGTGAAGTAGGTATTGACACCTTATCATTTGAAAACGGTCTTAAAAATGCCATGCGCCAAGCGCCTGATGTGATTTTGATTGGTGAGGTGCGTGATATGGATGGCATGAAAAACGCGCTTGCCTATGCTGAAACAGGTCATTTATGTTTAGCCACCTTGCATGCCAACAATGCTAACCAAGCGCTAGAACGTGTTATTTCATTTTTCCCGGAAGATGGCCGTAACGGTTTATTACTCGGCATGTCGATGAATCTGGTATCCATTGTTTCTCAACGTTTAGTTCCAGGCACACTTAGCAAACGTGTTGCAGCTACCGAGGTGATGATAAATACGCCCTATATGGCGGAGCTGATACAAAAACAAAAAATGAGCGAAATTAAAGAAATCATGGGTGAAAACACTGACATTGGCATGCATACCTTTGACCAGTCTTTATTCAAGCTATTTGCAAACGGCAAAATTAATGAAGAAAACGCGTTGGCTTACGCGGACTCACGTAATGACTTATCGCTAAAAATCCGCTTTGCCGCAGAAGGCGCGCGCAACAGCGCCTTCGGAGCCTAATGTAGCTTAATCAACAGCCTTATGGTTGCTAGCAGCAAATATGGCGGCAACCACAATCAACCCGCCCCCAACCCAGTCATTGAGCGACATTGTTTCATTCGCAAGATAATAAGCCGCCACGGCGGCCACCACTAATTCGAACAAAAATAATACGGATGCGCGTGTAGCCTCAATCTGGGTGACGCCATATTGTACAAACAAGGTAGCCGCCATCAGCAACAGCGCAATCAACACCATCACCAGCCAGTTTGTTGAACTAAAAGCACTAGGTGCAGAAAAAGGCGTTTGAAACAATAAAACAAATATCACCGCAACCACTAATACACCGCCCCATACCGCAAATGACTTAGCTAGCAAACTTAAATGACTGGATTTTCTGGTAATGACATTGGAAAGTGAAAACCCCATGCCTGATGAAAGCGCAAGCCATTCCGCAGTGTTTCTCGGCATGGGCAAGCTGCTAAGCTGTGGATCATGGAACATGATCAATGCGCCTAATAACGAGGTCGCAATCGCAATGTAACCCGTTACAGGGGTTTTCTCTTTTAACCAAAAGTGTGCAAGTACCAGCGTCCATATCGGCGACAGATAAAATAACAGCATCACGCGCACTACTTCGCCGTCAATGATGGCAAGTATATAGCTAAGGTTAGTCCACCCTGCGGCTAGGCTCAGCCAAATGATACTCGTTGGCAATTTAAAGATTTCCCGCCAGTGTTTGGCAAAGATAAGCACCGCAATCAACATGACAATGCCATAAGTATAAAAGGTGGAAACAACGCCAGATACGCCAGCCTCTGCCATGATGCGGTATGGATACCAAACGATGCCCCAACAAAAAGCACCAAAAAGCAGGCCAAATATTGCGAAAGAGTTTTTATTATGTCTATTCAATGTAATGCTCGCTCACTATAATGTTGCCTATGAATCCAAATTTAAATTTATTACAGCCTTACCCGTTTCAACGCTTGCGTGACTTATTCAAAGGCATTACACCTAACCCTGCGTTTACACCAATTAACTTATCTATTGGTGAACCTAAGCACGCTACACCTGAATTAATTAAAAATGCACTGGTAAGCAATTTATCCGGCTTAGCCAATTATCCCACGACTGTAGGCTCAATTGAGCTGAGAACTGCAATTTCACATTGGATTTCACGTCGCTATAACATCCCTGCGCTTAATGCTGATACAGCGATCTTGCCAGTCAACGGTAGCCGCGAGGCGCTGTTTGCGCTGGCACAGGCCATCATTGATAAAACCCAACCTGATCCGGTGGTGATTTCACCTAATCCGTTTTATCAAATTTATGAAGGTGCCGCATTTTTAGCGGGGGCTACCCCCTACTTTTTAAATACTTTACCGCATAAAGACCCAAATCAAAACCACGTGATGGACTTTTCAAGCGTGCCTGTTGATATATTAAAGCGCACACAACTGGTTTATGTTTGTAGCCCTGGCAACCCATCGGGCAAGGTCATGAGTTTAGCGCAATGGAAAACCATCTTTGAGTTATCAGACCTTTACGGCTTTGTTATCGCTGCCGATGAATGCTATTCTGAAATTTATTTTGATGAAGCCAACCCACCGTTAGGCGCACTGCAAGCCGCCCATTTACTAGGTCGAAGTTACAAAAACCTGATTGTATTCAGCTCACTTTCTAAACGCTCAAACGTGCCGGGCATGCGCTCAGGCTTTGTCGCCGGTGATGAGAAAATTATAGAAGCTTTTACGCTTTACCGCACCTATCATGGCTGTGCAATGAACCCTGCCGTGCAAGCAGCTTCAGTTGCGGCATGGGATGATGAGGCGCATGTGATTGAAAATCGCACACTGTATGCACAAAAGTTTAATGACGTTACGCCATTACTCACCGACATTTTAGAAGTGGCCGTTCCAGACGCCGCGTTCTATTTATGGGCAAAAATTAAGGATAATGCAATATCTGACACAGAATTCGCAATTAAACTTTATCGCGATTTAAACATCACCGTGTTGCCGGGCAGTTTTTTAGCACGTGAGGCACATGGCATTAACCCGGGTAAAAACTTTATTCGCATGGCGCTGGTTGCATCTTATGACGAATGTATTGAAGCGGCTAAGCGCATACGTGAACACTTTTAAAAGTGTTCATTAAATTTACTGCACACCATTAAAAAAACTTATATAACTGTATTAAATTACAAAGAACCAACCTATTTTGTATAAAAAATTAATTAGCCCGCAGCATAGCTTCATTCTTATTGTCACGTTATTTCTCATGGCAACAGGCAATAACACTTTCTTTCAAAAACTGATTGCAACTTACCCAATCACATCTGACAATATTTTATTCCTGTTATCCATTACCGCATTCTTCACCTTTGCGACAGCGCTGTTTTTAAATCTCATTTGCTATAGCAAGTTAACGCCATGGATCTTAGCTATTATCGTCTTTTCTGCCTCACAAGCTGCATATTTCATGGATAGTTACAGCGTTGTCATTGATGTAGATATGCTTGAAAATGTTGTACAAACCGATACCAGGGAAGCTGGAGAACTTATCAATTTCGGCTTTATTTTGCATACGATTCTTTTTGGCGTTATTCCATCATTCCTTGTTTTTAGATTTTTTCCTAAATCACAAGGCTTGATTCGCGAACTTAAATCCAAACTCACCTTAGCTTGCATGTTGATTTTTCTAATCATTTTGGTCGCAGTCCCATTTACATCTCAATATGCATCTTTTATTCGTGAGCATAAAAACATAAGGCTCTATTCGAACCCAACTTATTTTTCTTATTCAGTTATACAGTACTTAAATAACACTTTCAAACAGCCGGAAACTAATGCCCCTTTAATTAAAGTGGCACAAGATACCAGACACATGGGTGAAACACATAAAAATGAGTTGATGATATTAGTCATCGGTGAAACAGCCCGTGCCGACCGTTTTTCACTGAATGGCTACGAACGGGATACCAATCCTGAGCTGAAAAAAGAGGCGGTTATCAGCTTTAAAAATGTTTCATCTTGTGGCACATCCACAGCAACTTCAGTCCCGTGTATGTTTTCATCATTAAAAAGAGCCGACTTTGATATAAAAGCCGGGTTAATGCGTCAGAATGTACTTGATGTTTTATCTGAGAATGGCGTGGAAGTTTTATGGCGTGACAATAATTCTGATTCTAAGGGTGTAGCTAAGCGCATGCTTTATGAAGATTTTAAAAGGCCACCAATAAACACAGTTTGTGACGATGAGTGCAGAGACATTGGCATGCTCAATGGCCTTGATCAACATATTGATGCAAGAAAAGGTAAAGATATACTGATCGTTTTACACCAAATGGGTAATCATGGCCCTGCCTATTACAAACGCTATCCGAAAGAATTTGAGAAATTTACACCCACATGCAAAACCAATGATCTAGGAAAATGCTCCGACCAAGAAATTAGCAATGCCTATGACAACGCAATTTTGTACACCGATTACTTTTTATCAAACGTCATCCAGTTTCTACAAAAGTATGACGATCATTATGAAACTGCAATGCTATATGTAAGCGACCATGGTGAATCATTAGGAGAGCATGGTGTATATTTACACGGCGCGCCCTATGCCATTGCACCCAAGGCACAAACTCATGTGCCAGCTATCGCATGGTTTGGTAAAAACTTTGACTACAAAATAGATCAGGTTAAGCCTTATGAAAACAAAGAGCTTAGTCATGATGATTTGTTTTGTGCCTTGCTAACAGGTTATGAAATGGATACGAACGACTGCTCAACCTGGAGGTCTGCTCTCAAGGCCAATACGGATACTTATTAGGCCTAATTCTAGTTAGATTTAATATATTTGTTATTCAATCTCACCGCCAGCGAACTAACCACGATTAAAGCTAACCCAATCATCACCAGCGCAATGGGCCAACCCACTGTATTGGCAAAGTGTTTTGCCGTGTAATAACCGATATACAGCAACATGGATATCGTACCCACCAGCAACAATGTACGGCTACGCACATAAGTGCTTAAAAATATGATTAATGCTGATGCGCCAAGATACACTGGCTCAAGTGGCGATTTTTCTACCGACTCAAATATTGACCATAACAGCGTCACAGCGCCAACAAAATACCAAAAAGATGCAATCGCAAGATGCTTTGATTGATTAAGCGCGTAGGCAATACATAACAAAGAAGTGCCAATGATGATGCCAATGAGCTTTTCATTTACACCCAAAATATCAAACAAATTGGCAAAAAAGACACTGCCAAACAAGACTGCACTAAAAGCCAACACCGTGCGCCCTTTTGCCCAAAAGGTAGCGCCCTGCTGCATCAGCATATAACCGGCCATAAAAAGCATTCCGTGGCGTACATCACCGCCGGAAGAATACTCCTGCAACATGACTAGAATCCCCGTTGGTTGCAAAAATGAAGAAATCAAGAATAGCGGCGTTGCGGCACGTTCATATTTTTTATCCGCCAAGCACACCAAGCCCATAATAAACGCGACGAATCCAGTACCAAGTGTAACTATTACGCGTGCCGCAGAGCCAAAGTCATCCCAATACATAGAGATAAAAACGCCAATCCCTGCAAATACAAAAATGCCGCCGATATAGCCAAATAACTTGGACAGCACGCTGGAAGACGCTTTAACTGCCTGAATTTGAGGCGAATTAAATGCCTGTGCAATTTCCTCTAACGTGATTTGATTATGTCGAGCGAGTGAAACTATGTCCTGCAAGGCATCTTCTTTAAGCGACATGGCTTTCTCCTATTTTTTGATCACCCAACCAATAAACTGCATTTGATTGTAATAAGTGTTTTGCTGAGTGTTGGGGACTTGATAACCGACACCGCCTTTTTTGAGCCTGAACCCGCTATTGCGATAACCGCCTCCAAAAAATCCACCCACCAAGCCGCTACCACCGTAACTTGGTCCATCTAAAGAATAGCCATCGGGTGAAATACTAGATGTGTCTATGGCCATATTTTTTGTTTCCTCTAAAACAACGGCATTACCTGTTGTGGCCTCTGTAGTTTTAGCGATATCAACCACAATCTCACGTACTGTTTCTGTTTTTCCATCGTAAGCCATCAATTTTTTTGATGTGTAATTTTTATCTTTACTCTCATTTTTACGTACTTTAATAGTGAGTTGCTGATTTTTAACTGCAAATTCAAGTAAATAATCAGCTGGATTTTGATAGTCATAATGATTGGTTGTAAACAGCATTTCATATTGTGGCGGTGTGCCCATCAGCTTTGGAATCACTGTCGCAACAAAGAACAGTACAATCAACAACAGTGGCAACGTTAGACCAATCACCAACACCAGATTTTCTTTGATAAAGTTTTTCATGCGAATCCCTTTTATTCGTTAGGGCACCTCTATTAATTCAAGTTACTAAGCTAGACAAGGCGCGAGTAAAAAATTATGACGCGGCATATGGTTTATATGTAAGGAACAATTTTTTATGAGCAACGCAGTATAGCGATGGAAATTGAGTTAATAGAGGTGCCCTTTAATAAAATGCGCTATTTTGCCCAGTACCAACGCATGCATTGCCGGGTCCAAACAATCCACTTCGTCCAAATCATCCATACCACGCAACCATGTTAACTGACGTTTTGCTAATTGGCGAGTGGCAAAAATACCACGATCGCGTAATTGAGCTTCATCATATTCACCTGCAAGATACGCTAAAGCCTGGCGATAACCCACGCAACGCATCGACGTGCTATCTGCTGTCAGTACCGGATATTTTGCTACTAATGCCTTCACTTCATCTATAAACCCACCCGCCAGCATTTGGTCGAATCTTTGCGCAATGCGCTCATGCAGCGCTGCACGGTCTTTAGGCACCAAGGCGATTTTAAGCAATCGATAAGGTAAAGCATCACCGCCAGATGCCTGATGCAATGCTGTCATTGATTGACCTGTCAGCCGATAAACCTCCAGCGCACGTTCTACTCTTTGTACATCATTGGGCTGCAAACGCGCAGCACTATCAGGGTCTATTGTTGCAAGTTTTGCGTGCATGGCTGGCCAGCCAATTTGTGCCGCCTCTTGTTCAATTTCTGCACGCACTTGCGGACTTGCTTCAGGTAGATTACTCAACCCATCCTGCAACGCTTTAAAATACAACATGGTGCCACCGACTAACACCGGCACTTTGCCGCGTGCCGTGATGTCGGCCATTAAACGCAAGGCATCGTTTCTAAAATTGGCAGCTGAATATGCCTCGGTTGCCGCAATAATGTCAATTAAATGATGAGGCGCTTTTGCCAGAGTTTCATGATCTGGCTTGGCTGTCCCAATGTTCATATCACGATACACGAGCGCAGAGTCAACGCTAATGAGTTCAACCGGCAATTTTGAAACCAGCGCGACAGCCGCACCCGTTTTTCCACTCGCTGTAGGGCCCATCAAAAAAATGGTGGGGGGCAATGTTGTTAAGTTCATGTTTAATTTAAGTTCGTTTAATGTGTTAAGCAAGAGAACATTTCATTAAATGCCAGCAAGGCGTTGGCAAAAGACCATAGAATTCACCTACATTGTTCCATATCTTGATCGTTAGCCTTGTATAATACCGCGTTGTGAGTAATTATTATGCTAATACAGCATGTAATTAACTTCGACAATCCATTTTTGCGATTAAATTTCAGCAATCAATTTCCAGGTGGACTTAACCCATGAATTTAGAAAAAGTTATTTTTGGTTTTTTTATCGTATTGGCAATGACATTAAATTTCGGTTTTTTTCTTGGCGACATCGACAACCCAAGCCATCACCATGTTTACGAATTATACGCAGCTATTACTGTCAGCCTGATTGCCACTGTATTGAAGTTTGGTGACCGCACCCATGTCGGCGCCATTTTACTCTCCACCAGCTTAGCCGCCGACTTACAACTCATTACAGCCGCAATTTTATGGGCGGCCTTAAGTGGAAAAATGGATGAGCCGAGTTTAACGACCTATATTGTTTCGCTTTCTGGGGGCGCGCTCATGGCTAACTTTGTATCCGTGATTTTACTCATCTCAGAAACCATTAGCCAACGCCGGTAATCACGTGCGAGATTACTTACACTAAACCACCCCGCATGAATAGCATTCTGTTTCTGATCTTGCGTCGCTTGCGGCGACCACTGATACTAATTATCGTCAGCTTTGCAATTTCCGTCATTGGTCTTTCACTAATGCCGGGTATTGACGGTGCAGGTCAGCCTTGGCAGATGAGTATCTTTGAAGCATTTTATGTCATCAGCTACACCGCAACCACCATCGGATTTGGTGAATTGCCGTACCCGTTTAGCCAAGCGCAACGGCTATGGATGACTTTTTGCATCTACTTCACGGTAATTCCATGGGTGTATGCTATCGGTAGAATCATTACCTTATTACAAGACCCTGGCCTGCGTCTGGCGATGGTTACCGAGCGCTTTACCAATAGCGTACGGTCGTTGCAAGAGCCTTTTTACATCCTATGCAGTTATGGCGAGTCTGCGAGCCTATTAGCCAAAGCGCTCGATGAAAAAGACATTCGGGTCGTAGTGATTGAATCGCAACAAGAGCGCATCAATGAACTTGAGCTCAGCAATACGCGATATATTATCCCTAACCTTTGTGGGGATGCGAAATTACCAGAAAACCTGGTCAGGGCTGGCGTGCATCATCCGCTATGTTGTGGCGTAGTTACACTAACGGATAACGATGAGGTTAACCTAACTGTTGCCGTTGCAGTCAAACTTATGAATCCCAGCCTGCCAGTGCTGGCACGTGCCGAACGCGATGACATTGCTGCCAACATGGCCTCGTTCGGTACCGATCATATTATCAATCCCTACACTTTATTTGGTGACCAGTTAGCGATGCGCGTGCATGCACTAGGCACTTACATTTTGCACGAGTGGCTCACCGATACACCTGGCGACAAACTGCCTCCGCCAGAATACCCGCCCTTAGGCAGATGGGTCATTTGCGGTTACGGTCGATTTGGCAAGTCGGTGGTTAAAAATCTGGCGCGCGAACATATCAGCACCACTATTATCGAAGCCGCTCCGGAGCTAACAGGTTGCGACAATTGCATTATCGGCAGCGGTACCGAAGCTAAAACCTTACTTGAGGCCGACATTAACAACGCCGTTGGCATTGTTGCCGGTACCGATAACGACATTAATAATTTATCAATCGTGATGACAGCTTTTGAGCTTAATCCAAAGTTGTTTGTCGTCATTCGCAAAAATAAACACCATAACCATGCATTGTTTAAGCAGTTTAACGCTGACATCACCATGCAACCTACCGACATTATTGCCCATGAGTGTTTAGCTCACATGATCTCTCCCTTGCTGGCGCAGTTTTTAGAGCTGGTGCGTAATCAAACCAACACGTGGGCCAACCAGCTGATCAGTCAATTGGTTTCAGTCGTGGGTGAAAGCGTACCTGAAACTTGGGCGGTAACCATTAACCAAAAAAATGCGCCTGCGGTGACCGAGTTATTAAATAACGGCACATCAGTATCCCTTGAAAACCTCACTCAAGACCCATTAAATCGCGAACAGCGCTTAAGTTTAGTGCCACTAATGCTGTCTCGCAACAATCAGCCGTTGCTGGTCCCCGACACCTCCACCAAGTTGATGGCGGGCGACTGTATTCTATTTTGCGGTCGCCCCTCTGCCAAATCCGCACTACCTAGCTTGCTTAATAATACAAAAATACTGACCTACATGATTGATGGGGTAGAAATACCTAACAGCATTGTTTGGAGGTGGTTTAAAAACATTAAAACTGCAAAAAAGATTAAATCTGTAGAATCCAAATTTTAATCTCGATTTAAAAATCAACCGACCAGTCGTTCTTGCTTTATTTCAAACACCCCATGTTGAATACTAAACACAACCCTGCTATTTGAAAGACTTAGTATTTGATACTACTTCAATGATAAATATACCGAGTTAATGCCCACACCATTGGTCTTCGCAAGGCAACCCGTCACCATCGCTGTCCATCACGGTGCCCGGACAGTACTTAAGATAATAAACAGCCTCATCACATGAGACCATTTCACTGCATTTACTTTTACCTCGGCACTGAAAGTTTTGATGATCTGCTGAAACAAGCGGTTGCGGTACGTCGCTACCAGACGGCTTAATACTAGGATTTTTAGGTGACATGAGGTTAAGTATTAAAAAACCAAACATAGCCATGATAATCAACCCTGAGTAGTTCTTTTTACTTTTTGGGGTTTCATATCTAACTGGTTTTATAACATGCCTAGCGCGGTTAACATACTGCACGTTATAGGCTTGCTGACCTTTTGCACCCTCAGCTATTTCAAACGTTACTAACTCATTAAGTTTAGGTTGGCTTTGCGCAGTTGGAAAAGCACTCCTGTGCACAAAGGTCTGCCCAGCCACGTCATTTATCTTTATAAAGCCGTAGCCTTTCTCATCAAACCACTGAACGATTACCCCTTGAAACCGCATCCCTTACTTACCTCGCATAAACATCTTATCTAGGTCGCTCATACTCACTTGGAACCAAGTCGGGCGCCCATGGTTACATTGCCCTGAGCGCTCAGTAGCTTCCATATCGCGCAGTAAAGCATTCATCTCAGGGATGGTTAAGCTGCGATTGGCACGCACAGCCGCATGGCAAGCCATAGTGCCTAACAGTTCGTTTCTGCGTTCCGTGAGTGCGCGTGAAGCGCCATACTCACGCAAGTCTCTCAACACATCACGCGCCAAGGTCACTGCATCGGCATTTTGTAGCATGGTCGGTACCGCGCGTACGGCAAGCGTGGTGGGTGAAAGTACGGCAATATCAAAACCCAACTGTTGCAAGCTGGCGTCATTGCTGGCTAACGCCTCCTGCACGGTTGCAATTTCTAATTTATCTGCATTAAAACTCACTGGAATCAGCAAAGGCTGCATCGCTACACTTTTGTTATCTAGGGCATTTTTAAGCTTTTCATACATGATACGTTCATGTGCGGCGTGCATATCGACCACCACCAAACCAGGCGCGTTTTGCGCTAACACATAAATACCGTGAATTTGCGCAACAGCAAAACCGAGAGGAAAGTCACTCGCGTTGTCCTGTGACTGATTTGCAAATTGATTTTCTGCAGCAAAGGCATATGGACTAGTGAACTGGCGTTCATTCCCTGCATTGGCATTTGAGCTAGGCCCATTTGACCCAAACATGGTTTGGTAAAAGCTCGAACTTTCATTAGCACTAAGATTGATCTGGGATTGGAATGTAGGATACAGATTGTTCGTTGGCTGGTAAGCAAACGGATTATGCCCGGCCTGACCCGCAGTTACTGCATTAGAAACACCTGTTGGCGTGGCTAATGCTTTGTGTAATGCGTGAAAAATAAAACGATGGATGGCTTGCCCATCTCTAAACCTGACTTCGGTTTTACTTGGGTGTACGTTCACATCTACCAGATTAGGGTCTAGTTCAATAAAAAGCACAAATGCAGGGTGACGGTCGTGATGCAACACATCTTGGTACGCTTGGCGAATAGCGTGTGCAATCAGTTTGTCGCGTACAAAGCGGCCGTTAACATACACGTATTGCGTATCGCGGCTATGGCGACTAAACGTAGGTTTGGCCGCCATACCCCATAAGCGTAAACCCGCAGCAACTTCATTTACTTCAACACTTTCAGCGGTAAACTCCGCACCCAATACTTCGCTAAATCTTTTGCTAGGGCTACTGATAGCAAAGCGACTCAGCGCTTTACCATTGTGTTGCAACATAAAAGCCACATCTGGCCGCGACAGTGCTATACACTCAAAAGCCTTTTCGCAGTGCCCGAATTCAGTGGCTTCAGTTTTTAAAAACTTGCGGCGTGCCGGGGTGTTGAAATATAAATCAGTCACTTCAATAATGGTGCCCACGTCTAACGCACCGGGTTCAATCGGATAAATTTCACTACCCTCAGAGATGATGCGCCAAGCATGCTTAGAGGCCGCTTGGCGACTCATTAACTGCGTGCGTGAAATCGAGGCGATACTTGCCAATGCCTCGCCACGAAAACCCAAACTGGCGACAGCTTCCAAATCTTCCAAGCTCGCAATTTTACTGGTCGCGTGCCGCGTCAGTGCCAGTTCTAGATCTTCTTTTGCCACGCCTGCACCGTTATCTAGCACGCGTAATTGTTTAATACCACCTTGCAACAACGATACTTGAATATCAGTGCTGCCTGCATCTAGGCTATTCTCTAATAATTCTTTAAGCGCGGACGCGGGGCGCTCTACCACCTCACCTGCGGCAATTTGACTAATCAACTGGTCTGGTAAGCGTTGAATGCGCATTAAAATTAAGTCACTTGTATTTTTGTATGTTGGTATTTTACCTGTTTTAAGCTAAATTCCTGAAAGTATGAAACACTTCCAAAATAATTCAGCACCAACTACCTATACAGACAGCTTCACCCTCGCCCGCCGCCTTAAACGGCATCATCATTTTTATCTAGGGCCCACCAATTCGGGTAAAACCTACCAAGCACTACTGAGTTTAGAAAAAGCTAAATCAGGTGTATATCTTGCCCCATTGCGTCTGCTCGCCATGGAAATTCGTGACCGCTTGGTAGCCGCTGGTGTGCCATGCAACCTGATTACAGGTGAAGAGCGTACGTTGATGGAAGGCGCGCAACACACAGCATCTACTATCGAAATGATGAACCCCGGTCAAGCAGTTGAGGTAGCGATTATTGATGAGATTCAAATGCTGCAAGACCCTGACCGAGGCGCGGCCTGGACTGCAGCGTTAGTGGGCGTACCTGCATCGCAAGTGTTTATCTGTGGTTCAACTGCGGTAACCGCACCTTGCATTGCCGCCATTGAGGCCTTGAATGAAACTTTCGAGATTACACAACTGGCACGCAAAACACCTTTAGTGTTAGAGCATGAAAGCCTATGTGGCAAACATTACAACCGCCAAAAACTAAAGCCTAAACTGCAACAAGGCGATACCGTCATAGCGTTTAGCCGTAAAGATGTGCTGACGTTGAGTGCGCGATTCAGGCAATGGGGCTTCACGGTCGCTAGTATTTATGGGGCATTATCACCTGAAGTACGCCGCACCGAATCTGAGCGCTTTAATTCTGGGCAAGCAGATATTCTAGTAGCCACTGACGCCATTGGCATGGGCTTAAATTTGCCGATTCGCCGGGTGATATTCTCAAACATTCATAAGTTTGACGGCGTAGCTTCTCGCTTACTTAATATGACAGAAGTGCGCCAAATTGCAGGGCGCGCAGGCAGATATGGTATTTATGATACCGGCTACGTCAGTGTGCTTGAAAACGACGAGCTGATTCATATTGAGCACATGCTGGCGACAGATGACACCGCAGATTTGAGAAAACTGCCGATTAGCATCAACTTTATGCAAATTGGTGACATTGCTACGCACTTGCATACGCGAAAAATTGCAGAAGTATTAAGTTACCATCAAGAAAGAACCAGGTTTCACCATGAACTTTTTGAACAGTCATCCCTTAAAACTCAAATTACACAAGCACAGCTTGTAGATGAACATGCGCCGAACATGTCGTTAAAAGACAAGTATATCTTTGTTTGTGCGCCTATTTCACTCAATGTTGCTTTTGAAAAAGATTACTATTTACTGTGCGTGCAAAGCGTCGCGCAATCCACCATACGTTACCTGCCAACGGCACCCGTTTGGCTGGAATCGCATAGCCCAAAACATTTAGAGCAGGCAGAGTTATTAAGTCGCAATTTAAGCTTATACGCATGGTTAAGCTTTAAATTTCCGCAATGTTTTGTCGATGGAACTAGTGTGAAAATGCTACACCAGCAGATAAGCCGCTACATAGAACGCGCATTGCTAACACAAGCTGGGTATGGTGATACAAGCCGTGAGGTAGATTATTTGATGAACAAAAGACGGTGATTTATGTAGGAGTGATATTTATATCGCGAAAGCAATGGTCAATACAATCACCAGCCATTCGCGATCTAAAGATCGCTCCATAAATCAACTTAATCCAAAGTTACCGTTTCCAGATACTCTGGCATCACCACTTTCCAATGCATTTTTTCCTCTATGTGATGCCGCATGGCATCTGCTGCAATCGGCTCACCATGCACGATAAACGTTTTTTTAGGTGGCGTTTCAAAACCACCTAACCAGTCTAATACTTCTGAATAATCAGCGTGTGCTGAAAGGTTAGAAATCAGCTCAACATTGGCGCGTATTGGCACATATTCACCATGAATTTTAACGCTCTCTGCGCCGTCCAACATAGCAGCACCACGTGTACCCGCCGCCTGAAAACCTACAAATAAAATCGTGTTGTTGGATTTTGGCGCAAACGCCTTGAGATGATGCACAACGCGCCCACCGGATGCCATGCCACTGGCTGAAAGAATAATCATCGGGCCGTGTGTTTGATTCAAGCGCCGCGATTCATCAACACTATTCACCATACGTGCCGTTTGATTTAGCGCATGGCACTGTTCAGGCGTTAAGCGATGCTCATGATGGTGATGCATAAAAATTTCGGTTGCATCCACTGCCATCGGGCTATTGAGATACACAGGAATATCGTGCGCGATAGCGCCTGATGATTTAAGTAAATGTATGTAATAAAGTAGCTCTTGCGCTCTGCCCACAGCAAATACAGGAATCACCACCACACCTTTGCGCTTCACTGTTTTATTGATAATAGCCGCCAACTTCACTTGTGGATCGTCTTTTTCGTGTAAGCGATTACCGTAAGTTGACTCAAGCAGTAAATAATCGGCCTGCTTAATAGCCTTGGGTGCCCGCATCAAAATATCATTAGGGCGGCCAATGTCACCTGAAAACAATACCGATGTTTGATGGTTATGAATGCGGACAAACGCTGAACCAAGAATATGCCCGTTGGGCGTGAGCCTGAGTGTAAGACCGCCACCCAAATCTACATCTTGTTCATAATTCACTGGTGTAATCAACTTTAGTGCAGCCCTTGCATCTTCTTGCGTGTAAAGCGGGAGTGCTGGCTGATGCTTAGAAAAGCCGCGACGATTGGCATATTCTGCTTCCTCTTCTTGCAAATATGCAGAGTCCGGCAATAAAACCTCACATAAATCACGCGTCGCTTCAGAGCAATATACCTTGCCTGAAAAGCCATTTTTAACCAGCAATGGCAAATAGCCACTGTGATCAATATGCGCATGAGTCAACACCACTACATCAATTTCTTTTGGATTGATTGGCAACTCTGCCCAGTTTTTAAGCCGTAATTGCTTAAGCCCCTGAAACAACCCGCAATCGACCAGAATGCGTTTATCACCACTTTTTAGCAGATATTTTGAACCAGTAACCGTGCCTGTAGCCCCTAAAAATGTAAGTTGCATCATCTAGTGTATCCCTTCAGCAAATTTCAGTTATTTAGCTTACTTGTTATTATTGCATCGCCAACTTGGTTTTTGCGAGCGCAGGATTGCTAGCAAAATACTTTTTGATTCCAGCCAAAATAGAAAGCACTAACTTATCTTGGTATGCATCATCATTCAATCTGCGCTCTTCATCCGGATTACTGATAAAAGCTGTTTCAACTAGAATTGATGGAATATCCGGTGACTTCAATACGGCAAATCCCGCCTGCTCTACATGGTTTTTGTGTAGCTTATTGATTTCACCAATATACCCCAATACCGCTTTACCTAATTTCAAGCTATCGTTAATAGTCGCTGTTTGCGATAAATCCAGAAGTGTTCTTGCTAACACCGGATCTTTTACATTTAAACTCACGCCGCCAATCAAATCAGATTCATTTTCTTTTTTAGCTAAATAGCGCGCACTGGCACTGGTTGCGCCTTTTTCAGAAAGGGCGAATACTGACGAACCGCGTGCGGCTGGGTTAGTAAAAGCGTCGGCATGAATAGACACAAACAAATCGGCCTGCAACTTGCGCGCTTTAAGCACACGCCCATGCAGCGGTATAAAATAATCGCCATCACGCGTTAACACCGCGCGCATACCGGGCTCTTCATCGATTTTAGCTTTGAGTTTTTTAGCAATAATCAAGGTAATGTCTTTTTCACGGCTACCCGTAGCACCAATTGCACCGGGGTCTTCCCCACCGTGGCCAGGGTCAATGGCAATCGTAATTTGTCTAATAGATTTATCTACGTCTTTATTTTCAGGCGCCACTTTTATCGCCACAGCTTGGGCGCTATTATTACCTTCGGTCGGTATAATCTGCGGGCTGGTTTCCAGCGGCTTGCTATCTTCTGCCACTATTATCGCCGCCGCTTCAGGCGTTGAATCAAGTGTTGGGTTAGTTGATTGCTGCGCGGGTGGCGATTGATTAAAAGCCTGCACTTCAGCGGTAGGTGAAAATGTATTATCGCGTTGCGCCAACAGCGTCATTAACGGATCATTCAGCGGGTAAATATCCAACACCAACCGATGCTTATAATCGCCGGCAGGCAACAAGGCAAATATCGTGGGCTTAATTTCAGTTTTTAAATCGACCACCAAACGCACAACGCCGGGTTTAAATTGAGCCACACGCAATTGCATAATGTACGGGTCGCTGGCCAAAGTCTTGTCGTTCAGTGATTTTAATACTTGGTTAAGATCAACATTTTCAATATCCACCACCACCCGTTCCGGGTTTTGCAGTAGCGTCATTTTATAAGCAATGGGCTTACTTGCCTCTAAGGTAATGCGTGTGTAATCTTGCGCAGGCCAAATGCGCCCCGCAATGATGGTGTTGTCGGCGGCGTATGCGGCACCTGCCATCAGCAAGCATGCCACTACACTTAAAAAAAGTGATTTTAAAATTTTAATCATCGGTTTAATCATTAGAACACTTCAGAACACTTTGCTGTAGTTTTTTTAAGCATTGCTCCCCATGTGGCGTATGTGCCAACACGTTAACTTCACGGCCGTCACCTTTGAGGTTAAAACTAATATCAATATCTGCTACCGGCAAACTATGTGCAGCTTTCTCTGGCCACTCAATCAAACACACGCTCGTCGGGTTAAAATAGTCTCTAAAACCGGCGGCTTCCCACTCTTCTTCATCATTAAATCGATACAGATCAAAATGATACAGGTTTAACGATTCAGTTTGATTCAACATCACTTCGTAAGGCTCAACTAAGGTATAAGTGGGGCTTTTGACTTTACCCACAAACCCCAACCCATGAATTAAACCACGGGCAAAAGTGGTTTTTCCTGCACCTAGGTCGCCATGTAGATAAATCGTTAAATTTGGGGTAATGGCCTTAGCGATTGCAGCACCAAAACCAAGCGTTGCCGCCTCATCTGCTAAATCAAGTGTAAAATTATTATCCATGCACCATTATACTAATTTTAACTCTACTAAAAACATCAGCCAACTGACTAAGGACATTAAACGTTGGGGGCTGGAACTCGGCTTTAGTCAGATTGGCATCACAGACACCCATTTGCAAACGGCTGAAGCTGAACATCAAGCGTGGATTGAAAAAGGTTTTCATGGTGAGATGGATTATATGGCAAAACACGGCACGAAGCGCACCCGCCCTGCTGAACTAGTGCCCAATACCACCCGCGTCATTTCGGCACGTTTAGACTACCTGCCGCCAAACGCTACAGATAGCGAAGCTGTGTTGCAAAACAGTCACCAAGCGTTTATCTCGCGTTACGCACTCGGACGCGATTATCACAAGGTGATGCGCAAAAAACTGCAAAAACTATGCGAAAAAATTCAAACTGAATTAAGTAATAGCCAGCTGGGTGATAATCAACTAGGTGATAGCCAACTAGGTGATAGCCAACTAGGTGATAATCAAACCAGCCATTTTGAATACAGAGCCTTCACCGACAGTGCGCCAGTACTAGAGGTAGCGTTAGCAGAAAAATCTGGTCTAGGTTGGCGCGGAAAACACACGTTACTGATCAATAAAAACCAAGGCTCCTGGTTTTTTTTAGGTGAGATTTACACCAACTTACCACTAGACATTGACGAACCAGCCACGAACCATTGCGGCACTTGCTCCAGCTGTATTGATGTGTGCCCGACCCAAGCCATTACCGCGCCGTATGAAGTAGATGCCAGACGCTGCATCTCTTATTTAACCATTGAGCTAAAAGGCAGCATCCCCGTTGAGTTGCGCCCTTTAATCGGCAACCGCGTGTATGGCTGCGATGACTGCCAGCTTTATTGCCCTTGGAACAAGTTTGCCGAAATCACCAAAGAACCCGATTTTGCAGTGAAGCACGGGCTGGATGATATCAGCCTGATTGATTGCTTTAACTGGAGCGAAGATGCGTTCAAAACAAAAATGGCTGGCAGCGCGATTTATCGTATCGGCTATACGCAATGGTTAAGAAATATTGCCGTTGGTTTGGGTAATGCACAAACCACACCCAACGTCATCAGAGCACTAGAAATGCGCCTACATGACGACTCTCAACTCGTCCGCGAGCATGTGACTTGGGCACTTTTTCAACATACATTGTGAACGAGAAAATTTAAACGCTTTCTGCATGAAACCGTATCTGATTACGCCCGGCATCTTTAGCCTGATACATGGCAACATCCGCCCACTTCATGATGTCGTCCATGCTACCTTCGCTGCCATTAAAAACCACTAAACCGATGCTCACAGTACAGCGATGCTCTACCATCAAATTAGACGTTGCAAGGGTAAACCGGTAAGGTTCAGACAATGCTAAGCGAATCTTTTCTGCAACCATTGCAGCTTGTGAGCGCGAAGTCAGTGGATCTGCTAACAAATTGCCCAACATCACGACAAACTCATCACCGCCAAAGCGTGCTACGGTATCCATTTCACGCATGCAGCTTTTGAGGCGACTCGCCACCTCTATCAATAGCATGTCGCCTGCAACGTGCCCGTATTGGTCATTGATCGGCTTAAAATCATCTAAATCCAGAAACATTAACGCGCCGTAAATACCAGTGCGCTTGCTAGCCGCTATACATTGATTTAAGCGGTCATTAAGTAGGCGTCTATTAGGCAGGGAAGTAAGCTCATCGTAGAAGGCTAGCTGACGCACTTTATCTTCTATTTTCTTACGCTCGGTGACGTCCCGTTGAATAGACACCCAGTGCGTGAACCAGCCTTTTTCATTGGCAATAGGTACAATTTGAAACTCATTCCAATAAGTCGAACCATCTTTTCGATAGTTGAGTATTTCTGAACGAATAGGCCGCCATTTTTCAAGCGCAATGCGTAATTTGCCCAAAGTAGCTCGATCGGTTTCAGGACCTTGCAATATACGCGGTGATTGACCGATCACTTCATCGGGCGTGTAGCCATTGCGTTCATAAAAGATTTTATTGGCCCAAACGATACGTGGGCCTGGCTTGTCGATTGGTTCGGCTTCAGTAATGACGATTGCGTCATTGAGTTGCTCCACACAAATCTCTAGCAACTTGTGTAAATCTGCAGATAATAATTGTGCTAACGGTTTTACACTTGTACTCATAATAAATACCTAGCTGATAATGGTCTATTATTGCACCATATTCACTATAAGGCCTGCTTATCCAATAACTCATCCAGTTTTTCTGGAGACATTGGTCTGCCTAGCAAATAACCTTGAATCTGGTCGCAGCCCATTTTCCGCAAAAACTCCGCTTGCTCAATCGTCTCTACACCCTCAGCAATACACTCAAGTTGTAGGCTGTGCGCCAAACTGATAATGGCTGACACAATCACCTCATCCTCGGAGTCACCCGGCACATCACGCACAAAAGATTGGTCAATTTTTAGCTTGCCTACTGCAAAGCGTTTCAGGTAACTCAAACTTGAATAGCCCGTACCAAAATCATCAATTGAAAACAACACACCTATATCTTTTAACGCCTGAACCACAGTAAGTACCATGGTTGAATCCGCCACTAGAATAGACTCTGTTAATTCAAGCTCAAGATTGCCTGGTGGCAGCGCAGTATCACGCAAGGTATCTAACACCAATTGGTACAGATTATTACGCACAAACTGCGCATAAGACACATTTACGGCAATGCGTAAGTCATGCCCGCTATCAACCCATTTTTTTGCCTGGTGGCAAGCCTGAAGCATCACATAATGCCCCAACTCAATAATCGAACCGTTTTCTTCCGCAACTGTTATGAATTCTGAAGGTGGAATAACACCCAACTCATGATGATGCCAACGCAGCAATGCTTCCGCACCAATGATAAGTCCAGTCTTAAGATCGAATTGCGGCTGATATTCCAAATAGATTTGCTTACGGCTCAGCGCTTTTCTTAACTCAGATTCCAGATTAAGACGGCGTGCTACCGTGCGGTTCATTGCGTCCGTGAAAAAGTGATAGACGTTTCTGCCATTAGTTTTCGCCTGATATAACGAAATATCGGCCTGCTTGAGCAATTGATCAAAGTCTTTACCGTCATTAGGAAAAATACACACGCCAATGCTGCATGAGATATTCAATACTTTATTGTCGATTAAAAACGGCATTGCAATCGCCTCTAATATCTTCTTGGCAATTTCTGCCACGCTTTCACTCGCCTTAATGTCATTGAGCAAAACAACAAATTCATCTCCACCCAAGCGACTCACGGTGTCAGTATCACGCACGCAACTGCTAATTCTAACTGCGGATTCAATCAACAGCTTGTCACCCATAGGATGGCCCAGACTATCGTTAATTTTTTTAAAGTGGTCCAAGTCTAAATAAAGCACCGCCACCATGCTATCTTCACGTTGTGCAAAAGCAATAGACTGCTCATACCGGTCACGTAACAACGTACGATTCGGCAATTCGGTCAGTGGGTCATGGTGCGCCAAGAAATCAACACGCGCCTCAGTCTTCTTATGCTCAGTAATATCCATAAACACTGCAATATACTCTGTAGCTTCATCTTTGACTGAACCTACAGCACTAATACCTAGCCATTGCGGGTAAACTTCACCATCCTTGCGACGATTCCATATTTCACCTTGCCAGTGACCATCGTTAAGAATATCTGCCCACATTTTTTGATAAAACGAAACCTCATGTTTGCCTGACTTTAACAACCTTGGCGTCTGACCAACAGCTTCATCTGAGCTATAACCAGTGATCAATGTAAAGGCGGGGTTCACAGAAATAATATTCAAGTTTGCATCGGTCACCATCACCGCCTCACGGCTATAGCGAAAGACTTCGGCATCCAAGATTAGTTTCTTCTGAGTCCGGTTGCGGGCCAGCAGCGCCCAAGTATTATTGGCGAACATTTCCAGCACGGTCAAATCACCCTCATTGTAAGCATCTGCTTTGTTGCCGACCCCCACAATCATGACCACTTTATTGCCTTCAATCACTGGCACGCTCATGTGCCGCAATAATTGCGTATGCCCTTCTGGCAATCCATTTTTATATGGCTGAGCGTCATAATCATTATGAATTACGGGCTTTCTTTGCCTAAAACTGTCCGCCCAAATACCTGCTTTAGAAATAGGATAATGGTTGTCATGAGCTGCCACACAGCTAATCTGTGTATTTGCAGACCAAACACCAAGCGAGATGGTTTCCTGATCTTCATTCACAAAATGTACATAGGCAATATGACTATTGGTTAAAGATTCTGCCTGCTCAAGTGCGCGCTGTAGTAACACTTTTTCATCCATTGCAGGCGCTTCTGTGGTCAGAGCAAGCAATGCTGAGTTTCTTTTAATGGTCAGCATTCGATCCGCTTCATTACGGATGCGACTAAAAAAGCGACCTATCAGGTCGGCTACACCACTCACAAATGCTTGTTCTTCTGAATAAAATGGTCCAATATCTATTGCATCATGCGCGTTGGCATAACCCACAACTAGCTCACCAAATACAGCACCTTCAACGACAATTTCACTTCGCAGTGCTGACAAATATTTTTGCTCAACCGGACTTTGAATCGTTTTATCCTGCATAGTCAAGCTCACTACAACATCATCTAGGTATAGCATGCCTGTCGGTATCAGACGCATCAGCTCGGCGGCAAATGTTTCCAAATCTGGTGAGTGCTGAGACGCTCGTGAAATTGCGTAGATTGCCTGTAATTCTTTCACACGCTCCCGCAATTGCAGAGCCTGTCTTTTCAAATCAGCATCACGCTCTTCTATGGTGCGCTGCGCCTGCTTTCTGGCGGCGACATCTTCTACAATCGCCACAAAATAATCAATGCTACCATTTAACTTTCTTAAACAACTTACAGCGATATGTGCCTCTAAAATAGAACCGTCTTTACGAATAAAGCGCTTGTCCATGTTATAACTATCTATTTCGCGGCTAACAAGCTGATTAAAGCAATCAACATCTGCGCTGACGTCATCAGGATGCGTGAGTTCTAACCAGGTTTTTCTAAGCAGCACACCTTCTGCATACCCCAGCATCTCGCACAGCTTTTGATTAACTTCAATCCAACCCTTGTCAACGCTGGTAGCGGCCATACCAACAGGCGCCGCATCAAAATAAGCCATAAAATGCTGCCGGCTGGATTCTAAAGCGCTACGCTGGGCAATGCCTTCTGTTTGGTCAACGATAGTAATCACAAACCTAGGATCAGTTTCAGCCTGCTCTGGCAATAATGCGATGTGCAAATCGGCTATAAAAATAGATTTATCTGCCGGCTCTAAAGCAACGCTACTAATCGTAGCTTGACCTTGTTCTTTGGCGGCATTAATCAGTTTACGTAAACGCCCGTGATCTTGCTTTTTAACCATGCGCGGAAAATACTGAGAACGAAGCTGCTTATGGTCGAGCTTAAAGCGCTGGCTTGCCATTTCATTACACTCATACACAACACCCAGCTCATCAATCATGAGCGCAGGAATCGGCAGTGATGCAAATAAATTACTAAACCGTCTGACTGCAGTTTCCGTAATTAACTGGCTTTGACGCAACTCTTCATTTTGCACTTCGAGTTCAGCTTGATAAATTTTCAGATCTTCGACCATCTCAGGAATGCTGGCCTCACCGCGCTGCACGGCTTTAAGTGCAAAATCAAAGTCGCCGCGACGAAGAGCTTGCAGTGCAACTTGCTTAATGAATGCTTCGTCATGCTCCTGCAAATCAAGTTGAATATCTGCTTCAAGCTGCGAATCTAGCGTTGAAGGGGTCTGTATTTTTTTTTGCCTATCCATGATTTTTCATCCACGGTGTAATATTTACATGGCTCACCACCACACCACCGCCTAAGTACTCAACAGGCGTGACATGCATTAAAAACCAGCGTTTCTCAGTGGGGGAATGGCAAGGATAGGTCATTGAGAAGTCTTTAATTTTTCCGCCCATTACATCGCAGATACCTTGCTGAACATTGTTGCTATACTCAGCATCCGGCCCGTCTTCGATTTGACAAACGCTTAAATAATTATTACCAGGACCAGTATGTACTAAACCACGCTCACCATTGCGCTCTGAAAAATCTCGCCACGCCCTATTCACCAGCAAGATTATCCCTTTAGTATCAAGCACTGCAATGTGTTCAGGCAATGAGTCGAGAATCGCCTGCAATCGCTGCGCATCTTTAAGTAACGTGATTTCAAAGAAAGTCAGTACCGCGCCATTGATACTCATTGGATGATCAATATAAGGCAGTGCGCGCACCACAAACCAACGGTCATCCCAAGTTTTAACTTCCCGCTCCATGACTTGAGCCGTTTGTATCACTCGCTTCAAGTCTGAAATAAATTCCGGATACTCCATTTCGTGGGCAAAATCAGAAATTGTTCTGCCAATATCGCTATCACGAATGCGGAAAATAGTGCTGGCTTCAGGCGTGAACCGCGTTAACTTTAAAGTCGCATCGATAAAGACCGTAGGAATCAACGCCGCACGCGTCATGTTGTCCAGATCCGTATTAAGGCGATTTAATATCTCTATTTTTTCCTGATTCTCGGAATTGACGGTGTAAAGCTCCTCATTCACTGATTGCAACTCTTCATTGGTACTCTGCAATTCTTCGTTAGAAGCCATTAGCTCTTCATTGGTCGCTTGTAGCTCTTCGTTAGAAGTTTCCAGCTCTTCAATGGTCGCCTGTAAGCTATCGCGCGTGGAGGATAAGTCGCGCTCCAAAGATTGAATGCGCTCGCCAGTCACTTCTGACAAGTCTATTTCTTTTGAATGCGTAATGGGCTGTGCAGAAGGTTGTTGCAACTCAAACGTCATTAAAAAGTAATGATCATTTTCAGACTCTGAGACAACAGGCCTTACTGCAACCCGCACATGTTCGCTCAGGCCCTTGCTCGGCTCAATGAGCTGAATATCTGATCGCAGTTCAATCTTCTCTTTAGCTACTTTATGCAACAAAGCTACGCCAACCGGCGCAAGCTTACCGACCAACAATTTAGAAACATCCAAACTCGCACTACCGGCAGGAATTTGCATGTAACGCTGCGCGTCGCCATAGACATGAACAAGCTCACGCTCGTCGTTAATGAGCAATGCGGGCGGCGTGTAACTCTTCATGAGCATCGCATGACCAGATTCAATAATGCTGCTCTCAGAATTAAAGATACGTGGACGCGCAAGGCGACTAACGCGCGCATGACCTTCTGCCTTGCTGGCACCACTTTTAAAATCTAAAGGCAGGCTGACTGGTCGTAACACTCGGTAAATTTTATGCTTGGCATTCGTGACAGTAAAATCTTTATGCAAAACACCGAGAGATTCACTGGAGCCTAACAATAGATATCCACTATGTGAGAGCGCATACTGAAAGCGTAACAAAGCTTTTTCTTGTGCAGGCGTATCAAAATAGATCAGCACATTACGGCAGCTCACCATATTCATGCGCGTAAAAGGTGGGTCTTCTAAAATATTATGCCGGGCAAAAATAACGGTTTGGCGGATTTCATTTTTAACCACAAATTGATTACCGCGCTTTGTGAAATAGCGCTCTAAACGTTCTGGCGACATCTCATTGGCGATACTTTCTGAATACACGCCAGCACTGGCAAAATCAACATACTGCTGCTCAACATCGGTTGCGAAAATCTTGATTTGCGGCCAGCGTTTAATACGGTCAAACGCCTCCGCAAACAAAATAGCCATGGTGTAAGCTTCCTCTCCAGTCGCCGTACCTGCCACCCATACCCGAATGGGTTGCGCTTCATGATGCTCTTCTAAAATAGTCTGAATCGCAGTTTTATGGAGCGTTTCAAAAGTTTCAGAATCACGGAAAAAACTAGTCACTGGAATCAAAGAGTCGCGCTTCAGCGCTATAATTTCACTGCGCTCACTTTCAAGTAAGCGCAGATAATTGCTGAGATCGCGAACGTGGCGAATTTGCATGCGCCGCTCAATACGGCGTAGCACGGTGGCCTGCTTATATTCTTTAAAATTAATACCGCCCACCTGATACAGCAGGTGCAAAATAGCCTCAAGCGGATTGCTTTCGTCTTGAATCTCCCGCTCGCTGACTTTAGCTGTATGTTCTACGGTATTTTTAACATGACCGACAATGCGCGAAGCCAGCATTTCTGGTGGCATGATTTCATCGACCAAACCCGTAGCAATGACACTGCGCGGCATGCCATCAAATTTAGCGGTTTCTGGGTCTTGCGCCAGTAAAAACCCACCAGCATCATTAATGGCAACTGCACCACGGGTGCCATCTGAGCCAGTGCCAGAAAGAATCACGCCTACCGCACGATTGCCAAACTCTTTAGAAATGGAGCTGAAAAATAAATCAATCGGTAAGCTAAGCACATGCGGTGGTTTAGGAATTAGCCGTAACTGATTACCTGCAACCGTCATGTTTTTGCCTGGCGGAATTAAAAAGACATGGTTTTCTTTCATCTCCATGCCGTTCTCAGCCATAATCACTGGCATGGCCGTATGCCGCGCAAGCAGATTGTCCATCATGCTTTTATGATCTGGGGATAAGTGCTGAACCACGACAAAAATTGCACCTGAGTTTACTGGCAATTCGTCAAAAAATCGCTCTAATGCTTCCAAGCCGCCTGCCGACGCACCAACGGCGACAACATAGCTATTTGAAGCTAATTTTGGTTTGGATTTTTTCTTGAGGCTTGCTTCTGTGGTTATTGCTGAAGCTGTAAGAGAAATATCATGCTCACCGACCATAGCCGATGCTTTAATGCTTTTGTTTCGCGCCATAATGCGAAGAAACCTTTATATAAAATAATTTAACCCTAACTAGTTTTAGTTTAGCTAGGTAGCGGCATTATGCCACAGATGAAGAACCACTACAAAAACATACGTTTACCCAATCGATGACCCACCCGTTAGGGTAAGTGTATAATTTACGATAGCTTTAAAACAGCTTTTTTGTCGTGGTAACTGCGCCATTTAATTGCACAATTTTAATCTGAAATACAGCTTGGATTTTTAGCTAAATGCAGGGTGCTGATAAATAATACCCCCTAACATCATGCTTCGCTACGTTTCTCGTTCGAATAATCTGCTTCTGCAGATATATTCTGCACTAATGCGGCTCAGGGCGAACAGAGGTTTGGCTAATGCTAAATCTGGGTTTAATAATCCACGCAAAATAGCTTGCTGAAAAGCTGGCACACAAAGATCAAAGTTTGCAAATCAGGAGCTTCGTAATTCAGTTATTTTGGGTCAAATCAATCGCAGACAATTCAGATAGCCTAAATTTTTTAAGGGTGCTCTATAAGCTATCCAGTGTAGATTGGCATACCGGGCAAATACCGTAAATAACATCTAACGTGACTGATTTTTGACCCGTAACTAAACTTTCGGCTTCCACCCAATGGCTTTTATGCAAAATGCCATTGCAAAAACTGCAACGCACTTTGGCATCAGCGCCTCTTTGCTGCGCACGCTTAAAGTGAATACTTACGGGTCTAGATTCAGTACGCAGCAATGCGCTCTCAAAATGCAAGCTCTCACCGTCACCACGATAGACTTTAATTCGCATAAAGCGCCGTAAATCTGGAGAATCACAACGATAATCGAGATGCAATACTGTATTTGCCAGACGCGCTTTGTCTAGGAGCGTTTGCCAGAAATGTTTGGTAATATTGCCACTAATGTACTGCATTAATGGCTTGCCGATTACTTGGTCGATAGCTAACTCTGGTGCATTGTTTGCTAGAGCAAAAGATTGCCACAATCGGTTTACCGCAACAATATTGTTATCCACATCTAGCTTATAGACGATCGTTTCGCTAGGGATAGATTCAACATCTGGCTTGGTTAAAGTGTGTAAAATATCAGGATATTCCATTTGTTAATTTTATTTCTTAGGTTTTTGCAACGCATTAAAAATAATAATTTTAGGTGAAATTTCTTTCACCCTCGTTAATTTTAAAAAAACCACTGCCATCACGCTTATTGCTTTATCCTTCTAACTTAAACACACTCACGGCATTACTTAACTCATCGGTTTGCTGCAGCATAGATTCAGCCGCCGCCGCAGCTTGTTCTACCAAGGCTGTATTTTGCTGTGTTACATCATCCATTTTTGAGATAGCATCATTGACTTGCGCTATGCCAATGCTTTGCTCTTGTGATGCAACTGTAATCTCGCCCATAATATCTGCCACTTGTTGTACGGATGACACGATTTCCTGCATGGTCATGCCAGCATGTTCAACCTGCTTAGTTCCTTCTGCCGTTTTGCTCACTGAGTCAGTAATGAGTTGTTTGATCTCTTTAGCTGCAGAGGCTGATCGTTGGGCTAAGTTACGCACCTCACCCGCAACCACAGCAAAACCTCGGCCTTGCTCACCTGCCCTCGCCGCTTCTACAGCCGCATTAAGTGCCAGTATATTGGTTTGAAACGCAATGCCATTGATTACGGAGATAATATCTTCAATCTTTTTAGCGCTGGTGTTAATAGCGCTCATAGTGGCAACAACCTCTGATACCACCACACCACCTTTTATTGCGACGCTGGATGCGGCAGATGCAAGCTGGTTGGCTTGTTTGGCATTATCAGCATTTTGTTTAACGGTAGCAGATAGCTCCTCCATGCTGGCTGCTGTTTTCTCCAAACTTGAAGATTGATCCTCAGTGCGTCGCGACAGGTCAGCATTACCGTCGGCAATTTGCCTGGCATCTGAGCTAATGGATTCGGTGGCTACTTTAATGTCATTGACCAATTTTCTAAGTGTATCAACTGTAGTGTTAACGCCATCACTGGTTTGTCCAAACGCGCCAGGGTAATCGGCGCTAATGCTTTGCGTTAAATCGCCATCACCAATTGCATTAGCCACGCGTGTAATGTCTATCAGGCTGGTAGAAGTGGTTTCCGACAGTGCGTTGATACCGTCTTTGGTCTCTCCCATTGTGCCGTGATAGTCTCTAGTAATTTTTTGGCTAAAATCACCCAAAGCAAAAGCTGTAGCAACGCGCGTAATGTCTTTTAAGCCAGTTTCTATCGTATCCGTCAGCTGATTAAGTGATTCACCAATAACGCGACCAAAACCCTGCTTTCCGTTTAGATCCATGCGTTTACTAAAGTCGCCCTGATTAGCCGCAGCTTCAACGATGGTATGAATTTCATTGACGATACTATTGAGCGCAGTCACCGTACCATTCATCGCGGCAATGACCGCACCAAAAGTACCTGGATAATTTTTGCTCGTCGTTTGCGTCAGATCACCTTTAGATAATGCGTTGGCAATAAGCGCGATGTCATTCAGGCTATCAAGGGCATCGAGCGAAAGATTTATATCGCTTTTTAACTGATTGAGGCTACCGCGACCATCCGCTTGAACACGCTGATTTACGTTGCCCTGAGCAACACCGCCCATGACTTTTCCTATGTCTCCCAACATAGCCTGCATCGCGCCCATCGCTTCCATGGCGCTATCTATCGTCAGCCTATAAGTGCCTGAGACATTAACACCAACCGTTTTACTGAAGTCACCATCGTTAATGGCATTCATTAGGTCAGTAATTGCGGTTGTAGTGGTAGAAAGCGTTTTGGCAACAGCGTTAAATTGTTCCAACGCTACAGAAAATTCACCATGCAAGCCTTGTGGATAGCCTTTTCTAGAAAAATTGCCGTAAGCTACACAGGTCGTTGAGTAGTACATGTCAACCTGGGTCGCTTCTACCTGATCCATCAAATTATTAAGGTGCCAGGCGAGTTGCTGCATTGGTCGTGCGTTTCCACCAATATGCGTAATACGCACGCCAATAGATCCCTGCGCCCACTCTTCACTTGCACTTAATAAGTTTTTCAGTAATCGTGTATCGGCAACAGTTGAACGCCTCCACCAAATTACAGATAAAAACGAGGCTGCCGTCAATAAAACCGTGATGATTAAGTCGCCTCCTACGGTAGCGCTTAGCGCTGACTTCAATAAGTAGATTAGCGTGCACAGCCATATAAAAACGACGCTAATGAGCGCTAAAGACTCATTATTTTTAAAGCGACTGTAAGACATTGATAAGCTCCTCATAACTAACGCCTTTCTGCTTCAATACGTCGCCCAGTATCGCTCCTGAGGCAGCTATCGCATCTCTAGCGCCTGCGCTGCGCTCTGCATCCAACATGGTTTTGTAAACACTCGTGACAATCGGAATGGCTTTTGGATTAGGCATGCGACGCACAGAGGTATAACCGATTTTATTATTATTCTTATCTCTCATTGGTGCTACATGCGTAAATACCCAATAAAACCCACCGTCTTTTGACATGTTTTTAACAAAAGCGAATATTTCTTTGTCTTGCGCCAAGTAATCCCACAACAAACTAAACACGGCTCTAGGCATGTCCGGATGACGAACTATATTGTGCTGACTGCCAATAAGCTCTTCTTCGCTATAGCCAGAAAATTCGATAAAAATCTCATTGCCGTATGTTATCCGACCTTTTAGATCGGTTTTGGATACGATGAAGTCGTTTTCTCGCATCAGCCTCTCTTGATTTGTTGGTACTATGTCTTTCCGCTTCATAACAACCCTTTAACTATGACTACCGCTTAATAAAGTTCAGGCTGTAAACTTATACCCGTATTTATAACACCTTAACGACCATTATAAGCAATTGTTTAACTTAAACTAAGCCTGCACCTAACCGCTATTGTTAATGTTATACAATAGTTACTCACTGAGTATGGCGCAGTTATCTTGTACGGAGCTAACAAAATTATGTTAATCGGGGTCCCTAAGGAAATAAAGGTACGTGAATATCGAGTGGGCTTGGTACCAGCTAATGTTAGAGAGTTGGTGGCGCACGGTCATGAGGTTATTGTCGAGTCTGGTGCGGGTAACGGAATTGGTGCGCTAGACCAGCAGTATCAGGCCGCCGGTGCAACAATAGTCAAATCAGCACAGGAAACATTCGAACGGGCGCAATTGATCATTAAGGTCAAGGAACCCCAAGCCCTTGAGCGCAAGTGGCTAAAGCCAGGGCAGATTCTTTTTACTTATTTGCACCTCGCCCCCGACCCTGAACAGACTCAAGACCTAGTAAGCTCCGGAGCAACTTGCATCGCCTACGAAACCGTTACCGCCGATGGTGGTGGCTTGCCATTGCTGGCACCAATGTCAGAGGTGGCGGGACGGCTTGCAGTTCAGGCAGGCGCCTATTTTTTAGAAAAAGCACATGGCGGTGCTGGCATATTACTGGGTGGCGTTACTGGCGTTGAACCTGCCAGAGTAACGATTATCGGTGGCGGCATCGTCGGCGCCAATGCCATTGATGTCGCCCTCGGCATGGGCGCAATAGTAACGCTACTGGATCGTAATATAGACGTCTTACGCAACCTCAGTAAGCAATTCGGTCATCGCCTGCATACCGTTTACTCAACGACAGATGCGATTGAGCATCACTGTAGCATTGCCGACCTTGTGATTGGTGCAGTACTGGTTGCAGGCGCCGCAGCACCTAAGCTCATCACCCGCAACATTGTCAGCAAGATGAAACCGGGGAGCGTCATTGTAGATGTTGCAATCGACCAAGGCGGCTGTTGCGAAACCTCGCGTCCAACCACGCATGATGCACCAACCTATGTGGTCGATGGTGTCATTCATTACTGCGTGGCCAACATGCCGGGGTCGGTTCCGCGCACATCCGCCTATGCGCTCAATAATGCCACACTACCTTACGTACTGGCACTTGCAGACAATGGTTTGCAAGCACTGCGTAATAATCGGCATTTTTTGAACGGGTTAAATGTGCATCAAGGAAAAGTGACCAATCAATCGGTTGCCAGCGCGCTGGGATATACCTTCCATGAGCCATCTGCTGCCATTGAGCTAATCAAAGAGTAGCTGCTACACCTATCCAAATAACAGATAGTGGACGCTTAAAATTGACTCAGCTAAATTAGTTTGCAAGGCTAGAGGCTAGTTTATAAGGCAGGGCGTGAAAGCAACGCCGCGCCAATAATCCCCGCCTGATCGCCCATGTTAGAAACACTCACGTTGACCTTGCCGCGTAAAGCTGGGATTAAATCCTGTGCCAATTGCTGATTAAAAGCTTGTTGCATCAACGGCCAGCCAGCACTCATGCCGCCGCCAATGACGACATTTGCAACATCAATCACTTTTAATATATGCGCTAAGGCTTGCGCTAGTGCGGCACCCGCGCGCTGATAAGCGGCAATAGCGGCGCCATCACCTGCGCTAGCGCGGGTTGCAATTTCTAAAGCGGTGCAGTGCTGATTTGTAGCCTCAAAATAACTAATCGCAACCCCGCCCGCTGAGGCATATTGCTCCATGCAGCCTAAATTGCCACAACCGCACAACCTGCCATGGGGTTCAACCATAATATGCCCTACTTCCATGGCCACGCCATGCTGACCCTGGAATGGCTTACCATTCAAAATCAAACCACCACCCACGCCAGTACCTAAGCCCAAGTAGATTAAATTACTTGCTTGAGCTGTTGTTTGGCCAATGGCTTGAGTTGGATGCATCATGTATTCGCCATAAGCTGCCGCCAATGCGTCATTCTCAGTGATTACCGGCAATGCAATAATTGCGCTTAAATCTGCACTTAAATCAACATGACTTAAGCCAGGTAAATTGGGTGATTGAGAAATCGTTTGTGTGACAGGATCTATAAACCCAGGAAAACCAATACCGACAGCCAATATAGCTGGGTGCTTGGCACGAACACTGTTTATGGCATCCGCTATGGTGGTTAAAATAGTTCGCCAGGCTTGTTCTGGTGCATGTTGATGTATTTTGCAAAGGCTGGAAAAGTCGGCCTGAAAACGTACTTCTTCTAGTAACTGCGGTGGCGTAAAAGCATGACATTCCACAACGCCAACGCGTAGGTTAGTGCCGCCAACGTCTATGCCAATTAGGGTTACCATACACTTAATGCCGCTTTGTTCGTTTAATTAGCTCAGTAATACTGGCTTTTTGCTCGATTGATAATTGCTGCCAATTAAAACGCCAATGCCAATTGCCAGTAGAAGTACCTGGTGTATTCATGCGGTGATTGCCATCTAGCGCCAAAATATCCTGCATCGGAATAATCGCCAATTGCGCTTTTGATTCAAGCGCCATGGCAATTAAATCGTTGGGCATACTCGGCTCATGTTGCTCATAGTGAGTGATGCGAAGATAAGCATCCACATGTTCGCGCTGTTGCTCATCCATTGACTCATACCAACCCAGAGTCGTATCGTTATCATGCGTGCCGGTGTAAACCACACTATTTTCTTCAATATGATGCGGTAAATATGGATTATCATCGCTGCCGCTAAATGCAAATTGCAAAATTTTCATCCCTGGCAAATTGTATTTTTCTCTCAACGCATCTACTTCTGCGGTAATAATACCCAAGTCTTCTGCTACCAATTTAATAGCAGGCAAGGCGGCTTTTATCGCGGCTAATAAAGCATCACCAGGCGCTAATTCCCATACACCATTAATTGCGGTTTCTTCAGTCGCGGGAATTTCCCATGCCGCTTCCAACCCTCTAAAATGATCAATACGTACGATATCAAATAGCGCATTTTGAGTCGCCATACGCGATACCCACCAGCTAAAGCCAGTTGCAGCCATTGCGTCCCAGTTGTAGTGTGGGTTACCCCAACGTTGACCCGTTGCAGAAAAGTAATCTGGCGGCACACCCGCCACTACCGTCATGTTTTTATCAGCATCCAGCTTAAAAAAATGTGGTTCAGCCCATACATCTGCGCTGTCGTAAGCGACAAAAATTGGAATATCTCCAAATAAAGCTACTTTTTTATGCGTTGCATATTTTTTTAACGCTAACCATTGTGTAAAGAAAATAAACTGTGAAAACTGAATCACTGCTATTTCTTGCGCCAACTCAGCTTGCGCCAGTTTTAACGTTTTTTTATCACGATTTTTATAAACTTCAGGCCATTGGCTCCAACCAGCATTATTAAATTGATTGCGTAACGCCAAAAACAGGGCAAAATCATTTAACCAATGCTTATGTTTTTTGCAAAAACGGCTAAATTGTTGCTGCATTTTCTTATCAGCTTGCAGGCTAAATGTGGCATACGCCTTAGCCAGCAAATGGGTTTTACTGGTCAGTAATCCGCCTAAATCTTCTTTAGTAAGCAGGCCTTGTGTTTGCAATGCTTCTAAACTAATGAAGTCTGGATTTCCTGCATGCGCTGACAAACACTGATAAGGCGAGTTATCTGCATGCGGCATATTGATGGGTAAAGTTTGCCAGACCGTTGCGCCAATATCATGTAAAAAATCAACAAAGCGATAAGCTTCTACCCCTAAATCACCTGTGTAATAAGCGCTAGGTAGCGAGCTAACGTGCAATAGCACACCTGCCTTGCGTTCTGTTAAAGGTGATGCGTTAGATTCTAAAGTCATAAATTTCTACAAAATAAAAAGTTGTGCGGAACGTACTACATTAACGCTACAAACTATGCCTGCCCACGTCGCATAGTGCCCGCATTATCCGCATCGCCACCACCTGCACTAATTTTTTGATGCAAAGCTTCTGGCACGGGTTGTCCAAGCAATGTGTATAAATTGATTAAATTACGGCGATAGAGCTGATCAAAACTGGCAACGCTATCGGATGAATTGTAATCACCAAACCACCAGAACCAATCCGAACCTTCGCAAATAGCAAGTTGGCGTTCACATGCGCTAAGCTGCTGTGCGTCCAAACCACCAGATGCCAACGCACTATCGTAAGCTTTTTTAGCCTCACACAGTAAATCCCACGCCAAGTTTTTATCTTTGCTACCAATCCAGGTACTAAAGGTACCATAAACCCAACTACCGGCAGCGACTTGTGGCAAAGCGGGTGCGGATAATCGATTAGTTTTGCTGGGTTTGGCTTGATATAAATCAACGATGTCGCTGAAAGTAGTCATTTTAATATCAGGATGCTTTGCCAGCGCTTCGTATAATTCGCTCAAGAAGTAAAAGCCGTTATATGGGAAGTATTCCCAAGCGTTTTCACCATCTAATATCACGCTCACCACTTTGGTTTGATCGCTAGTGTTCGCCTGCTGAATACGCTCAAGCGAGCGAATAAAATCCCCCACAGCTTCGTTAGAGTGCATTTTTGCGTATTCAAAGCCAATTTTGTCCGAAAGCTCATCATCTCTGAAGAAACATAAAACATCATGTTTACCATTGGTAACGCGATATGGCTGGTACAAATAGTCATCTTTATTTGCGACACTTAAGTTTGACTTAATTAAACTATTCGCCAAAACGCCTTGGCCGGTTGCGGCCCATTCAACGCCATGTTCTGCCATCAGCGACAGTGCTGCATGTGAAACAGCGCCCTCAGCTGGCCACATACCGCGCGGCACTACACCAAAATAATGCTGATGTGCTTTTTTGGCAGATAGTACATGTGCAACCGCACGACTTTGTCCACCCATATACCGGGTATTTTCTGGCAAAGGCGCAGCTGGCATAGCATCTAGCGTAGATTTAAAATCTAGCAATAACGGCAGGATCGGGTGGTAATATGGCGTGGTAGAAATTTCAATTTGCTTACGCGCCATTAACGCTTTATAACGCGGGATTAAATTTGAAATCGTGTCACCAATCACCGCATATAACTGTTGCCTTTCTTCATAAGTAAATAGTGAGCCTTTAGCCATAAGCGCTTGCACTACTTTATTGGTACGCCTCAAGCTCTCGCCACACCAAGCTAAGTGATACCACACCAGCAAGTCTGCCTTGTATTGCGCAGATAAATAATGAAACTGATCATTCGTCATCATCGGCTCTACTAGCTGATAAAGCTGTAACAAGCGTTGGTAATTCGGAAACGGGCTGAGCATTTTTTCGTGATGGCTTTTAAAACAGCTTTGCACAATCAAATGACATTGATCAAGATTGATATTTTCCAAATCTTCTTTAATCAGTATCGCAAGCAAAGGGTCACGTATGGTGTTTTGCTTAAATTGCTGCGTGTAGTCTTCCAACTGTTCTAATAAAATCGGTACGAAATTAAAGCTCACACGTGCTGCAGGATTGATTTCAAGGTGATACGCCATATCACTGTAATCTTTGATGGCGTGTAAATAAGTCCACGGCAGCACGTATTCGTTCGTCGCTAAATCGCGATAATCCGGTTGGTGCATGTGCCAGTAGAGGTTGAGATATAACTTAGGTCTAGCAGTATTCACTTCAAGAAAACCTTAAACTATTAAATTAAAAAAAATAGGTAAGCTCAGGTAATGGCAAATTTTCCGCGCTTGCCATTAAACTAAACATTTCATTTAAAGCATGCGATCAAACCACACGATATAAATTCTGCCCTAACATATCTGGCGTCACTAATACGATACCTTTTTCAGACACATAGAAACGTTTTGCGTCCAGTGCTAAGTCCACGCCAATCTGCATGCCTTCTGGGATGATGCAACCACGGTCTATCACCACATTTTTGAGCACAACGCTTCGATTGATTGTCACTTTAGGCAAAATAACCGACCCCTCAACATCGCAATAACTATGCACACGTACATCAGAAAACAAAACAGAGCTTGTAATGCGTGAGCCACTAATCAGGCAACCGCCAGACACCAGAGAATCGATAGCCTTGCCAGTTCTGCCTTCATCGTTGAACACAAACTTAGCGGGTGGTAATTGTTCTTGATAGGTCCAAATCGGCCAATCTCTATCGTACAGATTAAGCTCAGGAATCACTTTTGTGAGTTCCATGTTAGCTTCCCAATAGGCATCAATCGTACCCACATCGCGCCAATAATAGTTGCCGTTCTTGGCGCCGACACAACTATCAGTAAATCGATGTGCCTGTATTTTATATTTACTGATGATGTAAGGAATAATATCACCGCCAAAATCATGGCTAGATTTTGAGTCTCCGGCATCGCGAATCAATTGCTCATACAAGAATTTAGCGTTAAATACGTAAATCCCCATGCTTGCAAAAGCTTTAGTGGTGTCGCCTGGCATATGCTTTGGGTTAGCGGGCTTTTCAGCAAATTCAATCACGCGGTCTGACTCATCAACCGCCAATACACCAAACCCTTTGGCATCCTCTAAAGGCACATTAATGCACGCAACCGTCATATCTGCATTATTTTTCACATGCGTCGCCAACATTTTGCCGTAATCCATTTTGTAAATATGGTCACCCGCTAAAATCAACACATACTCAGCGCCACCCTCGCGTAATAGATCTATATTTTGATATACCGCGTCGGCTGTGCCTTTGTACCAATCTTCAGAGATTCGCTGTTGTGCCGGGATAATGTTAACGTACTCATTAAACTCACCTCGTAAAAAACCCCATCCGCGCTGAATGTGCTGAATTAAACTTTGTGCTTTATATTGCGTGGCGACGTTAATACGGCGAATGCCAGAGTTCATGCAATTTGAAAGCGGGAAATCAATAATACGAAACTTTCCACCAAACTGCACCGCCGGCTTGGCGCGCCAGTCTGTTAAATTCTTCAAACGGCTCCCGCGCCCACCTGCCAGAATAATCGCGACAGTATTTTTGGTTAAGGTACTAATAAAACGGTCTGAATGCTGATCTACTTGTCGATTTTGCGACATGATGCCCTCCTGAGGTTTGGTTAGTTACTTACGTTAACCTTGATAAATTCGTGTGACAGGAAAATTGCACCAAAGGGACACTAAAATCAGTTAATTGCCAAGCCAACATCCGGCTTCGCTTCCCATCGCATAAATTTATAAAGGTTGCCTTACATTGCACTAGCTGGGCCAACTAGTTTAATTTACTTAAGATTGCAATTGATTACATTATAATCAGCTTAAAGCACTATAATCTAGCTAAAATAGATCTAATCTAACAAATAAAACTAAAATACCTTAAAAATGATGAGGGGATATAACTTTGGCAAAATCTAAGGCAACTCAGTCGGTATCAAAAGCACATACGCAGGCACTTCACCTCATTTTAGAAGCACGCCATCATGACCCGTTTAGCTTTTTAGGTCATCACGCAGTGAACGAAGCCGAAGACCAATACTTTGTTTTTAGAGCATTTTTACCTTACGCCTCCGAGGTGCAAATTAACACTGGCACTACTTGGGAAAAGCTTGAAAAAACACATCGCGATGGTTTGTTTGAGCGCACCAGTAACACGCCACTTAAAACACCCTGCTTACTTAAAGTAGTATCAGCAACTCACACTTACGAAACTTACGACCCCTATTCATTTAACTCCAGCCTCACCCAAGATGAGCTTTACCTATTTGGTGAAGGCCGTTTAAAACAAGCCTACAAAACATTAGGCGCGCAATTCACCACACAAGATAATGTTGCTGGCGTGCGCTTTGCTGTTTGGGCGCCTAATGCTGAACGTGTCAGCGTCGTCGGTAGCTTTAATAACTGGGACGGTCGTATAAACCCAATGCGTGCGCATGGCTCAAGTGGGGTTTGGGATATTTTTATTCCTAGTTTAACCACAAGTGACACTTATAAATTTGAAATCCGCAATCGCCATACAGGTAACATTTTAGTTAAAACAGACCCTTACGGCTTTGAGTTTGAGCAACGCCCAGGCACCAGTGCAAAAATCAGCGCCAGCCATCATCAGTGGGAAGATAAGCAATGGCTGGAAACACGTAAACAGCGTGATTGGCTACACGCGCCTTTCAACTGTTATGAAGTGCATTTAGGCTCATGGCAACGTAATGATAAAGGCCATTTTTTAACTTATCGTGAACTGGCAAAAACACTGGTGCCTCATGTAGCCAGTATGGGTTACACCCATATTGAGTTAATGCCAATTTCGGAGCATCCGCTAACAGAGTCATGGGGTTACCAAACGACGGGGTATTTTGGCGTCACTAATAGATTCGGCTCGCCTGATGATTTACGCTTTTTGATTGACGCTTTTCACCAAGCCAATATCGGGGTGATATTAGACTGGGTGCCAGGGCACTTTCCTAAAGATGACTGGGCATTAGCGCGCTTTGATGGCACAGCTTTATATGAACATGAAGACCCGCGTTTAGGTGAACACCAGGACTGGGGGACCTATATTTTCAACTATGGCCGCAATGAAGTACGTAACTTTTTAATTGCCAACGCTTACTTTTGGCTGCAAGAGTTTCATATTGATGGCTTACGTGTTGATGCTGTCGCCTCGATGCTCTACCTTGATTACTCACGCAAAGCCGGTGAGTGGCTACCGAATAAATTTGGCGGTCGGGAGAATCTGGATGTTATTGATTTCTTAAAACAACTTAACGTGATGGTGGGTGAAGACTTCGCTGGCGTACTCACCATTGCAGAAGAATCAACGGCATGGCCAATGGTATCTCGCCCAGTGTATTTAGGCGGGCTAGGCTTTAACATGAAATGGAACATGGGCTGGATGAATGACACTTTGTCATACATTGAAACCGACCCCGTACATAGACGCTATTATCATGATAGGCTCACCTTTGGTCAGCTTTACGCTTATTCAGAAAACTTTGTATTGCCGTTTTCTCACGATGAAGTAGTGCATGGTAAAAAGTCACTACTTGATAAAATGCCAGGCGATGCTTGGCAGAAATTTGCAAATTTACGCTTGTTATTCACCTATCAAATGACTTCTCCCGGTAAAAAGCTGAACTTTATGGGTAACGAATTTGGCCAGGGACGTGAATGGAATGTTAACGCCAGCCTTGATTGGCATTTGCTGGATAATGATTACCCAGGCCACCAATGGCATCAAGGGGTTAAACAACTTAACGCTGACTTAAATAAACTATATAAAGACCTCAACGCCCTGCACACCCTTGATTTTGAAGTGCAAGGTTTTGAATGGATAGACTGTCATGATACAGAGCAATCAATTGTCAGCTATGTAAGGCGTGGATTAGACAATAGTTTTGTTATAATAGTGTTGAACTTCACGCCTGTACTGCGCAATGAATACCGCATTGGCGTGCCACAGGCTGGCAGTTATCATGAGATTTTTAACAGTGATGCAAACTGTTATGGCGGTAGCAACCAAGGCAACGGTACTGACTTGCAAACTGAAAACATTGCATGGATGCATCATCAACAGTCGCTTGTAATAACATTACCACCATTATCTGGCATCGTATTACAAATAAAATAACCTATTGAATATAAAGCACTATTACTAACATGGCTAGACTAAACAAACTTCCAGCGTGGCAAAAACTTTGTCAGCACCAACAACAAATAGCCTCGACCCACATGCGCGATTTGTTTGCGCAAGATGCTAACCGCTTTAATAAATACAGCCTGAAATTTGCTGATATTTTATTTGATTACTCAAAACATCGAATTACCGATGAAACGTTGCCGCTATTATTTCAAATGGCGCGTGAGGCTAACATTGAGCAGTGGCGCGATAAAATGTTTGTGGGTGAAAAAATAAACATTACAGAAGATCGCGCCGTTTTGCATACAGCTTTACGCAACCGTGCCAACACACCCGTGTTGGTTGATGGTCACGATGTGATGCCAGATGTGAATGCGGTATTGGCGCAAATGCGTCAATTCTCGGATAAAGTTCGCGATGGCAGTTGGTTAGGCTACTCCGGTAAACGCATCACCGACATCGTAAATATAGGCATTGGCGGCTCCGACCTTGGCCCAGTGATGGTATGCGATGCGCTAAAACCATATGCCAGCGCAGGTCTGAACGTTCACTTTGTTTCAAATATCGATGGTGCGCATTTAATGCGCGCACTAGAAAAATGCAACCCTGAAACTACGCTATTTATCGTGGCATCAAAAACGTTTACGACACAAGAAACCTTAACCAACGCCACGTCCGCCCGCACTTGGTTTTTAGCTACAGCAAAAGAAAGCGCGCATGTCGCCAAGCACTTTGTTGCGCTCTCTACCAATACCAAAGCCGTACAAGCGTTTGGCATTGATACTGCAAACATGTTTGCGTTTTGGGACTGGGTAGGCGGTCGCTATTCACTTTGGTCTGCCATTGGCTTATCCATTGCGTTGTATGTGGGCATGGATAACTTTGAGGCATTACTCACAGGCGCTTTTGAGATGGATGAGCATTTTAAAACTGCGCCTCTTGAACAAAATATGCCAGTGATTATGGCGCTGATTGGCGTTTGGTATAACAACTTTTTCCATGTTGACTCACAGGCTATCCTGCCTTACGACCAAGGCATGGCACGCTTTCCTGCGTATTTGCAGCAAGCGGATATGGAAAGTAACGGTAAATTTATTTGCCGTGATGGTAGCCGTGTTACCTACAAAACCGGCCCTGTTATTTGGGGTGAAGCGGGGACTAATGGTCAGCATGCGTTCTACCAGCTGATTCATCAAGGTACACAGATTGTTCCGGCGGACTTTTTAATGCCGGCACATAGTCACTATAAAGTGGGTAGTAACGGTAACGCGCACCACAAAATTCTGATTGCTAACTTTTTGGCACAAACGCAATCGCTGATGCTAGGTAAAACCAAAGAAGAGGCACGTGCAGAGCTTGAACTTCAAGGCTTATCTGGTGAAGCGCTTGAAGACTTGCTTCCGCATAAAGTGTTTGAAGGCAACCGCCCTACTACATCTATTCTGTTTGATAAACTTACGCCTAACACGCTGGGTAAACTCATCGCCTTATATGAACATAAAATATTCGTACAGGGGATTCTTTGGGATATCAATAGCTACGATCAATGGGGCGTGGAATACGGCAAACAAATTGCGCAACAAATTCTGCCACAATTGATTAATGAAGAGGTGGTGAGCAATTATGACAGCTCGACCAATGGTCTGATTAACTATACAAAATCACTGAAGTTAGACTAGCCATTAAACATGAGTCATTCAAAGTTGACTCACATTTGTGTTAGTCAACTACCACTAAAAGCCCGATGATTTTAACCATCGGGCTTTTTTATTGGGCGGCGCTTATTGTTATCCTAGGCATTGCCCAAACATTGCAACCAGTGCTCTAATCCTATAAACATTCAAACTCCGACTGCGATGCAACCGGACGACCCATGCACAATGTAGTGGACAACTATTTTTTCTGGTTTGATAGTTTAGTCCGACCCTCAGTCGTTCGACTAGCACTACCCATTTAAGGTAAAATGGCGTTTTACCTTAAACCCCTACCGCACATGTCTCTGCAAGAAGAAATCACCCGCCGCCGCACCTTTGCCATTATTTCTCATCCTGATGCAGGTAAAACCACCTTGACTGAAAAACTGTTGTGGTTTGGTGGCGCGATTCAAGTCGCGGGTGAAGTACGTGGCCGTAAAGCCTCGCGCCATGCCACGTCAGACTGGATGGAGCTTGAGAAACAACGCGGCATTTCGGTGACATCTTCCGTCATGCAGTTTCCATACCGTGAGCACATGATTAACCTGCTCGATACCCCCGGCCATGATGACTTTTCTGAAGATACTTATCGCACGCTAACCGCAGTGGATTCTGCGGTGATGGTGATTGATGCAGTAAACGGCGTAGAAGCGCAAACCATCAAACTGCTTAACGTATGCCGCATGCGCGATACGCCGATTATCACGTTTATCAACAAACTAGACCGTGAAAGCCGCCCGCCGATTGAGTTGCTAGATGAAATTGAAACCACGCTAGGCATGGAATGCGCGCCGATGACATGGCCGATTGGCATGGGGAAAAGCTTCCGCGGGGTTTATAACCTTTATACCGATACTATTTCGTTTTTTGATCCACGTGCTGAAAAAGGCACTTCAGAAGTGATTCAGGGCTTGGATAATCCGCGCTTGGATGAGTTGCTTGGGCACCTGGCCGAAGAGTTGCGCATAGACATTGAACTAGTGCGTGGCGCCTCACACGCGTTTGATAAAGTGCGTTATTTAAACGGCAAACAAACCCCGGTGTATTTCGGCTCGGCGATTAACAACTTTGGCGTGCAGTCTTTGCTGGATGCGGTGGTGGACTTATCCCCTGCCCCGCTTGCACGCAATACGGCAAGCCGCTTAATTGCGCCAGATGAACCTAAGTTTTCAGGTTTCGTGTTTAAAATTCAAGCCAATATGGACCCAAAACACCGCGACCGCATTGCGTTTTTGCGCGTATGTTCTGGCCGTTTTGAACGCGGCATGAAGATTAAACAAGTCAGCACCGGCAAGTTAATGGCGGTAAATAATGCCATCACCTTTATGGCGCAAGACCGCACCACCATGGACGAAGCCTATTCCGGCGATATTATCGGCATCCCCAACCACGGCACGATTAAAGTTGGCGATACCTTTACCGAAGGTGAAGCATTAAAATTCACCGGCATTCCATCATTTGCGCCTGAGTTTTTCCGCCGTGCGCGCATTAAAAATCCGATGAAAATGAAGCAGCTGCAAATTGGCCTGAAACAACTGGCAGAAGAAGGCGCCGCACAGCTGTTCCGCCCACTGTTAAGTAACGATTTGATTTTAGGTGCAGTTGGCATGCTGCAATTTGAAGTCGTCGCGCACCGTTTAGAGCATGAATATAGCGTGGACATGGTGTTTGAACCTTACGACTGCTACACCGCACGCTGGCTACGCGGTAAAGATGCTGACCTTAAAGCGATTGCCGATAAATACGGCTTTAATGTGGCACTCGACGGCGCGGATGAATACGTTTACTTAGCGCCTAACCGCGTTAACCTGCAACTGGCACAGGAGCGCTACCCGGATATAGAATTTTTAGAAACGCGTGAAATCGCCTAAAACACCTTCAAATAACTGTCCGTGTGAAAGCGGCAAGCCTTACGTGGCGTGCTGCGCGCGATTTCACCAAGGCTTGCCTGCACCCACGGCTGAAGCGCTGATGCGTTCACGCTACACCGCTTATGTATTAAAATTGGAAGCGTATCTGCTAGCAACATGGCACCCCAACACCCGCCCGCAAGCCCTTAATCTAGCAGATGACACCGCTACTAAATGGTTAGGTTTACAGATAAAACATGCGGAAATCACCGGCGAAGCAACCGCAACGGTAGCGTTTTTGGCTCGCTATAAAATAAATGGTAAAGCTGAAAGAATGTATGAGATCAGCCAGTTTATCCGCATAGAAAACCGTTGGTATTATTGCTCAGGTGAGCATGCTGATTGATTGGCTCAATAAAATCTCAACCCACAAAACTCATACAAACCGTCATTTTTAAGTCACACTACTGTCACGCGATTTAAATAACATACACCTCGTAAAAGCTTTTACAGGACCATCATCATGGTGTATGAAAAATCCGCATTGGGTCACAACGAGTTCACTGGCAACAAGCGCACCCTGAGCGTTCGTGAGCGTCAGGTGCTACTGCTCGTCAATGGTGTGCGCAACCTAGATGAATTAGAAAAGTTTTTTAAAAAAGAGGTGTTAATTGACACCATCAACAAACTTGAGTCCAGCGGCTACATTCAGCACCCCAATATCAACGTACTTAACCAAAGTACAAGTCAGACAACGCAATCTTTCTTTGACTCACAAGAATCGATCATCCCAATTTGTCCGACAAAATTCATGTCCATAAAAACTATTTTAGGTGAGGCATCTGATGATTATTTAGGCATTATGGGACGTAGCATTAAATTGCGTATTGAAGCATGTGCCAATGAAACTGATTTAAAACACTGCATTTCCAGTTGGCACATGGCGATGCGCGAATCTAAGTTAGGTCGAGAATCTGCTAGTTTTTTAATGGAGCAAATTCATCAAATACTTGAAAATAAAATGGTCAACGCCGCCCCCTATCAAGCACACTGAACATAGTTTATTTTTTAAAGCTATTTTTTACAAATACCTCAAAGGTAGATTTTATTCACTCACCATCGAAAAATTAGCCTCACATAAGGTGTAGTAATTATTTGCATAAAAACACCGTACAGCTAATCCGCGTGTAAATTAACCATTATCCCAGATTTTCCATTAGAGCCTAAAAACTTAAACCCCGTCATGCTGAGCAGCGCGAAGCATCCAGAGGTTGTTGAAGTGATGCTACTGGATGCTTCGCGCTGCTCAGCATGACGTTAGGTAGCGTTATCTATCAGTAGCCATCATTGAGCTAAAAATCCAAGCTAAATTTCACATTAAACTGATGCAGTTAACTTTATCCAAAAACAATTCTAAAGCTATTTTAAATCATATACTTGCGTTAATGGCTTCCATTGGAATGATGCGCTAATGGAAAATCTGGGATTATTTACACGCGCTCGAACGCCTCACACAACTGGCTTAACAATTGCCCAAAAATTGGCAGCACCTCTTCCATGCCATACGGGCTATCATCATCCGTACCTGCTATCACAAATGAAATGACCAGTTTATCCAGGTTTTCTCTAAACTCGGTCCAATGCTCGGTATCTGTGCCGGCGATCAGTTGAAATTTATTAAAACCTGATTCAATAATTTCAATGAGTTCAGCCTCTGGTAGCCCGGCAAATAATGTTTTTGCAATGGTAATCTGCACGGCTTGAAAGTCCGGCGTCACACCTTCTTGTACTAATGGCGTGGTAAAAAATGCATAGGCCAACATTGCATAGGCTTGATACACGCTCAGCATATCAAAATTATCATTACGTTCGGCCAAGGGTGAGCGATCAGCGGCCTGAATCCCTTTAAACGTCACATAACAACTTAGATAATCTGCCGCAGTTAAAGGGTCATAGTCATCTAAATTGGTGTTGGGTTTTTCTTCGTCATCACGCAATGTTGCGGCTAAACATAAGGCATGCATGAGTGTTAAACGTTGTGAGTATTGAGTTTCCATCATAAATCCTATTGTTGAACTTGAATAAAAAAAATGTTTTACCTTGTTTGCGATTACTTAATGCCTACCGTTCCCTGAGTACCCGTTCCCTAGCCTTGCCAAAGGACTGGATGCTAATCAGGCGCTGGTATTGCCTCTAGCAACTCGTGCAACGTTAGCCAGCGCTCTTCCGCAGTTTCTAATTTTGCTGCAAATTCCGCCTGCGTTTTTAACAATTGCTGCAATTCGCTTTTATCAGCGGCGGTATAAAGTGCACCATCATTTAAGCGTTCATCGCAGGCTTTTTTATCGGCTTGCCACTGCGCCATATGGCGCTCAATTTGCTCCAGCTCTTTCAGCAACGGGCGACGCTCTATAATTCTCGCTTGGCGCTCCGCTTTATTAAGCGCACGATCATTTTTATTGGGCTTTTCAAGCACCGCTTGCGTCGCTTGTTTTTCTTTTAAGCGTTGCTCGTTTAACCACCGGCTATAGCCTTCTAAATCGCTATCAAACGGTTCGGCTTTGCCATCTGCCACTAAAATAAATTCGTCACAACTGGCGCGTAATAAGGCTCTATCGTGCGACACCAATATCACACCACCTTGAAAATCTTGCAAGGCCAACGTGAGCGCATGGCGCATTTCCAAATCCAGGTGGTTGGTTGGCTCATCTAATAATAACAAATTAGGGCGCGTCCAAATTAGCAAAGCCAACGCTAATCGTGATTTTTCACCACCTGAAAAATTCGCGCAAGGTGATCTGGCCATCTCGCCTTTAAAGTCAAAACCGCCTAAGTAATTTAAGTGTTCCTGCTCACGTGTTTGCGGGTCTAATTTCATCATGTGCTGCAACGGTGATTCATCAGGGCGCAACTGCTCTAGCTGATGCTGTGCAAAATAGCCAATGTTGAGGTCTTTTCCTTCTACCCGCTTGCCAGACAGCGGCGCTAGCGCATGCGCTAACAATTTAATCAGCGTAGTTTTACCTGCGCCGTTTCTACCTAATAAGCCGATGCGTTCACCTGGACGAATCGTCAGTTCGATGTTGCTGATTAACGCCACACCACCGTAACCAACGCTCATGCCATCTAGCACCAACAGCGGGTCGGGTGCCGCAATTGGCGCTCTAAACTCAAAGCTGAATTGTGAGTCCACATGCGCGGCAGAAATCATTTCCATGCGCTCGAGTGCTTTAATGCGGCTTTGCGCTTGACGCGCTTTGGTGGCTTGTGCACGGAAGCGGTCAATGTAGCTATGTAAATGTGACACTTTGCGTTGTTGCTTTTCAAACATGGCTTGTTGCAGGGCCAGTTTTTCTGCGCGTTGGCGCTCAAAATCAGAATAACCACCACGGTAAAGCGTAAGGGTTTGTTGCTCAATATGGGCGATATGGTTCACAATCGCATCCAGAAAATCTCTATCGTGCGAAATCAAAATTAGCGTACCGCGATAGCTTTGCAACCAGCCCTCTAACCAAATAACCGCATCTAAATCTAAGTGATTGGTCGGTTCATCCAGCAACAGTAAATCAGAACGGCACATCAGCGCACGCGCCAAATTGAGGCGCACGCGCCAGCCACCAGAGAACGTAGAAACGGCCTGTTGCAAATTAGCTTGACTAAAACCCAAGCCACTTAACAGCTCAGCCGCGCGCGCTTTAGCACTGTAACCCTCAATATCAGTGAGTCGCTGATGCAGTTCAGCAATCAATTCGCCTTGATGGTTAGCCTCAGCCGATGCCAGCCCCGCCTCAATTTCACGTAGCTCGGCATCGCCGTCTAATACAAACTCGATAGCGGGCATGGCTAAAGCGGGGGTTTCTTGCGCTACGTGTGCCACTACCCAGCTTGCGGGCATGTCTAAATCGCCTGTTTCAGGATGCAGTTCACCGCGCAACAAGGCAAATAAAGACGACTTACCCGCGCCATTAGCACCGGTTAAACCTACTTTATGGCCAGGGTGTAGCTGCAAGGACGCGTCTTGAATGAGAATTTTTGAACCGCGCGTGAGTGTGAGTTGTTTAAACTGAATCAAGTGAAAGTAATCTCAAAAAAAATTTTGCGCGATTGGTCAACCAATTTTTAGCAAAACCGCTATTCTAAATGATTCAGAGATGACTCTTCATAAAACTTCATTTTTAACACAATAGTTGTCGATGAAAAAATTCTAAAATCAACGACCCATGCGTGGAGATATAGTAAGGTGCCCGTAAGATTTATCCAAGCACCACCCTACAAATCAGTTCCATCGATTGATATTGCAGTAAAATAGCACCTACTTACACACAAAAATAAAACCCACTAAATAAATGGTCAAAAAATCTCTGCTTTGGGTTTATCGCGTGGCACTTTGGGCCACTGGTACAGTGGTTGCTATTCTGCTTATAGCCACACTGAGCCTGCATTTATGGTTTATGCCCAATATCAATCAATACAAAGCGTCCATTGCCACATTTGTCAGCCAAACCATCAAACAAAAAGTAGTCATCGGCAACATTAAAGCAGATTGGCGTGGCGTTAATCCGCACTTAACACTCAACGATATTACGATTTTTGATCTCCAAAATCGTCCTGCTTTGCAACTGGAGCAGTCGGATATTTCTTTGTCCTGGCTCAGCGTACCTTTACTCGAACCACGTCTGGCCGAGCTCATTATCCACGCACCAGCGCTGACTATTCGCCGCATTGCCAGCGGTGAGATTTTTGTAGCCGGCTTTAGCATGTTGGGTGAATCAAAACCTGATTTACCTAACTGGTTATTAAGACAAAGTAAGCTTGTCATCAATGGCGCTAAAGTTATTTGGTTGGATGAAAAGCGTAACGCACCGGCTTTAAGTTTGGATAAGCTAAATATTGAAATTACCAGTCCGCCGTGGAGGAGCATTGTTAAAAACCATTTGTTCACAGTGAGCGCGCAACCTTCTACCGGTAGCAACTATCCGATTGTGATGAGCGGCAATCTCTATGGCAATGATGTTAGCCAGATTGATACATGGCGCGGCAATATTACCGTGCAACTCAAAGATGCCAATTTAGCCGCTTTTAAAGCTTGGTTTGATTATCCTGTCGATTTGCAATCAGGCATTGGCAGCGCTGATGTCACCGTTAAATTTGCAAGTATGCAGGTGCAATCCATCACGAGTGAAGTGAGTCTTACAAATCTGCAATTGCAACTTAAACCAAGTGTTGCGCCAATATCGCTGAGCAAGCTGGCCGGGAAAGTTAACTGGAACAACTTAAACAAACTTAACTTTTCAATTGCGCCTACCGTAAATACGGCTAGAACAAGCTTTGGTCAATCAGTGAGTGTTAATGCGCTGACGCTTATTGCAAATAACGGCTTGAATTTGCAAAACATCAATGCTGATTACGCCCAAACCAACCAAGGCCACCAAACCCTTAACTTAAAGCTGCCTCAGCTTGATTTAGCGCTGATTCAGCCCACATTGTTACAGCTACCATTACCCGAAGTGTTGTTGCAAAAAATTACCGGAATGGCTTCACAAGGCACCCTCAACAACCTAACAATGCACTGGGAGGCGCAACACGATAAAACAAGCGCATACCAAATTGGCGCCAAATTTAATCATTTAAGTATTCAAGCACATGACAAAATACCTGGCTTTACTAATCTAGCAGGTGAAATACAGGCCAATGAAAAAAATGGTCATTTGCAGCTAAACACACAAAATGCCACACTGGACATTAAAGACATCCTACGCGGCCCTGTACCTGCCGATAAGTTAAGTGGAGAAATCTCTTGGCGCATAGGCGATAAAGTGTCAGAAATTAAAGCCAGTAAACTTAGTATTAGCAGCCCGCATTTATCTGGTGTAGTCGATGCCAATTACAAGATGGATGGCATTAAAGGCGGCTACCTTAATTTGCAAGGCAAATTTGGCAACGGCAACGCGAAGTTCGCATCATTTTACTACCCCACCATGCTAGGTGAAACTACGCTGCGCTGGCTGGATACCTCCATCTTGGCTGGGCGCGCTGAAGACATCAACCTCACTGTAAAAGGTCGCTTGGACGACTTTCCATTTGTGGACAGTAAAAACAATCCAGACCCCAAACAAGGCGTTTTTAGAGCCAGCGCTAAAATCAGTGATGCCCTTTTAGAATATGGCACTGGCTGGCCCGTGATAGAAAAACTGGGTTTAAATATGCTGTTTGAAGGTAAGCGCATGGAACTGAATGCGCATACTGGACGCATCCTTGGCAACCAAATCATTAAGAGTAAAACAACGATTGCCCAGCTGGATGCCGACTATCCGATACTTAACGTTGAGTCTGAAATTCAAGGTTCTGTGAGTGAAGGGATAAACTTTGTGAATAAAAGCCCCGTACACGAAATCACGCAAGGCTTTACTGACAACTTGAAAACCAGCGGTAAAGGTAAACTTAACCTTGATTTAAAAATTCCGATGCAAGATATAGAGGCGTCTAAATACAAAGGCTTGTATCAAATCACTAACGGCACAATGGCGAATGATGACATCCCCGCGCTCAGCAATATCAATGGTGTATTAGAGTTTACCGAAAGTAGCCTGACTGCAAAAAACATCAAAGCCACCGCTTTTAGCTCACCCGTGGCCTTTAATTTAACCTCAGGCAAAGATAAATCTATCCGTGTGGCCATCCGTGGCAAACTTAACGACGAAGGCCTTAAACAAATTTTTAAAGAGCAAAATTTTGCCAAAGCCTCACAATATATCAGTGGCAATGCAGACTGGGCGGGCGATATTTTGATTCAAAAACCTCGTGTGAGCATTGGCATACGCTCTGATTTAAACGGCATCACTTCTCATCTACCAGCGCCCCTTAATAAATCAGCCAGCCAACCATTTAGCCTGCGCGTGGACAAAAAACAAGACGCCAATACCGACACCCTAATTGTCAATATTGATAACAAAATTGGCGCAAAAATAATACGCAGTGCAAGCAATGGAAAAATGCAGCTGGATTCCGCCAGCGTTAATATAAACAGCAATGCTGTTAATTTTAGTGAGATTAACAATGAAGCACGCCCGCCAAAAGGCATTCAGGTGACTGGCAACTTGGACTATCTTGATGCGGATGCCTGGCGCGGTGTGTTGCGGGATTTTACAGGTGGCCCGAAACAATCAGCTTCACTGCCTATTCAAAAAATAGCGCTTAAAGTGAATGCGCTCGATATTTTTGACCGACGTTTAAACCAGCTCACCATCACTAATAAGCCCAATAAAGAAGGCTTACAAGCAAACATACAAAGCCGTGAAATTTCGGGCGACTTACAATGGCAAAGTCAAAATAACGGCACACTGCTAGCGCGGTTAAGTAAGCTCACCATTCCAGATATCGCACCGCATAAAATATCCACTAATTTGGAGAGTGATGCATTAAATGCCAATTTAAAGCAGTTTGTTAAGCTCGACCAAGACTATCCATCACTTGATATCGTTGCCGATAACTTTGAGCTGGATAATAAAAATCTGGGCACATTAGAACTTATTGCTTACCCACAAAACGACAACTGGAATATACGGAAATTTAAACTTAGCACCCCTGAAGGATCCATTAGCGGTGAAGGGCAATGGAACAACTGGGTAAGAAGCCCCAACACCTACCTCAATTTAACTTGGGACATCAAAGATTTAGGTAAAACGCTAAAACGGTTTGGCTACCCAGATACCATTAAAGATGGTGAAGGTGAGTTAACCGGTACGTTGCATTGGCCGGGCAGTCCGCGTCAATTTGATACCACTCGTTTAAATGGCGAACTGCAATTTGAAGTACGTAAGGGGCAAGTTTTGCAAGCGCAGCCAGGGGTTGGCCGCCTACTGGGGCTACTTAGCCTGCAAAGTTTACCGCGCCGCTTAACATTAGACTTCAGAGATTTATTTAGCAATGGTTTTGCTTTTGACAAAATTAACGCAACCGTTAAAATTAACCAAGGCGTGATGCGCAGTGACGACTTTGCAATGTCGGGGCCTGCTGCCGACGTTAAAATTAAAGGTGAAACTAATTTAAAAAAAGAAACACAGCACCTTTTTGTTAAAGTGATGCCGCGCATTAGTGATAGTATTTCTCTCGCAGCCTTAGCTGGTGGCCCGCTGGTTGGCGCTGTGGCATTTTTGGCACAAAAAATATTAAAAGACCCACTTAATAAAATAGCGTCTTCTGAATATGAAATTATTGGCACATGGGATAAGCCTCAAGAGGTAAAATCTACTGGCAATAATAAAAATAATGATCAAAGTAACGACATCTCACCACTTAATTAAAAAAACTATTTGGATTACTCATGGCTATTACTTCCCGCTTAAAAACCACCAAAGCTAAACTAAGCAAACAAGAGATCAACAAAGACATCATCAAAATCGCAGCAATCCAGATGGCGTCTGGGCCGCAAGTAAGTGCCAATTTGAGTGAAGCAGAGCGTCTCATTGAAATCGCAGCGAATCAGGGCGCTAAGCTGGTGGTACTTCCTGAGTATTTTGCCATTATGGGTCTCAAAGAAACTGACAAAGTAGCCGTACGTGAAGAAGTCGGTACCGGGCCGATTCAAGACTTTTTAAGCAAAATAGCAAAAAAATATAAAATCTGGTTGATAGGCGGCTCGGTTCCGCTAGTGAGTAACTTCCCTAATAAGGTACGCAACAGTTGCCTGGTATATGACGACAAAGGTAAACAAGTAGCACGCTACGACAAAATTCATTTGTTTGGCCTGGATTTAGGTAACGAACATTACTCCGAAGAAAAAACCATTGAAGCAGGCAGTGAAGTGGTCATCGTAAAATCACCCTTTGGGAAAATTGGCTTGTCTATTTGTTACGATTTGCGCTTCCCGGAACTTTATCGCGCCATGGGTGAAGTGGATATTATCGTCATACCCGCAGCGTTTACTGACACTACCGGCAAAGCCCATTGGGAAAGCCTGATTCGCGCACGCGCCATTGAAAACCTGAGTTATGTTATCGCTCCAGCCCAAGGCGGCTACCATATTTCAGGACGTGAAACACATGGTAATAGTATGATCGTTGACCCATGGGGCGTAATACTTGATAGGTTACCCCGCGGTTCTGGGGTTGTCATGGCAACCATGAACCCGAAATACCAAGAGAGCTTGAGAAAAAGCTTGCCTGCGCTGAAACATCGTACCATTAAGGTTGTCAGTAAATAATGTTGTGCCTTATTACTCTATTGAAACTGAACTCATGAAAACTCAAGAAACTCCAAGTAGCTCAAGTCTCATCAAAGGTTCACACTTTGATGCCGCAACCGAGGCGCTGTTAGCGCCTTCCAACCTAGACGTTGCAAAGCTACAGAATGTATTGAGTGACATGATGTCGCACAAAATTGATTACGCAGATTTGTACTTTCAATACAGCCGTAGTGAAAGCTGGGGGCTTGAAGAAGGCCAGGTGAAATCCGGTAATTTCTCAATCGACCAAGGCGTAGGCGTACGCGCCGTCAGTGGTGAAAAAACTGCATTTGCCTATTCTGACGACATCAATCTGGAAGCACTGGTAGAAGCCGCTAAAGCAACGAAATCTATCGCCAGTTTGGGCAATGAGCAAACGGCAAAATCGATTATTACGTCACAACCGAAGCAACTGTATTTGCCACAAGACCCGATCGCCTCACTTTCAGCTGAAGCAAAAGTAAAACTACTTGAACATTTAGAATCTATCGCCAGAAAGTTGGACCCGCGCATTACACAGGTAACCGCATCGATTGCGGGCGAATATGAAGTAGTGATGGTAGCGCGCCACGATGGCGTAATGGCAGCCGACGTGCGCCCGCTGGTGCGCGTAGGTATTAGCGTGATTGCAGAAAGCAATGGTCGCCGCGAACAAGGCTCAGCAGGTGGCGGCGGGCGTTTTGATTACAGCTACTTTACCGATGAAGTGTTACAGGATTACGCGAAAAAAGCTGTGCATCAAGCTATTATTAACCTGGATGCACGCCCTGCCCCCGCCGGTAGCATGACGGTCGTATTAGGCGCCGGCTGGCCTGGTATTTTATTGCACGAAGCCATCGGCCACGGTTTAGAAGGTGACTTCAACCGCAAAGGCAGCTCTGCTTTCAGCAATATGATAGGCCAACAAGTTGCGGCAAAAGGCATCACTATTGTGGATGACGGCACCATTGCCGACCGTCGCGGCTCGTTGAGTGTGGATGATGAGGGCAACCCCACCAATAGAACCGTGCTGATCGAAGACGGCATTTTGCGTGGCTATATCCAAGATACCCTCAATGCACGTTTGATGAACATGCCAATCACAGGCAATGCGCGCCGCGAGAGTTACGCACATATTCCGATGCCGCGCATGACCAACACCTACATGCTCAATGGCACGGTACCTCCGGAAGAAATCATTAAATCGGTTAAAAAAGGTTTGTACGCAGCCAACTTTGGCGGCGGACAAGTTGACATTACCAGCGGTAAATTTGTATTCAGCGCAGCTGAAGCCTACATGATCGAAGACGGCAAAATCACTTATCCAGTCAAAGGTGCCACGCTGATTGGCAACGGGCCAGATGTGCTGAAACGCGTATCGATGATAGGCAACGATATGTCGCTTGATAGCGGCGTAGGTACTTGTGGTAAAGAAGGTCAAAGTGTGCCGGTAGGTGTTGGCCAGCCGACGCTAAAAATTGACGGTTTAACTGTAGGCGGCACGGCTTAACCCCTAATAACCTATTAATAACAAATGGTTAGCGTTATACTGCAAGCTACATATTACGTACGCTAAAATCCTAATTGGAGATGAACATGGCAGAAACAACACCCCAATACAACACACCTCATGTATTAGCCAAACCACATTCGACTTACTTGGGCAATAACGATAAAATCCAACAGGAAATAAACACCAAAGGGGTCGCGCTACTTGAAGGCAAATCCCTCACGATGCATATTAACTCACCAGATGCACTTGTGCCTGATGCAAGATACCTAGGGAATAAGGATTTAGATAGCGCCAGAAAAAATGCGGTGCAATGGACGATTGAAGTGGCAAAAGCTGAAGGTGGCAAGCTAGCTGACGGGGTTAAGGAAAACTACGCCTCAGCCATGAATCAATTACGTAATGTACACCACGCAATCATTCCAAATTTACCTTTTGACGCAGACCAATTAGCTAAAAGTGATGTGGCAAAAGTACTTGAAATTGCTGCGCATAAATTAGGGAAAAAAGGTGCTGTCATTGCAGGCTTTTTAACCTCTAGCGCATCATTTGCAGGAGAAGCTATTGATTTAAGTGGCCGAATTGTTAATGGTGAAAATGCAAACACCGACAAACTAAAAAAACTGGGATCAGCTGTGATTGACCAAGGTGTAGAAGGTGCAATGGGTGTGGTTGACCCACTAGGCGTTATTGACACCAAGGACATGAGTCAACAGTTACAAAACGGCAGCGCATCTGGCGTTGCTACAGCCTTTAATGAAGCAAGATTAAAAGCGGCTAGTGAACTTGCTGATGTTGCAATTGAGTATTCTAGATAACTGCTCACATCCCACGCCTTTGTAACGGTGCAACGGCTTAAAATATCCCTGAATATATAACGGCAGGTGCGTCGCAACCGTTATAATATCGCCCTTACACATTGCAATAATCCACACACATGACGCAGACAACCCTGCCAATTCCAAGCCTTGGCCTAGCAAGTCGCATCACGCTTGCTACTAGTGGTGAAGATGCGCTTTCATTGGCAAATTTGGCACTAAAACTTAAAGCCAGCAAACCCAGCCAACCACTAGTCATCATCAGCGCCAATGCTTTTGATGCACAGCGCCTGCTGGAAGAAATCCCCTATTTTGCACCGAGTTTGAGCGTACATTTATTGCCGGACTGGGAAACGCTACCTTACGACCAGTTTTCACCGCACCCTGACTTAATTTCAGAACGCCTAACTACGCTTTACCACATTGCGCAAAACGCCTGTGATGTGGTGATTGTGCCGTTAGCAACGGCACTGATTCGATTAAGCCCGAAGGCTTATTTGAATGCCAATACTTTTATGCTCAAAAAAGGGCAAAAACTAGACCTTGAAGCACTGCGACGCCAATGTGCTGAAGCGGGCTACCATCACGTTACGCAAGTCATCAGTCATGGTGAGTTCAGCGTGCGCGGCGGCTTGGTTGATTTGTTCCCCATGGGCTCTGCACTGCCCTACCGCCTTGATTTATTTGATGATGAAATTGAAACCATCCGCACTTTTGATGTAGATACGCAGCGCAGCCTTTACCCGGTACCAGAAATCCGGTTATTACCTGCACGCGAATTTCCATTAGATGAAACGGGTATTGCCCTGTTTCGCAGCCAGTTCCGCGAAGCATTTGAGGGCGACCCGCAACGGGCAAAAATTTATAAAGATGTCAGCAAAGGTGTAGCCTCTGGCGGCATTGAATGGTATTTACCGCTATTTTTTGAACAAACAGCGACCCTGCTCGATTACCTGCCAGCCAACAGCCTGCTTTGCCTGCATGGTGATTTAGATCAAAGTGCGCAACAGTTTTGGCGCGAAGCGCAATCACGCTACCGCACACTGGCGCATGATGCAGAACGCCCGTTACTAGTCCCCGAAAAGTTGCTGATTAAAACTGAAGATTTTTTCGGCGCTACGCATGCCTTTGCCAGAGTTGCGTTAACCATCAGTAACAGCACCAACAACCTGCCCGCGCTGGATATTGAACGCCGTGCAGAGAAACCCTTACACAAACTGACAGACTTTATCAGCCAGTTTAAAGGGCGCATTTTAATTGTGGCAGAAAGCTTAGGCCGCCGTGAAACCATGACACAGCTTTTCGCTGAACATGGCCTCAATGTTGGCACTTGCGAAACCTGGGCAGCGTTTCTGGCGAGCGACGCGCATGTCATGTTAGGCGTGAGTTCGCTACATGCAGGCGTTGCACTGACTGACAGCGCTCCCGCCACCGCCATCATTACCGAAGCCGAACTCTACGCCGCCACTGTACGCCAACAGCGCAGGCGCGAAAAAGAAAAAGCGCGCAGTACTGAAGGCATGCTCAAAGATTTATCCGAGCTGCGCATTAACGACCCCGTGGTACATGAGCAGCACGGCGTTGGCCGCTACAAAGGCTTAATCAACCTGGATTTTGGCGAAGGTGAAACTGAGTTTTTACTGTTGGAATACTTCGGCGACGACAAGCTATATGTGCCGGTTTCACAACTATTCCTGATTTCACGCTATTCTGGCGGACCTCCGGAGTCTGCGCCCCTGCATCGATTAGGCAGCGGCAACTGGGAAAAAGCCAAGAAAAAAGCACTCAAACAGATTCGCGATACCGCGGCTGAACTGCTCAATCTTTATGCTCAACGTGCAGCGCGGCGCGGCCATGCCTTTACCTTAAGTCTGCATGATTACGAAGCGTTCTGTGAAGGCTTTCCGTTTGAAGAAACACCAGACCAACTGGAAGCGATTGAAAACGTCATCAAAGACATGCAATCAGGCCGCCCAATGGATAGGCTGGTGTGTGGTGACGTGGGCTTTGGTAAAACAGAAGTCGCCCTACGCGCAGCTTTTGTAGCGGTGATGGGCGGCCGTCAGGTTGCAGTACTGGTCCCCACTACGCTACTGGCTGAACAGCATTTCAACAACTTTAAAGATCGCTTTGCAGAATGGCCGATTAAAATTGCAGAAATCTCACGCTTTAGAACCGCCAAAGAACAAAAAGAAGCACTGGCTGGTTTAGAGGCAGGACAAATTGACATCATTATCGGTACGCATCGTTTGATTCAAAAAGATGTGAAGTTTAAAAACCTAGGTTTAGTGGTGTTGGATGAAGAACACCGTTTTGGCGTACGTCAAAAAGAACAGCTCAAAGCGCTGCGCGCCGAAGTCGATGTACTCACACTAACAGCCACACCAATTCCACGCACTTTAAGTATGGCAATGGAAGGCTTACGCGAGTTTTCTATCATCACCACGCCGCCACAAAAACGGTTAAGCATCAAAACATTCCATACCGATTACTCTGAAGGCATTATTCGCGAAGCAGTCATGCGCGAGTTCAAGCGCGGCGGACAAGTGTATTTTCTGCATAACGAGGTGGACACCATCCACTCCATGCGCGAGAAACTGGAACGTATTCTGCCAGATGCACGCATTGCCGTCGCGCATGGACAATTACGCGAACGCGAACTTGAACATGTGATGCGCGATTTTTACCATCAACGTTACAATTTACTGCTCTGTACCACGATTATTGAAACGGGCATTGATGTACCCACCGCCAATACCATTATCATGAACAAAGCCGACATGTTCGGCTTAGCGCAGATGCACCAATTACGTGGCCGTGTCGGGCGTTCGCATCACCAAGCCTACGCTTATTTACTTACCGATCCAGACCGTAAAATTACGCCACAGGCGCAGAAACGTCTGGATGCAATTCAGCTAATGGAAGACTTAGGCGCAGGATTTCACCTTGCCATGCATGATCTGGAAATTCGTGGCGCAGGCGAATTGCTAGGTGACTCACAAAGTGGTGAAATGCAGGAAATTGGCTTTCATTTATATTCTGACATGCTCAACCACGCAGTTAAGCAACTAAAAGCCGGTAAAGAGCCTGACTTAAACGCACCGTTAAGCGTCACCACAGAAATCAATCTGCACACCCCTGCACTGCTTACCAACGCCTATTGCCCAGATGTGCATGAGCGCTTGGTGATTTATAAACGCCTTGCCAACTGTGTTGAAGATGATGATTTAGATAACCTGCAAGAAGAACTGATAGACCGCTTTGGATTGCTACCAGAGCAAGGCGAAGCTTTAATCGCATGCCACCGCTTACGTATTGCGGCAAAACCATTGGGGATTATTAAAATTGACGCCAGCGATGCAGCCATTCAACTGCAATTTAACCCCAAAGCTGATATTGACCCGATGAAATTGATTAACCTGCTACAACGCGACAGAAGGTGCCGCATGAATGGACCGGACAAGTTAAGAGTAACGGTAGGACTAGAAGCCATCAGTCACCGAGCTGATTTCGTCAAAGCCCTGTTGAAAGAATTTATCTAAAAAGCTGATTAAATCAGCCGTTAACCATATATGCATAAATTAATTGAAGCCAACATTCGCATCTCGCTTTCTACGCCAATCACTACATTGTCGGTGGATGAAAGCATCCATGCCCTGCTGGGTTTCAATGCGAAGGATTTTCTGACTGGCGCCGTGAGTTTTCAGGCTCGCATTCATCATGATGACCAAGATATTGCCGAAACGTTATTTTCTAATGAAATAAGCACCGACACGCGCAGCTTAAATTTCAGATTAAGACACGCGGATGGTCGCATCCGTTGCATTAAAGCCGACTACAAGAAAATCCTACTTGATAACGTGTTGATACTTGAACTATTGCTGCAAGATGCCAAAAGTCTATGGCAGCCCCAAAACAATCAATCCATGATGGCTAATTTTAAAGCCATGATGGATAACACGGATGATTACATCTACTTTAAAGACCGCAACCATGTGTTTACCGGCGCCAGCCAAGCGCTCGTGGACATCACTGAATCAACACAGCATTGGACAGAGCTTCTTGGTCTCACTGATTACGATGTGTTTTTAGAACAATATGCTGATATCTATTACAGCTTGGAGAAAAAAGTATTTTCTGGCGTCAATGTCGCACACGATATACAAAAAACATTACTAAAAGACGGCAGTCATGGTTGGGTCAATAACCGTAAATACCCGATCAATAATGAAAATGGTGAAATCGTTGGCTTATTTGGTATTGCGCGGGATGTCACCGAAAGCAAACAGGCAGAATTAGCATTGCAAGAAAGTGAGGCCTATTTAAAAGAATTACAGAGAATCGCAGGACTTGGTAGCTACGTTTTCAATATCCAAGATGGAACATGGCAAAGCTCGGAAATTCTCGATCAAATACTAGGCATAGATGACAGCTATGAGCGTACCGAGCAAAGCTGGGATGCGCTGATTCATCCGAATGACCTTGTAAAGGCAAAACACTATCTTAGACGACGCTTTGCAGCCAAAAGCCCGACCTTCGATAGAGAGTATCGCTTCATTCGCCCCAACGACCATGCCGAGCTTTATATTCGCGGTATCGGCAGGCTTGTTCTGGATAAGCAAGGGCGCCCGCTGCAAATGCATGGCACTATTCAGGACATTACCTCAGTACGACACCAAATTCTTAATGAAAAACGGGCAATCTTGGGAAATCAGCTCGTTGGAGCACTTGCCTTAAAACAGCGCAAAATTATCTGGGCCAATGCCGCTTTTGAAAACATGCTGGGTTATGAGCCGGGTGAACTGGTTGGCGTATCAACGCGCCAATTTTATATCAGTGAAGAAGCCTTCCTGTCCGTCGCTGAAACCTATGCGGAAATTAAAAAAAATGGCATCGGTCAAACGCAGTGTGAGTATTTACGCAAAGATGGTCGCCTCATATGGTTAGCCATGAGTGGCGCACAGTTAAATCAAGAAAGTGGTGAATCACTTTGGACATTTGTTGACATCACCCAACAAAAACTTGCAGAAAACGAGCTACGCATCGCGGCGGTTGCATTTGAATCGCAAGAGTCGATGATTATTACAGATGCCAACAACGTGATACTGCGTGTCAATCGCGCCTTTACTGATACTACAGGCTATACCGCGGCGGAAGCCATTGGCAATAGTCCTAGAATGCTCAACTCGGGTCGTCATGACAAATCTTTTTTCACAAATATGTGGAATACAATCCAAGCCACCGGCACATGGAACGGTGAAGTTTGGAACCGGCGCAAGACTGGTGAGTTTTACCCAGAGCATCTCACCATTACTGCGGTTAAAAATACAGTAGGTGACATCACTAATTATGTTGGCACAGCTTCTGACATCACCACCAGCAAAGCTGCTGCGGCAGAGATTGAAAACCTGGCATTCTATGACCACCTGACGGGCCTGCCCAATCGACGGCTGTTACTCGATAGACTCAATCAGGCATTATTGTATAGCGCAAGACATGATAAAGACGGTGCCGTACTGTTTCTTGACCTGGACCACTTTAAAACCATTAATGACACTCTTGGGCACGATGTAGGCGACGTGCTATTGCAGCAGGTTGCAGCGCGCTTAACTGACTGTGTGCGTGAAGGTGACACGGTTGCCCGTTTGGGCGGCGATGAGTTTGTCGTCATGATTGAAGGCTTGAATGAGCAAGGCGCTGAGGCCGCCAAGCAGACGGAGGATATAGGTGAAAAAATTCTCACCGCACTCAATATTCCTTATCAACTAGCAGGAAAGATGCACCAAATTGGTTGCAGTATTGGCGTAGCGTTATTTAGTGATCACATACAATCACTCGAAGATCTACTAAAACATGCTGATATCGCCATGTATCAAGCCAAAAAACACGGGCGCAATGCATTACGCTTTTTCGACCCAAAAATGCAGGCAAGCATCAACGCCCGCGTTGCCTTAGAAGCCGATTTACGACTCGCACTTAAAGAGAAACAATTTAAGCTCTACTTTCAGCCTCAGGTTTATCACAATAGGCAAATCACAGGTGCTGAGGTGCTCATACGCTGGCAACACCCTAGTCTCGGTCTGGTTTCACCTTATGACTTCATCCCACTGGCGGAAGAAACTGGATTGATATTACCTATTGGGCAGTGGGTGTTAGAAACGGCTTGCCGGCAAATTAAAGCATGGGAAGATAATCTTCTAACCAAACATTTACAGTTGGCAGTTAATGTAAGTGCCAGGCAGTTTTTTCAGCCAGACTTTGTAGAACAGGTACTTCAGGCCATCCATCAAACTAAAATCAACCCCGACAAACTCAAGCTTGAACTTACAGAAAGTTTAGTGCTTGATGACATCAGCGACACCATCGATAAAATGCATCAACTACAAAAAGTAGGCGTTCGATTCTCTATGGATGACTTTGGTACCGGGCAGTCATCACTCGCATATCTAACACAACTACCGCTGGACCAACTTAAAATTGATCAGTCATTTACCCGTAATATCGGCATTAAACACAGCGATGGGGTTATTGTGCAAACCATCATCGGCATGGGCAACAATCTAGGGATGGAGATTATCGCTGAAGGCGTAGAAACCGAAGCGCAGCGGGCATTTTTGCAAGCGCATGGGTGCCCAGTGTTTCAAGGCTATTTATTTAGTAAACCAATACCGGTAGCAGAATTTGAAGTGTTGCTTAAATGACGCTTAAGCTTCACTTTAAACCTTAAAACCACCCGTAAAAATTATCCATACATTTTAACGAATATCGCAATCGCCACCAAACCTACCGTTACCCAACCGATACGATCCACGTATTGATGCAATGAAGCCTCCATCTTCGCCCCGCCCCACTTCATTAAGCCTGCAACCATAAAAAAGCGCATACCGCGCCCAATGATAGAGGCTATGGTAAATGGTAGCAACGCCATCGACAGCGAGCCTGCAGCTATAGTAAAAACCTTGTAAGGAATCGGTGAAAAACCCGCAACAAATATTGCCCAAAATCCCCACTGTTCAAACCATATCACTGCCGTTTGATACGCTTCCCAATAATGACTCGCTCTCAGGTGCGGTTCAATCACATCAAATAATGATACGCCAATGAAATAACCCAACAAACCGCCAAGCACCGAGGCTACCGTGGTAATCAAAGCAAAGCGCCAGGCACGTGCAGGGTTTGCCAAACTCATGGGCGCTAACATCACATCAGGCGGAATCGGAAAAAATGATGACTCAGTAAAACTCAGCGCACTCAAATACCATGGCGCATTGGGTAGCCGCGCCCACACCATGGCACGTTGATACATTAGTGAGAATATTTTCATTTTTTATTTAGCTTTCAAAAGTGGTATATTTTGTGGACAACAGCTTTTTATAACTTAATCAATCTAACAATACCAACTTCCCTATCGCCATAAAAAACACTGCGCATTTTACGGGCTTGCCTTCATCTGCAAACAGAGTTGCATAATTTTTCAGCTGTTCCTGGTAATTTTTCGTGGTATATTTTAACGCACTTGCTGGTAAATCTGGCGCTAAATCGATCGTTTTATAGTCAATAATCCAGCGTGTGTCCGCCTCAATAAAAGTACGGTCAACAATGTAGTTTTTAACTTCACCATGTTGCATCGTCGTGATGGCTAGCTCAGCATCGCCACGCGCTTTAAGTAGCCATTGGCCATCTTCACTTTCCAGCGTCACATTCAGTAACTTTTGCACTTGCCCGCTTGCATCCAGGGCTATTGTTTCTGCGTGTCCACGTTGGTGTAGCCAATGTTGCATGGCGGATTTAACTGAGGCAATACGCGCTGGTGACCAAGCGGCTAGCCCTTGTTGCGCGATCATTTCCATATATCGATGTGCCAAGGTGCCAATGTCAGCGTCCAGGCTCGGTACAAGGTTTTGCTGACCGGCAAAGTTATTTTGTGCAGTGACTGCTACGGCATATTGCACTTGCAATACCGCAGGCACTTGTGGCTGCTTTAAACGCACCAAACGTGGCGTAAAGTTAGCCATGTTATCTTCTGCATCTGCTTGTAGTTGAGACGGTTCTGCTGATTCATACACACTGCACACCGCAGGCCATAGTAAATCCAAATAGGTGTTTTTGGTTGGCGCAACTTCACCTTTTGCATTTTGGTTAGCGACACCAACCAAGTGCAGTTGGCGCTCTGCACGGGTGGCGGCTACATACAGCACCCTTGCGTCTTCGTTTGCATCACGTGCGCTTTCGCGAGATTCAAGGTAGTCGTAAGCGCTGACCTTATCTTTATCACGTGCACCTTTTGGAATAAATGGCGCGGCCAGCAACGCATATTGCGCATGGTCATGATGTGGATTAACCAGGACTTCCTCCCACAATACCAAAGGCTTATCGCCATGATTACCACCAGTGCTTGCACCCAGCCCTGGCAAAATCACCGTATCAAATTCCAGCCCTTTGGATTTATGTATCGTCATCATTTGCAAATGCTCGCCATGACTATCAGGCGTGGCGAACAGCTTGGTAATTTCAGTTTGCATGCGTTCGGGTGAAAACTGATTGCTGCGGTCAAGGGCATCCAAACACGTGAAAAATGCCTGTACATCAATCACGTCAGATTGCTCCCACAGGCAGGCGCTACCGTTTAACATCAGCCACACGCCACGTACCCAGCGGCTCACATTCATACGCCCTTGCGTAGCAAATGCCTCAGCAATAATCTCACGCACATGGCGCAAACGCATTTGCCCATCAGCAGATAAACCATTCACAATTTCATCATTTTGCATCAGCGACCACACGCTACTGTGGTGGTCATGCCCTGCCAAGGCATGCAAATCATGCAAAGTTAAGCCACACCAAGGCGCGCGCAACAGGCTAAGCCAATGCACCCGGTTAGCTCTATGGTGTAGCGCATGTGTGAGCGAAAGTAAATCCTGCACAATCTGGCGCCCCTCTAACGCCTCAATCTCAACCGCCTGAAAAGCGATTTCAGGGTGATGGCGACGCAACTTCATCACCAGTGGTGCCAAATGCTTTTTAGCTCGCACTAACACCGCAATTTTTTTATTGGGGTTTGCAGCGCGCTCGCGTTGAATAATGTTTATCATCACCTCAGCTTCACGCTGGCTTGCCATGGCTGACGATTCATCGACGGCGCTCACGATAGGATGCACTTCAACCCCGGCTTGAATCGCATCAGGCTTAGTTGCAATAAACGGGCGATAGTGAATTGCACCTTGCATCACGGCATCAGTTGCCGGAAAAATAGGCGCAAAGGTCTGGTTAATCCAATCGACGACCGCCGGACATGAGCGGTTATTGCGGTAAAGTTGTAATTTCTCTAGTTTTATATCACCGATACCATGGTTAGCCGCCTCAATAAACAGCCCAACATTGGCTTTACGGAAGCGATAAATCGACTGCATGGGGTCACCCACGGTAAACAATGTGCGGCCGTCACCCGCTTGCCAGCCTAAAGTGAGTTGCTCCAGCAGTTTGATTTGACTTGGGCTGGTATCTTGAAACTCATCGACTAACAAATGTTGAATTTGATAATCAAGCTTCAGTGCTAACTCGGTGGGCTCACCGAAGTTATCTGATAATGCACGCGTGGCACGATAGGCAATCTCCACAAAATCAACCTCACCTGCGCGCTGAAATACCAGCCACAGCTCGGCTACCGCCAAATTGAGCAACTTGGAAAGCGTAGTGATTATTTGCCAGCCTTGCAGATTACTGGCAACAGCAGGCAATGTTCTGGTTTTAGCTAAACACTCTGCAAAATTGCCCTCCGTCGTGAGCCCCGCCAAGAATGCATTAAAACTGGCCTTCTCATCTTTACACTCTGCGGGGAAGCCAGTGTTTTTATCGACTCTAGCCCTGATTTTATCGTCTTTAGTCAGCACAAGCTCACGTACTGCCAGCCACATTGGCAAGGCGTCGGCATGCGTTGGCAAGGTGGACTCCCAATCTCTTAACAAGGCAATCGGGTGTTCACAAGGCAAATGACTAGCGGCAAATCTGGCTAATGGCATCAAGTCATACTGAATACGTGAATTAAAAACTAAAGCAACGGCATCAAGCTCTTGCTCTACCAAATAACGCAAAGTATTTTGTAATTGCTCCGCATCCACTTCATGTTGCGCATGATGCAACCATTGGTCACGCTTCTCCAACATTTTAATCAGCAAATTTCTAAGCTGATTGGCGTCATTATCCACATAGCGCAACGCGTCTTTTACCACGCTATTGTGTGTGGCGTCCTCTAACAAGGCCAGTGTTTTCTCAGCCGCCAGCCCATAAAGGGCAGCTGCATCGTCGGTCACGCGGGGCTGTGAGCCAAACCGGCTCATGAGCGGCATTTGCCTGGCCAAATGTGCGCATAAGCTATCAATCGTAAAAATACGCAAACGTGATGGGTTTTCAATCAGCTGCCACGCCTTGGATTGCCCATGCTGCAATGCTTTCAAGCTCAATTCGTAAGTAATTTGCTTATGCGGCTCTGCGGGTTGATCTTGATTTGAGGCGCGGATCAAACTATCCAAAATGCGTAAGCGCATTTCCGCAGCGGCCTTATTGGTAAACGTAATGGCAATAATTTCTTCAGGCGCGTTAACCGTTTGCAGCAAGCGCAGATAGCGTTGAGTCAGCAGCTCGGTTTTACCCGCCCCCGCTGGTGCTTCCACAATAAATGAAGTTAAATCGAGTGCAGTTAAGCGATTTTTTGCATCTGCTTCAAGGTTAGCGTGTGCTTGGGTCATCGCGGATCCTCCCCTTGAAACCGCTCGAACTGTAATTTGCGCTCAGGCAAGCGCAATAGCGGCGTTACTTCGCAATATGCCAACGCATTTTCATCGTCAAAGCGCACCGCAGATTCACCGGCTTTAATCTCTGCCGCAATCGCTTCAATGCTGTTTTTCCAATGCGTTAATAAGTTTTGCCAATGGGTAAATTCTTGGATAAAAGCAGGTTTGCGCTTCTCTGGTTCTACCTCAAAATTCTCCTCTCCCACCCCCGAAAAAGCATGCTCGGCAGTTTTTACCATGCCAAAATGTACCCCTGCAACCTGGTCATGTTCTTCCGCATAAAAAGCCGCATAAATAGGCAACTGTGGCTCGGTGATACGGTCTTCTCCCCAGCTTTTTGTTGTTGGCGTCTGCCCGGTTTTATAGTCAACAAACACCAGCCCGCCGCTTTCCAGTTGGTGAATTCTGTCAATTTTAAGCGTCACTTCTATGCCACAGATATAGACTTGTTTCTCCGCCTCGCAAGCCACGATGTTAAACGCAATGCCGCGCGCTTTTTCAAACTGCAACCAATCGCCAATCAGCTTGGCAAGTCGCTCATGTTCAAGCTCAAGTACCGCAGGCGAGGCTACATTAGTTTCGGTAGCAAAAGCTTGTAGCGTGCTGTGGATGTCTGCAATCAAGGCTTGCGCCAAATCGGTATCACGCATATCGCGTAAATCGGCAAAGTGGCGTTTGCGCCAAAATCGTTCCAATACATCATGGACTAGTGAACCACGCGCCATGCTATCTAAGCCGCTGGTGGGTGTTTTAAACGCTTTTGCGCCAAGCCGATACTGGTAAAACGCCCACGCCGGACAAATGGCTTGTGCTTTAAGTAATCCTGTACCGCCTGAAACGTGGTCACCTGCTTGCACCGCCGGTGCGATGTGGTCATCAATCATCGTTAAACCTGCATTGCCGGCATGGCTTAGCTGCTCGGCCAAAGTTTCCGCAAGCGGCATATCAGTTTCAATGATAACCATATCTTTCATCAGTGGCGAGGCACGGAGCTGGCTCTCCCCTTCTGTTTTACTACTGGAAAAAATAATGTTTTTTGCAGAATGCAGCAAGCGCTGATGGATGGTCACGGCAAACGTCGCTTGCACGTTGTTATCGGCACCGGGCAACGCGGCAGCGCGCTGAATAAACGCAGGCAATAGCGGATTAGGGCGCGCGGGCAGTGGCCATATGTGGTCATTCATGTGCATACACCAGATAGCGTCCACTGGCGCGCTCAATGCTTCCATAATGCCTAGAATCTGTATGGCGGGTTCATGCTCAGTTTCAGCCTGAAATACCTGTTCGCTACATATCTGCTGCATCAAGTGTGCAACCTCAGCCATCGGTAAACTTTTGCCGAGCACCTCTAATTTAGCCAGCTGTTGCAACGCTTTTTGCCATGCGTTAACGGCTTGATACTCAAGGCTGCTGATATTGCGCTCACCAGGCCAATTAAGTGCGGTAAGCAAGCTTGATAAAGTTTGTGCCCAAAACGATGGCGTTGCCTTTTTGGTGGAGACATTAGCAGCCGCACGTAAATGTGCCAATAATCCAGAAATACTCAACCCATTTTCATGCTGTTGCGCTGCAAATTCTATAAAGCGTTGCAAGGTAAATTGCATCGGCAGTTTCTCGCGCATTTTGGCATCAAGCATGGCGCGGGCATCAGCCTCATTGATACTTGCAGACCAAAATGGTGATAACAAAACATTGGATACCTCCGCTTGCTGTAATTGATATGCGCTCAATAGGCGAATCAGGTTCAAAGCGGCCTGAATAATAGGCTGTTGGGCTAATGGCGTACCGAGGGAAAAGTTATAATGGCGCGGGATTTCTGCCAAGCTAGGGCGTACACTGGCGGGGTAAAAACTGTCATCAAGCAAATCAGCCAGTTGGTTTCTAATATCGCTTAATCGCGGCGAAACGATGGCAAGCTTTGCATTTGGATTTTCATCTAACCTTTGCTGCGCCCACGCCACCGCAGCACGACACTCTGCCGCTTGGTTTTCCAGATTGATGTGCTGTGTTTGCGCAGGCGCTATACAAGTGGTAGCGTAATCTTCAACCTGCACACCGCGTGCTAGCAACACCTCGCGCAGCCGTTTTTCCTGTGGTGCGGTTTGGTCAAAACCTGCAAATGCAATTTTGGCAGGTAACGGCGCTGTACTTTGCGCGATACAATTCAACTGCCAATCCATAAAACGCACATTCTCAAGCACGTTTAATTGTAGGCAGCGTTGTTTAAAAGCCTGTTGCCACTGTAAAAACTGACGTAATTCCTCAGCCACAAGTTCACGTGGAATATGCAAATTCCACGCAACCATGTAACGATTTGCCTCCATTGCCGCACCCGCTAAACCAGATACGTCAAACAACGCACCAAACGCATTCTTTTTTAAGGATTGCGTAATAACGTCCTCCCACAATAACTGCTCGTTAAACGCACTTAATGCATAAGGTGGTGTTTGCATGGCAATTTCACCGTCAAGCAGGCTGGCTTCAATGATACACTCTAACCATTGCGACAGTGTTTGTACGGCGGGGCTATACCACTGTGTATGCCCTTCTTGTAAATGTTGGCGAGCAATGTCAGCTTGAATACTGCGTGCAAGACGAGCTGACGGACAAAGAATTAGTGAATTGAGAGACATTTCACAATTCTATAGCCTAATCAGCGCTAGACAAATAAAACTTTAGTCAAATAAAATGCAAGTATTCACCCCAATTAAACCCAGATTCAAGTTTAGAGAACCGTATGCTGTCACAACTTAAAAATTTTATTAAATACTTCCTGCTATTACTGCTTATTCCAGTCGCGCTATTTGCACTCTACATTTGGGCAGCACTGACTTGGGTTTACTCATCGGGTGAGCGCGCCGGTTACGTACAAAAACTGTCGCAAAAAGGTTGGGTATGTAAAACTTATGAAGGCGAGCTGATATTGGTCTCTATGCCCGGCACGCAGGCAGAAAAGTTCTTTTTTACCGTTCGAGATAAAAACGTAGCTAAAAAAATTGATGCCACTGTAGGACAACGTGTGCGTTTGGTTTACGAAGAGCATAAAGGCTTACCCACCAGCTGTTTCGGCGAAACCAGTTATTTTGTAAATGATGTACATTTATTAGATAAACAATAAGATTACCAAGCTATCATGGCCGCTACCGACGAAAAAAACTACATCACGCCAGACGGCTTTGCCACACTCAAGGCGGAGTTTAATCAGCTGTATAAAATAGAGCGTCCAGAAGTCGTGCGCACCGTTTCGTGGGCAGCGAGCAATGGCGATAGAAGCGAAAATGGCGATTACATTTACGGCAAGCGCCGTTTACGCCAAATTGATAGCCGCTGCCGTCATTTGATGCGTCGTATGGATTTAGCCGAGATTGTTGACGCAAGCGCCCAGCAACACTTAGAAAAAATCTATTTTGGTGCCTGGGTCACTTTGTTTAATCTGGATGATGAAACCGAGCATGTTTACCGCATTGTAGGTAAAGACGAGCTAGAGCCTGGCAAAGGCTACATTAGCTGGGTTTCGCCATTAGCAAAATCCATGCTGGGTAAAGCGGTGGGAGATACTGTGCGTGCAACAACGCCGAAAGGCGAAGAAAGCTTTGAAGTGATTGATGTGCGTTACGCGTAAAGTAATGGGGCAGCCAATTGAATGACTGCCCCCTTGATACAACTACAAAGGTACAACTACAAATTATTCTAAATTTGCGTTGCCAGCCTTATTCCAAATTAGCATGGATAGCGCGCATGCCTTCTTCAGTTAAGCCTTTAGCTGCAATCAAATCAGCAATTGCTGCTTCTAAGAATACCAATGTTGAAAGCTCAAATTGGCTCCCCATTGGCATACCTTTTGTCAGCGGGAAGCTATTGTCATTACCGATTTGAATAGTCAAATCAGCTGCATCAGCCATTGGTGAAGATTTCTTCATTGAAATCACTGCCAATTTTGCGCCCACTGATTTTGCCTTTTTAACAAAAGGCAATAGTGTTTCAGTGCCACCAGAGCCTGAAACCAAAATCAATAAGTCGCCTGCTTTAATTGCCGGAGTAACGACTTCACCAATCATGCTCACGTTGTAACCGGCATGCACCAAGCGCATCGCAAAAAAGCGTGACACCAGTAAAGAGCGACCTGCGCCGCCAATAAATATACGGCCAGCTTCATCAACTAACTGCAGTAATTTGGCAGAGTTGCTGTTATCTGTTTCTGACAAAATAGTGGTTAATCTATCTAAAATCAATTTTTGACTGCTCATGATATATCCTTATCTATTCAATAGTTTTAGTGAATGCTTAATGGGCACCTCTATTTATTCAATTTTCGTCGCTATACTGCGTTGCTCAAGAAAAATTATTCCTTACATATAAAGCATATGCGGCGTCATAATTTTTCATTCGCGCCTTGTCTTGCTTAGAAACTCGAATAAATAGAGGCACCCTAATATCAAAAAAAATCCCGACCCATTACTGAGTCAGGATTTTTCTAATTACTCATCTCAATAATTTCTTATTGGGCTTGGTTAATTAAAACCAAAGCTTAACTTAAGCGTGAGCAATAGCTGTGATTTCAGCAGCAGAAGCAGCAGGATCAGCAGCGCCGTAGATAGCAGCACCAGCAACAATGATTGTTGCACCAGCGTCACGTACTTGAGCAGCTGTTGCAGCTTTAACGCCACCAGCAACTGAGATTTCAACGCCTAAGTTCAAACCAGCAACCAATGCTAAGTCAGCAAATGGTGTTTGACCAGCAGCTTGTTGATCCAAACCAGTGTGAACGCCAATGATGTGCGCGCCAGCAGCAGCAACTGCTTTAGTAACAGCAGCTTTATCAGCAACGTTGATCAAATCAACTTGTGCTTTTTTACCGTATTTGTTAGCAACATCGATTACGCCTTTGATTGTACCGATATCAGAGATACCTAATACAGTAACGATATCAGCACCAGCTTTGAAGAATGGCTCAGCTTCGTAGAAACCAGCATCAGCTGTTTTCAAATCAACTAAGATTTTGTTGTTTGGGAATTTAGCGCGCAATACTTCAAGCAATTTGATACCGTTGTGCTTGATGCATGGTGTACCAATTTCAAGGATGTCCACGTGTGGAGCAACTTTTTCTGCTAAAGCAACTGTTGCGTCAAAATCTAATGAATCTAATGCCATTTGGGTTAATGCCATGGTGTGTTCTCCGGTTAATAGTTTTTTAAGATACTGCAGTTTTATTGCTTATTTGTATGAAGCTCTGGTTAGGTAGCGAATTGTTCAAGACCACAACAATTCAAATTAACTAATCTAAAGTTTCACAATTTCAAATTCATTAGTGCTAAAAATTTAGCCCTATAAAAACTGGACACTTATAGTAAATGCCCAGCCTGTTTATGTCAATTCTAAAGCGACTTGATTACAATTTAATTACAACTTAATTACAATCAGTTGCTTTAAGTAGTTATAGCTTTTCGCTTAAAGCTGCTTCAAGTTTGTTTTGGTCAGCCACGAAACCGCGGATACCTTCTGCCAACTTTTCTGTTGCCATTGCGTCTTGGTTTAACTCAAAACGGAACTCTTCTTCAGTCAATTTAGCTGCTGGTGCTTTAGTAGCGCCATTATCTTTTAATACTTGCACTAAAGTGCCTTCTGTTGCCGCTAAATCTTGCAACAAGTTTGGAGATACCGTTAAACGGTCGCAACCTGCTAAAGCGATTAGCTCGCCAGTGTTACGGAATGAAGCGCCCATCACCACTGTTTTATAGCCATGCTCTTTGTAGTATTGGTAAATTGCACGTACTGAAACTACACCTGGGTCAGTTTCTTGTGTGTATTCTGTTGTTGGGTTTTTCGCTTTGTACCAGTCTAAGATACGACCAACGAATGGAGAAATTAGAAATACGCCAGCTTCAGCACAAGCACGTGCTTGGCCAAAACCAAATAACAATGTCAGGTTACATTGGATGCCTTCTTTTTCAAGAATTTCACCCGCTTTAATGCCTTCCCAAGTTGATGCCAATTTAATCAAAACACGGCTTTTATCAACACCTGAATCAGCATACAACTGAATCAATTTACGGCCTTTAGCCACCATTGCTTCCAGGTTGAAAGATAAACGCGCATCTACTTCAGTAGAAATACGGCCTGGCACTTCTTTTGTAATTTCTGTACCGATCAACACGGCTAATTTGTCAGCAGCATTATCGATTTGTTGTGCTTTAGTACCACCCTGTGCTTTAGCGTAAGCAATAGCAGCTTCAATTAAAGGTGCGTACTGTGGCAATTGGCTTGCTTTTAATACTAATGATGGGTTTGTTGTTGCGTCCACTGGCTTAACTGCTTTAATCGCCTCTACATCACCTGTATCTGCCACAATAGTGGTCATCGTTTTTAATTGCTCTAATAAATTAGCCATTGCATGCCTCCTAAAAATTATTGGTTTACTTTAGTCTGTTACAAAATCAAGGGTAAGATTATATCTTAAAATCCACGGAGTGTCGTTACCAGTCTATATGCATATCATTACTAGATAGTGTCGTTAAATAACGTTTTCACTTCAGTCCTTCGGTCATTTTCTACTGGGTTACTTCCTCGGCGCCGCTCTAGTGGTAAGGTAACGACAAACATAGCACCGTGACCTAACTTACTTTGCACAGCGACAGTGCCATGATGCTTTTTAATCGTCACATTAACAAAATACAAACCCAAACCACTACCTTCGCGTGACTGGTGTTCAGCATCTGCGCGGCTGAAACGCTTAAAAATTTTTGAAACTTTACTGGCAGGGATTCCAGGTCCTTGATCTTTGATCTTCAAAGTAAGTAATTGATGATCACTTTCCAGCACTACAGTAATGGTTGCGCCTATTGGTGAGTAATTAACAGCATTCAGTAAAATGTTTGAAACTGTCCTAAGCAGCAGTCCAAAATCGCCTCTTACCCACAAACTATCTTCCGGCAAATGAGTTTCCAGCTTAAGCTGCTTTGCGACGGCCACTTCATAAACATCATCCACAGCTTGCTGTACCAAACCCACCATATCCAAGCCATGAAATTTATTTACATTGGCCATTTCTGCCCGGGAGGCCTGCAAAAAACTCTCCGACATATTATATGCACGCCCTAGCATGCGCTTCATGCGTTCCGAGTACTTATTAACTTCAAATTGATCAAGCAACATCATGGCCGCACCTAACGGTGCACGAATATCATGCGATATAAAAGCAAGCGTATCACTTCGACCTCTGTGCAGTTCGCGCAAATGTTTAGCCGTTAATTTCACTTTCAGAAGCCGCGCCTGTAATGGATCTTCATGCAAATCTACTATCGTATCTTCTTGCTCCATACCCAATGAGGCCAATTCATCGCGCAAGCTCTGCAACTCAACATCTAAAAAACCCTGCGCTGAGTCTTGTTTGCGCCAATTCCATATAGGATAAGCCAGCAATATCGCCACCAAAGCCCCTGCAGGAGGAACCCATACATTGAGTACATGTGGCAATGACACAGCGAGCACCATTACTAACGAAAAATAACAACCAACAGTAAGCAAAGATTTAACCAGCGTAAGTTTAGGTAGCCAGAGCAGTGGCAGGATCGCCAACAAAATACTTATTAAAGTCGTCAACCATAATGGCGTATCAACAACCAGCTTGTCGTGTTGCATCGCCGCGATAACATTTGCATGAAACTCTACTCTGGGCATCGGTCGAGATATTGTAGATACTGGTGTTGGCAGTGCATCACCTAAACCATGCGCAGTTAAGCCGACCAGTACTATTTTATCTTTAAAGAAATCAGGCGAATAATCACCCGCCAACACCTTGGTATAAGAAATACGCTGAAAATGTTCAAGTGGTCCAAAAAAATTAATCTTTCGCGGTTGAGAAGAAGCCAGCCGAGCAGAAACAAACCCGCCTTGTTCAAACGCAATAGGATCGGCTACTTTAATCGCTGGTGGATTAACATCAAAGCCAGAAGGAAGCGAGTTTGCCACCTGGGAAACTGATTGAGAAAAATGCGGCAAACCAGTTGCATTTAAGCCATCTGCCGAGAGACCTTCCCATAGATAAAAACCTCTGGCAATACCATCTGAGTCTAAAGAGAAATGTACGCGCCCCAGCATCGCAGCCTGATATGCAAAACTGGGGAGCGGCATCCTTTGTTTAATTCCGGAGCCAATGTAAGACTGCTCTAACAAAATTGGCAACACTACATTTTTAGCTTGCCCTATGGCACCAGCAAACACATTATCAACATTAGGATTATTAAGCTCTGGCTCAGAAAAATCCAGGTCCAGACCAATCACACGCGGGCGTGCTGCGCTGAGTTTACTCACTAACTCAGCATGCACGATACGGGACCACGGCCAAGGGCCCATGCTGCTCAGGCTTGCTTCATCGACTGCAACGATCACAATATTACCGGGCGCCGGTTTGAAGCTAAAAGTACTACCTATATCGTAACAAAAGTTATCAAACCGAAGGAGCGCACCACTCCAGGCGATTAAACACGCAATAGTCGCAAGCGCTAGTCCGGTAATAATACGGTCGTTAATTTGTATGAGTTTGTTACGCACGTTTTAAATTATAACGAGAGTGCGGGCTATCGTAAGAACTTTCAATTGAGTCGTTATCACAAAATAGCATAAATAATAATTTAATCACTTAAATTTACTTGATAGGCGCATGTTTGCTACTCAAATGTGCATTCCCAAGGCTTCAGCGTTAAACCGTGCGCTCCAAACGATAGCCTTGCTGATAGATTGAAGTCAATTTCCAGCCGTTTTCAGGTGTGAATTTTAGTTTAGTCCGTAAATGGCTGACATGCACATCCACTTTGCGCGTTTCTATCTCTGAACTAGCGCCCCATACCACATTCATCAAGTGTGTTCTTGATAACAGCATGCCTTCATTTTTTAAAAAGTACAGCGCCAGATCAAATTCTTTATCGGTTATCTTGACTTCTTCACCGCCTAACGTCGCTAAACGCTCTTTGGGGTCCAATCTCAATGACCCAAACTCATAAGTAACTTCAAGGTTAGATTTAACATTCGTACGTCTCAACAATGCATTGATACGTGCCAGTAACAGTGGTCGGCTTGCTGGCTTGACGATGTAATCATCGGCGCCAGATTCTATTACGCGTACAATATCTTCTTCTTCACTGCGTCCCGTAAAAAAAATAATCGGGGGTAAGCTGCTGGATTTAAGCTTGATGCTCACCATCACATCAGGTCCTTCCATGTCTGGTAGCGCCCAATCAAAGATGCAAAGGTCATATTGTGAATGCGAAAATTTTCGCAAGAAATCCAAGCCCGTCGCAAAGTGATCTACCTCAAATCCTGCTTCCTGTAACCACTCTTGAATCGTTTCAGCATACGACAGATCATCTTCTAACAAAGCTATTTTCATTTCACTTTAACTTCCACATGATGTTGCTTTTAGCAATACTTGCCAGCTTTGCTGGGTTTAGCAGTGCTTATCAGTTTTTCTGATTAGCAATACTTGCCAGCTTGCTGGATTTAGTAGTGCTTATCAGTTTTCCTGATTCACAAGCGGGTTCGCTTCGACTACGCATTATAAACCTGAAAAGTGCAGAGTTAAGCGAACCGATTATGAATCCAACCATGAATTATAGAATGCAGTCCTAATTTAAAGCTGCATTGAAATTAGTCAGGCTCGCTAACAACAAGGTGGCCACAGTTAAGTCAGCGCTAGTCCCCGGGTTGAGCCCACGCTGTTTCAATGAGGCATCCCAGGCCAACAGCTTTTTTTGTACCAATTTTGGGTTGTCTGTTGCCCAATAGTCAGCCTCGACCTCATGCGCCTCTTGCATCACCTTAACGGCTAATGCCTCACCATATTTCCGTTGGATATGTGTATCTGGATGACGTGTCAATAACCCAAGATATAAAGCAGCTGACGCCCATGCCGGATTTTGCCATTTCACCATAGCCTCTGCGTAGCGCGTTATACCAAACGCTGCAACATCTTGATAAGCGTTTGCGTATTGCCATGCAATTTGATCTTTATCTTGTGCCCAATGCATCATTTCAAGCAACGTAACATCAGGCACCTCATGCACATCATGCACGTCTGACCCACCCAAACCAGCAGGGCTTGCCAATAAAATTGCTTTTGCAACCAGCTTTGCATCTTCAATACTTAGCTGGTTTAGCGTATGAATCAGGCTTTGTTGTAGTGTTTGCTCATCACTTACATGTAAAGCCGCATGAATCAATGGTGCACATAACAACAGCACACCTAAGTTTGTATTTTGACCAACCGCTTGTTGCGTCGCCTCAACTGCGTAAAAAATACGCTCGCCCACAGTCAACCCTGGCTGCGCTATTACCTCGGCAGATACATCTGCGCTTTTGATAAAATCATGAATGGTCATGCCGTGACCATCAGCAAACACATGCACATTGCCTGGCTTTAAAGCCTGCAATTCAGCCATACAAGCGGTTTTGTAGGCTTTGGCTAACTGCTCTGGCGTATATTTTTTAAGCATCATGATGTTGCCGTTTGTTATTTAACCTATGATTTATTTGGCTTGTAATTTATTTAGTTTATTTAAAAAGTCATCGACTAAAACTTCGGCGATATTAAAATCCGTCACCCCCTGCAGGCCACGCCATGCAGGAATACTATTGACTTCCAACACATAATATTCCCCTGTAGCGGCTTGAATAATATCCACACCGCAATAATCAATCCCCACGGCTTTAGCTGCCTGCAAGGCAAGCTGCGCCATGGCATTATTGGGCTGTACAGACTCACAACGCCCTCCAGCCGCCACATTGCTGACCCAGCCAGTACCTGTACGTTTCATGGTAGCAATGACTTTATTGCCAACCACGAACACGCGGTAATCATGCGATACATCAGCCGTTTCAATTAACTGCTGCAGATAATACACGCCATCAACAAATTGCTGCATGGGCACAGGCAAGGCTTCATTGCTTAATAGTTTGCGCACACCCTGCCCTTGCGAACCAAACAGTGGCTTCATGACTAATTGCTGATGATTGTCTGCGGCAATCTGGCGAATCTGCTCGGTGTGCTGCCTAGACTCACATACCCAGGTTGCAGGTGTTGCCACATCATGCGTACGTAATAAAAAGCTGGTCATGGCTTTATCTACAGTACGCTCAATGGCTTTGACATCGTTATAGATCCTTACACCTTGCATGCTCAGCATATGTAGCACATTTAAACGCGTAATCACCTGTGGTAACGTGCCGCCTGCTACGCCTCGCACAAAAGCTGCAAGTGGCATTTCATTATCAAAATGTGGAATATGAATTTGCGGCTTCGGTTGTGCCAAGTCGATGACACAATCTTGCAGTGACACAAACACGGTTTCAACATCGCGTTTAGCAAATGCAAGCTTGAGCTGGTTGCCTTGCCAACCAGCCTCATCTGTAAAAATAGGGATTTTCAAGCCGCAAAAACTTCTAAAAACTCATTCAACCTGAATTAGCGAAACGACAACTCGATTAAATCAGCATTTAACTGCCCAGCCTCAAATACACTGCCAGTATCTAAATTAGTCACAGTCACTTTAGCTGGGCTAAATAGCATCGGGTCAATTTTATAAAAATCCATATTCACAGATTTAAATACTTCAGCAAATGTTCTGCCATAGTCTTTAGATGCGCTACTTGGTAAATTAGAAGCTAAGTTAGAAGCCGCAACATCGTCACCTGTTACCTGTAAAGTCACCTGCCCGCCAAATAGAATCGCATCATTGGTGCGTCCCATTCCAGTCATAAAATCTTTTGAAACTGGCGGCAACACAGCCAAACCGGTGCCGCTCACAATATGTTGCAGCGGAAAATGTAAAGTATGCGCTTTATGTAAGGCCACTTCGAGCACCCGCCCCACAATTTGCACCACGCCGGCAATACTCGAAGTTGGCGTTAAAATAATCGTCAGCTTTTCTGGCGCTATTTTTGTGTCACGTACAATTTTTTCAATCACGGGTACGGGCGGCACTTTGTCGGTTTCCAACACAATGCAAGTGCTAGCAGCTTCATCCTGATAATTCAACTCTTTGAATAAATCTTCACGCTGCGCTAATGCACGTGCGGGCCCCGAACCTAGTGAAAAGAATTTTTCATGACTCAATGCCCATCCCGCATATTGACTTGCCAAACAAGCCAATACTGGCTGTGTTGAACTTACCGCAATGGCATCATGCCAGCCAGCAAAGCGATTATCAGATTGCAACGTCACCTGACCAAGACCGCCCATGCAAATTTCTGCAACAATTCTCCCAGCTTCAGCACAGCCCGCATGCGCAATACCTGCATCAACGATAGTACAGCCAGTTTCGTGTTGAGATACACCCAACTGCAAAACTTCACTATTTTCGAGAAGTTTTTTTACCAATGGCTCACTCAACTGATTAACACTTAGATGCGCTTGTAATGATGGCGATGTTGTTGTCTGCACGTTTATACCTTTTCAACTATTGTTATATTGTTAGCTTTTTTGTTATGGGGACTTGTCTTAATTTTTAATAAACTCTGTACTATTTTCACTCTTGTATACACCAGTTGCTTGGCAGCCTCTGCACTTTCAGCATATGCCGTGACGTTACAGATGGGGGCTCCCGCCAATATTTTTTTTGTTTCATATAAATTAAAGGGCGTATCCACTACCCAGCTTGGCCATTCAATTGAAGGCACAATTTCTGTGTCTGATATTGCATACATAATGGCATGCGCCTTATGTTTCTTAACTTGAGTTTTCTGAACTTGAGACTGTTGGCTCTGGTACTCACTACCAAAATCTTCTTGATTCAAACAAACTTGCACATGCCTGTCTATCAAATTTTCTACTGTATTATCGTATAAATCAACCGTAGCACTTAACCTGGGATTAACCTCTAAAACATAAGCCTTATCGTCTTGCACAATGGCATCTAGGCTGTTTAAACCTAACAAACCAAACGCAACTGTTAGCCTCTCAGCAGCCTCAATCAGTTGCTGCCCAACGCTGTTAGACAACTCAATATGGCCAACTGCCCCACCGTACCGAAATGGCATTGTGTCCCTCGGGTTTAACCACTGCTCATTGAAGCCAATCACCTCAACTTTTTGCCTATCGGCAAGAAACAATAATGAAACCGATTGCCCATTAAGTTGTTGCTGGTAATACTCATTATTTAACAACTTTTTATTGTTCAACTTGGCGTCATTAAGGCTCACCAAACTAATATGAGCACCTCCGCTGCCGGCAGAAAATTTCTTCAGATAAACCGCAGACTTGTTATTTTCATCCTTATCTGGCAGAACATCAAAAACAGCAGGATGCGCGATATTTAATTGCCCAAGCGCACTAAAAAATTGTGCAGCATCCTTAATTGCATTCACCGTTTCGGGGGCGTTGCCAATTAAAGGCACTACTTCAGCTATTTTTTGCAACAAGTTTGGCTGCGCTTCAAAACCGCTGCCATAAATACAACCTAAACAGTCACTTAAATCTAACTGCGTGATTGCCTTTAACAACGCATCAGCAATAAAACCCTGCTCATCAAAACCCACCACCACCGTTTTTTTTGCCGACTCAATGGTTTGCTTATCTGCAAAAGCATCAATCGCAGTAACGGCATAACCACTCCTGGCAGCCGCCACAACAAAGGGCCGCGCAGATAAAGCAATAATTAAGATTGCGTTTTTAATAGCTCACGTGCCAACTTAAATGCCGCAATAAATTCAAAATATTTTGGCTTTTCAAACGGTTGGTCTGCGGGCAACATTTGCTTTAACAATTGATGCTGCGTCTTGTATTTAAGTTGACCAATCGCCAAAGCGCCAATCCCATAAGCTGCTGTATCTGCAATTAAGACGCCATCATCATTAACAGCAACGCCCTGCACACCTAATGGCGCTACTGCATTCACATCCGCTACAATTTTCAACTGTTTAGCAATTTTCAAATGCTCTGCGCTCAACACCTGCACGCCGGCTGCTGCCGCACAAATTACAATTTCAGCTTGTGCCAACACTTTTTGCTTGGCCGCCTCTGTAGTGCCATCTACCACTTGCAGATTGATTTTATATTGCTCATTCCACACAGCCGCTTTTTGTTGGGCATCTGCAATTGAGTTATATGCAACCAACTGCACCGTCGCACCTTGTTGGGCCGCGATGATGGCGGAGCAACTGCCTACTGGTCCTGTCGCTCCAAATACGCTAATCACCTTGCCTTTTAAATCTGTGTCAAATTGCGCTTTAAGATGAAACTCTACCTTTGCAATCATGGCGGCAGAAGTAGTAAATGCACCAGATGGGTCAGCAAACACCGAGCAGGCGAAAGGTGCAAACATTGCCTTTTTAGAAGCCTCTAACATTTGCATAGCCAGATCAATATCACGCCCACCAATAAAGATACCCTCACGCTTCACACCCGATAATCCACGAGAAAAAATGGCGTCCTGTGTCAAGCCAGTGACCTCAGATAGCGTCACATTGGTGTATGGCATAATCGTCTCAAAACCTGCGTCATACGCCATATTGACATCGAATGGGCTGGCATTTTTAGCGGCAGTGAGTAAATGTAAAATGCTGGGTTTTTCCATAGCTTAACTATCCTTGAGGTGAGTTTTTAAGTTTTTTTAATGGGTCTTGTTTAATTTAATGGGATATTTGCAATAGCTTTATAGAGCCTAGGCTACCTTCCTGTGAGTCTATCAATTTTGCACCATGATTGCACGCACGGCTAATCATCCAGGTTAACGCTTGGTCAGAAAACTTTTCTTTCAATTGTCGCATCTGCGTTTCAGCTTCATTCGCATTTTCAAAAATAGCAAAACCCGTAGGTCCCCAAGAGCTCTGTCCAAAGCAAGGCGCACCTATCGCGCCTAAATGCTGCAACACCTCACCCACTAATTTACTAGCATAACGCCCACCTTGCGCTGGCGCGAAATAATCACCAACATGCGCTTGCAATGCTTGTATGCCATGCCCAAAGGCGGGCAAATCACGCTCAACCAAAGCTGGCATGGCCTGCATCAACACATGGCGACACAGATCTGCAGCCAGATTTTCAGGGAAAACCGGTAATTGCGTAAATGCCATTTTCTCCTGCTCGCCATGTATGCCGGGTTGACTTGTATCAATAATAAGTAAAATACGCCAATCTTCAGAAAAATCATAACGCGCCAATAATGGCGGGGTTGTCGTCGTCGCATTGCCAGTAATTGATGCGCGACCACCGTCAATCAATACACCACCGTAATCGAACGCCCCTATACCAATGCCTGAGCGGCCGCCTCTACCTGTCAATTCTGCAATTTTAGCTGTCGTTAAATTGAGTCCGTATAATTGACTCACCGCAGCCCCTATTGCCAAGGCTAATTGTGTACCTGAACCCAAACCAGCGTGCTCGGGAATAGATTGCAGTATATTTAATTCAAGAGAATGTTCAAGGTGCAATCTTGCAAACAACTGCTGCGTAATAGATTTTGCTTTAGAAATAACCGCTGTTGGCACAGTTGCACTACCAAAAACATCAAGCGCCTCAGTGGCCCTAGCTTCAATCAACAGTTTAGGTGCTTCTAAGCTTAATCCTATACTGCCAAATTTACGCCCTAAACCACCATGCAGGTCAAAAAAACCCATGTGCAAACGCGCGCTAGATTGCACTGTAATACTAGACGGCATTGTAATGATGGTGGAATTCATAAGTTATGTTGCGCAATATTCGACATTGATCAGAATAAGGCATGCGTTGATTTTTATTTTCAGGTTATTTTTATGCATTCTAGCTGACGATTATCAATTTTGATAGATTTAACCCAGATTTTCCACCCAAACTAAATTACTCAAACTAATTTCCAAGCTAACTTTAAGTGCAGCGCTATTTGACCTAGCGCAAAGTTTTTAAGCAATGTCTATATTTTCAGGTGACAACGCCCGTATTATTAGGCAAAATGAGGTCTTATAAAGAAAAATATAATTACAAAATCTTCCTTTTCATCATCATTGCACATCGCTTCATTACGCGTTGTCTTTGAAAAAATGGACGTCTTTGAAAACGGACTAAAAGTTATAAATTTAATCACTTGTTTGAACATCTAAGGAACGATCATGTCAACCCACGTTATTCCATTTGAAAAATTACGCAACGTAGATGTGCCTTCAGTCGGCGGTAAAAATGCCTCTCTTGGCGAAATGATTTCACAGCTATCTGCAAAAGGCGTGCGCGTCCCCACTGGCTTTGCAACAACGGCAGATGCTTACCGTGAGTTTTTATCTGTTAATGGCTTAGACGTTAAAATTAACGCGGAGCTTGACGCACTCAATGTGGATGACACGCAAGCGCTTGCCATCTGTGGCAAAAAAGTACGTGAATGGATTATGGAAGCGCCATTTCCAGCCGCACTGAATCAAGCTATCAAAGAAAACTATGAAATCCTTACCGCGAAATCGGGCAATGGTGCAACCTTTGCTGTACGTTCATCAGCCACCGCTGAAGACTTACCAGACGCTTCGTTTGCCGGACAACAAGAATCTTTCCTTAACATTCAAGGTTTAGATAACATCTTGCACGCGATTAAAGAGGTGTTTGCATCGCTATACAACGACCGCGCAATTTCATACCGTGTACACAAAGGTTTTGTACACGCTGATGTAGCGCTTTCTGCTGGCATACAGCAAATGGTGCGTAGTGATATTGGCTGTGCTGGCGTGATGTTCACAATTGATACTGAATCTGGCTTTAAAGATGTCGTGTTTATTACCTCATCTTATGGCCTAGGCGAAACCGTCGTTCAGGGTGCCGTTAATCCAGATGAATTCTATGTACATAAACCAACCTTAGCACAAGGCAAGCCTTCTATCGTACGTCGCACCATGGGTTCCAAGCTCATCAAAATGGTGTTTTCTGATGCAACGCAAGCAGGAAAAAGCACCAGCACCATTGATGTAGATGCTGTAGATAGTGATCGTTATTCACTTTCTGACGCCGATGTTTTAGAGTTAGCGCGTTACGCCATGACTATTGAAGCGCACTACGGCTGCCCTATGGATATTGAATGGGGCAAAAATGGTGTGGATAACAAACTTTATATTCTGCAAGCACGCCCAGAAACGGTTAAATCGCAAGAATCTCTAAACAATGTTACAGAAACTTTCAAGCTGATTAAACACAATGAAAAACCATTGGTCGTTGGCCGTGCGGTTACGCAAAAAGTAGGGGTTGGTCCAGTGCGCATTGTGTTAGACCCGGCAGACATGCACTTGGTACAACCTGGCGATGTGTTGGTGGCGGACATGACCGACCCAAACTGGGAACCGGTAATGAAACGCGCCAGTGCTTTAGTAACCAATCGCGGCGGTCGCACCTGTCATGCTGCAATTATTGCGCGTGAGTTAGGTATTCCAGCTATTGTAGGTGCAGTTAACGCTACTGACGTATTACGTGAAGGCGAAATTGTTACCGTATCCTGTGCTGAAGGTGAATCCGGCTTTGTGTATCATGGCGCTATTGACTATAGCGTTGACACTCAAGCGCAGGCAGCGCTCGCCCCTGCACCATGCAAAATTATGATGAACGTGGGTAATCCAGACATGGCATTTGGCTTTGCCAAAATACCAAATGACGGTGTAGGTTTAGCGCGTTTAGAGTTTGTTATCAATAACATGGTAGGCATCCACCCTAAAGCCATTCTAAATGCAGAGGCAATGCCAACTGCCATTCAAACTATTATTAAAAACCGCGCACGTGGCTACGCGTCACCTAAGCAATTCTATATCGACAAAGTGGCTGAAGGCGTAGCGACTATTGCCGCAGCATTTTATCCAAAACCAGTGATTGTACGTACTTCAGACTTTAAATCTAATGAGTACAAAAAACTGGTCGGTGGTGAGATTTATGAGCCAGATGAAGAAAACCCGATGATTGGTTTCCGTGGTGCGGCACGTTACATGGCGCCTGACTTTAAAGAGTGCTTTGCCATGGAATGTATCGCCATGAAAAAAGTCCGCGACGAGATGGGCTTAACCAACGTAGAGCTTATGATTCCATTTGTACGTACTGTAGATGAAGCTAAAGCCGTGACTGAAATCATGGCGGCTAACGGTCTTAAACGTGGTGACAATGGCTTGCGCTTAATTATGATGTGCGAGATTCCTTCTAATGCGCTACTGGCAGAGGACTTCTTACATTATTTTGACGGCTTCTCAATTGGCTCGAACGACCTGACTCAGCTAACACTAGGCATGGACCGTGACTCTGGCATTTTGGCAGATGGCTTCGATGAACGAAATGACGCAGTGAAAGTGTTGTTAAAAATGGCGATTAGCACCTGTAACCGCTTAGGCAAATATGTCGGCATCTGCGGTCAAGGTCCGTCTGATCACCCAGACTTTGCTGAATGGTTAGTGGCTGAAGGTATCAAATCCATCTCTCTCAATCCAGATACCGTAGTGAAAACATGGCAAAGATTGGCTAAAAAATAATTACCAGTCAATCAATGCTCAAAAAAATGGATAATTCACTATGATAAATCGCACCGTATTTTTCATTTCTGACGGTACCGGTATTACAGCAGGCGCTTTAGGAAAGCTACTGGAGCATTTTCCCAGCACCAGCTTTACTCAAGTGCGCCTGCCGTTTACCGACACGTTAGATAAAATAAAATTAGCACAAGATGCTATTTTGCATGCCACCGAAGAAGATGGTGGCAGGCCGGTCGTGATTATGACCTTAGGTAACATTGAGTTACGAAGCACCTTAAAACAATCTGATGCCTATTTTATTGATTTATTTAACACCTTTATCGACCCATTAAGTCTGGAGCTCGACCAAAAACCGTTAAGGGGTGCGGGTATTGCGCATAGCGTCATGGGTAGTAAGTACAATGACCGTATGGAAGCGGTCAATTTCACATTAAACCATGATGACGGTATGACAAACTCTGGGTTAGAAGCTGCTGAAGTTATTTTAGTAGGGGTATCACGTTGCGGGAAAACGCCAACCAGCGTTTATCTAGCCATGCAATTTGGCGTTAAAGCGGCTAATTACCCCTTGATCCCAGAGGATTTTGAGCGCGGTACGCTCCCTGAAATTTTACACAAACACTTGGATAAAATTTTTGGCTTGACCATCAAACCTGAGCGCCTGCATGCGGTGCGCAACGAACGCCGCGCTGGCAGTTTTTATGCGTCTTTAGATAACTGCCGTAAAGAAATAGCCACAGCAGAGGGGTTAATGCGTGACGCTGGTATTACCTGGGCCGACTCTACCAGCCGATCAGTTGAAGAGCTTTCTGCTATTATTTTAGAAAAAATACGTCATCCTGCAAAATAGGCTAATGTTGTGACGACTATGTAATTAAAATTTAAAAAGGCACAGACGTGCCTTTTTAAATTTAAAAGACTACTTCAAGTTTGAGTTAATTTTACTCACAATTTCCACTGCGTCTGGCTTTACGTTACTGCTAAACGCATAAACATCTTTACCACCTGGCAACACCACATACTTAAAGAAATTCCAGCTGGGTGACTGCCCTGTTTTTGCACTGAGTTGCTTATAAAATGCATTGGCATTGACGCCAGTGACTGAGGTCTTGGTAATCATCGGAAATTTGACTGAGTAAGTTAATTTACAAAAATCACCAATCTGCTTGTCATCGCTCAACTCTTGTTTAAAGTCGTTGGATGGAAAGCCGATAACGAGCAAACCTTGATCTTTGTATTTTTTATACAACCCTTCCAAGGCTTCAAACTGGGGTGTAAAGCCACATTTACTCGCAGTATTTACCACCAGTATTGGCTTATCCTGATAATCACAAAGATTGATTTTTTCACCCTGCAAGGTTGAAAATTGATGATTATAAAGCGCTGAACAGGCTGCATTTGCCATATTAGACACCGATAACAAAATAATTGAAAAAATTAGCTTTTGATTTAACGTTGATGCATTCTGAAACAACCTCATATCCGCTTCCCTTTTTTATTTGCACAAAACCATGGACTGCAACGACGAAATTAAATTCATTAAAATTTGAGAGTACGGTTAAATACAAAACCTAATGTTTTAAATACTGTATAAAAGCAACGCCTATGGCCGCCATCAATAAGGCTCCAAACACATGGCCACAGGCATGCAAGGTCGCTAAAAAATACTCATGCTTGTGCAACAACGATAAACTTTCACCCGTAAAAGCAGAGAAAGTGGTCAGTCCGCCTAAAAAGCCTGTTGTAACAAATAAACGTAAAGTTGGATTATCTAAGCTACCTAAACCAATCAATCCCATTGCCATACCCATCATAAATCCACCGCTTAAATTGGCCAGAAATGTACCTAAAGGCAGGCTAGGCATTATCGCGTTGAAAGCAATTCCAACGCCCCATCTACACCAAGCCCCCAAAGCCGCACCCATGCCTATAGCCAACGCATTTGTAAAATTTATCACAGAATTCATCTTGTTAAGCCCGTATCATCATGTTCGTATAGTAAAATTAAGCTAAAGTAGCTTCCATTGTGGGGATTATTTTGGTGCATCAAAATACGTGCCAACCATCTGTTATGTACGCACCACTAAACTTTAGCGAGAAAATCATGCCAATGAAAGTATTATTTGTCAGCTCTGAGGTTTTTCCTCTTATTAAAACCGGTGGTTTAGCCGATGTAAGTGGCTCACTGCCCACTGCATTACAGGGCTTAGGTGTGGATATTCGCATACTCATACCTGGCTACACTTCTGTGCTTAGCCAGCTCAAAGCGCTAGAACTTATCGCGACCATTCATCAATTGCCGCATATCGGCAGTGCCGAGCTTTTACTAGGCGTTATTGAACATACCCAAATCAAGGTCATTGTGATTAAAGCCAAGGCACTTTATGAACGCGATGGTGGGCCGTATGCTGATGCAAATGGACAAGAATGGCAGGATAACCCTATCCGTTTTGGCGTGCTATCAAAAGTAGCTGCAATCTTGGCCAGCGATCATTCGCCGATAACCGATTGGCAGCCAAACATCGTGCATTGCAATGACTGGCAAACGGGTTTAACGCCGGCTTACATGAAGCTGGTAGATAACAGCCAAGCCAAATCAATCATCAGCTTGCATAACATGGCTTTTCAAGGCTGCTATGCGCCACATTGGGTGACCACGCTTGGATTACCAAGCGCGGGCTTCAGCATTGAAGGCTATGAGTATCATGGTCAGCTCTCGTTTCTTAAAGCGGGCATTTTTTACGCAGATGCAATTTCTACCGTCAGCCCGCGTTATGCAAAAGAAATCCAAACTGCCGCTTTTGGTTTTGGTCTAGAAGGCCTGCTAACTAAACGTGGTGATGAAATAAAAGGTATTTTGAACGGCATTGAAACTGAAGAATGGAACCCTGAAACTGATCAGTATCTGATTAAAAACTACAGTAGCACTAATCTTTCCGGTAAACAGCAGGTAAAACTGGCCCTACAAGAAAAGTTAGGGCTCAATATTGATGCAAGCGCACCACTGCTGGGCGTTGTCAGTCGGCTTACCTACCAAAAAGGCTTGGATATGCTGTTGCCGCATTTACAAACACTGATAGATAGTGGCTGTCAATTTGCCTTACTTGGCGGTGGCGAAACTACTTTAGAAACAGCCTTTCAGAGTTTAGCTGCCGCTAATCCAGGGCGCATCAGCGTCACCATCGGTTATAACGAGCCGCTCTCGCATCAAATCATGGCTGGGTGCGACATGTTTATCATGCCCTCACGCTTCGAGCCGTGTGGCCTCAACCAGCTCTACGGCCTAGCTTACGGCACTCCACCTATAGTAAACGCAACTGGCGGGCTTGCAGACTCAGTGGTTGATAGCAATGTTGCGCACATCGAAAATAAAACTGCCAATGGCTTTGTGATGGTAGAGGCTAGTGCCGAAGGCTTAATGGCCTGTATTACGCGCGCTTTAGACATTTTTCATCACGATGAAGAAACCTGGAAAAACATTCAAAAAAACGGCATGTCACAGAATTTAAGCTGGGACAACAGCGCCAAAGAGTATCTGGCTTTATATCAAAAACTAATTGCTTAATTTAGAAAACACAACTCAAAAAGGGAGCCCGAGATTTGGCACAGTTAATGCTTATATATTTTTAGCATTATGCTTCTCCAAAGCAGCTTTCTCCCCTTAGGGCGTCAAGTTTAAGACGCCCTCTTTTTTTGTTAACAACGCTTACTTAACAATAAAATGCTCACGGTAATATTTAAGTTCATCAATAGATTCATAAATATCAGCTAATGCTTCGTGGCGGCTTGCTTTTTTAAAGCCTGAGTAAATTTCCGGTTTCCAGCGCCGTGCCAATTCTTTAAATACGCTCACATCTAAGTTGCGGTAATGAAAATAGCTTTCTAAATCCGGCATGTAACGCGCCATAAAGCGGCGGTCTTGGCAGATTGAGTTGCCACACATCGGCGATTTTCCTGCAGGGACAAATTGTTTCAAAAACGCGATCATTTGCAAGGTGGCATCGGCCTCATTCAACGTAGAGGCTTTTACCTTTTCGATCAGACCAGAACGGCCATGTGCGCCTTTGTTCCAGGCATCCATGCCATCTAAAACAGCATCACTTTGATGCACCACAAAAACAGGAGACTCACCCAATACGTTCAATTCAGCATCAGTCACCACTGCGGCTAGCTCTAAAATACGGTCAGAATCGGGTAGCAAACCACTCATTTCCATATCCAGCCAAATTAAATTATTCTGATTCGTACTATTGTTTGAAGCGGTCATCATGATTTCCATTAAAATAAACGTTATAAAGCAGACATCGTGAACCATCTGATTAAAAATGCTTCACAATACGTATATTAACTTAATTCATAAGCAACTAGACCCATGGCTTTTACGCTCACCACAACTTTTGTCACTTTATTGATTGTAACTACGTTGATTCGCATTTGGCTCGGGTTGCGCCATGTGGCACACGTACAACATCATCGAGGCCATGTGCCGACTGCATTTGACGGCAATATCTCATTAGAGGCACACCAGAAAGCGGCGGATTACACTAGTGATAAAACTAAATTAGTGATCGTTGAAGCCGCTGCGCAAGCTTTGTTGCTCGCCCTACTGACGCTAGGTGGCGGTTTACAGTGGATTGATGATATTTGGCGCAATGTTTTGCCTAATCATGAAATCATGCGCGGCGCACTGGTGATTTGTAGCGCGATGATTGTGAGCGGTTTGATCGACTTGCCATTTGAATACTACAAAACTTTTGTCGTGGATGAACAATTTGGCTTCAACAAAATGACGCGCGCTATGTTTTTTAGCGACCTTGTTAAGCAAAGCTTGGTTGGCATTGCCTTAGGTGCGCCTATCTTATTTGCTGCATTATGGTTAATGCAAGGTGCGGGGGATTATTGGTGGCTATATCTGTGGCTAGTGTGGAGCGTATTTAATCTCGTTATGTTGGCTGTATATCCGACATTTATCGCCCCCTTGTTTAATAAATTTTCACCGTTGCAAGATGAAGCGTTAAAACTTCGCATTGAAGCATTGCTGACAAAATGCGGGTTTAAATCGCAAGGGCTTTTTGTCATGGATGGTTCATCACGTAGTAGCCATGGCAATGCCTATTTCACCGGCTTTGGTTCCTCCAAGCGTGTGGTGTTTTTTGATACGCTACTCGATAGACTCAATGCAGATGAAATTGAGGCCGTACTTGCGCATGAACTTGGTCACTTTAAACATCACCATGTGATTAAACGTATTGCCCTGCTGTTCTTCGTAAGCTTTTTAGGCTTGGCGTTACTCGGTTGGCTCATCAATCAACCTTGGTTTTATACGGGTCTTGGCGTCACGGAAGCAAGTAATTACATGGCACTCATTTTATTTTTAATGGTGTCACCCGTATTTATGTTTTTACTGCGTCCAATCATGGCCAGTTACTCACGCAAAAACGAATTTGAAGCCGATGACTACGCCGCCAAACATGCCAACGCAAAACACCTAATAGAAGCCTTGGTAAAATTGTACCGAGATAATGCCTCAACCTTAACGCCAGATCCTCTGCACTCCGCTTTTTATGATTCTCACCCGCCTGCGAGCATTAGAATTTCTAAGTTAGCAGCGCATACCAATTAAGACTAGAAGCCGCAACTTGCACACTCAAAAATCAGCCGATACGGCTACCAAACCAAACTTGCAAGGCATTGTCGTCTCCTCATACGGCAAGCGTTTCCAAGTTGAATTAACTGAAACTAAACAACGCATTAGCTGCGTTACCCGCGGCAAAAAAACTGACATCGCCTGCGGTGACGTTGTCACGATTAAACTCACTGATAAACATGAGGGTGTGATTGAATCTACATTGCCGCGCAAAACATTGCTTTACCGCAGCAATGCATTTAAAAGCAAAATGCTCGCAGCCAATGTCACGCAAATCATTATTGTGTTAGCCACTCAACCCAGCTTTTATGAGGCGCTACTTAACCGCTGTTTAATCGCGGCCGAAGCGGCAGGCATCAAGGCTTTGATTGTGTTAAATAAATGCGATTTGGCTGACAATGACAGTGCAAAGCAAAAACTTGATCTTTACACTTCACTTGGTTATCAAGTGTTATCACTTTCTGCGCAAGAAGACATTTCAACGCTCAAACCTTATCTGCATGGTCACGCCAGTATTTTAGTCGGGCAATCGGGCATGGGGAAATCTACCATCATCAATGCGCTGCTACCATTAGAATTAGTGCGCACACGAGAGGTCAGCCAGGTATTAGATAGCGGCAAACACACTACCACGGCGACACATTTATATCACATTGATGCGATGAGTCAGCTGATTGATTCACCCGGCTTACAAGAGTTTGGTTTACATCACCTAAGCACAGGTGAACTTGAACATGCCTTCGTTGAGTTTAGACCATTTTTAGGCAAGTGCAGGTTTAACAACTGCAAACACTTGCAAGAGCCGGACTGCGCCATTACTGAAGCGATGCAATCTAAGCAAATATCTCCTGTAAGACTGGAACTTTACAAAATGCTACGCTTGGAGATTGCGCGCTAATTGATTATTTCATCATGACAACCGCCTTTATCTCACACCCAGACACGCTGTTACACATCATGGATGGTAGCCATCCAGAGTCACCCGCACGCATAACTGCAATTAAAAATGCGCTAATTCAACAAGGCATTTATCCAAAATTAGCGATTTATGAAGCGCCAGTTGCAACCGATGCGCAGTTGCAACGCGTACATAGTGCGGCTTATGTTCAAAAAATCCGCACATTATCACCTAGAGCCGGGCTAGTAAAATTAGATGCCGACACCGCCATGGGTCCGATGAGTTTGTCTGCGGCATTGCATGCCAGCGGCGCCGCCATTTTAGCCACAGATTTAGTCATGCAACAAAAAGTGAACAATGCGTTTTGTTGTGTAAGGCCACCAGGACACCATGCAGGACGCGCCAACAGTGCCGGCTTTTGCATTTTTAATCATGTCGCCGTCGGCGTAGCGCATGCGCTTGAAAAGTATGCCGTTAAACGCGTTGCGATTATTGACTTTGATGTGCACCACGGCGATGGTACTGAAAATATTTTTAAGGATGAGCCTCGGGTTATGCTCTGTTCAACCTTTCAGCATCCTTTTTATCCGCACCGCGGCTTTGATACGCGCTCAGCCACCATGATTAACGTCCCACTCGCGGCAAAATCCGGACGCAATGAATTTCAACAGGCGTTTGAACAGGAGCTTTTACCGGCGCTTAATCAGTTTAAGCCTGAAATTATTTACGTATCAGCAGGATTTGATGCTCACGCGGATGACCCGCTAGCCAATTTGAACTTAACCAATGCTGATTACATCTGGATAACGGAATTCATTAAAAAGCTTGCCAATCAACATGCGCAGGGCCGGATTGTGTCATTGCTTGAAGGCGGCTACCAGCTTAACGCGCTCGCCGCTGCTGCCAGTAGTCATATTGAAACACTGCTCACCGAATAAGCTAAACCTTAACAATAATGGTCAAAAATATATGTAGGCGCCGTATTTTTTAAGGTTCGTATGACAGCCCTACCGTGAAAAAGCGTAGCCAGTCAGCGTATAATGCACACTCTGTTTAAATCAAACAATTTAAGACCGATTACCATGCACATTACCACCCGCCTAGAGTTTGATGCCGGACATCGAATCCCTAATCATAAAAGTCAATGTAAAAACTTGCATGGTCACCGCTATGCGCTTGAAATTACGCTGTCTGGAGATATTATTACGCAAGAAAATACTTCTGAAAGCGGCATGGTGATGGATTTTTCAGATGTGAAGGCGATTGCTAAGAAAGCGGTTGTTGATGTGTGGGATCATGCTTTTTTGGTGTATCAACACGACTTAGAGGTGTTGAACTTTCTCAACAGCTTGCCCGACCATAAAACCGTCATATTCCCCACCATCCCTACCGCTGAAAATATGGCGTTAGAGGCTTTTAAAATATTGAAAGCAAGGTATAAGAATACTTTTGGTAATCACCTGAAACTTGAAAAAGTACGCTTGTATGAAACGCCGAACAGCTGGGCGGATGCACTAGGCTAATGCCTAGGCAGAGGTGCCTACTGTTCGTTTAACCGTTCGTGGTGAGCTTGTCGAACTACCAGCTACTCACCAAGAGCCCTTCGACATGCTCAGGGTGAACGGAATTGAGTCAGGTTCTGTAATTCCGCCACTAGAGCATCACGCCAATTGGGCAATGTGACCGAAAAATTTCGGGCTAATTTGCTACAATCCAAACATGAATTAGCTGGGCGTACCGCAGGTGTAGGAAAATCCCGTGTGCCAATCGCATGGATATTTGCAAGGGTTACCTTGAGCGGAGGCCAGTTGCGATCAACCTGCAGGCGTGTATATTCTTCTACAATAGCGGTTGCAAAGCCATGCCATGAAGTCTGCCCCGCGTTAACCAGATGATAAACACCCGTGACTTCGTTTTGTGGCTTGCCATTTTCAAGCTGACTCAACACCGCTAAAACCGCTTCTGCAATGCTATGGCTGCTGGTTGGCGCACCTAGTTGGTCAGCCACAATACGTAGCGCATCACGCTCACTCGCCAGACGTAAAATCGTTTTTAAGAAGTTATTGCCATAAGCACCATACACCCAGGAAGTTCGGAAAATAAGGTGCGGCAAGCCAACGGCTCGAATCGCGTCTTCTCCAGCCAGTTTACTTTTGCCATAAACACTTAACGGCTGCGTTGCGTCATCCTCAACATAAGGGCTTGACTTGGCGCCTGCGTAAACATAATCAGTTGAAAAATGAATCAATGTAGCGCCAGCTTTTGCGGCTTCTTCTGCAAGGATCTTCGGCGCTGTGGCATTGATTGCATAAGCCAGCTCAGGCGCTGTTTCAGCTTTATCCACCGCGGTATAGGCCGCTGGATTAATGATGATGTCAGGCTTGATGGCCGCGACTACACGGCGGATGGCATCGGCATCAGTTAAATCCAGCTCAGTTCTATCTAGGGCGATGATGGCATCTGAATACCCTGCGTGCTTTGAAAACAAGGCTTGCAATGCATGCCCCACTTGCCCGTTAACGCCCGTGAGCAATATTTTTTGATGTGAGTTGGATGAAGTTACCAATTAAAATCCAGCTTCAAATACTTCAGCGTTTGATAAATCCAACCCTAATTTATCTTTGGCCGACAAAATAGGGGCTGCCAGCAATGGCCAGTCAATACCAATCTCCGGGTCATCCCAGCGGACACAACGCTCAAATTGCGGGGCGTAATAATCAGTGGTTTTGTATAAAAACTCCGTACCCTCTTTAAGCACTAAAAAGCCATGTGCAAACCCTGGCGGCACCCACATTTGGCGTTTATTTTCTGCCGACAATATAGCGCTGACCCATTGTCCAAATGTGCCCGATTGACGGCGTAAATCTACGGCGACATCAAATACTTCACCCTTAGTTACTCGAACCAGCTTACCCTGCGGCTGCTGAATTTGGTAATGCAGGCCACGCAATACATTAGCCGCAGATTTGGAATGATTATCCTGCACAAAATGTGCTTTTACACCGGTTAATTTTTCAAAGGTTTGCTGGTTAAAACTCTCAAAAAAGAAGCCTCGATCATCCCCAAATACTTTGGGCTCCAAGATTAGCACGTCTGGTATTGCGGTTTGAATCACCTGCATTAAAACACCTGCTCACTCAACAGCATTTTTAAGTATTGACCATAATTATTTTTAATATATTTATTTGCCAGTAACTCTAGTGCAGCAGCATCAATAAACTTCATGCGGTAAGCGATTTCTTCAGGGCACGCTATTTTTAGGCCTTGACGTTTTTCTATGGTTTCAATAAATAAAGAAGCCTCCAATAGTGATTCATGCGTACCCGTATCCAGCCAGGCAATGCCGCGCCCCATCACCTCTACTTGCAAATCACCGCTTTGCAAATAAGCTCGGTTTACATCTGTAATTTCAAGTTCACCGCGTGCTGACGGCTTGAGTTGCGCGGCAATCTCGACCACACGATTATCGTAAAAATATAGCCCCGTCACGGCATATCTGGATTTTGGTACGGCTGGTTTTTCTTCCAGACTGATCGCTTGGCCCTGTGCGTTAAATTCAACCACCCCATAGCGCTCCGGGTCACTTACCGGATAAGCAAATACGGTAGCACCAGCGTTAAGCTTAGCCGCCGCTTGCGTTCTAATCGCAAGCTCATGCCCATAAAATATATTGTCGCCCAACACCAAGGCACAACTATCATCACCAATAAAATCTTTACCGATAATAAACGCTTGAGCCAGCCCATCAGGTGAGGGTTGGACTGCATACTCAATTGAAATACCCCACTGACTACCATTACCTAATAACTGTTGAAAGCGTGGTGTATCCTCAGGGGTGGAAATAACCAATACCTCACGAATGCCAGCCAACATCAAGGTCGTAAGCGGGTAGTAAATCATGGGCTTGTCGTAAACAGGCAGCAACTGTTTTGATACCACCTGCGTTACCGGATAAAGCCGCGTACCTGAGCCACCCGCTAAAATAATACCCTTCATGCTAACTCCTCGCCACGCTCGCTGTAATGTGTTTGCACCCAGTTACGGTACTCGCCACTGGTAATGTTTTTTACCCAATCTTGATGCGCCAAGTACCAGTTCACGGTTTTTTCTATGCCCGACTCAAAAGTTTCTACTGGTTTCCAGCCTAACTCCTTGGCAATTTTAGTCGCATCAATCGCATAACGTTGGTCATGGCCTAGTCTGTCTTGCACAAAAGTAATTTGATCGGCATACGATTGACCGTCCGCGCGTGGCGATTTTGCATCCAACATGCGGCACAATGTTCTCACCACATCAATGTTGGCTTGCTCATTCCAGCCGCCAACGTTATACACCTCGCCCACCTTACCGGCTTCCAGCACGCGCCTGATCGCAGCACAATGATCCTCCACATACAACCAGTCACGCACTTGCTGGCCATTGCCATAAATAGGCAAAGGCTTGCCCACCAAGGCGTTGTGAATCACTAACGGGATGAGCTTTTCAGGAAAATGATACGGCCCATAATTATTGGAGCAATTAGTCGTGAGCGTAGGTAAGCCATAAGTATGATGATAAGCACGTACCAGATGATCTGACGCGGCTTTTGAAGCTGAATAAGGGCTATTAGGTGCATAAGCCGTGTTTTCAGTAAAGGCCGCATCATCTTTGCCCAGTGAGCCATAAACTTCATCAGTAGATATATGTAAAAAACGAAAATCCTGTTGATGCTCGGTGCTCAAGTGGCTCCAATAGGCACGTACTGCCTCTAATAAATGAAACGTGCCCACAACATTGGTTTGAATAAAATCTTCAGGTCCATGAATTGAGCGATCAACATGACTTTCAGCTGCGAAGTTCACCACTGCACATGGTCGATGCTCAGCCAGCAGCTTAGCTACCAGCGCTTGGTCGCCAATATCGCCATGCACAAAAATATGCTGCGGGTTATGTTCAAGTGAGGTCAGGTTTTCTAAATTTCCCGCATAGGTTAATTTATCTAAATTAACCACCGTACCCAAACCTTGCTTGACCCAAGCCAAGACAAAATTAGCCCCAATAAAACCTGCACCACCGGTGACGATAATTGTTTTATTCATGATTGTTCTCTCTTAATGTTTTAAGGTATGCCATAAACAGCTACCTGATTTAGCCAGCGCTGCCAAATAATCATCATGCGCCGAAGCCTCGGCTGAGTTGGCAAGCTTAATCAATAAAGGGGCATTGCTATGTGCCGTCGCATTTAGATCTTTTTGACTGTGCGCATCAAGCTCCATCATTAAACTCTCCTGACCACGCGTCATGGCCATATACACATCGGCTAACAGCTCGGCATCCAACAGTGCCCCATGTAGCGTACGTTTTGAGTTATTAATACCAAAGTGTCGGCACAAAGCATCCAAGTTGTTGCGTTGACCAGGACGCATCTCTTTTGCAATTTTTAAAGTATCGGTAATTTTCGCCGTGATCTGTTCTACTGTTTTTTGACCAATCAAACCCAGCTCACTATTTAAAAAACCCACATCAAATGGCGCGTTATGCATAATAAGCTCAGCATCCGCAATAAATGCAATCAGCTCATCGGCAATTTCAGCAAAGCGCGGCTTATCTTGTAAGAACTCAAGTGAAATGCCATGCACTTCTTGCGCACCCTGGTCAATTTCACGGTCAGGGTTTAGATAATAATGAAAATGATGCTTAGTCAATCGGCGATTAACCACCTCAACCGCGGCAACTTCAATCACGCGGTGACCTTGCGCATGGTAAAGACCTGTTGTTTCAGTATCTAAAAAAATCTGCCTCATGAAGCTCGTCCTTCTTGCAATACTTTATCTACGCCTTTATTTGCCAACATGTCCGCGCGCTCGTTGCCTACGTTACCGGCATGACCCTTTACCCACACCCACTCTACAGTGTGCTGTTGCGCCAGTACATCAAGCACACGCCATAAATCATCGTTTTTAACGGGCTGTTTAGCTGCGGTGCGCCAGTTACGTGCTTTCCAACCGACAATCCACTCAGAAATACCTTTTTGCACGTAAACGGAATCGGTAAATACTTTAGCATGGCAGGCGCGTTTTAACGCCTCTAATGCACGTATCACCGCCGTAAGTTCCATGCGGTTATTGGTCGTGAGCAGATCACCGCCAAACAGCTCTTTTTCATGTCCATCATAGCTAATCCAAGCGCCCCAGCCACCAGGCCCAGGATTGCCTTTGCAAGCGCCATCCGCATAAATTTCCACTAGCTGATGGTTAATTAAATTAGGTTTTGTCATGAATAAAACTTTGTGCAATTATTGTGGTGAGTCAAGATTATAGAGCAACACTTGCTCCAAAATAAGGTCGCGTGCCTTAAATGTCGGCAATAGGCTCCATAAATTAAAAACTAAGACATAAATCCAGTACTGACTATCAATTCAAAACAACGTCATCTATCCCATAATTTACATGTGGGGTAATGTCTAAAAAATAATGATCTATTCAAACCTTTGTTACCATCAGCATTAACACTTGATATGAGGCTAACTATGCAAAAAATCATAATCGCTTTACTGTTGTACTTTGTAATGGCTGGCAACAGCATAGCGGCTGTATGGGTAAAAATAAATGAAAACAATCTCTCAAAATTATCTGTAGATAAACAATCCATCTTGCAAAAAGAGCAATTAACAAGAGCATGGATTAAAATAGAATACAAAACACCACAAAAAAATATCGAATCCCCTGATAAAGAATATGATTTATCGAAGCTACTTTGGTACTTTAATTGCGCCGAACAAAAATCAGCTACCTCGCAAGTGTTTCAGTATTTAAATGCCCAACTTATTTACTCCGCAGGGATTGATGCAAAAGGAGCTGAGTTTATAGAACCCGTTCCAGAAACAGACTTTGATTTAGCAATGCGCTACGTTTGCTCAACACGTAAACCAGTTAAAACACCTAGTAGCACTTCGCCCGTGAGTCCAACCAAACCAACAACAAAACCTGAAACCGTTAAAAACCCAGTGCCACAAGTAGCGGTTGCCGCAGAAAACCCGGCTCCGGTTGAACCTGCCCCTCAAAATAAATCAGAGCCCACGCAACTCGCTAAAGCCAAAGAGAAATCTGAAAAACCTGTAGCGCATGCTGCACATTGGACATACGAAGGTAAAGAGGGCCCTGAAAACTGGGGCAAATTAAAACCGGAATTTGCAGTTTGCAACACCGGGCTCAATCAATCCCCTATCAATATCGAAGATACGGTTGATGCAAGCATGAAGCCACTTAAGCTACTGCAAAAATTCCCCATAAAAGATATCGTCAACAATGGTCATACGGTGCAAGCCAACTTTAAAGTAGGCAATATACTGGCAATCGACAACATGAGTTTTCAATTGAAACAAGTGCATTTTCACGCCCCTAGTGAAAATACAATTAAAGGAAAATCATTTCCTTTAGAAGCACACTTTGTCCATGCTGATGCAAAAGGTAACCTCAGTGTAATCGCCGTGATGTTTAAAGAAGGTAAAACCAACATAGGCTTAGAGAAACTTTGGAAACAAATTCCCAGTGATATTGATAAACCGGTTAGCTTAAAGTCAAGAGTGCTGGCCAGTGAGATGATGCCAGCAAATCAGGACTACTATCGCTTTAGCGGCTCACTCACCACACCGCCTTGCTCTGAAGGCGTGCGCTGGCTGTTAATAAAAACGCCCATGACCGCCTCTAATGAACAAATCGAAGCATTTAAAAGTGTATTAAAACACCACAATAACCGCCCGGTGCAACCGCTAAACGGACGCGTAATTATTGAATAACACCCTATCTAATCAAAGACCCTTAAACAATCTGCTGTAAAATATACGCACACAATTAGCGACACCTTAAATAGTTTCCACTTGCAAATTAAGCTTGCTTCATTTTTTGTCTACCTGAAAAAATCAAAGGTTTTGCCATGGCTGAAATAAACAACATCCGACTCCCAGACCTTGCAGAAGAAAATCAAATCGTTCTAGTTGCGGATGCTAATCACGCCGACGAGTTAATTCGCAAGACGATTACTAGCCAACTTGAAGCAATGCATACCGCAGGCGTAAAACATCTTTACTTAGAGCATGATCCAAAAGATGTATCCTTAGAAGAACTACTAGTGCTAAAAGACGAGCAAGGAGACTTGGTAAGAGAGGCTACTCGCTTAAAAATGCAAGTGCACTTCTTTGATGACCGAAGCCTCGTGCATCAACTTGATGCACGACATCCAGAAGCGGCTTCTTTCGCTAATGACGTTGACCCCTATCTTCAAGACGTAGAGTCACTTGCCTGGAAATCAGCCAATCCAGCAGAGATGACGGATTATATCCGTGATGTAGATGCACATTGGAAGGCAGACAGCATAGATTTTAGAAACAGAAAAATGGTTGAAAATTTAAGCAACGAGCTCAATAAACACCCTGATGAAAAGTCACTCATCATCGCCGGCTCAGGTCACTCCAATGCAGATAATGATATAGATGAAGGCCTTAGAAACAATGGGCATCAAGTTATTACCGCTAGAATTAACACCGAATATACGAACGGTAGCTCGTATGGAACTGATTACCCTGATTTCATCATTCGTGGTGAAACCGGTGCGGCGATTTCTTTCAAAAATTCAGAAACTGGCAGAATGCAGCGTTTGATTGATGCCGATGACCTGCCAGTTAAAAACACCGAGCCAGTAGCTGAATTATCATCAGACGAATTAAGTACAAAAGGAAATTTTGATCAAAACAATGATCAGGGTATCGTTCATAGCAACCGCGATATTCCGGATCATATCCGTGATTATTTGATCATTAACAAAGTAAGTGACTTTATAAGCAATACGAATGACCTTAGCAATGAGCAACGTGACTTAATGCAAAATTACCTAGATCAAAAGCGAGCCAACATGACGGAAGTTGCAAAAGATATCGATTTTACTAAAGAATTGGATTTTTCTAAAAGCCTGGATTTAAGTCGCTGATTTAATGTTTAAAAAAATGAATTGCCGCTGCGGGCATGAAAGTGCCTAGTGTAGACGGGGCGATTCAGTTCTGCCTAAGTGTTGACTATACTGTAATTAACTAATAATAAAGAGCTTAAACAATGGCAAAAAAAAATGGGTAAATGGGGTCATGGGTAAATGGGGTCAGACACGATATTGAGTTGCAACAGCATGGCAGGTAAGTAAAAAAATTGTGTCTGACCCCATTATACATTATATTGTTATATATTGATGGTGCGATAGCAGCAGTAGTGATTAAGGGTGTCACCAAGTGATTGATACAATGCATGTGAGTTAATGTTGTTTTTGTGGTTATCGTAGTTCAAGATCAATCAGAGTACCGTCATCTGGTTTGGTTGTAACGCCAGCACGCGCCCCAGTTACGTTATTTACAGCCTTGAACTTGAACACCTTAATAAAAGCGCCCACTACTAAACCAACCTCTAACTGGCCAAGAAATTGACCAGGACATACACGAGCCCCTAAACCAAATCCAAAATGTGTTAAGTTTCTACGCGATACGCCTTTACGTGCAAGCACATCCCAGCGTGCAGGAGCAAATGAGCCCGCTGGATAACCTGAAACTTTCTTACCCCAGAAAAATTCGTTGCGGTTTGCATTCCAAATATCCAGTCGGATGGTGGTACCTTTTGGAATCATTATTTTTCTTGTATCGTCTAACTTGAGCCAAGTATCGGCCGTGGCTTTTCGTGGGAAAAAATACAGTGATGGGGTTAAACGTAAGGTTTCATTCAAACAATTATTAAGCAATTTTGCTTCGGTTAAGCTTTCGGGGTCGTAAACATTAGTGTCTTTTATTTCACTATAAACTTGCTCTTGTAACTCCGGTTGTCGTGACAAATGGGATAACGTCCAAGTCGCAAACGATGTTGTTGCTTCTAACGCCCCAGCTAAAAACACTCTGATGTTACTGCGTAACGCCTCCTCATCTTCAACATCACCAATGAAGTTTTTCCAATGCCCTGCCTTCTCACCTCTGCCAGCAAGGGCAATATCCGTTAAATCTTCAAGGGCCTCTCGCCATTGCTGTACAGCGACATTTTTACCTGTAACAAACTGATGAATAGCTGAAAGATTAGGTGCAACTGTATCGGTAATCATATAGTCAATTAACGATAGCAACGCAGGTACATAACGTTCGCGCAGCTCTTTATATTCAACCGAACCACCAAAGAAATTATTGACTAACATTTCTAACATGACGGGTTGAATTTCCTGTTCAATCTCGATTCGCGTAAGTTTTTTCTGACTAATCTTCAGCGCATCACGTAAAACTATTAGTCGTTCCTCTATTGTTTTACGAAAAGTTTTCTCAAACTCATGAAACTCTTCTGGTTGAAACAAAGTGCCTTTACCGAAAGGTCCTGCCGACATCTGCTTTTGTTTTCGCCATACTTTACCGTTTGCATATAATAAAGAATTAACCCCTGTTGCTCGAGCGATTCCAGCCATTGGCGAAGTATCACGATCGAATTGTCCGGGCTTGTCGCCTGTTGCAAGTAGAATAGATTTAATTACAGCTGGATCACGCGTAATGAATATGGGAGGCATGCCCATCAAATACAAATATCTGTTATCACGCTCAAATAAATCTGGCGATTTAGCATTCGTATAAAAAGCATCAAAGATTAACAAAGGTGTTTTGTAGTTTAAAAGATGAGGAAAAGGAAGACATGGTCGCCCTCGTTCAAACACATATGTACGCGACGGTAAAACATCCCCTCTAAATGGATTAATACCCATAAGTTGCTGCAATATGTTTTTTAAAAAAATCATGATTTACCCTGATAAAAAATCAACTACAAATGTAAAAAAGTATGTAGCGTTGCCACTATTAATGAAGTAAGAAGAGTGGGCTCAGAATCCCCTATTGTTGATCCTATTTTTTATTAGCAGCGCCTGCAGCAGCACTAGTAAAAAGAATTAACTGAACTGGTGCTGTGACCACATCAAAGGCAATAGCGAATGGTAATGCAATTAATTTATCCGCCATTCTTCCTGCATCAACTGATCTTTTATATTCTGTTGTTACAAATTTAATTTTGCGCCCAGCGCTAAAGTTCTTTGCAACAGCCTCATTTACGTTTGTTTTTGCATAAATATTACCTTTAACCCTAAATGAGGTTTCAAAGTATTCGCCCTTACCTTTCTCTGGCCTTGTATGACTTTTGAAATTCAATTGATTTAGGAGCATCAATTCTTCAAGCAAATAATTATCTTTTGTATATTGAACATCAACAATTCCATTGAACTTGGATCCGTAAATATTAAACTCTATTGGATTGTCGTGATGAAGACTCATATACTTTGGATCCAATGTGAGTAGCTTGCTTATGGATTCCGACCCTTCGTTAATATGATATGTATTATTTAAACCAATAAGCACTATGCTGTTTTTGGATACGGCAACCTCAGCATTCGTCACTGGTTTAGCCGTTGCAATGATGGTGTCTTCCATCACAAGCGTCTTACTGCTTGTTGTGTGACTAACTTCCGCTGTTGAAAGCATTGCTGTCGCACAACTTGACATAAATATTGCTGACATAATAATGCCAATAATTTTAAGTGATTGAGTTTTCATTAAAAATCCAAAATTGTTAATGTTGTATATTGAAAAATGACGCGATTGTTTTTCCATTTTTTCTTTTTAGTCACGGCGCAAGCATTTCAATCGGTGGAAAAATGAGAAAATGGGGGTTAGCTCAGTCTGTCCCCTATTACTCATCTCGCGGATTAAGCGTTGCTCGTAAAAGCCGTCGCCTAGGCATTTGGTTTGGGTGGCGTTTGAGATTAGTGTGGCGTTGACTGAATTTTTTTATAATCAGCAGGCAGTGGTTCTATTTTAAAGGTCTCAACCCATTCGCGTAAAAAAGCACGGCGTTTAGCCAGCCAATCCGGATTATTCGTAATTTGGTGGGCGTATCCAGCTTTCACAAATAAAGTGTGGTTGCCTATTTTGGTTTTATATAGCTCTGCTGTGCCAGCTAATCTGCCATCTTGACGCGTATAGTCAACAAAAAGCTTATACGTAAAATTTTCCCATTCACGATTATTAATCGTCAACTTTTCTCTAGTTTGTCTGTTTTCGTTGTATTCGTTAAATGCGCCTTGGTAAGCACCACCTAAAGGCATTTTATCGCCTTCAACTACAACTGCATCGAAATGCACCATTTTTGCTTTCCAATTTAGACCATCCATATTTACAGTCTCCATTGGCCATGCTTTTAATGCACCTTTTTTTGGGTCGGTGTTGGGTTTTCTTTCTCCTAGCTTGCTACAAACATTTGGTGCTGAATAAGAAATACATTCAGAATACTTGATAACCTCATCATCTCTGTAGACAGTATTCGCCTCCCGCATTGATTGTAAAGGTTTATTTACGTCTACGTAACGTAGTATATCCTCGCCATTTTCACACCAAGAGTCTTCATATCTGGGCGGATATTGTGGCGGTGTTGGATACACAGTTCTATCCCACAACATATCACGACTAATTTTGAAGTTTCCAGGTTCAAAATTAGTTACATGCCTACAAACTTTTACGATATTACTCATTACAGTGGCCCCTTGTTGAAACCTAGGCAGTGAGAGCTCTTCCATGCGTTCGTAAGCTGCACGGGTGCAGCCTACAGATAAAGCTAAAGTCACCAATGACAATAAAATCAAACTAATGTTTAAAGAAGACTTCATGGCTGACTCCCTGCGCTAGCTTGGCTATTGGGTTGCGTACTTGCGGCATTAGGCGCAATAGCTTGCGTTGGCCATGTTTTAGGGTCATTCCAGCGATAAGTAGAATGCGCGCTGTTACTGGTGGTAAATAAATCATAAACCTCTAGAACTGATTGTATGACATTGCCTTGCACTGCACCTTGTAAGTAACTGGGGGATTGCGGGTTGTTACACAGGTAAATGGGGTCAGACACGATATTGGGTTGCAACAACATAGCAGGTAAGTAAAAAATCGTGTCTGACCCCATTATATACCATTATATATTGTATATATTTTGTGAATCGAGACTGACCCCATTGATTATTTGACCCCATTGATTTTACATTGATTTTTATGGGTAAAGGCATCCACCGGCATCGCACTCATCCGGCTTGCCGGGTCTTTGCGGATTTCTGTAATCGTAGCCTTTGGATTGCATGCAGGTTGATAGCTGACGCTCGTGACGGTCAAGCCCATCGAAATAGCTTTTTCTGGTCTCTGGATCCATCCAGTGTCTAAACCCATCTCCCATGTCCGCTCCGCCCCCACACGCCCCCCAATCTGCTTTGCGACTTTCTCGCGTCATTCCCTCTTTGACCCAACGGGCGCCGAAAGGTGTGGGATGAACCAACCTTTCTCGTGCTGCGCCAGTAACAGCGATTTGCGTATTGCAACCGACCAAAATCAAAACAATTACTCCATACCCCAAGCTGCGTATCATCATTGCGCTGCCTTGAGAAGAACGCTGATCGCTTGCCAGACTTGTGGCGGAAGCACTTGCGCGGCGGCAAAGGGAGCCGCCGGTACCAAGGCTACGCCACTCCAAGCGTTATATACCTTAATATCAGTTTCACTCATCCCCCGTTTGATATTCCCCTGCTCGTCATACAAGCCAGAAGCTTTGCCTCCGACACTACCAACTTGGTTATGGAACATACTGGTAACCTCTATTTACCATGCAGTTTTTCCAATTATTAAAAAGTCGAGAATATGCTTGATTATCGTCAGCCTCAGTGGACAGCCTTGCTGCAATAATTTCCTCTTTACTAAATGAAGGCATATTCACCTCTCTCAACCCGCCACCGCATATAGTCCCATCTGTAAGCCTTTGCCCAGCCGTCACTCCTACCTTCACCCAGTAATGAAGGTAGGGTTTGATGTTTTTCCCTGCGCTAGGATTACCATTCATCCATTGTCCGCCAATGCCACAAGCGGTTACTAGGCTAACGCATATTATTGCAAGGTATCTCATTTTGCGCCTTTCAGCAGTACAGAGATTGCCTGCCAAACTTGTGGTGATAAAAATTTAAGGTAAATGGGGTCAGACACGATATTGGGTTGCAACAGCATGGCAGGTAAGTAAAAAAATTGTGTCTGACCCCATTATATATTGTTGAAATCCAAAATTGTTAATGTTGTATATTGAAAAATGACACGATTGTTTTCCCATTATTTTCTTTTAAGTCACGGCGCAAGCATTTCAATCGGTGTATTTTGTGATTCATCTACCGTTAAAAAATCTGGTTCCGTACTGCCTGCCGGTGCGGATATTTTGATAGAAGATAATGCCTTGGCAATAAATGCGGAAGATTGTTTAACCCATTCTGGGCGTTCTTTATCTTTAGGGTAGCGGCTGGCAGTGTACGGGGCTCTCACTATCAATCGAATATAACTGTTTGCCGATAACCCTGTGTAATAGGTATCAACAGTTTCTTCAGGTAAATCTACAATAGCCGCTCTTTCAGAATGCTCCCGTGCCCATTGACGTCCATTAATCACCACCACATCTCTTGGAGTTTCTATTTTGCCAAGACGATTGCCCTGCTCATCGTGTGCATAGTTAAATGATTTCGTCATTTTTACCAAGCTTTCCAAGGTTCTATAGTCAGCCCACATCGATGCTTTTACTGAGGTACGATCTATTTTGGATTCCCACTCCTCTGCCAAAAAAACGCCTGCGCCAATAGAGGTTTCACCATATGAGCGCACCAGCGGCCATATGCCGGTCTGGTCTTTGCGCCTAAAGCCAATCAGGCTCAACGCCTTCTCTTCTCTATCGCTAAAAATTTGTTCTCGGTAATATTGCGTGTCAATGTCTTTCCGATTGTAACTTGCGGCAGTTCTGCCTTGTGGAATGGTCATGCTGAATACGCGACCATCAATCTTGATGTTGTAGTCACCCGGTAACACAGGATTACGTACATCAGCCCAACTCTGGCGAACTACTTCATGCCTGTGCGCTTCTCTTAGTTCGTAGTCTTCTGCAAGCACGATATTGGGTAGAGAAAGTAGCATCACAATCAGCGCTCCTACGATTGAATAATATTTCATGGTGCAATCTCCGTATAGGGCGTGGTATAGCGCGGTGGCGCTACAATATAGCCGGGCGGCAAGGTATGTGGACTAATCAGCGGCCCTTTAGATAAATCCGGTATCGCAAGGATAGACTTAATCCATTGAATGGGGTTGCCATTGAAACCGACGATATTGGGGACAAGGTCAGCATCAGAGTTTTTATAAGGAGGCTGTTCATTACCTGGTGTCCCAATACCATATTTAATTTGTGCATCATTCAGAATACCTTGCGTCACTAACTCATTATTCGCGCCCGCATGAAATAATATGCTGTTGCGAGATAAATCATCAGGGGTGATATTAACCGCTTGCGTGAATATTGCACCCCCTCTGCTATGCGCCACCCAATCGACTGGCTCGCCGTTAGCTTGTACATTTTGCAGTACACTTGATAAGAAGTTTGCCTCAACTGAAGTGGTTAGGCCACCTAAACTCACCTTATCACCCAATGATAATAAAAGATCCATCGTGAAACTATTATCAGGCACATAGACTAGCGTGTAAGCACTGGTACCGGCATAGGCATTTTCAACATGAGCCCCCATTAAAGAAGGCGCGTATATGGGCGAGTTTTGCATACCATTCACACCAGCTTTTAGTGTATACACCTGATCTTCTGAACTGCCAGGTAAATGGGGTCATGCCAGGTAAATGGGGTCAGACACGATATTGAGTTGCAACAGCATGGCAGGTAAGTAAAAAAATTGTGTCTGACCCCATTATATACCGACCCCATTATATACCGCTTAACCGAGTGCCATGAGAGTCTGACCCCATTGATTTGCGATGGAGTCTGACCCTCATGGCACTCTTAGGGAACATACCGATAACCTTTATCTTTCATACAGTTTTCCCAAGCTATACTGATGCGTTTACGGGTTTCCCAAATCGTCTCCCCTGGCAACATTTGCTTTCTCTCAGCACGATCATTTACGCTATTGGGGGCTGTATCCGCCCTGCTGCCTCCGCAACTTGCTGAGTCTTCTCTTCGCTGCTCCGCCGTCACCCCATCCTTCACCCAGTAGTGAAGGTAGGGCTTGATATTGCGGTCAACGGGACCAACACACTCTAATGTGCAACAACCCACCAAGAACACACATGCCAATAACCAAGATAAATTTACTTGCTTCATTTCGCACCTTTCAATAAAACAGAAATCGCTTGCCACACTTGCGGTGGCAAAAATTCAGCCATCGCAAACGGTGTTGATGGTGCTATAGCCGCAGTGGTGATTAAATTATCATAAATCTTTCGTTCAGCATCTGTCATTCCCCGTTTGATATTCCCTTGCTCATCATACAAGCCGCTCAATTTGCCACCGATCATGTCATGTGTCCCACCAAAAGCTTCAATCAATTTGTCTTGCCAGCTTCCAGCTTCATAAGGTTTGCCAAACAGTGTGCCTTTCCAGCCTTGGATGCCTCCCGTCGCACCGGCAGCCTCCTTGCCCTTATCGGTTTCTAGGAAGGTGTTTAAACTCATACCTGCGGTACCAGCATCCCATTGCACTTGGTTTTTATCATTAAGAGCAAGTTGTGTTTTGCCGTTAACATCAAGAATTAGATTGTTATTCTCATCTTTTTGTTTTTGACACCGCTCGTTACTCGGCCCACACAATTTATCCAAATCAACTCGCGTTCCGCCAACTTTCTCACCATCGCCACGCACACCATCGCTTTCGCCTGAGGTGTTGGTCAGCACTGTGGTGCCGTCAGTAACCCCCGGAAATTTCTTCGAGTCTTCAACCATGAGTTGACGTAACTGGTCTGCCGCTACAGATAAGCCTTCTTTGGTGAGTGCAGTACCTCCCATGCCGGTAACAGCACCAATCAGCACATTCATCACGCGTTCTTGGGTGGTGACTTCATCCATCTGCGCTTTAATCTTCGTCTTTTCAGCATCAGTGGTAGTGTTTTTGAGTTGATTTTGCAAGGCTACCCTTTGAGTTTTCACATAAGTTTCTACTGCTTGTCCTGCTTGTTGCCCAAACGCCTGCGTAATCTGCACCTGCGCCTGAATTTCCTTAGCAACCTTCTCTGCATCAAAGATAGGCGCAATTGTATTCGCTGTAGCGTTGCCTGCGCTATCTACTACCTCACCGTTTTCATTGACATGCACATCGCTATTGAGCAGGGCGACTGTAGTTGTTGCGTCTTGCCCTGAAACGGCTTGTTGTTTACCGTTATCGGTGATGCTGACCGTACCACCACTAATGCCACTGACAGTCACACTGCTGTCTTTGCCACTATCCGAGCCCACACCGGCACCTGAGAGGGTGGGCCTACCTGATTGCGTACCACCACCTACTGACATGCTCATTGCATTCGCTTCATATTCTGCGCTGTTCTTAATATTCGATACTGTCAGTGTTTGTGTGGTGAGACTGTTCTGGTTGTCCTGTATGGCTTGTTCGGTAGAGGCAATCACCGCACCCTTGAGGTCGGTCTTACCGTTAACGTTGACCTGAAATCCACCATCGCCTGCCAAAATGCCGCTTTGTTCATTTACGCTCTGGTAGTTGGATTTGGTTTTGCTATCACTATAGTTAAAGCTGCCGCCCATCTTGCCATAACCCACAGAGACACTGCCGCCAATGCTTTGCTGTTTGTCTTTGTACTGGTTGGTGTCTTGCAGGCTTTGGATGTTGAGATTGCCTTGCCCTGAAGTCCCTACATTGGCGATGACTTGATTGCCGGTGACTTGAGCACCCTTGAGCGTAGTATCTGTTCCGCTTTCTAAAGTGACGGTATCACCAGTGTGATTGCCGCCCTGGACTTGCGTTTCTGTCCAGGTGCTGCCGTTGCCTTTGGTTTTGCCTTTACTGCCGCTAAGACCAGCGGTTACTAGGAAGCCATCACTGCCAAAGCTCATACCAAGACTGGTGCTGCTGCCTTTGTTTTTGCTGTTGAGTGTATCCACATTCTGTGCCGCTTGCAGGTTGATCTGGTCGTCGGCTTTCAGGGTGACGCCATTAGCAGCTTTAATGGTGGAGCCGATGACGTTAATGTTACTTGCTTCACTGGTCTGTCCTTCGACAAGCTCATGACGAACGGCGGTGACAGTGACATTGCCACCTGCATTGAGAATACTGCTTTTAGCACTGCTGTTAGTTTGCGTGGTTGTACTGCTGCTTTTACTGGTGCCGATACTCAGGCTGACATTGATGCCGCCGACTTGGTTGGCTGGGTTTTCTGCGGTGTTGTTGCCGTTGGCATCCAGTACTTGTAAGCCGTTTTCATCAAGTTTAGGTGTATTGCCTGCAATGATGGCGTCTTTGGCATTATTAGCCGCTAGTGCTGTGGTACCTGCTGCCAGCGCTTTCATTCTGCCATCACTGGTGTTGCTTGCCGATTTGCTCATTTGTTGTGCGGTCTGGATAGCGCTAATGACAGGGCTGCTAATGGCGAGGGTGAGACCTGTCTGCTTATACTTCATGCGCTGCTGGTTAGCGTAAGTATCGGTCGCGTTGATGATGTTCACCTGTTGTGCTGTGATGTTGATGTCGCCCTGCGGGGTGAGTATATCACTACCCGTTTGGGTGTAGGTGCCCGTATTATTTACGGCGTTACCGCCTAACCCAGCATTAATATGCACATCCCCTTCTACGCTGCCCACGGTGCTGCCCACGTTAATGACCTGTTGACTGTCGTTGGTGTTGGTCAGCTTGCTACTGCCGTAGCCGATGCTGGTGGAGGTGGCGGTGAAGCCTGTCTTGCTGACTTTTTTGTAATGGGTTTCATCATGGGTGTAGGTGGCTGCGGTGATATTAACGTTTTCTGTGGCATTTAACTCTACATTATTGGTCGCCACCACCGAAATCAATGGGGTCAGACTCCATTGATTTACCAACAATGTAAGCGAAGCTAACCCTTGGGTAAAGTTTTTCAATTTTCAGTTGTAATAAGAAGTATTTGTTCATCGTGTTTAATGTAGAAAAGATGGAATCAATGGAGTCTGACCCCATTGATTCCATGATGAAGTGCGGGTTGTTGCGCGTTGTCTCCATTTGTGGCGCAAGCAGTGAGCAATTCAATCATTGAAAGCATTACAATAAAGCGTGTGAAGTTGGTCATTAACATAATTTCTCATTTAGATTAAGGTGGATGGGTGAATTTAAGGCCGCATTTTAGGTGCCGTGCTTTTAAGCATATTGTTCATTTGCCGATTGTTTTGGTTTTGTGTGTCGCGCTGTAATTGTATTGTTTGCTGTTGCATCCTATCAGGTGGTATGTAGGTATTTGTTCTCGGTTTGATTTGTGTAGATGAATTAGTTTGTGATATTGGGGATTGTGCTTGCCCATCAGCTAGACATTCTGGTGGAGGCGTTTTAATTTCTTCTGGATTGCAAAGCTGAGGCGCAAGTGCATTTTTTAGACAATAGTCATAGTCAGTTTTGATTTTGCAGTACCAACTATTAAGGCGCCTTTCAACACTGGGAGTGGGAATGACTGCATCGGGTTGGCAGGCTGGGACATTTTTGTATTTCTCTAACGAACAAGTCTTTTTTGGGTTATAAAGGCCGTTGTATTTGTACCCCGCACGCTCCATACAAAAACCCTCTAGTGCTAATTTATTCATGTAAGCCATCTCATCATAACGGCTGATATTAAACACTTTTTCGTATATTTCAAAGCTAATATCTGGGGATGGTTTGCCGCACGCCAATAAAGATTTTTTAATATCTAAGGTAGATGCTCCAGATTTTGACCACTCTTGATATGTTGCAGGTGCTGGTTTATAAACCACCTGTTCCATGTAAGTTGAACAGCCAAGAAAAAATAATGAACCAAAGTATATAAACATATTGCTTTTCATGATTAGCCCTACTTATTTGTAGATGGAATATCAATTGTTTTTGGCGCACCATACTTAGGGTAGCAATCAGAACTTGCTGCCCCTGTCCCATAACAACTATGCACTGTTGGCGCCTTGCCAAAGGTATGAATCCATTCTTTAATCATGCTACTTTCTGCTGGCCTTGTGCCATAAGTGGGTGGGTTACTTCCAAGCAGTCGTCCAGTAAAGTCATCTATATGGTTTTGCAACTGCACACTGGTTTGATTGCCGCCACTTAGGGTGTTTAGCGAATTAGCTAACTCTTGTGCCGAATAAGCAGGGCCTACGATTTTAACAGTGGTGTCACTAAGTGGTGCTTTGTTGTATTCCATTTCCAGTAGCATTTCCAGTGCATTGCCGATCGTTATTGATCCACGACTATGCCCCACCAAGTTAAGCCCATCCTGCCCGTAAGTTTGCGATAGATTTACAATCTCTTGCGTGGCATTACTAAGCCCTAGTGTGCTACTTTCTAAGTTCTTTTGATAGGCTGCTATCAGTAACTCAGAGAGGAAATTATTCGCCTCTGGAAAGTGCACGAGATAGACTTTCTCGCCCGCTGGGGCTTCGGTCATTTGTACTGAGTAATTAGCCGCTGCCGTTTCATCGTTAAAAATGCCGTTAGTAAATACATTCAGTTTTTTGTTGTCGCCATTGGCTTTTAGAGTTAGTTTTTCAGTTTCATCTAGTACTCGCATAACTGGCTTGCCATCATCACCAAGTTTTAATTTGCCCTCATCATCTCGCATGACTTCGTACATTTGAGCTTTAGTTAAAAACGCTTTATTAAAGGACTCATCTGTAAATGTGGTGATTGTTGCGAGTAATAGCTGCCTATCCGCCAGCTGTTGCTGCACTTTCTCTTGCAGTGCCTCTATATCTGGTTTTGCCAGTACCCGGTTAGTGTTCGTGGTGTCTCGGTTTAAAGTAGCAACCGTTTCTTCTGTTGTTTTTCCTGTCTTGTTAAGTTGTGTGGTGTTATCTGTAATGTTGATGGCAGCAGATGCAATTGCACTAAGCGTAGCGCTATTATCACTCACACTTTCTTTACCATTATTCATCAGGTTGCCTGCAACGCCTTTGGCTAAGGCATACTTGCTACTTAGCATGTCTGTACTTAAGCCTGTAGTACTGCCACTGGCTTTTGCATCCATGTGGTTTTGTATATTGCTGGTGGTGAGTGTGCCTGTGGTCAGCTGGTTTTTATCTGCACTGGCTTCACTGCTAATGGTTGAGCCCTTCAGGTCGGTGTTGCCTTGTGTCGTAATGTTAAAGCCTTCACTCCCTGCCTTAATACCAGATTGCTCATATACACTGGCATAGTTACTACTGCTTTTTTGTTTGCTTTGGCTAAAACTGCCACCGCCTGTGCCTAGCCCAATAGGAATGCTTACACCAACGCTGGTGTTGCTTTGTTTGGCTTTACTTGCTGAGGTGTCTTGCAGGCTTTTCATATTAAGGTCACCGCCTATGTTGGCGATGACTTGCTTGCCACTGAGGTTAGCTCCAATTAGATTCGCGTCGTTGCCAGATTTTAAGTTCAATTTTTCGCCTGCGCTTACTTGGCTATTGTTGTAGGTGGTGCTATCGCTGTTGGCATTGCCTTTGCCACGACTGGCTGCAACATCTACACTAAAGCCTGTGTTTTTACCTACGCCGAATGAAACCCCTATGCTGGCACTACTGCTTTTGTTTTTACTGAGGTTAGCTTCTGTATCGGCACTTGCGATTAAGTTGATGTCTTTGGCGGCATCTAGTGTAACGTTTTGAGCAGCTTTTATTTCACTGCCAACTACGTTGATACTCTCTTGAGTCGCTTTTATGCTGATGTCACCACCTGCTTTTAGCAAACCTTCTTGACTGGTAGTTACATTGGTACTGCCAGTGCTGCTGGCTTTTGAGCTGCCAATACTGACGCTAACACGTACACCTGCTGCACTAGCTGCATCCTGAACATTGCCTGCCTTAACCGCATTGACTATTGCTTTGCCTTGTTCCTGCAATGTAGATGCATTTGCATAAGTTTGTAGCGCATTGAGCGCTTTATTGCGATTACTATCACTCTTTACCGCAGCTTGTGCGGTGCCTGCAACGTTCTGAGCAAGATTAAGTGCACTGCTACTCACCGCCAGCGTAATCCCTGTCTGCTTATACTTCATACTCTGCTGGTTAGCGTAGGTATCTGTCGCGTTGATGATGTTCACTTGTTGTGCCGTGATGCTGATATCGCCTTGTGGGGTGAGTATATCACTACCGGTTTGGGTGTAAGTCTTACCGCTGATGATATTCACATCCCCTTCTACACTGCCCACGGTGCTGCCGACATTCGTCACCTGCTGGCTGTCGTTGGTGTTGGTGAGTTTGCTGCTGCCATAGCCGATGCTGGTGGAGGTGGCGGTAAAGCCTGTCTTGCTGACTTTTTTGTAATGGGTTTCATCATGGGTGTCGGTGGCTGCTGTGATATTAACGTTTGCTGTGGCATTTAACTCTAGATTATTGGTCGCCACTACATTGCTGCCATCTACCTTGATATTTTGTGCATTGAGTGCAATGGTATCGGCACTGAGGTTGCTGCTGATGCTGGTAGTGTCATTATAGGTATTACGCTCCGTGGTTTTTTTGCTACTGAAGGTGCCGCTTTTTTTAACATAGCGTGCAGTTGCTACGTTGCTGGTAGCTTCGCCCGCTTCAATCGTCATGTCGTTGCCAGCGGTAGCGCTGAGCGCACCTTGCTCGCTATTGATGTTGACTGCGCGGGCGTTAAGGTCATTGCCTGCAGTTAAACTGATATCTCCCGTGGTTTGTATGTTGGTGCCAATTTCCTGCGTGTTGCCATGTTTGACATAATTTTTGGTATTGCGGATGCTGTTGTTTTGTTCGGCGGTGGCCACCGTACCAAAGTTAAGGTTGTTGGCCGCACTGATATAGGTGCCAGCTTCAGCGGTATTGGGGTTACCAGCGCCCGTCGGTGCCAGATTGATCAATGCTGCTGCATCCAGATGGATGTCGTTACCTGCAGAGGCCACTAGCAGACCAGTGCCAGTCGGGTTGATGTACCCGTCTAGTGCATGTCCGTCAAGGGCCCGCTGCTCCGCATCGACCTTGACGCCAACATATAGCCCTGCAACACGGTCCAGGTTGGTGCGGGTAAAGCTGCTTTGCCCCGCTTGGTTTGAAGCCGACTGCGTGGTGCTTTTAACGTTGATGTCGCGCCCTGCGTCAAGCACAAGTACATCTTGCGCAGAAATGGTACCGCCGATATTGTTGATATCATCATTGGCTGTCAGCGCAACTTGCTGGCCTTGCATGCGGCCTCCCAGATTGTGTATGTTTTGCGCATTGATGACGACAAGACCACGGCCAAGTATGCTGCCACTGTTGATCAGGTTACCATTGTTTGTTTCATCAGACGCCAGATTTAAGTGGATGCTCTGCCCTGCCAGCAAGCTGCCTGTGTGGCTGATATCCCCTGCTTGCAGGCGTACATAGACTTGCGGCACCAAGGCTTGCGTTTGGGTGCCGTCTGGCAATGTCATGGTTTGTGCTACCAGCCACACGATGTCAGATGTAAGTTGGGCGACTTGTTCTGCGCTGAGGGCAACCCCTGGTACCAGTTGGTGCGCTTGGGCGAAGGTGGCGCCGTTGCTCATCAGGGCTTGGTATTGAGCTTCGTCATCTGCGTAGCCGACGAGGAAGCGTTGACCAGTGAGAGCGTTGATTTGCTCGCGTATCAAACGTTGCTCATAAAAGCCGTCGCCTAGGCGTTTGGTTTGCGTGGCTGGGTCATAACGCAAGGCATTGAGCATGAAATCACTGGATAGCCAGGTGCGGTAATTGGCAAAGCGCGGGTTGGTTTCAAGCAGGTAATGGCTACTTGGATCGGGGCTGGGTTGGAACAGGCTGCTGTTAGGCAGTGTACTTAGATTGATGTTGGTCACTACCGTACCTGTGCCGACTGGCGCGGTGTGTTGCGACACTTCGCTAGTCGGCAAATTAAAGCTGGTGACCAGGTTGGCTGGATTGTAAGCAGAGGCGGAAACATCATAACGAAAGCCACTGCCACTGCCATCATAATCATAATAGTAAGCCGTGCCATTGTAGCTGGTGGTGGTTTGGCCTTGGGTATTCAGGTTGTTCAGGGTGGCGTCTGTGGTATCCAAGGCACCCCCTGCGATGATTTTGCTGTCACTGTTAGTGACGTTGCCATTGAGTATCATGTGATTGCCTGATAGCAATTGTGCTGGGGCGGAGGTTAATACCTGGGTTTCCGTGGTATCGCCGGTGTAAACGTAGCGCCAGTATTCTCTAAACGTATAAGGCCCGGCAGTGCGCGTTGAGATTCGCTGGTTGCCAATTTGCGCACCAGGGTAATCAGCAGCATCCAGAATGACACTTTGACCACGCGGCGTAAATTGGTCATAAGCCGTGCTACCGACAAAGGCGGTTTGTGTGGTGATGCCCGCATTCAAGTTTTGTAAATCGTTAATATTGGCATTTAAGTTGCCTAATGCCTCTATCGTTGCCCCCTTATTCAGGAGTATGGCAGTTTGTGTTTGCCCAGAGTCGATGGTCGCTTGATGTTGACCATCCAATGCACCTGCAATCGCTATATCGCCAGCACTGAACATCAGCGCGTTATTTTGATTGGTGATGGTGTTGGCACCTATATCCAAACGATTGCGCGCCGCAATTACGGCAGAGGTGTTAATGCCATTGACTGTTTCATCGGTGTTATTGAGCGTATTGGCGGCAATGGCAATATGATCGCCGAATATACTGCCGGTGCCGATGTTATTGAGTACATTCGCGTTGATGAAGGTGTCACTGCCGTCAATCACGCCTCGGTTGGTGAGGGTGTTGCTTACATTGAGTTGGGTATTGAGGCCGGTGATTTCTGCGGTAGCAGTGTTGTCAATGTTGGCTGCATTCAGTGTGAGGGTATTGCCAGCTAATAGGCTGCCTTGATTGGTTAAGTTGCCAGTGGTGGTGAACGTTAGGTTGCCGTTGGCTTGAGTTTTACCGGAGGTGGTTTGGGTGTAGTCACTGGAGAGTGTCACCGTTGCATCACCGCCAGAGAGTAGTTGACCGTCGCCAGTTAAGCTATTGGTATTGATGTTTAATAACTGACCTGCAGTGATTGTGCCGCCTGTGTTGCTGATGCTAGCTGCATTGATATTGGTTTGCGTGGTGCTGCTGATGCGATTGCTGTTTGTCAGGTTACCATTCACATCAATGCTGACTTCACCAACACTCGCCCCGATACTGCCTGCATTACGTACCCCTAAACCGGCTTCGGTGCCTATCATGTGAATTTTGCCGGCATACATGCCACCCAAGGCGGCGACATCAATGGCAAAGCCGGGTGTGGGGTTGCTGTTGCCATCCGGTAATGTAGCGTTTGGGCTGATCGGGGTAATGCCCGTAATATCACCATTACTGGCAACATTCACCTGGTTGCTACCGGTGATGATATTTAGATTCTGTGCCCACAGGCCTGCATTGACATTCACGGCACGCGCAATCACATCGGTATAGTTGCTATTGGCCGTATCTAGCCCTGCACCTAAGAAGTTAATGGCACCGCCACCGACACGGTAGCCTATTAAATCGCCATTGTTGATGATGGGCGTACCGGTGGTAAGCGTGGTTCGGCTAGCATTAATGAAACCGCAACCGTTACACGAAATGCCTGCCGGATTGGCAATTACCACCTGGGCACGGCTACCTGCGACTTCAACATAACCGTTGAGTAAGCTGGGGTTGTTGCTGTTGACTTCGTTCAGAATGATACGCGCAGTGCCGGTGGCTAAATACGGGTTGCCTTGCACCCAGCCGCCTAATTGCGTTTGCACATTGGTACGGCTGTTATTGAGAATGGCGCCGTTTGCGTTGACATCGAATTGGCTATAGGTGTTGCGGGAGACACCGGCCGCACTTGGGGTTTGGATATTGACTAATGGCACACCGTTAGGCGCGTTGATGATGACAGGGCGTTGGTTTGCCGGCGCGGTCTGGTCGGCAATGATGTCAGCATGGGCTGGGTTGGCAAATACGCTTAAACCAACGAAACTTACCAGGCCTAAATGACACAACACCGCAAAATGCGTTGGTTTTAATGTGACTGTAGTATGGTTTGCCTGGCCGACGTGACCATTTGCTGATGCATCCGAAGTCCGCACAGATTTACCGGCGTTGGCAATATGTTCTGCGACTGCCATCAGCATGCCACGGGCTTTATTAAAAATGATGCGGAATCTGGTTTTATTCATTGATCAGCTTCTTGATAATTGCGCTACGTCTATAAAAGTTTAGTGTGTCAATACGCATAATTCAAATTAAATCCAGCAACCGACTGGTGCGTTGCAAAACCCTGCGGTTTGTTAATGGGTTTACCTAAAAACACATCGTAGTTCAAACCACCAAAACGGCTTGCCGCACCACCACGTAGCCCAACTACGGTACCTGCCAGATACTTGCCAATGAGGTTTTTGGAGGACTGTCCGCCGACTTCGCCGTAGTCCAGCCCCCAGTACAATGACTGCCCGCTTGCGGCAATCGGTGCAATCAATTCATTACGCATCAGCCAGCCATGGTCTGCAATCAGCGTTTGCTGCCCATCAAAGCCACGTACCGTGAAGCGGCTGCCGATGCTGAAGCGGTCTTGCGGGGTGAGCGGTGTGTAATTGACTTGCCCACGCAGGGTGGCCGAGTATTGCAGCGGCTGATTGCCCCATGGCGCATGGGCTGAGAACGGTACATTCAGGTTAAGGTCACCGAGGAGCATCTTCATGCGCGAGGTGCCTTCACCGAATCCTTCTTCCGGTGCCTTGAGTGCATCTTGTGCGCCAGTGCCACGGCGGTAAGCCAGGTTGTAGTCCAGAATAGATTTACCAACATACCAGCTTTGATTGAAACCGAACTCCCAGCCGGCAGTGCGGCGGCGTTGCACTTCAACTTCTGTATCGTCGATAAAGTTATTGGATTTACGCAGGAAGCCACGTAGTGACAGATTGGTTTTATTGATGCTGTTACGATAGACCAAACGACTCAGTTTAACTTCGGCGTTTTGTGAAGTGCCGCTATAGAGGTAATTCTGTGATGCGCCTGCTACTTCCTGATGATAGTCGTTGCTGGAAGTCGTGGTACTGAATAACCAATAATCCCAGGGAGTGGAATAATGTACGGTATAGCCTTTGGTGCCTCTCTTGCCAGAGTCGCCACCGCCCAAATCATGGTTGTAATTTATGTAGAATAAATCGTTGAGCGAAAGCAGGTTGTCGCCGGACAAGGTAGTGCTGCCCTGGTATTTACCGGTACTGTTGGAGCCACTGTCGTCTAGCCCTACAGAGATACGCACAGGAAAGCGTTGTTGGTAGCGGATGACGACATCGCTGAAACCTGGCATTGCATTGTTTTGTGAAGCATCAGCCTTTACATTGGCAGGCTCTATTTGAATGTCCGCTTCAGCCGTGGGCACGCGTTTGAAGTTCTCCAGGGCTTGTTCGATGTCGCGCAAGTTGAGAATATCGCCAGTATTGATCGGGAGTGCATTCCAGGCACTCACATGATTGCTCGAATCAGGGGTGAAACGGATGGCATTCACGCGGCCTGGAATTACTGTTAGTAGTAGGACTCCAGCTTTTAAGTCTTGCGGTGCAGCTAACACCCGTGTGGTGATATAACCCTTTGCAATGATGGCATTCTGTACGCGTGCCATGACAGCGTTAATGCCGACTACGCCCAGGCAACGGCCTAAAATGGGTTTGCCATCTGGGGTGTTGTTCAGAACTTCATTTAAGGCAAACTGAAATTGGTTGGCTGAATCGCCAGCGAGCCCGATCTTAGCAACAATAAAACAAGGCGTTTCGTTATCTGGAATGATGTCAGCGACAATCGGTACGGTGCTTTTAAGTTGCTCGCCAGCGCCACGCGCATCTGGCTTGGGTTCTTGCTGCTCGCGCAATAAACGTAAGCGTTCCTGCTGACGGATTTGTTCTTGTATATCGGCGTTAGTCTGGCTAACATCAGCAGCGATAGCAGCAAACGATAGCGCAAAAAAGGTCAGGATGGCGCATCGCTGGCCCCAGGTTTTTAACAGATTCATTAGCTTTATTGTTAGTTATTGGTATGATTTCTTACTGTTACCCTGATAAGGATACAATAACTATTAGCATCCATGGCACGCAGGGTAGAAATCTTAACAAAAGTTTACAATTGGCCAATTACCAGTAGTTTCAATATAGCCAAAACCGTAAAGTGGTCGCTCAGATACTTTTCGTAGCGCACAAACGCCCTGATCAACGTTATTCAGATTGAATAAAAAAAGCCCTGTCAGTTTCCTGATAGGGCTTTTATTGACTTCACCGACTTAAATATCAACACCTTTACGTAACGGATGGTGTGAATAGGTGTTTTTTTCAATCTAGTGCAGCAATGTAGTATTTTTTGGCTATTTTCTACTTCTTAAATTTGCTGCAATACGCATTCTTAACGCATTTAATTTAATAAATCCACCAGCATCTTTTTGATCGTACGCGCCTTTGTCATCTTCAAAGGTTGCAATAGAAGAATCAAACAAAGAGTCTGTTTTACTGTCACGCCCAGTCACAATCACGTTGCCTTTGTAAAGTTTTACACGTACCCAGCCATTTACAGAAGTCTGAGTATGGTCTATCAACGTCTGTAAGGCAATGCGCTCCGGGCTCCACCAGTATCCGTTATAAATCATGCTGGCGTAACGTGGCATCAAGTCATCTTTTAAGTGTGCAACTTCGCGGTCTAACGTAATTGATTCAATTGCACGATGCGCTTTAAGCATAATTGTGCCACCTGGTGTTTCGTAGCAGCCACGAGATTTCATGCCAACGTAGCGGTTCTCAACCAAATCTAAACGGCCAACACCGTGCTTACCGCCAATTGCATTCAAATGTGCCAGTAACTCATGCGGCTTCATGGCTTCACCATTCAAGCTCACCGGGTCACCATTCACATATTCAATATCTAAATACTCAGCGGCATCAGGTGCTTTTTCCGGGCTCACACTCCAACGCCACATTGATTCTTCAGCCTCTGCAGCTGGGTCCTCCAAGTGACGGCCTTCGTATGAAATATGCAGCAAATTAGCGTCCATGCTGTATGGACTGCCGCCTTGTTTATGCTTCATCTCGACGGGAATGCCATGTTTTTCGGCATAAGCCATCAGTTTTTCACGGCTTAACAAATCCCACTCGCGCCATGGCGCGATAATTTGAATATTTGGGTTCAACGCATAAGCGCCCAGCTCAAAGCGTACCTGGTCATTACCTTTACCCGTTGCACCGTGTGAAATTGCATCAGCGTTAGTTTCAGCCGCAATTTCAATCAAACGTTTTGCAATTAACGGGCGCGCGATTGAAGTGCCCAGCAAGTATTCACCTTCATACACGGTGTTAGCGCGAAACATCGGAAACACAAAGTCACGCACGAATTCTTCACGCACGTCATCAATGTAAATTTCTTTCACGCCAGCTGCTTTAGCCTTAGAACGTGCTGGCTCCAGCTCTTCACCTTGACCTAAATCAGCAGTGAAGGTAACGATTTCACACTTATATTCATCTTGCAGCCACTTCAGAATCACTGAGGTATCCAAGCCGCCGGAATAGGCTAAAACTACTTTATTGACTTTACTCATTGCTTAAATTTTTCCCTAATAAAACTTAATAATTGGTTAAACCTTACCTAATAATAAATATTCCATCAGTGCTTTTTGGGTATGCAGACGATTCTCCGCCTCATCCCACACCACACTTTGTGCGCCATCAATCACATCGGCCGCAACTTCCTCGCCACGATGTGCAGGTAAACAATGCATGAACAAAGCATTTTTTGCAGCCACGCGCATCATATCGCTATCAACCTGCCAATCGGCAAAGTCACGCATGCGCTCTTCATTTTCCGCTTCAAAACCCATGCTAGTCCACACATCGGTCGTTACTAAATCAGCGCCTCTTGCTGCATCCATCGGGTCTGCAAATACTTCAAAGTGATCATTACCATATAAATTGGCACGTTCAGGCTCAACTTCATAGCCTGGTGGCGTTGACACATGCACGTTAAAATCCAGCACTTCTGCCGCCTGCAACCATGTGTTGCATACGTTATTACTGTCGCCTATCCAAGCCACTGTTTTTCCTTGAATAGAACCACGGTGTTCAATAAAAGTAAAAATGTCGGCTAATGTTTGACATGGGTGGTATTCATTGGTTAATCCGTTGATTACAGGCACACGAGAGTTAGCCGCAAAGCGTTCGATAATCTCCTGCTCATAAGTACGAATCATCACGATATCGCTCATGCGTGAAATCACCTGCGCAGCGTCTTCTACCGGCTCACCACGTCCAAGCTGTGAATCACGCGTGTTCAAATAGATGGCTGAACCACCCAATTGCTGCATGCCCGCTTCAAACGAGAGTCGTGTGCGGGTACTGGCTTTTTCAAAAATCATCACCAATGTGCGGTCTTGTAACGGCCAGTATTGTTGATAAGCCTTGAATTGGCTTTTAATCCAGCGCGTGCGCTCAAACACATGCTCGAGCTCATCGCGGTTTAGATCATTAAATTGTAAAAAATGTTTTATTGCCATCATAGTTTGGTAGCTCAGCTTTTATTGAAACTGACTACAGTTAAATAGTTGTAAATAATTGATTAGTATTTATTTCGTTAAAAATGTTTTAATCAAAGCCGCTAAACGTTGCACCAACTCCGCCGCCTCAGCCTCGCTCATCACCAACGGTGGTAATAAGCGCACCACATTATCTGCGGTTACGTTAATCAGTAGTTTAGCCGCTAATGCCATACTCACTAACTCACCGCATGGACGGTCTAACTCAATGCCTATCATCAAACCAGCATTGCGCACCATCACTACGCCTTGGGTATCTTTAAATTGAGCATTAAAACCTTCGCGGATTAGATTACCGATTTTTTCAGCGTTCTCACGCAAACCTTCTTCTTCGATAATATTAAGCGTTGCCAGCCCAGCCGCAGTCGCTAATGGGTTGCCGCCGAACGTCGAACCATGCTTGCCGTAAGTAAAAACCTCGGCCGCCTTGCCACTTGCCACACAAGCACCGATTGGTACGCCTGAGCCCAAGCCCTTCGCAAGGGTCATTACATCAGGTTTGATTGGCGTGTGTTGAAACGAAAACCAAGTGCCAGTGCGAGCGATGCCAGTCTGCACTTCGTCCAACATTAACAGCCAGCCGTGTGCATCGCAAATTTGGCGCAAGGCTTCCAAGTAACCGCCTGCATCTTTAGGAATGTTAATGCCGCCTTCGCCCTGCACTGGCTCAACCAATATTGCAACGATGTTGGAATGATGTAACGCTACCTGTTTCACGGCTTCAACATCATCGTAAGGCACGCGAATAAATCCGCTCACCAGCGGTTCAAAACCGGCTTGCACCTTACGGTTGCCCGTGGCTGAAAGTGTGGCCAAGGTACGCCCATGGAAAGATTGTTCCATCACAATAATTTCAGGGGTTTCTATGCCTTTATTGTGACCATAAAGCCGTGCTATTTTAATCGCGGCCTCATTCGCCTCACAGCCTGAGTTGCAGAAAAACACTTTATCCATGCCTGAAATTTCGCACAACTTATCTGCCAATGCAGACTGTTCCGCAATTTGATAAATGTTGGACACATGAATGAGCTTGGCAGCTTGCTCGCCAATCGCTTTAACCAACGCTGGGTGCGCATGCCCCAAACCGTTTACCGCTACGCCTGCAAGGGCATCTAAATACTTTTCACCTGCAACATCCCATAGCCAAACACCCTCACCCTTAGTAAAGGTTACTGGCTGACGGTTATAGGTATTCATTAAATGGTCTGACATTTGATCTACTCAATACTTGATTTTTGTTTGTGCTTACGTAATAGAAACGCGTTACGGCCATAATAGAATGGCCTGCAACCCCTGTGAGAGTAGCTGAAAACCTCAATATTGGCAAGTTTTGCATCATTATCCGGTTTCATTATCAATCTTAAAAATGATGTGGAGCGCCAACAATTTGCTCCATTCAGGCGCATCGTGGATAATATGCTCAATAAAAATATTCGGGGTGCTAAAGGTGAATGTAAGTTGCAAAAGGCTGATGTCAATGACGTTACGATTTTTAATACCATTAGCAAAAGTAATCGGTGGTCTAATTATCCTCGTTTGGGCAATCACCTCTCTATTAGCTATTTTTAAGGTCGTAACACTATTTCTCGCCATTCCACTACCTAACGTTACCGACAACTGGGATGCTATTGGTAATGCAGGTGATTGGACGAGTGCGTTAGCAACAATCGCTGGATTTTTCTTTCTATGGCAACAAATCAAACGGGAAAGAGAAGTGCTTGAAGTACAAACTAACGCACAGGTCTATGAAACCGGCATCGCAGTACTCAATCTATTTACTGAGAAAGAACACAATTTACGCCCATATTTTTATGACTGCGTCCCTGTCCCCAATATTGGCTCGTCCAATTCTGAACCTACACATAACCGATGGGAATGGGATCGTGTGATGACAGCATGCGAAATAATGTGCGATCAGTGGGAAAATATCTACTCATCGCAAACAGCTATGAGTAAGGATATTAGCGAAGTATGGGTAAGTTATATGCGCGGATTGTATCTAACAAGCCCATCCCTTAGGTACTTCCTCATACAAGAGGGTTATAGATACGATAATGATTTTATCAATTTATTTCATTGCGACCTTCATGAGTGCTCTAAACAAGTAAGACTTAAAATAGAAACGCTTGTTAAGAAAAACTTAACTGAAAACGACGTTAAATGCTTTCCTGTAAAAAGACACGAAATTACCCAAAACGCAATAAACCAACTTAAAGATGAATTTAGTGTTGCAAATTAACGCTATAGTCGAAAGCAAATGATGATTATCGAAAACATATCGCATCACCTTGATATGCTTCCAGCAATAGCAGCCTGGCATAGAGATGAGTGGGGTAGTGACTGGGAACAGCAAGTACTGCACTCCATCAATAAAGATAAAATCCCGACAATTTACGTAGCGATTAATGGCAACATCCCTGTAGGCACAGCCATGCTGGTTAATGACGACATGATAACGCACCCGGAACTCTCGCCATGGCTTGGTGGTGTCTATGTCAAAAAAGAATATCGAGGACGAGGCATTGGCTTATTGTTATCACAACATGCGATGCAAGAGGCTGCCCGAATGGGTATAAATCAATTATGGCTCTACACCACATCAGCTCGCAAACTGTATGAAAAACTGGGGTGGCAATATGTTACTGAAGAACACTATTTAGATGAATCTGCCACGATTATGAATATAAATCTAGCCGAGAAATTTAAAATTGATCGCCAATAATAATCTTACAAGCTTTAGTTGAAATTTAAACGCATTAACTTTAGCTTACCTAACCTCGGTAGCCTATGGATGCTAGTCGCAGCCCTTGGCTTTGCCATCATGGGCGCACTGGTTAAAATTGGCGCCCAAAAATTCAGCAGTGCTGAGTTGGTATTTTATCGTTCATTATTTGGTTTAATGGTTATCTGGATTTATATCTATACGCAAAAACTATCCTTAGCTACACCCTTCATATACAAACAAATGTCACGTGCAGTGGTAGGCTTTGCATCACTGATTTTATTTTTTTATGCAATCGCACATTTACCTTTAGCCACCGCCATTACGCTCAATTACACCTCACCGTTATTTTTGGCGCTGTTTACACCATTTTTACTGCATGAAAAACCTAAAAAAACATTACTCATCGGTCTTGTTATCGGCTTTATAGGCATTAGCCTGTTACTTAAACCTAGCTTTAGCCAAAAAGATTGGCTGGCAGCCTCACTAGGCTTACTCTCAGGCATGGGCGCAGCACTCGCTTATATACATGTAAAGCAATTAGGCCAAGCCAACGAACCTGATTGGCGCACCGTGTTTTATTTCACGCTAATTTCCACCATTGGCGCAGGGCTATGGATGCTATTTGCACCCCAAGGCGCCCTCTCCAGCATTTTTGGCGCGACTCACTTTAATACTTTTCACCCCCTTGGTTGGCAAGATTTGCTTTTGCTACTTGGGTTAGGCTTGGCTGCCACCATTGCACAGCTCGCCATGACACGTGCCTATCGCACCGGTGACACCATGGCGGTTGCAAGTTTAGCTTACGTGACAGTATTATTAGCCAGCTTGTTTGGCGTATTATGGTGGCACGAGCATCTAAGCTTAGATGCCTGGATTGCCATTGCTTTGATTATTTTAAGCGGGATAATCGGCATTCGCTCGACACAAAAATAATGCGATTGGGCACTAGAAGTATTGCCATCAAAAAATTTACTAGACAGCCGAAGCCTACGGCAGTAATCTAACCCTCCCGCGTTAAAAGCATCGTCATCAATCAACATGCCTCTTGCGATAAAACAGCTAGCCATAAAATGGTGTACTTTGACACTTGCGTCACTGACGCTGTGCGGCTGCCTTGGCGGCTCTATTGCACAACAAATAGCGAGATCATTACTGATGCAAGGCGCAGACCAAGCTACTGCCGCCGCCATGGATACGCATGAGCGCAATGAAAAACTAGCCGCCCAAAGCCCGCCGCTCAAAGACACTGCCGTACCAGACGATTACCAAATGGCTTTTTTACGTTTAGGATTTGAGACTATTCAGCCGCAAGTTGATCCTTTACCACAAACACCATCTGAAATTGAAACGCCGATTCAATATATGCAAGAAAGCAAATTAGTGAGTGTGGAAGTTTGGAACCTACTCATTGGCGATGAAAAACAAAGTACATTTGAAAAGGCAAGATTACAAGGCTCAACCAACATCCCGCCTCATCAAGAATGGCCCCAATGGCAAATTGCGGTAGGTGTCGCTGAAAACAATTCTCCCAACAACAAACAACAGGCCATCACATTTTTAGTGCCGCCCAACGTTGGAAAAATGCGTAGCGGCACAAAAGCAATGGTCGAGCTCTCCAGCACTGGAGAGTTGAGCATTGCGCGCTATGCCCTGAATTAGCAAGCCTAGATGGAATGTATCAGGAAATCTGATAAGCATTGCTAACCAGAAAAACTGATAAGCACTGCTAAGCCAGTAAAACTGGCAAGCATTGCTAACCAGAAAAACTGATAAGCACTGCTAAGCCAGTAAAACTGGCAAGCATTGCTAAACGAAATCGAGTGGTGATCACTGAAACAGTTTATTTAGCTATACTCCATCGTAGCTACCCTTGCTTAACTGTTTACGCCAAACGCATTTAATTTCAGGTAACATTATGCGGTGCATTTTGTACTTTAACCTTGAAACTACTCTATGAAAAATACCCTGTTATGGCTACTAACGCTTGCATTGACTTCATGCATGGGCGTTCCTGATAACGTTAAAACCATTGAAAGTTTTGATGCTAATCAATACTTGGGCACTTGGTATGAAATTGCGCGGCTTGATCACAGTTTTGAGCGCGATTTAGATAAAGTCACCGCCACTTATAGTCTGCGTGATGATGGTGGCATTAAGGTGATCAATCGGGGGTTTAATACCAAAACCAATCAATGGAAAGAGGCCGAAGGTAAAGCGTATTTTGTAGAGCCTGCCAATGCTGACGGCTCGCGTACGGGTAAGCTCAAAGTTTCTTTCTTTGGGCCATTTTATGGTGCTTACAACATTATGACACTCGACAAACCTTACTATAACTATGTGATGCTTTGCGGTCCTGATAAGTCTTACTTTTGGATATTATCGCGCACGCCACAACTTTCTTACCCAATTAAGCAGCACTTGATTGCGCAAGCCAAAGAGCTCGGGTTTGAGACTGATAAATTGATATACCCGCAACAGTCTGAGGAAGTGATAGATAATGAAGCTGGTCGCCATGTCAGGCATTAGTTACCCATTAGCGCTATTTGACTATGGTGAGTTGGTAGCCTGCTTGCTTTAGACTGGCAATCAGGCCATTTTTACCCGCTAAATGTGAAGCGCCTACCGCTACAAATAGGCTTTTATTTTTTGCGGCATCAAGCACGCGCGCAGCCATTACCGCATTGCGTTCGTCTAGCAATTGGCTCCGCATTTTTGCCCACAAAGACGGCGGCAACATTTTAGCCATAATTTTGCTATTGAGTGCTGTTAGTTTTTCACTATTGCCCGCTAAGTAAGCTTGAATCAGTCGCTCGTAATCGAGCTCTTTAGTTTGCGCACTGCGTTTTAACACCGCACGTAAAAAGATGAGTTGTTCATCAATACTCAAGCTATCCATTGCCGAAAAATGTTCTGCTGCAGTTTCAATACCGGTAACTTCTTTGCCAAAATCTTCTGCTAATCTCATCAGCAAGTTGTCTTGGGCAAAAGGGGTGATTGGCCTAGCGGCATCAAACATAACGGCTAATAACCAAGGTTTAGTGCGCAGGGCAACATCTCGAGGCATGACATGAAACTCAGCTAAAGCATACACTTTATCCAGCTCATTTTGCGTGAGTATTGTTTGTAGGTTTGCGTCCGACATCATTAACACACTGGCGTCTTTGGGTGCGTCAGCTTCCATCATAAACGCATCAACAGACTTCAAAGACGCTATCAACGCAGGCGAAAAATCAGTTACGCGATTATCGTCGGTGTGTATGGTGCCAAATAGGTAGATAGTATTGTTGCTAGGCGATTCGGCTTTCCAGAATAAACCTGGTGCTGCAAAAACAGTCGAACTAAAAACAGCCAGAAAACAAAAGCTGATTAACTTTTGACAAAGTTTTTGCACATCAAAAAACATCGCTTGCCCTTAAGAGTATTTGCGTTTGTGTTCTGACACGCGCCGAGGTCGAACTGTTCGTTCTAATTGTTCGCCACGCACCGTGGTAATTGGTTTATTTGATAATGGTTGCCAAGCAGGAATCAAACAGTGCTTGCCACTGCCTATTAAGTCTTCACGTCCCATTTTTTTCAACGCTTCGCGTAGTATCGGCCAATTGTTTGGATCATGAAAGCGAATAAATGCCTTATGCAATTTACGTACATTACCTGCTTTGGGGATGGGCACATCATCAGAATCTGCAGTGACTTTTCGCAACGGATTTTTACCTGAGTGATACATCGCTGTCGCCATCGCCATCGGCGTAGGCGTAAAGGTTTGCACTTGGTCTAACTTAAAATCGTATTTTTTAAGCCATAACGCTAAGTTCAGCATGTCTTCATCGGTCGTACCAGGGTGTGCCGCAATAAAGTATGGAATCAAATACTGCTTTTTATCCGCCTCAGCGCTAAACTTTTCAAACATGGCTTTAAATTCATCATAAGCGCCCATGCTCGGCTTCATCATTTTGCTGAGTACGTTTTCTTCCGAGTGTTCCGGTGCAATTTTTAGATAACCACCCACGTGATGCTGCACCAGTTCTTTCACATATTCCGGAGATTTCACCGCAAGGTCATAACGCACGCCGCTACCGATTAAAATCTTTTTAACGCCTTTAATGGCACGTGCTTTGCGGTACAGCTGAATCAAAGCGCTGTGGTCGGTATTTAAGTTTTCACAAATCCCCGGATACACGCAACTCATTTTTCGACAGGAGTTTTCTATCGCCTCGCTTTTACAAGCGATGCGGTACATATTGGCCGTTGGGCCGCCAAGGTCTGAAATCACGCCGGTAAAGCCTTCAACTTTATCGCGAATTTCTTCAACTTCTTTTAAAATTGATGCCTCACTGCGGCTTTGAATAATGCGGCCTTCATGCTCGGTAATGCTACAGAAAGTACAACCGCCAAAGCAGCCGCGCATGATGTTGACACTAAAACGTATCATCTCCCACGCAGGGATTTTTGCGTCCTTATAAGCTGGGTGAGGCTTACGTGCGTACGGCATATCGTACACGTAATCCATCTCTTTGGTGGTCAATGGAATCGGCGGCGGATTTAACCACACTTCGCGGTCACCATGCTTTTGTACTAAAGCGCGTGCATTGCCAGGATTAGCTTCTAAATGTAAAACACGCGAAGCATGCGCATACAACACAGGGTTTTGCGCTACAGCTTCATAATCAGGCAAGCGCACCACCTGCTTGGCTCTATCAGCTTTAGGCTTACGTACAATTTCAATCGCTTTTGTGCCTTCAGGCAATGCGGCTTTGGGTTGATTATCATCAGTCGCACAACTTGCATCGGCTTTGCCCATTTTCATTTCATACGGGTCAACAGGCTTGTCCACCACTCCAGGGCGATCTAGTTTGGTACTTTCAATTTCGCTCCAGCCTTCTGGAATTTTCTTACGTAAAAACGCAGTGCCGCGAATATCTTGAATACTGGCAACATTTTCACCTTTGGCGAGTCGATGACTTAACTCAATCAAAGCGCGCTCAGCATTACCATAAAGCAAAATATCCGCTTTAGAATCCACCAAAACACTGCGGCGCACTTTGTCTGACCAATAATCATAATGCGCAATGCGACGCAAACTGGCTTCAATACTGCCAATCACTAACGGCACATCTGAATATGCCTCGCGACAGCGCTGGCTATACACCAGCACTGCACGATCAGGACGTTTATTAGGCGCGGCATCTGGCGTGTAAGCATCATCAGAACGGATTTTTCTATCAGCAGTGTAGCGATTGACCATGCTATCCATATTGCCAGCAGTGACACCAAAATAAAGGTTAGGCTTACCCAACACCTTAAAAGCACTCGCATTTTGCCAATCAGGCTGTGCAATAATCCCTACCCTAAAGCCTTGTGCCTCTAGTAATCGCCCCACCAGCGCCATACCAAAGCTGGGGTGATCAATATAAGCATCGCCTGAAATCAATATAATGTCGCAACTATCCCAACCGAGCGCATCCATCTCGGCACGTGACATCGGCAGAATTGGCGCAGGCCCAAACCGCTTCGCCCAATACGGGCGATAGCTTTGGATAGGCTTTGCTAACAGGGTTGAGTATTGTTCCAAGATGTTCGCTATAAATCGATAAAAGTGTGCGCATTTTACGCGCTAATTATATGATTAAGAAGCTTTTTTTACTAAAATATCTGCAAAAGTAACCCTGTTTATAACAAGGCTATGCCAAATAACTTCATGACCAAAGCAAAGCCCCATAAAGCAAATATGGTAAATATCACACAAACTAACAGCGTGATGACAAACCCCAATTTAGGTAATAAATAGGGGAAAAGTAAAAACATGGGCAAGGTAGGTAATACATACCAAAAGGTGTAGTAGGCGTGATTGCCAATTTTATCGAGCGGCTGCTGTTCTGCATAAAGCCAGATCAAAGTAAGCACCGTGACTAAAGGCAGGGCTGCGAATAAGGCGCCTAATTTATCGCTACGTTTTGCCAGCTCTGAAACCAGCACTACCACGCCAGCAGTAATTAAATACTTCATCAGCAAATATTGCATGGACACTCCAGTTCACTTTTAAAAAATATCAATGTCAAATCAGGCGTTTACCAGCGACCGTCATATCACCGCGCGCATGTTTAGCGTTTGACTACACTCTAGTCAAATTAAAAATCGCCTCCCCCTGCCAACGCACCACACTCAAACACGGCGCGGCAATGCGCTGTTGCAAGCTGGCTAAATTTTCTGCAAACATACACGCGTTTGGGTCAATCTCATTTGCCACCCAACCGGCAAGGGTGAGTCCACGGGCGTTTATCGCTTCAACCGTTAGCAACGCATGATTGATGCAACCTAAGCGTATGCCCACCACTAAAACAATGGGGATATTAAGCTCAACGGCTAAGTCAGCTAAGGTTTGTGTTTGATTGAGCGGTACAAAAAACCCGCCAGCACCTTCCACAATCACTACCTCTGCCAACGTAGTTAGTTGCTGATAAGCGTTAATAATTGCATCTAAACTAATCACAACAGCCACTTGCTCAGCCGCGATATGCGGTGCAATAGCTGGCGCAAACTGATAGGGGTTAATTAAATTATTTGCGGCAACTACGTTACTAGCATGACTAAGTGCAATCACATCTTCATTTTGCAGCTCGCCCGGTTCGCCTCGCCCACGAGGTGCGCCCACTTCGCAACCTGAAGCAATCGGCTTCATGCCAATCGCTTTTAAACCTGATTGTGCAAAATGTCGCACTAGGCGACTTGCAACATAGGTTTTACCTACATTGGTATCTGTGCCAATCACAAAATATGACTGCGCCATCTCGCTTTATTTGTTTCTAGGCTTAAAAGTTACGGGCGATACGCCATCATCAAACCTGGGCTTATCTTGCGCACGCCAAGCATGGCCATAGACTACTTCAAACGTAGCTGGCAATTTGCCATCTACACGAAACTGTTCGTAACTTTGTTCTAACTTTTCAAAAAACCCGCGTCCGAGCAAGCCGCGCGCGCGACCATCGGTGGCGTTATGAGCGCCGATACTTTTAAGGTCGCGCATCACACTTTTTACGTCATCATAGGTGAGGGTAAATCTTTCCACGTCTAATACCGGTGCGCTAAAACCTACCCTTACCAGCGCATCGCCGATGTCGTGCATATCAATAAAACGGCTCACACTGGTATATTCATTGCCGCTTGCGGCACTGCTTGCAACTCTTAACTCACGCAGTGTATCTGGGCCAAATGTGCTAAACATCAGTAGGCCTTCAGGCTGCAATACACGGTGAAACTCTTGCAGTGCAGCATCCAGATCATTACACCATTGAATGGCCAAGTTAGACCATATCAAGCCGGTACTGGCACTCGCCAGCGGCAATGCTTCAATATCTGCACATAACAGGTTTTGTTTTGTGCCGCACAACCACGATTTAAGTTGGTGAGTTAAACCCATATGGGCACGTGTTTTACGGGTTTTTTGCAACATGGGATAAGCAAAATCCAGTGAAACCACTTGAGATTTTGCATATTTCAGCTGGAGCGCATGGCTAGCCATACCCGTACCACAGCCAGCGTCCAGTATCACCTTTGGATTAAGTTTAACTAAATCCAAGCGACTCAGCATTTCTGTCCGCACTTGCTTTTGTAAAATTGCGGCAGCATCGTAAGTTTCCGCCGCACGGCCAAAAGAGGCACGAGCACGGGCTTTATCGATGCGATAAATATCGTCTGTCATCATGAATTTACAGCGGTGGAGGTTCTAAAAATTGCACAACCGCATCAATAAACTGCTCTTGATGCGACAAAAACGGCGCATGTGATGCGCCAGACATCACGCGTAAAAAACCCACTGGAAGTGTTTTCATCATCCAATGTGCGGCCTGTACAGGTGCCAAGGTATCTCTATCTCCGTGCACCAGCAATGTGGGTTTTCTTAAATACTCAATTTCAGCACGCAAGTCTGTTTCTAATAAAATATCAAGCGCGCGATACAAGGTTTGCGAGGTCGGCATTGGGCGTTCTGCAAATTTATTACGTAACAGTTTTACTGTACTCCGTGCATCATTAGCACCCATGCATTGCAGCGTTAAAAACTGCGTCATGGTTTTGTGATAATCCTCATTCACATTATCAGCAAAATCACCAAATACTTCAGGCTCAATGCCGATATCCCATGTGGACTTGTATTCAACACTATCTTTATCAAAACTTCTATTCACAAAGCAAGGTGTTGCACCGACCAGCACCAGTCTGCGCACTAAATCAGGGTAATCCAGCGCTATACGCATAGCGACTTGTGCACCTAATGACCAACCCACGACATCAGCGTTTGCAGGTAGTATTTCTGACACTTTTTCTGCAACTGCATGCAAATGAAAAGGCTCTATCGGTCGGCTCAAGCCCATGCCCGGTAAATCTACAATATGCAGGGTAAACAGCTTACTCAGTCTTTTTACTAAAGGTTGCCATACGGCACCATTCATGCCCCAGCCGTGCAGTAATACCAAGTTGGGTCCTGTGCCTATCACTTCAACATGGAGATTGTTAGCGATCATGCAACAAGCTCATTTTCCGCCTGATGGATGGCTGCAACTAGTTTTTGAACATCTTCAAATGTGTGTGCCGCCGAGAGTGATATGCGTAAGCGCGCCGTACCTACAGGCACAGTGGGTGGACGTATCGCAGGCACTAAAATACCTAGCGTTTGTAAATATTCACTGAGTGCCAGCGCTTCTTTATTGCCACCTACGATCAATGGTTGAATTGAGGTATCTGAGGCCATTAACTGCCACTTTTTGAGCTTGAGATTATCTTTTAAATAAGCAATCAGGTGATTCAAATTCGCACGTAAATCGTCGCCCTGCTCTATCAATTTAACCGAGGCTGCCAGCGTTGCCGACAACGCAGGCGGCGCAGGGGTTGAATACACATAACTTTTTGCTTTTTGAATCAAGTAATCAATCACCACTTGCTCGCCAGCCACAAAAGCACCCGCAACGCCAGCAGCCTTACCTAAGGTTGCCATCATGATAATACGCGGTGATTTTAAATTAAAGTGGCTCAAACTGCCTTTGCCATGCTTACCCAGCACCCCAAAACCATGCGCATCATCCATATACAAGTAGGCATCATACTTTTCACAAAGTGCGAGATATTCCGGTATCGGTGCAATATCACCATCCATGCTAAATACCGCGTCAACCGCAATTATCTTATGTTTTGCAGTGCTGATTTGTAATAGCTTTTCTAGTGCGCAGACATCGTTATGTGGAAAGCGATGAAACTCAGCCAATGAATAATAGCCACCGTCATTTAAACAGGCATGGTTTAATTTATCTGCAAAAATCGCATCCCCACGCCCTGCCAACGCTCCTAGAGCGCCTATATTCGCCATATAGCCGGTAGAAAACAGCAATGCTGCAGGCAAATTAACAAATGCGGCTAGCTGCTTTTCCAAGTCATCATGATAGCGGTGATGCCCGGTTACCAAACCAGAAGCCCCACTCCCCACGCCTGATACTCCGGCTGCTTTCTGCATCGCCTCAACTAGAACAGGATGATTAGCCAACCCCAAATAATCATTACTACAAAATGATAAATATGGCTTGTTGTTCGCAACAATGTGCTCAGCCTGCGGCGAATCTAATAAGCGCCGTTGGCGTAACAAGCCATCTGCTTTGCGCTGCTCAAGTTCTTGTTGTAATGAAGCTAACATGGCTTTAGGTACTTATAGTCAATTAAATCTTGTTAATGCCAAGCTTGGCAAACAGCTTTTTATCGCTATCAGCTTCAGGGTTGCCAGTCGTCAGCAGTTTTTCACCGTAAAAAATACTATTTGCACCCGCTAAAAAGCACATTGCCTGTATGCCGTCAGACATACTTTGACGACCAGCGGATAAACGTACAAAACTGCTTGGCATGGTAATACGGGCCGCCGCAATGGTACGCACAAACTCTAATGGGTCCAGCTCTTCTGTGCCATGTAATGGCGTGCCTTCCACTTGGGTCAGCAAGTTGATGGGCACACTCTCGGGCGGGCGCTCCATATTAGCTAATTGCGCCAACAGTCCTGCACGTTGATTACGAGATTCGCCCATGCCGATAATGCCGCCGCTACATACGTTAATATCAACGCTACGCACGCGGTCTAATGTTTCCAGCCTGTCTTGATAAGTACGCGTGGTAATCACTTCACCATAAAACTCAGGTGCAGTATCCAGATTATGGTTGTAATAATCCAAACCCGCATCTTTCAATTGCTCAGCTTGGCCTTCTTTCAACATACCTAAAGTCGCACAGGTTTCCAAGCCCATGGCTTTTACTTCGGCAATCATTTTAAGCACAGGTTCTAAATCACGCTGTTTTGGGCCACGCCATGCTGCACCCATACAAAAACGACTAGCGCCATTGTCTTTTGCCTCTTGCGCAGCTGCGATTACGTCATCCAGCGCCATCAATGGCTCACTCTCAACCTCCGTGTGGTAACGCGCCGCCTGCGGGCAATAGCCACAATCTTCAGAACAGCCACCGGTTTTAATCGAGAGCAAAGTGCTCACTTGTACGGCATTCGGGTTAAAATTTTCGCGGTGCACTGTTTGCGCGCGGTACATCAAATCACTGAAAGGCAATTCGTATAAGGCAACAATCTCGTCCACGCTCCAACGGTTAACGGTTTTTTCTTCATGAGAATGGCATGACTTATTTAAGCCAGCTTTTATATTTTCGGTATTGATAATAGCCTCTGTGCCAAGTGTGATTGCACCAAGTGCGGTTGTACCAAGTGTGGTTGCACTGGGCGTTGTCGCGCATGAGTCCGTTGATAGTCCAAGCATTGTTAGTTCCTTTATATTCAGTGAAATCAGTATTCGCTGAAATTTGAGATAGAATTTAGGTGTGATTATACCTTGTCAACAAAACAGCCTGCAAACTTTGAACAGTAGATTAAAATTTAAGCAAATGCTACCGCTACCAAAGCAAATTTGCATCCTGTGCGCCAGCCATGAGGGGGGTGAGTTAGGCATCTGCAAGCCATGCTTAAACGACTTATCATGGCACAGCTCGCCACAATGCCCGCAGTGCGGGCTCATTTCGGACGGTTCAATCTGTGGCAGCTGTTTAAAAGCACCACCCAGCTTTGATGCAACCCATGCCCTATTCAGTTACGACTACCCAGTGGATAAGCTACTGCAACACTATAAATACAAAGAAACCTTACATTTAGCCAATACCTTTGCCGCCTTACTGACAAATAAAATACAAGCAAGCACACACAGCCATAAAATTGACCGCATCATCCCCATGCCTATGCATGCGACGCGCCTCAAACAACGCGGCTTTAATCAGGCATTAGAAGTTGCACGGCTGATGGGTAACAACATGCAAATCAAGCTGGATTATCAATCTTGCCAGCGCATTAAATATACGCCGCCACAAGCCAGCTTGTCACTTAAAGAACGTATCAAAAGCATACGCGGCGTGTTCAACTGCGCGCAAAGTTTGCAAGGTTTAAACATTGCACTGGTAGATGATGTGATGACTACAGGCGCCAGTTTGAACGAGTTAGCTAAAACATTAAAACAAGCCGGTGCTACCCACGTAGAATGCTGGGTCATTGCAAGAACATTGCCTAAGCCTTACTAATTAAACCTATGGTTACATCATAACAATTCATGCAATCGGGCACGTTTTTATAGCTACGTGTTACTTCATCATTGCATACAACACAATTACTATTTAAAACATCTCTCTTGGCAGAGCGCTGGGCGTGCTTACTGAAAACTTATCTTCAAACTATTAAAGTGCAAGTAGTGGTCCTTAGGCGTGTTCCAGTGAAGAATTTTATTCTGCCAGCTAGGATGTTGTATAACGGTGTTTCTGTAGGTTGCCTTAGCTTGGCTAAACTCAGGTAAATTTCTACAAGAACTGGGCGGTGTCAGTTTATTTTTAAGGCATTTTGATTTTTCTGTAATGTGATTAATAAAAGCGTTTTCCATTGCCGTTGCGTCCTGTATTTCCTTCGCATTGACCAGATTAACTTGCTCCACCCGCTCCTTGTCTGCGGCATAACAATTTAAATTTGCCACGAAAATAAAAGCAAATAAACTAATGTTTAAATATTTTTTCATCACATATCCTCTTTCTAAAGTAGCCATCGAAATGCCTAACGGCTGGTTTTAATCCTATTAAATTATAATACCTACTGTAAAATACCGTCATTATGTTCCATATCGTCCTTTTTGAACCTGAAATCCCTCCCAATACGGGCAACATCATTCGCTTGTGTGCCAATACCGGTGCGCAATTGCATTTGGTCAAACCATTGGGGTTCAGTCTGGAAGATAAGCAACTCAAACGTGCGGGGCTGGATTATCACGAATACGCCAATTTGCAGGTGCATGAAAACTGGGCAGCCTGTAAAAATGTATTAGCGGGCAAACGTATCTTCGCAATCACGACCAAAGGCAGTACGCGGCATAGCGATATTGAATTTAAAACGGGCGATTGTTTTGTATTTGGCCCGGAAACTCGAGGGTTACCGGAGGAAATCCGTAAAGAGTTTATGGCTGAACACCGGTTACGGTTACCGATGCTACCTAATAGTCGTAGTTTGAATTTATCCAACTCTGCCGCAGTGTTGCTATACGAAGCTTGGCGGCAAATTGGGTTTGAAGGCGGCGCGTAAAATACGTTTCTTAATCTGCCGTTTCCTGAGCTCGTCGAATACCGTTCCCTGAACTTGTCGAAGGGCTGGTTGGATTGCGCATCCCCTTCGACAAGCTCAGGGGACGATAGCGCTATAAAAACTAAACGCCCTCTGGTTTTTGATCACGCCCCAATAGATCCATCACCGCCTCTTTTGCGCTTTTACCATGTGATAAAGCTTGATTTACCTCAAAGGTAATCGGCATGTCCACGCCAATAGTTTCAGCGCGGCGCATCACTTCACGTGCGGTGTTCACACCTTCTGCCACGTGACCGAGCCCTTGCAGAATATCACTCAGGCTTTTACCGCTGGCAAGTTGCAAGCCGACCTCTCTGTTTCTGGAATATTGCCCAGTACAGGTTAAAATTAAATCGCCCACGCCAGCCAAGCCCATAAAAGTTTCAGTTTTAGCACCTAGTGCCACGCCAAAACGGGTCATTTCAGCTAGGCCGCGTGTAATCATGGCGGCACGCGCATTGTTGCCAAAACCCATCCCATCCGAGATACCTGCCGCTATCGCCATTACGTTTTTAACCGCACCGCCAACTGAAACCCCAATCACATCGGTGGTGTGATAAACCCGCAAATTGGCACCATGTATCAATAAAGCCGCTTCATTGGCAAAAGCTTCATCATTCGCAGCCAGTGTGACTGCGGTTGGTAAACCACGCACCAACTCAGCCGCAAAACTAGGCCCTGACAGTGCGCCCCATTTTTGCCCAGATGAATCAGCCGCGCCTAACTCTTCAAGTGCTACTTCATACGGCAACTTTGCGGTTAGCGGCTCCAAACCCTTATGCGCCCAAATAATAGGCAACTGACAGCCAAGCTGCTTGATATCTTTCAAAATACCTCGAAAACCCGCCGTAGGTACTACTGATAAAATCAGGTCTGCACCATCAAGCGCGGTTTGCAAATTGTCTTCGATTTGTAATTGGTCATTAAATTTAAAGTCACCCAAGTACATAGGATTGGCGCGCGCTTTACGCATACCCGAGACATGGCCCGCATTGCGCGCCCAAAGTGACACTTGGTGGCGCTGGCTAATGTTCATTGCCAACGCGGTACCCCAGGCACCGGCACCAAGAACCGCTATTTTTGTCATTTAATTGAATCCCCAGGTCGATGAAACCAAAATAAAACCAGTGGCTCCGTCACGATGCCGCACCTTAAGCCAGCCGTTGTTTGGTTTTGTATCCACCACTTCCAATAGCACGCCTTTTTCTAACGTGGCAACCAAGTTGGCGCTCGCATCAGCGGCTTGCCTTATTTCAGCCTGATTGATAGCAATCATCACCGTGCGCTTATCAGACAACTGCTTAGTTTCTACCCAGTTAATACTGCCCTCTGCATCACGCACTTTCAGCCAATCGCCCAGATTAACAATAATTTCAACAGGGTAATATTGACTAAGTAGCAGGACTTTTTTGGCGGAACTTGAAGGCGCGTCATAAAGTACCGCTTTAGATACCGACACTGATTTAAACTCTAGCGCTGATGCCGCAACAGGCATCAACACTAAAGATAATATGATTAAAACTTTGCTAAATTGAGACATCAACTTAGTGTGTTGCGGTGTTTGCAGTCTCAGCCTGTTGCTGTTTTTGTTGCGCAAACAAGGCTTCAAAGTTAATTGGGTTGAGCAACACTGGTTGGAAACCGCCACGGATGACTAAATCCGAGATGCTTTCACGCGCATAAGGGAACAAAATGTTTGGGCACGTGATGCCAACAATCATTTCAATGTTTTCTTCAGGCACATTGCGAATATGGAAAATACCCGCTTGCGTTACTTCAACCAAAAATACTGTTTTGTCTTCAATTTTTGAAGTTACTGTGACTTTAATCGCCACTTCAAATACGTTTGCTTCAATTTGCTGCGCAAAATTGCTTAACTCGATAGCCACTTGCGGCTGCGTGCGATCTGTAAAAATTTGCGGTGCATTAGGAATCTCTAATGAAGCGTCTTTAACGTAAATTTTTTCGATACTAAAGCCTGGTTGTTGCGCCTGTTCTTCATTGTTAGCGACTGGTGCTGCGTTGTTATCTTCTTGTGCCATGATTCTCTACTTAAAAATGTTAATTGAATGGGTTAATGACAATGCTAAAAAATCAGCGGCTATTTTAACAGACTTTATGCTGCCAGAAGCGAATCAAGCCCGCCTGCCAAATCCAGCGCGCGCAGATCATCAAAACCACCAATATGTCGATCATCAATGTAAATTTGCGGCACAGTACGGCGGCCAGTTTTTTGCATCATTTCATCGCGCTTTTCCGGCTGTAAATCAATGCGAATTTTATTGATTTCTGTCACGCCCTTACTCATTAGCAAACGCTCGGCATTTATACAATAAGGACAAACTGCTGTGGTGTACATCAAAACATTGGCCACTTATTGATCCTCTTTTACAATTGGCAATTTTGCTTCTATCCAGGCATTCATGCCGCCTTGCAGGTAATTAACCTGCTTATAGTCAGCCTTGCGCAAAATATCACACGCCTTGGCAGAGCGCGCGCCATGCTGGCAATTCACCAAAATCGGTTTATCTTGATATTTTTTAAGTGTATTCAAACGTTCCGCCAACTTATCCAATGGAATATGTTTAGCATCCACAATATGGCCGCTGGCAAATTCAGCATCATCACGTACATCTAGCACAATTGCATGGCTACGATTGATTAAGGTAATCGCCTCGGTCGTGCTTAAATTTGGCACACCACCCGCGCCCTTTTTTAGGGCTGGCAATAACAACATGATGCCAGAACCCACAGCCAAACCTATCAGCAAAGCATTTTTTATAATAAATTCCACGCATTTCCTCTCAAAATAAAATCAGATTTAGGGGTCGGTTATAAGCACAAGATTTTAAATCAGGTGAAGCATCAATAAAAAAATAACAACGCATCATCACGAAAAATATTGACGCTACAGCAGCACCCTTAAATTTACAGTCCGATTTTACGTGTAATTAAGCTAAAATAGTGACATTGCTCCCATAAATTTATGCAAATATTTAAGGCGAAACATCATGTCAACGTCCACGACTAGCACAAACACCACACCTGTCTGCTTACTCATTTTAGATGGCTTTGGCTATCGCGAAGAAATGAGCGATAACGCGATTGCACAAGCCAAAAAACCCAACTGGGATGCGCTTTGGAAAAACTTCCCGCATACGCTGATCAATGCCTCAGAACATTATGTAGGATTACCTGATGGCCAAATGGGGAATTCAGAGGTAGGTCATCTCAACATTGGTGCCGGACGTGTCGTGTTTCAAGACTTTGAACGCATCAACAACAGCATTGCCAGCTGCGAGTTTTTTGAGCATGCCGAATTAAAACCGGCATTACTTAACATTAAAAACAATAACAAAGCCTTGCATATTTTCGGGCTACTCTCGGACGGTGGCGTACACAGCCACCAAGACCACATTCATGCCATGATTAAAATGGCCGCCAAACAGGGTTTAAGTAAAGTGTATATTCATGCATTTTTAGATGGTCGTGATACACCTCCCGTGAGCGCCGCGCCTTTTATTGAGGCGCTAGAACAACAATGTAAAACTCTGGGTGTAGGCAAAATTGCCTCAATTAGTGGTCGCTTTTATGGCATGGATAGAGATAAACGCTGGCCGCGCGTAGAAGCCGCCTACAAACTGTTTACTGAGGGCATCGGTGAGTTTGTGGCCGAAACTGCCGCCATTGGCCTACAAGATGCCTATACGCGAGGTGAAAATGATGAGTTCGTCAAAACCACGGCTATTCGCAAAACAGGTGAGGCGCCCGTGCATTTAGAAGATGGCGATTTAGTCGTGTTCATGAACTTTCGCTCTGACCGCGCACGTCAACTCACGCACGCCTTACTGGCTGAAGACTTTGACGGCTTTCATCGCCGCCATGTGCCAAAGTTAGCAGGCTACTTTACACTCACCATGTACGACAAAAAAGAAACCAAAGCCACAGCCCTGTTTCCACCACAAGAAGTACGCAATACATTTGGAGAATATTTATCTAACCTTGGCTTAACGCAACTAAGAATTGCCGAAACTGAGAAATATCCGCATGTGACTTTCTTTTTTAACGGCGGTGAAGAAACCGTTTTTGCAGGTGAAGACAGAATCCTGGTACCGTCTCCGCAGGTAGAAACTTATGATTTGCAACCTGAGATGAGCGCTTATGAAGTCACTGAAAGACTTGAAGAAGCCATTCTCAGCCAAAAATACAATGCCATCATTTGCAATTACGCCAATTGTGACATGGTAGGCCACTCCGGCAATCTAGGTGCGGCCATTACCGCAGTAGAAACCTTAGACACCTGCATCGGACGCGTGGTAAATGCCATGCAAAGCATAGGCGGTGAGGTGCTAATTACCGCAGACCATGGCAATGCAGAGCTCATGTACGATGTTGAAAATCAACAACCGCATACACAACACACCACCAACTTAGTGCCGTTGATTTACATAGGTCGAGAAGCGACACTAAACAACGGTGGTGCATTGTCTGATTTAGCGCCCACACTACTGCACATGATGGGCTTAGCGCAACCTGGTGAAATGACGGGTAAAAATTTAGTGCAAGTTAAAGTGTGATATTAAAGCTTAAGTTTTTTAGTCTAATGATGCGCAATCAACCTTTTCGCTTAGCTTCAATAGCGGCCTTAATGACCGCATTGTTATTGCACACGCCGTTAGTGTTGGCTGAAAAAAAACCGGCACAGCCAAAACAGGCGTTGAGCGAGTTGCAGCAACGCTTGGAGTCACTCAAAAAAGAGCTGGATAACTCGCAAGAAGCGCACAAAGACGCCGCTGACGCACTGAAAGAAAGTGAACAGGCGATTAGCGAAGCTAACAAAAAGCTATATGAAATCAATCAGCGCCAACAGGAAAGTAAAAAAACACTCACCCTGCTTAATGCAGAGTCCACATCAACAAACCAATCGCTAGCGCAACAGCAAAAATTATTAAGCGGGCAACTTTATCAACAGTATATTCACGGTCAACCCAGCTACCTGCAAATGATTTTGCAAAATGAACGCCCGAGTGAAATAGCGCGCGATATTCATTATTTTTCATACGTTGCCAAAGCACGAGCTGAGTTAATTCAAAAAATGCAAGGCAACCTTGCCAAATTAACCAAACTCAATGAAGAAACCGCAACCGCGCTAAAAGAAGTTAGCGAGCTTAAACAAAAACAGGTGGACGAACGCCGCACTTTACAACGCCGAAAACAAGAAAAATCTAAAGTCGTTAAATCACTTTCACAGCAAATTGCAACACAACGCGGTGAAATCAAAAAGCTACAACGCGATGAAAAGCGACTCTCGCAATTAGTCGAACGTTTAGCCAAGATTATTCCAGCTAAACCCAAAACCAAGTCCACAAAAAACAATACCACTAATAATGTTGCGAGTAATAAACAAACCAATCAAATTATCGCCAATAACAATGCGCTACCTAGTGATGAGTTTGCGGGCGCTAACTTTGCTACACTCAAAGGTAAGCTACGGCTGCCAGTGCGCGGTGATATCACCAACCGCTTTGGTGCCAGCCGCGAAGATAGCGGCGTTTCATGGAAAGGTCTGTTCATCAAGGCCAATGAAGGCGCAGAGGTAAAATCTGTTGCCAGTGGTCGTGTGGTTTTTGCTGACTGGTTACGCGGCTTTGGCAATTTAGTGATTGTGGATCACGGCGATGGCTATATGAGCTTATACGGAAACAATCAGGCCATATTAAAACAAGCCGGTGAAGTAGTACGTAGCGGCGATGCGATTGCATCGGTTGGTAACAGCGGCGGCAACGAAGCTAATGGGGTTTATTATGAGTTGCGGTTACAAAGCCGCCCCTTTGACCCGCTAAGTTGGAGCAGCTTGAATTAGTTGGAATTGGTTAAAACAGACTTGCCTGAACAGAATAACCGAACACCAAAACGTGAGGTTTTGATGTAAAAATTGCAAGAACCGCAATCGACTTGAAAAATATCTTTACAAATCAACCTTTGTGAGCGGTTAAAATTGACTATAAACGCCAGACAATAGCTTTGTGGTATAGCTACCGATTCTCACGCGTGTGCCACAGTCGCAACACGTAAATTGTAGATCCTAGCAATATGCAGTGGCAGACTAAAGCAGAGGCAAAGGCTAAAGATAAGTGGGAAAGAAAAGAGTGTAACTAGCAGTTATTAAAGCATTATCTAGGATAAAACAATATGGAATATGGAATATGGAATATGGAATAGCTTTTTATTCGGTAGGTTTGTTAATTGCAATAGCATTGCTTCCATTTAGAGAAATCATATCTAAAGACACACCATTAATTTTATATTTAATGATGGTTGCTCAACTATGGATAGTCATGCTCTTTGCAGGACTTTACGTTTTATTTGTCTGGTATAAAAAAGAATGGATAAATTATCTTGATAAAAGAAGCCATATTATTTAACCAAAACTGTAATGCAGAACCCTGTAAGAATGTTACTGGCAATAATACTTCACCATCTATTCTGTAGCCTTTAAATGGCCCCAAGGTGTAGTTAGTAACTTCTCGCGCTGCTTCAGGCGATCCTCTGAGTTCATTGGTGATTTCATCGTACGTGTTGCGTACTCTTTTAAGAAGTTTGGTATCACGGGTGTAACTACTTCCCTTAAAGCCATAGGGTAAGAATTCATTCTAGGGTATTTCTTTTCAGTCATATAACCCCCTTAGTGTCTAGTAATGCAGATTGTGACGCGACCTTGCTAATGAAATCCAGTAGTTTATCGTGCTGCATACCCTGCGGTTCGCGTAGCAAGGTAGATGCGATAGACGCTCTCTTAAGCGTAGTGCTGCCAGCATTAACACTTCTTGCTCTGTCGGATTTTGCAAGTTCTCTAAACTCTGTATCTGTGTAAGGCTGTCCATTTTATACAAATCCATAAGGCATTTTTTTATAGTAGACTAGTTCATATAGGTTTGCAAATTAAGCGACCAATGAATTATTTAAAGACGATGATGTGCATTTTAATGCTATTTGAATACGCGGATGAATACTCGTTAAATCACCTGCGGAAACGAAAAAGCCCCACATCACTGTGAGGCTACTTGTGCTGCACTCAAATTAAATCTTATGAGTTCTTGTTATTCTGTGGGGAAGAATGAGGGGAAAATTCTTTAAACCCTGCTAACTCATTGATTTGTAAGGCCTACTGGCGGAAGAGGCGGGATTCGAACCCGCGATAGAGTTACCCCTATGCCACCTTTCCAGGGTGGTGCCTTCAACCGCTCAACCACTCTTCCGAGAGCGGCGAATTATAGTGCATATTGGTATAAAACCCAACATCCAAATGTCAACTTTGCGTTATGGTTTTTTTAGCAGTATAAACGTGTCTAAAACGCCCTTACCTTTCACTTCAACTGCGGCTCTTGCTGAAAATTGATAATCATCCTTTAAAAGTCGTTGCGTTTCTGCGGTCACTTGAATAGCACCAGCGAGGCAGGTTTCTTCCATGCGGCTTGCAAGATTGACAGTGTCGCCCCATAAGTCGTAGCTAAATTTGCTACTACCAATCACACCCGCAACTACAGCGCCACTATGAACCCCTATGCGCATATTTAGATCCAACCCAGTTCTTTCCGCCACTTCTTTAAGTGCTGACTGCATTTCCAATGCCATTGCAGCAATTCTCTGTGCGTGATTAGTACAAGCCACAGGCACTCCTGAAACCACCATATACGCATCACCAATGGTTTTAATTTTCTCTACTTGATATTTCTCTGCAAGTTGGTCAAATTTCAGAAATACTTGTGATAACAAGTCAACCAACTGGGTCGGTGACATTTTCTCTGACATTTGTGTGAAGTTTATTAAATCAGCAAACATAACCGTCACTGAATCATAATGATCAGCAATCCGCATATCGTTAGCTTTAAGGCGCTCGGCAATGGGCGCCGGCAATATATTCAGTAATAGTTTTTCAGACCGTGCTTGTTCTATTTCCAGCGACAGCATGACGCGTTCTTTTTGTGCCTGAAAAAAACGTAGTACACCATATAAAATTGAGGCGGTACCCGTAATGTTCATCAAAAAAAATGTATCTTTTACGTTACTAGGTATTGGCATTGCATTACCGGCAAAATAAGGGTTCATTTTCCAGGAAAGGAAAGCCAGCCCAACAAACAGTAAAAACCAAGGGGTTGATTGACGCGTACCTAGTATCATCAGCGCGCCTACTGGAGATAAAATAGCCCAAATTGCCACGCCACTAGATGCTTCAAAACCGCCTATCGCCCATTGCATAAAAAATGGCATCACCAGCAACATCACCAATTGCGTAAATGTAAAATACTCAAAACGCTTGGATCGGTAGAAAATAAACAGGCTGACGTAGGAAATAACCAGGTAAAAATAAGGGACGGCGGCAATCAGCGCGTAACCTTCCCCCAAGCCTGATAACGTAAATATCCAAAAAAAACTCACTAACGTTTCAGCAAACACTAATATGGATAAAATAGATTTACCCAACGCGACAGAAGATGGATTAGAAAATCTGCGCCAAAATTCGCGCGTTAAAATAGATGGTTGTGCTAGGTTTTTTGACATATCAGCATTAGATTAAGCATCGTATTTAGTTAAATTGCATTAGTGCACTATAGCGCAAGCGATAGGATTTTTCTAGTTTATATCTTGCCAATAAAAGTCATTGCCTTGAGCACAACCTCTACTCACTAAGTAAAATAATTAAATTTAAAGAATAATGCTTAATACCCTTGATTAGATCGTCACTTGGGTTTATCGTTAATGGGATTTAGAGCAAAAATTGTGCACTTAAATTTCAGTTAATCAGAACAAACTGATAAGCGCGACTAAGCTGGTAAACCAGCAAGTCTTGCTTAATTAAAGCCATTCAATGCGTAAGATTTCGATTATCAACAACAGAAAACCAAAGGAGTTGGCATGAGTTTAGATTTATTAAAAGGTCTTGGGGTAACAATCCCTTACAAAGCCAAATATGATAATTTTATTGGCGGAAAATGGGTAGCGCCTGTTAATGGTGAATACTTCGACGTTATTACCCCGATCACAGGTAAACCTTACACAAAGGCCGCTAGATCTGGTGCAGAGGACGTTGAGTTGGCGCTAGATGCCGCCCATGCTGCCGCTGACAAATGGGGTCGCACCGCGCCGGGTGAACGCGCCAACTTGCTACTTAAAGTGGCTGATCGTTTAGAAGCTAATCTGGAATTATTAGCAACCGCTGAAACCATTGATAACGGCAAGCCGATTCGCGAAACACTCAACGCCGATATTCCACTTGCCATTGATCACTTCCGTTATTTTGCCGGTTGCTTACGTGCGCAAGAAGGTAGCCTCAGTGAAATCGATGAAACAACTGTTGCTTATCACTTTCATGAACCGTTAGGCGTTATTGGTCAGATTATTCCATGGAACTTTCCAATCTTGATGGCGGCCTGGAAGCTAGCGCCAGCGATTGCCGCGGGTAACTGCGTGGTGATGAAACCAGCAGAGTTTACGCCAATCAGTATTCTGATCCTGGCTGAATTGATTGCAGATATTTTACCTCCTGGCGTGATCAACATTGTCAACGGCTATGGTCGTGAAGTGGGCGCTCCGCTTGCTAACAGCCGCCGTATTGCCAAAATTGCCTTTACCGGCTCAACTGCTACCGGCCGCGTAATTGCGCAAGCCGCTGCCGCTAACTTAATTCCAGCAACGTTGGAATTAGGTGGTAAATCACCGAATATTTTCTTTGAAGATATCGCCCAAGCGGATGATGACTTCTTTGATAAAGCGGTTGAGGGCTTGGTATTATTTGCGTTTAACCAAGGTGAGGTCTGCACCAGCCCATCACGTGCGTTAATTCAAGAATCTGTTTATGAGCAATTTATGGAGCGTGTTTTACCGCGCGTTGCAGCAATTAAACAAGGCAACCCATTAGACCCAAACACCATGATCGGTGCGCAAGCGTCTGAAGATCAACTCAACAAAATCATGTCTTACATGGATATTGGCAGGCAAGAAGGTGCCCAGGTGTTGATTGGCGGTGAGCGCAACATATTAACTGGCACATTTGCCGAGGGCTATTACATCCAACCGACCTTACTTAAAGGGCATAACAAAATGCGTGTGTTCCAGGAAGAAATTTTTGGTCCGGTGTTGGCTGTCACTACCTTTAAAGACGAAGCCGATGCGTTGGCGATTGCTAATGACACCGTGTTCGGCTTAGGCTCTGGCGTTTGGACACGTGATGGTAGCCGTGCTTATCGCATGGGTCGTGGTATTAAGGCTGGTCGTGTTTGGACTAACTGCTACCACGCCTATCCAGCACATGCTGCATTTGGTGGGTATAAGGAATCAGGTATTGGTCGCGAAACGCATAAAATGATGTTGGATCATTACCAGCAAACCAAAAACTTATTAGTGAGCTATAGCCCTAAAAAGTTAGGCTTCTTCTAATTTAAGTATTGTCCGCTAACTTTGTACTACATTTAAGAGGCGGCTAACCCCGCCTCTTTTTTTGGAGATTAAATCATGGTTGAACGCGTTTCTGCCACCCCTGCCGCAATAGCACTAATCCAGCAACTCACGGCAAAGTTTGGATCAATTATTTTTTTTCAATCTGGTGGATGCTGTGAAGGAAGCGGCCCTTTATGTATGCCTGCCAATGAATTCAAACCCAGCCCATCGGATGTAAAGCTAGGTGAGGTTGCTGGCGCAATGTTTTATATGGGCGATAGCCATTTTACATTCGCACAAAATACACACACCATCCTAGATGCCGTCGTCGGTTCTAGCGGCTCATTTTCACTAGATTGCGGTACAGGCATGGCATTTATCACACGAGGTCGCTTGTATGATGATGATGAATTAAAACAGCTAGCGCCAGCCGTGCGTCATGGTTTTAACTAGCTAGGTTTATACATCACTTAAATCGACCTATTGCTTCGGCCCGATGATATTTAAAGTCCGTTCGCATTGAGCTTGTCGAAATGTGAATGGATACAACGCCTTCGACAGGCTCAGGCCGAACGGAAGTTGATACTTAATCGGGCCAAATCTATAAATAGTTATACAACAGCCGGGCCATCCGGCTCGGGTAGCAGTTCTGCGCCTATCACCTGATTACGTCCGCTGTTTTTAGCAAGGTACAGTGCAGCGTCAGCACGAGGTATCAAGTGCTCGGCAGATTCACCCGTCGCACGCTGCGCCACGCCTGCGCTAAACGTAATCAGCACACGCTCATTTTTATGCATAAAGAAATTTTTAGTAAGTTCGCGTTGCACACGTGTCACCGCTTTAATTGCTTCATCTTGCGGGGTTGCCGGCAAAATGATAATAAACTCTTCACCGCCATAGCGTGCTAACACATCTGTCGGACGCAATACGTCTTTTAGCACCCGAACCAAATGCGTAAGTGCCTGATCGCCCGTGGCGTGGCCTAAGCTATCATTTAGCTTTTTAAAATGGTCAATATCAAGCATCGCAACACACAGCGCCGTATTATGGCGATCAGCGCGGTTAAATTCGCGGTCAATAGCCTCATCCATTCCACGTCGATTGAGTGCGCCAGTTAAGTAATCTTGATGCGCAACTTCACCAATATAATCAAGCTCTGCCGTCAACTCTTGTATTCTTTTTTCTGCATCCATTGCATGCCTTTGGCTCAAGGTAAACTCATCGCGCGTGCGTTGCACACTCAAACCAATGGCGCGTGTATCTTCCAATATGCTATTGAGTAATACATTTAACTCGCCCATATCTTCTGTAGAGGCAATTTTTTGTTGATAGCCTTCAATTTTGTCATGATAGTCACTGGTACTTTCTGTCATCTCCACCAGTCTATCGACAAAAGTAGTTACCATTTTTTTCAGTGTATCTTTAGCCTCTGTTAATGCAGGTTTAAGCTGAGATTGCTTATAAGTTAGCTCTTTTAAGCTACTCTCCGCATCATAAAGCGTGTTGATATTAAGCGGCTTTGAAATAATATCGTTGATAACGATGGTTTGTGCATAAAGCCACTGATCCTCAAGCACCAATGACCCCATGCTGGTAACAAGCAAACGTAAAAGTTGCGTTAATGCCTCATGAATGCGCGCCTGATGGTCGCGCTCCATTTCCAGCGCCAATAAAATGGGTTTAAAGTCATTTGCACATTTAGCAAGCGCTTGCTCGCCATTAGCTTGCCGCATCATCGTTAATAAGCTAATCGCTTTTTGTTGATGCTCTGACACTGCCTGCAAATGAGGAATCAGCACCAGCTCAAATGTTCTCAGTAGCATCTCGCGCCATTGAACAGATGCAAGCGTATTTGCCGTGACCTGGGTAGCGCCACCGCCATCAGCTGGCAATGAAGAAGTGCCAACCGTTTCAGTAGCACTTCCCGTGCCCCATGAGTTAATCAGTGCTTGAATCTTTTGCGCCAGTACATCAGGGTCACTCGCAAAGTTAGTGAGTACTTTGCTCAACCCCTCTTTTTTGCGACTCAATGTCACGCCCTTATGACTCACCTCCAACTGTTTAAGTAAGCTGCGGATCAATACCGACCAATTCGCCTCACCAACGTCAGCACTGCCTGAACCTGAAGGAAACAGCTTGCGTAATTGATCTTCAAGTTTGCTCCAGTCAGCTTTCTCAATCAATGGCGCTATCGCTTGTGCTACCACAACATACTTGGGCTTTTGTTTGCCTGCTTCAAGTAATACTTTTTCAAGGGTTTTGGCTAATTCAACGGATTTGTCAACAGATTTAACGCCCATAATTTCATCGTAAACACTCCGAAAATTATCTGGTGTAGGCGGCAACTTACGTTGCATTAATTGCATGAGTGTTTGACGAGCAGTTTCAATCGGCGTGTTTTTTTGTTCCATAGCCTTAATCTATCCAAAATGATTTCAATTGCTTGTATATCAGGTAATGATATTGCCTGACAACTATTGTAAGCATACAGAATTATGAGTAATCCTAGTATAGCAAATTAAGCATTTCAAATTGATTGGGAGTTTTTCAGGGTTGACTAAATAACCGACGTTTACACAAAAAATCAGGATACCCTCGTTAATCACTGCATAATCACTTCAATCGTTACCCTTCGATTGAGCTTTCTACCCTCTTCCATGCCAGCTGGTGCAATAAAGTCACCAGAGGCACGTGGATATGTATGAATAATGTTCTCCGGTACGCCATGCGTAACCAGAAACTCTTTGGTTGCCATTACCCTGCCGTTAGCAACCTGCTTGTTTCCTTCATCCGCAACTCTAGAGTCAGTTCTGCCAAAAACGTTAATACTTGCTGCATTTTTTGCGAGCGGCAGCAACGCATCGATAAGATCTGTTTCAGGTTTAAAGGCGGTATTGTTAAAGGGAAAGTACACGTGAACAATAGCCTCATCTCGATTAGCGATTTTATATTCAATTAAATCTAATCTACTGTTAATCTGAAAAAGCTCTTCTCCTGTGTATTTTTTATTTTCACTCGCAATACTTAATAGATCGCGATGTTGTTGCATTTGTTTATTCATAATTGCGTATATAGGATCACTACTTTTAATTTTGCGTACCGTATCCGCTGATATTTCTGTACTTTCATTTAATGACCATGCGTTAGCATCACTTTCTATTGGTAAATCTACAGTGTTTTCAACATCAACAATAGGAGGCTCTTGTTGAATAAGATTAAACTTAACCTCTCGTCGTAACCCTGCGACTGTAAATGAATCTAGTTTTCGATCTAGAACATAATAGCCACCTTGTATTTTGTAGCCCACTGAAGCACCATTTTCATCTTTAAACGATAGAAAAGCCGGCTTCCCTGCTTCAAATTTGATTAAAGTATGTTTACCGTAAACATAAGGACGAATACCAGTAGCATCTCCTATCGCCTCATAATCACGGCTAACCTTTTGTGGTACGTTATCCATTGATGATTGAACGGGTGCTTGGCTACATGCTGCAATAAATAGTGCAGATACAAATATCATGTTATGTTTAATTTTCATGCTGAATTTCCGATGAATTGAATGCTTAGGCAGCTAAATAGATGACTCAGAGCTAGCACTTTCACTAAACTGCGATTGTGAAGCAAGGTCTAGTTGCCTGCCTAAATTGTAAGGGTCTGCCTAAACATCCGTGCTGGAGATCTACTTTATTCTCTATCAAATTTATACTGAAACCTAAATCACACACAAAACCTACACCTCTTTTTCCGGCTGCTTTAATTTGAAAGTTTCATTCAAGCTGTCATTCAAATTGCCTGCAACTAATGCATTGAGTTGTGTTTTTTGTTCAGGAGAAAAATAATCGCCATGATTTATAGCCACTGCCCCACCTTTTAAGTTACTGAGTAAATTGTCAGGTAAAGCTAGCTTTTCAGAAAAATCTGAAATACTAGATGAAGATGAATTTTCTGCTTGTTTATTCCAAGGATATTCTCGATGATTAGTTGGGCTCGGCTCTGGGTAACCTTTTTCTGCACCGGGTAATGTTGAACCTGCCACTTTTCCATCAGCGCCTGCTATGCCGGTATCCAGATCAGAATTAAGTGTCTTGTAAGAGATTCTTTGCGCGCGAGGCGGATCTTCAGCTAATTGAAATTGATTAACATACCAAACTGCGCGTCTTTCTTTAAACATTAAATCGCTAGTCGGGTCATCTTTATTCTTTGAAACTTGATTTGGGTCACTGGCTTTATCAACATAATGGAATAGCTCATGCCTAAGAATGTCTTCAGGCTTCATTTTGTGATCTCTGCCCATATTGTCTCTGTAAGGAGTTTTAACTACCTCGGCAAGGTTGATACCTAATGCAACATCTTGAACAGGCATGCCACTTGCATCTACTTTGCGCGTTAAACCTCCACCGCCTGTATCAAAACTCGTTAATTTTTCTGAAGTGCCAACTTCTAAAGCCTTGCCATTTTGAGTAGCAATAATGGTTTCATTAAACTTAGCCTGCAAATCCTTTAATTTTTGGGTTGAATCAGCCGATGGATTAAATGTTTTATCCATCAACGCTTCTAATTCCTTTCTACCATCCTCTTTAAATGTGTCTAATTTTGGAATCCCCGGAATATTGACATCAACAGATTTACCTTCTGCGCCAAAATCAAAACGTATTTCGCCTTGTGCTGTGTGCACAATTGAAATGTTAGGGTTTGCTTTATCTCTTTCAATGGTCATGTCTATCTTTCTTAGTTGATCTATATTGAATATTTATTTAACTTACGCATTTTGTGTCAGCTCTTTTTCAACTGTATTTTTTACGCCTGAAGTGTCGCTTATAGACATAACAATATCTTCACCAGTAGTGTTTTGTTTAGCCAATAAACTATCCACGTAAGCCTTAACTCCTTTTTGATTCGCAGGTGACAATCCACTTTTCTCACTTAAAAAAAGTTCAGATGCTGTTGCAAAGCCTGCCAACCCTGGTAACAACTGTGTATCGCTACTGGATTGGTTTTGAGATTGAGGCTTCGATTGAAGTGGTTGTTCTGGCTTGTGCTCTTTACCTTCAGTTGCGATAGGTTTGTAAACTCTTAAATTTCCATGAGATGGCGCATCACCTTGTGGCATTTTTTCACCAACCAACTCAGGTAGTATATGATTTACCCCAACATTTTCCGGATTATCCGAAACTGCGTATGAGGCGCGTTTTGGTTCACCTCTTGCCGATTGAAACTGATTAACATACCAAACGGCACGTGCCTCACCATCTTTCTCCTCTTTTGCCCCATTATCTTTACCTTGCATATGCGTATCGACATAATGAAATAGCTCATGCCTAAAAATATCTACTATCGAGGCTGGGTGATTCTTGTTTACATCACGCCCGTTTTCAGTATCCACATAAATATATTCAGATTTTTTCATTGCTTCTAGATTTATGGCAAGTGCGGCTTGCCCATTGCTTTTTTCTTGTAAAGCACCACCCAACTGATCCTTTGTAAGGTCATTACTTTTGCCAATGTCTATTGGTATCGACTTGCCTGATGCATCTTTATTTTGATTATATGTATCTACAATTAATTGATTTAAATCGTGCTGTAACTTTGCCTCCGAAGCTTTTGGATGATTAAACATTTCCTCTAATATCGTTTCTGTTTCAGCCCTATCACTGCCAACAGAAGTAAGACCATTTAGCTTCATTTTATCAAGAATAGATTTAGGGGTATCTATGCTGTCAGAGACCGATCTACGAGATTCTGCTTTATTTGCTTTTGCAATATCTTCAGGACTGATATGCCCAGCTAATTCAATATGCGCTTCCGGGAAGCGAAAACGCATCTCCGCTTTTTCACCTAACTCAGGAATTTTAATAATCGTAATGTCACCTTCTCGCCATATATTTGGATTATTTTTATCTTGTATTGCGTCTGCCATTTTCAACTCCCTTTAATTGAACTGTTCTTTATTTTTATGCGGTTATCAGCTTGCTAGCCACGTTCTAAAACCTTGTCATTGACGCGCTGTGCCACATGAATATCAATGGGTGAAATTTCTTTATCTTCAACCTGTTCTGCGTATGCAAGCGTGGCTTTATTTAAGCGTTGCTGTGCATCTGCTTTATTTTCATCCGTCATTTGAGATGATTCAACATGGGCACTCATTGCGGCAAACCTACCGGCAAGATTAGGGCGGCTCTGCTCTTGCAACAGCGCTAACACCTCTTGTTTAGATTTAATCTCTAAAGAATCTTGATTTAAACTTTCCTGGCGTCCCTGTGCAGTCACCTGCAAATTGAGCTGATTTTGCGACTCAATGCGTTGCTGCGTATTATCAAACTCTGTTACTTGCACAGTTTTTTCCGGCGCAGTGTAAGCTGCGTTTTTTATTGCCGGCTCTACATAACCAATCGGTTTACGCGCCTCTTTATCATCACTTACAACAGATTTTTGCCCGATTTCAACGCTTGATATTTGATTTTGTGGCGTTCCAATCGGTGCATTCTCTGTAGAAAGCAGTTGCGCTTCATTGGCAAAAGCTGGCGCCGGTTTCTCATGCGTTAAATCATTTTGAAGGCTGGAATCCATCGCCGGGTTATTTAACGTATTTTTATTGGCTGATTCATCATTAATAATCATAAATAGACTTTCTAACAAAGGACTAAGTCCGCATCATAACTAGCTTGTTTTTGAGAAAAACCATTACCTTTCATCACCTCACTAATTCTAGAAAAAACAAAACTCTGCTGATGTTCAGAATCAAATGCGGCAAGCTCACGCTTTAATTGACCCAGTGTGATCGGATGTACAAAGCTGGATTCCCTGGTAAAGTCATGACTATTATTTTTTGAATGACTATTAAAATCAATCACTTTGGGTTGAGAATATGATTTCAATTCATTTGGAATTGGTGCATGTTTTAACCGCTCTATACCCATCGCATCTAAAGGCGCATAGTTACCCACTGTTGCATTATTTGGTTTTACTGCAGTGTCTGAATTTAAATCTCGCCCAGACATGCCTCTGGGTTCTAGCAATACTTGATTTACAAAATTAATAACGCGTTTTTCATCTTCAGGTGTAATGCCTTGCTTTTTGCTGGATTCATAAGCAAAATCACCCGCTTTCGTGAGGTTTTGCAAATCTTTACAGGCGTGCGCAATTTCATGCGTAATGACTTCTAGTGGGTTAGTGGTGTACCAGAGACCATCTTTACCTAAATAATATTTGTTTTGCTGTTCAATTTTAGCGATTGTTTTTACGTGTCCTGCATCGGTATCAACCTCAACGGATATTTCTCTATCTGGTAAAGTTGGGTTTCCTGCGATATTCACTACAGGTAGGGTATCTGCCAAATTATTGTCTATTGTTTTTAAAGTATTTTCTAAATAGATAATATTACTAAATACCCCTTCAGGCTTATTCGCTTCACTGTGCAAAATATGCTGCGATGTCTGTGCTACACACTCTGCTAATGGCGTAAAAGCGGGTACCGATTGTGCTGCAAGCTTATAAGTGTCATAAATGGTTTGCCGCAGTTTTTTGTTTTCTTCCGCGTTTTCTTCATTCAGCAAAAAGTGTTGCAAATCAACCTGAACATCAAAACCTTTAGGGTTGTCGATAATAAAACCTTTAATTAAGCCCTGGCTGTCCACTATTGGCTCAGACACCTTAGCGTTGCCGCTAAGTAGTGTGTTGTTAACTAGCACCTTTTGATTACCCATTTTTAAATCGCCCTATTACCAGCGGTAACTCACGCCAAATCCAGCTGATGGGTCATTTTTACCGCCAACATCTGCTACACCTAAATTCACCCTAGCAGTCAGGCCTTCAATACCGGTTCTTTGATAGGCCTCAAAACTAAAACTGCCTGAGCCAGACTCCACACCAACAGTACCTATCGCTCTAGCCGTTGTCGCGTATCGGGTATCAGCGTTAAAAGTTTGAGCAATACTACCGACTGCGGTTTTGTTTCCAGTTAAAACATCAACATTTGCTCCAATAATTTCAGAAGTTGGGCGCCCATTTAATGAGTGTGTATTAACGACTAACCCTGTAACGTTACCGCCTAACTGGGTAGTTTCTCCCGTCAAATTTGAGGCAGTCAAATCTGCGGCCCCAGCTACAAATACTTTATGGTCGCCGCTACCATATACAAGTTTAACGCCTCTAACGCCGGCACTTCCATTCACAACACCTTCGTTAGTAGTGCTGGTAGTTACATTTACTTCAGCCAAATCTAAACCAGGTACTTTCAGACCATGATGTAATGCAGTGCCAATTTTTGCACCCGCAACACCGCCTCCAGCATCAGCATTGAGCAACGTTTTACCCGCGCCTTGAGAATAGTTAGCGACTTCCCATGTCAGCGCATTGGAATTTCTATTACTGGCAATTTCATTAATCTCAAAAAGTTTATCCCCTTCATCCATAAAAGCTTTTTTCTGAGCCATTGCAATTTGCTCAGGAGTCATCACCACGCCAATATTTTTTAAATTGTCTGCTACTGCCCAAAGTTTTTGCTGTACCCCCTCTAAATTACTTTTAGCGACAGCTAAATCTTCTGGTTTAGCCTCTGCAAAAGCATGCTTAGCTCTCTCAAAACGCGGCTCTTCACTTAGGCTTGGCTGTGGCTCTTGAGATGCGGGCGTTGCAGGTAGCTGTTCTTTAAGTCCGGCTTTGACAATAGGTGGCTTTTCTAAAAGTTCAGGTGATTGCACCCCGGTTTGATTTTTTAGATTGTTAGATGAAGCTTCTTGATCTTGCTTCACCGCAGTTCTCGTGGCCGCTTGCAATGTTGAGTCATAGTCAGTGCTTACCTGTTGCTGTACGATATATGCAGCTGGGTCAAGTTGTGCTTTAGCCATTTGAATCTCTTCAGTTTCAATTAACTTCTCATTTGTAGCTTTTTCTTGTTTGGTAAAATTGTCACCTGCAAAGTAGCGTTCTTGCTGTGCGTTATAAGCATCAGAGTGCTCTATTCTGGCGATGCCATTTTCTATAGTTACTTTGATGTCTGCACTTAACTTTTCTTGCTTTTGATCTGCCATGTCGCTCTCCCTAGTGAACTTATAATCTTTTTAATCAAAGCCATTGGCTTTAAAAAATTTAAAACCTATTAAAACTTACTCACATTCATAAAGTAATTTTTTACAAATTAGAAATGGTTAATCTTAATTAGCAAAAGCTATGCCATCAATATAATATTGAATAATTTCAATTACTTAAAACATTTACAGCTCTTCAACATTGCCACAACACTTAATTGTGTAGTGATATCACTACACAATTATTGTGAAAAATATAACCTTATGTTTTTAAAGATATTTTTTGTATAAAATTAGTGACACCTACTTAACCTATTGATTTTATTAGCTTAAAATTTCATGGCAATTGTCTATTCTTAGATATTTTGTATTGGCAGTTCTTTTAAATACTTTTTTCAATATCTGCATTGTCCGTAAGCTGACTAGCAAGGTTGATATGGTGTGCAGTTGCTAAATCGGCTATATTTTTTTGAATTGGCTGTTGCTGTGCAGATGGAAGTGTTTTAACAAATTGCGCCAGTTGCACCAGTTTTTGTTCGAGTGTTAATAACTCGGGACTACTAAAACTGTCAGCAGTAACACCTATATCTTTAGGGATGTTGTTATTTATTGCAGAGGTAATCTGAATGCCAGAGTTAATTTGTTGGGTTGGGCTAAACGTAGCAAAACTACCTGGATTTTCTATTTTCAAATAATGACGTCTTCCTTCAGCGTCCCTCCCTTCGTCATCATCAACAAACTTATCAAATGTTGCCGGCTTGTACAGCTCCTTGCCTAGCAACCTGATTGTTAGAAGATCAGTAACATGCTCTGCCACAATCCACTCTTTGAAGTGATAATCTGTTTTATCCCCAAAAGCTACGGGGATGATATTCTCCGTAGGCGCAATTACATTAACATTCATTTCTTTAGCAAGCGCCTGCGCATAAGAGTCTTTGCCCCACTTGCCTGCATTACATGCAAATAGAATGATTGGTTGTCCCTGATGGTATTGCGGATCCATTTTTATTATATTCGCCAGATCATGAGGGGAGAGTTGTGCATCCATAGAATTTCGAATAACTTCATGCTTACTGTAAAGAAACATCTCGTTTTGTGCGCTTGGTCCATGTGCGATTACGCTATATGCACCGGTATAATTTGCATATGGCGCAGCAAATCCATAAGCGTCATCTTGAACAACCAAATTGAGATTTGCTCCCGGTCCAACTGGTTTGATTTTATTTGCCATAACGTGCCTTTACTTATGATGTATTTGGATTAGTTAACCGACTAATCATAGTTGTTTATCTGCAACTTCAAATTTACCTTGCATACGTGTATGCCCTCATTGCCTTAAAAAGCGTCAGGTAAACTTTGATTCAAAAATAATGATGATGATTGTTGATTTACGGCATTTGTCATAAAGTTCATCTACCTGCTGCCTCTTTAATAATGCGTGGTATGGAATAAATTAACTTAGCTGCTGACCAGGCACTAAACGTAAAAATTCCGTGTTATTGAGGTTTTCTGCAATCAATTGATTGATAGACTGTTTTTGATTTGTGGTGAAATAGTCATCTTGGTTAATAGTTTCTGACAAGTTTTTTAGGTCAACAAGTTTAGATTTAGGGATGTCCACATCACCATGCCTCAGCGGGCTATTCGCTCTGTCATTATGCATTCTCATGAACGCTTCCCCAAAACTCTGTGAAGCGATTACGCCTAAATTTGGCACACCTTGCATACTTAACGCATGCGAATTAATGAGGTGATTTAATTCTTGACTTGGTGAACGCCATGAAATGCCATCAGGAAAACTTTCCGCAATTTTTTTTAACGTAATTTCTGCTTTTTCAGGATTTCTGCTGATTGCGCTTTGATAAACATCATAAAAATCTTCGCGAATTTTTTGTGTTTCTTCAGGTGATTTACCTTTAGGAGAATAATGACTCAAGTCAATATGTAGCGGCTTTTGATTGTCACCAAGCTTAATGTCAAAGCCCGTTAGCATCTTAGTGGCTGGATCGTAATCTTTATTAGCTAGCGCTAAATGGCTTTTATTCTGTGACTGCGCAGGTGGATCATATTCATGAAGTTGCCCATGCTTGATATTCTCTAACAACGTATTTACATAGCGTCCATTTTCAAAGTTCTCTTTAAACTCCGGATCATTAGCATGCAGTTTTAAGTCTATTTCGTAATAGTCAACAATATTTGTCAACTCAGGATGCTTTTGTAAAAGTCTTCCTTTTTCTTCAGCTGCCTGTGAATTGATTATTTGTAAAAAAGCATCCGCCTGTTCATTACGCACAGATTGCGCTCGATCTACGTTATTATTTTCATCCATCACATAATCCTTTATAAATTCAATTTATATTGCCACTTGAGTTTAAAGTAGCAAGCAACATGCCACATTAAAAAACCATTTGCTTACATAAGGTTATGGCGTTTATCTTTTGATAGCTAATGTATTTATAATTACTCTGTAGCCGCTTAACTACACACTTGTATTAAACTCGGTCTCATCATTAAGTGGCTCAATGCTCAATAAAACGCCCTCTTTGTCTATTGCAATCGTGTCTATGTTTGATATCGCTTGCAAAGTTAAGTGCATACTAGTCATACCTGTTTTACCTAACTCCATTTGATGAACACGCATAAGCAGGTATATAAGTTCCTGTTCTGATAAATCGGTCGCATCTAATTCATACTGGTTGTTACCATCCGTAATATTTTTTTTAATAATTTTTGATTTGGATTTAAAGTCCGTATTTGGCACTTTCTTTATGGTTTCTGTTGGTCTATATTCCGGTCTAATATACATTTGTGCAGACTTTGGTATGCGCATGAATAACGCCCGCCTATCGTCCTCAGTATGCATGTAACCTTCTACGTACAACCCTCTTGATACGGCCTCTAGCCACACTTGCTTTTTAAAAAATGCAGAACCGGTTACCTTTATTGAACCCCAGCTTCTTAACTGCGCCGTCTGCACCAATGTGGCGATGGCTACCAAGTCGGTTGATGCTGTACTAAGTACATTGGCTACATTATCTAAACCAGGGCTGCGTCTTGTAATATAAGCACTACACGTACCTACGGGCTGATTTACGCTACGGGGTGACGACTGCTCGCGAATAGATTCAATTGAATTTAAAACAACGGCAGGCGTTGAACCGCCTTTTTTTGATGCTACTTTTAAAATTACAGATAAATCCATTCTGTTTTCACTAGAAAGCAAGCGCATCGCTGAGTTGGTAGAAATCAAACGGTGCTGTTGCCCATCACGTAAAAATAGTCTTTTTCCTAATTCGTTCTGCACTTGAGTGACCGCCACCCAAAACTGACTTTGAGCCACAGACTTTCCATCCAAGGGGTAAACTTTAATAATATGCAACTGCTTACCTGCATCATTTTGTGTGGGGCTTACAGAATTTGCGTCATTATTGTCCATAAGTTTAACTACACTTGCATCCCCATCGCTCTGCATAAATCATCGGCATAAGCCTTTAGCGCGGCTTCATCCATCTCACCTGGCGGTGGTTTTTTTACTGAAGAAAAATCCACGGCAAAGTCTTCCAGTTTAAGATTACTTAAATTTGAAATATCTTCTGCAGTTATAGGTCTTTTAACAGCAGTTCCGCCACCTTTAGAGGGAACCGTGACGGTAATGGCAACATCCCCCCCCGTTTCTTTATGATGGGCTTCAAGATCAATGTGAGGCACTTTTGCCGCGAGTTCCCCTAATCCGATGGCCTCGTCCATTTGTTTTTGTGTAGGTAACTTACCGCCCAGTTTACGTAACGTTTTAGATATTTTTTTCAATCGCTCAACAAATACGACATCATTAAAGTAAATGACTTTATCCGCTAAAATTGGAGGGACATTCTCCATAATAATGAGCTCACGTCTTGCCCCCAAGCTGGTGATTTCTTGCGGCAACATTAAAGCGCGCTGTTGTTCGGACGTGCTATTTGAGTCATTATCTTGCTTAAACATTTTTCTGGACCTTGATTTTGAAACGGATTTAACAGTTTCATAACCCAACCATTCTGAAATATCTTTAGCGGTCTGAGTTTCAGAGGCCTTGGGCGGAAAAATGATATTTAAAGCATGATTGGTCGTGAAAGTTTGTGCAGCATCAGCACCATAAACATCGACTAATTGCGCAGGGCTCTGAATAATAGGTAGCATTCGCAGGCCATAACCTGCAATATAACTGATGCCTTTTGACAAGATTCCAATTTTCCCTATAGCGGTAAACTCATCCATCAGTAATAAACAACTATATTTGATTTGCTTATTCTGATTGGGCAGTTCACGTGTGTTCAAATCGATTAACTGCTGAAAAAACAAGTTTAATAGCGGCGCCATACGCTCTAAGTTATCAGGGGTCACCCCGAGGTAAACTGACATTTTCTTTTTGCGTACATCACGCAAGTCAAAGTCATTTGCACTGGTGGCTGCATCTACAAGCGGGTTCATCCAAAGCTCTAAACGTGATCGGAATGAGGTCATAATGCCTGCTCGTGTGTTTTCAGCAGAAATTGAGATATAGCTATTTAGTGCTCGCACGCAAGCGTTTGAAAGTGGATTCCCTGCTGTTACTCTTTCATTGATAACGCCAGCAAAATATTGCGAGCCATCACCATCTTTTAGCGTCTCCCTTACAACCTGCCCTAAAGTCACTGGTTTTTCGGGTGTTTCGGCGAGATAAAGAACAATGCCTAAAAACAGCCCTCGTGGTGTCGCCGTCCAAATAACGTCAGTCCCTTGAACGTCAGGAAACAACATATTGGCAATCTTTTGCACATCATCAATCCGAAAGTTCGGGTCTGCGCTGATGTAAGCCAGTGGATTGTAGCGATGCGTTCGATAATCTGCTGCTGCTGGATTAAACAAATAGCATTCCTGACCATGCTTTTGCCGATAACCACTGGTGATATCCCAGTTCTCCTGTTTGATGTCCAGTACAACAACACTTTCCGGCCAATTTAACAAGTTAGGAATCACTATACCAACACCCTTGCCGCTTCTGGTTGGTGCGGAAATAATGGCATGTTGCTGACCACCAAACATTAAATAACGTGATCCTAATTGACCAACGATAATACCTTTATCACCAAGCAGTCCGGCCTTTTGAATATCAATGCGCTTGGCGAAACGTGCTTCACCAAATAACTTTTTATTACTGGGTGAAATTAAAATCGCTATTATTGGAAGCGCCATCATGACTGAAGCAATGCCACTGGCCTTATATACCCAATCCATCACCTCAACATTATCCCGGTAATAGTACCAATACTGATATAGCGTTAATAACGATGCATCATTCGGATCTTTTTTGAATGCAATAAGTAAGACAGCACCAGCTATCATCAGCCATATTGCCATTAATGCTACTAGCATCACCACAATCGCGACCTTGCCCCAAGGGGTATGTAAAAAATCTCGATTACTCATTAATCTATACGATCCGTTTGCCGTCTGCCGCCGTTAAAATGTTGAACAATACGTTCAGTTAATGAGCTCTTTGCAACAACCTTAGAATGATCTTTTATATGCTCCTGATTACCCTGCCCCTCATTCATCTGTTTACGTTTAAATTCAGGGTCGTAATACAACTCCCTAAGCTTGCGTTTGTGGTAAAAAAGTATAATATCCAGCGTCGTATATAATCTATTTTTGATATAAGCAGTATCTAGGTGTGCGCCAGTTCGGCTGTCTTTAATTAAAGCTGTCAGTTGCTCAAACGCCTCAAAAGCACCATTGGCATGCATAGTAGATATCGAGCCTGGATGCCCCGTATTAACAGACTTAATGAACTCCCAAGCCTCGTCGCCACGTAGTTCAGCCAATAAAATCCTATCTGGTTTCATACGCAGGCAAGAAGCCAGCGCCTGTTTAGGTGTTACCTTAGCCCCACCCTCATCTTCTCGGGCATAAAACAAATGCACTTTATTCGAATGTTGGTTTAAAAACAGCTCATGAACATCCTCAATCGTAATCAGTCTCTCGTCTTCGGGTATGCTTCGGGTTAGACTTTTAGTGATGGTGGTTTTACCCGAACCCGTTTTACCTACAATCAGAATATTTCGGTGAGAACGCACAGCTAAATCTAGAAACTCTTTAATGCTTCCTTCACCTTTTAGCGCCAGCAACTCATGCTCAAAAGGTTTTAAACCAGCATCTAGATGTGCTACCTCTTGAAATGCTCCTTCGACATCTAGTTCATCAAGGGTTTTATCTATCATGCTCGGTTTACGGATAGTGATGGATACAGTATTTGGTTCGCAGGCAGGCGGAATAATGACTTGTACCCGTTCGCCATTAGGTAGCGCAGAAGAAAGTACTGGCTTATCAGCAGAAATTGATTTGCCGTTATAGCTTGCAATTAAAGTTGCCAACTGGCGGCAATGACTAAACGAAAGTTCTGGTAACTCATAGCGTTGCCACCCTTCGCTACCCTCCGTCCAAACCTCTCTTGGGCGATTGATACAAATTTCAGTTAAGGACGCATCGTCAATAAACCGCTGTATCGGTAACAGGTACTCACTCAACATCTCTGACGATTGGATATCATCAACACTGACATGCGCTTTCAACACTGGTTACTCTTTCAGCTCTAAACCATAAACGGTAGAAAAATCTAGGTCTCTTGCCACCATAATTTGAATATGCTCACCCTGATTAATATATAAAGTTGGTGGAATGTTGACAGTGTTTTTTAGAATTTCCGTGGCTAATTGGTCACTACCGCCTCCGCCAATAGTCACAGATGAACTATTGTTATTTTTTGCAACGGTCAATCCATCCTTAACCAGACTCATTAATATTGCCGCACCAAATCTTTCAAAAAAGTGTGTATCCACCCACCCTGCATGACCAGACCTGCCAAGCGCATCAGTGCCCGGTGAATCAAGCGCAACAATTACCCCGTTGGGCGTTTTAGCACGTGTCCACAATACAAAAATTCGTGCTTGACCTGCAGTGAGTCCACCCTGATATTCACCTACTAACTGAGAGCCACGATCTAACAACACTACATGACCATTATCTGAATAAACATCTCTGGTTAATCGGCAAGTCGTTAAGCCAGGCACAGTACTATCAATGGCTGTTTCTAATGCACAATCCAGTGCCGTACCTTTTGTAATTAAATAATTTCGATCTGGTAACAAATTAGCCGAGACGCCTGCTGAGACTGTGGACTTTAGTTTCAATGCCAATGGGCTAGGTACATCCGGCTTCTCGATACCATTTACAGCGTTATCTTGATGCGCAGTTTGTGACGATACCGATGGTGAACCTGCCGCTCCAACCAAGATACCCCCGCTCATTTTTCTATCAGACCACGTTGGCAGCGCTGGCTTATTAGCTTGCCTGCCTGCATTCTGCAAAGGTATCACTTGCTGAGAATTAACACCGACAGGTGGAGTACCTCTAACATCAATAGGCGCCGGTGGTGCTGGGGCTGGCAATTCTGGCATTTCAAGCGGGGGCAAGCCTCTTGCCATCTCTATTTTCTTTGGCTGCTGTTCTAACTTATCTTTATTATCTGTGTTGATGAAATAAAGCATCAAAAGACCGGCGCCGAGCAACGTAACAAAACCCAGCATATCAATAAACTTACTTCTGCCTTTATTGCGATTAACGGAAGGTAACTCATCATCAATAACATCATCAGCTTCTGCTGGCTGCCGCCCTAAAACTGGTAAGTTTTCATTCAGATTGTGTGTATTTTGAAACGATTTGTTTTTCTTAAATAAATTATCAAAGATCGCCATTACTGCTTCTCCTTGATGACACGCTCTATATCAGGGGCTATCGTGCCTGCAGAATTGTCAGCCCCGCCATCATAATTAAAAGCATCATTGCGAATACAAACCACAGCATCTCCCTTACGCAACCTTAGTAATGCCACAACTCTATGAATGACAATTGTATTGCCTTCCACATTGGTGTTAATGAGCGCCTCTTTACCAGCAGCATCTACAGAGTAAACAGCAGGCATATCACGGTTGTTACTAAAGGCTAGATAAGTAAAGCGCCCGTCATCACGTGCAGCTGTCGGACTGATTTCGGCAGAACCAGCCATCCAATAGTCATAGTTTTGCCGTTCTAATGGGATTTCCTTTTGACCCACATAGTCTTCGGCCCCATCCTTGGTTGTTTTAGCAAATTTGGATTTAATGCTATTAAATCGACGTTTTGTTTCATCTGATTTAGCTTTAGCTGCTTGCTCTGCCGCTAATTTTGCCGCTTCTTCTTCCGGGTAACGAAACGATACTCCATACACTAAATTAGGGTCTTTCCATGCGGTAGAGTCTTTTGTAGACCTTGGTGCTACTACTAACGCGAAGTTATATACACGTTTATCTGTAACAACCGTCACATTGGTGTCAGCTTTTCTGGCTTTAGGTTTAATGAAAAGATGGTTGCCCCGAGGAACGATGCTCCAAGCTTGATCATCCCCTATAGCCACATCTTTAATTAACTCATTATCAGCAAATTGCACATGTGTAGATACACCGTAGAATGTTGAAAGTTTTACAACATCCATTCGATTGTAATCAATCACACGAACACGTGAGTCAAAAGGGCTTTTGTCCGGGGTGATTTCAGCCACCACCAACGAAGGTAACAACAATAAAAGTAATAACAAATATCTCAAAATAAACTCCTATTGAATCGGTGGAACGACAGGAGCGGCAGGCGTTGAAGCCGAGGTGGATGCACTCTGCCGTCTGGCAATATTAGATGGTAATGAATTTTCAGTTATTTCCTGATCCGGATCATTACGATACTCAGTCACTTGAAAGCCCAGTGGATTAATTGCACGATCTTGTTCTGACATAGGTGTGCCAGAATATTGGAAAGTAATCGTGGCTACCCAATGCGTAATTCCATTATTGTTAGAATTTTTCACTTCTTTGATATAGCGCACTGACGCAATATTTTCTTTAATAAATGAAGTGCTTTTAATAGTAATTGTGGCCGTGCCAGTATTGCCGTAAACATTTAAAGGAGAGTTCGGATTTCTTTGAGAAATCAATTGACTATATATCGACTGCTCATCACGCGCACTCATAATGCCTACATTTTTATAGTAGTCGCCTATTAAATTTCTAGAGTACCCTTCACGCCAGCGCACATACCATTGCAAGTTATACTTATTCATTGCCTCGTCATAAGTTACTTTGTCATTTTTTAATGCACTAATAACATCAACGGCACCCGTGACATTATCTACACGAATCACATAAGGCACAGCGGTTTTAAGCGGGGATATCATAGCTAACGCAAATACTGATAATAGTGAGAGCACTCCTGCAAAGACTGCGATTATCCAAGCCACCTTTTTTGATTTTTCTAGTGACCTTACCTTATCTGTTTCCCATGACTTTGCTTCTAATAAATATTTTGCAAAATTATCTTTATCAACCTTGCTGACCATACACCACTCCTTCGTTACAACGCACTACCTTGCCTGAATTATCATCAGAGGGTATTTTATTTTCAGTTGCATTTACGGGCTTAAACTCCCCCTTGCATTCTGGTGGCTTAGGAGGGGAAAGAGCACAGCCAGTAAACAAGCATAGTAAAAACATCACAACTACATTTTTCATAAATTCCGCCCCATAATATTCAACTAAATAACAAGCAAGCCAGATAAATTGACCGCTATAAAACTTCAAAACCGCTTCTATTTATAAAGTGCTCCGACTCATTGGCCTCATACGTGAATCACATCACTAATAAGTCAATTTCACCTTCTGCGCATTGACTTCAGCTTGTGGTTGACCAGAGCCCTTCTGATTATCTTGATTGTTATATCCTGAGGCTGATGTAAGATTTCGTTCACTTGGCGCATTAATTGCATAACCTCTAACAAGTGCAGCCGCCGTAGTGGGTACCTGCCTGATTATCGCCATAAATATACCAAGCAAAGTCATGAGCTCTACACTCTCTGGTAACGAAAGTGCTCCTGCCAGCTGTGAAATTAAGTAATAAGAACTGACTGTGATGATCAATATTGGAAACAATATATAAATAGTCAGGGTCAATAACAGTACCACCACCACATAGTTAACTACTTGCGCCAACCAACCCTCAAAATAGTGTTTTGTTTTCTCAAAGAAAATTGAAACAATGAAAAATGGTCCCAACGCTAACAAAACGGAAAGTGATACTTTGGAAACCAATAAAATCCCTGCGACCACCGCTGAAATTCCAGCCCCAGCTGCCCCTATGCCTAACCCCGCTGCAAATGAGGTCGGGTCAGTCTGTCCACCTACATTTGCCGCCATAAGCGTTGAATTCATTATCTCAACAACTGCCGACATTACAGTGGTAATGAGTAGTATTGATAGATCCGTAGTACTTGTCGGTGCCATAGGTACAAGCTGTTTAATAGCGGTGATAAGCGGGACTGGAGTTAACCACTCGACCAAGTCCTCGGGTAAGTTCCAGAAAAATGTGGCGATATAATTATTATATGAAGCGAAATTCATAGCTAACTCTGCCACTATCGCTATTTTAAATACCCGAATCGAAAGGTCATTAACCGGATCTTTTATAACCCCTCGCATCAATGCGAACCCATATAACAATATAAACAACGTCACACACGTTTGAACAAACGGACGAATTTGTTCAACAGCCGTACTTGCATAATAAGACATAGCGGCTTGAGCAGAAATTAGAGTGCCCTCTAGGTTGATAAGCACCTGAAGAGTATTAAAGCTAGGAAAAAGATCAGTAAAAACAAAAGCCATTTTATTTCCTAAAGTTTAAAAGAAAATTTCATCACAAATCCATCTACAAGCTTTTGAGTTAATTTATACGAGTAACTCAATCTCAAAGTTAGCTGCCTGATTGTTATGGAGTTGCTAATGAATACAATCCATTAAGTGCGGCATATGCAGCCGTGGTGCCAAGAGCAATCGCAGTACGCTCGCCTGATTGAATCAGGTTGGCGTTACGATCACCAGTTTTAATGTAAGACGCGATTTCTTTTTTGCGTTGCTCATATGCATCACGTTGAGACTGTTGCAATATAGCCAGTGCGGCAAGCTTGCTTTGCTCGTTTGCGTAATAGGCTTGTTGCATTTGAATTTGCGCTTGCAGGTCGGCCGTATATTTCAAATCATTGTCTTTGCCTGAGGGTGGATTTGCTATTTTGTCTTGCAATTCCTCGATTTTGTTAATCCTGTTATTGGCTTCAACATAAGCTTCTGATGCCATCGCCTGGATTACGGCAATTTCTTGTGCATTTTTTTCAGCTGATTCATTAGCTATTTTTTGAATATCGTCACCTATACCAGTCAAAAACTCCTTACCGACAGAAGCCTCATCCACTCTCCAAGCGTCACGAATGTTTTTTGAACTGGTAGCCGCCGCCTTGCCTACGTAGCCTGCCGAAGGTGCTGCAGCTGTACATTTATTGTCACTATCACACACTATGACCGGTGTATATTTTTCTGGCAGCTTATCTGCATAACGGTAGTCAATGGTATCTTTTGCATTTGCAGGAGTGAGGTCTACAGGACTAAAAGAAGAAATTGTGCTACGAATCCCGGTGAGCTCGCTAGTCAACTCATCTTTAAAAGCGACTATATTGGAAATAGTATCTTTTATACCTTTGATTGTCTCAACCATATCCTTCATCTGCTGAGTCCAAACTGTCTTATTCCACGCTTCCATAAGTGTGGTTTTAGTCGCAGTAATTTTAGATTCGACAGCAGTCAATGTCGTCTGTACAACATTTAAAAGTTGAGTAGCCTCGCTAGCTACAACCGCGTTAGCATTGTTACTACCAATAAGACTTACAACTAATACTGCCGTACTAAACGCTTTTTTCATGTTAATCTCCTTTACGAATACGATGAAATTCAGGAAGCCACTTACTAGGGTTATCTCCCAATTCGGCAACCAGCCGCTCTGCTAATAATGATGTTGCTGTATTGCCTGAAAGTACTGCCAGCTCATCATCAAAACCACGCAAGTTAAGCTCTGCTACCACAGAGTTTTGGCCTTGCTTAATTAAAAATTGGCGTGATTTTTCACCCAAGTCTCTAATGATTTCAAATTCGCGCACTGTCAATTTAAAGCCATTGACATAATCTTCATAATCCGCGCCAGGGTTGGGCAGGAAAATTTTGGTTGCCGTTTGTTCAATCAATGAATGGCTGATTTTTGATCTAAGCGCATCTCGTGGCGACTGTGTAAACATCACCAAAAAACCGTTCTGTTTACGAATCGTTTTAAGTTTGTTTTGGACTAAATCTTCGAAATAATCATCCAGCAACAACTTCCAAAACTCATCCATGAAGATAATCAAACGACGGCCATCGATGAGTTTTTCAATGCGGTGGAATAAATACATAATAGTTGGCGTGCGAGTTTCTTCATTATCAAGAAAATCCGTCACGTCAAAACCGAATATAGGAGAGCCTTCAAGTGAAAATGTATCTTCAGCATTGTCAAAAAGCCAACCTAATGCGCCACCTCGACACCAGCGTGACAAGCGAGCATGCAAGCCGTTGGCATCGGTAGGATCAAAAAACTCTAGCAATGCACCCAAACGACGCTTTTGTTTTGCAGCCCCCATCACGCCAACAATCGCCTGATTTATTTCTTTTTCCTGTGCTGGTGTAAGAGGCATACCTTCATGCTGTACCAACTTCTTAACTAATGCCTCTAAAAAAACCAGATTATCGGGGGTTGGTTCTAATTGGAACGGTGAAAAACCCGAAGCCACCCCATTTTTAATGGGGTAATACCTACCACCCATCGCTCGCACACCGATAGCACCACCTAAGTCTTTATCAAATAAAATGAAGGTAGCTGGATTTTCTGGCGGTTGATTAAATTTCATCGCCATTGCTAGCATGGTCATTTCCAAAACGGTTTTACCACCACCAGATTGACCAATAACCATGGTATTAGCTAAGTCTTTGTGGTTTTTGTCTATCCGCATCTCTTTACCTTCAGCTCGGTGAAAGTTAAAGTAATACGGACTGCTAGATGTAGTTTTAAACATCATCACAGCATCACCCCATTGGTTGTGTTTAATACGTCCAATAGGGAAATTATGAAAACTGGAAAAGCCGGCAAAATTAAGACTGGTAATGTCACCTACCCTTACACGGTACTCAAAGTTGCCCGGCAACATTGCGTAGAATGAGCCAGCGATACCCATTTCCTCGCGTGTCCATTTAATGCCAATATCAGATAATGAAGCGCCCGCTAAATTTACATATTCCGCTAGCTGTTTTTTATTTTCTGCATAAACCAAAATACTAATATTATGTGCACCCATCACAAAACGACTTGAAATTAAATCATCCAATGCGTCATGAATAGCATTGACCTGAGATTTGGCCAAATCTCCGGCAGACACCATGCGTCCATGCTGACGCTGCATACGTCCTACTGCCACTGGCTTGGATAAAAAGGTAAATGACTGCGAAATCACAAACTCAAATGGCATTGCCAGCAACTCGTTCAGCAAGCCAGGCTGAGTCATCGAAGGATACTCTTGGATAGCAAGAATTGATGCGTAACGCTGTTGGGTAGGTGTCTTGAGTGACATTAACCCACCCCTGCCAAAAAACGGGCGAGATGTTGTCAAAACATCTTTAATTTCTGCTCTTGGTAATGGTAACTTGGCCCATTCCCCATTCACCAAATAACCCAAAAACTCACCAAGTTCTGAATACATCGTTCCTTTGTGCTCATAGCATCCAAGAACTTCCGGCTCATAGCGAAATAATGCCGCAATTACTGCACCACTGACTTCATTGATGGCTTCTATATGATCAGCCTGCTGATCTTCTAACTCACTTTTGCTTTTTACATCAAATCGTTCAAACCATTTGTTTACCTTGACAGGCTGTGGACGATAAATAATGGTTAAATAAAGCTCATTAACCAACATACGATCCATGGCCATCTGTACACGATATTTTTCGTTAAAGTCCTGACAAAATCCTGGAGGAAAATCACCACCAGGGTACTGATTGTACTCACGACGCACAACGTGTGACCATAACGCGACATGAGGCGAAGCAATGTTGCGCATCATTCCATTAAGCTGATTGTGCCAATTATTGACATCTTCCACATCAGCGCTCTCGTGTGCTGCGCCTTGTAGCTTGATGATTTGCATAAAATCACCGCTTACCAGCTTAATTGTATTTTCGGTAACGTGACTGGAGTAAGGAATAAATGATGATGCCTCAACTTCACTTTTCAATGCCTTAGCAAAATGAAAATTTTCACCCATAACTTCTCTTTTCCCTTATACCGCTTATGAAACTTGCCATATCAGCAAGAAATTTTTGATTTATTTTTTCCACTTACGTGTGGAAACCGGAGAAAAACTAGCTGCACCCCAAAAACCCTTATTCAAACAGCGGCCTATTGTTCTTGTCCAAACTTCAATCTCTGAAAAGATACCTGGGTCACGTACGCTAATTGCATAAAAAACAGCGTGCACAGGTATCACAATCAATGCATAAAGTGGGTTACCAAATAAAACATTTGTAAGTGAGGCACATACCAACTCGAGCACAAAGGCAACATAGGGTACCCCCAAAATAGTGGGTACCCGAGTCAATGCAACAAAAAGCAAATCTTTGTGAATTTCATCACTTTTTTTAGTCATCGCATTAGCCCTGTATATGTTAAATTAAGGAAGTACGCCACCCATAGTTGGTGCAATCCATTTAATAACCGTAGCAGCGCCGAACACTAACGTAATTCCTACAATCACTTTAATTGCATTATCCCAAGCCAACTTACCAAACATAGCCATAAAACCAAGCACGATTACTGCCAAAGTCGCAATCGTTTTACCCAACCCGCCAGTTAATGCGGTCAGAATGTTTGTAGCAGCATCTTCTAAACTAGTTGTGGCTGCTGCAATTGTCGGGTCCAATACAATGCAACATATTGCCGTAGCAAATGCGAATTTCATCAAATTCTGATTTTGTTTTTGTTGCTCAAGAGTACTCATTGAGCTTGAGTGGAAAGGCTTAATGCTTAAAGCCCCTTGAGTTTTTTTAATCATACTGTTTACGCCCATACGACTTCCCTCCTAAATATTAAAAAACACCAGTAAAACAGAGAACATTAGCTTTATTGGTTCTTACTACTACTTATCAAAATCAGCCACATTATTAAAACGCCATCTAATAGTGATAAAACTGATTTTTGGTAAATGACTACGACCTAAATTATTAAATTTTTACTTATCTAGCGATAAACCATGATGTTCTGTTCCTGTTTATTTTCACTATAAACATTTGGTTGCCCAGTTTCATACAGCTCTGTTTTTTCAGCAGTTTTTAATTTAACGGCTGTATTTTCCCCAAGTTCGCGAGCGGCACGTTTTAACGAAATACTTTTAGATATATTTACCAACGGAATAGGTGTTATTTCTGAATTCTGTGTCACAACAGGCTGACTTACCTGGGCATTGTTTATTACTTTTTGCACATAACCATTTGAGAACCCTTTAGTAAAAGACCCAGTGTTGTATGCCGAGATAGCCGCATGGAGTGCGGCTTGCTCACTAGGAAAACTTTTGCTGGCTGACTCGTAATTCCATTGCAAAATAGTGGCTGCGGCTGCCAAATTTTTGCATGGGTCAAAAGCGTCATCTACACTCAAATTAGTTTTGGTAAGATTTTTAGAATTGACTTGCCCTAAACCCAAGTCAATATTGTAGTTATTGGAAATAAGCCATTTAGCCGTTACTGTTGCCTCTTCTTTAGTAGCGGGCTGACGCTCAAGCTTAGCTCCACCGTTAATGTTGATAGCAAACGGCTTAAATTGCGACTCTGTTTTAACAATGGCAGCCATGGTTTGTGGAGCAACCCATGGAGCACATTCTGCGGCTAATGCATTAAAGTCCATTAAAACGACTTATTTCTATAGGGGTAATTTTAGGCAGCATTACTACTCGTAATGAGCAAAAAACCCACTGGTACGTTAGATTTTTTTTTTGCAAAGTCAGTTGAATGGCGACCAAGAATCTGGTTGTTGTGAAGAAGTTTTCATTAAACTTAAGGTGCGAAAACTCTTGCAATGAAGCAATAAATATTCTCCCCATACAACCTCCCCCAATCAAACTTATGTTATTTTTTGTTTATTACTAAATGTAATAATTTGTAAAAGCATTGTAAATGATTGAAAATTTCAGTTTGTAAACTATTGTAAATTCCACTTAACTATTCCCAATAGCTCTAATTCTAAGAGCTCATCAAGTACGCAAACGGAGTAACATTTGCAGATTGTTGTATATGACTCAAATAACATAGGAAAGTCGGACGCAAGCAAATGATTGATAATAAACAAAAAATACTGGTGGTTAATAGTGATGTAGATAAACTAATACTATTATGCAAACTACTTCAAACCACTGGTTATCAAGCAAAACCCACGAAAAGTGGTCAAGAGGCTTTAGCTCAAATTTCTATTGAGCGCCCTGCACTGGTGATTACTGAATTACGCCTGTCTGACATGGATGGTTTAAATTTATTTGACACTATCCATCAAACCGATTCAGCACTTCCGATGATTATATTGACTGCGCACGGTTCTATTTCTCAAGCGGTCACTGCAACGCAGCGCGGTGTTTTTGATTTCATTGAGGAGCCTGCTGACGAAGCCACGTTGTTGAATAAAATCAAAGCTGCAATAGGCACAAGCGTGCATTCAAGTACGTCAAAGAGTAAAGAAAATGCTTGGCGAGAAGGCATTTTTACACGTAGCCCACAAATGGAAAACCTAATCAGCCAAGCAAGGTTAGTGGCAGCCTCTGACGCCAGCGTTCTAATTCAAGGTGAAAGCGGTACTGGTAAAGAGTTGTTGGCGCATGCTATTCATCAGGTGAGCCCACGCAAAGCAGGACCTTTTGTGGCAATTAATTGCGGCGCCATGCCTGAATCGTTATTAGAATCTGAACTTTTTGGACATAGTAAAGGTGCATTTACAGGTGCCGTGAGTGACCATAAAGGCTTATTTCAAAGCGCTGAAGGTGGCACAATATTACTTGATGAAATTGGCGATATGCCATTATTGCTGCAAGTAAAACTATTGCGCGTATTACAAGAGCGCGTTGTTCGTCCCGTAGGCTCTAATACCAATATCCCCATTAACGTTCGAGTAATTTCTGCCACGCACCGCGACCTTGTAGAAGAAATGAAAGCCAAGCGCTTTCGCGAGGATCTTTATTACAGAATTAACGTTGTTGGCTTGTCTATTCCCACTTTAGCGGAGAGACGCGAAGACATTGCGTTGATTGCCAATAACTTATTGCAGGCATTGTGTAAAAGATACGATAAAAAACTTAATGGCTTTGCACCCGAAGCCATGCAATTACTTATTGCGGCACCTTGGCCGGGCAATGTACGTCAGCTACAAAACATTGTTGAGCAAACGGTTGTTCTTGCTACCACACCTATTGTATCGGCATTATTAGTACAAAAAGCACTGCAAGATAACGTTGGCATCATCATGCCTTTTGAAGCCTCACGTAAAAACTTTGAACGTAATTACCTTATCAACCTACTTAAAACCACAAGTGGCAATATTGCCCAAGCTGCATCACTAGCCCAGCGCCATCGTACTGAGTTTTACAAGTTACTAGAGCGGCATGAACTCACGCCTGCCATGTTCAAAGAAAGTAAGCCGATTGAGTGATGTAGTAATTTAGCTACATATAATTTATTTAATATTCAATAAGTTAAATAAAAATACGAAGAATCAGTCAGTTATTTGCTACAAATTTAATTATAAAAATTCAGCACTTTTATCAAGCAGCTATTAAAAACTCACTAACTTATTGATATTGTTATTAAATTTTAATGTGGTATGACTATTGCTTATATTCCTTTATGGCATTTCAAATATGATAGGGGAGTAAAAAATGGGCGCAATAAGTCATGTTGAGCATTATAAAAACAATGCAAAAAATCATACCGTACATAAACGTATAACAAAAACCTCACTTTTACTTGAAGTCGAAAGTGAAATACGTAATCTGCATGCTATATCTGCGATTAAAAGTGTGAAGGTGTAGTGAAATTAAATGTCAAATAATGACAAAAATGATGACCTTGCAAAGGCATTTAAGCAAGCAATACAAAAACCAGAAGAGCGTATTCGACTGCTAAATAATTACCCTGAGTTGAAAAGTGCACTTCTTTTTTATGATAAAAATGAAACTAATTTTATTCAAAATTCATCATCAAATAAATACGCGCATATTATTTTAAATGCCTTGATTGAAAACATTTATTATCAAATTCAAGAAGATGGCCCAGCCTCGTTTGATGACATAGCAAAGATACATCTAACATAAATATTGGAAAAATAGTAATGGATATCAATACACAAGATAAAAATACAGCGCTGGCAACAGAGTATTTGAGCCATATTGCAATAACCGCAGAGCGTGCTGCACTAATAAAAAATCATCCCGAATTAAAAATTCCAGTTGAGTCTTATCAGTATGCGGTCAATGGATTAGCATTTATCCCAATTTCTGACGCTAAAAAAGCAAAAACGCTTGCCGAACTAGCTGCTCATTATGCAGAAAAAATTGAGGCACAAGGTACCGAAGCATTCGACGTTAAAGACCGGGTATATGCGGTTTCATTTGTAGAAGAAGTTAATACCAAAAGAAATATGGCTTCAGCAAAATACTTTCATGACAACATTGACGACTTATACAAACGTACTTATATGATCACTGACCCTCAACATGTTGAGCTTTGGGGTGCATATTACAAATATATACATGCCGAGAATACTATTGACAAAGATGGTGATACACCAAGCCGAGAGGCAATGAGCTTAGTAAAAGAAAGAATGACTAGGCAGATTGAAGAAAAGTCACCGGAATTTTTCCGTCCTAATGATATTGCTGTAGAGCAACAACAAACCCGCTAAAGCAATCACAGATAAAAGTAAAAGGAATTATCATGAGCAATCAACAAGTCGATCCAATTGAACAAGCGGTTACCGGACAAACTCCGCTTCCGAATGTAAATAATGCGATTACCAAAGTTTTAACTACTGATGAACAAGCGCAGCAAACGGAGCAACTTAATAGCAGCCGGTCGGATGTGGCAGATAGCGCCTCAGACTCGCTAAAAACATTAGGCGGTTTAATCCAAAATCATATTCCGGAATATCAGCGCGAGGATATGATGAAACTTTTACTTGAAAGGATTAACAGTAAACAACAGGAGAATTTACTTGAGTTAGACAAAGCCGACATGAAAAAAAATGGAGGGTTTAGCATCTAGGTTCGAGGGTTATTGTGGCTTGGCACTGTGTCAGTTGGCTGTCATGTTCGGTAGCGATCGAGTGGCAATTTGAGCCAGTTACACAGAATTATGAACAGTCTCCTTCTTACACCCAGAACCGCCCTCTTTACGAAAGTTCTGCTATACGGTCATCAATGAGGTATTTAACCACCCCTGAAACATCAAGCTCAGTATAAATTTCTTTACTAATATCGTGCGTTGCAATCCATTGTGCATAATATTTTGCCCCTAAAGCTGGATCAACATTTAATGTTGCGTTGTTGATTAAATTTGTTGTTGCAACAGCATCAGCATAATCACGTGCTGCTTCAGCGCTTAATTTACCGCTTTCAACATATGGTTTTGCACGCTCCACTGCATCTTTATAATCAGCCATCACGTACAATGGTTGAGCTATCGCACTTGCAATAGCTAGTTTTCCGCCAAAAAACTTACCTAATCGAGACAGCACAGAGAGTTCTTCGGCGGCCACATTTGAAACCGTTGCCACTGTATTTTCGAGGCTTTCAGTTACTGCGATGGTTTTAGATAATGGGCCACGTGCTTTTGCAGCTAATTCATCAAGATCTTTGTGAACTTCTACAGTGGGCCGATAAAAAGCTGAGGGCTTGCCAACCGTTGACAAAACCTTGGCTACTGCTGCGTTATATTCTTTTTCATCTATCACCGCCCAAACATTCATACGTTGCATGGAAACTTTATCAATATCAGGCATCGCCTGCCATGACCCATGCTTTTTAAATGCCTGAGCCTCATCCTCAGTCAGCACGCTCAGTGCTTTGGCTTGTACGTTAAAGTAGCCTTTTTCCGCTAATCTTTCCCCATATTCAGCATAAAACTCTTTTAGAAATGTGGTCCGGTTGGCTGACAATGCTTCAGGATGCTCTACAGTTGCCAGAATATCTGCTTTTAAACTAAGGTAGTTTTCTGCATTAACCGCTGGTAGGGGCTGACCTGTAATTTTTTCTACGGCCGCAGCAAAAACTTCGGCAGGCATTACTTGCAGCTCCTGGCTCGCCTGAAATTGAGCACGCCTAAGATCACTCATTCCCTCCCATATGCCACTATCGTAAACTGCCTTGGCTTGCGCTGGCGTATATTGCTGGCTTTCAGCCCTTCCTAACACTTTAAAACTGGATTCAGCCATTTTGGCTCCATTGATTTTTTACAATAACCATTTGATTAAATCAAATAAGTTAACCACTAACTTACATATAAATTTGCACTCTGGATATTTGATTTTTAATAAATTATTCTAAACAAATAACAGGGCTTTGAATGTAAACAATGATTAAATTTCATGATTATTGATGCTGACTATTGCTAAGCGTATTTGCCACAAATTAAGGTAAAATAGCATTTTATTAAACTGCTGTTTTGAAAGCTCGCACGATGTCGCTTACTACCCTTAATGCTCTATCTCCACTTGATGGTCGCTACCAATCCAAACTTGATGCTCTGCGCCCTTACTTTAGCGAATATGCGCTGATTAAGCACCGCGCATGGGTAGAAATTGAATGGCTAAAAGCACTCGCTAGCGCAAAAGAGTTAGCTGAAATCACACCGTTTAGCGCAGAAACTATTCAAGAATTAGATGCCGCAATTGCAAACTTTAGTGAACTAGATGCTTCACAAGTTAAAGCGATTGAAGCGCGCACCAATCATGATGTAAAAGCACTTGAATACTGGTTGAAAGAAAAATTTGATGGTAACCCGGAGATCAAAAAAGCCAGTGAGTTTATTCACTTTGCCTGTACCAGTGAGGACATCAACAACTTATCTCACGGCTTGATGTTAAAAACAGCACGCGATAGCGTCATGTTGCCATTCTTAAATAGTCTAATCGCACGTCTAACTGAACTGGCGCATCAATTGGCAGACCAACCGATGCTCTCACGCACACATGGACAAACAGCCTCGCCCACAACCATGGGTAAAGAGCTTGCCAACGTGGTGTACCGTTTGCAACGTCAACAAAAACAGCTCATCAATAACGAAATTCTCGGCAAGATCAATGGCGCGGTGGGTAACTTTAATGCGCATTTGTCAGCCTACCCGAATTTCGACTGGGAAAGCTTTGCCAAGCACTTTGTTGAATCATTAGGCTTAACTTACAACCCGATGACAATACAGATTGAACCGCACGATTACATGGCTGAGCTGTACGATACGCTCGCGCGTATCAACACCATCTTGATTGATATTAACCGCGATATTTGGGGTTATATTTCAGTCGGTTACTTTAAGCAAAAGGTAAAAGCGGGTGAAATCGGTTCATCGACCATGCCGCATAAAGTGAACCCGATTGATTTTGAAAACTCAGAAGGTAACTTAGGCTTAGCCAACGCAGTATTGCGCCACATGGCTGAAAAATTACCTATTTCACGCTGGCAGCGCGATTTAACTGACTCAACGGTGTTGCGTAATATGGGCGTAGCTTTTGGCTATACTTTACTAGGTTACGACTCCTGCTTACGTGGCTTGAACAAACTGGAAGTCAATCCGGAAAAACTGGCGCTTGATTTAGATAACAGCTGGGAAGTGCTTGCAGAGCCGATACAAACCGTGATGCGCCGCTATGGCATTGAAAACCCTTACGAGCAACTTAAAGAATTGACGCGCGGAAAAGGCGGCATCAATAAGGCCTCACTACATACATTTATCAGCACGTTAAATATCCCTAACGAGGCTAAGCAGCTATTGCTTGAGATGACGCCAGCCACTTATATTGGTAAAGCGACGGAGCTTGCAACAACCATTTAACCCATGTGGGGTCAACTAGATCACTGAAGGCGTACTCAACATGAATTATCGCCTTTTAGTCTATTTATCTCTGTTGTTGTGGGGAGTAATAGCGTACGCAGATGAAAGCCAACATCTGCCGAAACAACGCTATCAGGTAGAGATTGAGGTGCCTGCCCCACTAAAATCTTTGCTGCAACAGCATTTAGAGATAATAAAATTGCGCGACAACCCGCGCATGACGCCAGTTGAATGGCAACGTTTAGCACTTTCTGCGCCGCAAAACATTAAAGACTTGTTAGCAACTGAAGGTTTTTTTTCACCCATCATCACACCTTTGCTCACTACGCAAAATAACGTATCAATCGCAACATTCACCGTGGAGCTTGGTACGCCAGTTTTAATTCAACAGGTAGCCCTTAAATTTACCGGCGACATCTTGCAGCAATCCAGTAAAGATCTGCCTGATATTCAAAAGCTGCGAGATGATTGGCTGCTTAAATCCGGCATGCAATTTCGGCAGGAAAACTGGAGCCAAGCCAAGCGTAGCCTGTTGACGGCTTTGTTGATTCAGCGCTACCCAAACGCCTCCATCAGTAAAAGTAGCGCAACCGTTGATGTTAAATCAAATACTGCAGCGCTGATGGTAGAAATTGATAGCGGCAGTGCCGTACATTTTGGCAAGCTGATGATTGAAGGCTTAAAGCGCTACCCGGATAGCATTATAGAAAACCTCAACCCAATTAGGACTGGTAGCGTTTACAGTCAATCTCAATTACTGACGTTTCAATCACGCTTGCAAGAAAGCCGCTATTTTCGCAGCGTGGAAGTTACAGCAGATACCAAAACTGCCAACGCCGATGGCTCGCCTGTGACCAATGCACCCATCAAAGTTGTGGTTGATGAAAATCAAGCGATTAAAATGGGTGTCGGTGTCGGCTACAGTACCAATACAGGCGCGCGCACTCAGCTTACCTTTGATGACCTTAATTTATTTAATCTCGGCTTGAGAATGACGAGTAGCCTTAAATTAGAACAAAAAGCCCAGATTTTGGCGGGCGAGGTGCGCTTACCTCCGACTAAACAGGGCTACCGCGACAGCATCAATGCCAGCGCCAATCACACCTCAATTGAGGGACAAGCCGTTACCGCAACTCAGGCTGGCATTAAACGCGCCTGGGGTTCACGCAAACGCGAGCAATATATAGGCGCCAACTTGCTCACGGAGCAAGTCAAGCTGGATGGCGCAGAATCATCTAGCAATTACGCGGCAACATTGGCGTATGGCATCACGCTCAGGCGCATTGATCATGATCTTAATCCAACACGCGGCTATTTATTGAATGTGCAATTTGCAGGTGCGCCACTGGCATCGCTTGCGAATGGTACCTTTTTGCAAAGCTACATAAAAACACAGGGGTATTACCCAATCACGGCCAGCACGCAGCTTATCGCACGCGCGGAAATTGGCATGGTCAATGGTAAAAATAGTGCACCGGCAGCTTTTCTATTTCGAGCAGGGGGTGACCAATCAGTGCGTGGCTACGGCTATCAAAGTCTAGGCGTGGTTGAAGGCGACGCCATCGTAGGCGGACGCTATCTCACCACTGGCAGCGTGGAAGTAGTGCAATGGCTCACACCACAATGGGGTGCAGCCATGTTTGTAGATTTTGGCAATGCGGCCAATACCCTGCAAGACCTTAAACCCGTCTATGGCTATGGGCTAGGTGCGCGCTGGAAAAGCCCGGTAGGGCCAATTGGGGCAGATATTGCCTATGGTCAAGCCACTGACGAATACCGTATGCACTTTAATATCGGGGTAGCTTTTTAATGAGCACGCGCATGTTACGGCGCACGTTTAATTTTATGCTACTAAGTGTTGCACTGGTTTTGTTCACCCCCGCGCACAGTGAAATGACGCTGAATGTGAGCTCCAGCTTAGATACGTTTAGTTATGATTTAGACAACATTCACCTTAAGCTGGAAAAACTCAGCGCACGCTGGCAGCTTTCTGCGACTGGTGATGGCAAGTTACAAGTAGCGCAATTAAAAGCAAAACGACTCATCATTACCATGCGCGATAACGGCAGTAGCTCGCCGCTGCCTAATCGTATCAGCTTGCCGTTTCCAATGAGTATCGAGCAAGCTGAAATTGCTGAGGTCGTTATTATTAGTGCAGATGATCGGCAAACACTCACCAACGTACAATTTAATTTTGAAGGTGATGCCAAAACGCTGCGCCTTCGGTTAAACCATGCCAACACACCTTGGGGTGATGCCAGCGCTAACCTAAACGTTAATACATCAAAACCCTTCGCACTCGCAGGCGCCGCAACACTCAAACAATTAAATGCAGACCTGCCTTACGATGTCAAAGTGTTGTTGTCTGGCAATTTTAATACGCTCGCTTTTGAAAGCAACGCTTGGCTGACTGCGCAAAATGGCAAACTGACGATTTGGCAAGATATCGGCGCGATTCAGCCCGCCGCACACATTGCAGCCAATGGTCAACTAAGCCTCGCTAATGATTATCCGATCACAGTCAATGCGCGTATCACTGAAGTGCATCCTGAGTTATTTTATCCTGCACAACTTACCGGTTACCCAACCGCACAGCTTAATATTGATCTTGATTTACAAGGCAAACTGCTACCCTCGCCTAGTGCCAGCTTGCAGTTTTCGCTACGGAACAGCCAATGGCTAAATCAGGCAGTCACCGGCTCAGGCAACCTGCTAATAGCAGACACAAAAATTGATGGCACACAGATTCAGCAGTTAGACTTTCAACTAGGGCTAGCCACTAACAGTATCCAAGCCAACGGCAGCCTAGGTAAACCCGACAGCCACCTTGATTGGCAGATTGCGCTACCTAACCTAGCAGCTTTTAATAAAGACTACGCAGGTGAAGCCCATGCCAGTGGCTCAGTTAAAGGTGTATTCGATAATCTTGCGCTACAGGTCAATTTGCTCGCAAAAAACCTGACATTAGGCCGCGATTTAAAAATTGATCAATTAGAAGGTCTAGTCAATATCGAAACAGGCGCTAGCGGTAAGGTTGCGGGAGAACTGAAAGCCAGCGCTTTTCAGTATGGGCAGCACCCAGCGCTGAACGGGCAAGTTAATCTAGCCGGTACGCGTGCCAACCACCAAATTTCAATCACTGCGCTGAGTCCAGACCTGCAATTTGAAAGCGCGCTTCAAGGTGGTTTGTCAGCTGACAACATTTGGCAGGGGGTTGTACAACAGCTTAAGCTTGCAGGCAAAACCTCAGCCACACTCATGAGCCCCGCCCCGCTACACATCGCTGGTAATAGTGTGACGCTAGAACAAGCAGAGCTACAGTTAGCCAAAGGTCGCGCTTCGATTGAGCTACTGCAAGTGGGTAATGGCAAATTAGTCAGTAAAGGTCAACTCAGCCAACTCACTTTGGATGACTTGCCCGCAGGCTTATTCAATCTGCCAAATACACTGCATGGCAGCCCAGTGTTTTCAGGCAAGTGGGACCTTAGTGCAAACGACACACTGAACGCTAACCTTAGCCTGTGGCGCGATGCTGGCGATTTCACGTTAACTTATGCAAACGGTACCTCATCCGCGTTGGGCTTAACTGAAGCTAAAATAGACCTCAATATCATCAACAATCATGCCCAACTGATTGCTAAACTCAATGGCCAAAACTTAGGCAATCTCGATGCAACGCTCGCGACCACGCTCACTAAAACAGAATCAGGTTTCGCGTTACTGGCAAGTGCCCCGCTTACCTTAAATGGCACAGCGCAACTCAACACACTGGCTTGGCTACCTATGCCCTCCAGTCTGATGGATGCTGATATGGATGGTCAGCTCACATTATCAGTGTCAGCCAATGGCACCTTGGGCAAACCCAATTTAAGCGGCAATGTCACGGGGCAAAACCTACAATTCAGCCTGCCTTCGGAAGGCGTTAATTTAAGCCAAGGCAGTTTGCTAGCAGAATTTCAAAATGATCTATTACAGATTAAACAAGCATCATGGCAGGGTGGCACTGGCAGCCTGAATACCAATGGAGTCTTATGGATAGACCACGGCAAACCTAAAATTGACCTCGATTGGCATGCGGATAACTTCACACTGTTATCCCGCACCGATCGCTTACTCACTTTAAGCGGTACCGGAAAAACCATATTGGCAGATGAAATACTCTCTATTTTTGGAAAATTTACAGTCAACAAAGGCCTAATAGATCTTCCAAAAGAAGATGCGCCAGCACTCGATGACGATGTAGTCATACTTGGGCAAGTTATCGCCGTCAAAGAGCCATCATTAAAAATCCTTTTAAACGGCCTGCGTATCGATTTAGGCCAAGACTTTACCCTGCGCGGTCGAGGTTTGGATGCCGAACTCATTGGCGCGCTCACATTGACAGGCTTAACCCAATATCGCCCGCACACTGAAGGTAGCATTCAAGTGAAAAAAGGCACTTACATGGCTTATGGACAAGTGTTAAATATTGAACGTGGTATTCTTAATTTTAATGGACCGATGAACAACCCTGGCCTTAATATCCGCGCCATGCGCAATAGTAAGCCTGTTAATGCAGGTGTTGAAATTACCGGCAGTGCGTTTGCACCTGTCACCAAGCTGGTTTCTGATCCGAATGTCGCTGACACTGAAAAGTTATCATGGTTAGTGCTCGGCCACGGCATGGACCAAACAGGAAAAAACGACTACGGCATGCTGTCACTGGCGGCTGGCGTATTGCTATCGCAAGGTCAATCTGTGCCGCTACAAACCCAGCTCGCACGCGCCGCAGGTTTAGATGAATTCAGTTTTGCCGGCGGTGATGCTGAAAGCGCATCATTGACCTTTGGTAAAAGAATCACCTCACAACTTTATTTGAGTTATGCAAAAAGTGTCAGCGGCTTGCTGGATGTTGCCCGCCTCACCTTCAATATCACCCCGCGCTGGTCAATACGTGCTGAAGCTGGCACCGACAGTGCGGTGGATGTGTTATATACTTTCAGCTTCAAGTAACTCAAATAACGACATTCGCATGAATGAAATCCTAATTCTCTATTACAGCCAAGGTGGCGCCGTACGCAGCATGGCGCAACTGATTGCGCGCGGCGTTGAAAGTGTCGCTAATGCAAAAGCGCGTATTCGTACCGTGCCTAAAGTGTCTGCCAACTGTGAAGCCACCGAGCCAGATATTCCTACCAGCGGTGACCCCTACGTTGAATTGCAAGATTTAGAACAATGCATAGGTTTAGCCCTCGGCAGCCCTACCCGCTTTGGCAATATGGCAGCACCGATGAAATATTTTTTAGATGGCACCACCAGCTTATGGTTAAAAGGCGCACTCATCGGTAAGCCTGCCGCAGTGTTTACCTCAACCGGCTCTATGCATGGCGGCAATGAAGCGACGCTACTCACCATGATGTTGCCTTTAATGCACCATGGCATGGTCATGGTTGGCTTGCCGTATTCAGAGCCTGCATTATCTGCAACCACTTCTGGCGGCACGCCTTACGGCGCAAGCCATGTTGGCGGCGCCATGGATGACAAGCCTATCACCGATGATGAAAAAAAACTGTGTATCGCACTAGGTAAGCGACTTGCTGAAACCGCCTTAAAATTATCTAGGAGCCTCTAATCTATGGCAAATTTAGCCCCTGAAGCCAAACAGTTTCTGCGCAGTACACATAGCGGCATACTTTCTACACATTCTGTAAAATTTGATGGCTACCCATTTGGCTCGGTGGCGCCGTTTGTATTAGGGCATGATTGCCAGCCCGTGCTACTGATCAGTAGCATTGCAGAGCACACTAAAAATATCATACTCAACCCAAAAGTTTCGCTACTGGTATTTGCAGGCGCTGAAGACTTGCAAGCCAATGCGCGGCTCACGTTACTAGGTTCAGCCGTCAAGATTGAAAAAGACGATGCGGATTTACGCGCCCGTTATTTACGCTACCTGCCACAAGCCGCCAGTTATTTTGATATGCATGACTTTGCTTTTTATCGGATTAACCTCACCCATGCACGCTATATTGGTGACTTTGGCAATATGAGCTGGCTGTCGTCTGACGATTTTTCCAGTCCCTCAGTTGATTTGCAACTGGCTGCCCAAGAAACCGCCATCATTGAACACATGAATACGGACCATGCACACAGCTTAATTGCCTATTGCCAATACTTTCATCAAGTGGAAGCCACGCATGCGCAAATGTTAGGGTTAGATAGTGATGGTTTTGACGTTAATGCCAATCATGGCGCTGAGGAAAAAATCTTACGTTTTAATTTTGAACATCCCATTCACGACGCCCAATCTGCCCGCGCAGCGCTGGTGCACATGTCACAATTAGCAAAAGCATAAAGACACTATACATAGGAATCATATGATTAAAAATCTTCAACTGGGAGCATCCTTCAGTCTAATCGCCCTCATATTGCTTGCGGTTGCGTGGGAAACTATTTTAGCACCCCTAAAACCTGGTGGCTCACTGCTCATGTTAAAAGCGGTGCCGCTGTTGCTGCCATTATTTGGCATTTTGCGTGGTAAACGTTACACCTACCAATGGGCAAGCATGTTTATTTTGTTATACTTTACCGAAGGTGTAGTACGCGCATGGTCTGATGGCGGCATCTCAGCGCAGCTTGCAGGGGTTGAAATCGTACTTTCAGTACTATTTTTTGGATGCGCCATTTTTTACGCACGTTTAACGCGAGCTTGATTTTTCCAGCTTTAATCATAAGTTTTTACATAACAACCACGCCAAACCAGCGCTCTTCTACTATAATTTAGCCATGAAAATACTCTTAGAATCACGCTTAGTAAGTAACGTATGAAAATCCTACTCTCAAATGACGACGGCTATTTCGCGCCAGGTCTGAACATTCTTGCAGAACATATTGCAAAAATTGCCGACATCACCGTAGTGGCACCTGAAAGAAACCGTAGCGGCGCCAGCAACTCGCTCACACTTGACCGACCACTCAGTGTAAAAAAAGCCGCAAACGGTTTTTTTTACGTCAATGGCACGCCTACTGACTGCGTGCATATCGCGCTGACAGGGCTCATGGATACCATGCCTGACATGGTGATCAGCGGCATTAACGATGGCGCCAACATGGGCGATGACACCATTTACTCGGGCACTGTTGCTGCAGCGATGGAGGGCTATTTACTTGGCATCCCCTCAATTGCTGTTTCGATGTCGCAGCATAACTCTACGCATTTTGAAACCGCAGCAAAAGTCGCCGTTGAACTCATTAAACACTATCAAAAAACTGGGTTTAAATCTGCCACGCTACTCAATGTGAATGTGCCGGATATTCCTTACGATGAACTGCAAGGCCGCGTGGTGACACGTTTAGGTAAGCGCCACAAGGCAGAGCCTGTGGTTCAGCTTAAAACACCGCGTAACGAAACGGTATATTGGGTAGGCGCGGCCGGACAACCTAACGATGGCGGCGAAGGCACCGACTTTTATGCCGTGGCTAACAACAAAGTGTCAATTTCACCCATACAAGTGGATTTAACCAGCCACGCACAGCTTAATGATATTAAAGACTGGCTGGCTAAATAGTGGCACTCATCAGATCTTCGCAAGCCGGCATTGGCATGACTTCCCTTCGCACCCGCGAGCGCATGCTCACAAGGTTGCGCGAACAAGGCATTAAAGATGAAGTAGTGCTTTCTGCCATTTCTGCCATCCCACGCCATATTTTTGTAGATGAAGCCTTATCCATTCGCGCCTATGAAGATGTTTCATTACCCATCGGCTTTGGACAGACTATCTCCCAGCCTTATATTGTGGCCCGCATGTCAGAGCTTTTGCGTAATGGCCAACCCTTACAAAAAGTACTTGAAATTGGCACGGGCTGCGGCTATCAAACTGCCGTGCTGTCTAAAATAGCTAAAGAGGTTTACTCGGTAGAACGTATTCGACCATTGGTGATGAAAGCACGTGACCATCTGCGCAAGCTTAAATGCGTCAACGTCAAATTAGACCATGCAGATGGCAACATGGGTTTGCCGCAATTAGCCCCATTTGATGCGATTCTGGTCACCGCCGCTGCCAGCCATATTCCACAGGATTTATTAGATCAATTAGCCGTTGGCGGGCGATTGGTGATCCCCGTAGGCACTGACGAACAAGTGTTATATCTAGTAGAGCATATCTCTCAAACAGAGTATCGCCAAACCAAATTAGAACCGGTGAAGTTTGTACCCTTACTTGGAGGGACCAGTTAAGGATGGCAATGTTGCGTAATGGTTTAATTTTGTTGCTTTCATGGGCGTTACTTGCCTGTAGCACCAATCCAGCTCCAGTCATAGACCGCTTACCCGCTGCTAAGCAAAATACAGCCTCAAAATCATCCGCGGGCAAAGTCAATGGTGATTGGCGCCCTAACACTTATACTGTAAAAAAAGGTGATACTTTATTTAGCCTCGGTCTTGAATATGGTTACGACTATAAAGAAATTGCGCAACTTAATGACATTAAAGCGCCCTACATTATAAAAATTGGGCAAACACTTAAGTTTAATACGTTAAAAGACAAATCAACCAATGTTGAAAACAACGTTGAGCAAGAGCAAGCCGGCGGCGTCACAACCTACGCCATCGGCTCTGACTCCAGCATCACGACAACCACGCAGCCACCACAAGTACTTGCCCTCAGCGAGCCTAAAGCGATACGTGAACCTTACAGTGATGAGGCGTATAAAAAGCCATTGCCATCAGTAAAACCAGACACTGTAAAAGTAATCGCCACTAGTAAACCAGCAACATCACCCACGCCAACCGCAACTAAAACAGTTAACGAAACAAAATTAGAAGTGATTGCCGAGCCTAAGTCTGAAGTTAGTACTGAGCCAGTAGCGACCAGCCGTGATTGGGTTTGGCCAACAAAAGGTAAAGTAATAGCCAACTTTAATGATGCAGGTAATAAAGGGATTGATATCGCGGGCACGATGGGGCAAAGCGTTAACGCAGCTGCAGCAGGCAAAGTTATTTATAGTGGCTCAGATTTACGTGGCTATGGAAAATTAGTCATAATAAAACACAACGCGACCTATTTATCGGTTTATGCACATAACAGCTTGATTGTGGTTAAAGAAGGCCAGGTCGTCACTCGTGGACAAAAAATAGCCGAAATGGGTAACACCGATAGTAATACAGTAAAGTTACATTTTGAAATTCGGCAACAGGGGAAATCTGTTGATCCTGATAAATTTTTAGCCTCAAATTAAGTTAAATCCCAAGTGAAGGAATTTAAGTATGGCCAATGTTGACCCAAACAAATATCTCAAGAATAAAGATATTAAGGCTGAAAGCAAATTCAGCGTTTTAATCGCCATCGTGCGCATGGGCTTAATGCTTATAGGCATTATTGGCATTGCCATGGAAATGTTTCGTGATAACGGCTGGCTATCAAAACTGCTGGGCAAGCTATTCGAATCAACCACCACCATGATGTTTATTCCAGTGATTATTTTTATAATTTGGTTACTAAACCGCTGGATCAGCTCCCCGAACAAATCTGAAACCAAAAAGAGCGGCGATTTCCCGATGTACATCATGATGGCAGTCGGCGCGTATTACTTGTTCAGGTTGTATAGCACCGGTGCTTTTTAGCCGTACGCTATTCAACAGCATTGGCGCGCACGACTAAGGTTCAAGGTCTGGCGCCTGAGTGGCTGAGCTATTATCGTTGCCAAACAATTCACCTCTTGCCATGGCTATTTCTGTATTTTCTCGCGCCCGCCTTTCATCCCCAGACTGTCTTTGCCATAATTGATGTCTAATGTGGTATTCACGGTCATGCCCGATTTCTACTTTAAGATGAGCTAACTCACCACCAATATCCTCTTGAATCATATGAAAATAACGTGCTGAGATGCTAGTGGAAGCATTTTTTATATCCGCGCCTTTCGCTTCTTCTTCAATCTTCATAAAGTTTTCTAAACGTTGCTGGTGCGCGGCTTTACTGCTTTCTAGTGAAACGGTCAACAGTTCACGCATTTGATCCCCAAGTACGTCAGCACGTTCTTTTAATCCTAGCAACTCAAGTTTGACCCTTAAATCAACAACGCTCTCATCAAATTTTTGCAGATATAAATGATGATTCAATTCCCTTTCAGTCGTACTTCTGGGAAATACAACTCTGTCATAACCTACACTATCAGGGTCAAGCCTTGCTTTCTCTTGCAATTCAAGTTTATTTTGATCTTTGGCTAAATCTACAAAGCTTTTATTGCGTTCATATTCTACATATTTCTGAAGCATACTAAATTCACGCGTTAATGCATCGGCCTGATTCTGTGCATCTTCTGGGCTTAATCCACTGGCAATCGCTTTTTCATAAGCTGTTTTCTCCGCTTTAGCAACCAAATCCTGTGAATTATTAAGGGCTACATTGTACTCAGATGCGTTAGTGGTGATCTGTACATTCTGCATATAACCTAATTGTTTTTGAGTTTGTGCCACCTCATTCTTTAAACCCAGCGATTTCATCTGCTCGCTTAAATTTCCAGCATGCTCTTTCAGGTAATGTTTATACCAAACACGTTCATGGTCATAATTTGGGTCTGGAAACTCATAGTCAGATAAATTGAATTTTTTCTTCCTATTGGCGTTTTCATCGCCAGAGCCACCACCTATGCCGGAATCTTTACTAGCCATAGTTAATACCTGAGGACTTAATACCTGAGGTGAGCTCGGCAAACTGCTCTCCGTGCTGACATTAGCACCAGCCATCACCGGAACTGGATATGCACCGTTATATTTAGGTAAATTCTTCATTTCAGATACAGCAGCAGCGCCGGTATCATGCACAACAATGTGTGCTTTTGTCATCGCATTAGGGAAGAGACCAGGTAAAGACCCAACACTGACCATAGCAGCCGTATCGTTTAGCGTAACGCCATGTAGCGCCTGAATACGCTGCTTATGCGGTAAATCATACATAGCGGCAAGGCGCTGCCGCTCTTCCATCGTAAGCAAACCAGTTGAATGTTGCGCTAACCTATAAGCTGCCTCAGCGGTGCCCTGCACCCCACTCCAAACCCCATTAACATTGGCAAACGGGTCATCTGCCAGTTTTATCACAGTAGCAGCAACCGACGCTAATGTTCTACCATCTTGCAAGGCTTTAGCACCATCAACAAATGGTTGGGTAATTGCACGACCAGTAGCTTGAGAATTTTCAGCCAGCCCTGCTGACACCGCAATTTTTTGCAACGGCTCAAACTGTGCTTTAAGTTCAAGTAGCGATATCTCTGGGTCTCTCAAGGCATTGGCATACACAAATGAGGCAACTTCACGCCACTGCGTATTCGCCCCGTTCGCATAAAAACTTTCAATAATAGTATTGATATTGGTTTGCTGTTCATTCGTCATTTACTACACTCCTTAATATAAGCAGGCTGTATCAGACCTTAAATGCAGCCGACACGTTGCCATGCCATTAACATAACCATAGCAATCAACATGCCAGATTTATTAGTCTTAATAATCATGGTGTTACATGGAGGTAGGAAATATAAACAAGAAAAGTCTGTCATCAATTGACGACAGTTTTAAATGGAATTCTGCTAACCATCTGATTACAATTGAATAAATTTTCAATCAAATGACTACAATAATCTGACGCTAGATATAGCTAGACAACACGGGGATAATGCAAAAGGTGTTAAGGTGACTTTTTTTCGTTTGATTTAGCCGCAGCCGCATCAACAGCGGTCGGGTTTATAGGTTGCGGTAACGGCTGGTCGATGACCTGATAAAACACTTCATCTTGCTTAATCATGCCCAACTCACTGCGAGCAAGTTCTTCAATAGCGGCACGCCCACTCTTTAAATCGCGTACTTCAGCATCTAGTGTATCGTTACGCGCTTTTAAGCCTGTATTTTTTACTTGTTGCTCAGAAAGTTGTCGGTTTAAATCCCACACGCGTAACCAGCTACCTTTGCCTAGCCACAGTGGATACTGTAGCAAGGCAATAAGGATTACAAAAATAAGCGTGAGGGCTTTCAACTTGAATTTCTATCAACGCATTTCGGTTGCATTCAAAGCAAAATTAGACGCATGAGCAAAACCAGTGCTATTCGCACAACAAGCTAATGCAACAACGTATCGGTTTGAATGCATGTCGAAATTATCTAAATAGCTGATAGAACGCGTCTTTACCTGCATAGCTGGTTGCGTCACCCAACTCTTCTTCAATACGTAATAATTGGTTGTATTTTGCAATACGCTCTGAACGGCAGAGTGAGCCTGTTTTAATTTGCAATGCGTTAGTAGCCACGGCAATGTCAGCAATGGTGCTGTCTTCAGTTTCACCTGAGCGATGAGATACCACTGAGGTATAGCCCGCACGCTTCGCCATTTCAATGGTTTGAAATGTCTCAGTCAAGGTGCCAATTTGGTTCACTTTGATTAACACCGAGTTAGCGACACCACGTTTGATGCCTTCACGCAGGATTTTGGTATTGGTTACAAATAAGTCATCGCCCACCAACTGTGTAGTTTTACCTAGGCGTTTAGTCAAAATATCCCAGCCGTCCCAGTCAAATTCACCCATACCATCTTCAATACTGATGATTGGGTATTTATCACACCAAGTCGCTAGATAATCGGTAAATTGCGCCGATGTCAGCGCCAGCCCTTCTGACTCCAAATGATAGCGGCCATCTTTATAGAACTCGGTACTTGCGCAATCCAAACCTAAATAAACGTCACGCCCCGGCTCGTAGCCTGCATCTGAAATCGCCTCCAGAATATATTGAATTGCAGACTCGTTAGACGGCAGGTTCGGCGCAAAACCACCTTCGTCACCCACTGTCGTTGCCAGGCCTTTTTTATGTAATGTTTTCTTTAAGGCATGAAACACCTCAGCACCGCAACGAATCGCTTCACGGAACGATGGCAAGCCTGCCGGAATAATCATAAATTCCTGCATATCCACGCTGTTATCAGCATGCGCGCCACCGTTAATGATGTTCATCATCGGCGTTGGTAGTTGCATCGCCCCTGAACCACCTAAATAGCGATATAGCGGCAAACCTGACTCTTCAGCCGCAGCACGTGCGCAAGCCATAGAAACGCCTAAAATCGCATTGGCGCCTAAACGGTCTTTGTTTTCTGTGCCGTCTAATTCAATCAAGGTTTTATCAATAAAGCTTTGCTCTTCAGCATCTAAGCCAATAATCGCTTCGGTAATTTCGGTATTTACATTTTCAACCGCTTGCAACACGCCTTTGCCTAAATAACGGTTCTTATCGCCATCGCGCAATTCCATCGCTTCTTTAGCGCCCGTTGATGCGCCTGATGGCACCGCAGCACGGCCGATTACGCCACTTTCAAGCAACACATCTACTTCAACAGTTGGATTTCCGCGTGAATCTAAAATTTCGCGGGCGATAATATCTACAATTGCGCTCATTACTTTCTCCTAAGCTCTAAATTATTAGTTCTAAATTATTTTTAGCTACATTTAGCTGCGGCTAAATTATTTTTTACAACGTACTTTCAATAAAACCTGCTTTTTTCACTAATCTATCTAAATCGACCAACACTTCTAATAAATCTCTCATTTTATGAAGCGGCCATGCGTTTGGACCATCTGACAACGCCTTGGATGGGTCCGGATGCGTTTCCATAAAGATCCCCGCAATGCCACTGGCTACCGCCGCACGCGCCAACACCGGCACATGCTCGCGCTGACCACCGCTCTTATCACCCTGACCACCCGGTTGCTGCACAGAGTGCGTTGCATCAAACACCACCGGGCAATTGGTTTCACGCATGATAGCAAGACCGCGCATATCTGACACCAGTGTGTTGTAACCAAACGACACGCCGCGTTCGCACACCATGATATTGTCCGCACCGCCGTTTGCTTCGCGCGCTTTTTGTACTACATTGCGCATATCCCCTGGCGCCATAAATTGGCCTTTTTTGATATTCACGGGTTTACCAGATTTTGCACAGGCCGTAATAAAGTCGGTTTGGCGGCATAAAAATGCTGGGGTTTGCAACACATCAACCACTGCGGCCACATGTGGCACTTGTTCTTCTGTGTGTACGTCAGTCAAAATTGGCACGCCGATTTGGGTCCGGACATCATCTAAAATCCTCAAACCCTCTTCCATGCCAAAGCCGCGGAATGTACTGTTTGAACTGCGGTTAGCTTTATCGTATGAAGACTTATAAATAAATGGAATGTTGAGTGCAGCCGCAATTTCTTTCAGCTGACCAGCAGTATCAATCGCCATCTGTTTTGACTCAATCACGCACGGCCCTGCAATCAAAAATAAAGGATGCTCAAGACCTACATCAAAGTTACATAATTTCATATTCAAAACCTTATTTAATTTTGCCGCAGATGCCTATTGATTAAGCTTTTTTGTTCGCTAATGCCGCTTTCACATAAGCAGTAAACAATGGGTGCCCTGCGCGTGGGTTAGAGGTGAACTCTGGGTGAAATTGACATGCCACAAACCAAGGGTGAACGCTCTGCGGCAATTCGATCATCTCGCACAAGTCTTCAGTTGGCGTTCTGGCAGCAACCACCAAACCCGCAGCTTTCAGTTGCTCAACATAATGATTATTCACTTCATAACGGTGACGATGACGCTCATTCACTTGCGCGCCATAAATGCCAGCTGCCAAAGTATTTGGCACAACCGGGCAAGCTTGTGCGCCTAAACGCATGGTGCCGCCAAGGTCTGAATTTTCATCACGCTTTTCAATGTTGCCTGAGGCATCTTGCCACTCATCAATTAAACCAATGAGCTTGTAAGTAGCGTCTGGGTTAAATTCTGTACTGTTAGCATCTGTTAAACCTGCAACATGGCGTGCAAACTCAATCACCGCTAACTGCATACCTAAACAAATACCTAAGTAAGGTATTTTATTTTCACGCGCATATTGAATGGCAGCAATTTTGCCTTCAGTACCACGCACGCCAAAGCCACCTGGGACTAAAATTGCATCCATGCCAGCCAGCGCATCAGTACCATTTTGCTCAATATCTTCTGAGTCTATATAGTGAATTTTGACTTTGGATTCAGTATGAATGCCGGCGTGAATCAACGCTTCAGTCAGTGATTTGTATGACTCGGTTAAATCAACGTATTTACCTACAAACGCAACATTCACCAAATGTTTCGGGTTTGCTAATGCAGTGGCAATTTTTTCCCACTCATGCAAATCAGCGGGCTTCGCTTCGATCTCTAATTTTTTACAAACAATCGCATCCAAATGCTGATCATGCAACAGGCCGGGGATTTTATAAATAGAGTCAGCATCAATTGCGCTAATCACTGCCTCTGGCGCTACATTGGTGAATAAGGCTATTTTTCTACGTTCTTCTTCAGGGATGTCACGGTCGGCACGGCACAGCAGGATGTCGGGCTGAATACCAATGCTTCGCAACTCTTTTACAGAGTGCTGCGTAGGCTTGGTTTTGAGTTCACCAGCAGTTGGAATCCAAGGTAAGAGAGTTAAATGAATATAACAGGCATTATTTCGGCCTTCTTCAAAACCCATCTGACGAATCGCCTCAAGAAACGGTAGCGACTCAATATCACCCACGGTGCCGCCCACTTCAACAATGGCAACATCGGCACCTTCAGCGCCACGTTTCACGTGCGCTTTGATTTCATCGGTAATATGTGGAATAACCTGCACGGTTTTACCTAAATACTCACCGCGACGCTCTTTTTTAATCACGGTTTCGTAAATTTGGCCAGCAGTGAAATTATTACGCTTACCCATGCGCTGGCTGATAAAACGCTCATAATGACCCAAATCAAGATCTGTTTCTGCGCCGTCATCGGTGACAAACACCTCGCCGTGCTGAAATGGGCTCATGGTGCCAGGGTCAACGTTGATATAGGGGTCTAGTTTCAGCATGGTGACTTTAATACCACGTGACTCTAAAATAGCGCCAAGGCTGGCGGCGGCGATCCCTTTACCAAGAGAAGAAACAACACCGCCGGTTACGAATACATATTTGGTCATGGGACGCGCACTTAATTTATTATTGCAGACGGGAGTCTATTTTACTTTAAAGCCCATGCGCCTACAAACGAAAACTCATGAAAGCGGTTTTATTTTCTCGCACGATAATTAAGAATTACTTTTCACCTTAGCGCTATTTTTCCACGCGCCATATCCCTTAAATTTTTCTTGCACCTCAAGCATTTCCTGCTGACTCAAGATAAACGGCTTGCCAACTTGTAATGCATGTAGATATTGCTCGCATAAAGTTTCAACCTCTTGTGTAATATTGAGCGCTTTTTCCAAAGTTTCGCCGATTGTTATCATGCCATGGTTAGCTAACAAGCAAGCGTTGCGATCTTGTAGCGCCAATAACGCATTATCAGACAGCTGCTGACTGCCAAATAACGCATAAGGCGCACAACGGATGCTATCTCCGCCTGCCAAAGCGATCATGTAATGAAACGCTGGGATATCAAGCCGCAACGTACTCAGCGTTGTTGCAAACATACTATGCGTGTGGATAACGCCATTGACTTCTAGTTTCTGTTGCAGAATGTCCAGATGAAACCGCCATTCACTTGATGGCTGCTTGCCAAATTCTGTATTGCCTGCAAAATCCATCCACACCATATCAGCGGGCATCATGCTTTCTACCGCCACGCCCGATGGCGTAATCAAGAAGCCCGTCTGCCCTGCCTCATTACTCACTCGCACACTTGCATTACCTGAAGTACCTCGATTTAATCCTAAGCGACTTAGCTGATGACTAATGCTTAATAGCTGCTCGCGCGCGTTTTTTAATGATTGCGGCATTGATTTATCTCTTCATCGTTTTTAATTGATTAGGCGCAAAAACGCCCTGCTCGGTAATAATACCCGTAACCAGCCTTGCGGGGGTTACATCAAAGGCTGGGTTGGCCACCTTTGTGCCATGCGGCAAAATATTGACGGTTGCGATTGTGCCGTCAGCCAGTCGGCCACTCATCCACGCCAACTCATCACCATCGCGCTCTTCAATCTCAATGTGCTGTATTCCATCTTCGATAGCCCAATCTATCGTGGGCGTTGGCACTGCGGCATAAAACGGAACATGATGCCCTGACTGCGAACTATCAAAAGCCGCCAGAGCTTTTAAATAAGTGCCAATTTTATTGCACACATCACCTGTCGCCGTCACACGGTCGGCACCCACAATCACCATATCCACTTGACCTTGCTGCATTAAATGCCCGCCGGCATTATCGCTGACAACCGTATGTGGCACGCCGTGCTGACCCAACTCCCACGCAGTAAGGCTTGCGCCCTGATTGCGGGGGCGAGTTTCACCTACCCATACATGCACATCTATCCCCGCATCATGGGCTGCATAAATCGGTGCCAGCGCAGTACCAAAATCCACCGTGGCTAGCCAGCCCGCATTGCAATGCGTGAGAATGTGAATCGTGCCAGATTTTTTAAGGTGTAGCGCGCGAATTAACGCTAAGCCATGTACACCAATCGCCTGATTTAACAACACATCTTCATCACAAATTAACGCCGCCTCCGCCCACGCGGCCCGCACCCTATCCGCAACGGGTAGCGGTAATAACACACTAAGCATGCGTTGCACTGCCCACCTCAAGTTCACCGCAGTAGGGCGGCTTTGAACCAGCAGCTTTGCTGCCAGTTGCAAATGCTCGTCGCCACTATCTTGCTGCGTAGCCAAAGCAACACCATAAGCTGCGGCAGCTCCTATGAGCGGCGCTCCGCGCACTTGCATGGTTTTAATCGCTGTAATCATTTGTTGCAGGTTGCCAATTTTTGCAATCTCAAACACATGTGGCAATTTTGTTTGATCGATGACCTCAACCGTTCTAAGCTCGGTGCTAAAAACTTGCCCAAAACCAGGACTAGGCCAAATAGTGCGATATTGCTGATGATTTACTAGCATGAAAATTAAGTTAACCCAATAAAAAAACCATCTATTTTTAATGAAATTAAAAATTAAAAAAGTTGACTTTCACACACGAATAATATGCTTTAGCAGATATATTCTGTGGGGATGCCAAGCACTGGTATTAAAAAGTTCCCGAATGTTAAAAATACTCTCCACATTATCTGTGGATAACTTTGTGAATAACTGTGACTCTAAAATGTAACCTACCAATTTATAAGGGTTTTTTTAAATCGCTTAATTTTTAATCTATTATTAAACTTATAATAATCAATAAGTTACAAAACACCCCTTGATTATTAAGGTTTTTTTAAGCTACTTAATGTAGCGCATTAACTGGTGTGCATAAGTCGGCTAATTTTGGTAAAACTTTTAATGCATTGGTGCTAGTAATATCAAGCACTTGCGACACATTTACTTGCCTTAAATCCGCTAAAACCTGCGCAATTCTCGACAGTTCTAATGGGCTATTTCTACCTTTAACACCCACCCATTCAGGTGGCATGTCTGGCGCATCTGTTTCTAAAACTAAAGCCTCTAATGGCAACTTGGTTGCAAGCTCCCTAATTTTTAATGCGCGCTCATATGTCATCGCACCGCCAAACCCAAGTTTAAATCCGAGCGCAACAAATTGCTCTGCCTGCTGAAAGCTACCATTAAATGCATGTGCAATACCACCTACAACCCTATGGCGCCGTAAATACTTCAACACAGTGTCTATCGCATGCCGTACATGCAAAATCACTGGCAACTCAAATTGCCGGGCAATTTTTAGCTGCTCAGTAAAAAAGTAAGCCTGGCGCTTAGCATTTTCAGGGTGCGTTTTAGGATTAGTCAGAAAATAATCCAAACCGATTTCACCAATCGCTACCGGATGATTGTTTTGCACATAAACTTTAAGTGTTTCAATATCATCGATGGATGCGCTATCCACAAACATAGGATGAATACCAAGCGCATAGACGCAATGTTTGTGTTGATTACATAACGCAATGACGGCATCAAAGTTATTGCGCGCCACGGCGGGCACAACAATGCGCGACACGCCATGCTGAAGCGCTTGCGCAACAACATGGTCACGGTCTGCATTAAACTCAGCCGCATCTAGGTGACAATGAGTATCAATGAGCATTTTTAGTCGTTAATTACATTAAAAAAAAGCTTGTCCTCAAAAAAATACTAAAAAACACGAACAGATTCAAAGCATGCATATCATATAGAAGAATGAAATCGTATGAATGATTTAAGGTATAGAACAAGACAATGCTTTGTTTGGTAAATTTTGTGCGCAATTGTTTTCTCTAAGCTTAGTTAGTTTTTGGCTTTACTGGCTTCGCACGTAAGCGAATGTCACCGCCTATTTGACGCACATCTAAAATCTGCAACTCTGCTACCTGTTGCATTACAGTGATTTCCGGAATTGCAAACATCGCTTGTGCATCCGTACCCATCAGCTTTGGGGCATAGTAAAAAATAAATTCATCTATAAAATTGGCATGTAATAGCGCGCCATTCAAACCCTGACCAGCCTCAACCAATACTTCGTTAATACCACATTGTGCCAAGTGTTTAAATAAAGCGCTTAAATCAACACGATGATTGACATCAGCTAACTGAATTAGCGCGGCACCAGCGGCAAATAGGGTTTGCGCTTGATGATGATCTTGTGCATAAGCGATTAGCACCGGGCTATGTTTAAGCATAGCCGCATCTAGCATTTTACAATCGACTGGCGTTTGCAAGTTGCTATCCACAATCACACGTAGTGGTTGGCGAGGAGCGTCAGGCAAGCGCACGGTCATGCTCGGATTGTCGGCTAACACCGTGCCTATGCCTGTCACTATAGCGCAAGACTGCGCACGCCAATGTTGCACATCCAGCCGTGCAGGCTCACCTGTAATCCATTGGCTTTGCCCATTTTTAAGCGCGGTACGCCCATCCAGACTGGCCGCAACTTTGCTGCGCACATACGGCAAACCACGCGCCATGCGTGAAACAAAGCCCAAGTTCAGCGTCAGCGCTTCTTGCTCCATCACGCCCACGATGACCTCAATACCCTGGGCACGCAGTGCCGCAATACTACGTCCTGCCACCAGCGGGTTCGGGTCTTGCATGGCAATAATGACGCGCTGAGGCTTAGCTGCAATCACCGCCTGTACACAAGGCGGCGTTTTACCAAAGTGGCTGCACGGCTCTAAGGTTACGTAAATATCTGCATCTTTTGCCTGCGTGCCAGCTTGCCGCAATGCAAACACCTCGGCATGCGGTTCGCCGGCTTTCAGATGCGCACCTTGCCCTACAATTTGATTATTTTTAACAATGACACAACCTACACGTGGGTTTGGACTAGTGGAATACAAACCCTGCTCTGCCAAGCGCAGGGCAAGTGTCATGTAGGTGTGTTGAATGATTGTGTACACGGTAATGACAGTTAAATGATGCGCAATTTAATGCGAAGAAATACGACTTGAAATTAAACGGCTATTTTTATCAAAGAATATAAGCAAGCCATGATAAACATGCATACATTGGCCTAAATCATATTCTACGCTGGCAGCGTCCTCATAACTTGGACGACCTAAAAGCACATGCACCGCCTCTCTTGGCGTGCCTTTTACTAAAATATTCTGCTGCAAATCATACGCCATATCACCGCGCTTACACGCATGATTGATGCTAGAAACAGCTTGCATCCATTTAACTTGGTCAAACTGCTCATTACCAAAAACAATGCGGTCTTTCATCATCCACCAACTAAAAAACGCAATGGTCAGTATTAAAGTAAACACAGCAAACACTATCGACGCCCAGTTGATTAGCTTCATGATTCGCTACCCTTTATCATCGTCAGTACTGCGGCGCTTAGCTTGCGGAGGCAAATCCAAATCACGAATCACATCGCTAAAGTCATCCACATCAGAGAAGCTTCGATACACCGAGGCAAAGCGAATATAAGCGACTTTGTCCATCATTTTAAGCTCGTGCATCACCATCTCGCCTAAATCGCGCGCAGGCACTTCGCGCTCACCTAAACTCAATATTTTTTGTGTAATATGATTTAACGCGTTATCTACATACTCTGTAGGCACAGGACGCTTATGCAAAGCCCGCGTGAATGAAAGTCGTAATTTTTCACGTTTAAACTCCTCTCGCGTGCCATTTTGTTTTACCACCTGAGGCAAGTGTAACTCAGCCGTTTCATAAGTTGTAAAGCGCTTATCACATGCCCCACACTTACGGCGCCGACGAATAGAATCCCCTTCATCATTGACTCTTGAGTCAATCACTTGGGTATCATCAACACCGCAAAAAGGGCATTTCATAATGAGGGGCTGGGGACT
>JABFQV010000003.1 GCA_013141495.1 Methylotenera sp. | reverse complement strand
ACTGCTAACAATCAAAAGGAGAACAACATCACCATACAAACCCTATAAATTTGTGCTAAATTAACTACTAAGGGTGGGTCAATTTTAAATGCAATTGGTGGGTCAATTATTAATGCAATTCAACAATTTGAATCATTGTATAACACTCTCCATGTCGACACATTCTTAGGATTACGGTTAACGTAGCCTTGGCGGAGCATCAAATCAATGGTCTGAGCAACCTCAATACCTGATTTACTTGGTATGTGAAGCATACGGGTTGACATCATTTGATGTTTTCGGACTTCGACAGGTATGTTCTCAAGATTCTTAGGAACATCAGGAGTATAAGAAAGGCACTTGAGCAACTCCTCTTTACTTAAAATTGGACCGCAGGCTGAGATTAATATATTACTCTTATACGCAGGTATTAATTGAGGATCAAATGGCATCATCTTCCTCCTTGCGTTGGCTATTTGCAGCTGAGTAAATACGATCCATAAGCTCTTGATAGGCAGCGTCTGTCTGATTTTCTTCTGGCTCAGACTCTGTCTCTACCGACATCTGCACTGGGGCTGGCGTAGTAGTTTTTGTTTCAAAACCCCTTGCATCATTAACACCGACTTTGGGTCCGAAATACTGAGCCTCCGCCTCAGTGGTTAATCTAATAGCATTAGCAGTGAGAGCATCAACATCTATGTTGTTCTGAATCGATTGTGACAGTCGCTCATATTCTCTGTCACGATTGTAAAGGTTGTTGTAAGCATAGGCATCAGCCCAGTCGTAATGCGTAATATCATCTGGCACACGTGCATTCATCGACAACTTAAATTCATGCAAATTACTAGAAGTAGTATCAGGCCACCATATCTTTGATGTAGAGCCTGGGAAGGTATGGGTTAAAATCGACGAGTAGCCAAAGTTTCTAGCGTTAACTGTCCAATTTCTATTTGCTGACTCAGAAAAATCATACTCAAGCTGACCTAGATATATCCCTTTCTTTGTGATTACAGATTTACGAAGAGGCAATAAATTTGTTACCAGTCTAGAAAAGGTAGTTGATTTAAGGTATCCGCAACCAACCTCATGCCCGAATCTCCATAATCCAGCAGGAGTAGGGCTAACTCCCATAGCAATCATTTCGCTCGTAAGTCTATGACTTCTATTAGCAGTTAAATTGTAGTGAGTAAATATCCTATGCAAATATTGGGCGTACTCTCTCAGAGTATATGCTGACTCTTTGTAGTCAGTTCTTAGTTCTAACTCTTTGCGCCGCGCGTCAATTGCACCTGGTAAGAAAAAGTATTGTTTGTCCTTGGCTATCCGATTTAGTACTTCTACCAAACCTTTCAAATCAGGGCGATATGCCGGGTTAAATGTAGCGTCATATCCTAACTCTTTTGAGGTATTTCGTGCCGCTATACTAAGATACTCGCCGCGGTCACTCATGAGCTCATATGGAAGTGTTGGGAACGGAAAAAGGGATATACGCGCTTCGTACCCCCACAACTCTCCAATTAACTTAGGGTCTGCTACAGTGGAAAACAATGCTACTTTTGCTGTTTCCCACGAAGGTCCGTTTAAACATACATGAAACCCTACAACAGCAGTAGACCAAACATCAACAACAATATAAACAATTGGTCTTCCTATAATCCAAGCTCTATTAATACTACTTCTTAAATAGATATCGCCTATGGTGGAGTCAATCGCGTAACGATGCCCTGGTCCTGCTATACCCTCCCATGCATGTCCAGAAAGCCCTCGAGAATTTCTCGTAAAGTGTCCTGCTGTAGTTTTTGCGATTAGTCGATCTAGTTCAGAAGTGCAGGATTCGATTATGTAACGTACTTGTCTTTGATTAGGAAAGCTGCCTTGGGGTGGCATGACTGCTACCCTGCCATCTAATTTTTGTATATATTTATTTACATAAACCTTTTCTATAATTTGATCATACATTTCTTGAAACGATGGCTTTGGATTTGGTATTCGGTCATACGCCGCAATTATCTTGACTCTATCCTCTGCTGTAACACCCGATTGCGGAAAATCTTCTGTACCACCAACTTTGACAATATTAGTTTTTGGACCAACTTTATTCCCACCTTCTGTGAATGGCCGTTTAACTCCTGGAGCCCCAGACATATCATATCTATCATGAAGTGATCCAGCTTCAAACCCATGAACGCATAGCAGTTTGAATAATTTATATACATAAACTCTAGAGCACTTATGAAGTTTAATTGCATTAGAGACGAGTTCTCCAAGCCCCCTAGATGAATATAAGGCATCGCATAATTTGTCATGCTTGAAAAAATCAGTCATAACTTTTACACGTTGCTGATAAATTTTCTGAGATTTTTCATCTAAATCCCCAGGCTGCCTTCTAAGTTGCGGATCAACTTCTAATTCAATGATTTTTAAAATGCCAGTACTGTGTAAATCTAAGAGAATCTCTCTAGGAACCGGTTTTAAAATAGATTGGGAATGAATACTTTTTTTCGGTTCTGATTCATTCTTTTCAGGAATACAGGCTAAGAAAACCACTTCACTTTCTGATGAAGATGCAACTACCCTCCAAAAGCCTTTATGTTCAACGTTATCTATTTTTAAGACAGAGTTAAATATTATTAAAGACATGATGATCTCCCTGCAACAACAGGATTTTGCAGCCAAAAATCTTCATAACTTAATAAATTTATTTGACTATGAGGTGTCGGTTTTCGCCTCAGATTAATTGGAATAGCCCCTTTCCAAACGCCTTGCCAAAAAACTTTTTGAGCCATTCCTTGAGAAACATTGAGGGCGTCTTCTAATAACAATAATATCTTTGACAAAGGCATTTCATTCATTAAGGGTATAAGATTCATAGCTTTGGTAATTAAATCCTTATCAACCATACTGTCTGAAATTGCATAAGGCGCATAGGTTTTAAGAGTCACTGCAACCGACTTACAGTAAACCTCGGGCGTTATTAAAAGCCAATTAACTCCCTGTATAGTCCAATATTCTCGTTCTAGTTGTAATAAATTTATTTGCCTTTCTGATAACTGGTCAGATGCTTTGTCTTTGACACTTAGCGCTAACAACTGATATCCCGCAATTGGATCCTTAATTGTCACCAACAAATCGGTAGTCATAACCCAATCAACTGCATCACCATTTTTTTTAACCCTAGGATGTGAAATCCCAAGAGAATTTGCAATCTCAAGCGTTCCTTTTGTGTTTGTAGATAACTTACTAACAAGGTAAGTAGATATATCACATGGATGCTCTAATAAATTCAATGGATATTGCTCGCGAACATCACAGACATTGGGCAACATTTGTGCAAAGCAAAATACAGCAAACTCTGTGTCTGATAAAAAATCCATCGATCTCCCGAATAGATTGTTATTCTGAATTCTAGACTTCCCCATACTTCCAGGATCAGCCCGAGTAATTTGGTGCCATGAGGTATAGTTAGCCCCAAGCCCCTCTCCACGATTCTTTTTTTTCCAGCTTTTCAATAAAGTTGGCGTAAATTTCCTACCCTTCCTCATAACATAACTCCTCGTTTCACAGACACAAAAATGCCCATAAAATATTTAAAAATAAATTTAGCGAATAGAGGGGGTGTTGACACGAAAACAAAGGCGTGTAGAATTGAGATTCGAAATGTCATTATGGGCTCACCCCCATTTTGCAAGAACGCCAAAGTCTGCAAACTTTGGCTTTTTTGTTTTACGATTTCATAACTTCTCCTTTTTCAATTTACTAAATGTAAACAAAAAAAAAGATGATTGTCAATTCTAGTTTTTTATTAACCTATTGTTTATAAACATTTTTTATCCCTTATATGGGATATTTCATAGTGATAATTAATTGGTGTCTATAAATTCAAAATTGCCTGTTTGGTTTAGCTAGAAATTCCACTGAGAAGAATCAAATTTATGGATAATTGAAGTATTCAATTTGCCACTTCTGTGAGTATTTACAATATATCAATAAAATAATTAAGGGACTTTGTTAACAACTTTAATGTACTGTTAACAACTTTAATGCAATGTTAACGACTTTAATGTCAAAGAATAACAAGTACTGACCTAATTGAACTTTTATGCACTAGCACTCTCCAATGGTGAGTGCTAGAATATGGAAACGAGAGGATTAAAACTCAATGACAAACGCATTAACATTACCTGTAATAGCCGCAAATGACAGCTTGGAGTACTACGCTAGGGTTATTAAAGCTTATCCACTTCTCAGCGCAGAAGAAGAGCATTCGCTTGCCGTAAAGTTTAAGCAAGAAAATGATTTAGAAGCTGCACGTAAACTTATTGTTTCTCATCTACGCTTGGTTGCCAGCATTGCACGTGGCTATACTGGTTACGGTCTGCCGCAGGCGGACTTAATTCAAGAAGGCAATATCGGACTGATGAAGGCGGTCAAGCGTTTCGACCCGGAGCGCGGCGTACGCTTGGTTTCGTTTGCAATGCACTGGATTAAAGCGGAAATACATGAATATATTGTACGTAATTGGCGTTTGGTGAAAATTGCCACCACCAAGGCGCAGCGTAAGTTATTCTTTAATTTACGCAGTATGAAATCAGGTATCAACAGCCTGCAGCCAACTGAAGTTGCCCATATTGCTCGAGAACTCAATGTTAAGCCTGAAGAGGTGATTGAGATGGAGGCGCGTCTTAATGGTCATGAGATTTCGCTTGAGGCCAACATTGATGACGATAGCGATGAGCATTACAGTCCGATTGCTTACCTGCAAGACGAAAGTCATACCCCGTCAGAAGCGTTAGAGGCAAAGCAGGCTGAGTTCGCAGAGACCGCTGACTTAACAAGTGCGCTACAGAACTTAGACGATAGAAGTCGTCGCGTAGTAGAGGCGCGTTGGCTTCAGGAAACTGGTGGAAAGACATTGCATGAACTTGCGGCGGAATTTGGTGTTTCAGCGGAGCGTATTCGTCAAATTGAGCAAAAAGCCATGCAAAAAATGAAAACACTCATGTTGGCGAGTCGCTGATTTTTAACATCAAGGGTTAGATTTTACACCAATAAAAAAGGCTGCATCGCAGCCTTTTTTATTGGTCATAAACATTAAGTTTAGGCCGCCATCACTTCTTGGGCAGGTTCAAAAGCCAATGCATTTTTCATATGCATACGCAATATTTTCAAGTCATCCAACTGTGCCTGAATGCTTTTCTCAATCGCTTCCAGTTCAGCAATCCGGTCTTCCAGGGTATCAGTCGCCTTGTAAATACGTTTAATGCTCTCTAAGCGGCGACGTAGTTGCAATTGATGCTCACGCACTTGAGATTCCATCGGCGCAATCACGGCTTTTAGCCAGTTTTCAATATCACGGTTAGCCACTTCAAATACGTGAATTACTCGGCTAGCTAATGTTTCAAAGAACTTGCTGGTTAATGTCATTTTTTCGTTAGCAATCATATTGAATGCCGTATTAAATTGCTCTTTATACGCACGCTCTAATTTAGACAATTCTTTTTGATAGCGTAAGGTTGAGAATGCTGGCGGTTCCGATTTGCGCAACCCGTGTTCTTTAGAGAACTTTTCATACATTACGTCCATCATTTGTTTAATTTCATCAATTTGCTCATCGGATGATATTAAACGGTTTCTCAATTCGCTGAAAAAGTTGTCCATCGCCACGCGAATGGTTTTGGTGAAATTTGCATCAATCATGGTTTCGCGTGTTTTATGCACATGCGATTTGAGAGATTCCATTCCAAGCAGGGTAAATAGGCGATTGGTATGCTGTGAAAAAATACTACGTAGCGCTTGGAAGCGTTGCAGACCTTTTTCAAAGTTTTCTTTATCAACTTTGACCTTATTCATCATGTGCTCAACAACATCTTCATTTTTTCCGCGTAAACCACGCAACTCAACTAATTGGTCATTGATACCCGAAAAACGCGCCTCTAGAATAACGTGAGAGTTGGAAATTAAATCTTCTATTTCATTTTGTGTATTATCGCGAACAATTTCTTTTTTCGATGGGATAAGCTCTTCAGATAAAGCTTTTTCTAACTCTAGTACACGGCTTTTTTCAAGCAGAGCGTCATCATGGTTAACTTTTGCCAGCAGGCCTTTTTGTGCAGAAACTGGAAATATTTGATGCGTATCCAACCCAAGTAACTCAGCACTTGTTTTAATTTGTTTGGTTAGTTCTTTTTGAATTTCTGTTTCATTCTTGAGTTCATCCCAAAGGCCGTCAATTTTATTGAGTACGGCAAGACGTCCCTTTTGTTTCCAGCGCGTACCACTAATATATTGACGCCATACATCAATTTCAGATTTAGTCACACCAGTGTCAGCTGCCAATATAAACAGTACAGCATGTGCGTTGGGTAACATGTTAAGCGTAAGCTCTGGCTCTGTACCAATCGCATTCAGGCCGGGGGTATCTAAAATGACTAAACCTTGCTCAAGCAGTGGGTGAGGAAAGTTGATGACAGCATATCGCCAACACGGCACGTCAATGGTGCCATCTTTATTTAAGCTTAGCGCATCATCGGCACTGTTTGGGTCAAACAAGCCGTATTTTTCAGCCTCTTGTACAGAAACAGACTTGGTATTGCTGACCTCTTTAAATGCGTTAACCATACTTTCGTTGGACTCGACATCAAATGTGACCGTTTTCCACTCGTCTGGGTAACGCTTGTATTCAGAGGTGGTTGCATCTGAGAGCCTAGTTTCAATTGGCAACATCATGATTGAAGTTGGCTTGGTTTTGTCGTACAGCAACTCGGTAGGGCACATGGTGGTGCGACCCGCACTTGATGGTAGCAAACGCGTACCATAACCGGCAAAGAATATTGCATTGATGAGTTCTGATTTGCCACGAGAAAACTCTGCTACGAAAGCCACATTGAGTTTGTCTTCACGCAATCTTTCCAGCAACTGCTGTATGCGCTGATCAACCTGAGCATCATTGAGCTCTTGTTCGTTTAACCAGTTACGATAATCACAAATGGTATCAACCAGCGCCTTGCGCCACTCAGAATATACTGCAAAATGTTGTGCTAATTTATTGTCAGCCATGATGGTCCTCAAACCACTTTTAGGTAGTGTAACTCTATCATTCTTAATTGAATATGCAAACAAATCAATTCACTATTAGCTTCATTATCAATAGAATTCTGATAAGCGGTTTATTTTTTATAACAAGTGGTTACCATCTTGCAATATCAACAATTGTTTTCGTTTACTATCTAGTTAAGCCATTCTGTTATCATCTCACTTTTGAAAATAATTTAATCTTTTATGAGCGGCCTAACCCCCAATTCACCTCGCCCGATAGACATTAAACTGCATCAATCTTCACGGCTACTGGAAATAAAATTTGATAACGGCACTGAGTGCATGTTGTCTTGCGAGTTTTTGCGCGTTTACTCGCCCTCAGCAGAAGTGCGCGGGCATGGGGTAGGGCAAGAAGTGCTACAAGTCGGCAAAGAAGATGTCAATATCACAGCCATACAACCCGTTGGCAATTATGCAGTAAAGCTTGTATTTTCTGACGACCACGACACTGGCCTATACTCCTGGGATTACCTGTATGCGTTAGCGCGTGATTATGAATCGCTATGGCTCGAATACTTAGGTAAATTAAGTGTTGCGGGTGTTAAGCGCAAAGCACAAGTTTAGAGGAAGTAATGTCATGACCACCGAACAAAACACGCATTTTGGCTACAAAACAGTTGCGGAAGCTGAAAAGGCAAAAAAAGTTGCTGAGGTTTTTCATTCCGTTGCCAGTAAATATGACCTCATGAATGATGTGATGTCGGCAGGACTGCATCGCAGTTGGAAACGCTTTGCAGTGGGCATCAGCGGCGTAGGTGCGGGCGACAAAGTGCTGGATATTGCCGGCGGCAGTGGCGACTTGTCTAAACTATTTGCTAAAGAAGTGGGTGGTACTGGCCAAGTCATCCTCACCGACATCAACGCTTCAATGTTAGGCGTTGGGCGTGACCGCATGCTGGATGCCGGTTTAAATGTGCCGGCATTACAATGCGATGCAGAAAAACTTCCATTTCCTGACCAATATTTTGACTGCGTGATCGTGGCATTTGGCTTGCGTAACATGACACATAAAGACCGCGCATTGGCTGAAATGCAACGCGTGCTCAAAGTTGGCGGCAGATTACTAGTGCTGGAATTTTCAAAAGTATGGCAGCCGCTGGCTAAGGCTTACGATGCTTACTCGTTCAAATTATTACCGCTCATGGGTAAATTGCTGGCTAAAGATGCGGAAAGCTATCAGTACCTTGCTGAATCAATTCGTATGCATCCAGATCAGGAAACACTCAAGCAAATGATGATAGACGCGGGCTTGAGTAAAGTTGACTACTACAACTTGGCGGCAGGCGTAGTTGCATTACACAAAGGTTATAAAACCTGATGTTCAAGCAGATTTCTACCCGACTACTCCAACATCTTATTGCTCAGAACAGTTGGGCCAATGACTTGTTGCAACCATTTGCAGGCAAGTCAGTGCAGCTTAATATCGCGCTAGTGAATACATCGTTAGTCATTTTAGAGAACGGCAACTTGGCAATTGCAGGGGATACCAATATTCCGGATGCCACTATCACCATTGCGCCAAGTTTATTACTACGTTTAATTGCAAAAGATGAAGCTGCCAAATTACAAATTAAAATTGAAGGTGATACCCACTTAGCAACCGAGCTCGCTAAAGTATTTAGCAACATGCGCTGGGATTATGAAGATGATTTGAGCAAAACTGTAGGGGATGTGCCTGCCTATAAGCTCGGCGAACTTGGGCGTCAGGTAGTCAACACTGTGAAGGAAACCGGCATTAACCTGACTGAAATGCTCAGTGAATACTGGCAAGAAGAAAAGCCGATGATTGCTAAAAAACGTCATGTAGAGCAGTTTAATGCCGAGGTGGACACCTTACGTGCAGATGTAGAGCGCCTTGAAAAAAGATTAAACAAACTGGCCAACACCAATGCAGTAGCAGCCGACTTCAACCAATAAAAAAGAATATTGAATAAATTTATGCGCATTTTCAGGCTAATCTATATTATTTTCACGGTGTTGCGCTTTAGCTTAGATGAGCTGATTTTAAGTCACACCAAATTAAAACCCTTGCAATCTATCATTAGCGGCTTACTATTCTGGCGCAACAAACAGCGTTCGCGTGGTGAGCGCTTACGGCTCGCGCTTGAAACACTAGGTCCAATTTTTGTTAAGTTTGGACAAATGCTTTCTACCAGACGTGATTTAATCCCGCTTGACATTGCAGATGAACTGGCAAAACTGCAAGATCAAGTGCCGCCTTTTGCTTTTGCTGAGGTTGAACAAGTGATTACACGCGCTTTTAACCAGCCGCTGTCAGTGCTTTTTTCGCAGTTCGATGAAACGCCCATTGCCAGCGCATCTGTCGCACAAGTGCATTTTGCTCACTTACCAGACGGCCAACCTGTTGCAATTAAAGTATTGCGTCCAAATATTGAAGCCACTATTGCGCAAGATTTACGCTTAATGGATACGATGGCTTGGCTGATTCAGGCCCTGTCAGCGGAGTTCAAAAAACTCAAACCACGTGAAATTGTTACAGAGTTTGCAAGGCACACGCAAAGCGAGCTTGATTTAACCTTGGAAGCCGCCAACTGCAGCTTACTGGGGCGTAATTTTGCCGATAAATCGATGCTGATTGTGCCTGAAGTGTATTGGGATTGGTGCCGTAAAGAAGTCATGGTCATGCAGCGTATGCATGGTACACCCATTAGTCAACGTGACGTATTGGTTGCAAAAGGGGTTGATATTCCAAAGCTCGCACGCGATGGCGTTGAAATATTCTTTACCCAGGTATTTCGAGATGGGTTTTTTCATGCTGATATGCATCCTGGCAACATTCAAGTGGCGGATGACGGTAAATATATCGCGTTGGATTTCGGCATTATGGGTTCTTTAAGTAATACCGATAAATACTATCTGGCACGTAATTTCTTAGCATTTTTTAATCAAGATTACCGCGATGTGGCGCAAGCGCATATTGATTCCGGCTGGGTGCCAGCTGACACCAAACGTGAAGAATTAGAAACCGCTGTGCGTGCTATCTGTGAGCCTATTTTTAACAAACCACTTAAAGATATTTCATTTGCACGCACCTTGTTGAGCCTGTTTCAAATGGCACGCCGCTTTGGTGTCATTATTCAACCGCAGCTTATTATGCTACAAAAAACCTTACTGAATATTGAAGGGTTAGGTCGAGAGCTAGACCCCAACCTAGACTTATGGAAAAGTGCACAACCTTTTTTAACGCGCTGGATGAGCGAGCAAGTAGGTTGGCGCGCAGTAGTTAAAACGCTAAAAAATGAAATTCCTTTTATTGCAAAAAACCTGCCAGAAATACCACGGTTGCTACATGAACTTCTTAGCCAAAAAACACAGGCCGAAATTAACGCGCCTATTCGAACTTCGATGAATATGTTGATCAAAACTCAGCAACAACAAGCTTATTGGCAAAAGCGTCTAGTCATTGCTGTCGCACTCCTCATATTGGTAGAAGCATTAAGTTTGGCGAGTATATTTTTCACTTTCTAACCATGAGAAATAAGCAATAAGGAACTTGCAATGCTGATTTGGTTTGTCGCTATTTACTTGCTAATCTCTATCACCATTGGCTTGGTCGCAGCCACCCGCGTCAAAAATACTAAAGATTACGCAGTGGCTGGCCGCCACCTGCCATTACCCGTTGTCATGGCAACCGTATTTGCTACCTGGTTTGGTGCAGAGGCTATATTTGGCGTCTCATCTACCTTTGTCACCGAAGGATTGAACGGCGTTGCCGCCGACCCATTTGGTGCTAGCATGTGCTTGATTATTGCCGGGTTTTTCTTTTCTACCCAACTTTACAAGCTCAACATTATCACTCTTGGCGACTTTTATCGCATGCGTTATAACCGCACGGTAGAAGTACTCACTACCATTGCTATTGTTATTTCGTATTTGGGCTGGGTCGCCGCGCAAATCAAAGCCTTGGGGTTGATTTTTAACATGATTACCAATGGTGCCGTCAGTGAAGAAACTGGCATGATACTCGGCACCGCCATTGTGCTCACCTACACGACTTTTGGCGGCATGTTTTCAGTGGCTGTATTAGATTTTGTACAGATGATCGTAGTGATTGGTGGCTTACTTTACATTGGCAGTATTGTATCTGACATGACTGGTGGCGTAGCCCCAGTGATAGAGCATGCGCGGGCTGCTGGCAAACTAGATTTATTTCCAAAGGGCGCAGATGTTTGGGTGTGGGTTACCTTTTTAGGCGGTTGGATGACCATGATGCTGGGATCTATTCCACAGCAAGATGTATTTCAGCGCATCACATCAGCCAAGAGCGCAAAAATTGCGTTATGGGGCTCTATATTAGGCGCCAGTGTTTATTTCTGCTTTACTTTTGTACCTATGTTTATTGCCTACGCCGCTACGCTGATTGATCCCGTATTGTTCGGCAAACTCGTATTAGAAGATTCACAACGAGTGTTACCGACTTTAGTGTTGCAACACACGCCTATTTTTACACAAGCCATATTTTTTGGCGCAGTACTCTCTGCAATTATGAGCTGCTCATCCGCTACTCTACTCGCGCCTTCCATCTCATTTGCAGAAAACATCGTACGTGGCTACATACCGCACCTCACAGATAAAGGCTTTTTACGTGTGATGCGCATTTGCCTAGTTGGCTTTGCGCTATGCGTATTATTTTATGCGCTGAACACTGAACTCTCGATTTTCGGCATGGTGGAGTCAGCCTATAAAATTACACTTGCCGGCGCGTTTGTCCCGCTATTTTTTGGAGCGTTCTGGAAAAAAGCCACCTCACAGGGTGCACTGGCTGCCATTATCGGCGGCATCGGCACTTGGATAATAATAGAAGTGTTAATTGGTGAAGCCAGCTTAATTCCACCGCAACTGATTGGCTTAGGCGTGAGTGTGGTGGGGATGATTTTAGGCTCGCTGTTGCCGCAAAAAATTGCTGGCACACCGCATCAACCGCACGGCTACTTACACGAGCATGCTGCTCGCCCACATCAACATTGAAGGACTAACTTAAGGGCTGACAATTAGCACAATAAAAAGTCGAACGCTGTCCTTGCCTAATCATCTTAATGGCAGCGCCACACACTCGGCATGGCTCGCCGCCCTTGTCATTAGCACGCCCATACACAAAATACTGTTGCTGAAAATAGCCAGGGTTACCATCTGCGCCAAAAAAATCACGCAAGCTGCTACCGCCCGCGGCAAGCGCGTCTTGTAATGTGCTTTTGATTTCAGTCACTAAGCGTTCACATTGAGCTAACGTCAAATTTTTAGCCGATATTTCAGGCTGAATACGTGCCCGAAATAATGATTCACTGGCATAAATGTTACCCACCCCAACCACTAAATGACTATCCATAATGGTAGTTTTAATGGCGGCTGAACGTGTGCGAAGCTGGGTATGTAAGTATTGCCCGGTAAATGCATCACTTAATGGCTCTGGGCCTAATGATTTTAACAATACATGCTGCTCTGGTTGCGACCCTGCCCATAATACTGCGCCAAAACGGCGAGGGTCACGTAGTCTTAATACTTGCCCGTTTGCAAAACGAATATCAAAGTGATCATGTTTTTGTGGCGGCTCATTTTGTGATAACAAACAAATTCGCCCCGACATGCCCAAGTGCAACAGTAAAGCGCCATGATCAAAATGCGCTAAAATATACTTAGCCCGGCGCGTTAATGCTTTAAGGGTTTGCCCAGCGAGAATGTTTGGTAAATCTGATGGAATAGGCCAGCGCAGTGAGCCATTGCGAATCGTCACTTGCGCCACTGATTGATTCAATAGTGGGATGAGGCCTAGCCTTGTGGTTTCAACCTCTGGAAGTTCTGGCATCTTATATTTTTAACATATACATCAATGACATCACAACGCAGGCGCTTCGTCTAATTTGGTAAGTTAAGTGGCGGGTTCACCATGACAAAGCCCACGTCTTGAGGAAAGTAATACTTCAAACCCTCGTCAGGGCGGCCCAGTATTAAATCTGGTGACTCTTGAATTTTGTCAAAATGTATTTTTTGACCATCCGCCAATTTCACTTCAAAGGAGGGGTAGGTGACTTTTCGATCTGGCGTATATAACTCGACTGATTTAGCCAAGTTATGCACCCAGTTGTAGTCCAGCCATTCGTTGAGCTCATTTTGCAATGGTTTGGCATTAGCGATAGAAGCCTTCCACTTTCCATCCACCAAATCTACATTCAATTTAGCATCTTCCCATTGTTCCAATCGGCTAAAATTAAATCCGGCCACTTTTTCAGTCGGCTTGAGCGGTGCTTTATCAATCAACTCAATAACTTGCGTTGAGGCGGCCTCGGCATACGTGCTAGACACTAGGTAAACGGTATTTCGGTGTGCAATATATTGTTCGCCAGTGACGGGATTGTAGGTGCCGAACAAAAATACTTCAGCGTTATTTTGATCTCTAAATAACTTGAGTTTAATCGAGGGGTTATTCAACCCAAACTTGCCTAAATCTTCTGTAGTAATTTTTTCTGCGCTGTTTGCGGCAACAATAGCTAAAATACGTTGCACAGAAGCTTGATCCGCACGGGTTTTATGGGGTGCTGTCAGGCGCCACAAGCCATCTGTTTTTTCAAAAGTTACTGCTGCTTTGGTTGGAAACTCAACGCTAATCGCATTAAATTCTGCTAATTTGTAGTGTGATACTTCATACGTACTTGCTTGGGCGACCTCAGTTTTTGGGCGCATATATAAAAATGCAACCAAACTTGCTACCACACTGAGTAAAATTAAATTGAGGATCCAACGTTTTTTCATGGTTGCCTTATAAAACTAAAGTTAAACTTGAAACTTGTTGCCCTTCGACCAAGTTCAGGGAGTGCTCAGCCGAAACCGTACCTAAGCTCTTCTGCGCTTCCACCAAAAGTAAAAGCCTGCAATCATAAATCCGAGAGGGATAAAGTATTGAAAGCCATGAAATACTGTCCAAGCGACGAGGCGGCCTTGATCGGTATCGGGAATGGAAACATTGATATCTTTAAGCGGCATCGGTTGAATCGTAATGAGGTTATCATCACCTGCCAGCCAATTGATGATGTTTACACCTAAATCCAAATTGCCACCGTTAGTGATAAAGGTATTTGATAAAAAGTTGGCATTACCCATTACCACGACACGCTGACCTTTTTTACCATAAGTGCGCTCTAAAGCTACGCCAATGTTTATTGGCCCACGCTTATCATTTTTTTCATCAAATACCGGCTTGGCATCTTTGGCCAATTTCTTTGCAGACAACCAACCGTTAGGCGCTACTTCTACTAAATTGCTGACTTTCCAGCCATTTTCATCAGTGCCTCTTGCTGTCACCTGATGCGCTTCAGGAAACAATGTGCGTAGCATAAAGTTAGTGGTAATTGCGTGCTCACCATAAAGGCTGGCAAACGCTACGCGCGCATCTGCGCCATATTGCGCTGAGGCCATATCCAAGGCAATACCAGGCGATACTTGTAAACTCAGGTAATCGGCCACCTCGTTTAGCCCGCGCAAGTTATCGTCATCTAACAACCATAGTAAGTTGCCGCCAGCATCAAGATAGGCTTTAATTTTTTTAGCTTCAACATCGCTCACATCGACTTGCGGACTAGCAATCACCAGCATGGCGCCATTGCTAGGTACGGCTTGAGCAATGGTTAAATCGGGGTTGGCAAACTTAAAGCCTTTGGCTTCTAATTGCTTACCAAATTCACCAATATCATGGTTTCTAACGCCTAACAAATTGCGCTCGCCATGGCCGTCTAAATACATCACGGCTTGCTGATTGGTACGCGATAATCTAACTAGCAAGTTGGTTACCTCTTGCTCGGCAAATGGTGGTGTAATGTGCTCAACGCGCTTTTGATACTCAATCACCACTTCGCCATCTACTTTAACGCCTGCATCTTGTGCCAGTTTTGGTTCTTGAGATGGGTTGATAAACGTTAAGTGAATGTCCTTTTTTGCACGCTGATAACGCGCTACAAAGTCAACAATACCTTTGCGAAAGTTATCACCGCTAGACGTATCATCTTTAGTAGCATACACGGTAATGTTAACAGGGCCTTTCATTTGCTTTAAGACATTAACGCTGCCTTGGGTAATAATATTCCGGTTAGCCTGAGTAATGTCTTTTGCAACATGGTACTGGTTTGCAAGATAGCCGAGCAATACGACCAGCATTAAAAACAGCACAACAAAAAACCAGTTTTGCACTAACAACTGAAAACGTAATTTACGATTGATGTTCATATCAAATAATTCCAATTAACCACGTAAGCGGTCGGCATCTAGGCGACGCACTGTTAAGGTTAAAAATGTCACGGTAAAGAGAATAAAATAAGCAATATCGGCGGTATCAATCAAGCCGCCAGAGAAAGTTTGGAAATGGCGTGTGAGTGATAAGTTTGCCAATATATTATTAGGGTCGCCGGCAAAAAAGCGGTCAAACATCATTAAGGCAAACAAGGCAACAAAGGTCAAAATTGCGGCAACTACCGGTTGCTGAGTCAAGCTTGAGAAATATAGTCCGAGTGCAGAAAAGCTTGCCACCATCAATAACAAGCCAATTGAGTTAGCGACAATAAACCCAAAATCAATATCAGACCAAATGTTAAGCGTGGATAACATAGCGGCAATAAAAATAATTAAGATGCTTAAAAAGCCAACTAAGCCTAAGAATTTTCCCACGACTATTTCAGTGAGTGAAATTGGCGCGCTGAACAAAAATGGTAATGTTTGACTACGGCGTTCTTCAGCAATCAAGCGCATAGAGAGTAATGGCACCGCAAACAACATAATAAATGAAGCCAAGCCATATACCGATTGACCAACAAACTGCGTCACCCCAGTGCGCTCTGCGGGGCGCATAGCGCCGGACATCACGGCAAAGTAATCATTCACGCCATTCAGGTATTGGGTGCCAAATGCAAACATCAGCAACGACAAAATCACCCAGCCCATGGGTGAGGCAAACACGCTTTTTAGTTCTTTTCTTGCTACATTGATAATCATTGTTAATCCCTTAAGCCGCTGGCTGCTCTTCTGCAACTTGTTCTTGATAAGTTAGCTGCATAAATACATCTTCTAAGCTGGTTTGATCTGGTGCAATTTGGTATAAACCCCAACCGTGGTGCACTGCCGCTTGTACAATCGCCTCTGCTGGTGTTGCGTTTTCTGCAAAACGAACACGAATCAAACCGCCGGGTAAACTTTCAGCCTCGGTCACACCCGCAATATTCAACATTGCATCTGCCGCTGGAGGATTGTGCATGCTAATCAATAGCTTGTTGCCAACACGTTGTTTTTTGAGCACGTCAATCGCGCCATTGAATACTAATTTACCCTTATCGATAATCTGCACGTGGTCGCATACCATTTCAACTTCAGGCAAAATATGGGTTGAAATAATCACGCTATGTTCACCGCCCACTTCGCGAATCAAGGCGCGAATATCACGAATCTGGATAGGATCCAGCCCCACTGTAGGCTCATCTAAAATCACTACCATTGGGCGATGAATAATCGCCTGCGCAATACCAACACGCTGCTGATATCCGTTAGATAAATTTTCAATCAAACGTTTACTCATGTGACCCAAGCCGCAACGTTCTTTTGCGGTTTCTACTGCGCTTTTAATATGTTTTGCACTCACGCGATGCAGGCGTGCCGCCATGATTAAATACTCATCAACCGTCAGCTCTTTATAAAGCGGGCGCATTTCAGGCAAGTAGCCGATGAGCGCTTTGGCTTCTTTCGGATTTTCTATCATATCGATACCACAGATTTTGACAGAGCCATGACTAGGTGCGAGATTGCCGGTGAGCATCTTCATGGTGGTGGATTTACCCGCACCGTTAGGCCCTAAAAAGCCCAATACTTCACCTTTACTTAAAGTGAAGCTCACATTACTGACTGCTTCCCTGCCACCATAAACTCGCGTGAGTTCAATAGCCTCTACTGTAAAATTATTCATAGCCACTCAATTTTTAAGACATTCAATTTACGATACATATATCACTACTTAATTCAATAAACATAAATTTATTGAAAATATATTGTGAATCAATCTGGTTGCAAACCTAATCTATTGGAAAGTTCTCTTGACTTAAGTTACAGTCAATTCATAATTATGTCGGAACTCGGCGTCACTGTCACGGACTAAGAGAAGGCAACGCATCATACAGTGTAATTTAAATAATGCGTTACGTTTCAACCGCAATAGAACAACAATAGACCTTAACAATACACCAACACTAAACTGACAGACTCAACTCTATGCATAACTTTGCTCGGCATCAAACCACCCAAACTTCATTGAATAAGCTTCAGTTAAAAAAGGCGTCGCGCATTTTCTCCGCAGCTTTGTGGATATTAGTGTCATCGACAGCGCTGGGGGTTAGTGGCTGCGCGAGTAAAGATCACATCAAAGCGGCAGCAGCGGCAGAACCAGTTGAAGTAGGTGGCGCACAAAATACGGCCAATAAAAATGAATTAAGCGCTGAGTTTATTTACAAATACCTCGTGGGTGAAATCGCTGGGCAACGCGGTGAAATAGGCACGTCTGCTGCTATATTTTACGAGTTAGCTAAAACAGAGCGCGACCCACGCCTTGCAGAACGTGCGGCTAAAATTGCAGCTTTTGGCAATGTGCCCGGCTTGGCAGTGCCTGCAATCAAGCTGTGGGCCGAGCTTGATGCTGACTCAACAGAGGCGCAGCAAGCCGCAACAGAAATGTTAATTGCCACTGGCAAGCTAAATGAGGCTGAGCCTTATTTAGCAAAATTGCTGTCAAAAGAAGAAAACCGCGCGAGCGGATTTTTATATCTTAATGGAATACTAGGTCGTAGCACAGATAAAGCTGGCGTATTGCGCCTGGTGCAATCGCTGGCAAAACCTTACCCTGAGCTTGCCGAGGCCCAGTTTGCAATCGCTCAAGCGGCTTGGGTTGCCACTCAAGATACAGTTGCATTAAAAGCACTCGATAATGCGGAGGAACTTCACCCGGGCTGGCACGTGGCAGCGTTACTCAAAGGCCAGGTGTTGTATCGTAAATCACCGCAAGCTGCGTTAGATTTTTATCGCGAATTTTTAAGTAGCCATCCAGATGCCAATGAAGTGCGGATCAATTTAGCTAAATTATTGGTCAACAAAAAGCAATATGATGCGGCAAAAAAAGAGTACCCAGCAATACTGGAGCACGCTCAGCATGATAATGCTAAAAATATCGCTGAGGTGAACGTCATTGTTGGACTGCTTTCGTTTCAGTCTGCAGATTACCCGTCTGCTGAACATTATTTCAAACAAGCACTCACGCAGGACTTCAAAGAATCAGATCAGCTCTATATTTATCTTGGGCAAACTGCTGAAAAACAATTGCATGATGCAGATGCCATTGATTGGTATAAAAAAGTATCTGCTGACTCGCGTCATCTTGAAGCGCAAATCAGCTTGGCTAACGTCATCGCACGCACGCAGTCTGTTGACAAAGCCATTGAGCTATTAGATGCCGTAGAAGACTTAAATGCCGAACAGCAAATCGTTGTGATTCAAACGCAAGCCGCTTTGCTCGCTAAAGCCAAACGTAACACAGAGGCATTTGAGCTGTTAGATAAAACCGTAAAGAACTTGCCTAACACGCCAGACTTGGTTTACGACTACGCACTTGCAGCCGAACGCGTACAGAAATTTGATCTCATGGAATCTGAGTTACGCAGGGCGATTGCTGAAAAACCTGATTTTGCTGCTGCTTACAACGCCCTTGGCTACTCGTTTGCTGATCGAAATATCCGCTTGAACGAAGCGATAACGTTGATAGAAAAAGCCTTGAGCTTTTCACCTAATGATCATTACATGCTTGATAGTTTAGGCTGGGCACATTTTCGTAAAGGCAATTTAAATAAAGCGATTAAATATTTACGCCAAGCCTATGACATTAACCCTGACCCTGAAATTGCAGCACATTTAGGTGAAGCGCTATGGCAAAAAGGACAATACGACCAAGCAAAAAAAATATGGGCAGAGGCATTAAGTGTTCATCCTGATAATGAAGTGCTTATCAGCACCGCCAACAAATTCAAATCATAAGCGTTGCTAATGTCTGCTGTTAAGATGTTATTTCGTACACCTTGGTTGCTGCTTGGCTCGCTATCGCTGCTGCAAGCTTGCACGGCTGTGCCTAGTGTCAAACCAGCGCCAAGCAACGCCTCGCAACTGCTTAACCAAGCACATTTAACGCAAATTGCAAATATACAGCGGTTTTCGCTCAAAGGTCGTATTGGCGTACAAACACAGGGCAAAGGGTTTTCTGGCGGCTTGTATTGGCAGCACGATGCAAATACTGATGATATTGCGCTTTATTCACCGCTAGGCGGCCAGGTTGCCGATATTAAAAAATCTGCCGAGCAAATTACGCTAACCGATGCCAATGGTAAAAGCTTCTCTGCCGATGATGCTGAAACGCTCACGCAGTCCACTTTAGGCTGGCAACTCCCGCTCACTGGACTTGCCGACTGGTCCCTTGGTCGCCCTGCTGGCTCCGCAACGCAAGACAGCACGTTACTTAGTAGCACCTTGTATAATAGTACTTGGGATGAACGCGGCTTATTAACCACCTTGCATCAACACGGATGGAAGATTGAATATCAGAACTACTCAGAGCAAAACGGTTACTTATTGCCGAGTAAAATTTTACTCAAAAGCGACCAGGTAAACTTGAAAGTTTTAGTTGAAACATGGGATAACCTTGGTAGCCAATAACCCTAGCTACTAAAGTTATAAAATATCAACTTAATAATAAACGCAAAAAGAGCGTAAATTTACTTAATAATGCAAGACTTTCAACCTTTTTTAGCACCGGCAAAAATCAATCTATTTTTGCACATCACAGGCCAGCGTGCCGATGGCTACCATCTGCTGCAAACTGTATTCCGCCTGCTTGACTTTTACGACACCATCTACCTAAAACCAACGGCAGACGCTACAATTAAACGCGTCAATGTAGTTGCCAATGTCGGCGAGGCGCAAGATTTATGCATACGCGCGGCAAAACTATTACAACAGCACACAGCGTGCAAGCAGGGCGTAGAAATCTTTGTTGAAAAAAAAATCCCCATGGGGGGTGGCTTAGGAGGTGGCAGCTCTGATGCTGCAACAGTATTGTTGGCATTAAATCGCCTTTGGCAACTCAATTTAAGTCGTGCCGAGCTGTTAAAATTAGGGCTGCAATTAGGTGCGGATGTGCCATTTTTTATTTATGGTTCAAATGCTTGGGCTGAGGGCGTGGGTGAGGTGTTGCAATCCATTAATCTGGTTGATGCTTACTATGTCGTATTAACGCCTGATGCACATGTCTCCACAGCACAAGTTTTTGCTAATAAGCGATTGACAAAAAACTCGATTCCTAAGACAATGTCGGACTTTTCAGGGACGTCTAATTTAGATGCTGGAAATTCAGCTGATGGAAACACGCATCCTGAGTTTATAAACCACCTTGAAAAAATAGTTTGTGATGAATATCCAGCAGTATCAACTTGTTTAACTTGGCTTAAGCAGTTTGGTGATGCTAGGATGAGCGGTTCAGGGGCTTCTGTTTTTTTAGAAGTCGCTAACGAAAAAATTGCTAACGAAATATGCAAGCAAAAACCAAATGCTTGTTTTGGTTTTGTTGCAAAAGGGTTAAATCGGCACCCTTTAATAGACTTTGCGTCTAGTTAAATAAGCTAATTAAATATTGGGGAGTCGCCAAGTTGGTTAAGGCACTGGGTTTTGATCCCAGCATCCGAAGGTTCGAGTCCTTCCTCCTCAGCCAATTTTAATATGCAGGCAAATAGCCTGCATAAGTTTAAAATGTTGACAAACCGTCAGCATGGTTTGAAATGACATTAAAATAACAAGCGTGTAGATTTTTTGATTTACACGCTTTTATTTTTTTAGGGTTTCACAGAATTTAACCGCAACTAGCACGATAGGAAATCAAATAGTGTCTAACGGCAACATGATGGTCTTTACTGGCAACGCCAATCCAGCGCTCGCGCAAGAAGTTGCTAGCCACTTGGGCATTGATCTTGGTCGCGTGGATGTAGGCAGATTTTCTGACGGCGAAGTGATGGTTGAGTTGCTGGAAAACGTACGCGGTCGCGATGTATTCGTATTGCAATCTACCAGTCACCCTACTAACGACAGCTTGATGGAAGTTATGGTCATGGTTGATGCGCTACGCCGCTCATCAGCTGGGCGTATTACTGCGGCCATTCCTTACTTGGGTTATTCGCGCCAAGACCGTCGCCCACGCTCAGCGCGTGTGGCTATTACCGCAAAAGTCGTGGCCAACATGTTAACGGGTGTTGGTGTTAATCGTGTACTCACGATGGATTTACACTCAGATCAAATTCAAGGTTTCTTTGATATTCCTGTTGATAACATCTACGCAACGCCAATTTTACTGGCCGATTTGTTACGTCAAAATCATGAAAATTTAGTCATTGTTTCGCCTGATGTCGGCGGTGTGGTGCGAGCACGTGCATGCGCAAAACAACTCAGCTCAGATTTAGCCATTATTGACAAACGTCGCCCAAAACCAAACGTCGCCAAAGTGATGAACATCATTGGTGATGTGGCTGGTCGCACCTGCGTGATTATGGATGACATGGTCGATACCGCAAACACACTGTGTGAAGCCGCTGCAGCACTCAAAAAACATGGCGCAGTTAAAGTAGTTGCTTATGCAACACACCCAGTATTATCTGGCGGTGCTGCTGAACGTATTCAAAATTCAGAGCTTGATGAATTAGTGGTCACTAACACCATTGCATTAAGACCTGATTCAGCAAATTGCAAAAAGATTCGCCAATTAAGCGCAGCCGCGTTACTAGCGGAAACAATACGCAGAATCAGCAGTGAAGACTCGGTGTCGTCACTGTTTATGGATTAAATTATCGAGCAAATCAACACTAACGTTGTCGGCTTCGCCTTGCTGTACTAAATGTACTGTCTTCAGCTCACCTTCTAGTTATTGTTAATTTACTCAATAATTTTTTAAAGTTTTTAACCCTGCATACTGGTCGCGGTGTGCAGTTTATAGTGTAGTAAGTGTAGTAAAAATTTAGGAGTAGTAAAATGACTATTGAAATTAATGCAGTAAAACGTGATGCAAAAGGTACGGGTGCGAGCCGCCGTCTTCGTCACGCAGGCGCAGTACCAGGTGTGGTCTATGGTGCTGGTAAAGATGCGGTAACACTTGAACTGAATGCTAAAGAATTATTCTTGCAATTCCGTCACGAAGCTTTCCACGCTTCAGTGTTAACTCTTATCCTTGATGGTAAAAAAGAAAACGTATTGTTACGTGACTTTCAAATGCACCCAGTACGCAACACCATTCAGCATATCGATTTTCAACGCGTAAGCGCCACTGAAAAAATTCACGTTAAAGTGCCTTTCCACTTCATCAATGCGGACGTAGCCCCTGGTGTTAAACTAGGCGGCGGTATTGTTGCACATGTGCAAACAGAAGCCGATGTAAGCTGCTTGGCAAAAGATTTGCCTGAGTTTATTGAAGTTGATGTGTCAGGTCTTGAAATCGGCCACTCAATCCATTTGTCACAAATCAAACTACCAAAAGGTGTTGAATTTGTACAATTGGCGCACGGTGATGATGCCGCTGTTGCTTCTATCGCTAAAACACGCGGTGGTGTTTCAGCTGCCGCAGATGCTACTGAAACTCCAGCAGCTTAAGTTTATAAGCATGCAAACTAAACGCGCACCTTCTCATGAAGTGCGCGTTTTTTATTGATACTATTCATGATCAGTGCACCTCTAAAAACCCAAACTTCTAAATCAGACAAGGCGCGAATAAAAAATTATGACGCCGCATATGTTTTATATGTAAAGAGTAATTTTTTATGAGCAACGCAGTATGATGACGAAGGATGGATTTTCAGAGGTGCACTTGAGTGGAGTTAAACTTTTTGTAGGCCTAGGCAACCCTGGCGATAAATACCAATGCACGCGTCACAACGCCGGTTTTTGGTGGATAGACCAGATTGCCGCACAAACCAATACAAAATTGGTCAGTGATGCAAAGTTTTTGGGCGTTGTTGGAAAAACTAACCAAGAATCCTGGCTACTCAAACCGAGCACCTTCATGAACTTAAGCGGCAAAGCTGTAGCTGCACTTGCTAATTACTACAAAATCACTCCTGCTGAAATTCTGGTGATTCATGACGAGCTGGATTTACCCGCAGGCGGCATTAAATTAAAGTTTTCTGGCGGGCACGGTGGACATAATGGCCTAAAAGATATTCATGCCGCTCTCGGTACGCCCAACTATTGGCGCTTAAGAATCGGCATTGGTCACCCAGGTGATCGCAATGAAGTCGTCAATTATGTACTTAAGCCCCCATTAAAAGATGAAAAAAATGCAATAGACGACAGTATTACCGAAAGCGCTAAACTGTTGGACTTAATGCTTGCAGGCGAGTTTGAAAACGCAATGTTAAAATTGCACACTAAAAAATGAACTGGAAAATAATATGAAATGTGGCATCGTAGGTTTGCCAAATGTGGGGAAATCCACTTTATTTAACGCGATTACCAAAGCAGGCATTGCGGCTGAGAACTACCCATTCTGCACCATTGAACCTAACGTCGGCATTGTAGAAGTGCCAGACACACGCATGCAGCCGTTGATTGATATTGTTAAGCCGCAACGCGTGCAACCTGCAATTGTTGAAATGGTCGATATTGCAGGCTTGGTAGCAGGCGCATCAAAAGGTGAAGGCTTAGGCAATAAATTTTTAGCCAACATCCGCGAAACTGACGCAATTGCACACGTGGTGCGCTGCTTTGAAGACGGTAACGTGATTCATGTGGCCAATAAAATTGATCCGATGTCTGATATTGAAGTCATTAACACTGAACTTGCACTGGCTGACATGGAAACGGTAGAAAAAACCATGCACCGCGAAAGTAAAAAAGCAAAAAGTGGTGACAAAGACGCCATTGCATTAATGGCCGTTTTAGATAAAGTTTTACCCTGCTTAAACCAAGCCAAAGCCGTGCGTACACTCGGGCTAGATGACGATGAGTTGCAAATACTCAAACCACTTTGCCTGATTACAGTTAAACCTGTGATGTACCTTGCCAACGTTAATGAAACCGGCTTTGAAAACAATCCGTTTCTACAAAAAGTGATTGATTTAGGTAAAGCGGAACACGCGCCGGTGGTTGCAATTTGTGCCAAAATTGAATCTGAAATTTCTGAACTTGAAGACGAAGACAAAGCCCTGTTTCTAGCTGAACTTGGACAAGATGAACCAGGCCTGAACCGTGTAATTCGCGCAGCTTACGACTTGCTAGGCCTGCAAACCTACTTTACCGCTGGTGTGCAAGAAGTGCGCGCATGGACCGTTAAAAAAGGCGCCACAGCACCACAAGCCGCAGGTGTGATTCATACCGACTTTGAACGCGGCTTTATTCGTGCAGAAGTCATCGCCTATGATGAATTTGTAAAAAATAAAGGTGAGCAAGGCGCTAAAGAAGCGGGCAAAATGCGCTTGGAAGGCAAAGAATACATCGTGCAAGATGGCGATGTGATGCACTTTAGATTTAACGTGTAATTTCACCCGTTTGTAGTGTTTAAAAATTGCAAACTAATTTTGACAATTGCCGCTTAAAACACTAGAATTGCGCCCTTGCTAAAGTTTTGGCAACCGATTTAAAGGGTGATGTAGCTCAGCTGGTTAGAGCACAGGATTCATAATCCTGGGGTCGAGGGTTCAAGTCCCTCTTTCACCACCAATAGATACGCCCCTTTCGAGAGATTGGGGCGTTTTCATTTTGGGCCATGGCCCATTTATAGCCCAAATTTGGCCCATAAAAAAATTAAGTCACTCGATCAAATTGCAACATGACCCTAAGTGCATAGCGATTATTAGCCCTAAAGGCAATTAAGTTAATTGCAAATTTAGTATAAGAGGGATAGCGGATTCATAATGAATTTGCACTGATTTTAACTATCAGTGGTCCAACAAAAAATATAAGTGCTTTAAATATAGAGAGCATGTGACTGTTAATCCGTGTGTCCCTGGTTCGAGCCCAGGTCGAGGAGCCAGAATTCAAGCCCTGCAGCGATGCGGGGCTTTTTCTATTGTACTGCTGCAATAAGGTGTACGCATATTTGTACGCAATATCAGCATCCATACTACCCTCTTTACCTCACGTTAAGAAAGCAAACTCAATATGCAATCAATCACAATCCTGCAATACATGAAAATGCATGGTCAGAAGCTAGACAGAGAGATTGCCAAAGACACAGGTATAGCGCTACCTCAGGTTCGCCTAGCTATTACAAAACTGCAAGGCACCAAGGCAGTCTTTAGCTGTAACGTGATCAATTTTGATAATGGTGTAGCAATTGAAGGTATCTTATGCCGATTCTCAGGCTACTTCCCACCTGCGGCGCCTGGTAGAAAACCTGCTACACCAGCGGCAGTGGCTTAACAGGGTATATAGACTACCCACCTATTGCCTAACAAAATTCCTTTCGCATACTCGTACTTCAAGCAACACCTGCCCCACCGGACTCTACAAAAAGTCCTTTAATTCATGTAATCCTTCGCATCGCTATGCATCCAAAGCTCTGAGATTGATTTGCAAATACCAGTGTACTCATAATACATTGGTGCTCAGTTCAACTCCGAGGGCCACCATGTGAAACAAGGACTCGGAGAAGTCATAGTCTTTTTTCTTTACTTGAGTATTTTGATCTAGAAATTTAATTCTCTCATGAACACTATATAATTAGCCCGTGCTAACTAAAGTGATGTTCATTGATGAGTTATAACGAAGCCGAAACGCGCTACCATCTAATAGATCCTGTTCTTCGGACAAAAGGCTATGACGATCCGCAGCGCATCAAATTAGAAACACCAGCTCCAGTTGAACCAACAGGCCCGAAAGGTCGAAGACGCCAAGGGCCTGGACGAACTGACTATTTACTGTGTGTTCAAGTAGGCGACATGCCTAAACCCTTACCTGTGGCTGTATTAGAAGCAAAAAAAGAAAGTGAAGTCCACTAAAAGGCATGCAACAAGCCAAGGGCTATGCAGATTGCAAGCGGTTTGATGCTAAATATGTTTTTTCAACTAACGGGCATCTTTATGGAGAGTTTGATTTTGTTACTAACTATCAAAATGGTCCTTTTGATTTTCCACAATTCCCAGCTCACCAAGAATTAAAATTACGCTACGCCAAAGATACTGGCATTGATATAGAGCAACCTGAAGCTGCTATGCTTTTTCAGGCAGATAGTCCTGCTTGGTCACAAACTCGTTATTACCAAGACGCTGCTATTCGCGCCGCATTTGAAAAAATTATTCTATGTCAGCAAAACAATGAAGCTTCACGCGTGTTGCTCACTCTTGCCACTGGCGCAGGTAAAACTGTTATTGCCACCAACCTTTTATGGCGTTTAAGTCAAGCAGGCCAGCTTCCAAAACCAGCTTTATTTCTTTGTGATAGGGATGAATTACGTGGGCAGGCCTATTCAAAACTCAAGGCAGCGTTTGGTGACAACGCTCGAATTGTTCAAACTGAAAGAGGCCAGAATGCAGCGCAAAATGCGCGAATTCACATTGCCACATACCAAACATTGGGACTAGATGACGAAGAAGGCTTTGCAAGCTTCTTAAGCGAACATTATGGAGATGATGCTTTCAGTGTAATTATTATTGATGAATGCCACCGCTCCGCGTGGGGAAAATGGTCCGAAGTGCTTAAACGCAATCCGAATGCCATTCATATAGGCCTTACTGCTACTCCGCGAAAGTTACAAGAGAACAAAAACAAAAACACTGAAGATGATGAAATTACAGCTAATAACCGCCAATATTTTGGTGAACCCGTATACGAATATACATTAATTCAAGCACAAGAAGATGGTTATTTAGCTGCCTGTGAAATAGTCAAACGAAAAGCAAGTATTGATAGCCGTACTTTTACGAAACAAGAAATTTTGTCTGCCAACGTTAAAGCCATACGCACAGGAAAGCGACTCGCCAAGGAAGACTTAACCAAAGAAGAATACACTGGCAAAGATTTTGATAATGAGCTATTTATTGATCTACGCACACCAAAAATGTGTGAAGATTTGTTTCAACTACTTTGTCAAAATGGTGGTCCCGAGCAAAAAGTAATTATTTTCTGCACCCGTGAAATTCATGCTGACCGCGTAACTCAGCACATGAACAATCTCTACACTCGCTGGTGTAAACAACAAGGACAAACGCCAAAAGACCACTATGCTTTTAAATGCATGGGGGGGCCCAATAACGGCTCAGATATGATTGAACCTCTGCGAGGTTCTAGCGAACGAGCTTTCATTGCCTGTACGGTAGATCTATTAGAAGCAGGCGTAGATATTGAACGGCTCAATGCTGTGGTTTTTTTCCGCTATTTACAATCTGCCATTAAGTTTTACCAAATGGTTGGACGCGGTACTCGCATCCACGAGGAAACAAAAAAGTATAAATTTTGGCTATATGACTACACTGATGTGACAAGCCTGTTTGGTACAGACTTTATAACAAAACCTCCGAAACCTGGAAGCGGTGGGGGCAACCTTGGAGGTGGAGATGACAATGATGGAAGTGATGGCCCTGCCGTAGCGGAAATTGCTGGGCAAACTGTGATCATCAACCCACAAGGGCGCTTTATACTAAGTAGTCGAGGCGGGAGGGATACGCCTATTCCTGTCGATGAATATCGTCGTGAGGTCATGCAACGTGTTTTAAGTGAAGCTCACAACCTTGATGACTTTCGTGCTTTATGGATAGAAAGCCCTAAACGCCGACAACTCATTGATCATTTGTTGAGCGACAACTTTAGTCCTGATGTGATACGAGAAATAGACCAAATGAACGATTTTGACCTTTACGATTTCTTTGGTCATCATGGTTACCATGCCCGCGCACTCAGACGACCTGAACGTGGAATGCTCTATATTCAAAATAACCAAAGCTGGTTTAACACCATGGACAACAAAGCTTCAATTGTATTGCAGGTTATAGGCCATCAATTTTCCCAAGGTGGCACCGATGCACTAGAAACTCCAGCTCTGTGGGAGGTGCCAACCATAAGACAAGCTGGTGGCTTAGATTCATTACGTACTCTTGGAGCACCTGCACAGGTAATGCATGAAGCTAAAATTAGGTTATTTATATGACGCAAGTTAATAGAAAAAAGATTTCTTCTTTATTTAAAGATATTAAAATCGGTGGCACACCCAGTCGTGGCAATCCAGCATTTTTCGGAGGAAATAATTTATGGGTTTCCATCAAAGATATGGAGGGACAATCAATAATAACTAAAACATTAGAAAAAATAACTGATGAAGGTATTGAGCACTCAAATTGTAAATTAGTTAAAAAAGGTAGCTTGTTATTTAGCTTTAAATTAACTGTTGGCAGGGTGTCTTTTGCAGGGCAAGATCTGTATACAAATGAAGCAATTGCATCTTTTGACCCTGAAGAAGCATCACAAGCTGGTGTTGATTTAGAGTTTTTGTCTATCGTCCTTCCTATATCTGCACAAGGTGATACATCAAAAAACACTATGGGAATAGCATTACTTAATAAAGAAAAAATATTCAACCTTGAAATACCTTTGCCGGAGATTTCTAAGCAAAAATCAATCGCCTTAACTGTTAAAAATCAATTAGCTCAAGTTGAAATGGCACGTAAGGCTATCAATGATCAATTAAATGAATTGAATATTCTCCGTAAAGTAATAATGTCTAAAGCCTTCAATATATGAAAATTAAACGTAATACCAAGAAGCATTCTAAACCCATAGCATCTATGCAATCACTTTCTTCCTTTGTAAAAGCAATTTGCGACGTGATGCGTCGCTCTAATTGTGCCAGCGCATTGCAATATGTACCTGAGCTGACTTGGATTTTATTTTTGCGTATTTTAGATGCACAAGAATCTAAAGCAAAAGAAGAAGCAGAAGCTGTAGGCGCAGAGTTTACTCCGGCACTACAAAGTCCATGTCGCTGGCAAGATTGGGCTGCTCCTTACCCAAAAAATGAAGCCGAAATTCCACACCACCCACGCACTCCAGAAGGTAAGCTTTATGGCTGGAAACGCCAAGAGCTATTTGCAGAAGGTGACGGTAAATTATTTGAATTTATAAACCAGGAATTATTACCTCATTTGCATAGTCTAGATTTTGATACCCGCACTGGCTTAGCAAACCCAAACGCAACTCGCAAACAGCGCATCATGGGTAGGACCATGACAGCTGTAGAAAAAGTGCGTGTGGATAGTGAAGCAAATTTTCGTGATATTTTGGATAAAGTACATCAAATTAATATCGACCATGTAGATGACCAGCATTTCTTCACACTCTCACAAGTCTATGAAGATTTGCTATTAAAAATGGGGGAAAAAAATTCGGATGGTGGACAGTTTTTTACTCCGCGTGAGGTTATCCGCGCAATGGTACATACAGTTAAACCCAACTTGGGTAATACTGTATATGACCCATGTTGCGGAACTGGGGGCTTTTTGGCAATTGCCTATGAGCATATTGCGCGAAAATTAGGTAATATCCCCACCAGTACAGATATTGATACACTTAAGCACAATACATTTTTTGGTCGAGAGAAAGAGAATTTAGTCTTTCCAATTGCATTAGCTAATTTAGTTTTGCATGGAATTGATCAACCCAACATTTGGCATGGCAACTCACTCACGCGAAGAGCCACATATAGCGCTTTGTTTGAACAAGCACCATCTACATTTGATGTGATACTTGCAAACCCGCCATTTGGTGGTAAAGAGGGAAAAGATGCACAAAATAACTTTGCGTTTAAAACGGGAGCTACCCAAGTACTCTTTTTGCAAGATATTATTGGGGAACTTGCACAGGCGGGCACATGTGCGATTGTGTTGGACGAGGGATTGCTATTCCGTACCAATGAAAGCTCATTTGTAGAAACTAAGCGCAAATTGGTGGATGAATGCAATTTATGGGCTATTGTAAGCTTACCCGGCGGCGTGTTTTCCACCGCAGGGGCCGGAGTGAAAACCAATTTACTGTTTTTCACTAAAGGCACAAAAACTGAAAAAACTTGGTATTACGATCTTTCACATATCAAAATGGGTAAAAAATCACCACTCACCTTGGCGCATTTTGGCTTTGATACCAATGGTGATATTCTAGATGATTCACTGCTACCAATAAAGTTGACAGAGGGCTGGCTAGCATCAGAAGAAAATGCTGGAAAAGCTTTCCCTAGCTACGCACGTATGTTGCAACACTGTGGCAAACCAGAAGGTGAGAGCCGCTATTCGTGGACGATTGATTTGGTTGCAAAGCGTGCCAAAGCCCGCGAAGAAATGCAGCCTTTGTTGGATGATACAACTCGTATCAAAGATAAGGTTATAGACTTAAAGGAACAGCTTAAGCGCTTGAAAAAAGAAAAAGCCTCTGCGGAGACTCTACTGAAAATAGAAATCGACATTCAAGAAAATGAAAAAGCGGCTCACGAACTTGAAAATAAGGCGGCAAATATTGATGCTGCTGTATATGACTTAAAAGCAGTTAACCCAAATGCCGTCATAAAAGTAGATAACCGTAGTGCTAAAGAAATTATTGAAAACATTTTAGAACAAGAAAAGTTAGTAACTCAGGCGTTAGGTAGCCTATATAAATTGTTGTCTTAAATAGCATTGAAATATTTATTATTTTGATTAGTATTGAAAATGTGGATTAATTCCATAACGCACAATATCTTTTGTAAAGCTAGGTTTCCCAACTATTAACATACCACATCCCGCCCGTGTAGCTCTAAGCTTGCGGGCCTTTTAACGTTTGTAAACCATAGAAGAAAGCTATTAATGTAGCAATCGATCCGACCTGACATGCACTGATGCCCTTATTCATAGCTCCACAGAGCTTGTACACTTGAGCTTACTTCCCATAAACTGGCATGCTAGGTTGATCGATAACAACTAGTCACCGCCTGACGGTGCTAAGAAGCAAAAGTGTGGCATGGGTTATTAGTATCTTCAATAAGCAACTTTCTTGTTACAATCAAAATGGTTTTTGTCAGATTGTATGATCAATTAATTTTATTAATGTTAAATTTTATAAGAAAAGAATAACTAAATATGTCTCCGTCTGAATTATCTGAGTTGAAGAAAATTTATCAAAGCTATGGGTTTTCATTTGCTAGACAATACGAAACTGATGATGTTTTAGTATTTACTCTAAAAACTGGGTATTTTGATAATGCCGATATAGTAGCCTTATCTGAGAGTGCATTAACAGATAACGCTTTTAGTGATTATTCTCAAATAGGTTATGCATGCCAAATAAGGCAGTTTTTAACTGCTAAAGTAGCCCAAACGGAGCTTTTTAAAGGCTTCTTTTCAGTTGATTCGATAATTCAAAGGCTGGAATCTGACTATGAAAGATTTACTGCAGCACTAGTAAAACCTTTTTCTGACGATGCAAAATATACTTACATTAATGCCCCATATCTTATAAATGGCGAAGAAGGTTTAACCTCTCCTCATGAAGAAATAGTATCAAGATTGCCATCAAATAAACCTACCCTTTTTCTAGTTGAAGCAGCAGCTGGTTTTGGCAAAACATGCAATGCATACGAACTAGTAAAAAGAATAATATCAAATACAGAATACTTGCCACTTTTTTCTGAGCTATCAAGGAACAGAGAAGCAAGAATCTTCAAATATATTTTACTTGATGAAATTGATCGAACTTTTCCAGTTTTAGGATCTAAACTAGTACAGGCAGAAATGTGTAACGGTCGAGTTATAACTATCCTTGATGGTTTTGATGAACTCCTAAGGAAAAATGAAGACGGTACAGATTTTGAAAATAGAGAGCCTATGTTGGAAACAATAGGTGAGTACCTGATTGGTAATGCAAAGATAGTTCTAACAACACGTAGAACTGTGCTGTTTGAAGGTGATGCATTTCATGATTGGGTTAATAGGCATACAGATGAATTTGATTTTGTAACTATAAAACTAAATGAGCCAAGAATTAATGATTGGTTAAATGAAGACAGGATTAGTGCTTTGCAAGCATCTGGCCTTCACTTAGAAGACATATCAAATCCCGTTTTATTATCATACTTGAGATGCATACCTGACAGTGAGTTTGATCGAATTGTCTCTAGTCCAGATCTTATCGTTGAAAGTTATTTTGATTTTATGCTTGATAGAGAACAAGTTAGACAAGATTTAAGAATGAGTATACCGAACCAACAAGAGGTAATGAGGGGTATATGTGAAGATATGATGAATTTCGGATATACATCTGAACAGAGGGATTACATTGTTGACCATATATTGAGACATAACTCAAAAATTTTAAATGACTCTCTAATTAACTATCCTGCATCACTTAAACCAACTAAAGAAGAAATAGCAAATAAACTTGCAAGTCATGCACTCTTAGATCGCAGTATAAGAGAATCGAATAAAATAGGATTTATTAACGAATTCGTGCTTGGGCACTATGTTTCTGAAAATATAATTAGAAGCCAAGATTGGCTAAGTGATGATATGCGATTTATTGAACCTGCGATCATTTCTTATCAGCCAAGAAACGAAGTGGTTAGAATGAATCTCTGGGGTAAATTAAAAAATTCCATCGAATTTTTATCTACTTCATCACGCATCGACATATCCATAAAACTACAACAGGCTATTGTTTTTGAAATGGAAAACGAAGATGCAGAAGGCCTTATATTTGAAAAAACCATAATTGGCACAAAATCCATCTCAAATTTTCAATTTAACGACTGTATCTTTAAAAACTGTAAATTTATACTAGAGAACTTAAAAGACGTAACTTTTCTTAATTGCAAATTCTATGGCAATACGATTAGCCCCAATAAGGCTGGTGGCATTATTTATGTTCTAGGTGGTAGCGGTGATAATGATTTCATTAACTCATTAAATTTTGCTGAACAAGATAACTCGGATTTAATTCAAATTGATACAGATAAAGAAATACAAAAATTTGTACTTGAAAAATTTTGGCCTTTAGGCAGAGACACTATAGTGCATAAACATAGGCCCGTAAAAGGCCTTTGCAATGCTGGTGGGACTTATAATGCGCATCAAATATATCGGGCTATAGAACAATTAAAAAAAATGGGATTACTTTTTGAACCTAGAAGTCATCACTTTGTAGAAATTAATTTTGATGAAATTGCAGAATTAAGAAACATACTTGGAAGAGGAGTAATTCAGTAATGATTACGCTACATACTGAAACGGAACAAATCAGAAGAGAAATTGAGAGCATGCTATACGGACTAGGATTTTTATGTAGGGTATTTGGCAGAAGTAAGAGCTGCGACTCTTTAAACAAAAAACTAAAAAGAGATCCAGACAAATACAAATTAGGTGGAAGACTAATTCAGGATTTGATTGGTATTAGAGTCGTACTTTACTTTCAAGAGGATATTGAAATTGTAAAAAAAATACTTTGTATGAAATATGTTTTTGATAGCGCATCATCCACAATCGATTTGCCAGACACAGATCAGTTTTGTGTTAGTCGCTTTAACCTAGTTTTTAAAATTCCCGATCAATACTCTAAAGAATTCATTAGGCAAACTAAAGGAAATCCAATTGATACTAGCTTTGAAATTCAATTAAGAAGCATGCTTTCAGAAGGCTGGCATGAAGTTGAACATGATCTTAGATACAAAAGTAAAGATAGTTGGGCTGGGCAACACGACCTTAGTAGAGCACTAAATGGAATAATGGCTACACTCGAAACATCAGAATGGACAATGAATCGTATATTTGATGATCTCGCGTACAGACACTATAAAAACAAAAACTGGTCAGGGATGTTACAAAATAAATTTAGAATGAGAGTGGAAGCAAAACTTTCAGATAACCTAACGGCATTATTTGACGGGGACAATAATATTGCGAAAGAAATGTTTAGAGTTGAAAAATCTTTGTTAATCCTGAAAATACAAGCCATTTACCTCAATTTACCGATTAATCTAGATAATTTAATTTATGTTTGGAATTATTACTTTTTCAAAAACACAAAAATACATGAGTTAACCCCTAAATTAATTTTAGAAATGCTAAATGATAATGAAGGTGTTCAGAGCTTTGTGTAAATAGCCCAAGTGCGATGCTTAGCTCGCTCAAGGACGCGACTTGGAGCGGCATGAACAGTTATGTCCATAACGACTTTCTTCCAATAGAGCGATTTTTAAACGGTTATCCTGAAACATTGTTGATTCAAATCGTTGAGATTTCAAATGCATTGAATATTATGGTATCAATGGTCTTGGCTAGAATGAGTGAGGATTACAGTTTAGTCAGCTTGGTTAAGCAATTGCAAATCGACTTCAAAGACAGTTTACCTATCCTACAACCTTTATAGACTGGGTAATAATTAGCGACTTTTTATTCCCTTGTCCTCATCAATCACTCCACGCATAAAATCATAATCAGAAGGTTGCCATAAATTCATATCAATATTAAGTTTGGGAATATTAATAAAGTTAAGATTTGCCGTACCTATAATTCTTAAAAACTCCCTATCAAAATCAGTTATAGATTTTGATGACATAAGCCATTGCTGCCTGTTCAGACAAAATGCAGCAAAATCGGCCAATTGAATGGCGGGGAATTTAGTAGAGTTGCGTGAATATATTTGTTTGTTTGCAAATACTGATGGATTACTAACGGTTCTTGATATATCAATCGCTCTTTCATCCTTCCATCTCTGTTGATCTAAAACAACATACGCTGGCGGAGAGTCTTTCATCATTAATTGTTTTTGTATGTTTGTAAGTAGCATCCAAAGTGCAAGGGCATCATGTTTTCTGAGGTCTAAAACTCCTAACTTCTGATTAAAATCTGTGCTATGTGATTGAAACTTCTTAGCTTCAACTTTATCTAGGGTTTGAACCAAAATAGGAAATTGATATTTTGAAAAAATATAAGCTAGAAATGATATTATTTTAAGTCGCAGTTCAGGACTGACTTCCTTGAAGTCCTTATGCCCTCGATAAATATCTGTAAGATGAAATTCTCTTCCACCAGTATGATGTTCTAGCCCTTCCAAAGCCAAGGGTAATTCTCTAGTTACAGTTGCAAAGTCTTCACCAGAAAGAAATACTGCCACCCAAGTTTTACGTGATTCATCTAAATAAAGCGAACCACTATCCTGACCGGGATTTCCAGTTTCATCGATAACTACGCAAGTAGAATTTGCTTTTAAAACTTGCTCTGGTAAAAGTTGATGCTGAATAACATCGCTATCATTTGTCATCGTTAGGTATAAATTCAGCAATATCGTCCAATTTACAATCAAAAAACTTACACAACTTATCTAAATTATCCGTAACGGTACTGTAGCCTTTTTGATTAATCATCTTTGATAAAGTCACTCTATTAATTCCCGTTGCCTCAGTTATTTCAGCCATAGTAATCCTTCGACCTTCTTTAAACTGCTTCTCAGAAATCATTTTTTGTAAATAAAAACGTATCATTGTTAATTTATATAAATATATGTAAATATATATTTACCTTAATTGTCCTTATGTGTTAATATATGTTTACATTAGTTAATTTTAACTTCCTAATGTTGTTTAATATATACAAGGAGACAGTTGTGAGCAATACATTTTTAACCACCGATCAACTCGCTGATCGTATTCAATACGATGCGCGCACCATTCGTGAACAGCTTAAAGATAGCGTTCTAATCGAGGGGATACATTATGTGCGCCCATTCGGACGCAGAAAAATTCTATACATCTGGGAGCGTATCGAAAAGGACATCTTAAATACGAGCAATTTCGCATTTGGGATTCCAATGGCCAATGGAGGTGTTTGCCATGGCTAGTATTCGTGAATTGAATAGAAAGTTGTTTTTTGACTTCCGATATAAAGGTCAGAGATGCCGCGAATATACCGCAGCAGAAGACACCAAAACCAACCGCACTAAAATGGAAAAAATCCTCAAAAAAATTGAGGAGGATATTGATGCAGATAACTTTGAGTATCGCCGTTATTTTCCAAATAGCAAGTTAGCGGATAAGTTTGATAGCCCGCAAGTAGTTAGTAGCAAAATATCAATGGCTACGCAAAAGGCATTTGCCGCATCAGCTGCGCCAATTAATACCCCTGCGTATTCTGCTTTTGCGGAGCAGTGGTTTGGTGAGTTTTCAGTAGGTTGGCGTCGCACCTATATTTCAACGGTGCGACAGATCCTTGATAGCCGTTTGATCCCAGAATTTGGGGATAAGGCGGTCAGCGACATTCATCGTGAGGATATCCTCAGTTTTCGTTCCACTCTCGCCAAAGAACCAGGACGCCAACAGGACTCTAAATTATCACCACGCAGAATCAATGCAATTATTCTGGTGCTGACCCAAGTACTCAACGAAGCCGCAGACCGCTATCACTTTACCACAGCAGGGGATCGAATTAAACCGCTCAAACTGAAGAAGCCACACGTGATGCCTTTTAGCATAGAAGAAGTGAACCGCATCATTGAAACTGTGCGACCTGACTTTAAAGATTACTTTATCGTGCGTTTTCTGACAGGCATGCGCACAGGCGAAGTCGATGGTTTGAAATGGAAATACGTCGATTTTGAGAAACGTTTGATTAATGTGCGTGAGACCTTCACTGCAGGGGAAGAGGATTACACCAAAAACGATTCCAGCCAGCGTGATATTCGCATGTCACAACCTGTGTTTGAAGCATTAAAACGGCAACATGTAGCCACAGGTAAAGTATCCAAGTTCGCCTTTTGTAATCGCGATGGCAATCCCATGGATTTGCATAACTTCTGCAAACGCGTGTGGTACCCCCTACTCGCCCATCTTGGCCTTGAAAAAAGAAACCCATACCAAATGCGCCATACTGCTGCCACCTTATGGCTGGCGGCAGGTGAAGCACCTGAATGGATTGCGCGTCAACTAGGCCACACCAATACAGAAATGCTGTTCACGGTATACAGCCGCTATGTTCCTAACTTAACGCGCCAAGATGGCAGTGCGTTTGACCGACTGCTATTGCAATCCGGTGTTGGGGCAAATATGGACAGCGACATGACTAAGCTGCAAGCAGCTTAATTTAGACAAAGGATAGAATATGAACACACTACAAGCTTCCGAACTCAGCACAACTTCTGTACCCATCATTGATCTACCTTGGCTATATCGCATCATTGACTTGCAAAAGTCCGCATTGCCACAAGGCGGTTTTCAATTCAGGGCACAACTCTTTCATGAAAAGGCTTCCATTGCCGTCACTTGGATTAATAGCAAAGTAGATGAAAGATTAATAGCAGGCAGTCTAGTGACACCGCGCTGGACCAGCAAAGTGGTATGTACACAAGGACAAACTGTTATCAATCGTTTACTGCCTGTCTCCAGCCCAGGTTTGGTTAATCTGTTTGAAACAGTACCCCATGAATGGGTAAGTGAAAGGTCGCATATCCGGGAAATCAGGCAATTAACAGAAAGTTTGCCTGACCATTACATTAAATTGTTGAATGGTATATTTTGGGACTACAAGCGCTTTTATCGATTTGTCATGGGACCTAGCTCATTAAACGGTCATCACAATGAAAAACATGGCAATTTGCGCCATACGATAGAAGTAATCAACAATGCATTGTTATTAGCCAAAAACCGCAACATGATTAACTTGGATGTCTTGATCATGGCAGCACTACTTCATGATGCGGGCAAAGCCGATGAATATCAATTTAACTATAAGCGTGGTGTCTTTGAAATATCAACCCGTGGTGCGTTATTAGGCCACAAGTTGTCGATTGTAGAATGGATTGCGGCTGCCGTAGCGCAACATCAGATTGCAATACCAGAACATCAGTTACTCAGTCTGTTGCATGCATTGACCGCCACTAAAGGTGCTCCTGACTGGGTGGGTATTCGTGAGCCTGTCAGTCCTGAAGCAAATTTGCTATCCATCGCAGATCGATTGTCAGGACATGATGACTTGTATAAGCAAACGATGCCATCAACTACAGGTTTTGGGCGTTATCACAAGCATCTGCGTGGACGACCATTTTTAGTGGCTTGAGAGGGTAAGGTCATGAAACTTATAGATCATCAGTTTTTGATAGTAAAACCAATAAATCGCATTGCAATACTTCCGAGATGCGACATAAAGTGGACAAAGAGGGATTAGCAATCTTTCGCTCCAATTGGCTTACATAGGTTCTATCGACATCTGCATCTAAAGCAAGCCTCTCTTGAGAAATGCCCAATGCTTTTCGACGCTTAGTAATTGAATGCGCCAATGTGCTTTTAATATGTTCAAGTTGGGACTCCATGTCTCATTCTTTGCTGAATGAGATTAACAATCCACGGAATATACTCTACAATAACATTGGAAATTAGATGTAATACCCATTTTCTGCTATGCCCTTAGGATTGTTATATCGTGTTTACTATTCATATGAATCAAAGATTTTTTATATCAATCATTTATTTGATATTTACTATAAATAGCAACTTGATATCAACATCCTCAGACACAGCCAACTTTCACAAAATTAATATACGGACGCACATGTCCGCCTCATAACCATTGCCAACAATTAGTCAATTAATCAAAAAGGAAAATCACATGATTCGAAATATGCTAACGCTCATCGTCACACCAATACTTTTATCCAGCTGCCTTGTAACTCCGACCAAATCAGACACAGAAGCGAGGCGGCAAGCGCTAGAGCAACGGCGCGTTGCATGCCAAGCGATGCGTGCCGATTTACCATCGCAAGATAAGTATTTTGAGTTAAAAGGAAAAATTACATATGACACATACTATCGAGAAACTCTAACAAGAGAAATAGTACAATTTGGTCGTGTTGACGAATATTTCCAGTACAGCATCAACTCACCCAGCTGCGGACGTTTTCCTCTCTATCAGGTCGCGTCTGTCACCAGATCAAGTGAGACTCCAAGCAAGAAGGCCGTCGGGAATATCAAATTCGATGTAGCGTTGAAAAACGGCCAGGTTTTTAGAACTAATACCAACGTTCCTTTTTGCCTACACGATTCAAAGTCACCTAATGTTTGCACTACGCTTGTTGCTGCGGCCAAAAACGATCCAGAGAAACGTTCGCACTTTCGTTTCCTGACGAACGATCCTACTGTGAAACGCCTTGCTGAGCAGGCAATTGATCACATGTGGATCGTGAAGCTAGAAATCGACTAACTGAAACGGCTAACACTTGCTTGCATCGACATGGTCGCGTGTGGCGCCCATGTCGAGCACGCGTACTTATCAGCTGGGTTGGTGGATACTTGGCTTTGGCGACGAGATTGAGGTATTGGAACCTATTGAGCTTAGACGTGAGATTGCAGAAACACTTTCCGCGGCTTCCAAAAATATCTGCTTTAATATTGAGCCCATAATGATCACTGCAAGCTGGAAACTTATCTAGCATCCTTAGAACAACATCTTATTGAGCAAGAAGGATGCCTAAATGAAAATACCCAATTTTGGATTTCAACGGCAAGAAAAATTGCTAACGCTCAAAATCCCTTATTAAAAAGACTCATTACATTCAGCTCTTTAAGTCAAAAAATTTAACTTTTCAATATATTGGTGTTGATTTCTGCATACTCATTGAGTTAAAAGCTTGGTGAGACCAAACAAATAATATATCTAACAATTCGTATAAATTGTTAATCTGACTAATTTTTACTGATAACTTGATGAAGAAATCTTAAAAGCTTTTTGCAAGCTGTAATAAACTCATCATCTAAAAATCAGATGCGTCCGTTTCCAACAATAAAGATCTGTATTCTTCGGATATATTTCCTTTAAAAGTTCTTCAGCATGGCTTTTTCATGAGGCAAAGCTTCTCTCTCTTCAACACCTTCAATTACTTTATCTTTTACTTCAGCTAAAGGTTCTATAGCGGTCAGTTCGATGTGTGTAACTTCATTTTCATTGAATGAACAAGTCATTAGATTTGCCCTTTCTCTCTAATACAGCAGTCTGCTCAACAGTCCAATTATCTCCACCAAGACGCTTCATCACGTGAGGCGGTACATTTTTTTTAATCAAATTAAAAAACTCAGGATCTTTTGTTTGTTGAAACGTAATATCTTTTAATAAGTAATGAACGCTCGGCTTTTCATCTTTGATTGAGTTGATATTTTCTAAAATTTCTTTTTTCAGCAAATCAAAATCTATTTTTGGAGTCTTGCCAGACTGTAAGCTTCTTTGTTCTATGAGCTTGATAACTTGGTTGGCTAATTTTTCAGCTTCAGCAGTTACATGCGTTTTAATTCCCTCTGCGTATTTTTCTAATTGAGTCTTATACGCAGCAATAATATCTTTAAATTTAGCCTCACTTTCCTTTTCAATAACCCATCCATATTTTGGAAGATTATATATGTAACGCTTTTCTAATGTTTTACGCTTACGCTCAAGGCTAGCTTCACTTTCCATGCACTCTTTCTGCTTGCCATCTTGGTTGAAAGTGCAGCTTCCATCATCGCTAAACTCTGGAACTTTAATTTCAACAGTTCGTAAATCAGCTAACCCCTTTATTTTTGTATTGAGTAATTCACTCAGCTCTGCGTCCACATCAGCGTTAAGTAAATAGGGTGGAATTTTTATCTGACGCCTTGAAAGAACAACATTCTTCATCTCAATTTCTATGAACTGCAACTTAGAGTTAAATACTTTAGTTGCTCTTGCCAAATCAACAGGGACAGGTGGATTCCTATCGATTTTTTCCTTGGTGGCTGCTACGTCTTGATCAGTAATAACTTCAACCGCTACTTCAGACATATCAAAACTTGTTTCTGTCCCCTCTGCCGCCATTGCTATAGCAATTTGATCGCTGGGATTCTTGCCTAGCAATACGCCATTCGCCATTTTATTCTGATGTGGATGTTCTTCAATTGAAAGCGGAGTTGGCGACCATACCAAAACCACCTCATCCACTATCAATATTCCAGAGCGAATGCCTTCTTGCTTACGAAGTGCAAAGTGCCTGTTTTTGGAATGTTCATGTAATAAATTTAGCCCCTCAAAATCGCCATATCCGATTCGACATACCTCATCGCTTGAATCAAGAATGACCGTGATATTTAATTTTTCAATTTGATCAATCACTCCACATAACTCTTTTGCAAGTAATTTACTAATACCCGGTGCGATATAGACGATACGTTCTTTTGCTTGATTGATATGTTGGATTAATACTTCATCGTTTACAGCTATAAAAGTAGACATCTGATAAATCCAGTTAATTAATCAAATTAGAGGCGCATAAATTTAACCGAGTAAATATCGGTGATTTAACCTTAAATTCCTACTATTGTAGGAAGGCATAACGGTAGTATAAAGCGGAAATTCCTCCAATAGGAGGAATGGCTAGAATCTTGCCAATTGGATGATCATCAAATGCTCTACGATACTTCATTCATCATCATTCCTTTTGAACATAAAGTGAGCTATCTCGTGAGATAAAAGCCAATGCCTGGCTGGACAACTATAGTGTGCCAACAACCAGCCTCCTATAAAACCGCTTTCTCTAGTGAGTTCAGTTGTGGTGTAGGTTTTATTACAGGCCATACATCTAACCTGCCCATGCCCAGCTTCAATCAACCCATCAGCAATATGATCAAAATTGACCAGCAATTCTGGGACTTCTGTAGGCTCGGTAACCGATTCAGTTCTTAAAGAAGTCCATAGTGCAGCACCGTTCATTCCTAACAGACCCTTATAAAGATTTTGATTGATTTCTTTAGCCATTGTTTCTACGGAGGCCGAGCTAAAGTAAAAAAAAGCTCTCGCGCTTTTACTATCATCACCAAAGGTACGATAAGTGACCGTTGAACTACATGGCGGTGGATTCTCCATGAATTTAACTCGTTGTCTTGTTATTTCAGCAAAATCAATATTTAACATACTTGGCCTATATCCAAATTCAGGCGTAATTAATTCAGAAGGCTTAAATAGCATCATGGGTAGCCAAAAAATTGTTTTTAATCCAAAAGAAACCCATATCTCTGAGCGGCGATATGCCCAATCAAATCTGTCCAACGTGCGGCGCATGTGCCAGCCCATCCAGGTAGCAAAGAACAATGCAACAACAATGTAGGCATATAGCATTATCACAATGATTTCACCGCGTAATAAATGGCGTTTAATCCATCCAAAGCGCCCATTGGTAAACTCACACCTGAAGATGCCCCCAGATCGGAATCACGTGGATTAATGCGAATCAGTGGCCAGCCCAACATCTCGCCGTAATGGCGCACCGTAGGGATGCCTTTCCCAGCACCTAACTCAATGATGACCACATTCTTAGCACGAGTAAGCCATTCACTTAAGGCCTGGCGCTGTATCTTGTGGCGACTATCTTCCCAATTGAAATCGTTGAACATGAGGATATTCGGCCGTGCAATATCGCCACAGCAGTCACACTTTGGTGCCTCATTCAAAAGTTGGCAACTCTCTTCATCCACTTCTGGCGTGAACTCACCCGCGTCCCAAATGTGATGCAAGCATCCATTGATACATTGCAGATGATGGATAGAGCCGTGGCATTCACAGATACGTTTAGGATCGAAACCAGCCTTGCGGAAATGCCCATCCACATTACTGGTAAATACAAAATACCCATGTTCTTTGGTTGCGGCTATTTCTCGCAACATACGGAATCCTACATGCGGTTTGGTATTGCGATAGAGATTGAGTCTATGCCCATAAAAGCCCCAAGCCAATTTAGGATCATGCTCAAAATTACCAGGTGAAGCTATCTCGTAAAATTTAATTTTAGATTTTGCCAACGCTGGATAAGCATTCCAGAAACCCTCGTCACCCCGAAAATCAGGCAGGCCAGAATCCACACCCATCCCAGCACCAGCGGTAATCAAAATGGCGTCTGCCTCTGCTATCAGTTTTGCGGCTTGTGCAATTTTGTCTGCTAATTCATTGGGGATATTATTTCCATTTGAAACAGATGTCTGTGGCTTTTGACGATACAGCATCCAACCATCTATCTCCTCACGAGTCGCACATGCCAACTCACCAAGCTCACGGCTTTTAGGTACAAATAAATAACGACAATGCTTCATACGTAATGCCTTAGCAAGACTTCCGTCAACTCCAGCATTCTCAATATTAAACACACGCCAACCTGGCAGAATAACCACGTCACCGTCAAACATGCTTTCATAGGGGATCCTGACTTCACCACCCCAATCCTCAGGCTGTTTATCAAGACCATCATCAGGGCCATATAGATGCAAGGCCTCTTGTAGTGGCAAATTCAATCGCTGCGAACGTCTGACTTGCTCTTCAACTAAAACACGCCAAATATGCAAGCCTCCGAATGGAAATGAAACAGAGTTCACATCACTCTGCGCGATGATTTGCACGACAGTCTTATAAAAATCTGTAATCTTGGCCTGTGGAAATAAATCTTCCGACTCTAAAATGCAGTTATGCTTCACTGAGTTAAAAAAATCACGCCGATGCTTTTTCTCATCAATCAAACTTATTTCATTTTTTAGCAGAAAATCATCAACCTCTCGCAGCCGTTGCTGCAATTTACAGACTAACTGATACAGGCTTGAGAGTTTCTGATACCAACTTTCATTATCTATATGCTCTCGCCATGCAAAAGCTGAAGGTTCGGTATCATCCCCTTGCAAAAAGAACTTCTCATCGAAATAGATAAAAGGCAAGCCAGTCCACGCTTCTTTAATATCAAACTCATATGGATGCTTATAATCTACAGACTCTTTAAGTGATTTGATTAGCGCATCATCCAATTCCACAAACGTGACCCACAGGTAATGCAATAAATCACCTGGGCGATGAATGGACATCAATTCATAAACTCGACTGCCATAAAATGCCGTTTCGACTAACGAAACCAGTGGGCTTGCATCAATATCAACCACAACCTTGCATTGATGTGTGTTTCGCCAAGCAGCATAACTAGTCTCATGACGTTCTGGATCTATCAGGAAAGCGCGCTCATCTGGAGTTAGAAAATTGGTCATTCGCCTAGCCTTATCTTTTTATCATGCGTCAAAAAGTGGTATATATACTCATATGCCATTAATCATAAGTTGTACGAGACAGATTCAAGCGCACATTTAACTTGGCATCCATTGCCTTATGCCTTTCAGTAGCTAACAGATACATACTAATTGCCTGACCAATTTCATTCATCACAGGTTTACTTGAACCCTGTTTCAATAAATTTTGCATGGCAATATCAAATTCGGCTTGGCTTGTTTGGGATTGATGCACTAAATCATTACTGTTAATGAGTTTTACCATCTGGACCGCAGCTACTTTCCTCTTAGTCCGTACCTTCTTCTTCTTCGTCTTCTTCATGCTCGTCGAGATACTCCCTCAACTCATCCCAAGAGACCGCTTTATCAAAAACTTCAAGTGCTCGCTCGCAGCTATTGATGTAATCCCAAGGCATGTCATAATCCGACCAAACACCAAGCGTAGGATAGCTGCCCAAATCATGGTCATGCCACATGACATCAAGCTTACTTCCATCAGGAGCATCTCCACAAACAAGTTCTATGTATTTCTTTGCAAGCCTCAGACTCCACAAAATCCATGATTTATCATCGGGCATATCGCCCGTATTTACGCTACCAATACTTTCCCAAGACATAGTGACCCTTAACTGTAATCATTAAATCAAAAAAACACGTAGCCATTCTTAATAGACAGCTAGAGCACCAATAGTGTCATTTTAATAAAAACCATAAAGGAACATAGGGGAAAAATAGGGGAATTTTACAAATGGAGATATTCAACCTTACCATCAAGACTGTCTTCTTCTTTAGTGCTTGGCTCTCGAATGGAGTCCGCTTCAAGGTGTCCAGATTCCCATTCATTTGCAATGGCAATATGCTCGGTGTTTAACATCTGCTGCCGTTCAGGCCAAACGGTATGTCCCAAAACATGTGAGACCAAAATCTCACGTACAAATTGTGATAAGGCCATCTCAGATTTATCGGCCAATAATTGCAAATCCGCCTTGATTTGTGCATGCAAAAACACCTTGAATGGCACAATGTTTTTGCCTAATCCTGGAATGAACTCTACTGATCGCACCCTTGAAAACATTGGGGTATTAAAGTCATCTTCTAAAATCTTTTCTTTTGGTGGCTCATAGAAAATACCTGTTTTGTTTTTATACATATCAATCAGTGCATGATTACCATAAAGATAAACCACAAAGTACTCTCGGAGATATTTTGAAAGCGTAGTGTCCAAATGTTGCGCTACCTGATCCATGGCCCCCCGCAAAGATTCAGGCAACCATATTCGCAACTGAGTATTATTACCCAGCAAATCAATCAACTCCGGACGGACTATGTGAATTGGCTCTAAACCATCTCTTGGAGTTGACTCAATTGATTTTTTTTTGAAAGAAAACCACAGCATACATACTCCACATAAGTTACGTCATGAAAATATGACTATGGTTAAGATTATGATGAATTTTGACTATAGAACACTTTATCCCACGCATTGACCGTTCGCTCATAGTTATCGACGAGTGTCTATTGAGCAACTGCGAATGGCGGACCACTCTAACTGAGTGTCCTCTAAGGAATTTAGCTGTCGAATTGAATCCGGCAAACAACTATATAGATCGACATCGATATTAGTCACTAAAGCTTGCTTACCATGTCAAATTCTTTCGAGTTTCCTAAGCGCAAGAAGAATCTCCAGTTGCTTAATAATGCCGTTAACTTCTAACACGTTTAATTCAGACAACTCTGTTCCCAACGCTTCGGTCATCTTTGATAAATGGTTATAAAAATTGACCACATAAGAAATCTGCAGCGAAATATCTAACATTAAAAATCGTTCAAAAAAATTCGTACATGCCTGATAACAATTTAACATTAAATCCAAATCAATTTGATTAACAGTCTTTGGACCAACGTCACTCTTATGTTTAAGCTCTAACTCTTCCCTTTGACTGTTAACTTTCGCGGCGGCAGATGTTTTAAACAAAAGTTCTTTAAGATAATCATCACGATTTAAGTGACTAATAAATGTTCTTGATGGACTTTTCTCAAAGGGATTAAAGCTTGGACTTGCTTCAACTCTTAATTTAATGAGTTCAGTTAGATCGGCATTAGTAAGCTCTGCCAAATTGATTAGGTAATCCAAATCTGGAAGCCTATCGTCTCGCTCAAAAGCGCTTACAGTATTTAGGTTTACTCCAACCAATTCACCAAATTGAGTTTGATTGAGCTTCCTTGATTCACGAATTTCCCTAAGCTTTATCCCGAGCATGTCAATCCAGGTTCTATAAAAATAATGAATTACATTAAATATACAACAAAAATAGAGAAATTTAATTATTTCTTTGGTGACCACAAGATTAAATTAACTATATATGTATAATATTA
>JABFQV010000009.1 GCA_013141495.1 Methylotenera sp. | reverse complement strand
GCATGCGAAAGTAGGTCACTGCCAAGCTATTTACACTAAAAACCCCATCATGATCGTGATGGGGTTTTTTTATGCCCGGCGTATGGGGTGCCTATAAGCCTCATTAGGTGTTTGCTTATTCAAAACAGTAAGCAAGATTGCTTGATTTACGTAGCCGTTTCACTTATTACAGCGAATTTTAAGGCAAGCGTCCAACCGCATCACTTGTAATAGCTAGACAATCGTGTGCAACATACGTCCCTTTCCAGTAGTATGCAACACTACAAATAGCAGCATGCTACAAAGCTAAAGTTTTGTAGCAATAGTCGTATAAGGCTGGCACCTGGACTCAGCATCAATTTTTTTTGCAGATTCCCTATTAGGACGTTACTGCATAGATGCTTTTTAATCGTGACGATAACATTCTGGCTTAAACCATATTATAAATACCATGCTGGTCGCAGATGCTCAACCAAGAGCATCTAGTAACGGTAAAAAAAAGCCCCGGCGAGCCAGGGCTTTAAGAAATGTAGCAGAAATTTATAAACCTATGCTGATTGTGTATTAGTCTGGGCTGCCTCATTTAAAAATACGCGTACATTGCGCGGGTAAATATAAACATGGTCGCTGGCAACCAAGTTCAACTCACGGAAACGCTCTTGTGTCAGCTCGGCTTCAACTAGTTCGGTATGATCGGCACGTTGTAGTTCCAACCTTACGAGTGGTCCAATGGCATGTACATAACTTACAATCGCCTCAAAGCCAACTTTATCTTCTCTTTTCTCTTTAAATATTTCAATATCATGTGGGCGTACAAAAGCTAATGCGGGGGTATTCTGTGTAGCATGATGATCATCTAACTTCAGGTCTATGCCCGCAATTTTTGCAGCACCTTCATGTATGTGGCTATCAAACTGATTCACATTGCCTAAGAATTGATAAACAAATGGCGACACCGGGTGATCATAAACCTCTTGCGGTGAACCAATTTGCTCAATTTGTCCTTTGTTGATGACGACAACACGATCAGCCACTTCTAATGCTTCTTCCTGATCATGTGTTACAAAAATGCTGGTGATATGTAACTCATCATGTAAACGGCGCAACCAGCGGCGTAACTCTTTACGTACTTTGGCATCCAGCGCACCAAAGGGTTCGTCTAGCAGTAATACTTTAGGCTCAACTGCTAACGCACGTGCCAAGGCAATACGCTGGCGTTGGCCGCCAGATAGCTGTGGTGGATAACGATCCGCAAGCCAATCTAGTTGCACCAGTTCAAGCAGTTCATGCACGCGACGTTTGATTTCAGCATCTGATGGGCGCGTTTGCTTAGGGCGCACACGTAAACCAAATGCTACGTTCTCAAACACGGTCATGTGGCGGAACAGCGCATAATGTTGAAACACAAAACCCACTTCGCGTTCACGGACTTTACGCTCGGTAGCGTCATTGCCATAAAACAGAATGTTGCCTGAGTCCGGCGTTTCCAGCCCAGCGATAATGCGTAATAGAGTTGTTTTTCCGCATCCAGAAGGCCCTAACAAGGCAACCAGCTCACCACTCGGTACATCCAAGCTCACATTATTGAGCGCACTAAAATGACCAAAATTCTTTTTGATGTTTCGTATTTCTATACTCATCTTTTTATTCCAAATTTATTTAGAAAATAGCATTGATGCCTGTTGGCAAGGATTATTTATCGCTGAATTATTGAACAGCGGATTCGTTGTAGCTGGCATTACTAGCCGCTTTCCACTCAACAAAGGTCTTGAGTGCCAATGTCACTAAAGCTAACAACGCTAGCAGGGAAGCTACGGCAAATGCGGCAGCATAGTTATATTCGTTGTATAAAATTTCAACGTGTAATGGCAGGGTGTTGGTCATGCCACGGATATGACCAGATACTACGGATACAGCGCCAAATTCACCCATGGCTCTAGCATTGGTTAAAATAACACCATACAACAAACCCCATTTTACGTTGGGCAAGGTAATGCGCCATAAAATCTGCCAACCAGAGGCGCCTAGCACTAAGCCAGCTTCTTCTTCATCTTTGCCCTGCGCTTGCATTAATGGAATCAACTCACGTGCTACAAAAGGGAATGTGACAAACACCGTGGCTAACACTATGCCAGGTAACGCAAAAATTACTTTAATATCGTTATCGACCAACGATGAGCCAAACCAGCCTTGCAGGCCAAAAATCAGCACATAAATCAGACCGGCAATCACTGGTGAAACGGCAAATGGTAAATCAATTAAAGTAATGAGAATACTCTTACCCTTAAACTCAAACTTTGCAATTGCCCAGGCGGCAGCGACCCCAAAAACCAAATTAAGCGGCACTGCAATAATGGCTGCGATAAAGGTTAATTTAATAGCAGAAAGCGCATCTGGGTCGAGTAAGGCTGTGACGTAGGTGCCAAAGCCTTTGCGCAAAGCCTCGGTAAACACCGCAGCCAATGGAACAAATAGGAATAAGGTTAAAAAACTTAAAGCAGTAAAAATCAACAGATAGCGCACCCAAGCCGGCTCTGAAGTTGCACGGCTGCGTGCCACTTTGTTGTGGTAGCTAGTGTATTGCGATGTTGTAATAACAGACATAAATAAACCTATAAAATCATCAATGGGCTATATCAGAGTTAATGCGCGCTAGTTGTGTTGCGGTTGGTCCACCACTGCAAGCCGTTAATCGCAAATAAGAGCATAAAAGAAATAATTAACATGACTACTGCCACAGCGGTTGCACCGACGTAATCGTATTGCTCAAGTTTTGTAATGATAAGCAGTGGCGTTATTTCTGACACCATTGGCATGTTACCTGCAATAAATATAACAGAACCATACTCACCAATCGCACGTGCAAAGGCCAAAGCAAATCCAGTTAACAATGCGGGCCAAATGGCGGGAAAGATGATTTTACTAAAAGTTTGCCAGCGGTTTGCGCCTAGGCTTGCTGCGGCTTCTTCAGTTTCGGCTTCCAGGTCTTCTAACACGGGTTGTACGGTACGCACCACAAAAGGCAGGCCGATAAAGGTTAAAGCCACCATCACGCCAGTCGGTGTGAACGCGACCTTGATGCCTTGGGGTTCGAGCCATGAACCTATCCAACCGTTGCCAGCATAGACAGCAGTAAGCGCAATGCCCGCAACCGCTGTAGGTAATGCGAAAGGTAAATCCACTAAAGCATCGATGAATTTTTTGCCGGGAAAAGTATAGCGCACCAGCACCCATGCAGTGAGCAAACCAAATACAGCGTTAATTAAAGCAGCTACCAATGAGGCGCCGAAGGTCAGCTTGTACGACGCGACCACTCTTGGTGCTGTCACAATATGCCAAAACTCCAGAAAGCTTAATTCGGTGGTTTTAATAAAAGCTGCAGAGAGCGGAATTAGTACAATTAAGCTTAAATAAAATATCGTAAAGCCTAAAGATAAACTAAAGCCAGGGAGTACATTTTTTTGTTTTGCCATATTTTTCTATCAGTTGTGTAACGCACGCTAATATAGCAGACAAGCATATAAGTTAAAAATAATAATTAAGTATAACTATATGTCTAAAACTTATTTGAAATAGATGGTTTGTAGCTGAGTGTAAAACACACGTCAAGTCATGCCGCATTAAGCAACTTGGCTTTAGCTAGGTTTGGTTTCAAAAATGAGGTTGCACGCAACTCTTTAGCCGTGACTGGTTTCGCTAAAAAATAACCTTGTACTAAGTTGCTACCAGCCTCTAGCGCAATATTCAGTTGTACCTGAGTTTCAATACCAGTAATAATAGGTTGTGCGCCAAGGTCTTTAATCATTTTAATTAAACCTGGTAATAACTTTCTGACACGGTCATTTTGTTCAGCTTTTTGAATTAAATTTAAATCTAATTTGACAAAATCAGGGGCAAATTTCCACAGGCGATCAATATGCGACAGCGCACTACCAAAGCGGTCGATGGCAATTCGGTAGCCTCTATCTCGGTAATTATCAATGGCTTCAGTCAGTTGTTTATCTTGATCAATTAAACCTTCTTGAATCTCAATCACAACGCGGCCTGTGGGCACGGAATTGGCATGTAAAATGCGTTCAAATACCTTGCCATGTGTATTCACAGAAACCAATAGCTTGGGATGCACATTTAAAAATAACAGGCCGTTCTCGGCATAAATCTGCCTAAAGTTTAGTACATGCAATGTTCTACTTACGCGGTCAAACAGGACTAATTTTCCTGCTTGCTCTGCGTAGGTAAAGGTGAACTCCGGTGTGCTGGGAAGTTCACCTCCCAATGAAGGCCTTAATAAAGCCTCATGGCCAATTAAATCGCCCGCCTGGATGTCGTAAATGGGTTGAAATGCACTATTTAACTGCACGCCCAAAAAAGTGCTATTGAATTCGCCGGTTGATTGCTCAACTAATCCATAGTCATCAAGGTCAAGTTGCAAGACTTCCTTAAGTTGCAATCTTAGCTGCTCAACATGGTTGGCTGAGGTATCAGAATCTGTCATTGCCGTATTCCTGTCACTGTTTATTATTTTTGATAAATCTAATCCGCTATCATTTCTGATAGATTTGATCAAAAGTACCACCATCGCTGAAATGCGTTTTTTGCGCTTTTCCCCAGCCACCAAAAACCTCATCTACACTGAATAAATTGATAGCTTTAAAACGATCTTTGTATTTAGTAGCAACAGAATCAAGCGTAGGTCGCAAGTAATGGTGTACCGCTATTTCCTGGCCAGCCTCTGAAAAGTGATATTCAACATAGGCTTGTGCAATAGCTTGTGTTTTATGTTTTTTGGCAAATTTATCAACGACAGTCACTGGGTTCTCAGCCAGAATGCTTGCGGATGGATAGACAACATCGAATTTGTCGCCGAGCTCTTTTTTAATAAGGTTCACTTCGTTTTCGAAGGTAAGTAATGCATCGCCAATATCACGCTGCGCAAAGGTGGTGGTTGCGCCGCGTCCGCCGGTATCCAAAACTGGCACATTTTTAAACAGCTTAGTCACAAACTCTTTAGCTTTTGCGTCATTACCACCACTTTTGATGACATAACCCCAGGCTGCCAGATAGCTGTATTTACCGTTACCGGAAGTTTTTGGATTAGGGATCACAACAGCGATGCCCGGTTTAATCAGATCATCCCAATCTTTAATGTTCTTGGGGTTGCCCTTACGCACTAAAAATACAGTGGTTGAGTTGGTTGCGGAGCTGGAATTTGGCAGACGCTTTTGCCAATCTTTAGGGATAAGTTTTGAGCGCTCATACAAGATATCAATATCAGGGGCCTGATTCATGGAGATGACGTCGGCTTCAAGGCCGTCTGCTACTGAGCGTGCCTGTTTGCTGGAGCCGCCATGTGATTGGTTGATGATAACGGTTTCGCCAGTTTTTGCTTTCCAGTATTGAGTGAATGAAGCATTAAAATCTTTATAAAACTCACGTGTAACATCGTATGAAACGTTAAGTAAATTTGTATCAGCTTGGGCCAGCGTGGGTAGTAAAATGCTGGAAAGAATTAAAAATGCGGGAATAATGCGTGTTTTGAACATGATTTTTTTAAGTCAAAAGTAATGAGTGCTAAACTATAACCAGATATGAAAATAATGTAAAAGAATGATAATTTATATATTTATAATTAAAAGTAATATACGGTAATTTTTGTAAGTTCTCTTTTTTTAGTTAGGCTAGTGGTGTATATTGGCAACATGCATACATAATTGTATTTGTATGCGCATCAAGTAATGATTTTATATCGCTCGAATTAATTTGTGCTGACCGGACAACCGGAAGCCAGCGTGTCGAAAGACGCGCTGGCTTTTTTTATTTCTGCTACAGGTGTTGATATGCTGCATCCCACTACCGTGACATCTAACGAAAGTTTTGATATTCCAGCCATTGTGCAGGCATTACACGATTTAAGGCTGGCTTCATTGGAGCATCGACACCGGCGAAATAAACCGCCAAAACTACCCTCAAGAAAAGCCTTGCAAGAGGTGCTGGAAGGCCTGAGCGCCGCACTGTTCCCAAACCGATTAGGTGCACCGGGTTTAAAGGAGGAAGGTGTCGATTATTTTGTCGGCTATACCTTGGATGCTGCGTTACGTGAACTCAACACGCAGATTCAGTTAGAGCTTAGATACTCCGCAGATACCGAACACGATAAAACCCCTAGTGCTGAAGCTGCGTTAAATAAGGCGCGTGCTTTTGCGCAGACCTTGCCGCAAATACGCCAGCTGTTGGATACAGATTTAAATGCAGCATTTGAAGGCGACCCTGCCGCGCGTAGCTTGGATGAAGTATTGGTTTGCTACCCGGGCATATCGGCAATTATCAATTACCGTTTGGCACATGAGTTACATAAACTAGGTTTGCCGTTGATTGCACGCATTATTTCAGAGTTGGCACATTCAGCCACAGGTATCGATATTCATCCAGGAGCAACGATAGGCGAAGGTTTCTTTATTGATCATGGCACAGGTGTTGTTATCGGAGAAACTGCAGTAATAGGACGGCATGTCAGGCTGTATCAGGCTGTCACGCTAGGTGCGAAACGCTTTCCAACCGATGAGCATGGGCATTTAATCAAAGGCAGCGCCAGGCACCCAATTTTGGAAGATGATGTGGTGATTTATGCCGGTGCAACAATACTAGGGCGCATCACAATAGGTGCAGGATCAGTGATAGGCGGTAATGTCTGGCTCACACGCAGCGTACCACCCAATAGCCAGATCACACAGGCCAAAACTCAGCAGCAGGCAGTGAGTGACACTGCGCAGTAAACGAAATATTCAATTTAAAAATTTTCACAGGAGAAAAAACAATGACTGATATACATCAAGCCCATACCGCATTAGGTGACGTAGCCGCACGCACGCTGTCGAATGCGACTAAAACCGTCCCGATGATGGGCACAATCACGCCACGCTGGCTGGTGCATTTAATGCAATGGGTGCCGGTGGAGGCAGGTATCTACCGTGTTAATAAAGTAAAGAACCCAAGTTCAATTGAGGTGGATTGCTCTGCAAAAGATGAGCGCGATATTCCGGCGACATTTGTGGACTATGAAGAGTGGGGTCGTGAATATGTACTGAATGCAGTGAATACTGCGGTTGATGTGCATACCCGTGTATCTGACCTATATAGTAGCCCGCACAATCAAATTAAAGAGCAATTACGTTTAACAATTGAAACCGTTAAAGAGCGCCAAGAGAGCGAGCTGATCAACAATAAAGAATATGGCCTGTTAAACAACATTGCTGACTCTCAAAAAGTGAAATCACGCACCGGCGCACCAACACCTGATGATTTTGATGAGTTGCTCACCAAAGTTTGGAAAGAGCCTGCATTCTTCTTGGCGCATCCGCAGGCGATTGCTGCATTTGGTCGTGAGTGTACACGTCGCGGTGTACCTCCACCTACCGTAGCATTGTTCGGATCACAGTTCATCACATGGCGCGGCGTGCCGATTATCCCATGCGATAAATTAAAAGTAACAGGTGGTAAAACCAATATTCTATTGTTGCGCACCGGTGAAAGCCGTCAAGGCGTGGTGGGTTTATATCAGCCAAACTTACCAGGCCAACAAAGCATGGGCTTGTCGGTGCGTTTTATGGGCATCAATCACAAAGCGATTGCATCTTACTTAGTATCGCTTTATTGCTCACTGGCAGTATTGACTGATGATGCGATTGCCGTGTTAGAAAATGTGGATGTAGGCAATTACTACGAGTATAAATAATCATGAGTACACATAATGGATTTTCACCTGCATTAGGTGACTTGTCCTCTTTTGAGCCAGAGGCCATTTTGGCTGCTGTGCCGGGTGAGCATCCCCGCATGGCCGCCAGCTTGGCTGTGGGTAGGCAAGCCAGTGAAACCGGACACTTTGATGTGGCCGAGTTGAGCCGTATTGCCAATGAATTATATGCAGAAGGTTTTCCTGCAGGTTCACCTTTTGCTCAAAAAGAGGATTTTCCATCGAATGCATCGCTCAACCCCGTGGCGGCAAATGCAGTGCTGCCTAGCCCCAATATCATTACTGACCCAGTGCAAACACCAACGCCGTCCATATTTTCAGCGGTGCCAAGTGTGGCTTCTGGCGTACCAAATTTGACGCCCACTGATGCGACTAATACTGGTTACGCCAATCAAATGCCCATTAGCGGGGTGTTTGATATTGGGCAGTTACTCGGTGGTGCGGATGACCCTTATCAGGCAGAGTTGAACCAACTGTTGGGTCAATTAAATGGTCAATCGGGCATTAGTAGTGCAGGCTCTAGTCTAACTACAAGCCAAGCAGGCGCTGCGCCCTATTATTTTTTACAGGACTCACCGCACCAGCAAGACGCTGCGGTTGCAGGGCAAGCTGCCAGTGCGCATCCTGCTTTTGATGCCAATTTAGTGCGCAAAGATTTTCCTATTTTGCGTGAATTGGTGAATGGTCGCCCGCTGATTTGGTTCGATAATGCCGCCACCACGCAAAAGCCACAAGCTGTGATTGACCGGATTTCATATTTTTACGCACATGAAAATTCAAACATTCACCGCGCTGCACATGAGCTAGCCGCACGTGCAACGGATGCTTACGAAGGTGCGCGTGAAACGGTGCGCCGTTTTATTAACGCACCATCAGTAGATAACATTGTGTTTGTGCGTGGTACGACTGAAGCAATTAACCTAGTGGCCAAAACCTGGGGCAAAAAGCACATTGGTGAAGGCGATGAAATCGTGATTTCTCACCTTGAGCACCACGCCAATATAGTGCCTTGGCAGCAGTTATGCCAAGAAACAGGCGCCAAGTTGAAAGTCGCCCCAGTGGACGATAGCGGACAGGTATTGTTGGCGGAATATCAAAAACTGCTCACTTCACGTGTCAAACTGGTGTCATTTACGCAAGTGTCTAACGCTTTGGGTACGGTTACACCAGCCGCGCAGATGATACAAATGGCGCATGCTGCAGGGGCTAAGGTGCTGTTGGATGGCGCGCAGTCTGTGTCTCACATGCGCAGTGATGTGCAGGCGCTAGATCCAGATTTCTTTGTGTTTTCAGGGCATAAAGTATTTGGCCCCACAGGGATTGGTGCGCTTTACGGCAAAAAAGAAGTGCTGGACGACATGCCGGCTTGGCAAGGTGGCGGCAATATGATTCAAGACGTCACGTTTGATAAAACCGTCTATCATGAAGCGCCGGCAAAGTTTGAGGCGGGTACCGGCAACATTGCCGACGCCGTAGGTTTAGGCGCTGCGCTGGAGTACGTTGAACGTATCGGCATTGATAACATTGCCCGTTATGAGCATGACTTGCTGCTTTACGCGACAGCCCAAATGCTGAAAGTGCCGGGCTTGCATTTAGTGGGTACGGCTCAGGAAAAAGCCAGTGTGTTATCTTTCAAGCTTGATGGCTTTAAGAGTGAAGAGGTCGGTGCAGCGCTGAATCAGGAAGGCATTGCAGTACGTTCAGGCCACCATTGTGCGCAGCCTATTTTGCGTCGTTTTGGGGTTGAAACCACGGTGCGGCCTTCGTTGGCTTTTTACAACACGCCTGCTGAAGTAGATGTAATGGTAAATGCATTGTTGCGCCTGACCTCAACTAAAGCGCCGAGTGGTTTGCAAGCTTAAGGTGTAAAAGTTAACGTTATACAAATTACGTAGTGACTATGCGCAGGCAGACCTTAAAAAGTCTGCCTGTTTTTTTTGATTGGTTCCTGACTTTAATGTTTTGCAGGCTTTAATGGTTTCAGTCATTAAAGCCACGCTAAATTTTAGGCAAAAAAATCCGGCAACTTGTACGCAATTCAAATACAAGTGCCGGATAACTAAGGAGAGATAGCACCGCTTTGTTTTAAGTGTTAAGCGGCCACCACTTGAAATTATTTAATCTTGAAACTATTTGAGAGCTTTGCACGAAGCTGCTTTATTGCTAAAAACGTTAATTTTGTCATTCTGAGCGTAGCGAAGAATCCAGGCAACTAATTGATTATACTGGATTCTTCGCTACGCTCAGAATGACGGGCTTGATATTTTGGTTAAAAAAATAGTGCTATTTTTAGCTTCATGCAAAGCTCTCTATTTAATCATAAAAAAAGTAACCACCGTCGTGATGACTTCAGCGGCAATCAGGCCTCTAAGTAATAACGGGATTGCTGGGTTGTCTTGCTGAATCTGTGTTTTCATAACGCGCTCCTAATTTTTTAACGTGATATTCAGGATCTATTCACGGCCTTACTGGCAGTGGCTATGAATAGGCCAAGTGTGTGTAGAAAAGTGTATGTATTGTCTTGCGACAGGAACCGCTGATGGCTTCACCTAACTTTTCTAATCGCGTTTGTAATTGCACGGAGCCATTACCGGTATAGATGACTTTTAAACCACGTTTAGCAGCAGAGCGCTTGATTCGGTGGGTAAATGAATGATTGATCCAGTCAGTAATTAAAACGATCAAATCAGTATGCTGTGGAATGACTTTATGGCTATCGCCGACTTTTCTGCCCGACCAATGATGAATATCATCAAAACCACGGTGATGTAGCACCTGTTTAATGCTATCAATCTGATCACCGCCTACAATTAACACTGAACTCATGATAAGAGCCTCCTTGGGTGGGTGTGGCACCAAATTTTGTCTGGCACCACACGGTTTACATCGCTAAATTATTTTGCGTAGATCTGATCGAACGTCCCACCATCAGAAAAGTGTGTTTTCTGCGCTTTTTGCCATCCGCCAAATACATCATCAATTTTGATTAAATTCACTTTTGGAAATTGACTTGCATATTTTTCAGCATATTTAGGGTTGGTTGGGCGGTAGTAATGCTTACCTGCAATATCCTGGCCTTCGTCAGAGTACAAGTACTCTAAGTAAGCTTTTGATACTGCTTCAGTGCCATGTTTTTTGGCATTTTTATCAACGACAGTGACTGGCGGCTCAGCCAAAATAGATAATGTTGGTACAACAATTTCAAATTTATCAGGGCCTAGTTCTTTCAACGCTAAGAATGCTTCGTTTTCCCATGAAATAAACACGTCACCAATCCCACGCTCAACAAATGTAGTGGTTGATCCACGTGCGCCAGAGTCAAGCACTGGTACATTGGCAAACAGTTTCTTCACGAAATCTTTGGCTTTGCCTTCGTCATTATTATTTTGTTTTAATGCATAAGCCCAGGCAGCCAGGTAGTTCCAGCGAGCGCCACCAGAAGTTTTAGGGTTTGGTGTAATCACAGACACACCTGATTTTACTAAATCATCCCAATCTTTGATTTTCTTTGGATTGCCTTTACGCACCAGCAATACAATGGTTGAAGTGTAAGGTGAGCTGTTGTTTGGCAAACGTGCCTGCCAATCTTTAGGGAACAATTTAGCTTTTTCAGAGATGGCATCAATATCATAAGCTAAAGCGAGTGTGACTACGTCGGCTTGCAAGCCATCAATCACCGCACGGGCTTGTTTACCAGCGCCACCGTGAGATTGTTTAACGCTGACGTTGTCACCTGTTTTTGCTTTCCAATGGGCAGCAAAGGCTTTGTTAAAATCAACGTACAACTCGCGCGTTGGGTCGTAAGAAACGTTTAAAATTTCAACGTCTTTGGCAAGTGCTAGCGATGGTGCGGTTGCACCAAATACTGCGGTAAGCAATGCAATGGCTAAAAGTGATTTTTTCATTTGTAATCCTTTAAGTTAAATTTTTAATTGTGATTAAATAATGGCAGTGCATATTCATATTCTGTCTAATACGCACCCTTCACTTAGGGCGCGTATTGGTTGATAAAGGAGTGAATTAGAAAGCCACCTGGAAGCGCGCTAACAATGCATTTTCGCTTTCGCGGTCACGAATGTTTGTACCAGCAGCATTAACGGCAGTAATACCTACACCAGCACCACCATCAAAACTTGTGTGTGAGTAGTTAAGTGCAATTTTTGCGTTTGAATTCAGGTACCAATTCACACCTGCTGTCCATGACTTGGCTGATTTGGCACTTTCTGATAAGTTGGCGTAAGTATTAGTGGAATATGATGTGCCTGCTTTATTCCTAAATGTGTCATCATCAAGGTTAATTTCACTGTAGCGCGCCACCAATTCCCAAGCACCCCAACCACCTTTATCTAAGTCAAAGTCCTGCTTCGGTTTAACGCCTCTAAATGAGGCATCTTCACCAGTGATCAGGTATGAAGCTGCGACTTGCCAAGCATCGTGGCTAAGTTTTTTGTTGGTATTTGGGCTTATAACCGTAGCGGTATTAGTTGTAGTGCCAGCTAACAGACTGACATCTTGATTAACGCGTGCATACTCTGTAATCAAACCAAATGGACCGTTGTAGTAGCTAGCTTGCGGCGTGAAGCGAATACGTTTGCCGTCCGCAAGAGAGGCGCTATTGTATCTAAAGAAAGTTTGTTGCCCGTCAGATACGTAGCTAGGTAAACCATTACGTGTAGCATCCGCAGCAGATGTGCCCGTGAAGTCTAGGTTGCGCTCACCCGTGTAGTTTGTCCAAGTGCCGCCAATACCAAAGCCTAAACCAGCCAATGCGGTGTCTGAATCTTTAAATGGCGTAGCAAATAACCGTGCGGTATATTCACGCTCACCGTTGTACTCAGTGCCAGTGCTGATGTTGCCGCCATCATTTACACCGTTGACAATACCGACGCCATAGTTAAGCGTATTGTTAAATAAGTCGCCAGAAACTGTCACACCTAAATCACGGTTAGGCAGAATGGCGTTGGTTACATAGCTACGTTCAACAAATTTAATGTCACCGCCACCTTGTAAGCGCTCAAGTCCAACAATGCTTTTTTGCTTACCAGCGCGTATTTTGAATGCAGGACTTAAATTAGCATCAACATAAGCATCTACTGCTGAAGCACTGCCGCCTGCGAATTCAGGCGTGAAGCGAAAGCCATATTTTCCAGCTACTTTGCCTTCAATGGTTGGACGAACGCGACGTAATAATGAAGTGTCTTCAGCGTCATGAAAGCCGTTGGCATCTAGGCTACCAGCACGAGTAGCGCTACGGTTACGCACATCATTCGCACCATCTGAGAAATGACGGTGATCGGCTTGTAATACACCCCTGAATTTAATTTCGTTTTTGCCATCTGCTGAGCCAAATGAGAAGCCACTCGTACCAGCTTTAACCACTGGCGTAGCTTTTTTATCTGCCGCTGCAGCCTCTTCATTAATCTCACCTTTACGCGCCAATACTTTTACTTGTTGGCTAAGCTCTTGCACCAAGCCGCGTAGTTCTTCTAGCTCACTACTATCATTGGCTGAGGCCGTGATTGGTAGTGAAATAATGCCGCTGGCGAGTAACGCCGTGGCGAATTTTGAAAATTTGAATTGCATTTTTATCTCCCGTTTCAAGCTTCCAGCCTACTGGTCAGCCCTTATATATAAAGGTGTGTTGAGCCTTTTACTTTGCCGCTGCTGGTACAGTAGGTGTATTTTTGGTGTCTTGGGTGAATCTTAATTTCTCACGTTTTTCAATTTGAGTTACGCGACCTTCGTGCAGCACAATTTCTATTGAGCCAAAACCAGAGCCAAGCTTCAGCTCCTCAACCGCACGCAAAATCTCTTGCGACACATCGCGGTTGGCAGTGGTGCTACGGTTAGTGTGGTGAGCTATTGACATGTTTTACCTCAATCAAATGTTTACAAATTGCAAGAACAGCACTATAAAAGTTTTTTTTAATAAGTTAAAAGAATTGTTTTTTATAAACTTATAGCTAAAAAGAATAAAGAAGCGGTGTCGCAATAAAAACCAGAAAAAGACAACTTTTTAAAGGTTGTGTTTCCAATTCATTGAATTGATTGGTATAATGCGGATGAAATTTTTTGATGGGCTTTGTGCCCATTTTTTGTTTCTGCAACTTGCGTAAGCTTTGTGAGCAAGATTGCAGGCGGGCAGTGAGATTGAGGGGTTTTAGCCATGCAAGATTTGCATACATTGGTAGAACAGTCGGTAAGCCAGCTAGGCTATGAGCTTGTTGATTTAGAGATTTCTAATCGCGGCAAGTTGCTGCGCGTGTTTATTGATAAGCAAAACCCTGTGGACATTAAAGATAGCGTAACTATCGATGATTGCGTGCTGGTGAGCCATCAGTTGGGTAATTTGCTGACTGTGGAGCATGAGATTGATTATGATCGCATGGAGGTTTCTTCTCCTGGCATGGATCGCGTATTGAAAAAAGAAGCGGATTTTATACGTTTTGCAGGTGAGCGCGCAGCCATTAAATTGCGCGTTGGCATTAAAGACCAAAGTGAAAATGCTGTGCCAACTACTTTGCCACGCAAAACCTTTTTAGGGGTTATAAAAGGCGTGGAAGTTGGTGATTTATTGCTTGAGTTTGAAGGTGTGGTTTATAAAATAGCGCTAAGTAATATTGATAAAGCTAGGCTTAGCCCTGAGTTTTAATGGCCCTGAGCTTTAAGGCTTTAGTTTTAAGTATAGGTTTTTATTGTAAGAATTTAATAAATAAGGCAGTTAATCTGCAATATATAGTCGGAGATAGAACATGAGTCGTGAAATTTTATTGTTGGTAGATGCTTTGGCGCATGAAAAAAACGTGAGTAAAGAAGTGATCTTTACTGCGCTAGAGCTTGCTTTGGCTTCAGCCACTAAGAAAAAACATCATGACGATGCTGATGTGCGCGTAGAGATTGACCGCGAAACAGGTGAGTACGAAACATTTAGGCGCTGGCAGTATGTGGATTATGATTTGCTGGAAAATTCAGCGTATCAAATCGACGAGGAGAGCGAGCATGCCAAAGGCTTGAATATCGGTGATTATTATGAAGAGCCGTTAGAAAGCATTGAGTTTGGTCGCATTGGCGCGCAAGCGGCAAAACAAGTGATTTTGCAAAAAGTGCGTGAAGCCGAGCGCGAGCAAATTCTAGAAGACTTTTTAGCGCGTGACGAAAAACTGGTGACAGGCGTGATTAAGCGCATGGAAAAAGGCAGTGCGATTATTGAAGTGGGTCGTATTGAGTCTTTATTGCCACGCGATCAAATGATCCCGAAAGAAAATTTACGGGTAGGCGACCGTGTGCGCGCCTATCTTTCGCGCATTGAGCGCGGTGGTCGCGGTCCGCAATTGATTTTATCAAGAATTACGCCGGACTTTTTAGTGCGCTTGTTTGAGCTGGAAGTGCCGGAGATTGAAGAAGGCTTGCTGGAAATTCGCGCTGCGGCACGTGATCCGGGCTTGCGTTCAAAAATCGCTGTGAAAAGCAATGATCAGCGTATTGATCCAGTGGGTACTTGTGTGGGTATGCGTGGCTCACGTGTGCAAGCAGTCACCGGCGAGTTGGCTGGTGAGCGCGTGGATATTGTGTTGTGGAGCATGGAGCCTGCGCAGTTTGTCATTAACGCGATGTCGCCGGCTGAAGTTTCCAGTATTGTGGTGGATGAAGATGCCCACAGTATGGATGTCGTGGTAGAAGAAGAGCAGTTGGCATTGGCAATTGGCCGCAGTGGGCAAAATGTGCGTTTGGCCTCGGAGCTTACAGGCTGGACCTTGAACATTCTAACAGTTGACCAAGCCGCACAGAAAAACCAGGCGGAGTATGCGGGTGTTAGTCAACTATTTATGGAAAAATTAGACGTTGACGAAGAGGTCGCGGAAATTTTAGTGCAAGAAGGCTTTAGTAGCTTAGAAGAAATTGCTTACGTGCCGATAGCTGAAATGAACGAAATTGATGCGTTTGATGAAGATACGGTAGAAGAGCTACGTAAACGTGCTCGCGCTGCATTGTTGACTGAAGCGATTGCTAAAGAAGAGAAAGTGGAAGAAGCCGCTGAGGACTTGTTGTCACTTGAAGGTATGGATGACGCGACGGCGCATTTGTTGGCATCAAAAGGTATTTCAACCATGGATGATTTGGCGGAGTTGGCCATTGATGAGCTGGTTGAGCTCACCAATATGGATGAAGAGCGTGCAAAAGCACTGATTATGACGGCGCGCGCACCTTGGTTTGAATAGGCCTAGGGTTTACCAAGCTAGTGGAAATAGATTGTGTTGGGATGGCTGGCGGCTAAATAATTTTAGCCGCATTAAAGCGATAATTTAAGTAGTAAGTAAGTAGTAACCCTAGGCAATAAAGCTTAGAAGAAAGAACACTGGAGCAACAAGATGGCACAAACAACCGTAGAACAATTTGCTGGCGAGCTTAAGCTGCCAACACCGTTGTTATTAGAACAGCTAAAAAGCGCTGGCGTGCATAAATCAAGCGCAGATGACCAATTGAGCGAAAATGATAAAACAGCATTGCTGGATCATTTACGTAAAGAACACGGCACGCTTGCCCCAAAAAGCAAAATTACGTTAATGCGTAAATCAAGCACCGAAATTAAAAAAACGGATAACACGGGCAAGGCACGTACGATTCAGGTTGAAGTGCGTAAAAAACGCATCATTGAGCAGCAGGATGGTAGCAGCTTGGGCGAACAGGAAGCCGACGCGCAAGCCTCACTTGAGGCTACGGAACTGCCGATTACGGAGGCTGTGGTCGAGCAAGTTGAGGCGCCAGTTGAAGTCGTAGAGCCTGAGGTTGTTGAGCCGATAGTCGTCATTGAGCCAGAGGTTATTGCCAAGGTGGAAGTAGCCGTCGAGCCAAAAGTTGAGCCTGCAATAGAAACGCTGCCAGAGGCAGTTGAGCCGGCGCCAGAGAAAGAAGTAGCTAAGTCGCAAACGATTAGTCGTAAAGACTTGCTAGGCGCAGATGAAATAGCGTTGCGTGAGCGCGAGGCTAAGCGCCATGCAACTTTACTGGCCATGCAAGCAGAAGATAAACGCAAAAAAGAAGCCTTAGTGCAACGCCGTTTAGATGAAGAAGCTAAAAAATTAGCCGATGCCGAAGCTGCAAAAGTAAAAGCAGCCAAGCTTTCTGAAGGTACATTGCATAAGCCGGTAGCCAAAGAAGGCGCGGCTAAGCCGGCGGCAACTAAAGACGCGAAAAAAGGCAAAGGTAATAATAAAGAGTGGACCGATGCAGAAAATAAAAAACGTGGTTTAAAAACACGCGGTGACACTACGGCGGGTAAAACAGGCTGGCGTGCACCAAAAGGTGGTAAGCATAGACATCAGGCAGATGATGATGCACAGCATGCATTTAATGCGCCTACTGAGGCGATTGTGCACGAGGTACTGGTGCCTGAAACCATCACTGTGGCTGAGTTGGCGCACAAGATGGCGGTTAAATCTGGTGAAGTGATCAAAACGCTGATGGGTATGGGCATGATGGTGACGATCAACCAAGTGCTAGACCAAGAAACAGCTATTATCATTGTTGAAGAAATGGGGCATAAAGCCTCAGCCGCTGCACCAAATGATCCAGATACCTTTATTGAAGAAGCTGAGCATGCGGCTGCGGTATTAGAAACGCGCCCACCTGTGGTGACGGTTATGGGGCATGTGGATCATGGTAAAACTTCACTGTTGGATTACATTCGTCGTAGTCGCGTGGCTACAGGCGAAGCTGGTGGCATTACGCAGCACATTGGTGCATACCATGTTGAAACCCCGCGTGGCATGGTGACGTTTTTAGATACACCCGGCCATGAGGCATTTACTGCCATGCGTGCACGCGGTGCAAAGGCAACTGATGTGGTGATTTTGGTGGTTTCAGCCGATGACGGTGTGATGCCGCAAACCATAGAGGCGATTCATCATGCCAAAGCGGCAGGTGTGCCATTGGTAGTGGCTATCAATAAAATTGACAAGCCCGGTGCCGAGCCAGAGCGTGTGAAAATGGAATTGGTTGCGCAAGAAGTGGTGCCAGAAGAATTCGGTGGCGAGGTGATGTTTAGAGAAGTTTCAGCTAAAACAGGCCAAGGTATTGATGAGCTATTAGAAGCGGTATTGTTGCAAGCTGAAATATTAGAGTTGCAAGCGCCTAAAAATACGCCAGCTAAGGGCTTGGTGATTGAAGGTCGCCTAGACAAAGGCCGCGGCCCGGTAGCCACTATTTTAGTGACATCAGGAACATTGAAACGTGGTGACATGGTGTTAGCCGGCACTACGTTTGGTAAAGTACGCGCCATGCTGGATGAAACAGGTAAGGATGTCCAAGAGGCTGGGCCATCAATGCCGGTAGAAATTCAAGGTTTGTCAGACGTGCCAAGCGCGGGTGAAGAAATGATTGTGCTTAACGATGAGCGTAAAGCGCGCGAAATTGCCAACTTCCGACTAGGTAAGTTCCGTGATGTGAAATTAGCTAAACAGCAGGCCTCCAAACTTGAAAACATGTTCGATCAAATGGGTGAGGGCGCAGCGCAAACGCTAGGATTGATTATTAAATCAGACGTGCAAGGTTCATACGAAGCGTTGGCAACCAGCCTGCAAAAACTTTCTACCAGTGAAGTTAAAGTCAATATTATTCACACCGGTGTTGGTGCTATTAGTGAGTCCGATGTGAACTTGGCAGCGGCTTCTAAAGCGGTGCTAATCGGCTTTAGCGTACGTGCGGATGCAGGTGCGCGTAAGTTGATTGAGTCATTGGGCGTTGATGTACGTTACTACAACATTATTTACGAAGCGGTTGATGAAGTTAAAGCCGCGCTGGGCGGCATGTTAGCGCCTGAGCAAAGAGAAAGCATGATCGGTTCCGTAGAGATTCGTGAAGTATTCCGTATCTCTAAAGTGGGCGCAATTGCCGGTTGTTATGTAAGAGACGGCATGATCAAACGCAATTCTAGAGTACGTGTATTGCGTGACAATGTCATTATTCATACTGGTGAGTTGGATTCACTCAAACGCTTTAAAGATGATGTAAAAGAAGTGAAAAACAACTTTGAATGCGGCTTATCACTTAAAAACTTTAACGATATTGAAGTGGGTGATATTTTAGAAGTGTATGAGATGATTGAAGTAGCGCGTACTTTGTAACTTTAAAAATTCGTTATGATATGTCAGGCTTTTAATTAGATTGTCAAAACAAAAAATCTTCGCTTAGATACAACACGTATGCCGCGCTCAATTTTTTGTTTCGCTCCTAGTCTCATTTATCACACCAGTCTTGTGGCTTTAGCTGCTTAGATTGGTGGTGATGCCCTTAACGGGTAAGCTTTTTAAGGTATAGGATAAACAGTAATGGCTAAAGATTTTTCACGCAGTCACCGAGTGGCAGAGCAAATGCAGCGCGAACTGGCTGATTTGCTGCAATTTGAAGTTAAAGATCCGCGTGTGGGCATGGTCACAATCACCGCCGTTGAAGTAACAGGTGACATGGCACACGCGAAGATTTTTTACAGTGCGGCAAAAGCGAGCGAAAGCACGCAACAAGGACTGGAAAAATCAGCAGGATTTTTGCGCACCCAAATTGCCAAGCGTATGTTGCTACGCACAGTGCCGCAACTCCATTTTGTTTATGATGCTTCGATTGATAATGGCATGATGATGTCGAGATTGATTGATGAGGCTTTGGCATCAAAGCCTGAAAAGCTGAAGTAAACCGCAAACTAAAACCTACGTTCCTTGAGTCGGCCTGTTTTGGGCTAACTTAAAGAGTGAAGGGTTAATCATAAAAAAGCCTGCCTTTTGCAATTTAAACGCATAAAAAAACACATTAATGGCATTCTGCTACTCGATAAGCCGCTCGGCTTTTCGTCTAACCAAGCATTGCAAAAAGTGAAATGGTTGCTCCAAGCGGCTAAAGCCGGACACACCGGTACTTTAGACCCGCTTGCCACCGGCCTCTTGCCCCTTTGTTTTGGCGAAGCCACCAAGTTTGCGCACTACTTAACCGATGCCGATAAAACCTATTTGGCAACAGTTAAGTTAGGGGTTACCACCACCACCGGCGATGCCGAGGGTGAGGTGCTGTCAACAGAGTCTGTGAATGTCAGCCAGGCGCAGTTGGCGCAAGTTTTTCGGCAATTTGTTGGTGAAATTAGTCAAATTCCTCCCATGTATTCTGCCCTAAAGCATGAAGGTAAGGCACTTTATGAATACGCGCGTGCCGGCATTGAAATCGAGCGTAAGGCGCGCTTGGTGACCATTCACAGCATTACGCTTAATGCGTTGGTTGATAATATCGCAACACTTACCGTTAGCTGTAGCAAAGGTACTTACATCCGCACCTTGGCTGAAGACATCGGCCATCAGCTTGGATGTGGCGCGCATTTAATTGGCTTGCGCAGAACCGCCACCGCAAACTACGACATTACGCAAGCCGTAACGCTGGAACAGTTTGAAGCGTTATCAGCGGAGCAGCGCATAGCAACGCTGCGGCCAGCCGATAGTTCAGTGCTGCATTTGCCCGCAGTGACGTTAGACAGCGATAGTGCTTTTTATTTGCAGCAAGGGCAGGCGGTGTGGCGTAGCGGTGTAATTCCGCAGGGCTTGTTGCGCCTGTACAACGAGCAGCAGGTATTTTTAGGGCTGGGCGAACAGCTAAGAGACGGCAAAATTGCCCCTAAAAGATTGATTGTGGATCAAGGCTAAACACACGCACCTGAATAAATATACTCAAGAACTATAAAAAGTAGTTGATAAATCATGGTTTTATCATTAAAATGCGCGGTTCATTGTAAATGAATGTACTGGCTGGTCAGAACGCTTGGGCTGCTTTTACATTGACGCACAACATCTTAATAATAGGAATAAGTTATGGCAATTACAGCACAAGACAGCGCGAAAATCGTTGCAGAATATCAACGCGCACCAAACGACACCGGTAGTCCAGAAGTACAAGTGGCTTTACTTACCTTTCGTATTGGTTATTTAACTGAGCATTTCAAATCAAACAAAAAAGACAATCACTCACGTCGTGGTTTGTTGGCAATGGTGAGTCAACGTCGTAGTTTGTTGGATTATTTAAAACGCAAAGATGCAAGCCGTTATCAAGCACTGATTCAAAGTCTAGGTTTGCGTAAGTAACTTTTATAAAAGTGCCAAAGTTCACACTAGCGTTGGTAACGCTTAAGTTAGCAAACCTTAGATCGTTAATTTTGGGTTCACTTTTATAATTGCTGTAAAAAGCCGATAGCATAGAAACATGCGTCGGCTTTTTTTATTGTTAGTTTGTTATTGGGTAAAGTGAATAACAGCTTATTGAAAAAAGGAAAATAAATGTTTAATAAAGTAACTAAAAGTGTTCAATACGGTGCGCACACGCTCACACTTGAAACCGGCGAAATATCACGCCAAGCCGATGCCGCAGTGTTGGTAAGCTATGGCGACACAGTAGTATTGGTAGCTGTTACCAGTAAGTCAGAAGTTAAAGCGGGGCAAGACTTTTTCCCGTTAACTGTAGATTACATGGAAAAAACCTATGCCGCAGGTAAAATCCCAGGTGGATTTTTCAAGCGTGAAGGCCGCCCATCAGAGAAAGAAACGCTGACATCACGTTTAATTGACCGCCCATTGCGCCCATTATTCCCAGAAGCGTTTTATAACGAAGTGCAAGTGGTGGCAACTGTGTTGTCATCTGATCCTGAAATTGATTCTGATATCCCAGCGATTATTGGCGCATCTGCCGCTATGTCACTCTCTGGTATTCCGTTTTTTGGACCACTAGGTGCGGCGCGCGTAGGTTACATTAACGAAGAATATGTCATTAACCCAACTAAAGCGCAATTAGAAGAATCTGAGTTGGATTTAGTGGTAGCCGCTACGGAAACTGCCGTGATGATGGTGGAATCTGAAGCCAAAGAGCTTTCAGAAGAAATCATGTTAGGTGCAGTGGTGTTTGGTCACGAGCAAATGCAAGCTGTGATTAAAATGATTGGCGAATTAACTGCAGAAGCTGGTAAAGATGCCTGGGATTGGGTAGCTCCAGAGCCTGATACCGCCTTGATCGAAAAAGTGGCTAACATTGCAGCAGCAGATATTCATGCCGCATTTCAGATTAAAGCCAAAGGCGCGCGCTCTACTAAATTAGACGAAATTACAAAGCGTGTATTGAGCGAACTAATCACTGAAGAAACTTCAACGACAGAAGCCAACAAAATTAAAACAGAAATTTTTAATTTAGAAGCTAAAGTGGTTCGTAGCCAAATTTTAAATGGCGAGCCACGTATCGATGGTCGTGATACGCGCACAGTACGTCCTATTAGCATCCGCACCGGCGTATTGCCACGCACACACGGCTCGGCACTGTTTACACGCGGTGAAACGCAGGCGTTGGTGGTTGCAACGTTGGGTACAGGTCGTGATGAGCAAGTGATTGATGCATTGCAAGGCGAGTTTAAAGATCGTTTTATGCTGCATTACAACATGCCTCCGTACGCAACTGGTGAAACTGGCCGTGTTGGTACGCCTAAACGTCGTGAAATTGGTCATGGCCGCTTGGCAAAACGCGCGTTAATCGCTGCGTTACCAGATAAAGAAGACTTTGATTACACCATGCGCGTGGTCTCTGAAATTACAGAATCTAACGGCTCTAGCTCAATGGCCTCTGTTTGCGGTGGCTGTTTAGCCTTGATGGATGCAGGCGTGCCGATGAAAAATCACGTAGCAGGTATTGCTATGGGTTTAATCAAAGAGGGTAATCGTGTTGCAGTGTTAACAGACATTTTAGGTGATGAAGATCACTTGGGCGATATGGACTTTAAAGTAGCGGGTACAGAAGATGGTATCACTGCGCTACAAATGGACATTAAAATTACCGGCATTACTGCACAAATTATGCAGGTTGCATTGGCGCAAGCTAAAGAAGGTCGCACACACATTTTAGGTATTATGAAGCAAGCTGTGAGTGGCGCTAGTACTGAAATGTCACAATTTGCACCACGCATTATCACCATGAAAATCAATCCTGAAAAAATCCGTGATGTGATCGGTAAAGGCGGCGCGGTGATTCGTGCGTTGACTGAAGAAACTGGTACCAGCATTGATATTACTGAAGATGGTACCGTGAAAATTGCGTGTACAAGCTCTGAACAAGGCGCTGAAGCGCAACGTCGTATTGCTGAAATCACGGCAGAAGTTGAAGTTGGCCAAACTTATGAAGGCACTGTGATTAAGCTGCTGGATTTTGGCGCGATTGTGACGTTGCTGCCAGGTAAAGATGGCTTGTTGCATATTTCACAAATTGCACATCAACGCGTGAACGCGGTGGCTGACTTCTTGAAAGAAGGCGATGTCGTGAAAGTTAAAGTAGTGGAGGCGGATGAAAAAGGCCGTGTTCGCTTAAGCATGAAAGCTTTGATTGACCCGCCAGCGGCAGAAGCGAAAGCTGAAACTGAAGCTGACGAGTAAAAATCTAGTTAGACATTAAAAAGCCCGCGCAAGCGGGCTTTTTAATGTCAGTTACCTTGAGTATTTAAAAAACATGTAGCTGTAAATTCATGGCTACATATTTTACTGCATACTATTTAGCGACTTGGCGTTCTCTTAATTCATCCAGCGTTTTGCAATCAATGCACAAGGTTGCGGTTGGTCGCGCTTCTAAGCGTTTTAAGCCAATTTCAACACCACAACCTGCACAATAGCCATATTCGTCATTGTCGATATTGCGTAATGTTTCATCAATTTTTTTAATCAACTTACGCTCACGGTCACGATTGCGTAGCTCTAATGTCATGTCGGATTCTTGGCTGGCACGGTCATTAGGGTCTGCAAACATAGTGACTTCATCTTGCATCGTGTGCACGGTGCGATCGATTTCTTCACTCAGATCAGATTTCCAGTTGTTCAAAATATTACGAAAATGATTGAGCTGGTTTTTGTTCATGTATTCTTCATCAGGTTTTGCCTGATAAGGCGTAAATTGCTTACTAATCGTTTCTGCCATAATGGGTACCCAGACACTTAAAAAATAAAACTATAAAAACCGAAAATCCGCTAAAAAATTAGCAGGTAATAAAATTAGCGCATGAGTGTACACTGAATAAAGCTTTCGTGCAAAAGTGCAAAAAAATTAGGCTAATTGTTTGAATTGATTAAATAACTTTTTAGCTTTAATTTTCTGGATTATTCCGCTTCGCTTAACTCTAATGAAAGTAAAGTGTTTTCCATCAAGGTTGCCACAGTCATCGGGCCCACGCCACCTGGGACTGGCGTAATCCAGCCGGCACGTTCTTTTGCAGCGTTAAAATCAACATCACCACAAATGCGACCATCAGGCAGTCGGTTGATCCCAATATCAATGACAATAGCGCCTGGCTTAATCCAATCGCCTTTAATGAGCCCTGGCTTGCCTGCAGCGGCTATTACCAAATCAGCATTCGCAACAATTTTGCTTAAATCTTTAGTGTGGCGGTGGCAGCTAGTCACGGTGCAGCCTGCCAATAACAGCTCCAGCCCCATTGGGCGACCTACGTGGTTAGAAACGCCCACCACAACCGCATCCAAGCCCATTAGGTTGATGTTGCTGGCTTGCAGCATCTTGATGACGCCAAAAGGGGTGCATGAGCGCAACGTAGGCTGGCGTACAGCTAATCTGCCGATGTTGTAAGGGTGGAAGCCATCCACATCTTTATTGGGGCTGATACGCTCGATAACGTGCTCGTCTTTAATTTGATGTGGCAACGGTGCTTGTACCAAAATGCCGTCAATTGTGTCATCCTGATTCAATTGCTCAATCAGCGTGAGCAACTCTGATTCAGTTGTTGAAGCTGGTAAATCATAAGCAACCGAGCGCACCCCGACTTTTTCGCAAGCCAAACGTTTGTTGCGCACGTAAATTGATGAGGCGGGGTCCGCACCTACAAGAATTACAGCTAGGCCAGGCGCGCGTTTGTTAAGCTGTAAGCGCTGGTCGATGCGTGCCTTAATTGAATTTAATAAGTTTTCGGCAATCGCTTTGCCATCGATAATTTGAGCAGTCATTGGTGTGCTTTAATCTAAGAATTCATGAATTTGCAAAATAAAGTGAGATTTTAACATATAGCAATTGACCTGGAGCTTAGTTTTGGTTATATTACTGCCTCTTCGGCGTGTAGCGTAGCCTGGTAGCGCGCCTGCTTTGGGAGCAGGATGTCGGGAGTTCGAATCTCTCCACGCCGACCATATTTTTTTGCAGCTTGAATCGTTTAAAATTCAAGCTGCAAAAATTAAAGTCAACCCGAAAAAAATTATACTGCTTCAGTATAAGCCCTTGTAACCAAATCTGCCCGTAGCTCAACCGGATAGAGCACCAGCCTTCTAAGCTGGGGGTTACAGGTTCGATTCCTGTCGGGCAGACCAGTTTAAAAGTCTCTATGGTGGCTGTAGCTCAGTTGGTAGAGTCCAGGATTGTGATTCCTGTTGTCGTGGGTTCGAGCCCCATCAGCCACCCCAGTATTTATAAGCCTCACAGCGTTGTGAGGCTTTTTTATTTGTGCTTTTACTTCACCATTTTGACTTCATGTAGGGGCTGTGTAGGATTTTTAGCGCTACGGCATGCAGTTAGTGAGCACTCACAATATGTGCGAATTATAAATCGACTAAATTGAGGTTGTTGTTATTTGCTCAGCCCATCCTTTTAGATACTCAATCTAAACCAGCGCTCGCAGATTTAAAGTAAAGTGACAAAGCTTTCCATAATCGAATATCGTCGAACACGGACTGTTCAACGCATAATCAGGTGCTTTGATGCGATAATATCCTATGATTTCTGTTCACAACCCAAATTCTGCTTTGCTCGCCTCTGATGGGAGCGACGTTTCCGTATGGATTGAATCTTCAGCGAAGCGTTTTTCGCTTGCCGAAATCGAGTTGATACGCGATGCCTGCGACTTGGTTGCTCCTCTTTACTCTGGTCATGCGGAGCTGACGGGAGCGCCGCTGTTGCAGCATGCGCTGGGTGCGGCGACGATTCTCATCGACATGAACATGGATGTAGAAACAATTGCTGCCACGATATTGCATGCAGTGCCTGAGTATCTAGATGATTGGCGAGCAACGCTGGAAGCTCGTTTCGGCGCCAATATTGCCGGCTTGGTCGAAGGCATTTCACGCATGGAGCAAATTCAGGAGTTCAGCGAGTTTGAAGGGTTGCACGATCAGGACCGGAAAAATGGCGACCACTTGCAGCAGATAGAAAGTCTGCGAAAAATGCTGCTGGCCATGGTGCAAGATATCCGCGTGGTGTTAATTAAATTGGCAGAGCGTACGCAAACCTTGCGCCGTTTGTCGGGTGCCGGCGTAGCGCTTCAGAAGCGGATTGCGCAGGAAAGTCTGGGCATCTTTGCGCCGCTGGCTAACCGCCTTGGTGTGTGGCAGATCAAATGGGAGCTGGAGGACCTCTCTCTACGTTACTTGGAGCCGCAGCTCTATAAGGACGTTGCAAAGATGCTGGACGAACGCCGCGTTGACCGAGAGCAGTACATTATAGATGTGGTGAGCCAGCTAAAATGCGAGCTGAGCCAATCTGGCATCACGGGGGAGGTGAGTGGACGGCCCAAGCACATTTATAGCATCATCAAGAAGATGAAGAGCAAGCGCCTGGATTTTAGCGAGCTATATGATGTGCGTGCGGTGAGAATTCTGGTTGATGACATCAAGGATTGCTACAGTGTGCTCGGTCTGATTCACAACTTATGGCAGCCTATTCCAGGTGAGTTTGATGATTACATCGCGCGCCCCAAGAGTAATAATTACCGTTCATTGCATACCGCCGTGAGCGGACCACGCGGCTTGGCGCTGGAGGTTCAGATTCGCACTTTCGAGATGCATCAGCACTCTGAACTGGGTGTCGCGGCACACTGGCGCTACAAAGAAGGCGGTAAGTCTGACGCTATATTCGACGAAAAAATCGCCTGGTTACGACAGATACTGGCATGGAAGGATGAGGTGTCAGACAGTGGTGATCTTCTGGAGCAATTCAAGAGTGAGTTGTTTCAGGACAAAGTCTATGTGCTTACGCCGCAGGGCAAAGTCATCGACCTGCCCAAGGGTGCCACCCCGATTGATTTTGCCTACACCCTGCATACCGATCTGGGGCATCGCACGCGTGGTGCCAAGGTAAATGGAAGCATCGTGCCACTCAACACCAAGCTGGAAAATGGGCAACGAGTAGAAATTCTGACATCTAAACATGGCTCACCTAGCCGTGACTGGTTAAATAGCGCGCTTGGTTATCTGCAGAGCCCGAGCGCTCGTGCCAAGGTCAGGCACTGGTTCAAATATCAGCATTTCGATGAAAATGTTGCGCAGGGTCGGGTGAAACTGGACCGCGAGTTGCACCGTGCTGGTGTCGGTGCGGTCAATCAAGAAAAAATCGCACAGAAACTTCACTTTGAGAAGCTGGAAGATTTTTTGGCTGCTATCGGTCGCGGGGATGTTGGCTCGCATCAAATCGCGCTTGCAGTTCAGGAGGATGCCGCGCCTAGACCTGACGCAGCTGCCAAGCGGCTTACGGTAGGGCGTATCAACGCTATACAATCTCAGACCGGGGTCGTGATTGAAGGTATTGGTAACTTGCAAACTAGCAGCGCTAAATGTTGCAAACCTGTGCCGCCAGATGCGATTGTCGGCTATCTCACCCGAGATCATGGGGTGACTATCCATCGCAGGACCTGCACCTTCATCGTGCGATTGCCAGAGCTTCGGCGCAACCGCCTGCTCGGCGCCCAGTGGGGAGGAGGCCAGAATGTCTATATGGACGTTGATATTGAGGTGGAAGCTCAAGACCGCCAAGGCCTATTGCGCGACATTAGCGACCTATTCGCCCGCGAAAAGATTAACGCCACCAAGGCCAACACCATGACTAGGAATAATCTGGCATTGATGCAATTTTCGATTGAGATTTCGAACCTAGAGCAACTTAGCCGTCTGCTGGCGCTGATCCAGGGTGTGCCGAACGTCATTGAGGCACGGCGGCGGGTGTGATTGCTGAATTATTGAATAGACTGCTAACTAAAGTGGCTTTTTCAATTTATTCAAAATAGATGGTAACGTAGGTTACGATAATGTAGTTATAGTTAATATTTAACGCTAGTTAGCGGGCTTATTAGCGTTGTGCAAAGTGAGCTTCTGTACCACTAAACTGCCCACCATATCGCCTTCTACATTGACGGTAGTACGCAAGGTATCTAGCAATCTGTCTATTGGTAATAAAATGGCAATCGCCTCAGCTGGCAGACCCACAGACTGCAATACCATCACCATGGTCACCATGCCTGCACTTGGAATGCCCGGTGCGCCCATGGCGGCGATCATTGCGATAAAAAACACGACTAATTGCTGCACAAAGCTTAACTCTATGCCGACTAAGTTGGCAACAAATAGTGCCGCCGCAGCTTCATACAAAGCAGTGCCATCCATATTGACGGTTGCGCCTAACGGCAATACAAAGCCGGCTATTTCTGGTTTAACGTGTAAATGCTGTGTTGTGCAACGCATGGTAATGGGTAGTGTTGCCGCACTTGAGCTGGTGGCAAAGGCAGTTAGCAACGCCTCACGCGCGCCACGAAAAAACCACAAGGGCGATTTACGGGTAAACAAGTATAAAATCAGCGGCAACACAACCATGCCGTGCAGTAAGGTGGTGCCAACCACCACTGCAACAAATTTGGCGAGTATCCCTAGCATCACCACATCTTGCGCCGCGACCAGTTTAATCAGCAGTGCCATAATGCCAAACGGTGCTAGCCGCATGATCCAGCCCACTATTAGCATAGTGACGTCTAACGCTTCTTCTAGCAAAGTGCGGGTCTGTTTAAAGCGCTCTCCGCCCATTACCAGCGTAATACCTAAAATAAGCGCAAACATCACCACGGCGAGTACATTGTTCTGTGCTAGCGCTGTAAATGGGTTGATAAATAAACCATGTAAAAATTGGGCAAAAAACTCAGGTAACGGCAACTGTTTTGCCTCAAAGTTCTGCATGGCATTTTCAAACATGGTCATTTGCAAGCCACTACCAGGTTTAAAATAATTGCCGGCAATTAACGCGAGGCTGATGGCAATCATCATAGTGGTAACAAAAAACAGCATCGCGCTTACCCAAACGCGATGCATTTGTTGATGTTGACGCAGATTGGCAATGCCCACCGAAATTGAGCATAACACCAGCGGAATCAAGATCATTTTAAGTAAATCAATAAATAGCGTGCCAACTAGGCCAGATGCATACAGGCCGCTTTTTACAACAGTATGATCAGCACCCAGCTCGTTAAAATATAAACCAATGGCAACACCCAAAGTGGTGCCGAGTAGTATTTGAATGTTAAGACTGGGCAGTTTCACGCGTTGGCTATTCTTTAGTGGCCTTAACTTTTACCACTTTAGGTTTAGCCACTTTTTCTTTAATGACAGCTACTTTTACTACTTTTTCTTTCACAATTTTCTCTTTAACGACTTTTTCTTTCACGGCTTTGGTAGCTTTTGGTTTTACCGCTGCTTTTGTCTTGATCGGTAAGGGTTCGGTCGCAGCAATGTCATCTGCTACAGCGTCCACTTCGGCTAATTTAATACTCTTCGGCGCAGCGGCTTTTTTGACTGTTGCAGGTTTCTTGGTTTTTGGCTCGTCAACCGATGGTGCCACCGCTATCACCGGCTCAATAGTAACGGCGGGTGAAGTTTTTTTCTCTGGCGCACTCGCATCCAGTTTTTCAAACACCGCAGCAAAAAAGCCATCGGTATTATGTAAATGTGGCAGTAGTTTTAGGTATGGTCCTGTATCTAGATTGATTTGCTGCTGACTTAAAATCTCGGCAGCATTCAGTAATTTAAAATCAGGATGCGTTGCTAAAAAGCCTTCAGCAATTTGTTCGTTCTCATCTTTAAGCAAGCTACATGTGGAGTAAATCAGGCGCCCGCCAGCCTTGGTCAACTTAGCGGCACGCGCTAAAATGTTGACCTGTTTTACGGTAAGCTCAGCTAAGTCTTGCGGTGTTTGGCGCCATTTAAGGTCTGGATTGCGACGCAAAGTGCCTAAGCCCGTGCAGGGGGCGTCAACTAGCACGCGGTCAAACTTTCCGTTCAGACGTTTAAGTTTAGGGTCATTTTCACTGCTAATGCTTTGTGCATTGAGGTTACTTAACCCTGAGCGTTTTAGGCGCTGCCCCAAACTATGCAGACGTTTTGCTGATATATCAAATGCATACAAACGGCCGGTGTTGCGCATCAACGCACCCATCGCCAGTGTTTTTCCGCCTGCACCGGCACAAAAATCTGCCACCATCATGCCGCGTTTGGGTGCTACCAAGTGCGCTAATATCTGGCTACCTTCATCTTGCACTTCAATCTGACCTTCGGTAAACAGCACGTGACGGCTGATGTTCAAACGTAGCGGCATACGCAGGCCGATTGGTGAATAAGGCGTTTTTGTAATGTTAGCTTCACCCGTGGTGTTTTCTGCAATGAACTTTGCTAATACTTCGTCACGCGTGGCTTTAATGGTGTTGACGCGTAAATCCAGCGTGGCGGATTCGTGCATGCTACGCGCAATGGTGAGCGCTTCACTTTCTCCATATTGCGCGACCAGTTTATCCCACAGCCAATCGCGTACATCGGCCTGCACGGCTAACGGCATATTTTCGGTGGATTTTGCTTTAATGGTATGCGCCCACTCGATTTGCTGCTCACTCAACATAGGTGTAATTTTTTGGATGCTCATGCCTTGTATGCGTAACATCCAGGCCAACACCAGCTTACGCGCATCATCAGGATCGTTTTCATCATTAGCAGTCACTGTGCTAAGAAAGCGTAAACGGCGTAGCACGCCATAAACGCTTTCTGCCACAAAGGCGCGCTCTTTAGTGCCTAGATCACGATTGTTGCGAAAAAATTCACTTAATTTCACATCTGCGGGGCTGTTGAATTCAAGCAGATTAGATAACATTACCGAAGCTTGCCGTATTAAATTTGGCGTCATATTGATTTCTCTATTAGTCGTTGTAGTGAATGTAAATGCAGAACACTTGCATCTACTTCACGTGTAATTCAGTTAATGTTTGCTCGAGCTTTTGCCCGTTTTCGTCAATCATCATAATGCGCACTGGCACATAATAATGCTCAGTAGCTAACCACAGCTCTTTAGTCTCAGCGCCGTTTTGTTCAGGCGGCTCAAGATGCAGGGTTTTGTACTGAACACCTGCATTCTCAATGACTTCCAACACTGGGTTGATTCTATAGTGGTAATTGTTCAGCTTTTTACCAGTGGTGAGTACTACTGTAATGGTGTCTTTTAGCGGCGTAGGCAAAAACATAAATTGGTAGGCGTAGCTTGCTAAATCTTGCGACCCTGGTGCAAGGCTTGCTTCTTTCACCCGGCCTTTCACTGTCATGGTTAAGTTTTGTTTAACCCAGTCAAAATCCGCCAATAATGATTTTTTTGCATTATCACCTTGATGCAGCTCGAAGCGGGTTGGCTTTAATCCTTGCGCTGTCACTTCACCAACACTGGTTAATTGGCGTTCACCGAACAAAGCATAAACACCGATGCCTTTGGTAATGCTTTCCACTTTATAAGTATTGTCAGTGATTGAGAATTGCTCATGTACGTTAGCAAAAGGCTGGCCGTTTTTGGTGACTTCATACTTAGCCTGAATCTGTTTAGGTAACGCGGCTTTTGATGTTACGGCTGGCTGTGCGAACGCGATTGAGCCTGCAAACAGAAAAAAAACAAAACTCAAACCTTTGATGTGATTAAACATAAAAATCCCTGTAATTTTAGACACATCACCTTTAACGCATCAAACCAGCAATCGTTACCTACAAAACCAACTAAACGACAATAGTTGGTGCTTCACCTGCATTTTGTGCGCGAATTTGGCCAATCTCAAACACAGTTTCACCCGAAGTTTCCAGCAATGCTTTAGCCGCTGCCGCATGTTCTTTTGCCACAATCACCGCCATGCCAATGCCACAGTTGAATGTTTTATACATTTCACTTGGCACCATGTTGCCCTGCGCTTGCAGCCATTGAAACAACGGTGGCAACTGCCAGCTAGCCGCTTTAATCTCAGCCGTTAGGCCTGCTGGTAGCACGCGTGGAATATTTTCGGTAATGCCGCCACCGGTGATATGTGCCATGCCTTTTACCGGCATGGCTTCAATCAGTTTTAGTAAAGATTTCACATAAATACGCGTAGGCGCCATCACTACGTCTTTGAATTTTTTACCATGGAAGTCCGACTCAAAATCAATACCGGATTTTTCAATCAGCTTACGAATCAATGAGTAGCCGTTTGAATGCGCACCGCTTGAAGCCAGCCCCAGCACCACGTCACCAGCCTCAATGGTGGTGCCGTTAATAATGTTGGCTTTATCCACGCAACCCACCGCAAAGCCTGCCAAGTCATATTCGCCTGCTGGATACATGCCTGGCATTTCAGCGGTTTCACCACCCACCAGTGCGCAGCCAGATTGCTCACAGCCTTCAGCAATGCCTTTAATCACAAGTGCTGCCGTACCAACTTCTAACTTGCCGCAAGCAAAGTAATCCAAAAAGAACAGCGGTTCAGCGCCTTGCACTAAAATGTCGTTCACACTCATGGCGACTAAATCAATGCCAACGGTATCGTGTTTATTCAGTTCAAACGCAAGTTTAAGCTTAGTGCCTACGCCATCAGTCCCTGAAACCAAAATGGGCTCTTTGAACTTTTGTGGTAGCGCAAACAGTGAACCAAAACCACCGATGCCGGCTAATACTTCAGGGCGCATGGTGCGCTTGGCAAACGGTTTAATTTGCTCAACCAGCGCATCGCCCGCCTCCATATCCACGCCTGCATCGCGGTAGCTAATAGAAGTTTTATCTGAATCATTGGCACTCAAGGTATTCTCGCTTTCTGCAAAAAAGGTGTTCTATCGTTATAATGGCATTTTAACCGAAATGCTGGTTTATCTGAAATGCTGGTTTAACCGAAATGTTAGATAGACTGGAATAGCGAGCTTTATGATCAATAAGCACCCCCATACATTCTGGTGGATTGCAGGCCTTGTGTTTTGTGGCTTGGTTTACCTGCTAAGTCCAATACTCACGCCATTTTTAATTGCGGCGATTTTGGCTTACATTGCTAACCCGCTCGTTAATAAAATTGATGCATTTCACTATAAAAGATATAGTCCAAGCCGAACCGCTGCAACGCTGTTAGTGATGCTATTATTTTTTTCAACACTGCTTTTAATTTTGCTGATAGTGATCCCATTGCTGCAAAAAGAAGTTTTATTACTATCGCAAAAACTCCCTGCTTATTTCAATGCGGCAAAAATGCATGTTGAACCATGGCTACAAACACACTTTAATGTTGCGCTTAACATTGATTTTGCACAAATCAAGCAAATACTGACTGACCACTGGCAAACCTCTGGCAACTTTGCCAAGCAACTGGCACTTGGCTTGAGTAGCCAAGGTTTGGCCATTGTGGGCTTGCTTGCCAACTTGGTGCTGATTCCATTAGTGCTGTTTTATCTGTTGGTCGATTGGAATATCCTCATTGAAAAAATCAGCCATCTTATTCCCAGAAAACTAATTGCAAAGACGACGGAGATTGCAGTTGAAGTTGATGCGGTACTGGCGGAATTTTTACGCGGCCAGCTTACCGTGATGCTACTAATGAGTATTTTTTATACGGCCGGCCTTTGGTTGACGGGGTTAGAGTTGGCGTTGCCAATTGGCATACTCTCAGGCCTATTAGGGTTTGTGCCTTATCTGGGCATTGGTCTCGGATTAGGGCTAGCCATACTTTCGGCTTTGTTGCAATTCGGCACCTTGCATGACCTTATCCCAATTCTAATTGTGTTCGGCTTAGGGCAGGTTATTGAAAGCATGGCGCTTACGCCATACCTAGTGGGTGACCGCATCGGCTTACATCCTCTGGTGGTAATTTTTGCTTTAATGGCCGGTGGGCAATTGTTCGGCTTTGCCGGCGTATTGCTGGCATTGCCAGTTTCTGCGGCCATTGCCGTAGGTTTTAGGCACGCCAAAACACGCTATTTACAAAGTCATTTTTATACGGGTAGCAACACTTGAAACAGCTCTTACTCGACATTCAACCGCCTGCCCCACAAACGCTGAATAACTTTATTGCAGGGCGCAATGCGGAAGCCTTGCATCATTTAAAGCTCGCCTTGGATAACGTAGTAGAAGCGCGATTTATCTATGTATGGGGCGCAAAAGGGAGTGGCAAAAGCCATCTATTGCAAGCCTGTCAGCGTGTGGCACAGGCAACTGAATTGCCGCTGTGTATTGCAGATGATGTACATACGCTCAATGAAGCGGCGCAAATCGACCTGTTTGACCAGTTTAACCAACTGCGCGCCTCAAATGGCATCCTCATTACCAGTGGCATCGCCGCCCCTACGCAAATGGGCTTGCGCGGTGATTTAGCCACTCGCCTTGCCTGGGGGTTGGTGTATCAACTACACCCGCTCACCGATGAAGAAAAAGCGCAAGCCCTCAAAACTCATGCCAATGAACGCGGCATGAGGCTACCCGATGAAGTTGTAGATTATTGTTTACGCTATTTACGCCGCGATTTACCAACGTTAATGGCGGTGCTGGATGCACTGGATGTATGGTCGTTGACCGAGAAAAAACCAGTGACTGTGCCGATGCTGAAGAAATTGTTGCAGTTAAATTTAGAGATTTAATCTGGTGACGTCTAACATGTAATCAAAAACAGTCGTTGGCAAAATAAGACGTAGGCTCAACATACTGTAAAATCGCGTTATTGGTAGATAAATACTCCCCCTAAAGTGAAGCCCTATGTTACGCATTACCGAAATTAAACTCCCGATTGAAAACGCCCAATCGCTTACTCATCAAGCCGATGAAATCAAGGCAGCGCTACTCAAGCGGCTAGAAATCATTGAGAGTGATTTAATACACTTTGATATTTTTAAGCGTGGTGTGGATGCGCGAAAATCACATGCGATTCTGTATGTATATAGCTTGGATGTGCAAGTTAAAAACGAAGCGAAGATTCTTGCCAAGTTTCGTAAAGACGCACATATTAAGCCTGCACCTGATACTGAATATAAATTTGTGGCGATGGCAAACCCTGGTGACAACTTACTCTCACCCCAGCCCGCTTCCTTAAAAGGCGAGGGTGTTAATGTTAAATTGCGTCCCGTGGTGGTAGGTTTTGGCCCAGCCGGCATCTTTGCCGCGCTCATTTTAGCGCAATCCGGTTTTAAGCCTATCGTGCTAGAACGTGGTAAAGCCGTGCGCGAGCGCACTAAAGACACTTGGGGGTTGTGGCGTAAAAACGTGCTTAACCCTGAATCTAACGTACAGTTTGGTGAAGGCGGCGCAGGTACGTTCTCTGATGGCAAGCTTTACAGCCAAATTAAAGACCCCAAACACTATGGACGCAAGGTAATACAGGAGTTTGTAAAAGCCGGTGCGCCAGAGGAAATCAGGTATGTGAGCCACCCGCACATTGGCACATTTAGATTAGTGGGCGTGGTGGAAGCTATGCGCAACACCATTATTGAGCTAGGCGGTGAAATTCGCTTTGAAGCGCGCGTAGAAGATATTGAAATCGTAAAGGACAAGCATGGGCATAATGCAGTGCAGGGCGTGGTGTTGCAAACAGGCGAACACATTGCAACCAATCATCTAGTATTAGCTGTTGGTCACAGCGCACGCGATACCTTTGAAATGGTGTATCGCAAAGGTATTTATATTGAAGCCAAACCATTCTCTATCGGCTTTCGCATTGAGCACCCGCAGTCGCTGATTGATCAATCCAGATACGGTAAGAGCTACAACGAGGACTTATTGTCAAAATTAGGTGCAGCTGACTACAAACTGGTGCATCACGCAAAAAATGGACGCTCTGTTTATAGTTTTTGCATGTGCCCAGGGGGCACAGTGGTAGCTGCTGCTTCTGAGCCTAACTGCGTAGTTACCAACGGCATGAGCCAATATAGCCGCAATGAGCGTAATGCCAATGCAGGCATCGTGGTGGGTATTACACCTGAAATAGATTATCCAGATAATCCGCTTGCCGGCATGGAATTGCAACGTAAACTGGAAGGCCATGCGTTTGTGCTGGGCGGCAGTAATTACAACGCGCCCGGGCAATTGATTGGTGACTTTTTAGCCAATAAGACTTCTACCAAATTTGGCGAAGTCACGCCCTCTTACGCGCCCGGGGTGCATCTCACTAATTTAGATACCGCACTCCCTGAATTTGCCATTACGGCAATTCGTGAGGCGATACCTGAGTTTGCTAAACAAGTTAAAGGTTTTGATTTGGCTGATGGCGTACTTACCGGTGTAGAAACGCGTACATCATCGCCCATCCGCATCAAACGTGACGATGTTACCTTGCAAAGCATCAACACCCAAGGCTTATACCCTTGTGGCGAAGGTGCAGGCTATGCCGGTGGTATTTTATCGGCGGGTGTGGATGGCATTAAAGTGGCAGAGGCGGTAGCATTGAGCATCGTTCACCCGATAAAAAACAGTTAATACTACTTTAGTGTAACTAAAGTCACCATTAGCACTCTAATTGCTGAGTTAAGGTAAGCAACGTAACATAAGGAGAAATACCATGAAAGCAAACGTAGGTGGAATAGATCGCGTATTACGCATTGTGGCTGGATTAGCTTTAATCGCTTGGGTGCTACTGGCTAACGGGCCTGCTTGGGCTTGGATAGGAGTGGTGCCACTCGCAACTGGGCTGATTAGCTTTTGCGGGCTTTATACTATTTTGGGCATTAATACCTGTAAAACAAAGTGATAATAAAAATCTAGCGGTGCTTATGCTTACTATAGTTTCCACCGCTAGATTTTTATGTCTTAAATTACTGCCTGATTAAATAATCAAATGCGCCCAGCGCGGCCTTAGCGCCATCGCCCATCGCGATGATAATTTGCTTGTAAGGCACAGTGGTTACATCACCCGCAGCAAACACGCCAGGCAATGAAGTTTGGCCATGTGCGTCAACGATGACTTCGTTAAACTTAGTTAACTCTAGCCCGCTGGTTTTTAGCCAGTCAGTATTCGGCAACAGGCCAATCTGTACGAATACGCCTGCTAATTCAACGGTATGTAGCGCCTTAGTTGCTCGGTCTCGATAAATTAAGCCATCGACTTTTTGATCTGTACCAGTAATTTCAGTGGTTTCAGCGTTAAGAGCTACCGTCACGTTAGCCAAGCTGAATAATTTATTCTGCAAAATAGCATCTGCACTCAACCTCTCTCCATGCTGTAACAGCGTCACATGGCTCACAAATCCTGCCAAATCAATCGCCGCCTCAACACCTGAATTACCGCCGCCAATCACAGCGACATGCTTACCTTTAAACAAAGGCCCGTCACAGTGCGGGCAATAAGCTACGCCCTTGCCACGATATTCTTTTTCGCCGGGGATGTTGAGTTCTTTCCAGCGTGCGCCTGTTGCAATAATCACGGCTTTGCTTTTTAGCATCGCGCCGCCTTCGAGCTTCACCTCAACCAAGCCGCCGCCTTCAACTAAGGCATTTAATGATAGCGCGCGCTGTAAGCGCATAATATCTACACCGTATGAAGTGACATGCTCCTCAAAAGCGGCCACCAGTTTAGGGCCTTCAGTTTCTTTTACTGAAATGAAATTCTCAATTGACATGGTGTCCATCACTTGCCCGCCAAAACGGTCAGCGACAATGCCGGTTCTAATGCCTTTACGTGCGGCATAAATTGCGGCAGAGGCGCCCGCTGGGCCGCCGCCTACCACCAATACATCATACGGTGCTTTGCTATCTATTTTTTTTGCTTCTCGCGCAATAGCACCAATATCAATCTTGGGTAGAATCTCGTCTAGCTCCATGCGACCAGCGCCAAATATCTCACCATTTAAATAGGTGGTTGGCACAGACATGATGTCTCGGGCTTTAACTTCATCTTGGTAGAGTGCGCCGTCAACCATCACGTGGGTAATATTAGGGTTAATGACTGCCATCATATTGAGCGCTTGGACCACGTCTGGACAATTATGGCAACTCAGCGAGATGTAGGTCTCAAAATGAAAGTTACCTTCAATCGCTGCAATTTGTGCGATTTTTTCAGCTTCTAATTTCATCGGGTGGCCGCCCGTATGTAACAGTGCTAATACTAAAGAGGTGAATTCATGACCCATGGGAATGCCAGCAAAACGCACACCTACAGGCTTGTGTGTCTCGGCATGAGTTGCACCACGTTTAACAGCAAATGAAGGCTTGCGCGCATCGTCTTCTATCGTCAGTGTGATTTTGTCCGACATACTCGCGATTTCCTCCAGCAGCGCATGCATTTCTTTGGCGGCTGGCGTTTCATCTAATGCGGCGGCCAACACGATAGGCTCACGCAACATTTGTAAATAGGTTTGCAACTGGGTTTTAATGTTAGTTTCTAAGGCCATGTTTGCTCTCTTTTTAAAATTTCATGTGGCTGCTTTTAAATGAGCATCCAATTTGCTTGAACCCAGATTTTCCATTAGGCGATTTAGCATCTACTTGAATGTCAACTTGCCCATTTTGCGTATTTTTTGCGCATATTTTCTGTCAATAGAACGACTATTGCCCATAAAATCTGCACAAAAAATCCATCAAACTGTGCGGCGTTGCCACTGCGAGTCCTAATGGAAAATCGGGGTTGAAATAAAGGGCATTATCTTTTGAATAATGCCCTTGTTATTTAACGGCACTAAGGGATGTTTGCCCGTTAGCGCCGTATTACCTCACCTGAAGCAATCGTTAGATTTTGCCGACTAGGTCTAATGATGGTGTTAATGTTTTAGCGCCTTCTTGCCATTTTGCTGGGCAAACTTGACCAGGGTTGGCAGCCGTAAATTGTGCGGCTTTCAATTTGCGTAATGTTTCTTTCACATCACGTGCAATTTCATTGCTATGGATTTCAACGGTTTTAATCACACCTTCTGGATTGATGACGAAAGTGCCGCGCAATGCCAGGCCTTCTTCATCGATATGCACATCAAATGCACGTGTTAATTGGTGTGTCGGGTCACCCACTAGTGGAAATTGAGCCTTACCCACAGCTGGTGATGTTTCATGCCATACTTTGTGTGAGAAGTGTGTGTCTGTTGTAACGATATACACTTCAGCACCCGCTTTTTGAAACTCGGCGTAGTTGTCTGCAGCATCTTCGACTTCGGTAGGGCAGTTAAATGTAAATGCGGCTGGCATAAAAATCACCACAGACCATTTGCCTTTTAGGCTTTCATCTGACACTTCAATGAATTTACCGTTATGAAAAGCTTGTGCTTTAAAAGGTTTAATTTCGGTATTTATTAATGACATAATATTTTCCTATCTAATGGTTAAAGTTACGGGTTAAAAGAACTATAAATTCAAGGCATTCATTATAGTGAGGTAATTTTCATAAATCCAATATATCATTTTTATGGTTATGATAAATTATAGTTATCATAAAGCTTGGGTGACAATCACGCTTTGTACTGTACTTTTTCCTAAATTATCATGCCAAGTGACTTCAACAACATCACCAATTTTCGCACCCTTTAGTCTAAAGGTGAGGTACGGGTTTTTAGAAATCCCCGTTCCCCATTGCGCCTCTAGCACCGTCTTTCCGCTCAATGTGGCAGTTAGCAGTTGTATAAAATGCGCTGGAATCAACTGCGCAAAATTATTTTTTCTGCGCCCCGTTTCCATTGGGTGGCTCATCAATACTTTAACTTCAACGAAGTCGTCTTTTAGTAGGGCGCGCATTTTCATATTAAGACCTTTGCAAAAGTACTTCTTGCGGCGAATTGCTGCGTTGCGCGGTACTCGCAACCTCGCTGTACACCACGTACTATCTCGGCTTCTGCGTTCCGTGCGCCTTGCACTTCATCCACAATAAGTACTTTTGCAAAGGTCTTATTTATCTGCACGCAATCCAGCCATTCAACCGCACCCATTCTCTAATACCACTACACTTTTTACTTGTGTGAAATATTGATTGCCTGCCTTGACGATCACTTTAATCTCTGAAGTTTCTGCCATTTTAATACGTGTGACAACATAAGGCTCTGCGCCATTGCTAAACATAAAGTTGGCAATTAACGGCGTTGGGTTTTTCTCTACCAAAATCGCAATCGCTTCAGTATTGGCAATATTGCTTATTACTTCGACTGGCACAACCGCACCGCTTTCCGCACGTTCGGGCGCGATAATTTTAATATCCAGGCTGATAATTTCTGCATCAATAGTTAAGTGTTTAGTGGCGTCAGCTAATTGTGTAGCTTCAAAAGCGGGCTTATTCCATAGTGCGGCTAATGCGTTAATTGGCGCCAAGATGATGCTGCTGAATAAACTTAATAAAAAGTCTCTGCGCCGCACGGAATTACTCCCAAAATTTCGATTTTTTAACATCGCCTAGCATTTGCCTAAGCTGCTTTAAGCGCGCCTCAACAATAGATTTTTGATAGAAATCTCCATCACCGGCTTTTGTAGCCAAATCCATTTGCTCGATAGCGCGCGCTAAATCATATTTTCTATAATAAGCTTCACTCTGCGCTTGATGACTCAGCAACATTTTGCGTTGCATGGCGTATGACTTGGCTAATACCTCATACAAATAAGCATCATCTGGATATAGGCTTAATTTGTCTTTAACGAGTTGCACCGCTTTTTCTGCTTGATTCACTGCTAAAAAATGCTCGGCATAACCATAAATTAACGCCCGATTATCTGGGTAACGTTTTAATGCCAGTGCAAACTCGTTGGCTGCCCGTGCTGGATTATTTCTGGCAACTTCTAATCGTGCACTTAAATTTTCAATCATGGCATGTGGCGGTGCGTTTTTTTTAAGCCAAGTGATTTCATTTTCAGCCTGCACGAAGGCGCGCTTAAGCAGGGTCGCAATTGCCAAACCATAATGTTCAGCAGCCTCATTGGTGAAGCGATGTTCACGGATATTCTGCTCAAACACGTCAATCGCATTTTGCACATTACCTTGGCTGGCGCGTAATTTGGCGCGCACATATTGAAACTCAATACTATCAGATACTTGCTTATAAGGCATTTGCTCAACGCGGTTAGCTACATCAGCAATACGCTCGCTAGTTAGCGGATGCGTGCGTAAGAAACTAGGTGCGCCGCCCTCAGCAAAACGTGAGCCTCGCTGTAACGTAGTAAAAAATGCAGGCATGGCGCGCACATCAAAACCGCCGCTATCTAAAATTTGCAAGCCAATACGGTCAGCCTCTCGTTCATGCTCGCGTGTATAGTCAAGCTGGCTTTGCACACCCACGGCCGATGCTGTCGTTAACGCGCCTGTAGCAAGCTGCGGGTTTGAGCGCGCAACTAGCAAAGCCAGGGCAATGCCAGCAAGGTTTTTAAACATGTCGTATTTTTGTGCGGCTAACATACGCGCTAGGTGACGCTGTGTCACATGGCCAATTTCATGCCCCAGTACACTTGCCAATTCAGATTCACTATTTGCGCCTAAAATTAACCCGGTATGTACGCCAATAACGCCACCCGGCATTGCAAACGCATTGATTGAGTTATCTTGCACCACAAAAAAATTGAATTTTTGACGCTTATCTGGCCCATTAGCGACTAATTTACCACCCAATGATTGCAAGTAATCCGTGACTTCGACATCTTGCAACACATCATCACTTATCGCAACTTGACGTAAGATTTGCTCTGCAATTGCCTGCTCTTGAAGTGGTGATAATACGGTTGCTGACACATCACCCAAATCGGGCAACTCATTGCTAAATGCAGGTGATGTAGCTAGCGTTGAGGCGAGCACTAAAATAATAATTGGTAATTTTAATTTCATTGTTACTATGATAACGTTTACAGGCATTCAGTTCATGAAAAATGTTTTAAACGCGATCATTACCCTTTAACTACCGCATAAATCTTACACTATGAATTCTTCCAATCAACGGCTCACGCACTTCGATCATGGCGGCCAGGCACACATGGTCAACGTAGGCGATAAAGCTGAAACACATCGCATTGCTGTCGCCGCAGGTCGCATTAGCATGCTGCCAGCTACCCTCAAGCTTATCGAGCAAGGCAATGCTAAAAAAGGTGATGTGTTAGGTATCGCCCGTATCGCGGCCATTCAGGCCAGCAAAAAGACGGCTGACTTAATCCCGCTTTGCCATCCAATTGCATTAACCCGTGTTGCCGTGAGCTTTGATATTATTGAGGAATCTTCTAGCGTTTTATGCACCGTCACCACTGAAACGTATGGTAAAACCGGGGTAGAGATGGAGGCGTTAAGTGCAGTGAGCGTGGGTTTGCTGACAATTTACGATATGTGCAAAGCGGCCGACCGCGGCATGACTATCAGTGATATTCAATTACTTGAAAAACATGGTGGTAAATCAGGCGATTGGCTCGCGCTGACTTAGTGTCAAGTATTATGTAGTGTCAGGTGTTTCTGCAGTCTAAATATTACAAAATTATTCTACGTGTGCTACCAATTGTTCAAAGCTAGCCACCGCCACTGGTTTACTAAAATAATAACCTTGAAAATAATCGCAACCGAATGATTTTAGTTGCTCAAACTGCGCTAACTGTTCAACCCCCTCCGCCACAATGTCACAGTGTATGGTCTTACCTACGGCTAATATCATTTGTATAATGGCGGCATCGTTAGAGTCTGTAAGCACATCCTGCACAAATGATTGGTCTATTTTAATTTGAGTCACCGGTAGTTTTTTAAGGTAAACCAAAGAAGAATGACCGATGCCGAAATCATCCAGCGATATTCTTATTCCCATCTGTTTTAACACATTGATTTTATTAACCACATCCTCAATATTGTCAATCACTGCAGTTTCAGTGAGCTCTAATTTTAGTAAATCTGGGTTAATGCCGGTGGTTGCTAAAATTTCACGCAATTCCTGAATAAAATTAATGTATAAAAACTGCTTAGCACTGATGTTGACTGAGAGTTTAATTTTACTGAGTAAAGGGTGATTTTCCCAAGCTTTAAGTTGTTGGCAAGCTTGCTGCAACACCCAGTGCCCAATTTTAATAATTTGGTTATTTTTTTCAGCAATCGGTATAAATTCTGCAGGGCCAATATTGCCCATCACCGGGTGCGTCCACCTTAATAATACTTCTGCGGCAATGATCGCTTTATTCGCGTTAACAATGCCCTGATAATGCAGATGAAATTCCTGATTTTTTATCGCAACCGAGAGGGCAGTCTCTATCGCAAAGACTTTCTCTATGCGTTCCTGCGTGATTTGATCATAGAACCGGTAAGTATTACGTCCAGCCGCTTTTGATTGCTGCATGGCAGTATCCGCATGTCTTAAATGCGCTTCAAAACCAAGTTGGTCATCGTTAAACAATGTCACACCCAAACTGGCGCTGGCACTAAACTCAAGTAAATCAAGAGAATAGCTTTTATTGAGCTCTGCCAATAGTTTTTGCGTCACTTCACTTGCCTGCTGGTATGCCAGGTTTTGTTGCGTATCTAGGTTTTCAATAATCACAATAAACTCATCACCGCTGATTCGCGCAACGGTGTCGCCGGCCCGAATTACCTGTTTAACTCTATTGGCAGCTTCTATCAGCACCTGGTCACCCACATCATGACCTTTTGTTTCATTGAATACTTTAAAGTGATCTAAATCAATAAAGATAAGCGCACAATAAGTCTTTGTGCGCTGGCTAATCAGCACTGCATGCTGAAACCGATCAACCAATAAGCGTCTATTTGGCAGGTTAGTTAATGCATCATAATAGGCAAAGTTTTCGATTTCCTGCTGTGCTTTTTTTTGCACAGAAATATCTCGCATAAAGCCAGTCACCAATGGCAAACCTTCTTCTTTTAATGAAACCAGCGTTAGCTCGACCGGAAACTCACTGCCATCTGCGCGCATGCCTGTAATCTCGATGCGCTGATTAAACATATGCTTTTCATCAGTGGACACATATCGCCGATGTCCATCATCATGAAATTTCCGCAAGTGGGCAGGGATGATCATCTCAGACATTGGCTTGCCTAACACTTGTTCTTTGGTATAGCCAAAAATTCGTTCTGCCGCTGGATTAAACTCAAGCACTTCACCAGCATCATTGATGCTTACAATCGCGTCTAATGCACCATCAATCACAGCGCGCAGTTTTTTGTCATTGTCACGCAAGGCTTTTTCGGCAAGATTGCGTTCGGATTGCAGCACTGAAATCAACAGCATGGTCACCACTAGCGTCACCATAAACGTCCACAACGAAAAAATACCTTCGCCCAAATCTACGCTATAAAATGCGCCGTAACCTTGGGCAGTAAACCATACCGCAATGCTGGATAAAGTAATCACGACCAATGAGCCGCCCACAACGCCAAAGTTCATGGAAGCCCAAATTAAAATCGGTAAAATCAAAAAGATAGAGAGCATGAATTGTTTATTCACGCTGGGCACCAATGATGAAATAATCATCTCACCGATGACAAATATGATTAACCAAGCGAACAACTGACGATATTGATGTGCTTGCACCTGCAACCGTGCCCGGCCTAGGTTCAGCACCAACGGCAGTGCGAGCAGTACGCCAAGACCGTCACCTATCCACCAGATAAACCAAATTTTTACGATAGTTTCTGGCGTGGTTAATCCACTTAGTGTTAACGCAAGTACGCCGCCCGTGGCTGAAATCAGCATGCCCGCAAAGGCGACTAGTATCAGTAGCGTAATATCTTTTTGCTTAATAACGCTATGATTAAAGTTGAGCTTTTTTAACAGATAAGCCACGCTAAATGGCGCTAAAGTGTTGGTGCATGCAATGGCCGCAGACGTAAAAACAGGCAATCCGACCGATAGCTCAGCAGAAAAAGCCGCCACATAAATAGCTGGTAAACTGATGTTGCCCCAGCGCATAATGGCGCCAGCGGCAATGCCAACTGGTAGCCACATCAGGGTTGCCACTGACTCTTTATAAGGCACCATGAGCCCGAGCCTAGCCGCAATATAATAGGCTAACGCCACTAAAACAAAAGTAATGGCTAGCGATTTAGGTGTGGAGGATAGGTGGTTATTGGAGTTGTTCGTACTTCGCATTTTGGAGTCGCTACTTAACATCAATATCAAGTCCAGCTTGCACCAGTTCTGCCGCGCGCAACACAGCACGCGCTTTGTTTTGAGTTTCAATCCATTCACTTTGCGGAATCGAATCAGCCACAATTCCAGCGCCGGCTTGCACATACAGCTTATTATTTTTAATCACGCCGGTTCTGATGGCAATCGCCACATCCATGTCACCATTAAAGCCTAAATAACCTACGGCACCTGCGTAAATACCGCGTTTGCTTGGCTCTAATTCGTCGATAATTTCCATGGCTCGCACTTTTGGTGCGCCGCTCACCGTGCCGGCTGGGAAGGTCGCCTTAATCACGTCAATCGCATCCATGCCGGGTTTGAGTTTGCCTTCAACATTGCTCACAATGTGCATTACGTGTGAATAACGCTCAATCATCATATTGTCGGTGACTTTAACTGAACCGGTCACCGCGACGCGACCCACATCGTTACGCCCTAAATCCATCAGTTGCACATGTTCTGCACGCTCTTTAGGGTCTGCCAGCAACTCCTCAGCCAAGGCAATATCCTGCTCACGATTTCCCCCACGTGGACGGGTGCCGGCAATCGGCCGCGCCGTTACCGTGCCGTTTTCAAGGCGGACTAATATCTCAGGTGAAGCGCCCACCACGTGGTGGTCGCCCATATCGTAATAAAACATATAAGGCGATGGATTTAAGCTACGCAAGGCACGGTACAGCGATAGCGGCGGCGCTGTAAACGCTTGCGACATGCGCTGTGAAAGCACCACCTGCATAATGTCACCATCTAAAATGTATTGCTGCGCACGCTTCACCGCCGCTTTAAAATTTTCTTCACCAAATTCTGAAGTCGCTTCTGTTTTTGGTGTAGCGACAGATTCTGGAATGGTGACAGTTTTACGCAAGCGCGCGGCTAAATCGCTTAAGCGATTTTTCGCGTGCTCATAAGCACCAGCTTCAGCCGTATTGGCATAAACAATAAAATAAAGTTTGCCGCTTAAATTATCGACCACAGCCAATTCTTCAGACACCATCAACAGTACATCAGGTACGTTAATGTCATCGGGCTTGCTGGTATTGGCTAAACGCTTTTCAATATAGCGCACGGTTTCATAGCCGAAATAACCGGCTAAACCACCGGTAAACCGCGGCAAACCTTCATATGGCGGTGTTTTAAAACGTGCCTGGAAACTTTTAACAAAATCTAGGGGATTGGTATTTTCGGCAACTTCAACCACAGTGTTGCCCTCAAACACCTGAACTTGTTTGCCGTAGGCCACAATGCGCGTTTTAGCAGGCAGGCCGATAATTGAGTAGCGGCCAAAACGCTCACCGCCCTGAACAGATTCCAGTAAATATGAAAACGGCTGATTTGCCAGCTTAAGATAAAGCGACAATGGTGTATCAAGATCAGCAAAGGTCTCGAGTACCAATGGAATGCGGTTGTAACCCTGCGCCGCTAAAGCATTAAATTCGGTTTGATTGATTGTATTAAACATAAAATTCTCACAATAATAAAAGTTGGTAAAGGGGGTAATTTATTTGGGATTTATACCCGCCACCATCGCCAACTATTTGTTTTAATGTTACTAATTTTCATGTTGAAGTACTTAAAAATTAAAATGGATAAGTCACTATTCTAAGTTAATGTACTAAATCTAGTACATCGCCTATGTTGTCAATCAGGGCGTCGACTTCAGTTGCCTCAATGCGTTGTCCTTGATTATAACCATAAGGCACAGCAAACATTCTACAACCAGCACTGCGCGCCGCGCTGATATCGGTTTTAGAGTCGCCAACCATGGCAACATTTTGTACCGAAACGCCAAATTGCTCGCAAACGTACAAAATTTGATCAGGCTCAGGCTTTTTTCTCGGCAAAGTATCGCCTGACACGACTAAATCAAAATACCGCAATAAGTCATACTTTTGTAATAAAGGTAACGTAAAACTACTTGGTTTATTGGTGACACATGCCGTACGCAAACCCGCATTTTTTATGGCAATCAAGCCAGCCAATGCGTTTGGGTAAAGCTGGCTTTCTGTCACAATTTGCGCGTAATACTCAAAAAACAACGCTTGCGCGGTTGCCAGTAAAGCTGGTTCTGGCGCGCCATCTATCCGCTCGGTTAAGCAGCGTTTAATCAGGGTGGTTGCGCCATCGCCGATGTAAGTCGTAATTTGCGCAGCGGTCAGCGTTGGCAAATTCAGTTTTGCCAACATGCTGTTTGCCGCGCGCGAAATTTCTGGTGCGGTGTGCACCAAAGTGCCGTCCAGATCAAGCAAGACGGCTTTAATCGTAAGCCCTTGCAATGGTTAAACCGTTGCTAAGGCATCACGCAATGATTTCACCACGGTATTGTAACGGTTAGGGTCTGTGTCTTTAGGTGCGCCAAACACCGCTGAGCCTGCTACAAAGGTATCTGCACCCGCACGCGCGATTTCTGCAATGTTTTGTGCATTTACGCCGCCATCAACTTCCAACCAAATTTGACGGCCTGTTTTTTCATAGTAAGCATCAATTCTTGCGCGAGCAAGTTTCAATTTTTCTAAAGTTTCAGGAATGAATTTCTGACCGCCAAAACCAGGGTTCACTGACATTAACAAAATCATATCCACTTTATCCATCACGTGGTCTAAATAGCTTAATGATGTTGCTGGGTTGAACACCAAGCCTGATTTACAGCCCAACTCACGCACCAAGCTCAAGCTGCGGTCAATATGTTCGGACGCCTCAGGGTGAAACGTAATAATGTTAGCGCCTGCTTTTGCAAAGTCAGGAATAATACGATCTACCGGCTTTACCATCAAATGCACGTCAATCAACGCGCCTACTTTTTTTGACGTTTCACGGATGGCATCACACACCAAAGGGCCAATCGTCAGGTTAGGCACATAGTGGTTATCCATTACATCAAAATGCACGATGTCTGTGCCTGAGATAATCACATCCTCAATCTCTTGACCAAGTTTGGCAAAGTTTGCAGAAAGAATACTAGGGGCAATTCTAAAGGTTTTATCCATGGCTGTTGTCCGTCAAATAAATAATTGAAGTTAAGGGTAAAGCGTTATTTTAACCCGATTTTTCACTATTAACATGAAGCTTCTTGCTTAACATAAGCCAATCCATCAAAATTACACCTATGCAGTTATATGTTATAGGTGTGAACCACACCACCGCCCCCATCCAAATTCGTGAACATGTCGCTTTTAATAGTGAACATCTAGGCAGTGCCTTGCGCGAGCTCACTTCACGCGATGCTACCGAAGCTGCAATTTTATCTACTTGCAATCGTACCGAACTTTATTGCAGCACCGATAATCCGCAAAAGCCACTGGCTTGGTTATCGCAATATCACAAGCTAGATCTTGATTTGATTGCGCCTTACATTTATACGCTACCTAATGATGAAGCCGTTAAACACGCGTTTAGGGTGGCCTCTGGCTTAGATAGCATGGTGCTGGGCGAACCGCAAATTCTGGGGCAATTTAAACAGTCGGTCAAAATTGCGCAAGAGGCAGGTACGCTAGGCACCTTGTTACACCGGCTGTTTCAACGCACATTTGAGGTGGCCAAAGAAGTACGTACCAACACCGACATTGGTGCCAATTCTATTTCGATGTCCGCTGCCGCCGTCAAGCTTGCACAGCGCATTTTTGGCGACATCAGCGAGCAAAAAGTACTATTTATAGGCGCGGGTGAGATGATAGAGCTTTGCGCTGATCACTTTGCCGCCCAACATCCAAAAAGCGTGACGATTGCTAACCGTAGCATTGAGCGCGGCTCCAATCTGGCAGAAAAAATTCAAACGCAAGGCACTAACGCGCAAGCTATTTTGCTCAATGATTTACCCGCGCACTTTGCTGATTTTGATATCGTTGTTACCTCAACCGCTAGCCAATTACCGATTATAGGGTTGGGCATGGTTGAAAGTGCACTTAAAACACGCCGCCATCGCCCGATTTTTATGGTGGATTTAGCCGTTCCGCGTGACATTGAGCATGAGGTGGCTGAACTGGACGATGTGTTTTTATACACCGTGGACGATTTAGCGCAAGTGGTATCTGATGGCATGGAAAACCGTCAGTCAGCCGCGGTTGAAGCTGAAATAATTGTAACCACGCGCGTGGAAGGCTTTATGCAGTGGTTTAAAAAGCGTGAAGCCGTGCCAACAATTAAAGCCTTGCGCGACCAAGTGGATGCCATGCGAAAAGCCGAGTTTGAAAAAGCACTAAAAATGTTGCAAAAAGGTGAAAATCCTGAAAAAGCGCTGGAAGCATTGAGCATTGCGCTTACCAACAAATTTTTACACGCGCCCAGCCATGCCCTGCACCAAACGCATGGCGATGAACATGCCAAACTCGAAAACGTGTTGCAACAACTTTATCAAATTAAGCCTTATTAAAAGCCCAAGCCAATGAAACCAAGCATGATTAAAAAACTCGCCACCTTGAGCGAGCGTTTAGATGAATTAAACCGCCTGATGAGCTCTGAGGGTGCAACCAACAACATGGATAATTATCGAAAAATTACTCAGGAACATGCTGAAATCACACCGATAGTTGAGCAATATCACGCTTTTGAACTAGCGGAAGCTGACATCAAAGAAGCGCAAAGTATGTTAAGCGACCCTGACATGAAAGAGTTTGCACAAGAGGAAATTGAAGCAGGCAAGGCGAAATTAGAAGCTATTGAGGGCGCACTACAAAAATTATTGCTGCCTAAAGACCCGAATGATGAGAAAAACATCTTTTTAGAAATTCGTGCAGGCACCGGTGGTGATGAGTCCGGCTTATTTGCTGGTGATTTATTCCGCATGTATTCGCGCTATGCAGAACGCCAGAAATGGAAAGTCGAAATCATGTCTGCCAATGAGTCTGAAGTGGGTGGCTACAAAGAGATTATTGCCAAAATCGAGGGTTATGGCGCATATTCCAAGCTGAAATTTGAGTCGGGTGGCCATCGCGTACAGCGCGTACCAGACACGGAAACGCAAGGCCGCATCCACACCAGCGCCTGTACTGTAGCTGTATTGCCAGAGGCAGATGAAATTAACGATGTTGTGATTAACCCGGCGGATATTCGCATCGACACCTATCGGGCTTCAGGTGCTGGTGGACAGCACATTAACAAAACCGACTCTGCCGTACGCATTACCCACGCACCAACAGGCATCGTGGTGGAATGCCAGGAAGGCCGCAGCCAACACGCGAACAAAGCCCAAGCCTTTGCCGTGTTAGCGGCGCGCATTAAAGCCAAACAAGTTGATGAGCAGCAAAGCAAAATCGCCAGCGAGCGCAAAAGTTTAATTGGTTCTGGAGATCGCTCTGAGCGCATTAGAACCTACAACTATCCGCAAGGCCGCATTACCGATCACCGCATTAACCTCACGCTATACAAAATTGATGCGATTACTGAGGGTGACATGGACGAATTGATCGGTGCGTTATCCGCTGAACATCAGGCTGACTTGTTGGCGAGCCTAGGTGAAGACAACTAAAGTCTTGGTAAAATATGACCATTCACGAAGCGCTACTTGAAGCGCAGGCCGCACTCGCGCAATGGGTGGCAGCAAATGAAGCGAAACTTGAGGCGCAACTGTTAATACAGCATGTGCTCAACGTAAATCGGGCGTGGTTGATTGCGCATGCAAACGATGCCCTGCGACCTGATATTCATGCAGACTTCGCATCATTATTAAATCGTCGCTTACTTGGCGAGCCCATGGCTTATATTTTAGGTTATCGCGAGTTTTATGGACTCAAATTTAAAACAACACCCAGCACACTCATTCCACGCCCAGACACTGAAACATTGGTAGAAGCAGCGTTAGCCAGAATCTCACCCTTAACAGCTGAAAAAATCCTGGATTTAGGTACCGGTACCGGTGCAATCGCGTTGGCAATTGCAAGCAATCGCACTGAAGCACAGGTGACGGCAGTTGACGCCTCACAAGCCGCGTTAAACATCGCCATTGAAAACGCTAAAAACTTAAATATCAGCAACATTCACTTTATGTTAAGCGATTGGTTTGCTGCGCTAAACCACGACAAGTTTGATGTCATTGTGAGCAATCCGCCCTACATTGAGCAAAATGATGCGCATTTAACCCAAGGCGATTTACGTTTTGAGCCAATGTCTGCCTTAGCTTCAGGCGCGGACGGCTTGGATGATATTCGCCAAATTATTGACGATTGTTTAGTTTACCTTAAGCCGCAGGGTTGGCTGATGCTAGAGCATGGCTATCAGCAAGCGCTACAAGTGGCTGATCTCATGGCGCAAATAGGCTTAACGCACATTGAAACCATTAAAGATTTAGGCGGCAATGACCGCGTTACCATCGGCAAAAATCCGCTGATTGTGAGTACGCATTGGGACTAAAGGACGCCTAAACTCAAATTTAACTTCCCCAGTTAAAATCACGTTTGTTGCAAATATTGATTTTTAAGCCGTACATAATGATTTGCCGAGTACACGAAATGTGCAATCTCATCCGTCGTTAAAGCGCGCACTTTCTTCGCAGGTCTGCCCACGTACAAATAACCGCTTTCCAGCAGCTTGCCTTCTGGTACCAGACTGCCTGCCGCGAGCAATACGTGTTTCTGCACGATTGCTTTATCCATCACGATACTGCCCATGCCGATCAGACATTCATCTTCCAGCGTACAGCCATGCAAAATAACGCTATGACCTATCGTCACATTATCACCAATAATAAGCGGCGCACCTGCGGCATCCCAACTGGATTTGTGGCTCACGTGCAGCATACTTAAATCTTGCACATTGGTATTGTTGCCGATGCGAATCATATTGACATCACCACGAATGACAGCACCAGGCCATACTGAGCTATTTTCACCGATATGCACATCACCAATAATAGTTGCGGCGGGGTGGACGTAAATGCCACTCGCCAATTGCGGCCATTGATTTGCGAAGCTTTGTATATTTTGAGCGTGAGTTTGTGCCATAAGCCATAGTATAATTAAATTATGCAAGAAATTAACTCTATTGGCATTGTTGCCCCGCAAATAGCACACTTTAGCGCACCGCTTAAACTTAAAAGCGGTGAGAGTTTGCCGCAATTTGATTTGGTTTATGAAACCTATGGCACGTTAAATGCGGATAAATCCAATGCGGTCATCATTTGCCATGCGCTTTCAGGCAATCATCATGTGGCGGGAAAATACCAAGAAAGTGACAAGTACCCCGGTTGGTGGGATAACCTGATTGGTCCGAACAAGCCGTTGGACACCAATCGATTTTTTGTCATCGGGCTCAATAACCTGGGTGGCTGTCATGGTAGTTCTGGCCCGGTGAGCATCAATCCTGCTACTAACAAGCCTTGGGGCTCGGCGTTTCCTATCCTTACGGTAGAAGACTGGGTCAACTCACAAGCGCGCCTATTGGATCATTTAGGCATTACGCAATTAGCCGCTGTCATTGGCGGCAGCTTAGGTGGCATGCAAGCGCTACAGTGGACGATTGCTTACCCTGAACGCGTACGCCACGCCTTGATTATTGCGGCAGCACCTAATCTTACCGCGCAAAATATGGCATTTAATGAAGTCGCGCGCCAAGCCATTATTACTGACCCCGAATTTCATGGCGGCGACTATTACGCACATGGCGTAGTGCCCCGTCGCGGCTTGCGTATCGCACGCATGTTAGGGCATATCACCTATTTAAGTGACGATGCGATGGGTGAAAAATTTGGGCGCAAACTCAAAGACACCATTAAATACGGCTTTGATGTTGAGTTTGAAATGGAATCATATTTGCGCTATCAAGGCGATAAATTTGCCGGCGAGTTTGATGCCAACACCTATTTGCGCATGACGCGTGCTTTGGATTATTATGACCCGGCCTTGCCGTTTAATGGCGATTTAACCGCCGCGTTAAAAAATGTCACGGCACAGTTTCTGGTGTTATCTTTCACCAGCGATTGGCGATTTTCACCCGCGCGCTCACGTGAAATTGTCAAAGCCTTGCTCGATAACGAGCGCACCGTGAGCTACGCTGAAGTGACAGCCGCACATGGTCATGACGCGTTTTTAATGCCGGATGCGCATTATCACGCTATTTTGCGCACCTATTTAAGCAACATTGATACGGGGTGCGGTCATGCAAAATAATGTAAAAATTACAAATTCAATTAATGAATTTCGTCAAGATTTTGCAATAATCGCAAATTGGGTTAAATTCGGCTCGAAAGTGCTAGATTTAGGTTGTGCTAATGGTGAGTTATTGCAATTTTTGCGCGAATCACTTGAGGTAAAAGGTTATGGCGTCGAAAAAGATGACGCCAATCTGCTAGCCTGCCTGCAAAATGGCACCAATGTCATTCAAATGGATTTAGAAGACGGATTGTCGGGCTTTGAAGATCAATCGTTCAATACGGTTATTCTGTCGCAAACCTTGCAAGCCATGCACAATACTGAAGAAATTGTGCTGGAAATGCTGCGTGTCGGGCAGGAGATTATCGTTACTTTTCCTAACTTCGGTTATTGGCGTAACCGTGCGCAAATTACCGCCGGGCACATGCCGGTTTCAAAAGCGTTGCCGTATCAGTGGTACGATACTCCCAATGTACACCTGTGCACCATCAATGATTTTGATGAATTTTGTAAAAATCACAATATTGATATATTAGAACGCCGCGTAATTACCGATGGTAAAGAAGTCAGCTTTTTACCCAATTTATTAGGTAGCTTGGCGATGTATCGATTAAAAGCCAAATAACGACTTTGCAGCCCACAGCACATTCAAGTATCAGAGAATCGCTCATGAGCAAAAAAATGCTCATTTGCATATTTACCGGCTTTAGCTCAGGTCTGCCGCTATATATTTTAATCAGCTTACTCCCTGCGTGGCTGCGTTCAGAAGGTGTAGACCTTAAATCTATCGGGCTCTTTGCGCTGATCAACCTGCCATTCACATGGAAGTTCTTATGGGCACCGCTGTTTGATCGCTACACCCCACCTCTAGGGCGCCGTCGTGGCTGGCTATTGATCTCTCAGGTGTTATTACTGGTATCAATCCCCGTTTTTGGCGCCTTTAATCCTAAGCTGGATATTTGGACAATCGCTTACCTAGCCACAGCAGTTGCTTTTTTCAGCGCATGTCAGGACATCGTATTAGATGCCTATCGTCGGGAACTGTTAATCGATGCTGAATTGGGTTTAGGCAATGCGATTCATGTAAACGCCTATAAAATCGCAGGCTTAGTCCCTGGAGCGCTATCCCTCATTCTTGCTGACCACATGCCGTGGAGTAGCGTATTTATCATTACGGCGCTTTTTATGTTGCCAGGTCTGATCATGACACTATTAGTGACTGAGCCTATGCTTAAAAATGGCACGCCCAAGACTTTAAGAGCCGCCGTAGTCGATCCATTTAACGAGTTTATCGGTCGCAATGGCGTAAAGTCCGCACTGCTGATTCTGGCGTTCATATTCCTATACAAACTTGGCGACAGCATGGCAACCGCGCTGGCCACCCCCTTTTACCTAGACATGGGCTACAGCAAAACCGAGATTGGGCTCATAGCCAAGAACGCCGGCTTATGGCCAAGCGTAGTTGGTGGCCTAATCGGCGGTGTGTGGATGATTAAGCTCGGCATCAATCGCTCACTTTGGCTATTCGGCCTGGTGCAGATGATAGCGATACTAGGCTTTGCGTGGCTGGCTACTGCAAATCATGACCTATTACTGCTTGGTTTCGTGATTGGTATAGAAGCATTCGGCGTTGGTTTAGGTACAGCTGCATTTGTGGCTTATATCGCGCACACCACTCACCCGCTATACACTGCCACACAATTTGCCTTATTCACCAGCCTGGCTGCCGTACCGCGCACGTTTGCCAATGCAGCAACAGGCTATATGGTTGAAAGTTTAGGCTGGTTTATGTTTTTCATCATTTGTTTTATTCTGGCAATTCCAGGCATGTTGCTACTCATTAAAATAGCACCCTGGAATGAGATTGCAAAAGAAATCAAATAACTCGAAATCTACAGATATTCTATAATCAGCGGCGCATGGTCACTAAAGCGCTCATCCTTATAGACACTCGTCTTACACGCCTTATTGGCAAACTCAGGCGTGGCAATTTGATAATCAATACGCCAGCCTACATTCTTCGCCCAAGCCTGACCGCGGTTACTCCACCAAGTGTAGCTAGCGTCTGTCGTATCCGGGTGTAACTTGCGATATACATCAACCCAATCAGTTTGCTCAAACAAGGAAGTAAGCCAGGCACGCTCTTCTGGTAAAAATCCTGAGTTTTTACGATTGCCTTTATAGTTTTTAAGATCAATGTCTTGGTGCGCAATGTTCCAGTCGCCGCAAATGACCACATCACGTCCACTTTGTTTTAATGCAGCTAAGTGCGGCATAAAACGATCCATCACACTAAATTTAAACGCTTGGCGCTCTTCACCACTAGAACCTGAGGGCAGATATAGTGACACCACGCTTAAATTGCCAAATCTAGCCTCAATATAACGCCCCTCACTATCTATATCGCTGATGCCCAAACCTTCAATAATGGCATCGGGCTGAGCCTTTGAATAAATGCCAACACCGCTATAGCCTTTTTTTTCAGCGTAGTGAAAATAGCCAAAATACCCTTCCGGATTTAACATCTGCGTCGTCATATCAGACACTTGTGCCTTGATTTCCTGCATGCAAACAACGTCTGCATTTTGTGTTTTAAGCCATGCGTAAAGACCTTTGTTGGCTGCTGAACGTATGCCATTTAAATTTAGCGATATAATCTTCAAAACTTTAATCCTGATTAACATAGAGATAGATAAAACAATATGACTCAACCACAAGACAATTTCAGACAAGAGTTTATCGCATTTGCAGTGGAAAAAGAGGTTTTACGCTTTGGAGAATTTAAAACCAAGGCTGGCCGTCTAAGTCCGTATTTTTTTAACGCCGGTTTATTTAATGATGGCATGAGCTTGATGAAGCTGGGTGAATTTTATGCCAAAGCCATTAAAAACTCGGGCATTGAGTTTGATATGCTATTTGGCCCAGCCTATAAAGGCATTACATTAGTGGCAAGTATCGCCATCGCGTTTGCCAAAAATGGTCACAATTACCCTTACGCTTATAACCGCAAAGAGGCTAAAGATCATGGCGAGGGTGGCGTAATTGTCGGCAGTCCGTTAAAAGGTCGAGTACTCATCATTGATGATGTTATTTCGGCAGGCACATCAGTGCGTGAATCCGTAGCGCTTATCGCCGCCAATGGCGCTAGTGCATGTGGTGTGGCAATTGCCATTGATCGACAAGAAAAAGGTTTGGGTGAGTTATCCGCCGTGCAAGAGGTGGTAAAGAACAATCATATTCCTGTTTGCGCTATTACAAATTTAAATGATTTATTACATTATTTAAAGAGTAAGCAAGAGATGGCGCAGAACTTGCATGCGGTAGAGGCGTATCGCCAAAGTTATGGCGTGATTTAACCTTAACTAGCACTCAACATCATGAAAGCGCTAAAACAAAACAATGTTGCCCTTGCCAAAGACAATGATTGAGTTGCCACGTTGCATCGCTTATTACAAGCTAAGCAATCTGGCTGTGCAGGTATGGGCATGCTTCACGCTTTGTTTATGGCTAAGCTTTATTCAATCGGCACATGCTGAAGACAAAAGTCGCATCGTTAAATGGAAAGATGAAAAAGGGGCGACACATTACGGTGATAGAGTTCCGCCTCAGTATTCCGACCGCGAAAGCTCGATTATGAATCGGCAGGGAATTACCGTTAAACGTAACAAACCCATTAACGACCAAGAGCAGGCGTTGGATCTTGCAAAATTAGAGCAGGATAAAAAAGATAAAGCCTTGCTTGGCGCATTTACTAATGCTGATGAAATTGACCTGGCGCGCGACCGCAATATACAGCTTGATTTAATTGCACTTGAAAACTTGAATCAAGAAAAAATAAGCAACCAAAAGCAGCTGGCCGAAAATCAAAGATTGGCAGATAGCCTGACTAAAAGGAAAAAACCAATCTCGGATGATTTAAGTGCTGATATTGCAAAAAATCAGGCAGAGGTTGGCAAAATAAACCAGCGTATGAGCGACAGAAAACAAGCGATAGAGAATACGCGCAACCGTTTTGATGCAGATAAAGCGCGCTACCTTTCACTCAAGCATCAACGTGAAGTGGTAGCGCCTTAAATTAACCTAGATATTCCATTATTAGGACTTGTAGATGCAAAATCACCTAATAATGGAAATCTGGGTTAAACGAACGGGCCTAACTAAATTGTTAGCGAAAATTACTTAAACTCGTTAAGCCGTAAGTTTTTTCTTCAACAACTCATTCACTTGCGCTGGGTTGGCCTTGCCTTTTGAGGCTTTCATCGCTTGTCCTACCAGTGCATTAAATGCTTTTTCTTTGCCAGCTTTGAACTCTTCAACCATGGTAGCATTAGCCGCCAGCACTTCATCAATGATAGCTTCAATCGCACCGGTATCAGAAACCTGTTTTAAGCCTTTGGCTTCGATAATCGCATCAACTTCGCCTTCACCATTCCACATTGCCTCAAACACTTGCTTGGCGGCATTGTTTGAAATGGTGTTGTCTGCAATACGTTTAAGTAAACTTGCCAGTTGCTCAGCGCCTACAGGTGAATCTGCCAGTGATTTTTCTTCTGCATTGAGCTTGGCTGAAATAGCGCCCATCACCCAGTTGGCGGCGGGCTTAGCTTCTGCACCCTTATCTACAGTTGCCACAAAGTAATTAGCAAGTTCACGGCTTGCCGTGAGCGATGCTGCATCATAACCAGTTAAGCCAAATTGTGCTTCAAACCTTGCTTTCATCGCCTCCGGCAGTTCAGGCATTTGCGTTTGTATGCGTGCTTTATCTGCCTCGGTGATTTCTAAAGGCAACAAATCGGGGTCTGGAAAATAGCGATAATCGTTGGCTTCTTCTTTGCTGCGCATGGCACGTGTTTCGCCAGTATCGGGGTTAAACAATACCGTAGCCTGATGAATGGTGCCGCCGTCTTCCAAGGTTTCAATTTGCCAGCGGGTCTCATACTCAATTGCCTGCGTCATAAATTTGAATGAGTTAAGGTTTTTAATCTCACGACGCGTACCTAATCTATCACTGCCTTTTTTGCGTACAGAAACGTTTACGTCACATCTAAAGCTACCTTCTTGCATGTTGCCATCACAAATGCCAATCCACTGCACTAGCTCATGCAGTTTTTTTGCATAAGCCACCGCTTCAGCGGCTGAACGCATGTCAGGCTCGGTTACGATTTCTAATAACGGCGTGCCAGCACGGTTAAGATCAATGCCGCTCATGCCTTCAACCGCGCCATGCACAGATTTACCAGCATCTTCTTCTAAGTGCGCGCGGGTAATGTTGACGACTTTTTCATACGCTGGATTTTTACCCACAGCAGGCACTTGTATCGTAACAGCCCCTTTACCTACTACCGGCAGCTCAAATTGACTGATTTGGTAGCCTTTGGGTAAATCCGGGTAAAAGTAATTTTTACGCGCGAACACAGAGCGTGGTGCAATTTCGGCATTGATGGCAAGGCCAAATTTAATCGCACAATTAACCGCCTCTTTATTCAGCACTGGCAACACACCGGGTAAGGCAATGCTCACCTCGCAGGCTTGCGTATTGGGTTCAGCACCGTATTTGATAGAGGCGCCTGAAAATATTTTTGTGTTTGTTTGCAGTTGGGTGTGTGTTTCCAGCCCAATAACGACTTCCCATTCCATTATGCAATATCCTTTGGCATTGTTAACTCAGGCATTTGCGTGTGCCAATCTGTCACTTGTTGATATTGATGCGCTACATTCAACATGCGCGCCTCATCAAAATAATTACCGATAATTTGCAAGCCAACAGGTAGTCCATGGCTAAACCCGGCAGGCACGCTCATGCCAGGTAAGCCAGCCAAGTTGGTTGAAATAGTGTAAATATCTTGCAGATACATGGCCACTGGGTCATCCACTTTTTCACCTGCTTTAAAAGCGGTTGACGGTGCGGCTGGCCCCATAATCACATCACATGTTTTGAAGGCTTCAACAAAATCTTGCGCGATTAAACGGCGAATTTGTTGCGCCTTGAGGTAGTAGGCATCATAGTAGCCGGCACTCAACACATAAGTACCAATTAAAATGCGGCGTTTAACTTCTGCGCCAAAACCTTCAGCGCGGCTTTTGTTGTACATGTCCATCAAGTCGGTATATTCCGCCGCACGGTGCCCATAGCGCACACCATCGTAGCGAGATAAGTTGCTAGAAGCTTCCGCTGGTGCTAACACGTAATAAACAGGGATAGATAATCCTGTATTAGGCAGGGATATTTCTACAATTTCTGCGCCCAGTTTTTTGTATTCCGCAATAGCGGCTTCAATCACCGTGGCGACGTTGTCATCTAAACCTTGAGCAAAATACTCTTTAGGTAAGCCTATTTTTAAGCCTGCAAGCGGTTGACTTGAGCTCGGTTTTGCCAGCTCCCGCGTGTAGTCTTCTTTTACGCGATTCAAGCTAGTGGAATCGCGCTCATCAAACCCTGCCATTACGTTCATCATCAGCGCACAGTCTTCTGCTGACTTTGCCATAGGACCTGCTTGGTCCAAGCTTGAGGCAAAGGCAATCATACCGTAACGCGACACCACGCCATAAGTTGGTTTTAAGCCGGTAAAGCCGCAAAGTGAAGCCGGTTGGCGTATTGAGCCGCCAGTGTCCGTGCCCGTTGCTGCTGCACATAACCTCGCCGCCACCGCAGCGGCACTGCCGCCACTACTGCCACCTGGCACGCGATCAAAATCCCATGGGTTTTTAACGCCGCCAAAGTATGAGGTCTCGTTAGATGAGCCCATGGCGAATTCATCCATATTGGTTTTGCCCAAGTTCACGGCACCTGCTGCGTTAAACTGCGTAATCACATGCGCATCATAAGGCGCAATAAAATTCGCCAGCATTTTAGAGCCGCAGGTGGTTTGCCAGTCTTTGGCGCAGAAAATATCTTTTTGCGCAATGGGGATGCCGGTTAAAGGCTCGGCATTCCCTGCCGCGATGCGTACATCTGCCGCTTTGGCTTGGGCGAGGGTCTTGTCTTTATCTAAAGCGATGTAAGCATTGATAGCCGGATTAAGCGCATCAATACGGTTAAGAAACGTTTGCGTTAATTCAACACTGGAGATTGCTTTGTTAGCTAGCATTTGGCTAAGCTGAATTAAGCTGGAGTTAGTTAGGTTGTTATTGGTCATATTACAATTACTCGATTACTTGAGGGACAAGATAAAGGCCGTGGGATACTGCTTTTTCTGTCGCGCCATTGCCAATGACAGGCGCGATTTTTTGAAACTCGTCCCGTTGATTAGTTTTGGTCACGATGTCTTCACGCAGGCGTTGCGCCAAATCCTGAGAGTGTGACATCGGCACAATGCCGGTGGTGTCCACCGCCTGCATTTGCTCAATTAACCCTAAAATGCCGGTCAGCTTAGTTAGCGTTGCTGCGGCTTCATTCTCGCTTACTTCAATGCGGGCGAGATGTGCAATTTTTTTTATATCCTCAATGCTCAGTGCCATGCTTCTTTAATCCAAAATATAATGTGGGGTCAATTTATCGTCAACACTTACAGATGACTTTTGTTTGATGCTTTTTGTTTTATCAATTAAGTTGCAATCAACGCTTAATTTTCAACAAGATATGCGGTATTATACCCTGATTTTATGTGCACCTTAATCGGGTAATAATGATTAAGTGAGCAAGTTGTAAAAACCTAGCAAAAACATCAGCACCACACCACAGGAAAAACATAATGTTCGGTTCTATCAGTAGTTATTTTTCAAATGATCTTGCGATTGACTTAGGTACCGCAAACACCCTTATTTACGCGCGCGGCAAAGGCATTGTTTTAGATGAGCCTTCAGTCGTGGCAATCCGCCTTGAAGGTGGCCCTAATGGCAAAAAAATTCTGCTCGCCGTTGGCGCTGAAGCCAAAGGCATGCTTGGGCGTGCGCCTGCCAATATTCAGGCCATTCGCCCGATGAAAGACGGCGTGATTGCCGACTTTACGATTACCGAGCAAATGCTCAAATACTTTATCCGCCGTGTACATGACTCACGCTGGTTTGCGCCTAGCCCACGCATCATTATTTGCGTTCCGGTTGGTTCTACTCAGGTTGAACGTCGTGCTATTAAAGAGTCCGCAGAGCGTGCCGGCGCTAAGCAAGTATTTTTAATCGAAGAGCCGATGGCGGCAGCGATTGGCGCAGGCATGCCGGTAGCTGAGGCCACAGGTTCAATGGTGGTGGATATTGGTGGTGGTACCACTGAGGTTGGCGTTATTTCACTGGGCGGTATTGTTTACGCAAAATCTGAGCGCGTGGGCGGTGATAAATTTGATCAGGCGATTATTGATTACATTCGCCGCAATTATGGCATGCAAATTTCAGAGCCTACGGCTGAAAATATCAAAAAAACCATCGGCTCTGCTTTCCCTGGCTCTGCAGTATTGGAGATGGAAGTCACCGGTCGCAACCTTGCAGAAGGCTTGCCACGTAAGTTTACAATTTCTAGCAATGAAATTTTAGAAGCGCTCACCGAACCGCTTAACGCAATTGTCGGTGCGGTAAAATCAGCGCTTGAACAAACGCCACCTGAATTAGGTGCTGACATCGCTGAAAAAGGCATGGTGCTCACCGGCGGCGGCGCTTTATTGCGCGACTTGGATCGATTGTTGGTAGAAGAAACAGGCTTGCCTGTTATTGTTGCAGAAGATCCACTCACCTGCGTGGCGCGTGGCTGTGGACGTGCGTTAGAAGATATGGATAAATTAGCAAGCATTTTTGCTTACGAGTAAGCTGGAAAGCCCGAATTAACATTTTGAATACACATTCGAGAGTGTCTTTATAAAAATGGTTGTTAAAAGCGCTCATTGGGTTCGCGCTCAATAATGGATAGTATTTAGGGTACCTCTATTAAGTCAAGTTGCAAAGCCAGACAAGGCGCGAGTATAAAATTGTGACGCAGCATATGGTTGATATGTAGGGAATAATTTTTTACGAGTAACGCAGTCTGGCGACGGAAGTTGACTTAATAGAGGTGCCCTTAAGCAATTAGGCCGTTAGATACGGCCTAATTGCTTAATTAACCACTCGGTGCTACATAATTCACGTCATACAAAAAGGTCGATATAACGAATAATGGTGCAAGGCTTTCATCAAAATCTTGAGCAACAGCAGGCCCCGGCATTCTTTGCGCGCGGCCCCAGTCCTTTCGCGCGACTGGTTTTTTTTGCCGCCTTATCTTTGACCCTTATTGCAACTGACTCGCGGTTGCAATATCTTGCAACCGTGCGTGAAAACCTGATGGTGCTATTGCACCCTTTGCAATTGATTGCTAATGCACCATCTCAGCTTTATCAGTTTACAAATGAGTATTTTTCAACCCATCATCGCTTATTAAACGAAAACGAACAGTTAAAAAAACAAGCTTTAAAGCAAGATGTTGCGCTACAGCAACTCAACATGCTCATACTTGAAAATGCGAATCTGCGTGATTTGTTGCAAACCAATCAAACGTTGGTTGAAAGCACTGCATTAGCCGAGATTCTGCATGTCGGCCGCGACCCTTTTACTAAAAAAATTATCGTCAACCGTGGTTCCAATCATGAAGTATCAGCTGGCGCGGCGGTGGTTGATGCGGCGGGCGTGATTGGTCAGGTCACCCGCACCTATCCGTCAACTAGCGAAGTCACGCTGATTACCGACAAGTCGCTCGCGATACCGATTCAAGTGGAGCGCAATGGTTTGCGTGCGATTGCTTTTGGACACGGCCGCGACAACACTCTGGATTTACCATACTTACCCGCTAATGTCGATATTAAGCGCGGCGATAAATTGGTCACCTCCGGTATTGATGGGGTGTATCCGGTGGGCCTTGCCGTTGCTACGGTGACAGATATAAAAGTGAGCCCAGGCTCGCCTTTTGCACAAATTGTCTGCGAGCCAACAGGGGGCATAGAAAAACATCGGCAGGTGCTTTTAGTGCGCACGCCTCAAGTTGATATAGTCAATAACAATACGCCTTCGCAGACGAGTGGCAAGAAAAATAATGCCGAAAAAACTCAGCCTCAAACGCTAAAACAGCCCAAGCAACAGCAAAACTCAACTAAACCTCAACCTGACAACGCCAACAAACCGCATGCATAATAGCCAGCTTAAATTTATATACCTTTCGCTATTATTCGCATTTATCTGTTTGCTTGTGCCGTGGTCCGGTATCGCGCTTAGTTTGCGCCCAGACTTTATGCTACTGGTCATTATCTATTGGTTGCTGCGTGCGCCAAACCAATGCAACGTGGGTACTGCATGGTTTGTGGGGCTGCTGGTTGACTTGGCAACGGGTGGTGTCTTTGGTCAATATGCGCTCGCATATACTGTGACTACTTTTGTGGCAGTGGTGTATCAGCGTCGCCTAGTGCTATTTAACAACACGCAACAATTGGTTTATGTCTTTTTATTGCTAGTGCTTTCACAGATTGTTTTACTTGTACTCAAAACCTTTGCCGGTAATGAGTGGCTGGGCTGGGCTTATTTTTTACCAAGCATCACCGGTATTTTAATCTGGCAACTTGCGGTCATGCTGGGATTAAACACTGGCAAGCATTCTCGCGGGTAATGTAAGCATGGGGGCAGAACTTAGAAACTACCAGCACGAGCAGTATTATTTCAGGCTACGTTTAGGATTTACCGCATTGGTGGTATTAAGTTTATTCGCGCTACTTGCCTTTCGCTTTTATTACCTGCAAGTAAAGCAATATAACCATTACCAAACTCTGGCTGAAAACAACCGTATTTCACTCATCCCCATAGCACCCAATCGTGGCTTAATTTTGGATAAAAATGGGGTAGTGCTCGCCCACAATTTTTTTGTTTATACGCTGGAAATTACCCCCGCAAAGATTAAAGACCTTGAAGTCACGATCGCCGAAATTAGCCAGTTTGTTGAAATAAGCCCGCTCGACCGCAAGCGCTTTAATAAACTGCGGCAAGAAAGCCGTAATTTCGAAAGCGTGCCAATTCGTACGCATCTGAATGAAGTTGAAGCGGCAAAATTTGCCGTGAATCATTACCGCTTTCCGGGCGTTGAAATCAAATCGCGCCTATTTAGGCATTATCCATTAGGTAAGCTTGGCTCACACATGGTGGGCTATATTGGACGTATTAACGATAAAGATTTAGTCAACCTTGAAAAATCTGGTGACCTTTCCAACTATAAAGGCTCTGATCATGTTGGTAAAAGTGGTTTAGAGCAGTTTTATGAAACCCAATTGCATGGCACCACGGGTTTTCAGCAGGTTGAAGTCGATGCCGATGGTCATGCCGTGCGCGTGCTATCAAGCAACGCGCCGATACCGGGTGACAACCTAATTTTGTCGGCAGATAGCAAGTTGCAGGAAATTGCCGAAACCGCATTTGGTGATCGCCGCGGCGCGCTCGTTGCCATCAACCCTAAAACTGGCGAAGTATTAAGTTATGTGAGCCAGCCAACCTTTGATCCGAATCTGTTTGTGGGTGGTATTGATACAGAGAACTGGAAGTTACTCAATGATTCTCTGGATAAGCCGCTAATCAACCGCCCGCTACGAGGCATCTACCCCCCGGGTTCTACCTTTAAACCGTTTGTAGCCCTTGCCGGGCTAGAGGCCGGTAAACGTACACCACCATTTGCGATTCATGATGCCGGTTACTTTAGCTTGCCCAATAGCCGTCATCGCTATCGCGACTGGAAACCAAGCGGACATGGCATTGTTGACATGCAGCGTGCCATTACCATTTCATGCGATACATTTTTTTATGGTTTAGCCATGGAGCTCGGCATCGAAAAGCTCACCTCGTTTGTGCGCCATTTTGGTTTTGGTAGAAAAAGTGACTTTGATATCAAGGGTGAAATTGAGGGCCTGCTGCCAACTCCAGAGTGGAAAATGCGACGCTTTAAGCAACCCTGGTATCCAGGTGAAACTGTAATTGTTGGTATCGGTCAAGGCTACACCCTGGTTACCCCGTTGCAGTTGGCGCAAGCGACCGCTATTTTGGCCAACAATGGGGTCGCCATGAAGCCACATTTGGTTGCCCAAATTCAAAATTCACTCACAGGCAAGCGCCACATTTTGCCAACCGTGGTACAAGATACAATAACGCTGAATCCAGACAATATGGATATTGTAAGGCGCGGCATGGTTGACGTGACGTTGCCTGGAGGCACGGCAGCTAGTATCGGTGCCAATGCAGGTTATAGCATTGCGGCTAAAACAGGTACGGCACAGGTGATTGGTATTAGGCAGAATGAAAAATACAACGAACACACGATTAACGAGCGCCATCGTGACCACGCTTTGTTTATTGCTTTTGCACCCGCGGAAGACCCGCAAATTGCTTTAGCCGTGATTGTAGAAAACGGCGGCCATGGCGGCTCTGCGGCGGGGCCTATTGCCAGAAAAGTCATGGATTATTACTTGCTGGGTAAATTGCCAATTGCAGAAGCCGCAAAAATAGACGTTAAAATACCCATTAACGCGACCGGTAACGCGACTACGCCGCCACCCGTGCCAGAAGAGGAGTTGTATGATTAGCCGATTATTCCATCGCTTCGTTTTGCATATTGATGCATTCTTAATGGCCAGTTTGTTGTTTACGTTATTGGCGAGTTTATTCATCCTGTACAGTGCATCTGGTCAAAGTGTTGAACGTGTCTATGCACACGGTATTAACATTGCGGTGGCGCTTAGCGTGCTGTGGGTTGTGGCAAACATTCCGCCTAACCAATTAGAGCGCATTGCGCTACCGCTCTATTTATTAGGTGTTGCACTACTGATTGGTGTTGCTTTGTTTGGCACCATTAGCCACGGTGCGCGGCGTTGGTTAAATGTCGGCATTATTCACATTCAGCCTTCAGAGATTATGCGCATCGCGCTGCCCATGATGCTCGCTTGGTATTTTTCTAAGCGCGAAGGTAAGCCCAAACCCAGCCATTTTGCATTTGCTGGTTTACTACTAGCCATACCGGTTGCACTCATCATGAAGCAACCTGATTTGGGCACATCGTTACTTATCACGGCCTCCGGGTTTTTTATTCTGTTTTTAGCAGGCTTAAATTGGAAATTTTTATTAGGCGTTGCTACGTTACTTGCGAGCCTCACCCCTATTTTTTGGTCGATGTTGCATGATTATCAGCGCCGCCGCATCGAGATATTATTTGACCCAACCCAAGACCCACTTGGCGCTGGCTACCATACCATACAGGCGATTATCGCCATCGGCTCGGGTGGCTCCGCAGGCAAGGGCTGGTTAAATGGCACGCAAACGCAACTTGATTTTTTGCCTGAGCGCACTACGGACTTTATTTTTGCCGTGTTTAGTGAAGAATTTGGCTTTTTAGGTAATATGATGTTGCTGGGTCTTTTTAGCCTGATTATTATTCGTGGGCTGATGATTGCCTCACAGGCGCAAAGTACTTTTTCCCGGTTGTTGGCGGGTAGCATTACCTTGACTTTTTTCACTTACGCGTTTGTAAATATGGGGATGGTGAGTGGCATTTTACCTGTGGTTGGCGTACCGTTGCCTTTAATTAGCTATGGGGGCACTTCCATGGTGATGTTGTGTTTAAGTTTTGGCATATTGATGAGCATACACACCCATAAAAAACTGGTCGCCACCTAACCCAACTTAAATGGAGGTTACTAAATGATTCATTTTCAGCAAGGCCTTGTCATCGTATGTATCACGCTTTTGGTTGCATGTGGTGGAAAGCCGATGCAAAAGCAAAATAGCCCCGCACCAAATACACAAGCTAGCGTAACAAAAGGCGGTTATTATTTAGATGATGGCCCGGGCGACAATGCGCCTGCAGATATTGATCTTATTCCTGGGGCAACACTTAAAACAGAAAAATCGCTCACACGTGCCAATAGACCGTATTCTGCTTTAGGTCAAAAATACACCCCGATGACAAGCTACGCACCTTATGTAAAGCAAGGTATGGCTTCATGGTATGGTAAACGCTACCACGGCCAAAAAACATCCAGTGGTGAAGTTTATGATATGTATGCCATGACAGGCGCACACACCACGCTACCTATCCCCAGCTATGTCAAAGTGACCAATCCTGAAAACGGAAAATCTGTAATAGTGCGCATCAATGATCGCGGCCCCTTTAAGCATGAGCGCTTGATAGACTTATCTTATGCTGCCGCGTATCAGCTGCGTCTTATTACGCAAGGTAGCGGTTTGGTAAAAGTAGAAGCGATTGATACCAGCGCTGAAGCGATGCGTAACAACATTGGCAATCGCAATATAGAGGTAGCGAACAACGCCGTAACCAGTTCTTTGTCCGCTGAAAAATCCTCAACCATCACGCCCGCGACCGCCAATAGCAACGGCGCAGATCAAGTAGTTGCCAACAATAGGCTAGATGCAAAGTCAGCTAGTTATTATGTGCAAGTTGGCGCTTTTAAAAATGAGGGCAATGGTGAATTGTTGCAAAAGAAAATTATGGGCCTAGATATTGGCGGCAATGCCGCGGTTGCTAACGTGTATAATAATGGCTTGTACCGTGTCAAAATAGGTCCTTTTGATACCAGAAAAGAGGCAGATACTTCTGCCGGCAAAGTGCGTAAACAATTAAACATTTCCGCAATCGTTACCAATCAGTAATTACTTATATAAGATTCCATGCAAACTATTATTAAACCCCTATATCTGAACTCTTTTATCAGCGGTGTTGCTGCAAGCACGCTAGCCGTTTCTTTACTTTTTAGCCAGATTGCGCATGCCAATGCTACGCAAATTGCACCACCACCAGATTTGGCAGTCAAAGCGTACCTACTTAAAGATTTTAATAGCGGGCATGTTATTGCTACCCAAAATGGCAGCATGCGTGTTGAGCCAGCCTCGTTAACCAAAATAATGACGGCTTATTTAAGCTTTAAGGCCGTTAAAAACGGGCACTTGGCGCTTAATCAAACATTACCTGTGAGCGAAGCTGCATGGAAAGCTGAAGGTTCTAGAATGTTTATCGAGCCTAACAAACCAGTCACGGTAGATGAGCTTTTGCACGGTATGATTATTGCCTCGGGCAATGATGCCTCTATCACCTTGGCCGAAGGCATTGCAAGTACTGAGGCGCTATTTGCCGGCATGATGAATAAAGAAGCACAACGCTTAGGCATGAAAAATACGCATTATATGAACGCTACTGGCCTGCCAGATGTGGAGCATTATACGACTGCCGAGGATCTATCGACTTTGGCTACCGCGTTGATTCATGATTTTCCTGAAGAATATAAGCGCTTATATTCGGTTAAAGAATATACCTACAACAGCATCAAACAGCCTAATCGCAATCGCTTGCTGTGGCTAGATCCTTTCGTTGATGGCATGAAAACAGGTCACACAAAATCTGCAGGCTATTGCCTGATTTCTTCTGCCAAACGCGACAGCACACGTCGTATTGCTGTAGTTTTAGGCGCACCTAATGACGCTGCGCGCGCAACTGAAAGCCAAAAGCTGCTCAATTACGGATTCCAGTTTTTCGACTCCAATTTAGTTTACAAGCAAGGGCAAAGTATCAGTCAGCTTAAAGTGTGGAAGGGTAGCGAAAATCAAGTTGCGTCAACGGTTGCTAGCGATTTATATCTCACGCTACCCAAAGGTGAATATGCCAATGTTAAAGCAGTGGTCTCAAGTACGCAGCCGCTGATTGCCCCCATTAAAAAAGGGCAGGTGATTGGCAACGTTAAATTTACCCTCAATGGCAAAATCATTGATGAGCGTGCGCTGGTTGCAGCAAAGACTATTAGTACTGCGGGCATCTTTGGACGTGCATGGGATTCTATTAAACTTCTTTTTCAATAAACTATTTTGCCCACACATACCAAAAGTAAGCACGCTTTTGGTATGTTTCGTGGACCAATGCTTTTTAAAAAATGATGGTGAACACTCATGACTAATATAGAGCCACACACCGCACCACCTTTAATTGATTTTCCATGTGACTTTGCTATTAAGGTCATGGGGGAAACTCAAGCGTCATTTTCTGCCACGATTATTGCCGTCATTCAAACGGTTTCGCCCACATTTAGTGCAGAGCAAGTAGAAATGCGCGCCAGTTCTGCAGGTAAATATATTAGCCTTACCTGCACGGTACACGTGACCTCTCAAGCGCAATTAGATGACATTTACCGCTTATTGAGTGCGCACCCACTGGTAAAATTTGCACTCTAATTATTAGCGCGTCATGCAGCAATCTTTAATAATACGGCGCTTGGGGGTTACAGAATTTGAAGCCATCAGCCTTGCCATGCAAACGTTTACTGCCGCGCGCACTGGCAGCACCCCAGATGAAGTCTGGCTAACCGAGCATCCTCCAATCTATACATTAGGCCTTAACCGTAAAAATGTGCGTCAGCCTGCGCGTGATGATATCGCCGTTATCAATACAGATCGTGGTGGAAAAATCACTTACCACGGTCCAGGGCAGGTTGTTATTTATGTGCTGCTGGATTTAACGCGACGCAAGCTCAATATCCGTAGCCTGGTTAGCTTGCTCGAAAATACGGTGATAGAGTTATTGGCGGATTACGGTGTAAGTGCCACGTCACAAAAAGAGGCACCTGGCGTTTATGTACAACTTAAAGATACTCAAATTGCCAAAATCGCATCACTTGGCTTACGCATCAAAAATAATTGCTGTTATCATGGACTAAGTCTTAATGTTGAGATGGATTTAACTCCGTTTGAGGCGATAGACCCATGTGGCTACGCGGGTTTGAAGGTCATGCAAACTAAAGATTTAGGCATTATGGCAAATACACAAACATTAGGTGAGTTGTTAGTGCAGAAACTCACCGCTAAATTAGAGGGAACCTCATAAAATATGGTTTTGAGGCTCCCTAAACACATGCATGAGTCATTGCTCATGATACGGAAACAAGCATGACAAACGCTATCCCCACTAAAGTTGCCAGCCCAAAAATTGCTGGAGTAAAAGAAATTGACGCGGCAAAAACTTCGCGGATTCCAATCAAAATCATTCCACAGCCGATTCAACGCAAACCAGAATGGATCCGCATGAAAGCGCCCGACGGCGCCCGTTATCAAGAAATAAAACGTGTGTTGCGTGACAATAATCTGCATACCGTGTGTGAAGAAGCCAGTTGCCCCAACATTGGCGAGTGTTTTAGCAACGGCACTGCCACGTTTATGATTTTGGGTGACATTTGTACGCGCCGCTGCCCGTTCTGCGATGTAGCCCATGGCAAGCCGCTACCACCTGATGTTAATGAGCCAGAAAACCTAGCTCGCACCATTGCGCAAATGCAACTTAAATACGTGGTGATTACCAGTGTAGATCGTGATGATTTACTCGATGGTGGCGCACAGCACTTTGTAGATTGCATTGCTGCCGTGCGGGCAAAGTCTCCTAATATCAAAATAGAAATTCTAGTGCCGGATTTCCGTGGTCGCCTCGATATTGCCATGCAGATTTTGAGCAAGGCACCGCCAGATGTCATGAATCATAATCTAGAGACGATTCCACGACTTTATAAACAAGCAAGACCCGGCTCTGATTATCAAAATTCGCTCAATTTACTCAAGGCATTTAACGAGATTTATCCGTACATCCCCACAAAATCAGGCTTAATGCTGGGGCTTGGTGAAACAGATGACGAAATTTTAGCCGTGATGCAAGATTTACGCGCGCACAACGTAAGCATGCTCACATTAGGACAGTATTTACAGCCCAGTATTCATCATCACCCTGTGATGCGTTACGTTGAGCCTCAGATTTTTGAAACATTAAAACAAAAAGCCGATGCTATGGGCTTTAATAATACCGCCAGCGGCCCCATGGTAAGAAGTAGTTATCACGCTGACGCACAAGCGCATCAAGTCGTGTAGCTTTGTAACCTCACTTAACTTCGTTCCATCGAGGTTACAAAGCGCCTACAAAAAGCTTAATTATTAAAGGTAGATTATGGTTCCGCATTTAACCACCGCTCTCAATGGCCCGTTGCTGGATTTAGAAAAAAGCATGCTGGATGCCATGCCAAATATTGAGCATTGGTTTCGCACCCAATGGCTAGAGTACGCCGCGCCCTTTTACGCTTCGGTTGATTTGCGCAATGCGGGCTTTAAGTTAGCGCCTGTGGATACTAATTTATTCCCAGCTGGCTTTAATAATCTCAACCCCGATTTTTTGCACTTGAGTGTGCAGGCGGCAATGGTCGCGATAGAAAAAATATGCCCTGAAGCGCACCGGCTGCTGATCATTCCTGAAAACCATACACGTAATACCTATTATTTACGCAACGTGCTTGAACTTGCCAACATATTGAAGCAAGCAGGGATGGATGTCAGAATAGGTTCCATTTCACCTGAAATTACCACGCCAACTAAACTTGAAACGCACGATGGCCAGTATTTATTGCTAGAACCTGTGGTGCGCGTTGGTAACCGCATTAAATTACCAAGTTTTGAGTCAAGCGAACTGTCGCTAAAAGAATTCGATAGCTGCGCCATTTTGCTCAATAATGATTTGTCTGGCGGCATTCCAGAGGTCCTCAAAAATCTGGAACAGGATTTAATCCCGCCACTCTACGCCGGTTGGAGTACACGCCGGAAATCACAACATTTTGCGGCCTATAACCGAGTAGCGGCTGATTTTTCAGCCTTGTTAGGCATTGATGAATGGCTAATCAACCCCTATTTTGACACCTGTGGTGACATTGATTTTAATGCGCGTGCTGGTGAAGATTGTCTTGCCACCAAAGTTGAACAGTTACTGGAAAAAATAAAAATCAAATACGCGCAATATGGCGTGACACAAGCGCCATTTTTGATTGTTAAGGCCAACGCCGGTACTTATGGCATGGGCATCATGACGGTAAAATCACCCGACGATGTTCGCGGCTTAAACCGTAAAACTCGCAATAAAATGTCGGTAGTAAAAGAAGGGCTGGAAGTCACTGAAGTGATTATTCAAGAAGGCGTTTACACCTTTGAGAGCATTAACGAAGCGGTTGCCGAGCCGGTGGTGTATATGATGGATCATTTTGTGATCGGCGGTTTTTACCGAGTGCACACAGGGCGTGCCATTGATGAAAACTTAAACGCGCCTGGCTCACATTTTGTACCGCTGGCCTTTGAAAAACCCTGCACGCTGCCTGATTGTGCGGGTGCGCCCGATGCAACACCTAATCGTTTTTACGCTTACGGCGTAGTCGCACGTTTGGCTTTGTTGGCGGCGGCAATTGAGTTGCAGGAGCAAGACCCGCTGAATCAATAGTGATTATGCGTAAATACTTTTTAAGACAAAATGAAAATCAAGAACACCCTCACCCGCACTATCGTGCACCCTCTCCCCAAAGGCGAGGGTTTATGTCCTTGCACCATTAGCACCCCCTCTCCCGTTTACGGGAAAGGGTTGGGGAGAGGGCGATTTTAAGCTAACACACATGAAACTACTTTTTATTCTAGACCCACTCGCAAGCCTGAAAAGCGAAAAAGACACCAGCCTTGCCATCATGCGCGAGGCGAGCCAGCGTGGATATGCGCTGTTTGTGTGCATGCAACACGATCTATTTTTACGTGGCGATCAAGCCAGAATTAAAGCGAAAAAATTTAGTTTTACGGCACAATGCTATACATTAAGCGACGAGGTTGAATACTCGCCCGCAGCCTTTGATGCCGTTATCATGCGCAAAGACCCGCCATTTGATAACGAATATCTATACAGCACTTATTTGCTAGAAATTGCCGCGAGCCAAGGTGCAAAGGTTTATAACAACCCGATTGCTATTCGCAGTTGGAATGAAAAACTCTCTGTTACGCGCTTTCCACAATTTGCACCTGAATTTTTAGTATCGGCAAACAATACGTTAATTCGAGATTTTTTAAATACGCATCAGGATATCGTCGTAAAGCCCTTGGACGGCATGGGTGGTAGTAGCATCTTCAGGCTTACGCTAACCGACCCTAATATCAGCGTGATACTGGAAACCATCACCCAACATGGCACACGCACCATTATGGCACAGCGTTATCTGCCCGCTATTTTGCAAGGTGATAAACGCATTATTGTGATTGATGGCGAACCGCTACCTTATGCTCTTGCGCGCATTCCACTCGCGGGTGAAACACGTGGCAATTTGGCCGCCGGCGGCACGGGATTTGCACAACCACTCAGCGCACGTGACCATGAAATAGCTATCACCGTTGGTAAAACACTCAAACAAGAAGGGCTATTTTTAGTAGGTCTTGATGTGATTGGTGAGCATTTAACCGAAATTAACGTCACCAGCCCCACCGGCATGGTAGAAATTGCAGCGCAAACAGATTGTAAGCCAGCCGGTGTTTTTATGGATGCGCTGGCATCGAACATAAAAACTGCACTAGCGCGTGATAGTGCCACGGCAATGGTAGCAACGGTAGCCTTGATGCAGCACAGCGAAATCAAGGTTTAGTGATGATACACCCTCGATTTCAATACCCTCCATCGAGGCTACGTTTGCTGGCCACTTTATTATTGCTTGCCCTGCTAGGTATGGCCGTTTTTGCGCTAAACGCCTACAACAAAGAGCCGCTCTACCATAGCCAAAGTTATGTATTTGGCACCTTAGTCGATATCAGTATTTACGGTGAGCCTGATGCGCGCGCCAGTATGTTGAGCAATCATATCTTGCAGGATTTTCAAAGCTTGCATCATCAACTACATGCGTGGAAACCAGTCAGCGAGAACCAACCAAGCGAACTGGGCGCACTTAATCATGCTTTTTCGCAAGGTAAAACACCCGTGAGCATTAGTCCGCAGCTTGCAGAAATGCTCACGGATGCTACAAGTTTTTCAGTTAAATCACACGGCTTATTCAACCCGGCCATCGGCCATTTAATCAGCACCTGGGGCTTTCAGCGTGACGAATTTGGTGCGGTCAATATTGACGATAATAAAATCAAAGCCTTAGTCAAAAGCAAGCCCAGCATGACGGACATCGTTATTAACAACAATAGTGCCTATAGCAACAACGTGTCTGTAAAGCTTGATTTAGGCGGCTACGCTAAAGGTTATGCTTTAGACATGGCGGCCGATTATTTACGCAAACAACAGGTTAAGCATGCGCTCATCAACATCGGCGGCAATATTATCGCCCTTGGTCAACATGGTAAAAAACCTTGGCGCGTAGGCATCCAGCATCCGCGCCAGCCAGCGGCAATCGCCACGCTTGACTTGCCCGATGGCTGGGCAATTGGCACATCAGGCGATTACCAGCGCTACTTTACGCTGGGCGGTAAGCGTTATTGCCATATTATTGACCCACGTACCGGTTACCCTGTACAACATACACAAGCCGTGACTGTGCTTATTTCACCGCAAACACATGCAGGCGTACTTTCAGACGTAGCCTCAAAACCTATTTTTATTGAAGCCGCTGAAAATAAGGCGCAAGCTGCGGCTGTATTTGGTGTTGAAAATTGGATGGTCATTGATCAAAAATCTAACATACGCGTCAGCAAAGCAATGACACAAAAATTACATTGGCTTGATACAAATGTTAAATTTACCACACAACCTTAAATACGCCATTAAAACGCTGCGGCTTGGTGACTGGCTCATTGTGGCAGGCAGTGTAATCATCATTGTCTATTTATTTCAAACGTTATGGTCCAGCGAACACGCGACTAAAGTACAAATTAGACTCGGTGATAAAGTTTACGCCACCTACACCCTAAACCAGCAACGTGATATACACGTGCATGGCCCCATCGGTACCGCAGTCATCAGTATTGCACAAGGTAAGGCGCGATTTTCAAAATCCCCATGCCATAATCAATACTGCGTACATCAAGGCTGGCTAACGCGCGCGGGGCAAGCCGCTATTTGCTTGCCTAATCAAATTAGCTTAGAGTTGATAGGTGAAAACAAACCTTATGACTCACTTAACTATTAGCTAGCATTACTTTGAAGCACCCCCCAATACAAACCACGGCTGACGACCACCGCATTGCCAAGCTCGCGGCGTTTGCCATTGCCTTGCACATGATTGAGGCGGTGATTCCATCGCCACTTCCAGGCGTTAAGCCCGGTATTGCCAACATCGTTACGCTATACGTTTTAACCCAATATGGTTTTGCCACAGCCGCTTGGGTCAGCATTTTGCGCGTATTCGCCAGTAGCTTATTACTCGGGCAATTTTTATCACCCACTTTTGCGCTTAGTTTAGGTGGCGCAATCATAAGTTTACTGATGTTATGGCTTGCCATGCACTTGCCAAAAAAACACTTTAGCGTCGTGTCGTTAAGCATTTTAGCGGCCTTTGCCCACATCGCCGGGCAGTTGATGATCGTCCGCCTATGGCTTATTCCCCACACCAGCGTTAGTTATTTAATTCCCATATTTGCAATCGCGGCTCTGTTTTTTGGTGTAATCAACGGCCTAATTACGGCTAAGCTTCTTTATAATAAGGCTTCAAATAAACCTGAGATACCATTACTTTAAGTATGCAATTACCTCACAATATAGCCAATAAGCTTAACTGCCTGAAATCGCAATTTTCGCAAAATAAAACCTTGTTGCTGGCTACGATTATCTCGTTGCTTTGCCATGTTTTTTTACTCGCAAAATTCCCACTTAAATTACCGGAGCTAGATGAAAGCTACCAAACCTTAGAAATGCACTTGGTGAATATGCAGCCAGTACAAAAAACCATTACAACCCCAGTAAAACAAAGTCCGCCAAAACTTGCGCCAACACCAATAATCACGCCAGAACAGCCCATAAAAACAAACCAAAAATTAGAAGCTCAAGCTGACACAAATCCCATTAATGAGGCACCTTACACCATAGAAAAACCAGCAATAGAATCGCTAGTTGAAGATGTGCAACAAGCTGAACAATTACTTGAGCCAACGATTATGGAGCCACTATCAACTGAAACAATCGAATCTGCAGAGATTTCCGTGGTAAATGACAGTGCCACAGAATCCTCACATTCGACCTTGCCTTACATATATGTGGAAACAGTTTTTGATGTACGTAGAGGAGGTGATGCCACGGCCGCGGGTACAGCTCGCATCATTTTTAATTTTGATAAGACTAACGACCGTTACACCCTCACAAGTAAAACTGAAGCAAAAGGTCTGGCATCGCTATTTTTTGATACGCTTATACAATCCAGTGAGGGTTTAGTCACTGCAAGTGGCTTTATGCCTTATCTGTTCATCTATCAATATGGTAATAACCAAAGTCAAAAAGCATCCTTTAATTGGGATGAGGCAATTTTAAAGTTAAGTAGTGCAAAGGGTGAAAAAACTGAGAATTTAGCGACAGGCACACAGGACATTTTAAGCGTAATGTACCAGTTTATGTTTATGCAGCCTCGTTACGATACGCAAATCACTATTACAAATGGTAAAAACTTACGCACCTACGACTACCATTTTGAGGGGGAGAAGGTTATTACCACTAAACTAGGTCAACTCAATACACTGCACCTGATTAAGGGTGACGGAGAGCAAGCAAAAACAGAGCTATGGCTTGCTTTAGACTACCAATATCTACCCGTACAAATTCGTAAAACAGAAAAAGACGGTAGTGTTATAGAGCAAACTGCTACAGAAATATACGCACTACCAATCTCCAACTAATAATGATTTAGTGCTTGATTCCTCGACCGTCGCCGTCTTACCATTTACACATCACTACCCAAGATATTTAGCTGACCTTAACGCTCGCACCCAGCGGAATAGCAAGACCTACAAAGAAATAATGCCTATATTTCTATAGGCATTATTTTTTCACTTCCTGATATTTACTTCTTGTTGATACTTACTTGGTTAACTCGCGCCATATTGTACGCTTGTCTTGAAACGTCAGGCTCTCTATAGGCAGAATTGGCCCGTAATCACCTACTGTTCCAATTAAGCCCTTACCGCTCGCCGTGTCATTCTTAATGTTTACATCTCCATTTGACTTTTGATAGAGATTACCACCGGTAATGCCATAATTTAATTGTACAGAAACAACAACAGCGCCTGTTCTGTAATCAAACACATTAAGCCAACTGAAGCCGTTAGGTGTGCAATCAGTACCTGTAGGAACATTAGTTGTTACAATTAAATTACCAGAATATAGCTGACTATCAACTGATTGACGCTCACCCGGAACACTAAGATCAGCATACCAGCCACGTGCACCAGTTGCGCCAATTTGCGTACTAGTTCTCGTTGATCCGGTTCCAGACAGTTTTTGCTCAGTTAAGCCAGCACGATTAACCAATGTCGTTGTAACATCATCATCCTGAATGCCATAAACGGTTTGCACTTGCACGGTATCTCTATCATCTGGCTCAAGAAAACGCCCTGTTCCAACATAAACCATACGTTTATTCTTATAGTATGCTAACTCAGGCTCAGTGGAAATAGGCTGCTTGTTACCACCTGTATCTGTCAATACTGCAAACAGTAATGGATTAGGTCCAGGCGCAGGCGGATCATTGATATCAAAACGCCATAAATTTCCGGCTAAGTCGCCTCCGTAAACAAATATAGCGGTATTGTTAATGCGTGGTTCATAAGCAAAAGCAGAGATCTTAGCTAAACCACTTGGAAATGCAGTTGTACCCTCACCCGTTGCATATACTTTAACGCCTGCTGAGCCTGCATTAATGTTACCCACGGGCGCTAGATTTAGATCTACAGTATAAAGATAACCGCCACCATCCCCTGTTGGCTTCAAAAAGTCTGGTCGGTTATTGTAGCCTGATGTTAACAACACCAGCCAGTCACCTACTTTATTTTTAACGACTTTAGGTTTGCCAAAGGTATATCCCATATTATTGTCGGTAAACTCCCACAGCAACTCAGGTGCATTTGGATTAGTCACTTTTAAGGCATAGTAACTGCGGCCGCCCCCATTTAAGCCTCCAATCAGAATCGTCTCCCAGTTGCCATTAATTTTAGCGTCCGCAACCACTACGGTGCCATTAACGAAGTTTTCATGGCTGTAATTACGGTCTGCCAAACTCCATAATTTTGGCATTACCGCAGTTGGTACAAATGCCCAGCGCTCTTGCAGGGTGACTGCATCAAAAGCATGCAACATACCGTCGTTAGCACCTACGTAAACTGTTGCAGGTCGGCTAACGGCTTTAAAGGCAGGGTAACCATCACCATAATCCATGCTTGGCTGACCTACATACACGGGTTGCGACTCAGCAACATCACCTAATCTTGCCTGGCGGTAACGGTATATCCGGTTGTCCGTAGTGCCGCTAAGGTTAGACGCTCTATCTTCTAAACTTGTGTCACCTCTCAAGAAGTTAACCAAACCATCCTCTACTGCCGCTGTCTTTTGGGTGGCGGTTAATGTGCCCCAATGGCTTACTTTTGTACCAAGAAAAGCCTCAGTAAAATAATACTTTGGTTCACCCATTACAGGCACAGTACTACCTGGTAAGTTCGCGTATGTGAAATTAGCTAAACCGCCACCTGAATTAATGTATATCTTTCTTGCGCTAGGCAAAACGGGGCTGCTGGTATTAATGCCAGTACACGCACTCAAAGGAGGGTCTGCCGCTATATCCTCAACACAATTAACAATAGTATTACTCAATGCGCCAGAAGCAGGGTCTATCGTACGTTTTTCTACATTACCCGTCCATTTGTCACTAATAAATGTTGCGCGGTAAGCAAAGTTATTACCCAATGCTGGTTGCCGGCTACTAATGCCTGAAGGTGATGCAGAACCTTTGGATGCCCCAATATCGGCCAAGGCATCCGCCAAACCTTGCGTCACATCATTTGGGTTTTTAGCGCTGAAATATAAACCTTCACCATTCACTGCGGCATGCCATAAATCATCAATCTTTTCATCAGAGCCAGTAAATGGACTGGGCCAAGTTTTAGCACCCGTGGTCAAGTCCTTATAATCGCCAATAGTATCGGTTTTATACGTTTTACTGTAACTTAAACTGCCATCGACACCCAAGCCCAGGGTGTAAGTAGCCATGCGTTGCATAACAGAACTAGTGCCATCTTCGCACACATTGATACCCCCACCCAAAGCCCCTGTGCAATTACCTAAAGCTAAGGTACGTAAATCTGTGTCGTAAAAATACTTCGCTACATCGGCCAAGCCACCATCAGCGCCAACGCCTTCACGTTTAGGTCTTGGTACCGTTGTACCACTATCTAAATTACCAATTAAAGCACCATTAACATCTAAACCGGCCTTTCCACCAGAATTAGAGCCGTTCCAATACCCGTCAGTAGTGAGCAGTGCGAAGTTTTGCTGGCATGAGTATTGCACGGGGTCGTTACCAATCTTGTGTGCATATATGCGTCCCGCTTGAGAAAGTGCTTCACGTAAAGGAGTATTGCCACCTGGCGCCGTGTTAAATAATGCGTTATACCAAGTATTTTTCTGCCCAGAGTCAAAATTGCCAACTTCTAGAAAAGTCGTGCCATTCGTCGCAGTGGTGTCGCTAATGGTACTAAATCCAACGCGAGTTCTATTATCGATAGCGTCAAACGCCAGACTGGTTGATGTTTTCATCGACTGCATACGCGTATGGTAGTAAGTCCACCAATTTGCAAAATTGGTCATTTCTTCATCATAAGTACAAGTATTACCTATAACATCATCCACGCAATCACTGCGAGTGGGTGCTTTTGGGTAGTTTGGGGTGCTAAGCACTATATCTACGCGGCTAAATGAGCCGTAAAATGTCGTTGCGGTTGTGGGAGCGTTGGAGAAAGTTTGGCAAACTTTTTGACCAGCAGTAAAATTCCAATTATTAGCGCCGTAGGATCCCGAACTATTCGCTACCAGTGTGACAGGGCTGCAGTTTGCAGCTGTACCAGATGTAGCAACATATCCAGGTGATGCTGGCACAGCCGCTTGATAGGCCGTAGCGGCTGTATAGCCAGCAAATTTAGGCGTTGTCGGGCTCAAGGTCACCGAGCAAGAGCCTGACTCCAACTGAATGCTCACTGGGTAGGTAATTGCGCCATCTGTCGCAGGTGCCTGTAATTTAACATTATTGCCACTACCGCTCACCACATAAGGTCGCGGCGCAGGGGTTGCGTTAATTTCATCGCGCACATAACCTGCCAAAGTCGAGGCACTCAGCGTTTTACTGGTTCTATCATTTAAAAGATTAACACCATTTACTAATACTTTTTTAATTCTAGCCTTATCGGAGCCTTCACAATCTCCTCCAAGAATAAAGCTGAACGACACCGAAGCGCCTGTGGCACCCTGCGCATTAACAGCAGCACTACCAGCAGTGCAGGGTGGCGTGGTGCAAGTTACTGATGCAGGGGTGCCTGCTACATAAAGCACCTCGTTGGTTTTAGTGTAACTATTTACGGTGCTTATTTTCACGTATTTAGTGGGATAACGCGCTTGGGTAAAGCCGGTTTTACGCGTAGCACGGCAACCATCAACCGTCCCTGCAGTTGCTGGAGGGGAAGTAGCTTGAGTATTATTAGCGCACCAGCGCAATTTAGCTGGATAAGAATAAGTCGCATCTTGTGTTTCCTGACACTTGGTCAAGGCAGCTGAGTCACAATACTCGCCAGCATTAATTTTGTAGTAATGCGGGCCGAATTCTTTAAGCGCTTTTGTTGGCGCATTTCGCGGGCCGGTGGCCACATAGCCAGTGCCTGTGGCAAATACAGCATGCGCCACATTGTATTGCTTTCCATCAAGTCGCGGCGCCCAATTGACATTAGCATCTGTCGGCATAATGTAATTATCATTTCTAACACAATCAGTATAAGCAGTAGAGGTACACCATTCAATATCAGTATATTTAGTCAGTAAATTAGTCGTGTTGGTGCTTTGTATGCCATAGGCATCATCTTTCACGGCTGTCCAGGTAGCAGAAGTTTGCGAAGGTTTACTGGTGCCATCAGCATTTTTAGGGGGTGTGTAGGTAACCTCTGGATTGTAGTAAATGCTATTAAAATCACTACTCCTAGCCGGTGGTATGGCACGATTATCTTCATTTTTGCATGACTGATCGAAGGAGTCGGCATTACCAGTCGTTCTGCAATAACCAGCGCCTGCCCAATCTGGCAAGTAGTTCCAATCCATACTGCCAGAGTCATCCAGTATGTATAAGACATTGGGCGATGTAGTCACAATAGCATTCAACGGCTTTTTAGCAATATTTAAAGGTGGCATTCCGTCAGCCCCCACAACCTGCGTTGAAATGACTAAACCGACCGTTAAGGCCAAGCAAAATTGACGTGCTTGTTTAAAAAAGTTGAGCGTATGGGTATTCATTTTTAACTCCTAATAGATATAGGCTTGCACATAACTGATCGTATTTTTTGGCCCGGTAACACGCGCCGTTACCCGATATACCGGGCTGATTGATGCGGCGCTTGGCAAACCGCTAATATAACCAGGATCACCCTTTTTTGAGCCACCACCTGCATCTCCCTGACCAAAAAGACAATTTGCTTTGCTAGGCACCTCATTAGCAACTGCAGTAGTACACATCCTTTCAACCACATATCTAGCGCTATTGCCACTAGCGTCACGGCCTGCAACAATTCCGTCACCTGTAGCCACCGCACTATTTGTGTTATCCCAAGTAAACGCCGCCATTGTTGTCAGGCTACCGGTTAAATTTCTTTCTTCAGCAGTCGCATAGTAACCCAAAGTTGCATTGGCAGCGCTGTTGATAGTGGTATCCAATGCAGGGGTTCTCAACAAAGCCAACGCAGTTTCAACACCGCTATCTGCCGATACCGTAGCTGATTGTTTAAAAGCCAGATTACCCGCAACTGAAGTGCTTGTGTCAACTGAGCGTATTAGCGCCACCGCAGCTAACATCATCACTACCATGGCAATCAGTGCGAAAAATAATACGACGCCACGCTGCCGGTGTGCTGGTGGTATATGGCCCACATTGTTTTCAAAATGCAGTGCGTTAATCATAAGTTACCCCGCGCCCAAGCAATATTGCGGATTGGAATAATCGTTTCATAAACCCTGTACCGATATCTGCGCCAATTAGCATCGTCAGAAAGGTCTATTTTAGGTGCTGGATCAAGGCCTGCATCATCCCATGCGCAAGGACCATTGTTGACTGTACCCTGAGCCGTTGTACAAGCCCCTGTTACATTTTCTTTTTCCAGCAGTCCGCTACGCGCGACAATTGCCACACGAATTGCTTTGATTTTTACCTTATCGGCAAATGTCGGGTTAAGCCAGGCACCGCTTGCATCAACCCAATTACTTATCTGGTTATCTTGAGCGTTTGTTGATACACCATATTGCGCCTGAATGTTCACGACACCCGCCACGTTTGGCACAAAAGCCGCATTTGGTAAACCTCGGTTTGCAGGTGTAGGGTCATTATCAGCATAAGGCTGGCCGCCACGTTCCAGCTCTTTATTGCCATTAACGCGGTAAGTGATTTCGTTCCAGCGGCCTAAGCAGGATAAACTACCATTAATGTAAGAATGTGGTAAAACCGGAATTACTGCATTTAATTTAATCTTTGTAGTATCCGCATCAAGAACCGCATTGGTAGCCGTAACTTTAAATAATGCACAGGCATTTATCCCTGAAGTCTTGTTAAACTTACTAGCCAGAGCAACATCGCCATTTTGACAGCCACGATTGTTATGCACAGTGACGCCCGTGGTTGTGGCGCTGAGAGGATTAATAATTTCCACAGAAACTCCAGGGTTACTTGGAAAATCTGTTGGAACCCCACCAATAAGTACTTTACGGCGATCAGCTAACGCTGGCGGGGTGTAAGTAAAAGAATAGCGTAGGGCCACTTGGTCGCTTGCACCAGCAGCAGCGCCACCATCTGTAATCACCACGGGAAATAAATCAATGGCTGGCGTTGTTGCATTATTATCATGATTAATAGTCGGCACAGGACTGCATGTCATGGGCGGATTTGTTTTATCCAAAAACGGCAGACCAAAACCCGCCATCTGAGCATCACGCATAACGTTGTACAATGCGATAGTGCCGTTGGTCTGCGTGTCAGAAACACCTGTTGTGGTGCGCTTTTGCCCCTCGAATACCGAAAAAGTTTGAGAAATGACTAAGGTCGCTATCAGCCCAATCACTAAGCCGACCATAAGCTCTACCAAACTAAAGCCATACGCGTGGGAGTTTCTATAATATTTATTTAGCATCATCACGTTAAGCTCCCTATTAGCTAGTTACTCTTGCGCTAGTAGTGTAACGGTGCACTGCCGCTTCACCAGGTAGCTGCCACGTGACAGTAACTTGCACGATAGGTGAAGCCAAAGGATCAGCTTGAGGCGTAATCTCAACTATTCGTCTACCATTGGGTAATAATGGCGAAATAGCCGTACCAGGAGCGGCCTCAATATAGAGATTAAGATTAGTTGGGTCGGCCCACATCGCACCCAATCTTTGCTGTGCAACATATATTGCTTCGGACCGGTATTCCGCACCACCAACACTTTTAAGCATGGCGGTCTGCAACCCCATTAAAGCGATAATCCCCATCGAAAAAATCAGTATCGCAATCAGTGACTCCAGCAAAACAACGCCTTTTTGAAATCTTACTTGTGCAAACTTCAGTTCATTAACTGCTTTCAGTTTTTGTTTCACGATTAACATCCTCTTGGATCTGTTGCATATGCAAATTTAGGGTCACACATACGCGTACTGCCGCCCACATTAACTACCAAACGCAATATTCTTTTGTCTGCTACAGAAAGTATAGAGTTATCAACAACCACTTGAGTGAACGACGTAACAGTTGTATCAACCTGGCCTAGGTTATTAAAGCTAATGCTTGTATTAGCTGCAGGAGCTGTTGTGACGGTAACATTAGTGGAGGCCCCCTCTGTCTGTATTCGACTCTGGATAGTCGTCGCATCATCTGGGTCAGGGCAAGCCCCCGGCGCTACAGGCCGCTGACAAACCGTCCAAGCTGAGCCAGTACGAAAATTGAACTGCATAGGAACATTCCTTTTAACTGCCTCTGCGCGTGCCAGTTGCAGACCATTAAGAACAGACTCCGCAACATTACGAATTGCCGTATTTTGTATCCAAACGCGATAACTGGACATGCCCATCGCCATTACAATGCCGAGAATAAGCACCGCAATCATCAACTCAATCAAGGTAAATCCCGAGTTTGTTACTGGCATTTTTTGTGAATTTAACACGATCCACCCTTTTTAGTTACCCAGCAAGTGGCGCTTGTGCTCCAGCCAGTGGGAACGGCGGTTGTTGCTTTAACATTGTTTTGATTAATTGTGAATGTAAAGTCAGCCATTGTGCTTTTGCCACCCGCCTGGATTGTGTAAGCAGTTTCAGCGATACCCGCACATGAGAAATTAAAATGACTGCTAGATACCGCATCGTTAGCACAAGGGAAGCCTGCGGCGTCAGAGCCTACATATGTGCGATTATCTTGAAAGTATTGTTCCATTTGCACACGCTTATTGGCAAGGCCGGAAGTAGCATCAGGGATTTTTGACCGAGTGACGTATTCCGTATAGTTTGGCAGTGCAATAGCCGCTAAAATACCAATAATCGCGACAACAACCATTACCTCAATCAATGTAAAACCATTTTGAAAAATAAGCGGTAGTTTTTTTGGTTGAACTTTAGTTTTGCAATGCATTTTACTTCCCCTTTTTACTTAAAATGGATAATGCACTTGGTAAGTGGCGATGTCTATTGCCAACCGATAGTCGGTAAATTTCGCAGAATAAGCGGTTAGCTAAGCTGTAAGAAAAGCTTGCAAAGTGTACCACTACAAAACAATGGTAGAATAAACCCAATTTTTAACACCATCAGTCAATTATTTATCCGCTATATTTTTTTATGAAAATATCACCCAAAAAAATCATATTACTATTGCTCGTAAGTTATATTCTAACGGCATGCGGCACTAAAGGGCCGCTTTATATTCCTGAGCAACAGTATCCACAACCAACGCCGACCGGCAAATAGAACCTGCACCATTCAATCTTTAAATGACTTAAGTGATGACCTTGAACACCTTTACGCTTAAAAACAATACGCTACATGCTGAAAACGTAGCGCTTAATAATATTGCCAGTGAATTTGGCACGCCTTGTTATGTATATTCTAAATCTGCATTGACGCAAGCATTTGCGCGCTTTAGTGCTGGTTTTAAAGATGCGAACCATTTAGTATGCTTTGCGGTTAAATCTAACCCCAGCTTGGCTATTTTGAACTTGTTTGCCAAGCTTGGCGCAGGGTTTGATATTGTGTCTGGCGGTGAGTTGGCGCGTGTTTTAGCCGCGGGGGGTGACCCGAAAAAAATCGTGTTCTCAGGCGTGGGTAAAACTGAGGTTGAAATGCAGGCGGCATTAAATGCAGGTATTTTTTGCTTTAATGTAGAGTCAGTCAGCGAGTTGCTACGTTTAAATGATGTGGCTAACTTTATGGGTAAAGTGGCGCCAGTATCGCTACGTGTAAACCCTAATGTAGATGCCAAAACGCATCCTTATATTTCCACCGGCTTAAAAAATAATAAATTCGGTGTGGCGTATGAAGACGCACTGGACATTTATTTGCAAGCGGCGGCTATGTCTAACATTGCGGTGCATGGTGTGGATTGCCACATTGGCTCGCAAATTACTGAGTTATCGCCATTTTTAGATGCGTTTGACCGTGTGTTGGCACTGGTTGATGCATTGGAGCAAAATGGCATACATATTCAACATATTGATGCGGGTGGCGGCATAGGCATTTGCTATAGCGATGAAACTCCGCCGGCATTTGATGCTTACGCTGCCGCAATGCTGGCAAAACTAGGTGAGAGTAACATTAAGCTAGTGTTTGAGCCTGGCCGAGCCTTGGTTGGCAATGCGGGTGTTTTGCTTACAAAGGTTGAGTATTTAAAACAAACTGAATCGAAAAATTTTGCTATTGTTGATGCGGCGATGAACGATTTGATGCGCCCCGCGCTATATGATGCTTATCATGCAATACAAGCGGTACAACCCCGCAATGCCGCTGCAATTAACTATGAAATCGTAGGCCCCGTATGTGAAAGCGGTGACTTTTTAGGCCACGACAGAATGCTGGCACTGCAAGAAGGGGATTTGTTGGCTATTATGTCTGCAGGTGCTTATGGCATGAGTATGGCTAGCAATTACAACACCAGGCCGCGCGCGGCTGAGGTGATGGTGGATGGCGACCAAACTTACCTTATTCGTGAGCGTGAGAAAGTAGCCGATTTGTTTGCGTTAGAAAAAATACTGCCTGAGGCTTAAAGCCGACAATAACCTATTGCTTCGGCCTGATGATACTTGAAGTCCGTTCGCATTGAGCTTGTCGAAATGTGAACGGATTCAACGCCTTCGACAGGCCTAGGCCGAACGGAAGTTGATACTTCACCGTGCTGCATCATCATACAAGTCTCGATGCAGCGCAGTGAAGTCGAGGAAATTGGATCATAATCACCCTAGATTTCACTGTGTTGCATCGGGGCTACAAGCTAAATAATCCGCGTTCCCTGTACCAGTGCTTGGCATCACCGCAGAATATATGAGCTAAAGCTCATTATTCATGCGAGAAGCCTGTCGATGGGCGAGTAAAAGGTTAATCAAAAATCACCGTTTTGTTCGCGTATAGCAAAATACGGTTTTCAATGTGCCAGCGTACCGCTTTTGATAGTACTACGCGCTCTAAATCGCGGCCTTTTTGAATTAAATCTTCTACTTGGTCGCGATGGGAAATGCGGTCTATGCCTTGCTCTATAATCGGGCCTTCATCTAGCACTTCTGTCACATAATGACTGGTGGCGCCAATCAGTTTAACGCCGCGTTCAAATGCGCGGTGGTAGGGCCTTGCCCCAATAAATGCCGGTAAAAAAGAGTGATGGATGTTAATGATGCGCTGCGGATAACGCGATACAAAGTCAGGCGACAAAATTTGCATATAACGCGCTAGCACGATTAAATCAATCTGGTAGTCATCAAACAGTTTGAACTGCGCGGTTTCAGCCGCTTGTTTGTTGGTTTTATTCACTTCAATGTAGTGAAAATCTATGCCGTAAAACTGGACTAATTTTTCTACGTCACGATGGTTGCTAATCACCAAGGGAATCTCGCACGCCAGCTCCCCACTTTTATGGCGATGCAACAAATCGGCTAAGCAATGGTCGTATTGCGACACCATAATCGCTACCCGCGTTTTATGTTGCGAGCGTTTGAGTTGCCATTGCATGTTGAATTGGGTGGCGATTGGCGCAAAGGCTTGATTAAAGCTGGCGTCATCCAGCCTAAAACCGGCAAGATCCCACTCAACACGCATCAAAAATAGATTATTTTCTGCATCCTGATGTTGGTCTGCGTGTAAAATGTTGGCATTATGTTGATGTAAAAAATCAGCGATTGCCGCCACGATGCCTCTAGTGTCCGGGCAGGTAATCAATAGGGTTGCGGTGTTTTTCATAGCGTTGTTTTTAATACGATTTGTTAAAAATTTATGCGATTATACCCCGATGCATCAAGCCACTCATCAATTTTGAGATAACGAATTAAAATGACCATCAATACCAACCTCACGCCCAGTATTGTGCTTGCTAATCCACGCGGGTTTTGCGCAGGCGTTGACCGCGCTATTATCATTGTAGAGCAAGCCTTAGAGAAGTTTGGCGCGCCAATTTATGTGCGCCATGAAGTGGTGCATAACAAATTTGTGGTGGATGAGCTCCGGGCTAAAGGTGCGATATTTGTAGAGGAGCTCGATGAGATTCCTACTGGCAGCACGGTTATATTTAGTGCGCATGGCGTTTCTAAAGCGGTACGTGCCGAGGCCGATGCGCGCGGCCTGACGGCCTACGATGCGACTTGTCCGCTGGTGACAAAAGTGCATATTGAAGTTGAAAAAATGCGTAAAGCTGGCATGGAGGTCATCATGATCGGGCATAAAGGTCACCCTGAGGTTGAGGGCACAATGGGGCAGGTTGAAGAAACTTTAACTGAAGGCGTGCCATCACAAAGTGGTATGTATTTAGTTGAAACGCCTGCAGATGTAGCGGCTTTGCAAGTAAAAGACGCTGCCAAACTGGCCTTTGTGACACAAACTACGTTGTCTATGGACGATGCGGCTTTGGTTATCAATGCGCTAAAAGCCAGATTTCCGCTGATTAACGCGCCTAAAAGTGATGATATTTGTTACGCGACGCAAAACCGTCAAGATGCCATTAAAATTATGGCGCAAGATTGCGATTTGGTGATTATTGTAGGCTCACCCAATAGCTCTAACTCAAACCGATTGCGTGAAGTTGCCGAGAATCAAGGGGTTGAGGCTTATATGGTGGATAACGCCAGTTATCTCAAGCCCGAGTGGTTGGTTAGCAAGAACAAAGTCGGTGTATCTGCGGGGGCATCTGCACCTGAAGTTTTAGTGCAAGAAGTGATTGCGAAATTACAACAGTTAGGCGCTAATCATGTGCAAGAGCTACACGGCGTGGTTGAAAGCGTGGTGTTCCAATTGCCGAAAAATTTAGTCGCCGCGACAAAAAAATAACCAGTAGGCGCGGATTTTATATCAACCTATGAAACCCTACAAAACCCCAATTTCCGCGCTGGTGTTAATCCATACCCCAGATTTGCAGGTACTTATTATGGAACGCGCCGACAAAGCCGGGTTTTGGCAATCTGTCACCGGTAGCGTAGAAGGTAATGAAACGCCCTGCCAAGCTGCCATTCGTGAAGTATTGGAAGAAACTGGTCTGGACGCAACACAATACGATTTTCAAGATTGGCAAGCCACGAATGTGTATGAAATTTATCCACATTGGCAGCACCGCTACGCGCCTGGTGTAACGCAAAATCGTGAACATTTGTTTGGCCTAGAGTTACCTAGTCAATTACCAATCAAACTGGCACCTGATGAACATGTGCGTTATGAGTGGGTAGATTGGCGGGAGGCGGCAAAGCGCGTTTTTTCATGGACCAATGTGGATGCGTTAAAAAGATTAGGTGCAAAGCATCACTTAGTATTATAAAAACCTCACCTCGTCATTCTGAGCGTTAGCGAAGAATCCAGTTTCGGCTAGCGTGCAAATAGATTCTTCGCTAACGCTCAGAATGACGGTACTCATTGATAGCTGGTTGAGAGTTAAGCCTGTAGATAATGTAATAAAATTTTCACGTTAGAAAAATATCGTTATAAAATATACCTATTATGCAAATATCCCCCATTAAATTTGAGAAATTTCAAGCCGCAGATGATGCAGACTGCCAACGTCGCATTATTGCCGCAAAACAAAAGTTAGGTAAACGCCTCGTTATTTTAGGTCATCATTACCAAAATGAAAGCGTGTATCGTCATGCTGACTACACGGGAGATTCACTTAAGTTATCTCGTTATTGTGAAGATTTAGACGCTGAGTATATCGTGTTTTTAGGCGTACATTTTATGGCTGAAGTCGCTGATATTTTAAGCCGCCCTGACCAGATTGCGATATTACCGGATCTTGCTGCTGGCTGCTCAATGGCTGATATGGCCAACCTTGCTAAAGTAGAACGTAGCTATCGCGAGTTGAACAAAGTGCTTAATTTTGATGAGCAAATCACACCTGTTACTTACATTAACTCGGCGGCTGACCTCAAAGCGTTTTGCGGAGAGCATGGCGGTATTGTTTGCACCAGCACCAATGCGCCAAAAATTTTAGAGTGGAGCTTTAAGCAACGTGAAAAAGTGCTGTTCTTTCCAGATCAAAATTTAGGTCGCTGGAGTGGACATAAAATGGGTATTCCTTTGGAACAAATGCCAGTATGGGACCCAGATCAGCCACTTGGCGGTTTAACCGTTGAGCAGATTAAGCATGCAAAAATCCTGCTATGGAAGGGTCATTGCGCAGTGCATCAAATGTTTCGTTTGCAAAACATTACCAAGTTTCGCGCAGAACACCCCGATGGCTTTGTGATTTCCCACCCTGAAGCGCCATATGAAGTATGTTTGAACTCTGATTATGTTGGTTCAACTGAATATATTTTAAAAACCGTTAGTGAGGCCCCAGCTAACACCAAATGGCTGGTAGGCACTGAGCTTAACTTAGTCAATCGCCTAGCTGAGCAAATGAAACCGCAAGGTAAACTGGTACAGTTTATGAGCCATGTAGTGTGTGAATGCTCGACCATGGCGCGCATAGACCCGCAGCATCTGGCGTGGGTGTTAGAGAATTTGGTAGAGGGCAAAGTAGTGAACCAGATTAAAGTACCCGAGCATGATGCGAAACTGGCAAAACTTACGTTAGAGCGGATGCTGGCGGCTTCATAAGCTTTTGTGCTAAATTAAAATTGCCGTCATTTCGAACGCAAGTGAGAAATCTTGCAAGTTGGCTTCGTTAAAATAAGATTTCTCACTTGCGTTCGAAATGACAGTGAAAATATTTCACGTTTAATCATCAAAATATACCATGAACCCAACCTGCCCACTTTGCCAGCCAACGCCTTATGAAACCTTATGGCAAGATGATTTTTGCCGCGTGGTGTTACTTAACGATACAGACTACCCAGCTTATTGCCGCATCGAACTGCTTGCCCACGTGAAAGAAATGAGCGATTTAGCACCGTCACAACGCGCACGCATGATGAAGGTTGTATTTGCTGTAGAAACAGCGCTTCGAGAAATTTTGAATCCGGATAAAATCAATTTAGCCAGCTTGGGTAATAAAACGCCACATGTGCATTGGCATGTAATTCCACGCTTTGAGAATGATAAACATTTTCCGAATTCGCACTGGGGTGAGGCGTTGCGTGATGGTCACCCAGCTCAACTTGGTGAGAACGTAATCGCAGTGCTTACTGACAAAATTAGCGCGCATGTCCAATGCGCACTCAATTGCTGAACTGAACTATCAGCTAAACGACCAGCCGCTCAACCACCTTGCCATTGATTAGATGGCTTTCGATAATTTCATCAATGTCTTCATTATCAATAAATGTGTACCAAATCGCCTGCGGATAAACCACTAATAACGGCCCTTCGCCGCAGCGATCAAAACAGCCGGCGCGGTTAACACGCACTTTGCCTTCACCGTTTAAATTCAGCTGTTTTACCTGCGTCTTCATGTGATCAAACGCGGCTTCTGCGCCTTTATCCATGCAGCAGGCTACGCCTGTTTCACGTTGGTTAAGGCAGAAAAATATATGGTATTGAAAGTGGTTAGTCATCAGTCGTTAGTCCTTAATCGTCAAGCTTCTGAAGCAAAATCACTCGGTAGCTAGGTTGTCTTCTTTGGTAAACGTCCAGGTTCTGGTAATACTCAACACGTCGATTTCCTTACGCACATCATCAGGAAAACGCGCGTAAGGCGCACCCATTTCTACAATATGTATCGCAGCGGCATCCAGCACTTTATGCCCTGAGCTGCGATTGATTTTAATCGACTCGATACTGCCGTCAGCTTTAATGGATACGGTTAATTGCAATTGACCATAAAGTTTTAAATTTTTAGCGGCTTCCGGGTAATTGAGATTACCCACTTTTTCTACTTTTTGCCGCCATGACTCTACATAAAGGGCATAACGGTATTCTTTAGTGCGTCCGCCGATAAATTTACGTTTTGGGCGTTTTTGGTACTCATCTTGCTGTTTAGAAATAATCGCTTCCAGCCGGTCCATTTCTAATGCGGTTGCGGTGATGTCAGCCAAATTCAGTTTTTTATCGGGCGTTTTTTGATCGTCAGCATTGGCTTCTTTTGCTGCCGCCTTTTGTGTTCGTTTGGATTCTACAATATTGGCCGCGTTAATTTGCGTCATCAGGGCTTGCGCTTGTTTCTCTAGCTCGGCTACGTTTTTTTGTTCTCGCACTTGTTCAGCCGCTTGTTTAGACGCTTTGGCGGCTTTTTTTGTGACAGCTTCTGGCTTGACTGTAAACTCTGCCTTTTGCTGCTTTAAGGCGGGCATTGCCGTTTTCATTTTTCGGTCTAGCTCGGTATTACCGCCACGGTCTAAATTAGCTTGCGCATACACTTCAGTGTTTTCTGGCTTAGCTTGCGTTTTTGCATTGACTAATACCACTTCTAATACGGGTAAATTATCACGAAATTTTTTAAGTTCCGGCTTAAAGTGAATACTTAAAATTGCCGCATGCACCCATAGTGATAGCCAAATGGCAATACTCATCACGCTCATTGTTTTTAACTTAACAATAAGTGCGGCCAACGCTTTAGCTTCCACCTCTTTAAGTTTATTAGCCAACTTTTACTCTACTTGAAATTTAACTCGTAACGCATCTAATATCTTTTGATGAACACCGCCAAAGCCACCATTGCTCATTACCAGCACGTGGTCACCAGGTTTTGCCGCTTGCGTAATTGCCGTTACCAGTTGTTTTAAATCATCATGTATTTGGGTTTTGTTACTGATTGGTGCCAAGGCCTCAGTAACATCCCAGCCCAAATTAGCAGAAAAGCAAAACACCAAATCGGCCTCTTTTAGGCTGGCGGGTAGGGCGTTTTTCATTACACCCAGCTTCATGGTGTTAGAGCGCGGCTCTAACACTGCTAAGATTCTAGGGTAGTTACTAGAACCGTCGCGTGCGTTGCCAACTTTAGCGCGCAAGCCTGCCACGGTGGTCTCAATTGCGGTGGGGTGATGCGCAAAGTCATCGTACACTGTCACGCCGTTCACCTCACCGCGTGTTTCCATACGGCGTTTTACATTTTTAAATTCAGTTAAGGCGGCGATGCTCACTTCAACTGTAACACCTGCATGGCGGGCGGCGGCAATGCTCGCCAATGCATTCATGCGGTTGTGTTCGCCTAATAAATTCCATGCGACGCGGCCTTGTGGTTTGCCTTTGTAAAGCACATCAAAACTGCCGTTACCTTGTGCATTGGCCGCTTGCCAGTCAGCATCTGTGCCAAATTTTTCTACTGGGGTCCAGCAGCCTTTATCAATGACACGCTGTAAACTGGCTTCTTTACCGTTAGCCACCACCAAGCCCTGCTCTGGAACAGTACGCACTAAATGATGGAATTGTTTTTCAATTGCGTTTAGATCTTCAAAAATATCCGCGTGGTCAAACTCCAGATTATTCAATACCGCCGTGCGCGGGCGGTAATGTACAAATTTAGAGCGTTTATCAAAAAATGCCGTGTCATATTCATCTGCTTCAATGACAAAAAACGGTGAAACGCTGTTTTTATCTTGAATAGGTACTTGCGGCAACCGTGCAGAAACTGCAAAGTTTTCAGGCACACCGCCGATTAAAAAGCCGGGTGCCAAACCTGCGTACTCTAATATCCACGCTAACATCGAGCTGGTGGTGGTTTTACCATGCGTACCCGCTACTGCCAACACCCACTTGCCTTGCAGTACATTCTCAGCCAACCATTGCGGGCCGGAAATATAAGGTAAGCCTTGATTTAGAATGGCTTCCATTAGCGGGTTGCCGCGCGACACTACGTTGCCAATCACATAAATATCAGGGTTTAATTTGGTTTGCTCAGGTGAAAAACCTTCAATCAGCTCTATCCCTTGCGCCTCTAACTGTGTGCTCATGGGCGGGTAAACGTTGGCGTCACAGCCGGTAACTCGATGTCCAGCCGCTTTTGCCAATACGGCAATACCACCCATGAATGTACCGCAAATACCTAAAATATGAATGTGCATAGAGTTAATTTTAATGGTTTTAAGAAAGGTTCGGCGCCAGCCAGCGTTCTAGATACTCTTTTTGCAGTCCTCTGCGTTGCGCCATATCCAGTAACTGGTCTTCACCTATTTTGTCCACGCTAAAATACTTGGCCTCTTTGTGTGCAAAATAAAAGCCAGAAACCGCCGCCGCCGGTTGCATGGCGAAGGACTCCGTCAATGTCATGTCGATTTCTTCGCATTGCAGTAACTTGAACATATCGGTTTTAACGGTATGGTCAGGGCAGGCGGGGTATCCAGGCGCGGGGCGGATGCCTTGATAACCTTCTTTAATCAGCACTTCAACAGCTAACTTCTCATTTGCCGCATAACCCCATAAATCGGTGCGAATACGCTCGTGCATGTATTCAGCAAAGGCTTCTGCAAGGCGGTCAGCGAGCGATTTGAACATAATGCTACTGTAATCGTCATGCGCATCGATGAAACGTTTTTCAATTTTCTCCATGCCCAGACCGGCAGTCACGGCAAATAGGCCAATATAATCAGCCGTTGTTTGTTCTCCATTTTGCCCTTTAGGTGCAATAAAATCACTTAAACATTGATTCGGGCGAGCCACGCCATCAATCACAGGTTTTACGCTTTGCTGACGCATGCCGTAGTAAGTAAAGGCGACTTGATCGCGACTTTCGTCGGTGTAGATTTCAATATCGTCATCATGCACTGTGTTAGCAGGCATGAGTGCAATGACGCCATTGGCGGTAAGCCATCTGCCATCGATGATTTTTTTAAGCATGGCTTGCGCTTCAGCAAATACTTTAGTTGCGGCTTCGCCTACCACGCTATCACTCAAAATCGCCGGGTAACTACCGGCCAAATCCCAAGTTTGAAAAAATGGCGACCAATCAATATAGTTAGCAATCAAGCTTAAATCAATATTCTTAAATACACGGCGGCCGATAAATTTCGGCTTAACGGGTGCGAACTCACCTTTAAAAGAAAGTTTAGCTTTATTTGCACGTGCATCTGCCAGCGTGAGTAACGGCACCCCTTTTTTATTGGCATGTTGGTTACGTGCTTTCTCGTAATCAGCCTTTACTTCGGCAATGTAGTGATCTTTAGTTTCAGGCGTGAGTAGTGACTGCATCACTGCAACTGAGCGTGAAGCATCTGCCACATAAATGACTGGGCCATCATAATGCGGGGCGATTTTGACCGCGGTATGAGCGCGAGAAGTGGTAGCGCCACCAATGAGCAACGGCGTTCTTAAACCATGAAAATACGGGTCGCGTTGCATTTCTTTGGCCACATACGCCATTTCTTCTAATGATGGTGTAATCAAACCCGACAAACCAATAATATCGGCATTTTCGGCTTTGGCCATCGCCAAAATTTCGGCCGCCGGCACCATCACCCCCATATTCACCACTTCAAAGTTATTACATTGCAATACAACTGAAACAATATTTTTGCCGATGTCGTGCACATCGCCTTTAACTGTGGCGATTACTACTTTACCTTTGGGCTTGGCGACTACGCCTGTGCGTTCTTGCTCTAGCGCTTTCTCTGCTTCAATAAACGGGATTAAATGCGCCACCGCTTGCTTCATCACGCGGGCAGATTTCACCACTTGCGGTAAAAACATCTTGCCTTGACCGAATAAGTCGCCGACCACGTTCATACCGTCCATCAATGGGCCTTCAATCACATGGATGGGTCTGCCACCGCTTGCCATTACTGCCGCGCGCGCTTCTTCGGTGTCGTCCACAATAAAGTCGGTAATGCCATGCACCATGGCGTAGCTCAGGCGTTTAGCCACTGGCGTGGGTGTCTCCACCGTGCCGCGCCACTCTAACGTGGCGGCCTCTTTTTTGCCGCCTGCCACTAGTGTGCTGGCGATTTCTATCATGCGCTCGGTTGGGGCGAGTGGGTTGTTTGGGTCTATGATGCGGTTCAGCACGACATCTTCTACACGTTCACGTAATTCAGGCGCAAGGTCATCGTACACGCCCATCATGCCTGCATTAACAATACCCATGGTCATGCCAGCTTTAATGGCGTGATATAAAAATACGGTATGAATCGCCTCGCGCGCAGGGTCGTTGCCTCTAAAGCTGAAACTTACATTGGATACGCCGCCGGATATTTTGGAATGCGGTAAGTTTTGCTTAATCCAGCGCGTGGCTTCTATAAAGTCCACTGCGTAGTTGTTGTGCTCTTCAATCCCTGTCGCAATGGCGAAAATGTTGGGGTCAAAAATAATATCTTCTGGCGGGAAATCCATGCCAACAAGCAAATTATAAGCACGTTTGCAGATTTCTGTTTTTCGCGCGTAAGTATCGGCCTGACCTTTTTCGTCAAACGCCATCACGATCACGGCCGCACCATAACGACGGCAAAGTTTAGCTTGGCGTAAAAACTCCGCCTCGCCTTCTTTCATCGAGATGGAATTAACAATCGATTTGCCTTGCACACATTTTAAGCCGGCTTCTATCACACTCCACTTACTGGAATCGATCATAACCGGCACGCGCGCAATATCAGGCTCACTGGCGATTAAGTTCAAAAAGTGCGTCATTGCCTGCACGGCATCGAGCATGCCTTCGTCCATGTTAATGTCGATGACCTGCGCGCCGTTTTCTACCTGTTGCCGCGCCACACTCAAGGCTTCTTCAAACTGGCCATTGATAATCATGCGTGCGAAGGCTTTGCTGCCAGTGACGTTGGTGCGCTCACCCACATTGACGAATAGCGAAGTCTCATCAATGATAAATGGCTCTAAGCCTGAGAGTTTTGTGACCGGTGTAAGTGTCGGCACCTGACGGGGCGGCAGGTCTTTAATCGCTTCGTAAATAGCCTTGATGTGCGGCGGGGTAGTGCCACAACAACCGCCCGCTATGTTGATAAATCCGCTGGTAGCGAACTCTTTAACTAGGCTGGACGTCACATCAGGTGTTTCATCAAAGCCGGTATCACTCATCGGATTTGGCAAGCCCGCATTAGGATAAATGCAGACAAAAGTATCAGCAATTTTTGACAGCTCTTCCGCATATGGGCGCATTAACGTGGCACCTAATGCACAGTTTAAGCCGATGGTCAGCGGTTTGGCATGACGTACCGAATGCCAAAACGCCGTGACTGTCTGGCCCGACAAAATACGCCCAGAAGCATCGGTCACCGTGCCCGAAATCATGATTGGGTAACGTAAACCACTTTCTTCAAAAAACGTATCAATGGCAAACAGTGCGGCTTTGCAGTTGAGCGTATCAAAGATGGTTTCTACCATTAAAATATCGGCACCACCTTCTACCAGTGCACGCGTTTGCTCTAAGTAAGCATTCACTAACTGATCAAAACTCACATTGCGTGCTGCGGGGTCATTTACATCAGGTGAGATGCTCGCAGTTTTTGGGGTAGGTCCCAACGTACCCGCTACAAATCGTGGTTTGTCAGGCGTGCTGTATTTATCGCAAGCAGCGCGGGCAAGTTTGGCCGATTGCACGTTCATCTCGTAAACCAGATGCGCCATGTGGTAATCATCTTGCGCTACACTGGTCGCACCGAAAGTATTAGTTTCGATAATGTCGGCGCCTGCGGCCAAATATTGCTCGTGAATTTCTTGAATAATCTGCGGTTGTGTGAGGCTTAACAGCTCGTTATTGCCTTTTACAAACAACTGGCGCTCGCCTGCTGGGGCAGCAAAGTCGGCAAAACGCTCACCCCGATAATCCGCCTCGGTCTGCTTGTATTGCTGAATCATGGTACCCATGGCGCCATCCAGAATGAGGATGCGTTCCTTGAGCAGTGCGCGAAGTTTGATTTCTGTTGCTGATACGATGGATTGGTTCATGAAGAATCAGTGATTAAAGTTTATCTAATTTTATCATGCAACCTGTTTTATCAGGTAATTAGCCCGCTAAATTGCACCACGTCGATATTGTACTGCCTCGGCAATATGCGCGGGTTTTATATCGGCGTCACCGCTCAAATCGGCAATGGTACGCGCTACCTTTAATATACGATGATACGCACGCGCTGATAAATTGAGTCGTGAAATAGCGGTTTTGAGTAATGTTAACCCTGCATCATCGGCTTTGCAGTACTGCTCAATCTCTTTGGTTCCCAGTAGGTTGTTGGGCTTGCCTTGACGTGCTAATTGCAATGCTCGTGCCTTTTCTACACGCAATCTAATGACATGTGAGTGTTCACTATCACTCGCTTGAATCAGCTCATCTTCTTTTAGCGCAGGCACTTCAATATGCAAATCAATACGATCTAGCAAGGGCCCGGAAATTTTAGCTTTATAGCGCGACACTTGATCCGGCGTGCAACGACACTTGTTATTGTAATGACCCAAGTAGCCACAAGGGCATGGGTTCATGGCCGCAATCAGCTGAAACCTAGCAGGGTATTCCGCCTGCCGCGCCGCGCGTGAAATAGTGATATGCCCACTTTCAAGCGGCTCGCGCAACACTTCCAATACTTTTCGATCAAATTCTGGCAACTCATCTAAAAATAAAACGCCATTGTGCGCCAAACTAATTTCCCCGGGACGTGGGATGCCGCCACCGCCCACCAAAGCTACGCCTGACGCGGTATGGTGCGGTGCGCGATAAGGTCTGCGCTTCCAGTTTTCAAGCTTATAACTGCCATTTAATGATTGTATCGCAGCGGATTCTAAGGCTTCATCCTCGGTCATACTGGGCAAAATACCCGCAAAACGGCTGGCTAACATACTTTTACCAGTGCCTGGCGGGCCGCTCAAAATCACGCTATGTCCGCCTGCTGCGGCAATCTCTAGGGCGCGTTTGGGCATACTTTGCGCTTTTACGTCACTAAAATCCGGATAAGAGAATTCATGCTGTTGATCGTTAGGCGCTAGTTGCGTTAATGCAGTGTGACCGCTTAAATGTGCGCAAACCTCAAGCAGTGATTTTGCTGGGTAGATAATGGCATCGCGCACCAAAGCCGCTTCAGATGCACTCATTTGGGGTAAGATAAATGCACGTTTTGGTGCATTTTGTAATAATCCGCTGTTATTCGTATGGCGCATCATGCTGGAGGTCATAGCTAGCGCACCTCTTATTGGGCGCAGTTCGCCCGTTAGTGCTAATTCACCAGCAAATTCATAGTGGCTCAACGCCGCAGAAGGTATCTGCCCAGATGCCGCTAAAATACCCAAGGCGATGGGTAAGTCGTAACGTCCGCTTTCTTTGGGTAAATCAGCAGGTGCAAGATTCACGGTAATACGTCGTGCTGGAAACTCAAACTGCGCGGTAAGTAAAGCCGCACGCACGCGGTCTTTGCTTTCCTTCACCTCGGTCTCAGGTAAACCCACAATAGTAAAACTAGGCAGGCCGTTGGCGAGGTGCACCTCAACCACCACCTCGGGTGCCTCCATACCGCTTAGCGCGCGGCTATATAATACGGCTAAGCTCATCAAAGTGGCCTCATGGTTTTTGTTTTGTTTCTATTTCCGCTAATTTGGCCTCTAATAATTCCAGCTTTTGCCGCGTATTGCGCAGCACTTCAGCTTGCACATCAAACTCCTCACGTGAAACAAGCTCCATTTTGGTGAACATGCCCTTTAATAGTGCATTGATGTTTTTATCTACATCAGCCAACGGAGAGGTTCCAACTATCTCTTTGATTTTATTTGATATTTCGTTAATTTTGTGCGAATCAAGCATGTTGTATTCCTCAATAAGTTGGTGGCAGTTTAGCAGATTATGCTTGATCGATACAAAAAACATGCGTTAAGGTGCAACATTATCTTATTGATTATAAAGAAATTTATTGTTGGCACGCCGTTTGCTTATGGATTGATGTGTGCTTTTTATTTTATTACTACTAAGGAGTTAAGCGTCATGCGTAAATCATTATTATCACTTGCAGTTCTAGGGGCACTTTCAGTGCCAACAGTATCATTTGCTGAAGATGCAGCACCAGCTGTTGCACCTGCTTCACCACATACAGTTGCTTATAACGTTGGTTTATTCAGCCAATATATTTTCCGCGGTTTAACACAAACTGATGGAAAACCTGCAATCCAAGGCGGTGTTGACTACTCACACGCTAGCGGTTTGTATGCAGGCGCTTGGGCTTCAAACATCAGCTGGCTAGAAGACGGCGGCAACTATGATGGCTCAAGTTTAGAGCTTGATATCTATGGTGGCTATCGTGGCGCTTTCGGCGATTCTGGTATCGGCTATGATGTTGGTCTTTTAAATTATGTTTACCCAGGTAGCAAAACTGCTACAGGCAGAGCTGCTGCAGGCTTTACTGATCCGTACACTTTAGAAGCTTACGGTGCACTTTCATACAAATGGTTGCAGGCTAAAGTTTCATACGGCATTACTGACATTTTCGGTGCAGAAAACTCAGACGGCTCTTACTATGCTGAATTAAATGCAAACATTCCTGTTGGTGAAACAGGCATCACAGCTAACTTGCATTACGGCTACCAAGATTACAAAGGTAGCGTTGCTGGTGCAAGTAATGACAAACTTTACACTTATAACGACTGGAAAATTGGCGCAACCAAATCTTGGAGTAATGGCGTTAATGTTGGTGCGTTCTACACCGGTACCGATGCAGAAGATGCTGGCTATACGTTCCTAGGTGACAACATTGGTGACGACACTTTTACAGTATTCGTTCAAAAAACATTCTAATTTCGAACAGTCGTTGTTCGTCATCAATGTGACAGAAGATTTGAGTATTACTTCTGTCGCAACATGACAATTAAACTAGGAGACACACATGAAATTTGTATCCGCAATTATCAAGCCATTTAAGCTTGACGAAGTTCGTGAGGCTTTATCCGCCATTGGCGTACAAGGCATTACTGTTACTGAAGTAAAAGGTTTTGGTCGTCAAAAAGGGCACACTGAGTTGTATCGTGGCGCCGAGTACGTGGTAGATTTTCTGCCTAAGGTCAAACTAGAAGTCGCGATTGAAGACGCCATGTTAGACCGTGTGGTTGAAGCTATTGAGAAATCAGCCGCTACCGGCAAAATCGGTGACGGTAAGATTTTTGTCTTTAATCTAGAGCAAGTAACCCGTATTCGTACCGGTGAAACTGGCACAGAAGCACTATAAGGGGATGAAAATGAAAAAGTTAATTTCGATATTTGCTTTAATCACCACACTGGGCATTGGCTTTAGCACCAACACTTTTGCTGAAGATGCTGCTCCTACGGTTGATGCGGCAGCGGTTGTAACTTCTGAGGCAGCACCCGCAGTTGAGGCTGCACCAGTAGCAGCAACTGAAGCAGTCGCGCCTGCTGTAGAAGCCGAGGCAGCACCTGCACCTGTACCTAATAAGGGTGACACTGCCTGGATGTTAATTGCAACCGTATTGGTAACGCTGATGGTGATTCCAGGTTTAGCATTATTTTATGGCGGCTTAGTACGCCAAAAGAATATGCTGTCTGTACTCATGCAAACTTTTATGATTTTCTCTCTCATGGGTGTGTTGTGGGCTATTTATGGCTACAGCGTAGCGTTCACGGGCGGCAATCCATACTTTGGTGGTTTAGGTAAAGCCTTCCTAGCCGGCATTACGCCTGACTCTTTTGCTGCAACATTCAGCAAAGGTGTTGTGATTCCTGAACTGGTATTTGTGGCTTTTCAACTGACCTTTGCTGCTATTACACCAGTATTGATTATTGGTGCATTTGCTGAGCGTATGAAGTTCTCTGCGATCTTGGCATTCATGGTGTTATGGTTTACATTCGCCTACTTACCAATGGCGCACATGGTTTGGTACTGGGACGGCCCTGATGCAATTACTGATGCAGCTTCACTTGAAACCGTATTGGCTAACGCTGGCTGGCTGTGGGCAAAAGGTGCACTAGACTTTGCGGGCGGTACTGTTGTACATATCAATGCTGGTATTGCTGGCTTGGTAGGTGCAATCATGGTGGGTAAACGCATCGGTTACGGTAAAGAATCAATGGCGCCTCATAGCCTGACATTAACGATGGTTGGTGCAGCTTTACTATGGGTGGGCTGGTTCGGCTTCAATGCAGGCTCTAACCTTGAAGCTAACGGTTACGCAGCATTGGCTTTAGTTAACACAATGATTGCAACTGGCGCAGCGACATTATCATGGGCTTTTGCTGAATGGTTACTCAAAGGCAAACCATCCATGTTAGGTGCGGCTTCTGGTGCAGTAGCGGGTTTGGTTGCAATTACTCCAGCTTGCGGCTTTGTAGGCCCTATGGGTGCCATTGTCATCGGTCTGTTAGTTTCACCAATCTGCTACTTCTTTGTGGCTAAAGTGAAATATGCATTTGGCTACGATGATGCGCTTGATGTATTTGGTGTGCATGCAGTTGGTGGTATCTTCGGTGCACTTGCAACGGGTGTGTTTGTTAACCCAGCGCTTGGTGGCATGGGTGTATATGACTATGTTGCAAATGCAGTAGGTGAATACAACTTTGCTGCGCAAATGACTGCACAAGCTTACGCCGTAGGTACCGCGATTGTAGTTTCAGCAACGGTTTCATTCATTGCTTTCAAAATTGTAGATGTGTTAATCGGGTTACGTGTAAGTGAAGAATCTGAACGTGAAGGTTTAGATACAACAGAGCACGGTGAACGTGCGTATCACGTGTAATTAAGTTTTAAGTGAGTAAAAACGGGCGCTGATGCGCCCGTTTTTATTGGTAGGTAAAACGCAGATAAAACAATACCTAAAGGCGATATAATACGCATTTACGATTTGAGATTAACGCATGACCCGCTATAGTTCTAAGTCACACATCAACAATAAGGCAGTACAAAAACTCTGGCAATTTGCACGCAGGTTTGATGCTTACGCGCCATTAGTGGTGATGTTCGTCGTCGGGCTTATTGTATTATCCGCTTCACGCTTCGGGCTGGTGTTATGGAAATTTGACCGCGTCAACGCTACAGGTCAGCTTGCCGCTATTTTTATACAAGGCATACGTGTTGATATTATTCAACTGTGCTTACTGAGCTTAATCCCCTTACTATTGATGCCCGTATTCGCCATTGCTAAGTGGTGGCGTGGCTGGCAATGGTTTACTTATGCTTGGGTCGCTTTAGCGGTAGTGCTGCTGGTATTTTTAGAGGTATCCACCCCAGGTTTTATTTCCGAATATGACGTGCGTCCCAACCGTATTTTTGTTGAATACTTAAAGTACCCACATGAAGTTGCTAGTATGCTGTGGGTTGGCTTCCGCATTCACATTTTTGCTGCCCTTGGTTTTGTTGCCCTTACGCATTATGTGATGCATGGCTTGATGAAGCCCTGGCTCAATGCTAAATCTGCCTGGTCACTTAAAATAACACTGATTACCTGGCCGCTGATTTTCATTTTAGTAGCCTTTGGCATCCGTTCTTCATTAGGCCACCGTCCAGCTAACCCTGCTTTATTTGCGATTACTGCAGATAGCATGGTGAATAGCTTAGTGCTTAACTCTGGCTATTCTGTTATTTACGCCACTTACAACTTGCTTAAAGAAACTAAATCCAGCGAAATCTACGGCAAAATGCCGCGTGAGGACATACTCAAACTCACAGGTGCAAGCGATACCGACATTCCCACCTTAACCACGCTAAACCCCAGCCATCAACGAGAAAAACCACTGAACTTGGTGATTATTTTGCAAGAAAGCTTAGGCGCGACTTTTGTAGAGTCCTTAGGCGGCGTGCCGGTGACGCCCAATATAGAAAGGCTGAAAAGCCAGGGTATTTGGTTTGAGCAGCTGTATGCTACAGGCACGCGCTCTGTGCGTGGTATTGAGGCTGTCACCTCGGGTTTTCAGCCCACGCCCGCTGACAGCACTGTAAAACTTTCAAAGTCGCAAAAAAACTTTTTCACGCTGGCTGCATTGCTCGAAAAATTAGGCTACACCACAGAGTTTATTTACGGCGGAGAGTCGCACTTTGACAATATGCGTGGGTTTTTTACCAGCAATGGTTTTCAACATATTGTGGATCAAAAAGATTATATCAATCCAGTATTTGAAGCTAGCTGGGGTGTTTCTGATGAAGATTTGCTCAACAAAACGCATGAGCAACTTTTGGCGCACCACAAAACTGGTAAGCCATTTTACACACTAGCGTTTTCATCCTCTAATCACGCGCCATTTGAGTTTCCGGATGGTCGCATTGAGTTATACGAGCAACCTAAAGCCACCGATAACAATGCAGTGAAATACGCCGACTACGCGATTGGTGAGTTTTTCAAAAAAGCGCAGCAAAGCCCATACTGGAAAGACACGGTATTTTTAATTGTCGCCGACCATGACATTCGCGTACGTGGTGAAACGCTCGTGCCGATTGAGCACTTTCATATTCCTGGGCTTATTTTAGGCGCTGATATTCAACCACTGCGCTACACAGGCATTGCCAGCCAAATAGACTTACCTGTTACCTTGCTGTCGCTCATGGGCGTGCAAGCACAACACCCCATGACCGGGCGCGATTTATCCAGCATTGCCCCTGACAGTTTTGGCCGCGCCATGATGCAATATAACGACAACTTTGGCTGGATGCAGGAAAGTGCTGCAGGAAATCAAGTGGTGGTGCTACGTTCAGGCAAAGCGCCTGCACACGGAACTTATGACGCAAAAACCAAACATTTAAGTGAAACGCCTCCACCTGCCAATGCAAAAGAATTAGAGCAACGCACACTCGCCAATGTATTGCTGCCAGATTTACTTTATAACGAACAACGTTACCGGTTGCCTTAATCGCTATGCTTCAATCTAAAAAACAACCGAGCATGCTCACTTGGCCGATTATCCGTAAAAGCTTGGCCTACATTTTAAGCGGCAGGCTTTACATCAAACGCGGACATTTGCCGCCAGTTAACCATGTGGTCCCCAATGATTTTATCGGCGTGTGTGTGGCCTCCGCCGCAGAGGCCAGTATGGATGATTATGTCATTGCACAACTGGAGGCGCTAGGCGTTAAACAGGTACGGCTTGATTTTAGCTATGGTGATTTAGAAAGCTTTAATGCGCGCTTTTTACAGCGTTTAATTGCAGAAAAATATAACGTGACCTTGCATTTAGTGCAACCTTTCGCACATGCAAAAAATATGGAAAGTGCACACGAGCTCGCTATTTGGCAAGCCTTTGTAGATGCGGTGCTCGCACGGTTTGGTGCAAGTGTTACGCGGATTGAAATCGGCACTACCATTAACCGCAAACGCTGGGCAGGCTATACGGTAAATGGCTTTCTGCGCGCTTGGGAGGTTGCTTTCACCGCCACGCAACAACATAACATTCAGCTTGCCGGCCCTAATGTCACAGACTTTGAGCCTATCTACAACATTGGCATATTAGACTTGCTCAAAGCTAAAAAGCAATTGCCCGCCGTGCACACTAATAATCTATTTTCAGAGCGCGTATCAGAACCTGAGCGCTTTGATCACCGCGTGTTTAAATATCGCTGGGCAACGATTTTAAAATTTAACCTGATAAAAAAGGCGCGGTTGCTCAAAAAAATTAGCACCGACTTCGGCATCAAGCATTTCATCTCACCCGTCGCATTTTGGGCGATTTACCGCATACAGCGCTTATTGCCTGATGGTGAGCAAAAACAGGCGGATTATGCCGCGCGCTACCTGTTGCTCAACGCCGCGTCGGGCGCACTAGATCAAGTGTTTTGGGGCGCATTGATTTGCCATCGTGAAGGTTTGATTGATGACGGCTTACATGACGCCCAATATCCTGCGCTAGAGCGTGTAACGCACTACGCAAGTGTAGATGGTGAACTAAAAAACTTCTGGCATCATGCCAGTTTTAATGCGTTTAAAACAGCCGCATCAATGATACAAGGCGCGCGTTATCAGGCGGCAATCTCAACAGCAACCGGTTTGGAGATTCACCACTTTCAAACCGCGCAACACGACATCCATGCGCTGTGGACAATCAACGGCAAGGTTGCTTTATTGCAAGATATTTATGACTTGGCAGACGTTAGCCAAGCCGAGGCCATTAACCGCGATGGCGTCAGACTCAGCACCATGCCCGAGATTGTCAATGAGTCACCTATTTACCTGCTGTGGCCTAAAAACTGCTTAATTTCCATTAAAAGCAATCTAGCTTTAAGCAAAGACCTCGCCATCCACGCGCATATTCAAGGCTTGCAATACTATCCGTTCCATCAAACTGGCTGGTTTGGAATGATTTTAGCCAACAGCGCAGACGAAGCCGCATTGTTGGGCCAACAATTGCATCCTGATAACCTAAAGAGCCCACAAAAAAATAATGCCTTGCGTCACGCGCGCAATGCTATTTGGGCGCTTGCTGACCCACGTGACCCTTTAAATCAGGTAACCGTTAAGCAACCGGTAAAAATGTATCCGCACAAGGCATTTTTAGATAGGTTTAAACCCAGCAAGGCCAAGCGCAGCTGGAATGGCGCGGTAGAGCTTTTAAGGCGTGGCGTGAATACCGCACACCCTGTTGCATTTTTTGAGCAAGAACATGACAGCACGCTCAAACAGAACTTTTACATCTGTAATTATGTAAAAGCCGATTGTTCAGTGGGCGAAATGTTCGTACATTTTGCCAAAGAGAATAAAGAATTTCACTTTACCAAAAACAACTGCGCAATCAGTGCAGAAGACACCTACGCGCAACTGGCAAGCTACCTGCACCATATGCATCAGTCAGGCGCATTTTTTAGAGATTTGTCTGGGGGCAACGTACTGGTACAGCAGTTAGGCAACAAAGAATTGTATTTTTCACTGATTGATACCGCACGCGCACGCTTTTATACGCACCCAACGCCTATTAAATACCGGATTTCTGATTTAGCGCGTATTTGTAATAAACTGCATTGGGCGGGTCGTGAGCGCTTTATGGGCTTATACCTAGCCAATATCGGCAGAAAATTAACCTTCAAGGTAAAGCTGGCTTTTTATTTGTATGACTTTAAAGTGACATTTAAAAGAAAATTTGGTCGTAAAGGCATTAAAAAGTTAATGAATAAATTTAAAAAGTAAAACCCAAAAATCAACTCAATGCAGTTCTAATGGTTTTCACTAGCTTGTTTTAATGACTAACGACGTGTTGCAAGATTAAGTTAGCCGTATGATTCTATTCACGTAATGCAAATGCTATTTAGGCAAAAGCGGTACGAATCAATTAACTTAGGAGAATTATTATGTGGACAAAACCTGCTGCTACTGAAATGCGTTTCGGTTTCGAAGTTACAATGTACGTAATGAATAAATAGTTTTAAACAAGTAATTGCTTACGTATGATTAAGTACGTACACATAAAAAAGGGTGCAAACTGCACCCTTTTTTATGTGAGCAGTTGCGCGAATAAAAAGCTTGGTTTTACCGTCATGTAGCAATTCATCGCCTGATTCTTATTGGCGTCAGTTTTTAATCTTACTCGGACACGAGCATTCACTATAGCCACAACTTGCCCGTCAACTGGAGTAGGGCTAAAATAGCTTAAAAATAGCATCGACACATCATGAAAATCGCCTCACTCCCCAATAATGAAGCAGAGCGTCTAGTCGCACTTAAAAAATATGACATTCTGGACACTGAGCCTGATGCTGCGCTAGATGCTATGGTTCAATTGGCTTCTTACATTTGCCAAACCCCAATTGCCGCCATCAGTTTGATAGATGAAAACCGTCAGTGGTTCAAGGCGATTTCAGGATTGGACGCGAAGGAAACCCATAGAGATGTCGCCTTCTGTGCGCATGCCATTCTTCAAGATGAAACCATGATTGTGCGTGATGCGTTGGAAGATGAACGGTTTTTTGATAACCCACTTGTCACGGCTGATCCAGACATCCGCTTTTATGCAGGCGTGCCGCTTGCCACGGTTGAAGGGTTGCATTTGGGCACCTTGTGTGTAATTGATCGTGTGCCGCGTGACCTGAGCCAAGCACAGTTAGATGCCGTCAATGTGTTAGCGAAAAACATTATGGCGCACTTAGATTTACGTGCCTCTCATAAACTGGCGCGTGAGCATATCAATGATCTGCAAATATCAGCGATAATTTTTGATTCAGCCAGCGAGGCCATCGTCGTGACCGATGCCGACAACCTGATTGTGACGGTGAATCCGGCATTCACTAATATGACGGGCTACACGTATCACGATGTTGTTGGTAAAAACCCTAGCCTTTTAAGCTCAGGCAGGCAGAGCAAAGAGTTTTACCAAGTGATGTGGCAAAGTTTAAACATCACAGGTCACTGGGATGGAGAATTATGGAATATACGAAAAAATGGGCAGGAATATGCCGAATGGTTATCGATCAATGTTATTTTTAATACCGATGGTAGCAAGCGTTTATATGTAGCTATTTTTTCTGACATTACAGAAAAAAAGAAGGCGGATGAGCTGATCTGGAAGCAGGCCAACTATGACCATCTAACGCAGTTGCCAAACCGAAGTTTGTTTCGTGATCGCCTAGAGCAGGAAATTAAAATGTCGCACCGGTTAAGTCAGTCTGCGGCGCTGCTCTTTATTGATCTTGATCATTTTAAAGCGGTGAATGACACCCTGGGGCATGATGCTGGTGACGTGCTACTAGTGCAAGCGGCAGGTCGAATCAGCCAATGTGTGCGTGAAGCCGACACGGTTGCACGTATGGGCGGTGATGAATTTACCGTTATTTTGTCGCAGCTCAGCGACACTAAGCACGCGGGCAAGGTCGCACAAAATATTATTGAGCAGTTATCTCAACCCTTTATCATCGGCGGAGCTACGTTGAATATTTCCGCTAGTATTGGCATTGCCTTTTACCCTCAAAATGGCAAAAGTGTGGAGCAGTTGCTAAAAAATGCGGACAAGTCGATGTATGCAGCAAAGGCTGCGGGGCGAGGGCGCTTTAATTATTTTACGGCAGATCCCGTTAGCTGATTTTGCGTGAATAGCGTGTTCTGGTTATTTCACGCAAGGAATAGCTCTGTTACAGAATGGTATAGCTAATCCTCTAACCAGAACAAACTGATAAGCGCGACTAAGCTGGTGAACCAGCAAGTCTTGCTAAATAATGGCAAAGTATCATTCAGCTAAAAAATTCGTCATTCTGAGCGAAGCGAAGAATCCAGCACAATGCAACTAGGACGCACTGGATTCTTCGCTTCGCTCAGAATGACACGAGATGACTTTATTTACGAGACCGGCTATAGATAGATGACCGCTATTATTTCAGAGGTTCGTTATCATTGATCAGAAAAGTGTGAAACGCGTAAGTTAACGCAATCATTTCAGCACAAACTCTTTTGGCAATAATACCCAGATTTTACCCAGTTGCTTCATGGCACCTGCCTTTGCGCCCGCGTCAGCCCCAGCACCCCAAAAAAAGTCAGCCCGCACGCCACCTTTAATGGCGCCACCTGTGTCTTGCGCCATCATTAGTCGTTTTAAAGGTTTATTGCTATTGGGTTCGGTTGTAGATAAAAATACCGGCGCGCCTAAGGGTACAAATTTAGGGTCAACCGCAACGCTGCGCCCGCCCAAAATAGGCACACCAAGCGCACCTAGTGGACCTGGCAGGCCTGCTGGCAGTTCCCTAAAGAATACATAACTTGGATTATTGTTGAGTAACTCACGTAATTTATCTAAATTATTACGCGCCCAGCTTTTAATGCCCTGCATGGAAGCCTGCGCCAGCGTCAACTCCCCACGCTCAATCAGCAAACGGCCAATTGAATTATAAGTATGACCATTTTGATTGGCATAACCCACATGCACTTGCTCGCCATTTTCTAGCTGCACCAAGCCGGAGCCTTGAATTTGCAAGAAAAAAACATCAATAATGTCATCAATATAAATAAATTCTTGCCCTTTAACTGGAGAATCTTCGGTTTCTATTTCTGCCCGATTGTAATAAGGCACTAATTTATTACCGACTAATCGTCCGCGCACGCGTTTGAACTTTAATTCAGGAAATAACGTGTCTAGTTCAACCGTTATTAAATCATTAGGGCTTGCATACAACGGGTAAGGATATTGTGCAGACTGGGTGCGACTGCCTTTTAACAGCGGCTGATAATAGCCGGTAATCAACCCATTATCTGAGCCATCAACATTGGTTGTTTTGTACACTGAAAAATATTGTTTAAAGTAAGCCTGTACTGCATTTTTACTGGGTTTGCTTGTTGTTTGGCTATTTAACTGCACCGCAGCATTGCATGCTTTTTGCCAAGTAGGTTTATTGACTAAGGTCGAGCAGCTTTGCATCCATGCCGGCCATGCCAGACTCAAATTGTCTGTTTGCAAGCCGTCGATTTCTTCCCATTGCGCGGGCTTGAGCAGGCTGTAATCCGTAAGCTTGGCGAGATCTTTGGTAGTGTCAGGTAGCTTTGGCTCGACTGGTTTTTCAGTATCGGCGATTTGAACTGGCGGCTTGCCAATGACGCAGTCACATTTGGCTAACGGTGGAGCAGGTGGTTGGATTGGTGTAGGGGATTTAATATTTTTATCTGCACATGCCACCATGGTCATGGTGATCAATATGAGTAAGGCATGCTGCGTAATTTTTTTCATAATTTTTAGTAAAACATTAGTCGCGAAGAGCCAGGGTAGTGCGTGATTTAAACGTTGAGTCCCATTAAAGCATTTATTGATCTGACATTGTTTATCCAAGAATGCGTTCGCATTGAGCTTTTAGCAAGGCTTCCCTGCAAAGCAGGGTTAGTGCAATACTCTAGGCATCACCAGAGAAAATGCTGGAATTACTGCATCAAACTGCACGCCATCCTCTGCCACCATTTGATAAGTCCCCTGCATTTCACCCATCGGCGTGTTAATGAGCGTGCCACTGGTATATTCAAACTGCGCAGACGGTTTTAATAACGGTTGCGCACCCACTACACCTAAACCTTTTACTTCTTGTTGCTCTCCATTAGCTTCGGTGATGATCCAATGTCGGCTAATTAACTGGGCGGCAACACTTCCTGTATTGGTGATGGTCACATGGTAAGCAAACGCATAACGATTGTGCTCAATATCTGATTGTTCGGCAATAAAGGTGACTTCTACCTTTACTGTACATTCGTAGTGTTTAGCGCTAGTCATGAGTGACCACCAATAACGACACTATGCAATTAATCCGCTAGTCGGTGAGCTTGGGCTGGCAGAATAGAGTTTTTTAGGCATGCGTCCCGCTAAATAAGCATCACGTCCAGCCTCTACTGCTTTTTTCATCGCGCCCGCCATCAAAACAGGGTTACGCGCTGCGGCAATGGCCGTATTCATCAGCACACCTTGGCAACCCAGTTCCATGGCAATTGCCGCGTCTGATGCCGTGCCTACGCCAGCATCGACCAGTACTGGAATTTTGGCATTTTCAATGATAATTTGCAGATTCCACGGGTTTAAAATACCCATACCAGAGCCAATTAGAGACGCTAACGGCATCACCGCGCAACAGCCAATGTCTTCCAACTGCTTAGCGATAATAGGGTCATCAGAGCAATATACCATGACATCAAAACCATCTTTTACCAAGGTTTTTGCGGCGGCAATGGTTTCAATCATATTAGGATAGAGTGTATTCGGGTCGCCCAGCACTTCTAATTTCACTAGCTTATGGCCATCTAACAGCTCGCGCGCTAGGCGCAGGGTGCGCACTGCATCATCGGCCGAATAGCAGCCTGCGGTATTCGGTAAATAGGTGAATTGTTCTGGCGGTAAAAAATCTAACAATGACGGCTCGCCCGCGGTTTGCCCGATATTGGTGCGGCGAATGGCTACTGTAATAATTTCAGCGCCACTGGCATCAATCGCGGCGCGCGTTTGGGCAAAGTCTGCGTACTTTCCCGTGCCTACCAATAAACGTGAGCGATAGGTTTTATCTGCAATTTTTAATAAGTCTGACAACTGTTATATCCTTTATTTACTTTATGCTAACTTTAGACGCTTACTTTAAGTTAACGTTTAGCCGCCACCGACCGCACCAACAATCTCCAGTTGATCACCATCGGCTAGCAGTGTCGCTTCAAACTGGCTGCGCGGAACAATCTCACCATTAAGCTCAATGGCCAAACGCTTGCCGCCTAGATCCAGATTTTGAACAAGATTAGCCACATTAAAACTAGCCGCTTCGAAGCTACGTGGTTTTCCATTGATAGTAAGTTGCATGTTGATTGGTCGTTATTAAGTCAACTGAAATAACCTAGGGAAGCGCAATAATCCGCGTGATTCAAATAGATTACAAAACAACATTTTACGAAAATAATAGGGTGCTTAGCAAACCTTATATCGATTATTTGCACATCGCCAAGGACTACTTATCCTCCAAAAATCATGAATGCCGTTGTACAATATCTTAAGTTTCGTATTTTGAAAATCAATTCAGAAAGCTCATCATGAACATTCAAAGCCATATCTCAGACCTTAACACACCCACAGGCGCCATGCGCACTTATATCCACCGTCCGGTGGGCGATGGTAAATATCCAACCATTTTGTTTTATTCTGAAATTTTTCAGCAAACAGGGCCAATTGAGCGTGCTGCTAAACTAATGGCCAGCCATGGTTACGCGGTCTTGGTGCCTGAAGTGTTTCACGAACTTAATCCGATTGGTACCATATTAGGTTATGACGATGCGGGACGTGACAAAGGCAATGCAGACAAGGCCGCAAAAGACGTGCAAGGCTATGACACTGATAACGCGGCACTCATCGCCTATGCAAAACAACAAGCTTGGTATAACGGCAACATTGGCGCAATGGGTTTTTGTATAGGCGGCCATCTGGCGTTTCGTGCCGCACTGCAAGCCGACGTTAAAGGCACGGCTTGTTTTTATGCAACCGACCTACACTCACAAGCTATCCCTAATAAACCTGGCCAGCACAGTATGGATAAGCTTCAGGATATTACAGGTGAGCTACTGATGATTTGGGGTAAGCAAGACCCACATATTCCAGCAACAGGGCGTGCTGAGGTTTATAAAAAACTAGGCGATGCAAACCTGACGTTTACTTGGCATGAGTTTAATGCGCAGCATGCTTTTATGCGTGACGAAGGTGAGCGATATGATGCGCAAACCGCGATGATTGGGTATCAGCTTGCACTGAACTTGTTTAGCCGCACCTTACACCAGTAACGCTAATGATCCGGCCCGATGATATTTGAAGTCCGTTCGCATTGAGCTTGTCGAAATGTGAATGGATACAACGCCTTCGACAGGCTCAGGCCGAACGGAAGTTTAGCGGAAACAATAATGCATTAGTAACACGCGGTTATCAACAACGCTAAGCTTCATAACTGATACTCAAGCGGTTTTGATCCGTTAAAAATACAAAAGCCCGCTTTCGCGGGCTTTTGTATTTTTAACGGATCAACTTAACTTTAGCTTGGCTTACACTTCTAGCTGAGGACGGCCAGCTTCAGGCCAATCCAAGTGGTAGAACTGGCCACGTGGCTGATCTTTACGCTCATAGGTATGCGCGCCAAAGTAGTCACGTTGACCTTGTAGTAAGTTTGCAGGTAAATCTGCGCTACGGTAGCCATCGTAATACGCCATTGCGGCAGCAAAGCCCTGTGCCGGAATACCATTAGTGACTGCCAAGGCAATCACTTTACGCCAGCCTGCTTGACCATCGTTCATTGCTTGCGTGAAGTATGGATCTAACATCAAGTTTTTCAAACGTGAGTTTAACGCATAAGCATCTGTGATTTTTTGTAAGAAACGTGCGCGGATGATACAACCACCGCGCCAGATTTGTGCAATCTCACCGAAGTTCAATTTCCAGTTGTAAGCTACTTGCGCTTTATCAATCAGCTGGAAGCCTTGTGCGTAAGCGCAGATTTTTGAGCAATACAATGCATTTTTAATTGCTTCAATAATCGCAGCTTTGTCAGTTTCAACTTTAATGGCAGGGCCTTTTAAGATTTTGCTGGCTTCAACACGCTCTTCTTTTAAGCTTGATAATGCACGTGCATAAACCGCAGCGGCAATCGCATTGGCTGGTGCGCCAAGTTCAAGCGCGTTAGCAGCAGTCCACTGACCTGTACCTTTTTGGCCGGCGGTATCTAAAATTTGATCTACCAGGAAGCCTTTAGTCATTGGATCTTTTTGTTGCAGAATATCGGCAGTAATTTCAATCAGGAAGCTTGATAGCTCGCCTTTATTCCATTCTTCAAATACTTTGCCAATTTCGTCTGCTGGCATGCCAAGCAAGTTTTTCATTAACCAGTAAGCTTCGCAAATCAACTGCATGTCAATGTATTCAATGCCGTTGTGCACCATTTTTACGTAGTGGCCAGCACCGTCTGGACCAATGTATTCAGCACAAGAAAAACCGCCGACAACAGGCTTGCCTGGTTTGCCGCCTTCTAACGGCTCACCGGTCACAGCGTCAACTTTAGCAGCAATATCACGCCAGATTGGCTCTAGGCTAGCCCACGCTTTACGGGTGCCAGATGGCATGAGAGATGGACCAAAACGTGCGCCTGTTTCACCGCCTGAAACACCTGAACCGATAAACTCAATACCTTTAGCTGCGAGTTCTTTTTCGCGACGAATAGTATCTGTCCACAATGAGTTGCCGCCATCAATAATGATGTCACCTTGCTCAAGGAAGGGTAACAACGCGTTAATGGTAACGTCAGTTGCACTACCAGCTTTAACTAGCAATACAATTTTGCGTGGGCGTTTAATACTTAATACAAAAGAAGCTAAATCTGTATGCCCGACTACATTGGCATGTGAAGGCTCATTCTTTTTGCATTCTTCAATAAAATTAGTTGTTTTTTTAGGGTCGCGGTTATAAACCGCAATCGTGTAACCATGATCGGCAATATTCAAGGCTAAATTCTGGCCCATGACAGCTAGGCCAACTAGGCCAATATCAGCATTTCTTGTAGTCATTTATCTTCTCTTTTGGAGTTGTTTAATGGAAAGGGTGTTTTTGTGGGTAAGATTATAAAACTATTTGACAGTCTTAATTGCAGAATTTTAAGCTAGGTGCCTTATTTATTTAGTAATTTTTCAGGCAACAGAAAGCTTGACCCGAATCTGGGGTGTTGCCGTTGATATTATTGCAACGCAATCCCTTTAATAGTCACTACTTCTGCCAGTTGAATATCCTTGAGGAATATCATTTTGCCACTCACCGCAATCTGCGCAACGATGATCATGCATGGTGGGGCTGAGCTCTAAATGCGCACTGCCACAGAATTTACACTGCGCGGCATGTAGCTCCGGTGTTTTATGGTGATTTTCGTGGTGCTCTGTAGCTACTTTTGTACTACCTAATCCGTATTTATTGTCCATGGCTGACTCCATTGTGAACATAAGCTTGGATTGTTTAAGTTACGCCTTTTTTGTGATATCGGCAATGTTTTTAGTGGCTAATTTAAGGGTACAAAATTGTATATGCTTAAGGCTGGCGAATCAGGTTTTTTCGTGTGTTTTGCTTATCCTGCCATGTGGTTAAGGCCGCGTCTGTATTTAACGACATGCGTCATGCGTGGCGGTTGTTTATACTAAGCCTTGCGTCCAGCTTGCGTCCGGCTGGTAGGCTTCGACCCAAGCCTGCACCTCATGAGCCGGCATTGGGCGTGCAATGCCGTAGCCTTGCACCACAGAGCAACCCATGCGTAGCAGCCATACACCTTGCTCAGCAGTTTCCACGCCTTCGGCTACGACCTTACGTTTAAAGTCACGGCTCAAACTAATGACACCGGCTACTACCGCTAGGTCATCGGCATCTAGTAGCATATCGCGTACAAATGACTGATCAATTTTAATGACTGCAACTGGCAGTCGGCGTAGATAAGTTAATGAAGAATACCCCACACCAAAATCATCTAAAGCAAAACTCACGCCTAGAAGTTTACATTGATTGATGGTATTCGCTACGCCTGCGACATCTTCAATCGCTGCAGTTTCTGTGATTTCCAGCTCGAGTTTTTTGGGTGGTACTTCAGGAAACTCTGCCAATAACAATGCAAGGCGCTCTGCAAAATTAGCCTGTATCATGTGCTGGGCAGCGATATTGACGCTCACTTGGAAATCAAGTCCTGCATTTTGCCAAATCACAATTTGACGTAAAGCGTCCTTAATCACCCACTCCCCCAGCGGGATTGAAAAATCCGTATTTTCAATAATCGGTAAAAATGTAATGGGTGGGCGCAGGCCTTGTTCTGGGTGTTGCCAGCGAATGAGAGCCTCCATGCCAACAACCTTGCCTTCACGCAAATCAACTTTTGGTTGATAAAATAAACGAAACTCGCCATTAGGCAGCGCGGCTTCTATTCTTTCGCGGTCTTGGCGTAAGCCACGGAACTCTCTATCATGATCAGAATCAAAAAGCTGAATGCGACTGCCTCCGCTCACTTTAGCTTGATACATGGCGTGGTCGGCGTGGCGCAATAAAGTGTCGGGTGCATTATTGTCAGCAGGAAAAACTGTATAGCCAATACTTGAAGAGATGCTGACTTTCTCTCCCGCGATGTCATAGGGCATTTTTATTGTACTGAGTAGGCGACCTAGTATTTGTTCACATTCACCGATGTCATTTAAGCCACATAGCAACACGGCAAACTCGTCGCCACCAAGTCGCGCTACAGTATCGCCATCACGCAGACACACGCTCATGCGCACGGCTAATTGCACCAGTAAATAATCACCCGCTTCGTGACCTAACGTATCATTGACAGGTTTAAACCCATCAAGGTCAAGGCAGCAAACCGCAAGCACCTCACCAGAGCGCTCGGAGCGCGCCAGTGCCTGCTGTAGGCGGTCCGCCAGCAGAGCGCGGTTAGGTAACTGCGTGAGCGGATCATGATAGGCCATGCGTTCTAAATTCTGCTGCTGCTCTTTAGATTCGGTGATGTCTGAAAACAAGCCGACATAATTCGTGATGTTTTGTGATTCATCACGCACGGTAAAAATATCAAGCCAAGCAGCATACACTTGACCATCCACTCGGCGGTTCCATGTTTCACCACGCCACTCACCGTCGGAGGCGGAGGCCTGCCATAACTGCTCAAGCAAGCTTGGGTCATAAGTACAAAACCCCAAGTCCTGTGGCGTATGCCCCATGGCATCGTTATGCAAATAACGCGTAATTTCGGTAAAAGCCGGATTAACCTCAACAATGCGTGCTTCTGCATCTGTAATAAAAATACCATCATGGGCATGATCAAACACACTGGCAGACAAGCTCATGCGATCCGCATTATTACGCAGGGCTTGCATGGTCTGGCGCAATTTAGTGCGCATTTCCAGTACGTTGGCCATTAATGTGTTTGGTTTTGCGGCTAATTCATCCTGACTTAAATCTCCAGCGGCAATACGTTGCACAATCTCAATTGCCAACTCAGGGTCGCCGCCAATCGGGTCTAGAATTAAGTGGCGCAATTGCCATAAAATAATGGCAATCAGTAAAGCACCAAGCAATGTGCCGGCAATAATAATAAACCAGGAGTTAGCCAACCCAACGGCGCGCGCCTCATTTAATGGATAGGCTACAACAACCTTAAACCCCCATTTGGGAATATCTTCGGTAACAAATAGCCAGTTATCTGGTCGCGCTTGCAGTAGTTTGGCGGCTTTATTTTGGCTGATATGTGATGAAAGGAAGTGTATTTTATTCGATTCATCTAACACCACTGCAAACCCGGTTTTCAGTTGCCGCATATTTTCTACGGTGTCGCGTAGCACTTTCATGTCCACTTTATAGCCAACATAAAGTGCACCGATGATTTGCCCTTTGTCGTCAAACAAAGGGTCGTAACGCGTGATGTACGGCTCACCCAAAATATCGACAACGCCGTGAAATGGCTGGCCTTTACGCAAATGACCAATCACTTTGCCATTAGGATTAAGCGAGGTGCCTAGGGCGCGCAACCCGTTTTTTTGCTTAACATTGGTGGCAACGCGCACAAAATTATCACCGGATTTTACAAATACCGTTGCCGTGCCGCCTAGCAAGTTACTCACGTCATCCACCATGTCGGTATTGTTCGCGATTGGCGTTTCCCCCATTTTGAGGTTTGGTAAAGTTAAATCATTAACTTTCATCATGCCGTCAAGCTTAGGTGTGCCCAAGTCTTTGCTACGCTGTTTTAGCAGAGCTAAAGCCGCGTTGGCTTGTTCGCTTACTAACTCATCCGTCACGTTAAGTAAACGTAATAGCGTCAGCGCCTGCTGGCGAGCGTTGGTTTGGATGATGTCTAAGTGCTGAGCAGTTTGTTGTCCAGATAATATAAAAGGGGCTGCCGCTAACAAAACTAGCACGGGCAACAGAAAACGCCAGATTGTAGAAATCTTTTTTTGCATGTTAGAAATAGGGTGTAACAAGACTAAATTGGAGGTCATGCTACCATAAATCAGCCATAATTCAGGCTATGATTAGGTTAGCTTAAACTGGCTATTTATCTTATTGAGGTAACTTTCTTAGAGAGTTTTTATTTTTTTAATTGTGGGTTACACGCAGTATATGCGATTTTTTCGCCATCATTCAAGGTTGTTGCATCGCCGTTAATCTCTAACGTAATTATGCCGCTGGTAAATCGGTTACTGCCATCGCCGGCTTTAGTTAAATTCACTTCATGCGTTGGGTAAATCAGCCAGGCATCATTGCCATTGTTTAACATGCGTACATAAAAACGCTTATTACCTTCACAAATATATTTCGTGGCATTGGCTGGCGTGCGTGATTGCTCTTTGCTGTCTGACCCAAACGGGTTGGACAGGTTAATTGAACTGCATGCAGGCAATACGGCAAATAAAGCCAGTGCCAGCCATAATGTTTTTAATTGAGTAGTCATCATTACAGGTCTTTTAAGTTGAAAAATAAGGGTTACATTTTGCCATGATTAAACAAGGTGCGCTTAAATTTACTGATGCCCCGCACGATGCAGCCTATCTAACACCGCTATCCATCCTGGGGTATGCGGCGGCAACTCTACTAATAGGCAATCCACTTGCATGGCATCCAAGCTGTGGAGCGTACTATATAACTGCTCGGCAACTTTATCGGGCTGGTCGGGCAAGGTCATGGCCTTGCAGCTAGGAGCATCGCCGTTGCCTATCAGCATTGCAGCGCAAGTTACATGCGCCTCAGTAAAGGTTTTGCAGGCTTGATTAAGCGACACTCTATCGTTAAATAGCCGTAGTGGCGTACGCGGTGAATAATGCAAAGCATGCTGCCCCGGTACTTTTGGCGTGGTTTGGCTTGCATCAATATCAATACTACCTCCTGCTTCATCGCTAGCGGTCACGTTAGCCAGCCCAACATTCGCTATGTTGGCAATCGCTTCTTGATTAATCATACCGGGGCGCAGTAATTGCCATTGCCCATTAGCTGCAACGCTGACAATGGTTGATTCAATCCCTACATTGCATGCACCGCCATCTAACACCGGTATTGCTTCGCCTAGGCCTGCTTCTACATGCTGGGCGGTGGTTGGGCTTAACTGCGTAAATAAATTGGCAGAAGGTGCTGCAACACTTAAGCCGCTTTGTTTAAGCAAAGCAAGGGCTAACGGGTGGTTAGGCACACGTAGCGCCACTGTAGGCTCATCGCCACGCACCACGCGAGATACATGGTTTTTTGCCGGTAATACTAATGTTAGCGGGCCTGGCCAAAAGGCTGTTGCAAGCCTGATTGCAACCTCAGGGAACACCGTCACCCAATCGTTCACTTGGCTGATATCGCCAATATGCACAATCAGGGGATGGTCAGCCGGACGTTGCTTAATGGCGAATATCTTTTTTAACGCTGTATCATTGGTTGCATCTGCCGCCAAGCCATAGACGGTTTCGGTAGGAATCGCCACCACTTCACCTTGTTTGAGTTTGGCAATGGCCTGTTCTAAGCTGACGCGCATGATGTTTTGACTAAGGCTGAAAATAACATTTTACTACTTTAACCGTCCAAGTTATTCAAATTGAAAATTTCAGGTTTGTAGCATCATGCGCTAAAATGCCTTTTTTAAAAGGAACCCACATGACTCAAATCACGGTAGAGAATAATCCAAGCCAGCAACGTTTAGAAGCATTGGCGGTTACTAAGTGGCCAACTTGGCAAAAAGAGGTTTCTGTTTTTCCATGGACTTTCCCTGAACAAGAGGTCGCTTATATTTTAGAAGGCGAATGTGTGATCACCCCAATCGGTGGTGAACCTGTCGCTTTCGGCAAAGGTGATTTAGTGACTTTCCCAGCTGGCATGACTGCAAGCTGGGAAGTAAAGCAACCGCTACATAAACATTATCAGCTAGATGGTTCTAAACTTTGCCAAATATACCGCCGCATTAAACTGGCGTTAAAGCTGAAGTAACTTACACATACCCGGCTTAAGCATTGCCTCAAAAAGCCGGGTTTCATTCCTGTAACATACCCAACACACTAGCGCCATAATACTTTTGCACGTGAGATGTGTGCTTAGTAAACCTCCTCATTTTTAACAAATTAAAAACGCATAACTAACTGAATAAAAAAGTTATTTGGTTGTTATAAGCCAATTTACGTTTTGATGTAGATTTTACTTGCCCGATATCGCTTTAATAAACTAAAGTGACAAATAAGGCTATATTTCCCATATAAATGCTGCTTATGCATTGTTAAATCCACATAAAAGACAAAATGCTAAAAATACTAACAAAATTACTCCCTGCTGTTTTTGCTCTGACACTTGTAGCTTGCGCCAGCAGCAGTTCCGGTCTTGCTCTCAGCAAACCAGACGCAAAGCTGGATCGAGCGAAATTTGATGCCTATAACTTTCGTACAACATTCAGCAATTCTAGTCGTGTGATCTGTGATTACGGGAAACAAAGAATCGCCGACTATGATGAACGAGTACCGCCACGCAATGAAGTATGGGGCGGCAATGGCACATATGGTAGCTGGGCGATTTATCCGCAATTGAAATGTAGCTGGCTGGCGGCTGATGGCACACCTCAGCAGGAAACTGTAAAAACTGGGAGTGGGCTATTTGCAAAATATGTGGAGTGGGAGCACTTTGAAAATGAAATACTTGCTGAAGATGAGCCCTTACAGCTTGGCATAGTTACCTTCACAATAAGGGTTGATGATAAAAAGTTTTACATTCTGAGAGACTTCACCGTGCAGTTACATGGTGAGAGACTTTCCGAATATGAGTATCGCGTAAAAACGGTGGATGTTGAACAGGTTATTTATCAGCGGCCATAATCCGGAGGTATAAAAAATGACAACATTAATGCCGCAGCAGCTCTTAGAAGTTTCGATAGACAAGGTGCCGGTGACGCAAATGAATGCCGAACAAATTGCGCAGCTGCATGAAAAAATCGAGGACACTCGTGCTTTGCTGTTACCACAGTTGCATGATGCAAAAGACCCTCATAGCCGACTATTTGTGATGACGCTGGATGGCACACAGAACGATGCGATCAACGATCCGACTCATGCCACCAATATTGGTTTAATTGCTGAAAGCATTCAAAAGGAAAGCAATCTAAGAAATGATATTGTCGCAAGATATGAACCGGGAGTAGGCAATCAAAAATTGATTACTGGTCTTGTGGATAGCGTTGCAGGCTTAACGGTTTCTGAGCAAGCGACTAAAGCGTATGATAACTTTGTTAAGACTGCCAATCAATGGCATCGCGAAGATCCTGACGTCAAAATCAGCATGGCGGGTATCGGTTTCAGCCGTGGAGCATCGGCGTTAATGATTGCCTCTAATATGGTGCATGAAAGAGGCATTCCGGATTTGGCAAGCGTTAACAAGAAGCAGGTTATTGACCCTGTCACTGGAAAATCGCATACAGAAACCACCTACTCGCGCTATATTGTCCCACCCGGACAGGTGCCGCAGGCTTTGATTTTGAATGACCAAGTGGCCACTGGTAAGGCTGAAGACATGGATCGACGTATTGCGCCTTCTGTGGTTTCCGTAGTACAGCTTCAGGCAGAAAACGAGCATCGAGCCCCATTTCCGTTCTATAGTGCTGATGACCCAACAAAGCTAGACCCAAGGCTGCACACACTCAAAATTTCCGGAGCACATTCTGATATCGGTGGTGGATACTTACTGAATGGTATTTCTTCTGTTACGCGCCAGATCAATGAAATTGTGCTGAACAAATTTGGCACCGGCATCCAGGAGAGCACTGCGGAAACTGACCCGAGTAAATACGTGATTCATGATTCAGAGTATCTATGGGGCGACCGTAACGCGGGCTCGCCAACTCCACCACTGGAAACGAGCGCTGAGCGTAAAGTGATTTTTGATAAAGGGCCTGGGGACGGAATAGCCAACCCAGTAGCCGATGAACTGCTATTACAAAAATACATACCGCGCATAGATGCTACTCCGATCAAACAAGAAATGCCGGTATCGTTTTTTTCAGGCTTCACGCAAGCACAAATGGCCGTTGTAGTTGCACACATGCAAGAAAATCTAGCAATTATCCATTTAGAAATCATGGCAGCTAGTCAGGAAAGGATAAGTTAGCTAGCGATTTCTAGCCACAGACATGCGCCGCAGCGTTTAATCTCGAATGTAACCGATCACCCAGCTTTGCGGAACGTCAGATTAACTCGATATTCACCCAAGGCTGGGTGATTGCCCGCTTTAACCGGCAGCACGCCGTGGAAGCGCAAGCGCGATTCACCACCCCACACTAATACAAGCGGCAGTTTCAGGGCTTTATCACTTCTTGCAAAACCGCCTATTTGAAACACGGCAGGCAACCCCAGCGACACTGAAACTATAGGCTGATTAAAATCACGTTCATCTTTATCCTGATGCAACCCCATGCGGGCACCTACCTGATAGCGATTGATCAAACAGGCATCCGGTTCAAAATTTGCAAACCCGGCCATGCTAGCTGCCTGCTTTGCCAACTGCTTAAAACTTGCAGGCATTTGCGGCCATGCCTTGCCTGTTAAAGGATCGAATGCAGCATAACGATAACCTGTTTTATCACTGACCCAGCCCAAATCACCGCAGCTCGTTGTAGCAACTGACATAGCAAAGCCACCGGGAGTCATTATATGACGGAGCGGCGCAAGTTGAATTATCGCCGCCAATGCTGGCAACACTTCATTTTCTGTGGGCGCAACAAAGCTGCGTAATAAAACTACATCTTTTAAAATTCCCTGACTTTTTGGGGTATCAAATAAATCCATCTATCGCTTTACTAAAGTTATTTACTAGGGCTGTTTACTATCAGTGTAAGCTATTCGATTCTGCTTGCTCATGAAACTGCATCCATGACGTTTGATTAAAACCTGGCGTTATAATTCAAGCATGACTACCGCAGACTTTTATACCGAGGCCTCACATGTTCTGATGCATATAGATTCGGACTGGAATAATTTAATTCAGGTTGTAGGTCCGTGTACGTTTACCCAAAAACCAGAACGCGAACCATACGAGGCACTTGTACGTGCCGTAGCTTATCAGCAACTGAGTACAAAAGCGGGCGATGCCATCCTAGGCAAATTTATTCGGCAGTTTGGTGCATTTCCCGCACCTGCACAACTTATCGCTGCTGAATTCGATGACCTGCGTGGTGTTGGTTTTTCTGGTAGAAAAATTGAGACGCTTAAAGGTATCGCTGAAGGCGCCATTAACGGCTTGGTACCCTCGCGTGAGATTGCCGACAATATGAGCAATGAGGCGCTGATTGAGCGATTGGTCACACTCAAAGGCATTGGGCAATGGACGGTAGAAATGATGCTGATATTTACCATGGCGCGCATGGATATACTGCCCGCCGATGATTTTGGCGTCGCGGATGGCTACAGGCGACTCAAAAAGCTGGATGCCGTGCCTAAGCGCAAACAAATGGCCGAAATCGGCAAAGCATGGAGCCCTTATCGCACCATTGCCAGCTGGTATTTGTGGCGCGTACCAAAAGTATAAGCAGGCTTGTTAAGCGCGTTAACCTGAAAGCTAATTAAGTGACCTTACATGGCAATAGGTGGTTGCTATCAATAAAAAACGAGCGCAACCTGATAAAGGTCGTCATAAAACCTTTCATATCAAGGCATCTTATAGTCAATATTGCTTTAAAATTAACGCTTCGTAAAAGTTCGGTGCAATTTTCTGATTGTAGTATTTCAAAGTGAATGATCATCTATTAACGGTTGTAGCCAAGTTAGAGAAATGGGAAGCGGCATGATCGAATTAAATCAATTAAGCTGGAACAACTTGGTCCTTACGCATTAGCGCTACTGTTGCTCAGTAACGCGGCCCACGGTGGAGAAGACATAGAAAATGCGCAAAAACGCATTCTAGAACTAGAGCGGCAAATGCAGCACATGGCCGAGCAGTTAAAAATGGTGCAGGATCAGTTAGTGCGTAGCAAGGACGATGCTACGCCAGCAACAGCGAAAGTAACGACAGCGAGCAATCGCCCAAGCGGGAGCCCGGTAGAGGCCAGCTTTAACAATGGGTTGGTTTTGCGCGATGCAACGGATGAATGGTCGTTACGTTTATATGCACGCACGCAGCTCGATTACCGACATTTTTCACCTGATGATTTTTCTGCTGATACCTTTAGTCTTCGTCGCGCACGTCTTGGTACGATCGCGACTTTTTTGGATGATTTCAGCATGCGTATAGAGGCTGAGTATTCTGATACGACTGCAAAATTGAATGATGCCTGGTTAGACTACACGCATTTTAAAGGCGCTATGCTGAGAGTCGGCCAGTTTTATACCATGCATGGTCTTGAGCGCTCGCAAGGGGCAATGGATATTAATTTTATGGAAAGAGCCTTGAGTGATAACTTGTTGGGCTCGGTGTATGACCGTGGTGTAATGCTTCATGGGTCGCCACTGAAAGGCCTACATTACAACCTGACTTACATGAATGGTAGTGGGCAGAATGCCGACGAATCATCGTCACATGTGAGATCAGATAGCAAAGATTGGTCGTTGCGGGCCACTGGAAATTTAGCGCAATGGGCGGGTTGGCAAGATAGTGTTATTCATGTTGGCGGCACCTATGTAAACGGCAAGCAAGCGGCAGATTCCCCCGTACCGACATTGCGCACCGAAGCGCGTGGCGTAAAATTTTTCTCAACGACAAATGGCGACAAATTTACAACGAAAGTTGACCGAACCCTCACTGCATTTGAAACGGCGTTGGCACACGGGCCAGTCAAGTTCCAAAGTGAATATATCCATGCCAACTTTGATGGCGTGGGCTTTGATCGCGACATGGCTGCATGGTATGCCAGCCTGCAATGGATGGTTACGGGTGAGCAGTACGCTAGCGTGTATAAAAATGGCGCCTTTGGTGGTATAGCGCCAACAAATAATTTCCGTTATGGCAATGGTGGTTGGGGTGCGTTGGAGCTTGGAATGCGTTATACCCGTTTTGATGCCTCTGATTTTAATACAGTGCTGGCTAACCCGGCGCAATACACAGATGGTGCCGATGCTTGGACGTTGGGCGCAAAGTGGATGCCTAACACCCATGCTCAGCTACAACTCAATTATGTGCGTACTGCTTTCGACTCACCTATTACCCTTAATGGTAAAAAGAATAATAATGAAGACGCGATCAATATACGCATGCAGTATGATTTTTAGTCAAACTAATTGCATTGAGGAGATATGAATGTTTAGAAGTGGCTGGCGTTATGCATTGTTGGTGTTGATGCTGGTTGGTTGTAGCAAAGCTGAAGAAAAAGCTTACGAGCCTAGCTTTAGTGAATTTAGCAAGGGTCAGACCAAAGAATATATCGTCGGCATTCATCCCTTGCATAATCCGCAGCGGCTGATGGAGTTGTATGGCCCCATCATCGAATACATTAATGTCAATATGCCGGAGGCGCATTTCAGGCTTGAGGCTTCACGCAACTATGAGGATTTTGACAAAAAGTTATACAGTGGCTATTTCGATTTTGCCATGCCAAATCCTTACCAAACTGTACGTTCACTTAAGCATGGCTATCGGATTTTTGCCAAGATGGGCAATGATGAAGACTTTCGTGGCATTATTTTAGTGCGCAAAGATAGCAAAATCCATGAAGTCACCGACCTTAAAGGTGAGGCCGTTTCGTACCCGGCGCCAACCGCGCTGGCAGCCACCATGATGCCGCAGTATTATCTGCATACGCATGGCATTAACGTCAACACGGACATTGAAAACCGTTATGTAGGCTCGCAAGAATCCTCTATTTTAAGCGTATTGCGTGGTCATGTGGCGGCGGGTGCTACTTGGCCTATTCCATGGAAGGCGTTTAGTGCTGAGCATCCTGAGCAGGCTAGCCAGCTGGAAGTAAAATGGCAAACCGAACCTTTGCAAAATAATGGCTGGGTCGTGCGCTACGATGTAGCCGCGCCCATTGCAAATAAATTCCAAGTACTTCTTTTTGATCTGAACAAGAGTGAAGACGGGCGGCACATACTGCAGCGCCTGGCAATAACCAGTTTTGAGCCGGCTACGGATGAAACTTATCAGCCGGTGCTGGATTTTCTGGCTGCTTTTTCAACGCAAGTGCGAAAGGTTGAGTGGTGAAACCCTTGCATTTTTTTGTGAAGTGGCTCCGGCACGCAAAATTCTACTGGGGTCATTCTATTAGGCGGCAACTCGTGCTGTCGTTCAGTTTACTGTCGCTGTTACTCACTGCAAGCTTTAGCTATTTGATGTTTACACACCAGCGTGATTTTCTTTACACGACTGAAACTAATCGCACCGTAAGATTAGCCAATGTGCTGGCTTCCAGTAGTGCTTCATGGGTACTGGCGAATGACTTAGCCGGCTTGCAAGAAGTCATCCTTGGCTTTTCGGGTACGCAAGACCTGAAATTTGCGAATGTGCTGTCAATGCGCGGTGAAGTATTGGGCTCCACAGACCAAAATCATATAGGACGTTACGTCACAGACCAAATGAGCCAGAGTTTACTGGCATCTGCGGCTCAGCAAAAAGTTTTAATCGATCAATCCTCATTGCTAGATGTGGCCGTGCCGATTATGGTGGGCGAGCGTCACATCGGCTGGGCAAGGGTTGAAATGACGCGCGCTTCATCAAATGCCAACCTATGGCTACTCGGATTGTCTGGTTTTAGCTTTTCTCTGCTTGCTGTGGTTGCGGCTTTTTTTGTAGCAACCTGGCTTGCCAGGGGTCTAACGCGCAACTTGTATCATTTGATGAAGGTTACCAACGCCATTGAGCAAGGTCGGCATGATGTGCGCTCAACAATCTCAAATAGGGATGAAGTTGGAAAATTAGCGCATGGCTTTAACCGCATGGTAGATGCACTCAGTGATTCTGAGCTAAAACTAGGCCGCCTTAATCAGTTTTATGCAGCATGGGCCGAATGTTCCGAGATTATTGTACGAGAAAATAACGAACAAATACTGCTCAACAGCATTTGCCAGATACTCGCTAATCGCGTGCCATTTGAATTGGTTTGGGTTGGGGTACCGGACCAGGGTGGATGGATTTACCCAGTTGCATCAGGTGGTGCTGGCTTGGATTATTTATCAAAGATTAAAGTATCAATCGATGCTGAAATCGCAGAAGGCAACGGGCCGCTGGGCACAACGATACGTGAGGGCATGCCGAACATAGTGAACGATTTCTTGCATGAAAAACCAGCCTACTGGGTGCCACTTGCCACTAAATACAACTATCACTCTGTCGCGGCATTTCCTATTTTTAAGCAAGGGCGCCCTTATGGCGGTATTGCCGTTTATTCTGCCGAGCTTAATTTTTTCAATGCTGAATTGATCACACTAATCAACGGCCTTGCCGATGATATTAGCTTTGCCTTGACCAAGCTAGAACTTGAACGCCAAAAACTGGCTGATGTGATTAAACTTGAGCAGGCGGCTCAAGTGTTTGAGCACAGCAAAGAAGGTATTCTGGTGACCGATGCCAACAAAAAAATTACCTCTGTTAACAAAAGCTTTACTGAAATTACCGGATTTACGCCCGAAGAGGCGATTGGTCAGAATCCTCGATTGTTAGCTTCAGGCCGCCATGATGCCGCTTTCTTTAAGCAAGTTTGGGAGGCGCTCGCCACAACCGGTAGCTGGCAGGGTGAACTGTGGAATCGCCGTAAGAGTGGTGAAATTTACCCGGAGTCGCTCACCATTATCAGCGTTAAAGGAGATACCGGTGCGGTCATCAATTACATTGGCATATTCGGTGACATTTCTGAACGTAAGCTTGCTGAAGCGCGTATTCAACAACTCGCGCATTATGATGTGCTCACCGGCTTGCCTAATCGCTTGTTATTCAGCGATCGTCTTGAGCAGTCGCTTATCAATGCACAGCGTAATCAATCCAAAGTCGCGCTATTGTTTTTGGATCTAGACCGCTTTAAACAAATTAACGATACATTAGGGCACGATACTGGTGATGCGCTACTGAAAATGGTGGCACAACGCCTAATAAGTTGTGTGCGTGAACAAGATACGCTATCAAGGCAGGGCGGTGACGAGTTTATAGCGGTTCTGCCAGATGCAGACATCTCAGGTGCCGAGCTGGTCGCGGCTAAAATGTTAGAGGCCATCATTCAACCGTACTTGATTAACAAACATGAATTTCGCATATCGTCGAGCATTGGCATCGCGGTGTACCCTGATCAAGCACAAGATGCTGAGTCACTCATTAAGTATGCTGACGTAGCCATGTATCAGGCCAAAGATAGCGGCCGCAACAAATACCTGCGCTTTGACCCTAGGATGAATGCCAGCTCGCACGAACGTTTACAGCTTGAAAATAGCTTGCGTACCGCTGTGGATCGCCAAGAGTTACGGCTTTACTATCAGCCGCAGATAGACCTGATTGATGGTCGCATTATCGGCTGCGAGGCGCTGGTGCGATGGCAACATCCCGAGTTAGGGATGATATCGCCAGCCACATTCATCCCTTTAGCTGAGGAAACCGGTTTGATTATGCCAATCAGTGATTGGGTATTAGAGGAAGCGTTGCGGCAAGCGCGTGTTTGGCGCGATGCCGGGCTACCTGACATCACGGTGGCGGTTAATCTTTCAGTCTTGCAGTTCCGTCAGCGCATTTTAAATGAGCAGGTTGGTGCCTTACTCAAAAAATATAAGCTACCACCGCACGTACTTGATCTGGAACTCACCGAAAGTATTCTGATGCAAGGCATAGATAGCGCGTTATCTATGCTGCACGAACTCACCATCATGGGCGTCGGGCTTTCAATTGATGACTTCGGCACAGGCTATTCTTCGCTGTCCTACCTCAAGCGCTTCCCGATTCAAAAGTTAAAAATCGACCAATCTTTTGTGCGCGACATCACGAGTGATAGCAATGATGCCACCATGGTTAAAACGATTATTCTGATGGCACATAGCCTTAAGTTGCATGTGATTGCTGAAGGCGTAGAAACCGAAGCGCAGGCTGACTTTCTACGTGCGTCGGGTTGTGAGCTGGCGCAAGGCTACCTATTCGGTCGCCCCATGGCCGCTGATGAGTTCACTAAACTTTTACAATCAAAACGTTAGCAGATGAAACTTAGTGCCATTGCCATGCTTTGTGTTGCAACGCTAAGTGTTGTAACACTAACAACGCCTCATGCACATGCTGGAGCAATTGACCCTGCCGCCATTATCTCCGCGCATAACAAATTGCGCACAGAAGTCGGTGTAACTAAAAAGTTAACTTATTCACCAATCTTAGCGGCAAACGCTCAAGCTTGGGCCGACCACTTAAAAACAAATAATCATTGCCAGATGCGCCATAGCAATTCAAAGGCTCAGTATGGAGAAAACCTGTATTGGGGCAGTGCCCTGTCATGGTCCGATGGTCGCAAAGCGTTGCAAAAAGTATCGTCGGAGCAAGTGGTTAATGATTGGGGTAGCGAAAAACCCGATTACGACTACGCTAACAATCAGTGTGCGCCGGGTAAAATGTGCGGACATTACACACAGATAGTCTGGCGTGCTACTACTCACGTCGGCTGTGGAATGGCAGTTTGCACCGACACCCAAGAGCAAGTGTGGGTATGCCGTTACCAGCCTGCCGGCAATTGGGTAGGCAAAAAACCTTACTAAATAGTTTGCCACAAATGAACATTGATGTTCAAGTTACTTCAGCGGCAGGTTGCCGTTATTTTTAACTTAAATTAAATTGTAATTAACATAAATTAAGTGTATAAATTAGGTGTGGCTCTTAAACATAAGTTTTTAAATCTTACCGTTTATCAGGAGACGTTTATCGACATTTCAATCATTGATCATCAGTAGTCACTACCAGAGCCAGTGATTGATAACTGGCAATATCGGCATCCCATAAGCCGAAACACAACGCCGCTTTAATGCGGCGTTAGTATTTTTATTGGGCGATATGTGCGTAGGTTTACAATACATCTGCTACAGCGCGTTAGGCCGTAGAAATATTTTTTGCTTTTAATCTAAAATTAACCGCAAGCGCAGGTAGTTGTAGGTAGCCTAGTAGTGAGCCCACATGCCATTTAATGCAGATGCCCCACCAAGTTCATATTTGCGTATTGGTTAGTGCGCCTAATCTATATCGGCAGAATCGCACTAGGTCAACGATGACTCATCGGCAAGGCTGGAGTAAACTCATGGCCTTGCTTACTGCCTTATTCACTGCACTAACGCGTTAGATTCTATCATGCTTGGCGCTCAAGGCATTCACCATACAGATAATCTCAGTCATAGCTACACGGTTTTGCTAACTGTTTCGCTTTTACATGCAGCTAGGCGTGTAGCTTCTGGATAATTTTCTAGGTTTTTTTAAGTTAGCCAAAGGTACCGTCTATCCGCGGTTTAAGCAATATAGGGGTGTAAATCACCACAAAAATGGTAAACCCAATTATCCAGAACAATGCAGAGATTAACACCCAGCTTGCATAATGTTGCATGGCGAGCATCGGTACAAAGATGCGAAATACCGCACTGACCACGATTGCCGCAAAAGCAAACCTTAGCCAAGGTGAAGATTTTCTAATGTCGCGCCCGGTATGCCCCAAGGCTACCCGCGCCATCATGCCCATGGTCATTAAGCCCACGCCGCCGATAGTAAAAAGATGCAAAGTCAAAATAGCAGGTATGGCGAGCTGCGTTTGTAAGCCATAACATAAAAAGCCTAGGTTAATAACCCATAAGGATAAATACAAGCTCCACAGCAAAGGCACTTGCCATATACCGTGCGTGTACCAATTACGTAAACGATAGCTATTAAGCGTGAATAAAGTCAGCGCTAACCATGAGGTTAGGCTAGGTACGCGCAAAAAAACTTCATTGATAAACAGCGCTAAAAATAAAATCAAGAGGCTAATGTCCAGCCACTTGTATTGTTTTAAATTGACTTTATGTTCTGCGCCAAGACTAGCCACGCCGCGTTCAATAAAAAACGGGATCACACGACGCCCTATCATTAAAATAAGGCTGATAAATAACAGCACCGCGCCATTGATGGCGTACAGCATACCGTCTTGCAATAGGCCATAGCAGCCCAAATAAAACACTACGTTACCTATCCATAGCAATACAACTTTAGCCACTACCGCCAATTGCGGCCATTGCTTTGCACTTACAATCGGTTTCGCGATTGCCCAAATGAGTATCAAACCAAACAGCAAGTCTGCAACTGCCGCCCACAGCAGTAAACTAGTACCAAATAAAAACAATACCCGCGCCAAGCACCACAGCAGAAATAAACCCATTAAAGGCTTACCGTTAAGGGTTTGCACCCCAGTCCAGTTTTTAACTGCTGTGAGCAAGAACCCTGCAACGACCGCTAGGCCATAGCCATAGAGCATTTCATGCGCATGCCATTGGCTATTAGTAATCGTGTTTATTTGCACAAAACTGTGCGCAGAATAAATCAGCATCCACCACACAATAGAAACCACAGCAAAAATACTGGCGCCTAAAAAGAATGGGCGGAAGCCAAGATTAAACAAGGCGAAACCTTGTGCCTGATTAGGCTTGTTCATTTGAATTTGCACCACAGCCATAATAATTGCGCCTTTGATAAGCTGAAAAGTTGACCCATGTTAGCGCTATAGCAAAAAGATTTCCTTGATATGAAGCATGAATAAATTTAACTGCGCAAATAATTGACCACGACGGGTAGCAATACCGCGCTCAGCACACCATTTAAGCCCATTGCCATGCTGGCGTAGGTGCCAGCCTCTTCATTCACGCTAAAGGCGCGTGTAATACCCAAGCCGTGCGCGCCCACGCCAATTGCAGTACCGCGTATCCACCATGGCTTTATGCGTAAAAAATTCATGATGAATGGCGCCAAAATAGCGCCCAGCATACCTGTTGCCACGGTAAACACCGCAGTTAACGTAGGTGACACATGAATGCGCTCGGCAATACCCATGGCAATCGGTGCGGTGACGGATTTTGCATACATACTACCGACAATGTTATCGCCCGCACCTAGCATACTGGCAATACCTACTGCGCTACCGATAGAAACTGCACTGCCAATCAGCAACGCCAGCGTCATTGGCACCAGTTTGCCTTTTAAGCTGCTGCAACCGCGATAAATTGGCACCGCCAATGCTACGGTTGCCGTCCCTAGCAAAAAATGCACAAACTGCGCGCCTTCAAAATACTTTTGATAGGGCATGTCTATGGCATAAATGCAAAATGTAGCCAGCAATACTGAAATAGCTACTGGATTTACAATTGGGTTGCGGTTGGCCTTAACATACAGCGTGTAACCAAGCTGATAGGTTGCCAAGGTTAGAATAAGCGCAAATAAAGGGCTGCCAGAAAGATAAACCCAAATTTCAGCAATCGGGAGTCGCTCATTCATCATGCGTACGCTTTGCAAAAAACTTTAATACCAGTGCGGTAGTGGCAATGGTTAACACCACACTAATTAACAAGGCAGCTGTGACGGCCAATGCGTGGGTTTTTAAATCAGGTAAAAACAAAATCACTCCGACTGAGGCGGGCACAAAAAGCAAACCCAAATGCTGCCTGAAGCTATCTGCAACCATGCCAAGCGGCTGGTTTACTTCACCCTTAATCAGCAAAAATGCCAATAAAAATAACAAACCCAACACCGGACCTGGAATGTTAGGCAATAATAATATGGACACCAACTCGCCCAAGCCCTGCCAAACCAATAGCTGTACCAAGCCGTTAATCATGAGATGCGCTTTCGATGGTTAAAAAATGTATTTTCAGAAATTAAAGACAGTTTTAACACAAGCTTTGATGTGATGGCAAACTTAAAATTTGAAGCTGATGGCGCCGTAAAATAACGGTACTCACTGGTTTTAAAGCGTTAAAATTCTTGCTTGTAAATCAGCGCTGTAATTTAGCGTTAAAGCCGGCGCATTGTGAGCGATAGATGCGCTTCTTAAGTGGCTTTAATGCGCTGCACAAAAACAGCGAATGCTTATTTTTTGGGCACAACACCCGATTTAGTCGGCGTTATAAATGATGTGGGCACCACAACATCTTTACTTTTTTTAGGTTTTTTCGTTTCTTTGTTACTTTTAATTTGACCTTTGGCCATGATGCTTCTCCTATGATGAATATTGCGCCTTCATCATAGGCTCATTGCAGAATATAAGTGGATTTTTTACATTCCACACAATGCTCTGCTGCTAGTTTAAGGCTAAAGTCATGGCTAACCCAGGTTTGAATCAACTGCCGAAAACGACTTATTTTAGCTTGGACTGGTTCATCACCAACGCTTCAAACTCATTCTCTGGCAACGGTTTGCTGAAATAGTAGCCTTGCAGTTCATCACATTGCATTAACGTACCTAGTTTAAGATTTATTTCTTAGCGGCTCCAGCAAAGGAGATAGCCCGTTATGGTCGATTTCCTGCATCAACTGCAATAATCGCCCCAGCTCGCCAGAAGGAAATCCGTCGCGGGCAAACCAATTTAAATAGTTGCCAGGCAAATCAGCAATGAGGCGACCTTTGTATTTACCATAAGGCATCGCCAATGTGACCAAGCGTTGTAAGTCTTCTGGGTTCATGTTGAAGTTTTAATCAGAAAGGTAACGACTATAAGGTAATTGGCGGATTATTGGAAATTGCGGGAATCATTTAGGCAGAGCGCCTATAAAAGAATCGTAGTGTGAGCATTGATAAGCTCACACTACGTTTTCTGGCGGAGCGGACGGGACTCGAACCCGCGACCTCCTGCGTGACAGGCAGGCATTCTAACCAACTGAACTACCACTCCTTAAAACATACGTATTGATACAACTAATACGATTTTAGTCACTACACTGGTTTTTTGGTGGGTGCTAACGGGGTCGAACCGCTGACATTCGCCTTGTAAGGGCGACGCTCTACCAACTGAGCTAAGCACCCGCTTAACCAATGAGGTCGGCATATTACATCATATTCTGAATATTTTCCAACTAGTTTTATAAGTACGGTAGCGTACAGGCATCTTTAGGGTGAAATTATATTTAATAGTATTGATTTAATTGAGTTATTTTACTTTATATTATCGCCAGCTAAATTCACGTTGCGTTAGTAACCAAGTTAAAATTGAGTCGCTATTTGTTGATGCACGTCAAAACCTGCACTTGATTTTTATCTAATGATGGCTATTTATCAAACAGCTAACTAAACCACTATGAATTTTGACATCGTTATCGTGGGTGCAGGACCTTCTGGATTATGTTTTGCACAAGCGTTGGCAGATAGCGGCTTACTCACTGCAGTGATTGAGCGGCAATTTGAGGACGCGCTGGCAAGCCCTGCTTTTGATGGGCGTGAGATTGCGCTTACGCATCATTCGGCCCAGCTGATGCAAACGCTTGGTCTTTGGCAACGTATAAACCAAGAGGCTATTTCACCGCTACGTGATGCCCGTGTGCTTAATGGTTCGTCGTTATATGCGATGCAAATTGATCACCGTGATAGTCAACAAAATGAATTAGGCTACCTTATTTCTAATTGCCTCATCCGCAAGGCCGCATTTGAAGCGGTTAAGGCGTCCGCTAACATTACTTTGTTGACCAATGCAGAAATTATTCAAGTGAGTACCGATAGCAAAGGTGGTTATCTAAGGCTGGCAAATGGTACGTTGATTGAAGCACAACTTATTGTGGCCGCAGATAGCCGTTTTTCAGAAACGCGCCGTGCGATGGGCATTGCTGTCTCCATGCATGATTTTGGCAAAACGATGATGGTCTGCGTGATGGAGCATGAGGTTTCACACCAGCATGTAGCTTGGGAGTGGTTTGACTATCACCAAACACTGGCATTATTGCCGATGAATGGCATGCGTTCATCAGTTGTGATTACCTTGCCAGCGCACGACATTAAGCGCCTGATGACAATGCCTGAAGAGGATTTTAATCACGCTGTTGAGGCGCGCTTCAAGCACAGGCTGGGTGCTATGCGCCTTGTTTCAACGCGCCACGCTTATCCACTTGTTACTGTGTATGCCGATCGCTTTGTAGCACCGCGTTTTGCCTTGGTTGGTGATGCAGCAGTGGGTATGCACCCCGTCACCGCGCATGGGTTCAATTTCGGGTTGCGTAGCGCGGCATCACTGGCCCATGAAATTAATACGGCGCATACGCGAGGTGGTGATATCGCTTCTGCAAGCTTGCTTGCGCGCTATGAAAAAACACACAAACGCGCCACACGGCCGCTGTTTGCAGCGACTCACGTCATTGCCAAACTCTACAGCAATAATGCGCTGCCAGCGCGCTTAATAAGGCGCGCTTCGTTACATATTGGCAACCGCATTTCACCCTTTAAACGTGCGGTCGCCCATATGCTCACCGAGGCTAACTAGCCCAATGTGCCAGCTGGTAGCTTAATTAAGCCAATAAATCGTGGCGTTTATTCCACTTACTTAAACCACCCATTACTAACGAGTACGCGGCAGGCACCACTACTAATGTGAGTAGCGTGGATGAAATCATGCCACCGATAATGGCAACAGATAACGGCTTGTTGGTTTCACTGCCTGCGCCTAATCCTATCGCGGCGGGAAGCAGCGCTAAAATAATGGTGAGTGAGGTCATCACTACCGGACGTACCCTGATGGGGCAGGCCTCTTTTAGTGCGTCGTCAATATTGGCACCTTTTTCTATCAATTGATTGGTTAAATCTACCAGCAAAATAGAGTTCTTAGCCACTAAACCGATTAGCAGTACCAATCCAATCATGGAGTACATGTTGAGGCTGTCACCTGTAATCAATAGCGCAATGAGCCCGCCAATAATGGCAAGCGGCTGCGCCAGCATGATAATGAAGGGCTGGATGAATGAGTTGAATTGGCTGGCTAAGACCATGTACAGTAAAGTGAAAGCTAGCAACAGTACAAACTTGATATTGGTAAACGTTTTGCCAAACTCTTCAGCTTGGCCTGTGAGTTTAAGTGTGTAATCTGGCGGCACGATTTTGCTGGCAGTGGTTTTGACTAACTCAACGGCTTCACCTAATGGCATGTTGGGATTGGCATAAAAATTTGCAGCATATTGCAGATCATACCGACCAATCACCGCTGGTCCTAACTCCTGTTTGAAGTTGGCGACAGCATCCAAGCGAATTAAATCACCAGTAGCGTTACGCAGGTAAATTTTGCTTAAATCGGCAACGTTGTTCAGGTCGCCTTCGGTGGCCTTTAGGCGAATGTCGTAGCGCTGGCCGTCACCTGAAGCCTCATTATATTTGGCAACGTTGATGCCACCAGCATATAGGCTAACAGCCGTGGCGACATCTGTGGCATTTAGACCTAGGCTTGCTGCCTTTGCGCGGTCTATTTGCATGGTGAGTTGCGGTAAATCTAGCTGAACATCTAAATCGACTTTGCCCATATCGGTATTATTGCTCAGGTTTTGTTGTAGCAATTGTGAGATGCGACCTATTTCTTGCAGGTTGGCACCGGTTAAATTGAACTGTAATTTCTCTGAGCGTTGACCACGCACGACCGATGGCGGTGCCGCGAGTGCGCGTATGCCTGGTATTTTATCCAGCTCGGCTTTGAGTTCTTTGATCAGTGCTTTTTGACTCTTGTTACGCGCTTCTTTTGGTTTTAAACGCACATTGACATTGCCCTGATTGACTTGCCCGCGTGAACCCGCACCTATCGTAGAAAAGTAGCTATCAACTTCATCTTTGTGGCTGGCGACAGCGGCCTCTACCAGCTTTAAGCGTGCGTCGGTGTAGTCTAAGGTTGATCCTAAAGGCGTGTTAATCCTGATGCTAAAGCTGCTTTCGTCGGTTTCTGGTACAAAGTCTTTTTCAACATATTTAAGGGTGTAGAAGCCAGAGAACCCAACGAAAACTAGGGTAGATAACAGCACCAAGCCACGATGATTAAGCGTGGCGTAAAGCAACTTTTTATACACGTTATCGATGCTAGTAAGCATGCGCCCAAACATGCGGTAAATTGCATTTTTATTGTGCGTGACACTTAGGTAGCGTGAGCACAACATGGGGGTGAGTGTGAGCGAAACAAACAAAGAGACTAGCACCCCGAACGTGACCACTACCGCAAATGATTTGAAAAACTTACCAATAATGCCATCCATAAAAATCACCGGTGCAAATATACATACCAGTGCCGCTGATGAAGCCATTACGGCAAAGACTACTTCGTTACTGCCAATAATCGTGGCGCGGGTGCGGAATGCGGCAACCGCTTGCGGATTTTTTAGATCAGTCGCGCTTAAACCGTTGCCGGTTTCGCCTTCCATGTGGCGCAATATGCTTTCGCGCACCACAATGGCGTCATCCACCACTACGCCAATCAGTAACAGCAGGGCTAGCATGGTCATGCTGTTAAAGGTGTAACCAGCAAAGTACATGACAGCGATGGCCCCCAGCAATGAGACTGGAATCTCCAGACAAACCATTAAGGTTGAGCTGAAAGAGCGCATAAAAATCAACACGATTAGCGCAGCAAACAAGGTGCCTTCAACCAGATGCTCTTTGAGCGAGGCGACCATTTGGTTAATAAAAATAGAGTCGTTGCTGGAAATTTCGAGCGTTAGGCCAGGTGCTAGGTTAGGGCGTATGTCATTTTCTAGCCGGCGTTCTACTTCTTTAATAATAGCGACAGTGTTGGCATTGGCGATTTTAACCATGCCCAAACCCACGGTTGGTTTGCCGTTGTAGCGTGCAATTTGGCGATTATCGCTAATGCCATCTTCAATCGTGGCAATATCTTTCAGGCGAATAGACACACCAGATTTTGTGGTGACAATTAACTCTGCCAGCTCTTTGACGGTGTGAAACTCCATATCCAGCTTTAATAACTGCTCTGCTTGTGCGCTCACTAAAAACCCACCGGGCAGTTGTATATGCTCACGGTTAAAAGCGGCAGTTAAGTCACCAGCAGTCAGCTTGTAGGCAGCCATGCGCTCTGGCAGAACATTAACGCGAATCACACGGTCACGGCGCCCGCCTATGGTGACTTCACCTACGCCGTTGATGGTTTCAAACTTTTTCTTGAGTACATTGTTCGCGTATAAATTAAGCTGCTGTATGGTGCGGTCGCCACTCAAGGCTAGCCATATTACAGCCGAGGCGTTGGTATCCACTTTTTGTATGATTGGAGGGTCTGCGTCTGCAGGCAGTCGGCGTAGTGCTTGGTTTACTTTGGCTTGTACTTCGTTGTAGGCAGCATCAATGTTTTTATCCAGCGAGAATGTAATGCTCACGCTAGAAAATCCGGGAGAGGAGGAGGATTGAATATGCTCAATACCCGGTGTGGTATTGATGGCGGATTCAATGACGCTGGTAATGCTGGTGTCGATGACATCAGGATTGGCACCACGTAATGTGGTGTTGACCATGATGATAGGAAAATCAATCGCGGGGATGCGATCAACGCCGATGCGCTGGTAGGAAATAATACCGAATAAAACAATCACGCCTGACAGCATCCAGCTAAGCACGTGACGTTTAATGGAGAGTTCTGGCAGAGTCATTGTGTTCTATTCTTTTATTATTGTTGAATTACGCTCAGTGCGTCAGCTAATCTGCGGCGATTTTTACCGGGGCATTATCGGTTAAAAAACCTGCGCCATCGGACACAATCGTATCGTTTGCATTGAGCCCATCAATTATTTCAACTAATCCATTTTGACGCACGCCAGTTTTTACAATCACTTGATGCGCCGTGTCGGCTTTAACTACATACACCACCTCACCTGCTGGTCGCAAAACCACGCTTTGTTCAGGCACCATCATGGCGTTGGGCCGCTCGCCTAAAATCACAGTACCGGTCACGCTAGCCCCAGCTTGCCAATCTGGTTGATCTATCACATCTGCAATCACATCAACGCTACGGTTGCTTTCTGTAATCATGGATTTCAGTTCTCGAACCACCGATTCAACCGCTTGCGTGCTGGTAGGTGTGCTTAACCGAATTTTTAAACCGGATTTAAGTTGCGCGCTGATCCGCTCCGGAAAAGGAATATGCGCACGCAAGCGTTTATTTGACATAATTTGTAGAATCGGGTCACCTACTTTTACAAACTCACCAGTATCGACAATCTTTTTTTCAACCACACCGCTGGTAGGTGCAAATATTTTTGTTTTACTGCTGCTGTGGTTGATACTGCTCACGCGCGCTTTAGCACCAGCGAGTTGCTCTTTAAGTACATTTTGTTGGGCCAAGTCGTTATCTACCGCATTTTGTGAGATAAATTTTTTGTTCACCAAAGTTTGGCTACGTGCGACAGTTTTGGCTTGGTTGTTTAATAAAGCCTCAATGCGCGCAACCTCAGCCTGCGCTTCATTACGCTGCAAGCCAAAATCCGTTGCATCTAAAGTTGCAATGAGCTCGCCTTGTTTAACTTTTTGGCCAGGGCTTACATGCACTTTAATAACGCGTGCGGCCACCTCTGCCGCAATGGTGGGGTCAATTAAGCCTTCAAGTGAGCCAATCGCTTGCTCGGTGATTTCAATTGATTTGCTTTGCACTTTGGTGACGCTGATTAAGGTCGGTTTCGGGCCTTTTCCCGCTTGGGCAGATTTATCAGCTGATTTGTCGCTGGCACCACAAGCGGCCAGCAAGCTTAGTAATAATGTGAGTAAAATAGATTGCGTAATTTTATGCATAATTTAAAAGGCTAACGTTGGTTAATTTTGTTCGGTGTTTTATTTGATACTACTTTAATTTGGCGTAACTTTATTTGATGTTACTTGCAATTGCCTGCCAATTAAAAAACGGACCAGGATCAGTTTTGCGTCCCGGAGCAATATCTGAATGCCCTACTATAGCCTGTATTGGGTAGGCGTCACTAATGCCCACTATCAATTTTTTTAACGTTTGATATTGCGCGGGTTCAAACGCTTCAAAGTCTGAACCTTCTAGCTCAATTCCGACTGAGAAATCATTACAACGTTCACGCCCTTGCCAAATTGATGCGCCTGCATGCCAGGCGCGATTCATGCATGAAACAAATTGTATCAGCGCACCATCGCGCCGAATTAAAAAATGCGCTGAAACTTTTTGCGTGTAGATCTGCGCATAGTAAGGGTGCTCGGCAGGGTTGAGCTGATTGGTAAAAAGCTCAACAATACCATTGCCACCGTATTGGCCGGGAGGCAGGCTGATGTTGTGAATCACAATCAAGCAAATTTCAGCCTGTGGGCGTGCGTCAAAATTTGGCGAGGTAATCCACTGCGCGTGATGCGCTAAGCCGGCTTTATCGATAAGTTGAGTTTTCATAACGCTGATTTTAGGCATATTTGAGTATAAAATGCCAACATTACGGAATTTATACAGTATTTATTTTAAGGAATAGACTAAATGGTATTTTTAGAGTTGCTAGCGATGCTGGTTGTGATTTTAATCGCAGCAGAAGTATTCACCAATGCACTGGAGCATTTGGGTGAAAAATTGGGAATTTCTGAAGGTGTCACCGGCTCGTTATTTGCCGCAGTTGGCACAGCATTGCCCGAAACCATGGTGCCAGTGCTGGCTTTGCTGGCTGGTACGCAAAATGTGACCACCAATGAAGAAATAGGCGTGGGTGCCATTTTAGGCGCACCTTTGATGTTAGCCACGCTTTCAATTTGCTTGATGGCCATTTCAGTGTGGAAACGTCGCGGTACACAAGGCCATTTACGCCCAGAAAAAACCGGGCTTAAACGCGATTTAAATTTCTTTATTGCAGCCTTCGCGTTTGCTACGCTCGCGATGTTTATCCCGCATACGCAAGCTGCCGTGCGCGCTACGCTTGGTTTTGGCATGGTGATGATTTACTTTATTTACGTAATGCTCACTTTGCGTGCTTCTAAAGCCTTGGTGGATGACGGCCATGCCACAGAATCTGATGGCACTATGTTTTTATGCAAGCTAGGCTTGCCAAATAATACAGCGGTTATTGTGATTCAATTATTGTTGGGTTTAGGTTTACTGGTAGCCGGCGCTAAAGGCTTTATTCATGGCGTAGAATCTGCCGCGCAAATACTGGGTATTTCAGCATTGTTACTGTCATTGTTGATTATTCCGATTGCGACTGAGTTGCCAGAAAAAGTGAATAGCATTTTATGGATACGCAAAGGTAAAGATACGCTAGCCTTTGGCAACATTACCGGTGCTATGGTGTTTCAGGGCACATTGTTACCTGCTATCGGCATTATGCTCACACCTTGGGTGCCGCGGATGGAAGTGCTGGCTGGCGTGATTGTCACCCTGATTGCCGCTATTTGGCTAAGGATAATGGCTGAGCGCGAAGGCGGTATTCGCGTATGGCATTTGGGCTTTAATGGTTTGCTGTATGTAACTTATTTGGCAATTGTGCTTTTATAACTCATATATCAATCGTGGCGGATTCGTTTTTTGCTGAATCCCCATGATTGTGTAATCCCAACATTTAATTGCCTTTAACTACTAACTTGCAGGTTAAACCTTGCGAGCTTACTCTGAAACATTATCTTCTTCTAATGTTGACTCATCGTCTTTCGCAAGGCCTAGTTTAGCTAGTCGGTAACGTAAAGTGCGGAAGGTAACTCCTAGCAGTTTTGCAGCGGCCGTTTTGTTGTTGTTGGTTTTGTCCAATGCTTGAATAATCGCTTTTTTCTCAATCTCTTCAAGATAATCCGTCAGGTTGAGTTCTGATGTTTTATTGGAGTCAAATAAAGCGGGTTCCCGTGCTTTTGCAACTGCATTACCTTCAATCTGTAAGTCTTCAATGATGATATTTTTGCCATCACATAAGGCAAGTGCGCGTTCGAGCATGTTTTCAAGCTCACGCACATTGCCTGGAAATTTTAATGTAGATAGGTAAGTCTGCGCTTGTGGATTGATCAGCGGTACGTCAACATTTTGGCTTTTACACAATTTTGATAATAATAGATTTGCCAGTAATGGAATATCTACCGGGCGGTCACGCAGTGCCGGCATTTTAAGCTGAATCACATTGAGGCGATAATACAGGTCTTGCCTAAACTGCCCTGCATCCATCATTTCAGATAAGTTTTTATGTGTGGCACTAATAATGCGCACATCTACAGCCTCTTCAGCGGTGCCGCCCACCATGCGTACTTTTTTTTCTTGAATGGCGCGCAATAACTTTACTTGCATGGCTAGCGGCAAGTCAGCAACTTCATCCAAAAATAGTGTACCGCCATTGGCGGCCTGAAATAAACCTTCTTTGTCTTGATTGGCGCCGGTAAAGGCACCTTTTTTATAGCCGAAAAATTCACTTTCCATCAGGTTTTCCGGGATTGCACCACAGTTAACTGCAATAAAATTACCATCGCCACGTGAGCTATTTTGATGAATAAGCTTGGCCGCCAACTCTTTACCGCTACCCGATTCGCCACTGATATAAACAGGCGCTTGGCTACGCGCCAGCTTTGCGATCATCGCACGCACTGATTTAATGGGGTCGGAGTCACCAATCATTTCCAGTGTGTTCAGGATGCCAGCATTGGCTTGTGTCGAAAGTTTGACCGCAAACTCGATGACGGGGCGAAGTTGTTTGAGCGAGATTGGCTTGCTTAAATAGTCAAACGCCCCTGCTTTAAGCGCGGAGACGGCATTGTCTGCACTAGCGTGTGCGGTGATGACGGCAATCGGCAACCCGGCATGATGTTCACCGATGTAATTCACTAAATCCAGCCCGGTTCCATCAGGCATTTGCATGTCTGTCAGGCAAAGTGCGTAGGTGCGCTGCTTAAGTAGCGCTTTAGCTTCGGCTACACCGCTTGCACCGTAGGTTTCTATGCCCATGCGATCGAGCGTCATGACCAGCAGTTCTCGAATATCGGTTTCGTCATCAACGATTAAACAGCTTAATTTTTGATTCATGTGAGATGCTGCCCTATGAGTGATCGCTTGTTAACTGCAGAATAAACGCGCTGCCATGGTCTAGCGCGTGGTGGCGTAAAAACGCGCCGTTGGCCTCTGCCAGCTCACGAGAGATATAAAGCCCTAGTCCATTGCCGGTTGCTTTAGTGGTATAAAATGGCTCGAATAACTTGCTACGATTTTGCTCTGCCACACCATCGCCATCATCGCTAATTTCCAAATTCAAGCCGGCATTGCCTACTTCTACACAGTGTAAATTTAGGCTATGTTCTTGTTTACGGCTATGCTCCCAACCATTTTTACATACATTCCATAAAATCTGTGTGAGATGACGCTGGTCGAAAGTAATGGTTTGTTCTTGCGTAAAAAGTGTGAGTTTAAAGTTTGATGCAGGTACTTTTTCAACTGCACAAAATTGGTGATAAAAATCAGTCAAAAACGGATTAAGGGCAATGTTCTCTTGGTGTGTGCGGTCACGTCTATTGAGCTCAAGAACATCTTTAATGATTTGGTCAATGCGTCCAATGTTGTCTGCAATGATTTGTAACATGCGCATATTAGGCGGGGTGATATTTTCTTCTTCTTGCAATAGTTGATTAGCATGGCTAATAGCACTTAACGGATTGCGAATTTCATGAGCGATATTTGCCGTTAACCGGCCTAATGCCGCCAGCTTGGCTTGTTGTGCCACAGATTGTATTTGGCTCCAGTCTTGAATGAAAATGACGGCGCCAAGTTGGCGGTTGTCATGATTGATTGGCTCAAATCTCAGTTTCAATTCTCGATTATTGATTGAGATTATTGAGTTTGTCATGGCGTTTTCACTGTTGACCCAATCCGAAAATGCCCTTGCAATTTCAGGCGTACTTTCGTCAAGCTGTAGCGGTTGGTGACTATTCTTTGTTAAAGATAGCAATGTGTTGGCTTGGGTATTGTGGTGGCGAATGTTAGCATTCTGATCCACAACTATCACGCCGTCTTGCATCTCTTGTGTAATCAGTGCGTTTACTTGCTCCAGGTTTTCAAGATCCACTCCCCGCGCCGACGCGAGCGCTTCACTTTGCTGCATGCGTTTAGCTAGGCTGTAAGCTAGCCATGCAGTGGCAAAACAGCCTAAGCTCAGCATTACCGGTTGAGAGTAAGATGATGCCGATAGACCCCACTTGGTGATCTGATAGCTTTGTTCCAGCAGTAACCCGATGGTGGCAACCGCCGCATAAAATAAGGATAAACGACCATTGCTAACCAAGCTTGCCGTCACGATAGTAATGATGAGCAAAAGCCCTAATCCACTTTGAATCCCGCCGGCGGCATACATCATTAGAATAACAAAAATAATGTCAATGACGATTTGTAGGGGGTGGAAGTAGGTAAGGGCTTTTGATTTGAAGGGCGAGATTGCAAGTAGCGTGAAGCTAAAAAGCCCGTAGGCTAATGATAAGCTAAAAAACAGGGGCGCATTTTCGCTATCTAGCCAATTGGATTTTTCTACATAAAAATAAAAAGATATAAAAACTAAACTTAAAATAAAGCGGAAAATATTGATGATGCGGATAGCACGCGCTTGCAGCGATAAATCATTTTGCATTGCAATAAGCGGATTAAAACTAATCTCTAATGGTGATTTAATAAAACTCATGAATTTGGAATGTGTGCTTTACTGCAGTAAAAGTTACTGTTGACTAAAAAAGCCTCTGATCTGGGCAAATGTACCTTGCAAGTTGCGCATTGCACCATGTTTTCAGTCTCAGGGTTTTCAGTCTCAGGGTTTTCAGCCCCAGTGTCACTAGGCGCAGGCGTGTTGGATGGCTGCGAGTTTGATTGATTCACCACACGTTTTAAGACATAAATCGCTAGCCAGATAACCAGGCCCAGTAAAATAAATTTTGTCATAAAAGCTGCTCGTTGTGTTGATTGATCAGATTGTAACCAAGCTTAAAGCTTAGTGCAAAATATAAACCTGATATACTTTAGACTTGCGCTGTTTAAACCTATTTATTGGTCATATCATTCATATAAATGGCAACACCTAAAGAACTTTCTGACTTTCTGATTGCAGTAGAACGTCGTGCATTTAAGCAGACGGCTTATGCTGTGCGTGATGATCATGCAGCGCTTGATATCGTACAAGATTCGATGATGAAGCTCGCCACAAAGTACGCCAATAATCCAGTTGCCGAGTTTCCAATGCTGTTTCAACGTATTTTGCAAAATACGATGCGGGATTATTGGCGCAGACAAAAAGTACGTAATTTATGGACGACATTGCTATCTTCTTTTGGCGGTAGTAGCGACGGGAGCGACGAGCGCGACCCGTTAGACACGATAGATGTGGAAGACGATAGCGATGAGCCATCGACCAAACTGGCACGCAGTCAAACTATTGTGCTCATTGAGCGAGCGTTAGAAAAATTACCGGCACGTCAACGCGAGGCCTTTGTGCTGCGTTACTGGGAGGACATGGATGTGGCAGAAACTGCAAGTATTATGGGTTGCTCGGATGGCAGTGTTAAAACGCACTGTTCGCGAGCGGTACGTGCGTTGGCTGCAGAATTAAAGAAACAGGGTTTGGATAAGCTTGGTTTATCTGGAGACATGGTCAATAATCGTGGCTCGAAAGGTTAGGTAGGAGCAATGAATACAAATGAAAATAAAACAGAAAAAGTGAACGATAGTCACTTGATGAATGACGCCCAGTTAATGGTCGAAGCGCAAATTGCTAATCACATTGTTGATTTGTTGGATCATCGCGTGCAGCAATTAACCCCGGTTGAGGTTCAGCGGCTATCAGCCGCACGTAGCCTTGCTGTAAGTCAATTAACAAGCCTGCAGACACAAGCTGCTAGTCATCACGGGGTGAATCAAAGCGGGCATGTTTTACAATGGTTTGGTCACCATGTGGGGCAGCATAAAATAATGTCTTCAGCGCTATTAGTGGTGGCAATGTTGCTTGCTCTTTTTGTGGCGCAGCAATTTAGTTTTACACATAATTTAGAAAATAGTGATGCCTTCTTGTTGGCTTCTGATTTGCCACCTGAAGCGTATGCAGATAAAGGGTTTAACGCATGGCTGGATTCCAATTGAGATTTAAAAGTACAGTATTAGCTTTAGCGTTAGTTTTTAGCAGTTTAGCCATTGCAGATGAAGCCAATGTGACTTGGGCAGAGCTCTCAGATGCACAGCATCAGGTTTTAAATCCGCTTGCTGCAGAGTGGGATACATTGCGACCATGGCAGCGTGAAAAAATGTTGGATATTGCGCGCGACTATCCAAAAATGAGCGCCAGCAAACAAGCGTTAGTAACAAAGCGGCTTTCAAATTGGAGTCGAATGACACCCTATGAGCGGGAGAATGCCAGAAAAAGACATCAGCAGTTTCAGGCTTTATCAGCAGACAAAAAAAATGAATTGCGTAAAAAATGGCAAGAATATCAAAAGTTACCGGAATCAGAGCGCGCCAGATTACGCGCAGAATCACCTGATGCTTATACTGATGCTGATTTAAATTGATGCAGTAGCGAAAGCTGATAACTACCGATTGATTCAAAAGTGCAAAACCCAATGTATGCATTTTTGCTGTCAGACTACTGATCCTAACAGCTCTTTTATATGAATAAAAAACCAATAGCGCAATTAACTGCCCCTAGCTTATTCAAATTAGGGGCTTGTTTTATTTATGAAGCACTGACTGTCATTGCGATTAGTTTTGCATGCGCTGCTCTGTTTTTATGGTTGGTTGGTGATGCAACCGGTGCTGTTAAGCGTTTCTTGTTGCAGTTTTTTTTGTGGTCGTCAGTGGGTGCGTATTTTGTGCGTTGCTGGGTAAAAGGCGGGCAAACATTGGCTATGCAAGCTTGGAATATGAAGATAGTTAATCAGGAAAATAAAACGCTTACTTTGAGTCATGCTTTGGCTAGATACATGCTGGCAAGCTTAAGTTTACTGCTATGCGGGGCCGGGTTTTTGTGGGCTATTTTTGATCATGATAAGCTGTTTCTGCATGATAGGTTGTTAAAAAACAGGATTGTTAGCGCAACCAAAAGCAATTAGTCTGCTCCCTGTTATCTACGATCAACTTGATAGAGCATGACAAGACCTGCCAGTAAAAATAAAATGGTCGGCATAATGGCGCTAAAAAGTGGAGGCCAATTGTTTAATAGGCCTAAGTGTACGAACGCACCACTCAGTATTTGGTAAAGCACGCCGAGCATAATCCCCATGAATATTTTAGTGCTGGCGCCTGTGGCACGTTGCTGAATAAACCCAAACGGCACTGCTAAAATCACCATAACCAAGCATGCAAGTGGGTAAACGATTTTTGCCCAAAGTGCCATTTCATAACGCGTGGTCTTTTGTTTGTTAATCGACAAATGTTGTATATACGAATACAAATTCCAAGCAGACATTTTTTCTGGTAACACTAATAGTACATTAAGTAACTCTGGACGAATAAGCGAGCGCCAGGTGGCATTCTCTAGCCGCACAACACGATTGGAATCTTGGTCAAAATGCGTTTGAGTCACCTCTTTTAAATGCCACTGGTCTTTATCAAACTCCCCGCTTTTAGCATGGTTTATGGTTTGCAGATGAAATTTATGGTCAAATTCGTAAATATGAACATTGAGTAGCGTGGTATCAACTAACACTTCTTCTACATTCACAAAGTTGTTGCCGTCTTTCACCCAAAGTCCCGACATAAAATCTTGCACAATCACGGAGTCTGTTGCTTTTAATCGCATCCGTTGTGCCATTTTTTCACTTAGTGGGGTGATGAGCTCGCCTACAAAAAAGGTGAGCAGGGTAAATATCACGCCTATTTTTAATAGCAGAAATACTAGATTTAGCAGTGAAATACCGCTCACTCTTAATACAATAAGTTCCGAATAGCGTGCAAACTGGCCCAAGGTCATCATGCATCCCACTAGAACCGCGACAGGCATTACCTCGTAGATGTGCCCCGGTGCGCTTAGTAATACAAATAGCCCAACTTTGCTCAATCCATAATCACCTTTACCTAGGTTATCTAGTTCTTGTAATAAATCAAAAAATGAAAACATAGCAATGAGCGCAAGCGTAATAAGCAGCACATTAACGGTGATTTCTTTTAGCAAATATCGGGTGATAATTCTCATGGGGTATTCGGCGCTATTAACTTAATGTTTAGGACGAAATGCAGACCAAGGCAGGGTGAAAATCTTTGGTAACATAGGTAGCTGCCGACCTCTTCTGTAAAGCATGTAAATAGCCAGTGCTAAAAATAGCAAATGTACTGGCCATAGACCGATGACCTCGTTGACTATGCCTTGTGTAACCCAAGTCTGCATGATGCTTAGTAAATTGTTGTAGATGATGTAAATAATCAGCGCTAAGGCAAAATTAACAGAGCGGCCAGCACGTGGGTCTATTGCACTTAAGGGAATGGCAAGTAAGGATAGGATCAATGCCGAAATTGGAATGGCGAAGCGCCATTGTAGCTCGGCATTATTGGCTGAGTTTTTGCTGTGCAATAGCTCCTGGCTGGATTTTGATTGTGTGCTAGGAGGCGACTCCTTAACTTCTTTAGCTTCAATTCTAATAGCATATTTTTCAAACTCTGTGGTTGAGAACTCAGCTGTTCCGGGTGAACCTTGATAGCGCCGACCATTTTGCAGGAGTAAAAAGTGGTCATTATTTTTTTCTATAAAGCGACTGCCTTCTGCGGCAACAATAATGCCTAACTTTTGATGCTGCATAGATTGAACGAATATATTTTTTACAACATTGCCAAGCTCATCAAAGCTTTCTATAAAAAATACGCGCTCGCCATTGCCTGATTCTTTAAATACGCCCGGGCTGATGGAGGCTAAATCATCGCGACTTTTAAGCTGCGTGAGAAAGCCATCACCTTTACTTGTTGCCCACGGCATAATAAATAAGCTTAAAACTGTAATCAGCGCGATAACGGGCACAGTAAAGCTAAGCACGGGGCGAATCCAACTATTGATGCTTAAGCCGCTACTAAACCATACTACCATTTCAGAATCGCGATACCAGCGCGATAAGGTCATCAGAACGGCCAAAAAAATGGTCAATGACAGTATCATCGGCAGGTACTTGATCATATTAAAACCGAGCATGGTGATAATTGCATCGTTTGGTAGTACCCCTTTTGTTGCAAGGCGAATAAGGTTGCCGGCACGCTGGGCGATGACAATGCCGAGCAAAATAAGGAACGCACCAGCTGCGGTAGAAATAAGTTCTTGTAGGAGTGAGCGTTTAAAAAGCATAGGATTTATTGACTAATTTATTTACGGCTATGAATTACGTGTAAAACACGCGATAATTTAATTAAAATTTACTGACATTCGCAATCAAACGTCATTATAGATTGATAAATGAAATAACCACAAAATCAAGGATGCAACTAAATGGAATTTAACATAAAAACAGCACATGCGGAAAAACAGCAGAGTCATTGTGCCATTGTAGGTGTTTATGAGTCACATCAGTTATCCAATGCGGCACAAGCGATAGATGATGCATCAAACGGTTATATTACCAATATACTTAAGCGTGGTGACTTAGATGGCAAATTAGAGGCAACGTTGATGTTGCACAATGTGCCTGGTTCACAAGTTGAGCGTGTATTGCTGGTTGGGTTGGGTAAGCTGGCTGAATTTGCTGAAAAGCAATTCTGCAAAGCGGTACGTGCTTCTGTTAAGGCCGTCGCTGCGAGCGGCACTACTGAAGCTGTGAGTTTTTTAGCAGAGCTCCCAGTTAAAGAGTTGAGCGTTGGTTGGAAGGTTGCGCATTTGGTTGAAGTGGTGTTGGATGCCACTTATCGTTTTGATGCGATTAAACGTAAAAAAACGGCCGCTGAAGAAAAAGAAGCTAAAAAAGAGTTAAAACAGCTCACCATTAGTATTGCTGATGCCAACACATTAAACGAAGCTGAGTCAGCTGTGGCTGAAGGTCGTGCGCTGGCTGCAGGCGTGAGTTTAGCAAAGGATTTAGGTAATTTACCGCCTAATGTCTGTACGCCAACTTATCTTGCTGAGCAAGCGTTAGCCCTGGGCAAAGCTTATGGCTTGAAGGTTGAAGTTTTAGACACTGATGCGCTAAAGGAATTAGGCATGGGTTCATTCTTAGGGGTGACGCAAGGCAGTGAAGAGCCGCCAAAGTTTATTATCATGCAACACTTAAAAGGTCACAAAGATCAAAAGCCTGTGGTGTTAGTCGGTAAGGGCGTTACCTTTGATACTGGTGGCATCTCATTGAAGCCCGGTGCTGAGATGGATGAAATGAAATATGACATGTGCGGCGCAGCAAGCGTGCTGGGCACGTTTAAAACCATCGCGGAAATGAAATTGCCGCTGAATGTTATTGGTATTATCCCTACTTGCGAAAATATGCCTGATGGCCGCGCAACGCGCCCTGGCGATGTACTGACGAGTATGTCCGGGTTAACGATTGAAGTATTAAATACGGATGCCGAAGGCCGCTTGATATTGTGTGACGCACTGACTTATGCCGAGCGGTTTGAGCCGAGTGCCGTAGTTGATATTGCCACATTAACCGGTGCGTGTGTCATTGCGCTTGGCCATCATGCTAGTGGTTTATTTAGCAATAACGACGACTTGGCAAAAGAGTTGTTAAATGCGGGTGAGGCAGCGCTAGACCGTGCTTGGCACATGCCGATGTGGGATGATTATCAACCTTTGTTAGATAGCAATTTTGCCGATATCGCCAATATTGGAGGTCGCGCGGGTGGTAGTATTACGGCCGCTTGTTTCTTATCGAGATTTACTAAAAAATATGAGTGGGCACATTTGGATATTGCTGGCACTGCTTGGAAGTCAGGTAAAGAAAAAGGGGGTACGGGCCGCCCGGTGCCCTTGCTGACTGCGTTTTTGGTAGCGCGAGCAAATAAGTTGAATGCTTAGTGCTTGTGCGATGACACGCGTAGAGTTTTTTTTTAACGTGCCAGATAAGCTGGTAAAAGTAGTCGAGCTTAGTGAGAAAGCTGTGGCTCGCGGGTGTCGGCTGACTATTTTTACGCAAAATGATGCCATGGGACAGTTGTTACAACAACGCCTTTGGCAACAATCTGCACCTAGTTTTTTACCGAGTAGCACCATGCCTTTTGATGCATTAAGTCAATATGCACCTATTGTGATTGATGCTGATGGCCAACATTTAATTCAAGATGATATTCTGATTAACTTGCAAACGGTGCACCCCCCATTTTTTAGTCGATTTAGAGTGTTGGTGGAAATTGTTGGGATTGATGAAGAAGATAAAGTAGCCGCTAGATCTCGTTTTAAGTTTTATCGGGATCGTGGCTACCAGGTAAAATCAACGGATGTGGCTAGTAGTCAGGTGACGACTATTCATGATGTCTAAATTCAAGGGTTGAATACTATGCAAGATGATGACATACCGCTATTAACAGAAGTGCATGTAGCAACACAGTCGAGGTTAGCCCCAGCGCAGATTACGCCAGATATCATCGCGGCGATTGTTGCGCAAATCAGACCGCAGTTAGCGGGTGAGATTGAAATCACCATTACCCAAAAGCTTAAAAATAATATGCGTGAAGAACTGCTTGATCACTTGTTGAGTGAATCAGCCAATATTCAAAAAGCGAGCCAGGCTTATCTTTCTAGTGCGATCAATCAACAAACGGAGTTGCTTGCACAGAAATCAAATCTGGCACAAAGCGCGCTGGAGGCTAATTTAAAGCAATATGTCAGCGGTGAAGTTATTCATGCGCAACAGGTCATTACCAATCAAACCGCAGGCCTTGTGGATAAAGCAAGAGCCGACTTTGCAACAGAGATTCCCAAAATGTTGCGGGCTAATGTTGAAATAATTCAATCAGATTTAGACCAAACTTTTAACCAAATGCAGTTAGAAGGCACTACAGTGGTGCAGGATAAGTTGAATGCTGCATTACCTCAATTACAGCAAGCGCTTACGGATCAATTGCAAGCTGATTTAACGCACCTGGAAAAAGTGGCAGTAGAAAATGCCACCCATGCTTTGCAAACAAAAATATCACGACTGCACGAAGATATTTTAACGCAACATCAAGCCAATCTAGCGTCGGAATTGGCGGCTGTTTATAAAGCGCTCACGCAGCAAACGCAAGTGGAGTTAAGTGTTTATCTAGATGCGTTGCAACTGCAATCTCAGCAACAATTGCAGCAAAAGCTAGGCGATACCTTCCCCACGTTGTATCAAGGTTTGTCTAATGAGTTAAGCGCTACTTTAAAAACAGATTTTGAAGCGCTGGCAGAAAATGCAAAAGATGAATTTAAGCAAACTTTGAATGCTGAACTGCCAGCAGTTGAGCAAGCCTTAGGCAACAAAGTGCATGAAATACTCGGCGGTGAAGTGCCGCGGATAGAGCAGGCAATGACCGCTAACATTAAAGCCGAAGTGGAAAGGCTAGTGGAGTCGGTGCGACTGGTGTTCCAAAAGTGATGCGCTCACGCTATAGCTAATCTTCTAAAGAATGGCAAAGCATCATTTAGCTAAAAAATCGTCATTCTGAGCAAAGCGAAGAATCCAGCACAATGCAACTAGTACGCACTGGATTCTTCGCTTCGCTCAGAATGACACGAGATGACGTTATTTTTGAGATTAGCTATAGTTCGAAATTTTTCAAACTAGTGCCTTACGCTACAAAGTACTAATCAAGGTTTGATAAGCTTCAGCGGAAAGTAGCTTTTTTTCAACCTCAGTATCGTGCGCTTTATATTTGAAGATCCAGGCTTTATAAGGATCTTCATTGATTTGCTCAGGCGAGTTGATTAGTGCTTGATTTATTTCCAGCACTTCGCCATCCACCAAGGCATGTAAGTCGGAGCCCGTTTTAACAGACTCTATCAAGCCGCAAGGCTGATCTGCTTTAAGTTCGCTACCTACTGACGGCGCATCAATAAATACAACATCACCTAATAAATCTTGTGCATAATCCGTAATGCCTGCTTCCCAAACGCCATCTGCCGTTGGTTTTGTCCATAAATGTTTGGCACTATAGTAAAGATGTGGTGGTGTACGCATGGTTATCTACTTTAAAGTCATTAAGTTAGGGAAGCGCTGATTAAATGGCTACACGGGAAAATTGCGTCGTTGCGCGGTACTCGAAACCTCGCTGTACAAGGCGTACTATCTCGGTTTCTGCGTTCCGTGCGCCTTTGGCGTATGAATAATGCGCTTCAGCGCATATATTCTACGGACATGCCCTTTACGGGTGCACTTTATCCCGCTCGCTCATTTAATCAGCGCTTCCGTAGGTGTCAGGGTGAATTTTAACGTAATTTATAAGGCGGGCATTAATAATTTAAAGCGTGTTGCCAACAAGGCAAATATAGCCAATATCTGATTAATATGAAAATATAAATTATTGATGACAAAGCTAAAGTTTTTATATAGTATTCAATCGTAACTCCATGAGGTAGAACGAGTAATGAAAACTTCCGCACGCAAATTATTTATTTTTTATATCGCAGTAATGCTGAGTGCCGCACCAATGGCTTTGCATGCCGCCGAAAAAAAGTCTTACAAGACTGCCACCTCAAGTAGTAAGGCCAAGGTTGTTCATAAGTATAAAAAAGTTAAATTTAAATCTAGTGCACCTAGGGTTCACAATCGGATTCGTACGCATAAAGCCATGGCAGTTGATGCCTATGACGGCAGCACCCCACTAAAGCTAGCCTCACTTAAAGCGCTGGTCATCAACCAGCTCACAGGTGAAACCGTCTATGCAAAAAACACAGATTTACCTACACCGATTGCCTCAGTTACCAAGTTGATGACGGCAATGGTGATGCTCGATGCTCATTTACCAATGGATGATCTGCTCTATATTACGGATGAAGATGTTGATTATCTCAAAGGAACTAGATCAAGGCTCGGCGTAGGCACCATACTTACTCGCGGAGAATTGTTGCAACTGGCTTTAATAGCCTCAGAGAACCGTGCGGCATCGGCATTAGGGCGTAATTATCCAGGTGGCATTACTGCATTTGTCGCCGCGATGAATTATAAGGCACAACTGTTAGGGATGAAATCTACGCATTTTGTGGATTCTTCAGGCTTAAATAGTAACAATGTTTCTACGGCAGGGGATTTGGCTAAAATGGTCAATGCCGCATATAGCTATCCTGAAATCCGCCAAGTCAGTACGACCGCCTCGCAAGAGATTACGTTGTATGGGCGGCAAAATCCAATTAACTTTGTAAACACGAATGCATTGGTACGTGCTGGAAATTGGGTTATCGGTTTATCTAAAACTGGCTTTATCAATGAAGCCGGACGTTGCTTAGTGATGCAGGCTGAAATATCCGGGCAACCAATGATTATCGTGTTGCTTGATTCTGCAGGAAAAATGACTCGGGTTGGAGATGCTAATCGTATTCGTAAATGGGTGGAGCACAATGATATAGCTTCTTTGGGTGAGCACGTCAGCGGTTGATTTTCTTATAACATCTTTGTAAAAAAAGCGGCACTAGGCCGCTTTTTTTATGGGTGAAACTTTAACTTAAATTAGCGCTAGTGTTTTTATTCCGCGCTGTCAGTTTTTTTGCTTACGGCTTTTTTGACTGGAGATTTTTTAACAGTTGTTTTAGCGGTTGAGGGCTTGGTAACTGTTTTTTTGGTAGTTGCAGGTTTCTTCGCGCTGACTTTTTTCACAGCTGTTTTCTTGGCGCTCGCCTTTTTAGCGGGTGCCTCTTTTGCTGCCTTAGCATTTAATAACTCTAATGCTTCTTCTAGCGTGAGCGATTCAGGCTCAACACTTTTTGGAAGCGTTGCCCGAACCTTGCCGTGCTGCACGTAAGGGCCGTAACGTCCGGCAAACACTTCAATTTGTCCGTCTTCAGTCGGGTGGCTACCAAGTGAGCATAATGGCGCAGGGCCCGTATGAGCGGCGGCGAGCAAGGCGACTGCACCTGCTAAATCAATGGTAAATACACTTTCTGTTTTTGGGATCGATTTAAATTTAGCATCATGGTTTACATAAGGACCAAAGCGACCAATGTTGGCAATCACCTTTTTATTGGTTTCAGGATGCAAGCCTAAATCACGCGGGAGCGACAGTACCATTTTCGCGGTTTCCAAGCTCATATCGGTCAGTGGAATCTCTTTGGGCACGCTTACACGTTTTGGTTTCTTTTTGTCACCTTCAACCGCTACGCCTAGCTGTAAATAGGGCCCGTAAGGCCCGTTCATCAGCATAATTTCTTTGCTGGTTTCAACATCGGTGCCGATGATGATTGGGTCGCTACCTACTTGAGCCGCGCCATTGAGGCTACGTTTGTAGTCACATTTAGGCGTATCGTTATAGCCCGTACAGCCAATAAACGTGCCGAAGCGGCTTAATTGTTTTTGTAAGGGCTTGCCACATTTAGGGCAAGCTTCATCAATCAGCTCGTTGCCTGGGCGATCCACATCGGCTTTACTGAGTAACTGCTGATTAAACCCCTGCCAAAATTCTGCCATCAATGGAATCCACTCGCGCTCGCCTTCAGCTACGCTATCGAGTGCATTTTCCAGGTTGGCGGTAAAGTCATAATCTACATATTTGGTAAAATGTTCAGTTAAAAATTTATTCACTACGCGCCCAACATCGGTTGGTGTAAAGCGCTTTTTATCTAGAATTACATATTCACGGTCTTGCAACGTGCTGATAATACTTGCGTAAGTTGAAGGGCGACCAATGCCGTATTCTTCTAAAATTTTAACTAAACTAGCTTCACCGTAACGTGGTGGCGGTTCGGTGAAATGTTGGTCACCGTAGATTTTTTCAACTGTCAGTACTTCACCAGTTTCCAGATGAGGTAATTTGCTTTCGCCTTCTTCTTCCTCGTCGTCAGAACCTTCCATATAGACGGCAATAAAACCTGGGAACACCAGTGTTTGTCCCGTTGCGCGGAATAAGTTGGCATCACTGCCTACGCTTAAATCTACACTTACCGCATCAAATTTAGCTGCAGACATTTGGCAAGCCAGCGCACGCTTCCAAATCATTTCGTACAGCTTAAACTGTTCGTCTGTTAAGTACTGGCGCACGCTTGCCGGGGTGCGGCTAATATCGGTTGGGCGAATGGCTTCATGCGCCTCTTGTGCGCTTTTGGACTTGGTTTTGTACATGACGGCAGTTTTTGGTAAATATTCTGCGTCAAAATTCTTTTTCACGTAATCGCGAATTTGCGCAATCGCTTCAGCCGCCATGTTGAACGAGTCAGTACGCATGTAAGTAATTAAACCTACCGTACCACTGCCTACATCCATCCCTTCATATAGTTGTTGGGCTACTCTCATCGCGCGTGCAGTGGTAAAGCTCAGTTTGCGTACCGCTTCTTGTTGCAATGTGGATGTGGTAAATGGCGCTGCCGGGCTGCGACTGCGTTGTTTTTTCTCTACGCGAGACACGGTGGTTTTCCCCGCGCTTGCTAATAATAATTTGCCGACAATGTCAGATTGCTGATCATGATTGATAACCGTGAACTGCTCCACTTTTTGGTTATTTAGCTGCACTAATTTGGCACTAAAGCCGTGGCTATGCTTCAACGCATCCAAATGAATAGACCAGTATTCTTGCGATTTAAACGCTTCAATTTCTAGCTCGCGCTCAACAATGAGGCGCAATGCCGGGCTTTGCACACGGCCGGCTGATAGCCCGCGACGGATTTTTTTCCAGAGTAGCGGCGATAAATTAAATCCCACCAAGTAATCCAGCGCACGGCGCGCTTGTTGCGCATTCACCATCGGCATGGAAATATCACGCGGCTCGGCAATGGCGTGTTCTACCGCATTTTTAGTAATTTCATGAAACACCACGCGTTTCATGAGTTTGTTTTTGAGTAAATTTTTAGACTTTAAAATTTCGGCAATATGCCATGAAATCGCCTCGCCTTCGCGGTCCGGATCGGTTGCGAGGTAGATGCTGTCTGCGCTTTTTACCGCTTTGGCAATGGCATCCACATGCTTACTGTTGCGTTCAATAATGTCGTACTTCATGGCAAAGTCATGTTCGGTATCAACCGCGCCATTTTTCGGAATTAAATCGCGTACATGCCCATAGGAAGCGAGTACCTCAAAATCACTGCCGAGGTATTTTTTGAGCGTTTTCGCTTTGGATGGAGATTCAACAATGAGTAGTTTGGACATGAATGCCTAGATAATAAGGTGAAAACTTGAAGTTACAGAACGGATAATAGCAAGGTCAATGCCTACAATACAATAACTTAACGTATATAGCGTGCAAATTTATTGGCAGCTCACTGATAGATACCTCTATTTGTTACGAATAAATTCAATTCTGGCACCATCACTCTCGCTCAAACTGAGTGCGGCACCTTCGTTGGCGATGTCGCCAAATAACGGGTCTTCATCTTCGGCTTTGGCCTGGCTTAGATTCTTGAAGTCGTATAAATTAACATCAGCCAAGTGAGATGGCTCTACATTGGTAATCGCACGGAAGATATTATTGATGCGCCCAGGCTGCTCGCGCTCCCAGCTTTGCAGCATATCTTTTATTTTTTGGCGCTGCAGATTTTCTTGGCTACCACACAAATCGCACGGGATAATTGGAAACTCCATTTGACGCGCATAGCTGGCAATGTCTTTTTCACTACAATAGGCAAGCGGGCGAATCACGATATTTTGCTTATCGTTAGTTGAGAGCTTGGGCGGCATGGCTTTCATTTTGGCGCCAAAAAACAAATTCAAAAATAGCGTTTCTACAATATCATCACGATGATGACCTAAAGCAATTTTGTTTGCACCAAGCGCTTTTGCTGTGGTGTAAATTACGCCACGACGTAATCGCGAACAAAGTGAGCAGGTGGTTTTGCCTTCAGGAATCTTTTCTTTCACGATCGAATAAGTGTCTGCTTCAACAATGCGGTAATCGATGCCTAGCTTTTCAAAGTAAGCTGGCAAAATATCTGCGGGGAAGCCTGGCTGTTTTTGATCTAAATTCATCGCAATTAGCTTGAAATTTATGGGAGCGCGCTCCTGCAAGGCTAGCAAAATCATGAGCATGGCGTGCGAGTCTTTGCCGCCACTCATGCATACCAGCACAGTATCGCCTTCTTCAATCATGTTGTAATCACCAATGGCTTTACCGGTGGCGCTTATTAGGCTATTTCTAAGCTTGATGAAGTTGTTGGAGTGGTTGGGTGGTAAGTGGTTTATCATTTCATAATTCTATAATGTTTAGCGAGCGATAAGTTCACAGCGCTATAAGTTCAAAGAGCGGCCGCCATCAACGGCCAATACATGGCCAGTAATAAAAGGTGCATCAGCGACTAAAAATTTGACGGCTTTTGCCACATCCTCGGCTTCGCCAATGCGTTTAAGTAAGGTTTGGTTAATCACCCGCTGGCGATAAATTTCATCAAACTGCGGGTTGCTCTCAGGCCACCGCACAGCGCCGGGAGCAACTGCATTTACGCGCACTTCAGGGCTGAGTTCATGCGCTAAAGATTTAGTTAAGGTCACTAAACCTGCCTTTGCAACACTATATATAATGTAGCCTTTTTTAGGGCGCTCAATATGCATGTCGGTGATGTTCACAATGCAGCCATGATTTTTGCGTAACTCAGGTGCAGCCGCTTGCGATAAAAATAGTGGCGCTTTTAAGTTGCTGCCCATTAAATCGTGCCATTTGGTTTCGTCAATATCACCAATTTCACTCATGTAGTAAGTTGAAGCGTTGTTGATCAGTACATCTAAACGTCCAAACTGACGCACGGTTTCGGCGACCAAATTGGGTATTTCAGCAGTATTGAGTAAATCTCCTTGAATAATCGCTACAGAGTGAGCACGTTGCAAATTTAGTTCGGCCTGAAGCGCGCGCGCTTCAGTGAATGAGCTTTTATAGTGAACCATGAGTGAATAGCCTTCCGCATGTAGTATGCGGCAAATGGCTGCGCCCACGCGCTTTGCGCCACCAGTAATTAGTACTACTTTGTCTTTAATTATATTCACAGATTGCTCATTTAATTTTAGCTAAGATTATAATGGCTTATGTCAACATTACCTATTTCAGCATTACCCATCCCTGATGCCGAGGCGCAGGCGCATAGCCTACAGCTAGCTTCGTTTATTCAAAATAAAATCAACCAACATGGTGGGTGGCTGTCATTTGCAGATTTTATGCAGATGGCGCTTTATACCCCCGGCTTAGGTTATTACAGTAGCGGTGCTAAAAAGTTCGGTACGGGCGGAGATTTTGTTACTGCGCCAGAAATTTCACCATTATTTGCGCAAACATTGGCTAAGCAGGTCGCGCAGGTGTTGGCAGAAACACAAGGGGATATTCTGGAGTTAGGCGCAGGAACGGGTAAGTTAGCAAAAGACTTGCTACTTACGCTGCAAGACGCTAATCAGTTGCCAGCACATTACTTTATATTGGAAGTTAGTGCTTACTTGCGGCAGGTGCAGTTGGAGCAAATGCAAAAATATTTACCCGCTCATCTTATGCAGCGCGTCGTTTGGCTGGACGCTCTGCCAGAAAAATTTGTAGGCCTGATTCTCGGTAATGAAGTGCTGGATGCAATACCCGCGCATTTAATTTATAAGCCACGCGCCGATAATTCATCCGGCTTAAGTGAGCGGGGCGTGGCATTCAATGAAGAATTTATCTGGCAGGACAAGCCATTAGTGGCAGGTGATTTATTCGATTTAGTCAGTAGCTACGCGTTGCCAACCGATTATTTAACCGAAGTAAACCCCTCAGCGATTGGCCTTGTACAAAGCTTGGCACAGGCTTTAGCCCGCGGTGTCATCATCATGATAGATTACGGCTTTTCGGCGCGTGAGTATTACCACCCACAGCGTAATCTAGGAACGCTTATGTGCCATTACCAGCATTATGCGCACACTAATCCACTGATCAATGTCGGGCTTCAAGATATTACCGCACATGTGGATTTTACCAGTATTGCACATGCCAGTGTAGGTAGCGGTTTAGCGTTAGCTGGCTTTTGTAGCCAAGCGCAATTTTTAATGAACTGCGGCATTTTAGATAGATTAAGCCTAGTATCGCCACACGACATGGCGCGTTACGCACCGCTTGCAGCCGCTGCGCAAAAGTTACTGTCGCCGGCTGAAATGGGCGATTTATTTAAAGTGATTGCCTTGAGTAAAGATGTAGATGAGCCCTTGCTGGGTTTTTTATCAGGTGATAAATCTCATACGCTTTGATTTAATAGCAGGCGTGAATTTATTCGCGATAAGCAACATTACAAATCGCGAATAAATTCGCTCTACAGTATAATGCGCCCTATGAATGATACCAATCCGACAGAAAAAACAGTTGATCAAGAAGCCAACACTCAAGGCGTAGTTCAGCGACGCATCCGCAGTTTTGTCTTGCGTCAGGGCCGCTTAACCAAAGGTCAGGCGCGTGCGTTAGAAACCGCCTTGCCAAAATTCGGCATTGTCTATTCGCCAGCGTTGCTTGATTTGAATGCAACATTTAAGCGAGCGGACAGTAAAAAGATTCTGGAAATCGGCTTTGGCATGGGTGAAACCACCGCCAAGATTGCACAGACTTTACCTGACTGTGATTTTTTAGCCGCTGAGGTGCATACCCCAGGCGTTGGCGCATTACTTAAGTTAATTGAAGAGTCAGCACTTACTAACATTCGTGTGATTCAGCATGACGTGGTGGAAGTACTGCAAAATATGCTGGCAGAGGCAAGCCTGGATGGCGTGCATATTTTCTTTCCCGATCCTTGGCATAAAACGCGTCACCACAAACGCAGGTTGATACAAGGGGCGTTTGTAAAACTGCTTTGCAGTAAACTAAAAGTAGGCGGCTATTTGCATGTGGCCACCGATTGGCAGGAGTATGCAGAGTGGGTGCTGGAAGTGCTGAGTGCAGAACCGCAGTTACAAAATACAGCAGATAGTTATGCAGTAAAACCTGCTTATCGACCACTCACCAAGTTTGAAAATCGCGGGATCAAACTCGGGCATGGGGTTTGGGATTTGGTATTTACCAAGAGGTAGGGAGCGCAAAAAGTCATCTCGTGTCATTCTGAGCGAAGCGAAGAATCCAGCACAATGCAACTAGGACGCACTGGATTCTTCGCTGCGCTCAGAATGACGAATTTTTAGCTAACTAACGTCTTTGTCACCTTTAAGATCAAACGACTTCCGCACCAAATCCTCTGGTTCTTCCGCAAATAGCCACTTGCCAATTACTTTCTCTGCTTCTTCAACGCCTAGTTTCTTTAAGCTGGAGAATAGCTGTATCGTACACTCACTATGGTAATGGTTGCCCCAAGTTTCAATCAACTCTTTGCGAACTCTGTTGAGCGTTAATGAGGCCTCGCCGCGTGAAAGTTTGTCTGATTTTGTCAGTAGCACATGCACGGGTTTACCGCTGGGGCAAAACCAATCCAGCATTTGGCGGTCAAGTGGAGTGAGCGGGTGGCGGCTATCCATCACTAGCACCAAGCCGCCTAAACTTGAGCGCTCACTTAAATAGCGGGCAAGTACGTTTTGCCAGTGCGCGCGCATGGCTTCAGGTACTTTGGCGTATCCGTAACCGGGTAAGTCAACTAAGTGCCTGTCATTACCCAGTGTAAAAAAGTTAATCAGCTGCGTGCGGCCAGGTTGCTTACTTACAAAGGCTAAGCGATTATGGTTGGCTAATGTGTTGAGTGCACTGGATTTTCCGGCATTGGATCTGCCGGCAAAAGCAACTTCAATGCCGCTGGCTGGCGGTAGATCACGTAGGTGATGCGCAGAAATGAAAAATGTAGCGTTTTGGAACAATGGCATAAAAATCCGATTCTAGTTGACTGCTTCATTTGAAAATCAAGCTGGCTTTTGTTGGCTTTTATTTATCAGGCATCTGTTGTAGATAGCCCTGCCATTTTTGATTTATTAAATGAATTGATGTTACGGTGAAAAATGCTATCACGAATAGTGGTTTTTAGCTAAAATAGCGCGTTAATTGGTTGAATAATTTAGATTTAGGAGCAGTAATGCAATTTCGTCACCTAGCATGGTTAATGTCCAGTGTAATGTTGGTAGTTTCTGCTGAAGCTGTTGCGGAAGCACCGTCAACAAGAACAGCAGAGCAGATTGTAAATACCGTGTGTGCGGCATGTCACGCGCCAGATGGTAACAGTGCAATTAGCCTTAATCCTAAATTGGCAGGTCAACATCCAGAGTACCTTCAAAAACAACTCACAGAGTTTAAATCAGGCAAGCGTGCCAATGCGGTGATGTCTGGCATGGCCGCTGGGTTGAGTGATGAAGAAATGAAAGCGTTAGCTGATTATTTTTCAGCCAAGAAGCTTAATTTAGGCCAAGCAAAAACCAACGGCGCTGGTTCGTTAGGTGAAAAAATGTACCGTGCCGGTAATGCCGCAAATAACACACCAGCTTGTGCCGCATGCCATGGCCCAACTGGCGCTGGTTTGCCGATACAATTTCCACGTTTAGGTGGTCAGCATGCTGATTACACATTGGCTCAGCTAAAGGCTTTCCGTACTGGTGAGCGTGCCAACGCACCGATGATGATGGCAATTACGGCAAAAATGACTGATGCTGAAATGGCGGCAGTAGCTGATTACATTGAAGGCTTACGCTAATTCAGTTGGTTAAAACAAGGGTGGCGTAAGCTACCCTTATTTTTTGTCTTAACGTTTAGTAAAAGTTAATTTTTCTAACTTTAAATTGAGTTGCATGGCAACTAACCTTGGCTATATCTAGTCATAAATTACGCAAATAATCATCGTAAGGTTTAATGCCTTAATTTTAAGAGTGCCGTATTTTGAATCCAAAACTATCCTTAACTAAAAACCTTTTTGACTTGCTAAGTTCAATGCGCTTTGCTGTCAGTTTGTTAAGTGTGCTGGGTGTGGCGTCTATTATTGGCACAGTGCTAAAGCAAAATGAGCCTTATGAAAATTACATCATTAAATTTGGCCAATTCTGGTTTGGTTTGTTTGAGCACTTAGGTCTTTATGATGTCTATCATAGCGGCTGGTTTTTAGTTATTTTGCTTTTTTTGGTGGTGTCCACCAGCTTTTGTATTTATCGTAATGGCCCGCATATGGTTAAAGAGTGGCGTACTTTTAAAGAGCACGCCACTGAAAAATCGCTTAATGCATTTGGTCACCAAGCTACGTATCAGTTGAATTCAGGTGCAGAAAACGCCAAGCGGCAACTCATACAGTTTCTGCAAGCGAAAGGCTTCAAATACAAACTTAAGCAGCAAGCTGATGGCAGTGAGCTAATTGCCGCCAAAGCTGGAACGCACCAACGTTGGGGTTATATTTTTACGCATGTAGCGATGGTCATTATTTTACTTGGCGGACTTTTAGATGGTAACTTGCCGTTTAAAATACAGGAGATTTTGGGGCATAAACGCATAGAGACCTTGGATATTCCAGAATCGAAAGTGCCAGAGATCAGTCGACTTGGTACAAATAATCCATCATTTCGCGGCAATATGACGCTACCGGAAGGCTCGAGTGGTAACGTGGCATTTGTCCGTGTGCGCGACGGCTACTTGGTGCAAGAACTGCCGTTCAGAGTAGCGTTAAAAGACTTTCGTATCGAACATTACGCTACTGGCCAGCCTAAGTCGTTCGAGAGCGATTTGGTGATTATTGACCCGGATTTAAAACAGCCTGTTACCAAAACCATTAGCGTCAACCATCCTTGGACTTATAAAGGAATTGCTATTTATCAGTCCGACTTTCAGGATGGCGGGACTAAGCTTGATTTTAAAGTGTGGGATCTATTTGCGCCCAATACACAAACCCAGCCATTAGCGGGTGCTATCTTTCAAACAGGCATTTTGGGTAATGGGGACGATGCACTAAAAGTTGAATATAACGACTTTCGTAAGTTTAATATCATCAATATGTCGCAAGATGGCAAAGGCAAGCCGCACAATGTTGGCCCTAATATCACTTATAAATTGCGCGACAACAAAGGTCAAGCCATTGAATATGTAACTTACATGCAACCCATGCAAATAGATGGCCGGCATTATTTTATTTCTGGGATGCGTGAGACGGTGTCAGAAGATTTCCGTTATTTACGTATTCCTGTTGATGGTGATTTTGGTGTTGACGGGTTTATGAACTTTAGAGCTGTCATGCTAGATGCCTCTAAATACCCAGAAATAGCGCGAAGAATTGCGGCTATTTCGCTAGAAGGTAAAAAAGAGCCTGCGCTAAAAAAACAATTTGAAACTAGCGTAGTGCAATTGTTAACAGTTTTTGCGCAGGGCGGCTATAACCAGATTGCACAAGTGATAGAAAAAAGTGTGCCAGAGAAAGAGCGTGAGGGTGCGGCAGGCACTTATATTAAAATGCTCAGAGTTGCCGCGTATGAAGCCTACAATATGAGCCTGGCAGCTAGCAACAAACCGTTGTTACCCAGCGGTGGTGACAGCGAAGCCTTATTGCGTGATAGTTTGAATTCATTTAGTGATATGTTTTTTTACGGCTCACCTTATTTCTTACAGCTTGAACAGTTTGAACATAAAGAAGCCAGTGGCTTGCAGCTTACAAAATCACCCGGCCAAAAATGGGTGTATTTGGGTTCGGTTTTATTAGTGTTAGGTATTTTTTCCATGATGTATATACGTGAGCGACGTATTTGGTTGCTACTCAAACCCGCGAGCAATCAAGTGCTGTTTGCGATGGCGTCCAACCGTAAAAATTTAGATTTTGAACAAGAGTTTAATTTATATCGCGAACAGCTCAAAAGCTTGCTCGCTTAAGGAATCGTTATGAATAGTCACTCACTGGATTTCCAACAAAAAACATTACTTCAACGCTTAAATTGGCAAGACTGGCTGTACGCATTAATTATTGTTGCAGGCTCAGTATTTGCCTATATTCAATATGCCCAGTACATGGATATTTACGAGGTTGGATTTTTGTTTGGCGCAGCGGCCTTATTTAGTTACCTGGGTTGGCAGTGGAAAAGATTAGCCAAGTTGGTGCTAATCGTAGGTGTCGTCAGCCTGTTTTCAATCAGTTTGTACCATGGCGAGCAAGCGCGGGCCACACAGGTATTTTTGCTTAAATATCTGATCTCCAGCCAGTCTGCCGTGATGTGGATGAATGTGCTATTTGTATTGGCGATGGCAACTTACTGGTTTGCTTTATTTAAACGCAGTGTGTTTGCCGGCAAAGTGGCTACCACACTCACTTGGAGTGCAGTGCTGTTTGGTTTTGTCGGTTTGATGGTGCGTTGGTATGAGTCTTATTTAATCGCACCCGATGTCGGGCATATTCCAGTCAGCAATTTGTATGAAGTATTTATTCTATTTTGCTTAATTACCGCTTTGTTGTATTTACATTACGAACAAAAGCTCAATACCAAACAGCTGGGGGGCTTTGTGCTGCTAGTCATCAACGCGGCAGTTGGCTTTATCCTTTGGTACACCTTTGATCGTCAGGCACATAACATTCAGCCATTAGTGCCGGCACTGCAAAGTTATTGGATGAAAATACATGTCCCCGCTAACTTTGTTGGCTATGGTGCTTTTTCATTAGCGGCGATGGTGGCAAGTGCTTATTTGCTTGCCAGTAAAGGCTTTTTGGCCTCACGCCTGCCAAGTTTAGAAGTCATGGATGACTTAATGTATAAATCAATTGCGGTTGGTTTTGCATTTTTTACCATCGCCACCATTTTGGGTGCAATGTGGGCGGCCGAGGCTTGGGGCGGCTACTGGAGCTGGGATCCAAAAGAAACATGGGCGCTGATTGTATGGCTTAACTACGCAGCCTGGCTGCATCTACGTATGGTTAAAGGTTTGCGCGGTGCTGTGCTTGCATGGTGGGCGCTGGTCGGTTTAATTGTCACGACCTTTGCATTTTTAGGCGTCAATATGTTTTTAAGCGGGCTGCATTCTTACGGCACACTTTAGATAAAATAAAAAGGGGATTAAATCCCCTTTTTTATTTTGAATGAAACAGTATCAATGCTGAGTAACCATCTCTAATCTAAACCGTACCTCACCGTCGAGGTTATCTATCAAGCTTAATTCGTAGCCTGCATGCTTTGCTTGTTGTGCCGCATGGTACAAGCCAACCCCCAAGCCGCTTCTAGAGCTCACATGTGATTTAAATAGTCGCTCCGCAATTTCAACTGGAATTGCCGAGCCTGTATCGCTTACTTCTAAACAAAAATGTTGCGATGGCATCAAGGTGACTTTAATTACGATATTGGCTTCAAGCTTTGCTTTTTCCAGCGCATTTTGTAATAGATTGTCAATCACACTATCCAGCACATCAGGGTCAATATCGGCTTTGGGCAAGGTGGCAGGGGTCTCAAACTGGACTTGATAATGCGCGTTTAGCTGTCTAAAGTTTTTCCACCAGCCACCTACTTTGGCTTGATTTTTCTTCTCAATACTGGGCATTTCAAGTTTGGTAAGCGTGCTGGTCAGGCGCTGGCTCAAGCGCGGCAATTGCTTTTTAATGAGTTCAATCAACCTTGCATCATCACTTGCATTGTGGCTTTGCTCAACTGCGGCAGATAATGTGCCTAATGATTGCAATATATTTTTAATATCATGTGTTAAGCGCGAGCCTGTTTCATATAAAGTTTGCATATAAGTATTTTGGCTAATGGTTTCCTCACGCCGCTTGGCTTCATAAAACTCGCCCAGTATTTGGGTTAAAAGTTGTACATGCAGATACATGGCGGGGGTAAATTGCCAGCGCGAGTAAAGTGTTAAATGTAGTTGTTGAAAGCTAAACGTAGAAATAAAAGAGGTTACCTCACCTACTTGTCGCGATTGACTGCCGACTTGCCACACCACACCGCTCACCCAATTAAGTGAGTCTAGCTCGCGCATTGCTGCCTGTAAAAAGGCGTCGGCAGAGGGTTCATCCTCGGCATACATCGCAATTTTTCTAATCCATTGCTCAAAAGGCAGGCCAATACTTAATAAGTAGCGTGACATCAGCAACTCTAAGCCAGAGAATGTTGCGCTAGGGTTCCATAGCCAGCTTAGCGCCACTAAGGTGGCGGCTAAGCCTAATACTGCAAAAATCAGTAACTTAATGTAGTTAATTTGCCAGATGGTGCCAATGGCAAAGCTACCCAATATGACAATTAATGTGAGTAGAAAAATTAATAGCGTATAAAAAAAGTCAATGTTGGCGGCGTAGCTGGCAGGCTTGTTTTTTGCGGATAAAAATAAAATGGTGAGCGGTAAGAAAGGTAATAAATAAACGAGTAAAAACTCAGCCGCTGCAAGCTCATTGGTCGAGCCTAGTAACTTTGGCACTACCCACAACAGCAGAATGGCTAGTAAGTAAGTTGCGGCTAAAATATTGGGTAATCTGGAGCGAGTAGGGTCACTTGAGAAAATACGCCCGCCAATGAGCGCAAATAAGCCTGCAATCCAAAAAGCGGTTATCCACCAGTTCATATAAACCATGGATAAATAGGCGCCGATGATAATCACAACAGTGACTTGCCATGATAGTTTGGCGTTTTGACGCAACACCGGTTGCCACAGTAAAAAGAAGCCGTAATGGCACAAAAGTAACGCACTATAAAGCTGGGTAGCCTCCCCCCACACCAGTAGCGCGTGTAACGATAAAATCATCAATGCCATCAGGCGGTCGGTATCATCAAGAACTAATCGGTAAAATTTAGATAATGGCTGCATAGCACCTGTACTCGTGAATTATTTAGCGTTGTTTAGTACGTTATTGTATGCGCAAGATGCAAATTTAATAAAGGTTATATCGCAGCAAGTGTTGGAGTTTTAACACAAGTGTCAATTTATCGACATGGAAATAGGCGATTTTTAGCAATTTCTCATAGAATACTGGCGAAGTCGTGGTAAATTGCAGGGAATTGCAATTGGTATAAAATTTGCATGCTAACAACTAACATTGACGCGCGCATCAATCTAAATGCGCTTATTGGAAAAACCAAAGTTCGGGGATTTAAATGAAAAAAACACAAACAGGCTTTACGTTAATTGAGTTGGCAATCGTGCTGGTGATTATCGGTTTGCTGCTTGGTGGCGTGCTGAAGGGTCAGGAGCTGATTAATAGTGCCAAGGTTAAAAACATGGCATCTGATTTTAAAAATATACAGGTCTATATTTACGGTTATCAGGATAAATATAAGGCGTTACCAGGTGATGACCGTGCAGTAGTGGCTCATATAGGAGCTACTGCAACTCCTGCGGTAAATGGAACGCAAAATGCCATTATTCAAGGTAATTGGAACTCAGTAAATGCTGAGGATGAATCCTTTATTTTTTGGCAGCATGTTCGACTTGCAGGCTTGGCGGCAGGCTCGACAAATCCAGCTGATGCAACATACGTTCAAAGAAATGCAGATGGCGGACAAATCGGCGTGCAAAGTGTTTCAGGATTTACTGCTGTAACTACTCTTCCAACGGCCGGGGGTATATCTGGGTCTTTTGTAATTTGTTCAGATGGTATTATTGGTAAATTTGCCAAACAGCTAGATACGACTTTGGATGACGGTGTAGGTAATACTGGTTCTGTACGTGTTGTAGTGAATGGCACACCGAGCACAGGTGTAGCTGCTCCAGTTGACTCAACGCCATACCTAGTTTGCATGGCATTTTAATCATAAAAATTATAAAGAAAGCCCGCATACGCGGGCTTTCTTTATTGCTCGTTGACTTGATTTGTTACCGTGTAGTTTGCTTGGTTAAAGGGTATTGGTGGTATTTAGGCTTGCTTAGAATCTCAATTGTTTTAAAATGACACCTCAATAAAAAGTAATAAATATAACGTAACCCATGACATCCAATATCGTAGAAATTGATAATTTATCCTTTGGTTACAAAGGCCGCTTGTTGCATAAAGGCATCAATATGGCGTTTCCACGTGGAAAAGTGGTAGCGATTATGGGCGGTAGCGGTAGCGGTAAAACCACTTTATTGCGTTTAATCGGCGGGCAAATCAAACCCACTCAGGGTGAGGTGCGCGTGGATGGTAAAGTGGTGCACGAGCAAGACCGTGACGGTATCTATCAGTTGCGCCGTAAGATGGGCATGTTGTTTCAGCATGGTGCGTTGTTTACCGATTTAAGTACGTTCGACAATGTTGCCTTTCCTATGCGTGAGTTGACAGACTTGCCTGAGTCGATGATTAAAGATTTAGTGTTAATGAAGTTGAATGCGGTTGGCTTACGCGGCGCGCATGCGCTTATGCCGACTGAACTTTCAGGCGGCATGGCACGGCGTGTCGCTTTGGCGCGCGCTATTGCACTAGACCCATGTATTATTATGTACGATGAGCCTTTTGCCGGCTTGGACCCTATTTCAATGGGTGTCGTTTGTGACTTAATTCGCAGTTTGAATGACGCATTAGGCGCAACCTCAATTATCGTTTCGCACGATGTGAAAGAAACATTTTTAATTGCAGATTACGTTTATTTTGTGGCAGATGGCGTAGTTGCCGCCGAGGGTACACCGCATGACTTGATGCAATCTACCTTGCCCTTTGTGCATCAGTTTGTGCACGGTGAAAAAGATGGTCCAGTGCCTTTTCACTACCCGGCAGGCAATTATCAATCTGAACTGTTAAAGCAGCGGTTATAATCAACAGTAAAATGAATTTAAAGCGAATGATAAAATCAAACTTACTCAATAGTATTACGCGTTTGCTCATAGGTGTGGGGCATAGGATGATTGCACGTGTATGGCGTTTGGGTGCAGGTGCTAGACTTTTTTTCTTGACGATCATTTATTCTGGTGAGAGTTTTAGGCGCTTTCATCTGACCTTACGTGAAATTTACTTTACAGGCGTGATGTCGCTATTGATTATTATCGTTTCGGCTTTTTTTGTCGGTATGGTATTAGCGTTGCAAGGCTATAACACTTTGCAGAAATATGGCTCATCTGAAGCTATCGGCGTGCTGGTGGCGCTGTCATTGGTGCGAGAATTAGGGCCTGTTGTTACAGCGTTGCTATTTGCGGGGCGTGCAGGCACTGCAATTACTGCTGAAATCGGCTTAATGAAAACAACTGAGCAATTGTCTGCCATGGAGATGATGGCAGTAAACCCGATTGCACGCGTGGTCGCGCCTCGCTTTTGGGCTGGCGTGATATCCATGCCGATATTAGCAGCGTTATTCTCGATGGTTGGTGTCTTAGGCGGTTATTTAGTAGCAGTGCCGTTAATCGGTGTTGATAGTGGCGCGTTTTGGTCACAAATGCAGGCCAATGTTGATGTGAGAGCGGATATTGTTAATGGTGTGATTAAAAGCGTGGTGTTTGCTGTGGCGTGTACCATGATTGCTCTATTTGAAGGCTTTGACGCGCCACCAACGGCAGAGGGCGTGAGTCACGCCACTACGCGCACGGTGGTCATTTCTTCACTCACGGTGTTAGGTTTAGATTTTGTTTTAACATCTTTTATGATGGTTGTATAACTGTCGTTTTAATTTACAGGGTTTCAAGCGACGCTTAAGAATACGAATACGAATACGAATGCGAAGGGATTATTGAATGGAAAGAACAAAAATAGATTTGTGGGTAGGGATTTTTGTCGCGCTTGGCGTGGCCGCGTTATTGGGGCTTGCTATGAAAGTCGGAAATTTAACCTCTAACAATCTAGGTAAAACCTATAGCGTTAGCGCAGCTTTTGAGAACGTGGGCGGCTTGAAGCCGAATGCACCAGTTAAAAGTGCTGGTGTTGTGGTTGGGCGCGTGGCTGATATTAAATTTGATAGTAAAACTTATGAAGCAATTGTGAATATCAACATTGACCAGCGCTACGCTTTTCCTAAGGACACTTTTGCAAATATTTACACCGCAGGCTTGTTAGGTGAACAATATGTAGGGCTTGAAGCAGGTGGTGAAGATGATTCATTGAAAAATGGTGATAAAATCACACAGACGCAAGGTGCTGTTGTACTAGAAAAAATGATCAGTAAGTTCTTGTTTAATAAGGCGTCAGAGTCGGAATCTAATAGTGAGCCTGCCACCGCAACGCCAGAAAACTAAAACCTGCCTGCAACTAAATTGTCACCAATTGCGTCAACTAAATTGGTGGCGTACCGTTTTAAATGTTGCAGTGACATAAGTTAGCAGTTCCGTAACTATTTATCAGAGAGAGTAATGAAAAAATTTATAAAATACATAGCAAATGCGGCGTTAGCTACATGTTTATTTGCAGGTGCAGGACTAGCGAATGCTGAGCTCTCAGCAGATGAGCTTGTTAAGAAAACCGCTGAGGAAGTTTTAACTATTGTTAAAAATGACAAGGACATTCAAGCGGGTAGTCAGCAAAAGATTTATGCCTTAGCTGAGGAAAAAATCCTGCCAAACTTTGATTTTGACCGTGTAAGCCGTATGGTGTTAGGTAAAAATTGGAGAACAGCAACGCCTGAACAGCAAGCCAGCTTTCAAAAAGAGTTTCGTAGCCTTTTGTTGCGTACTTACGCCAGTGCATTAGGTAAGTATAAAGATCAAGTGATTGAATATAAGCCTATGCGTGCCGAGCCAGGTGCGAAAAATGTGAGTGTGAAAACGCTAATTTTGCAGCCGGGTGGCCAACCAATAGCTGTAGATTACAGCTTAGTTAAAGTAGAAAGTGGCTGGAAAGTTTATGACATTGTGATTGAAGGCGTGAGTTTGGTAACAAACTATCGTAGCCAGTTTAGTAATGAAATTCGTCAAAATGGCATTGATAGCTTGAATAAAAAACTGGCAGAGAAAAATAAAGCAGCTGGTGCATAATGACTATTAGCGTTCAAGAAAATCAATGGCATGTTACAGGTGATATCTTGATGGATAACGCCAATGCCGTGTTGCAAGAAAGTAACACACTGGCGTTTGTTGATAACATGCAAATTGATTTTTCTGAAATTGGTGACGTTGACACCGCGGCTTTAAGTTTAATGCTGGAGTGGCAACGCCGTGCTGTTGCATCTGGCAATGAAATACATTTTAGCCACCTGCCTGAAGGCCTTGTTAGTTTAGCAGAGCTTTATGGCGTGGCTGCTTTCATTTCACGTGGTGACAGCTAAACGCAAAATACGCTCCAGTTTTTGCGTGGTGCTTTTATCATAAAGCTATTAAATCCCTTATATGCTCGTGATTTGTTTTTTACTTCCAGTTGCTTAAAAGCTAATTTTCAAGCAACGAATACGGTTTTTAATACAGCTTCAACCTATAAGCCCGGTGCGGTATCCGTTTAATCCTCTTCAAATTATTAACCCCTTCAAACTACGTTGAAAGCGCCACTTGAGTCAGCCTGCAATTAAAATCAATGCGGTACATAAGAACTTTGGTGCACTACACGCACTTAAAGGGGTTGATTTAACCATCGAGCCAGGTGAGTTTTTTGCGTTACTTGGCCCAAATGGTGCAGGAAAATCAACGCTGATTAGCATCTTGGCGGGCTTGATTACACCAAGTTCTGGTAGCGCATCTGTGATGGGCTTTGATGTGGTTAATCAATATCAACAAGCACGCCAACTGCTTGGTGTAGTACCGCAGGAGCTGGTGTTCGACCCGTTTTTTAATGTGCGTGAGATGCTGCGCTTTCAGGCAGGTTATTTTGGCCGTGGCCGCGAAAATGACCCCTGGATAGATGAAATTCTAGAAGGTTTAGGATTAACCGATAAAGCGCATACCAATATGCGTAAACTCTCAGGCGGAATGAAGCGGCGTGCGCTGATTGCACAAGCTTTGGCACACAAGCCGCCGGTTATCGTTCTGGATGAGCCAACTGCAGGGGTTGATGTAGAGTTGCGCCAAATGTTGTGGGAGTTTATTAAAAAGCTTAATCGTGATGGGCATACTATTATTCTGACGACCCATTATTTGGAAGAGGCCGAAACTTTGTGTAGTCGCGTCGGTATGATGAAGCAGGGTGAAATTGTGGCCTTAGACAGCACGGCTAATTTGCTCAATAAATTTTCTGGTAAGCATTTGCGTTTAACCTTAGGTGATGTGATTCTACCTGCAGCTATTGAATCGCTTATGCGTCATCATGAAAAAGGAATCTACACTTTTGCTTTAAGCGATATGACGCAAATTGAGTATGTGCTCTCCACATTACGGTCAGCTAATATCAAGGTGCTGGATATGCAGTTAAGCGAAGCTGATTTGGAAGATGTATTTATGTCGCTAGTAGGTAAATCATCATGAGTGGCTTGAAGTATTCCAACCAAGTCATTGTTAGTGCTTTTAGAGGTCCTTGGACGTTATTAAAAAAAGAGCTGTTGCGCTTTTGGCGAGTGGCGTTTCAGACCATTGCTGCACCGGTTATTACGGCTTTGCTGTATTTGCTTATTTTTTCACACGTGCTGGAAAGCCATGTGCAGGTTTATGATGGTGTGCCCTATACCGCGTTTTTGATTCCAGGCTTAATTATGATGTCGGTATTGCAAAATGCCTTTGCCAACAGCTCGTCTAGCCTTATCCAGTCAAAAGTCATGGGCAATCTGGTATTTGTGTTATTAACCCCGCTGACTCATTTACAGTTCTTTCTGGCTTTTTTAATTGCTGCCATTATTCGTGGCATGGTCGTTGGGCTATGCATCTATTTAGTCGCAATGTGGTTTGTTGATTTGCAGCTTGCAAACCCTTGGATGATTATTGCATTTGCATTGTTAGGTAGCGCATTATTGGGTACGTTCGGCATCATTGCTGGAATATGGGCTGATCGCTTTGATCAGATGGCCGCATTTCAAAATTTTATTATCATGCCGCTATCGTTTTTATCTGGTGTGTTTTATTCCATACATTCTTTGCCGCCTTTCTGGCAAAAAGTGTCACAGTTAAACCCGTTTTTTTACATGATAGATGGCTTCAGATATGGTTTTTTTGGTAAAGGTGATGTATCACCTCTGATTAGTTTGTCAATCGTTGGCGCTTCGTTCTTAGTGTTAGCATGGATTACCCTAAGAATGTTAAAATCTGGCTATAAACTAAGGTCTTAATAAAAAGGGTAACGACAATTGTTGAGTGCACAGCAGCTAGAAACTTACATCACCCAAAATCTGGAGTGTGACTACATTAAAGTGTCAGGTGATGACGGCACGCATTTTGAGGCGTTGATTGTAAGTCCTGTCTTTGTAGGTAAGCCGATGGTGCAGCAGCATCAGCTCGTATATCAAGCACTGGGCGATAGAATGCGCGCAGAAATACATGCGCTGTCTATGAAAACCTTAACGCCAGAAGCTTGGTTAAAGTTAAATAGTTAACTGGCTATATATAAACTAGCAATTAAAATTTTGTGAGAGAAAATAAATGGACGTACAAGCACTGATTAAAAATCAAGTAACAAGTAACTCGGTAGTACTTTATATGAAGGGTAGCCCTAAGTTTCCACAATGTGGTTTCTCGAATATGGCGACACAAATCCTGGATGCCTGTCATGCCAAGTATTTGGCGATAGATGTGCTTGCGGATCAAAACATTCGTGAAGGCATTAAAGTTTATGCAAACTGGCCTACTATTCCGCAGTTATATGTTAACGGTGAGTTTGTAGGCGGCTCAGACATTATGCGCGCTATGTATGAAAACGGCGAGCTTCAAACCTTGTTAGATGTGGCTAAGTAATTGGACAAGTTAATCATACAAGGCGGAAACCGCCTCAATGGTGAGGTCACTATTTCTGGTGCTAAAAATGCAGCATTGCCTATTTTGTGCGCTTCATTGTTAGCTGAAACACCTTTGTGTTTATCTAGCGTACCAGCCTTGAAAGACGTTGGTTCGACCATTAAACTACTTGAGCAAATGGGCGTTAAAACTGAACGCAATGCCGATAAAGTGACTTTAGATGCGAGCGTTATTAACAGCTTTGAAGCGCCCTACGAAATGGTGAAAACCATGCGAGCTTCTATTTTAGTGCTAGGGCCGTTACTGGCACGTTTTGGTCATGCGCGGGTTTCATTGCCGGGCGGCTGTGCCATTGGCTCTCGCCCTGTGGATTTGCACATTAAAGGCCTGCAAGCCATGGGCGCAGAAATTCATATTGAGCACGGTTACATTGAAGCCACAACTAAACATCTGCCAAATCAACGTTTGCAAGGTGCGCGTTATTACATGGATATGGTCACCGTCACCGGCACAGAAAACTTAATGATGGCGGCGGCACTAGCGCAAGGTACCACCGTACTTGAAAACGCAGCTAAAGAGCCTGAAGTGGTTGATATGGCTGAATGCCTAATTAAAATGGGCGCTAAAATCACAGGTGCTGGCACTGATGTTATTACCATAGAAGGTGTCCAGCGCTTAACTGGCGCTACGCATAATGTGGTGTGTGACCGCATTGAGGCAGGTACTTATATGGTAGCTGCAGCGATGACTGGAGGTGAAGTGAAGCTACTTAATGTGCAAGCACACCTGCTAGATGCTGTGATTGAAAAATTGCGTGAAGCAGGTGCCACAGTGATCTGTGATGCTGACAGCATCACGGTTAAAAGTGATGGTCAATTAAAGGCCGTGAATATTCGCACAGCACCTCATCCGGCTTTCCCTACCGACATGCAGGCACAGTTTATGGCGTTAAATACGGTTGCGAGCGGCGTTTCAAAGGTGACGGAAACTATTTTTGAAAACCGTTTTATGCACGTACAAGAAATGCAACGTTTAGGTGCTGATATCAGTATCGACGGCAATACAGCTTTGGTTCAAGGGGTGGAGTTTTTAGATGGTGCCACCGTGATGGCAACCGATTTACGCGCCTCCGCCAGCTTGGTGTTAGCTGGTTTAGTTGCACGCGGCGAAACCGTGATTGAGCGTATTTATCACCTAGACCGTGGCTATGAAAATTTAGAAGAAAAATTGAATGCGCTTGGCGCAGACGTTAGGCGCACACACTAAACATCGCCCTTCGATAAGCTCACGAGGTTGCTGGATAACTATTATTTGCAGTCCGCATTAACTCACGCGCCCTGAGCTTGTTGAAGGGTGGCTAAAATAGACAATTAAATTATGATTACCATCGCATTATCAAAAGGCCGAATCTTTGAAGAAACCGTACCTTTATTGGCAGCGGCTGGCATACACGCGTCTGAAGACCCTGAAGCTTCACGCAAACTCATTATTGGCACTAATCGTGAAGATGTACGTTTAATTATTGTCCGTGCGTCCGATGTGCCAACCTACGTGCAATACGGTGCTGCTGATTTGGGCATTGCCGGTAAAGATGTATTAGATGAACACGGTGGCGAAGGTTTGTATCAGCCGATTGATTTGCAAATTGCCAAATGTAAAATGATGGTGGCGGTGCGTGAAGATTTTGATTATTTTGCATCAATCCGCAGTGGTGCACGCTTAAAAGTAGTGACTAAATACGTAAAAACCGCGCGCGAACACTTTGCAGCTAAAGGCATGCACGTAGATTTAATCAAACTTTATGGCTCAATGGAGTTGGGGCCGCTAGTCGGGTTGGCAGATGTGATTGTTGATTTAGTAAGCACTGGCGGCACGTTGCGCGCTAACAATCTTAAGGCGGTAGAAGAGGTTGGTGAAATCAGCTCACGCTTAGTGGTAAATCAGGCCTCACTCAAGCTTAATCGCACAAAAATTCAGCCGATTATGGATGCTTTTTTAACGGCAATTGCTAAAAATAAATAAATTTGGATTGATAGGCTTAATCGTATGAAAATAAGACGTTTTTCAACTTTAGATAGTGATTTTGACGCTAATCTTAAACAATTATTGGCATTTGAAACCGCGCAAGATGACAGCATCGATGTGGTTGTTGCAAACATTTTAAAAGATGTTAAACAGCGTGGTGACGCAGCGGTGCTTGAATACACCAATCGTTTTGATAAAACTAATGCTACGCACTTAAGTGAGCTTGAAATTAGTCAGGCTGAACTTGTTGCCGCGTTAAACGGCTTGCCGGCTGATCAGCGCGATGCCTTGCAAACTGCGGCAGACCGTGTCCGTAGTTACCATGAAAAACAATTGATGAGTTCATGGAGCTATACCGAGGCGGACGGTACGCTACTTGGGCAACAAGTTACGTCGTTGGATCGGGTTGGCTTATATGTACCAGGCGGTAAAGCCGCTTATCCTTCTTCGGTGTTGATGAATGCTATTCCTGCCAAAGTGGCTGGGGTGAAAGAACTGATTATGGTGGTGCCAACGCCAAATGGTGAAAAAAACCAGTTGGTGTTAGCCGCAGCAGCAGTGTGTGGTGTCGATCGCGTGTTCTGCATCGGCGGTGCGCAAGCGGTAGGTGCGTTGGCTTATGGTACGCAGACTGTACCGCAAGTGGATAAGGTCGTGGGGCCAGGCAATGCTTATGTCGCTGCTGCAAAGCGCCGCGTATTTGGCGTGGTGGGCATCGACATGGTGGCAGGCCCGTCAGAGATTTTAGTTATTTGCGATGGCAAAACTAACCCTGACTGGATTGCGATGGATTTATTTTCTCAGGCCGAGCACGATGAATTAGCCCAATCTATATTACTGAGTCCTGATGCTGAGTTTTTGGATCAAGTTGCAGCAAGTATTCAGCGATTGGTAGAAGAAATGCCTCGTAAAGACATTATTACTACTTCGCTAACCGACAGAGGTGCCTTGATCCATGTGCGCGACTTAGATGAAGCGGCAGAAATCAGCAATTACATTGCGCCGGAGCATTTGGAATTATCGATTGATGAGCCGTTAGCATTCAGTAAAAAAATTAAACATGCGGGTGCTATTTTTATGGGTCGTGATACTTGCGAAGCGCTTGGTGATTACTGTGCAGGGCCTAATCATGTGTTGCCAACCTCACGCACGGCAAGGTTTTCATCACCACTCGGTGTTTATGATTTCCAAAAACGCTCTAGCTTGATTATGGTGTCTTCACAGGGTGCGCAAACGCTAGGTAAAGTGGCTTCAATTCTGGCGCATGGCGAAGGATTGCAGGCACACGCCAGATCAGCTGAATACCGTTTGAAAAAATGAGTAAATACTGGAGTGATATCGTACATAAGCTCACACCTTATGTGCCGGGTGAGCAACCTAAGCTAGATAACCTGGTTAAGCTTAACACCAATGAAAACCCTTACGGCCCTAGCCCTAAGGTAATAGCTGCATTGAAGCTTGAGGCTGCTGATACCTTGCGTTTGTATCCTGACCCTAATTCAGATGCGCTAAAAGCTGCGATTGCAGAAGTGCATCATTTAAATGCAGATCAAGTATTTGTAGGTAACGGCTCGGATGAAGTATTAGCCCATGTGTTTCAGGCTTTATTAAAACACAGCAGGCCGTTGCTGTTCCCTGATATTACTTACAGTTTTTACCCAGTATATTGCGGCTTGTACAACATTGAGTATCAAACCATACCTTTAGCAGAAGATTTTACAATCAATGTTGATGACTATGACCAGCCGAATGGCGGCATCATATTTCCAAATCCCAATGCGCCAACAGGCATTCCGCTGGCATTGGTTGAAATTGAAAAGTTGCTTAAAAATAATACGCAATCTGTTGTGGTGATAGATGAAGCTTATGTAGATTTCGGTACGGAGTCAGCGGTGGGGTTGATTAACCGTTACCCTAATTTATTGGTCACGCATACCTTATCTAAAGCACGCTCATTGGCTGGTTTACGCGTGGGTTATGCACTAGGCTCGCCAGCGCTGATCGAGGCGTTGATTCGCGTTAAAGATAGCTTTAATTCATACCCGATTGATAGATTTGCCTCAGCGGGGGCTATAGCTGCAATGCAGGATGCTGCATATTTTGAAAAAACCTGTAGCCAGGTAATTGCAACGCGTGAGCGACTGATTAAGAATTTGCTGTCTTTGGGTTTTGAAGTGCTGCCATCAGGTGCAAACTTTATTTTTGCTAAACACAAAGCCCATGATGGCGCTGAATTAAGCGCGAAATTGCGCGAACATAATATCATTGTGCGTCATTTTAAATCGCCGAATAGAATTGCACCTTACTTACGCATTACTATTGGCACTGATATGCAGTCGGAAGTTTTACTTTCAGCCTTATCAGCGATTGTGGGCTAAATTCAGTGAATTTTACAAAATAATGCAGAATTAAGCTGTAAGTCGCAACAATACTAGTGGTTTTCACGATAAGCCTTAACAAATAAGCTAATTTGTTAAGGCGATGCATAAAAAACATTCAAATTAAGCATGAAAAGTTTGAATTTTCTCGCAATGTGCGGTTATCATAGCGAAATGTGCGATTTGTGCACAATATAATAATTATTTTCAATTCTGTATTTTTAACCTAAGTAAGTCATTATTTGATTTATTATTAGTTGGAGGATGTATCGTGGCACAAACCCAAATGGCATTAGATTCACTAGATTTCGACGGCACCGTCGCTTTAGCAGCTAAAGTTGCACCACATGTAGATATTCTTGAAATCGGTACCCCTTGCATTAAGCATAACGGTATTAAATTACTAGAAGTTTTACGTGCTAAATTTCCAAACAACAAAATCTTAGTTGACTTAAAAACAATGGATGCCGGCTTCTACGAAGCTGAGCCATTCTTCAAAGCCGGTGCAGATATTGTGACTGTATTGGGCACAGCTGATATCGGTACAATCAAAGGTGTGATTGACGTTGCTAATAAATACGGCAAAAAAGCGCAAGTTGATTTAATTAACGTTCCAGATAAAAAAGCACGTACACAAGAAGTGGCTAAATTAGGCGCACACATCATTGGCGTACACACTGGTTTAGATCAACAAGCTGCTGGTCAAACACCATTTGCTGACTTGGCATTGGTTGCTGGGTTGAATTTAGGTGTTGATATTTCAGTGGCAGGTGGTGTTAAAGCTGCAACAGCTGCTCAAGTACGTGATGCAGGTGCTACAATTATCGTTGCTGGTGCTGCAATCTACGGCGCTACTGATCCTGCTGCCGCAGCTGCTGAAATCACTGCGATTGCACATGGTGGTGAATCTGGCGGTTTGTTTGGCTGGGTTAAAAAATTATTTAGTTAATTTTGAAATGATTTAATTAAAAAACCCCAGCCTTAAAGCTGGGGTTTTTTTACTTGTGCTCATGACTAACTCAAAATTCATCATGTATTATGCGTTACGTCCTTTTAATGGGTTAAAATGCTATTTACCAACATTCAGTATAATTTTTTATGCGTAGCGCTCAAATAACTAGAAACACCTTAGAAACCCAAATTACAGTAAGCATCAATTTAGATGGTACAGGCGTTTCTCAATTCAACACAGGCCTAGGCTTTTTGGATCATATGCTTGACCAAATAGCACGTCATGGCATGATGGATATTGAGGTGAATGCCAAAGGTGACTTGCATATTGATGCACACCATACCGTTGAAGATATCGGCATTACCCTTGGGCAAGCTTTTGCAAAAGCGGTAGGTGATAAAAAAGGTATCCGCCGCTACGGTCATGCTTATGTGCCGTTAGATGAAGCATTGTCGCGCGTAGTGTTGGATATTTCCGGACGCCCGGGGTTGGAATTCGGGTGCACATTTACCCGCGCCGCAATCGGCGACTTTGATGTTGATTTAATCCATGAGTTTTTTCAAGGGTTTGTCAATCACGCTAATGTTACTTTGCATATTGATAACTTAAAAGGCCATAATGCGCATCATCAAGCTGAAACAATTTTTAAGGCTTTTGGGCGCGCATTGCGCGTAGCGGTTGAGCTGGATGCGCGTATGGCAGGCATTATGCCATCTACAAAAGGTAGCCTGTAGGCAGGCTTCGCTGATGCTTTCATATCGATATCATTAGCACTTACAAACCGATCTAGAGCAACGCCAAAAAAGTATGAGTAAAATAGATATTGCAGTCGTTGATTATGGCATGGGCAATTTGCGCTCAGTGTCTAAGGCATTGGAACATGTTGCCCCTGCAAAAAATGTAGTAGTGACAAGCAATCCTGCTGAAATTGCACGCGCAGAACGAGTTGTGTTTCCAGGGCAGGGGGCTATGCCGGATTGTATGCGTGAACTGGATGCAAGAGGCTTGCGTGATGCAGTGTTATATGCGGCACAACATAAGCCCTTTTTAGGAATATGCATCGGCCTACAAATGCTGTTTGAGCACTCTGAAGAAGGCGATGCGGCTGGTTTAGGTTTGTTCAAGGGCAATGTTAAACGCTTTGCTAACACAGATATGGTGGACAATAACGGCGATAAATTGAAGGTTCCACACATGGGCTGGAATCAAGTGTATCAAGTGAGTCAAGACAAGTCTCAGCCACATGCTTTATGGCAAGGTATTGAAGACGGCGCTAGATTCTATTATGTGCATAGTTATTATGTGCAGCCAAATGATGAAGACGTTATCTCTGGCTTTAGCCTATATCCCAAACGCTTTACCTGCGCGATTGCCAAGAACAACTTATTTGCGGTGCAGTTCCACCCGGAAAAAAGTGCTGACGCAGGTTTGCAATTATTAACTAATTTCGTCAACTGGACGCCAAATTAGGCGTCATTTTAAACTTTTGTAACCACACTTTTATTTTCTAATCTTTTTTATTAAACTTCATATTCACTATGTTAATTATCCCAGCAATTGATCTCAAAGACGGCCACTGCGTCAGGCTAAAACAAGGCTTAATGGAAGAGTCAACCGTGTTTTCTGAAGACCCAGGCGCCATGGCGCGCCATTGGGTGGACCAAGGCGGCAAGCGCTTGCATTTAGTAGATTTAAATGGTGCGTTTGCAGGTAAGCCTGTTAATGAAGGCGCGATACGGTCTATTGTTAGCGCTGTAGGTGGTGATATTCCAATCCAGTTAGGGGGCGGAATAAGAGACCTGGAAACCATTGAGCGATATTTGGATAATGGTATTGATTATGTGATTATCGGTACGGCAGCGGTAAAAACACCAGGCTTTTTACATGAAGCCTGTGATGCTTTTCCTGGGCAGATTATAGTGGGTCTTGATGCTAAAGACGGTAAGGTCGCGATTGACGGCTGGTCTAAACTCACCGGTCACGATGTGATTGATTTGGCTAAAAAGTTTGAAGGTTATGGCGTTAATGCGATTGTTTATACCGATATTGGTCGCGATGGTATGTTAACCGGTGTGAACATTGAAGCCACTGTTGCCTTGGCGCAGGCTTTAACGATTCCGGTGATTGCCTCTGGCGGCGTAACTAATTTAGACGACGTAAGAAAATTATGCGCGGTTGCCAGTGAAGGCATTATTGGCACGATTACCGGGCGCGCAATTTACGAAGGTACCCTAGACTTTGCGGCAGCACAAAAACTTGCCGATGAACTAAGCTGATGGAGCTAATTTGATGGGCTTGGCAAAACGCATTATCCCGTGTTTAGATGTCACTAATGGTCGCGTGGTGAAGGGCGTTAATTTTCTTGAATTACGTGATGCAGGTGATCCTGTAGAAATTGCCAAACGTTATGATGACCAAGGCGCAGATGAGCTGACTTTTTTAGATATCACGGCCAGTTCAGATAATCGTGGACTAATTTTACATATTATTGAAGAAGTCGCGAGCCAGGTATTTATTCCGCTCACCGTAGGTGGTGGTGTGCGTGAGGTGGAAGATGTCCGGCGCTTACTCAATGCAGGTGCAGATAAAGTGAGTATTAATACAACGGCGGTGCTAAACCCGAAGATGGTGCAAGCCGCCGCGGCAAAATTTGGCTCGCAGTGTATCGTGGTGGCGATAGACGCCAAGAAAGTAGAAAATCAACCCTTCGAGTGGGAGGTTTTTACGCATGGTGGTCGTAAGGCAACGGGTTTAGATGCGATCAAGTGGGCCGAATATATGGTGAGTCTTGGTGCAGGCGAATTGCTTGTGACGAGTATGGATAGAGATGGCACCAAAATCGGCTTTAATAATCCGTTGAATCGTGCGATTAGTGATGCCGTTGAGGTGCCCATTATTGCCTCTGGTGGCGTTGGCAACTTACAGCATTTGGTGGATGGCGTGAAGCAAGGTGGCGCCGATGCCGTACTTGCCGCGAGTATTTTTCACTATGGTGAATATACAGTTAAACAGGCTAAGGAATATATGGCGCAACACGGTATAGAGGTGCGACTGTGAGTTGGCTGGATGAAGTTAAATGGGATGCCAGTGGCTTGGTGCCTGTTATCGCACAAGAGCATGACACCGGACATGTGTTAATGTTTGCCTGGATGAACCGCGAAGCCTTACAGTTAAGTAGTGAGACAAACCAAGCAGTTTACTGGTCACGTTCACGTAATAGATTATGGCGCAAAGGCGAAGAGTCCGGCCACGTACAAAAAATACATGAGATTCGTCTTGATTGTGATGAAGACGTGATCTTGTTGAAAGTAGAACAAGTGGGTGGTATAGCGTGTCATACTGGCCGTCACAATTGTTTTTTTAAGAAGCTGGATAATAGCAAGTGGCTGGTTGATCAGCCTGTAATTAAAGACCCTGAAGAAATTTATAAACATGAATGATGTGCTAAACCGATTGTCCGAGTTGTTAGAACAGCGAAAATCTGCTGATCCTACATCATCCTATGTAGCGAAACTGTATGCTAAGGGTATGGATAGTATTCTTAAAAAAATTGGCGAAGAAGCGACTGAAACCGTAATAGCGGCAAAAGGTGGCAATAAACAGGAAATTATCTATGAAACTGCTGATTTGTGGTTTCACACCCTGGTTATGTTGGCAAAAGCAGACTTAAAGCCACAAGATGTATTGGATGAGTTGGCCAGGCGCGAAGGTCTTTCCGGCATTGATGAGAAGGCTGCCCGTTCCAAATAGCTATTAGCCATTAACTTAGGCTAAACTTAACCAAGTTGTGAGAATTGAAAAATGAGCGCAGATTGTATTTTCTGTAAAATAGTGAGCGGGGATATCCCTTCAAAAAAAGTCTATGAAGATGAGGATGTCATTGTTTTTAATGACATACACCCAATCGCACCAGTACATTTTTTGATCGTGCCTAAATTACATATTGAGAGCTTGCTCAATTGTGATGGGCAACATCAGGCATTGTTAGGTAAGATGCTATTGCTTGCGCCAAAACTGGCGAAAGAGCAAGGTTTGTCAGGCTTTCGCACTATGATCAATACTGGACATGCAGGTGGGCAAGAGGTGTTTCATCTACACGTACATGTGTTTGGTGGTGGCGATAAGCTACCAAAAACTTAACCATAATCACTCAGGAGAGTAGCATGGGATCATTCAGTATTTGGCATTGGTTAATCGTTTTATTGGTGGTCGTGTTGATATTTGGCACCAAGAAACTACGTAATATAGGTGGTGATGTTGGTGGAGCTGTCAAAAACTTCAAAGAAGCGTTAGATGAAAGTAAAAGCGGTTCTGATGCTGCACAATCTAATCAAGAAGCGTCATCTCAGAAGGTTCAGGCAACAAATTTGATTGAGGCTGAGGTTGTCGAGTTGCCTGCATCAAAAACAACGCCTAAGAAGAGAGTTGCGGCAACCGTTAAAAAACCGGCCGTAGCTAAAACTGCCGTGCCAAAACCTAAAGCGGCTAGTGTTAAAAAAGCTACCACAGCCAAGCCTAAAGTCACCGCGCCTAAAAAAGTTAGCGCGGACTAGATCTTATTCCGCCACATCTTAATTAGCGTTAACTAGCATGTTTGATATTGCGTTCTCTGAGTTGGTCATTATTGCAATAGTTGCGCTAATTGTAATCGGGCCTGAAAAGCTGCCGAAAGTGGCACGCACGATAGGCACAGTCATGGGGCGCATGCAGCGTTATATGACGCAAATTAAAGAAGAAGTAAATCGTGAGTCGCGTTTTGCCCAATTGCAACAACTGCAGCAAGAGGTGCAAGAAGCGGTCAGTAGTGCGCAAACTGGACTGCAAAGCCAAGTTAACAATCTCGCACATGATATTGCCGATGTTGGCAGTGAAATGGAGCATCAGTTTCAGGATGCGTCTATTGGCGCTGTCAAACCATTGCCAGATAAAAACCAAAACGAACAAAAAAATTAAGGCAAGTTAATCGTTGTGACGCCAACAGAAAATTTCATTTCACACTTAATCGAGTTACGAGGCCGCTTGTTGCGCGTCGTCATTGGTTTTCTGCTGGTCTTTATCGCGTTTTTTCCTTTCGCCAATAAAATCTATGCATTACTTGCATCGCCCCTATTAAGCAAACTGCCCTCAGGCGGACAAATGATTGCAACTGCGGTGACTACGCCATTTTTTGTGCCGATGAAAGTAGCGATGATGGCGGCTTTTATTGTTTCTTTGCCGCATACGCTCTACCAGATTTGGGCTTTTGTAGCGCCAGGGCTGTACGCGCATGAGAAGAAGCTGATGATCCCATTAATTGTAGCAAGTAGTTTGCTGTTTTTAGCTGGCATGGCCTTCGCGTACTTCTTGGTGTTTCCGGTAGTTTTCGGGTTTATCGTCGGTACTGCACCGCAGGGCGTGGCTGTCATGACAGATATTGGCAATTATCTTGATTTTGTCATGACATTGTTTTTTGCCTTTGGTTTGGCATTCGAGGTGCCTATTGCGGTGGTGATGGCGGTGCGCTTTGGTTGGGTAACGATTGCTCAGCTTAAAGAAGCGCGCGGCTATGTTGTTGTAGGGGCATTCGTCATCGGCGCAATATTTACGCCGCCTGACATCATTTCTCAATTTATGTTGGCTGTGCCGATGTGGTTGTTATATGAGTTGGGCATCGTGGTGGCAAAGCTCACTGGTCGAAAGTCGGCGCCTTCCCTTTAGGGCACCGCTATTAATCCAATTTCCGTTGCGATACTGCGTTGTTCATAAAAAATTATTCCTTACATATCACCCATATGCTGCGTCACAATTTTTTACTCGCACCTTGTCTGGCTTCATAACTTGAATTAATAGAGGCACTCTTTAGTCGCTTGCAACAGCCGGTTTTGGCCGCTTACCGATTAAAATTGAAACGCTAATAGTTTTTCCTGCGCGTGCAATCTGTACGGTGGCTTTTTGGTTTGGTTTTAATGCTGCTATTAAATTTAACATGCTGCCACTATCCATAACAGGTTTCCCCTCTATGGCTAATAAAATATCGCCTGCACGCAAGCCTGCTCTCTCCGCCGGACTGCCACGTAAAACACCTGCAACGAGCGCGCCTTGAACTTTGCTTAATCTGAAAGAATCGGCTAACTCAGGCGTAATATCTTGCGCTTCAATGCCTATCCAGCCACGCGTGACGTTTCCTTGCGCTACTATCTGCTCCATCACTTGACGTGCCAATGTGGCAGGAATCGCAAAACCTATACCCATAGAGCCACCGCTACGCGAGTAGATAGCACTGTTGATACCGACTAAGTTGCCGTCCGCATCAATGAGTGCGCCTCCAGAGTTGCCAGGGTTAATAGAAGCGTCAGTTTGAATAAAGTTTTCATAAATGTTAATCCCTAGGTGACTACGCCCAAGCGCACTGACAATGCCCTGTGTTACGGTTTGGCCTACGCCAAAAGGGTTGCCAATTGCCAATACAACATCGCCCACATTGAGCTTATCTGAGCTGGCAAACGTAATGGCTGGCAGGTGGTCTGCATCTACTTTAATTAGTGCCAAATCTGTATCAGGGTCGGTGCCTACTACTTTGGCTGACATCTTGCGACCGTCAGATAGCGCTATTTCAATTTCATCAGCGGTAGCAATGACATGGTTGTTGGTTAAAATTAAACCTTGATCGCTGACAATAACACCAGAACCCAAACTGTTTTCCGGTTGCGATGGAGGCTCCATATCATCGAACTGATCTCCAAAAAACTGGCGAAACGCAGGGTCGTCCAAGTATTTTTGATGTGGGTTAAGTTCCGCCTTTTTACTGGTGAAAATATTAACAACGGCAGGCATCGCTTTTTTAGCGGCATAGCTGTAGGAGCCAGGGGTCGCTACCGAAGCGGCTGGATTTACTAAGACGGTAGAACGCGGAGGCTCCCTTTGACTCAAAAAATCAGGGTAGAAAATACGTAAAACAAAAAGTATTGCCATACAAACGGTAGCGGTTTGTGCAAAAATAAGCCATATTTTTTTATGTAACTGATTATTCATGATGTATTTCAGCGTTGTATTTATCTAAGGTGTGTAGTTAACTGCTTCGATATTGGGTTGCATTATCAAAAAAACAATAGCTATTAAATGATTAAGGAGGCTAGCTTATGGTAAGAATCAATGAGTTAACGCATTATACCCAACAACTGATGCAAGTAGAGAGATTCAAAGATTACTGCCCCAATGGCTTGCAGGTTGAAGGTCGTGCGGAGATACGAAAAATTGTCACGGGGGTCACTGCAAGCATGGCGTTATTAGAGGCTGCGTATTTAGCTGGTGCTGATTTAATTTTAGTACATCATGGCTATTTTTGGAAAAACGAAGATGCCAGAATTTTAGGCATTAAGCGTAAACGTATTGCCTATCTATTAAAATACGATTTGAATTTAATGGCTTACCATCTGCCTTTAGATGCGCACGCGGAGCTTGGCAACAACGTTCAGCTTGGTAGGGTATTAGGCATTTTACCTATGAGATATGTTGGTGAATCTAATCTGGTGGCATATGGTGAATTAGATCAAACGTTATCACTTAGCGCATTCACAAAGCTTATAGAAAATCGCCTGCAACGCGCACCACTGGTGATTGGCAATCCGCAACAGCAGATTAAAAAAGTAGCTTGGTGTACAGGTGCGGCACAGGATTATATGGACGAGGCAATACAATTGGGCGCTGACGTATTTATAAGCGGTGAAATTTCCGAGAAAACAACACACCAAGCCCTTGAAGCCGGTGTGTCTTACATTTCTGCTGGACATCACGCCACCGAGCGTTATGGTGTTCAGGCACTAGGTGAGCATTTGGCAGAAAAATTTAATTTAATACATGAGTTTGTTGATATTAAAAATCCAGTTTAATTGTTTTATTTCAGTCACTTATTAAATAAAGCTTTAATTGGCTGTCAAAAAAATGTATAATTCCGCGCTGTAAAGATAAGCAAAATTTATTGATACATGCGGTTGTTAGCGTGACTGCATGGTAATCCTGTAGTGTTGCAAAGCAAATGATGATACTAGTCTCAAAAAGACGAAATATCACCTTCAACTAATCCTTTTCGTGCATGAGGAAAACATGTCAGACAAGCAAAATGATCAGCATAAAGCTGATTCGCAAACTGGTGCTAGCTACCAACCAAATCAATCCCCACAGGTAAATTTAGAAAAGCGAAATTTTCTAATTGCAACTTCAGCAGTGGGCGCGATCGGGTGTGCGGTTGTTGCTGTACCCTTTGTTAAAAGCATGACGCCAAGCGAGCGTGCAAAGGCCGCAGGCGCCCCTATTGAGGTGGATATTAGCAAGCTTGCGCCAGGTGCTAAATTAACGGCAGAGTGGCGCGGTCAGCCGGTATGGATTATTCACCGCACCGAAGAAATGTTAGCTAAATTATCTGTGCATGATGATCAGTTGTCTGATCCGAATCTTGAAGTGCCGCAGCAGCCTGAATATTGTAAAAATAAAGATCGTGCCATTAAGGCGAAATATGTGGTGATGTTAGGTACATGCACGCATCTAGGTTGCGCACCAAATGAAAGCTTTGTTGAGACTGCTGATTGGGATGGCGGTTTTATTTGTCCGTGTCACGGTTCAAAATTTGATTTATCCGGGCGGGTGTATAAAGGTTCGCCTGCGCCTACTAACTTGGTTATTCCGCCGCATAAATATTTGACTGAAACAACGTTGCTTATTGGTGAAGATGGGGAGGCTGCATAATGAATTACTTCACTAAGCTAATTGGTTGGGTGGATGAGCGTTTTCCATTAACGAGCAATGTTAAAGCGCATCTTACTGAGTATTACGCGCCAAAAAATTTCAATTTCTGGTATTTTTTTGGCTCATTGGCATTATTGGTGCTGGTGTTGCAAATAATTACGGGTATCTTTTTAACGATGCACTATAAGCCGGAGGCTGGTCTGGCCTTTGCCTCAGTCGAGTACATTATGCGCGATGTGCCGTGGGGTTGGCTCATTCGCTACATGCATTCCACGGGGGCTTCATTGTTTTTTGTCGTCATTTATCTGCACATGTTCCGTGGTTTGCTGTATGGCTCGTATCGAAATCCGCGTGAGCTCATTTGGTTGTTCGGCGTGGGTATTTTCTTGGCGTTGATGGGCGAGGCATTTTTTGGATACTTATTGCCTTGGGGTCAAATGTCCTACTGGGGTGCGCAAGTGATTACCAGCTTATTTGGTACCGTACCATTTATCGGTCCTGACATTGCAGAATGGTTACGTGGGGATTATTTAACCTCAGATGCTACCTTAAATCGTTTTTTTGCCTTTCATGTGATTGCGTTGCCGTTAGTGATTTTAGGTTTGGTGGCGGCACATATTCTTGCGCTGCATGAGGTGGGTTCTAATAACCCGGATGGCGTTGAAATTAAAAAGCTTAAAGACAAAAAAACAGGCATTCCGTTAGATGGCATTCCTTTTCATCCTTATTATTCTGTAAAAGATTTAGTGGGCGTAGTGGTGTTTTTGATAGTATTTGCTGCAATCATATTCTTCGCGCCAGATATGGGTGGCTACTTCTTGGAGGCGAATAACTTTGTGCCGGCCGATCCGTTGGTAACACCAGCGCATATTGCGCCTACTTGGTATTTCACGCCTTATTACTCCATTCTGCGCGCTGTGCCACCGATTGGCATTTCACAATTTCCAGGCGTGGCGGCAATGGGTTTGTCGGTAGTGGTATTTGCGCTGCTACCGTGGCTGGATAGAAGCCCTGTAAAGTCAATTCGCTATAAAGGTAATTTGTACAAAGCTTGGCTGGCAGCGTTTGTCGTTAGCTTTCTAATATTAGGGTATTTGGGAACAATTCCAGCAAACACCTACGGTCAGTTCGGTGCTTGGCTTGGTAAGGCTGATATTGCAACCGTGGTGGCGCGTATTTTCTCGGTTGTTTATTTTGCGTTTTTCTTTTTAATGCCTTGGTATTCAAAAAAAGATAAAACTAAACCAGTGCCAGAAAGAGTGACGGGATAATTGCCATGAAAACTATCAATCACATTAAAAAAGCATTAATGATATTGTCTTTATTGCCATCGCTGACATTAGCTGCTGGAGGGGTTCACCTAGATAAGGCGCCAGTTGACGCGGCAGATCATGGATCATTGCAGCGTGGCGCCCGTACTTTTGTAAATTACTGCTTAAATTGCCATAGCGCCAATTATATGCGCTATAACCGCTTGTTAGATATCGGCTTGACTGAGAAGCAAATTAAAGAAAATCTGCTTTTGGCTGGTGATAAGATTGGTGAAACCATGAAAGTTGCCATCAATAAAAAAGATGCGGCTAAATGGCTGGGCGCTGCACCGCCTGATTTGTCAGTAGAAGTGCGCGCGCGCGGAGCAGATTGGGTTTATACCTACATGCGCGGTTTTTACCGTGATAGCACGCGTCCCTCAGGTTGGAATAATGCAGTATTTGATAAAGTGGGTATGCCGCATGTGCTGTATGAGTTGCAGGGTGAGCAGGTACTTAATCATGATACGCATGAGCTTAAGCTTACTAAGCCGGGTCGGCTGTCAATAGAGGAATACGACACTTTAGTTGGCGATTTAACCAATTTCATGGCTTATATGGCTGAACCCGTTAAGCAACAACGTAACCAATTAGGGTGGTTTGTTTTGTTGTTTTTAGGTGTGCTGTTGGTGCTGACATACAAACTTAAAAAAGCCTACTGGAAGGATATACACTAAATGATGACCTTATACTCGGGGACAACTTGCCCCTATAGCCACCGTTGCCGTATTGTGCTATTTGAAAAAGGCATGGATTTTCAAGTCATTGACGTTGACCTTGCCAACAAGCCTGAAGACTTGGCTGTAATCAATCCGTATAATCAAGTGCCGGTGCTGGTAGAGCGTGACTTGGTTCTATCTGAAGCGAACATTATCAATGAGTATATTGATGAGCGCTTTCCGCATCCACAGTTGATGCCACCTGATCCTGTGATGCGCGCACGTGCTAGACTATTTTTATATAGTTTTGAAAAAGATTTATTTAGCCATATTGCTGATGTTGAGTCAGGTGATGCAGAAAGGGCAGATAAAGCCCGTGCAGTCATTCGTGATAATTTAACGCAATTAGTACCTATTTTTTCAAAACAAAATTATTTGCTAGGTGATGAGTACTCAATGTTAGATGTTGCTGTAACGCCTCTATTGTGGCGCTTGGGACATTACGGTATTGATTTACCAAATCAGGCTGCGCCAATTTTGAAATATGCGGAACGCCTGTTTTCAAGGCCGTTATACGCGGATGCAATGACGCCTTCAGAGAAAGCAATGCGTAAGTAAGTTAAAATAAGCTTGCCATATATAAGTGTGTCGCGGGTTGTTGATTCAATCGTGACACACTTGTAGTAGGAGAGTTGATTGGAAACTAAATATTTGAGTGCAAATAATGACTGAAATGATTTCTACAAAACCTTATATGCTGCGCGCAATCCATGAGTGGTGTGTAGATAACAATCTCACACCGCATTTAATTGTGGTAGTTAATCGTCAAACGCGAGTGCCGATGGCGTATGTTAAAGATGGTGAAATTGTTTTAAATGTTAATTATGGGGCTACTAAAGATTTGCACATTGATAATGAATCTGTTGTTTTTTCTGCGCGCTTTGGTGGAGTTTCGCAAAATATATATATTCCAATGAATGCTGTTAAAGGTATTTTTGCGCGCGAAAACGGCCAGGGTATGTTTTTTGAAGTAAGCGCCGATCAAAATGATGTAGATAATGCAGAAAAAACCTCATCAGAGGCTGGTAATTCGTCAATTGAAGTGGATAAAAAGAGAAATTTTAAAAAACCTAGCTTAACTATCGTAAAATAGCTTAACTTTTTCTGAAAGTTGAGTATAATACGCAACTCACAAAACGCCGGATTAGCTCAGTTGGTAGAGCAGCGCACTTGTAATGCGAAGGTCGTCAGTTCGATTCCGACATCCGGCACCAAATTCTTAAAGTTTTTACCCCTTTTATATATTTGACAGCAAGTCAGGTATTCATCATAATCGCGGGTTCGGTTTGGAGGGGTGGCCGAGTGGTTAAAGGCGACGGACTGTAAATCCGTTCTCTCAGAGTACGAAGGTTCGAATCCTTCCCCCTCCACCAATATGTAATAAATGGTTTAAGTAGCAAAGTGTTCATTGAGATGGTGATGTAAGTTTAGGTTTGTATTGATACGCGGGTGTAGCTCAGCTGGTAGAGCACTTGCCTTCCAAGCAAGATGTCGCGAGTTCGAACCTCGTCGCCCGCTCCATGTGGCTGAGTTAGAAGTATAAATGCCCATGTGGCTCAGTGGTAGAGCACTCCCTTGGTAAGGGAGAGGTCGCGGGTCCGATTCCCGCCATGGGCACCATGAAGTTATAATTGTAATTTTGTTGAGGTGTGTCGGTTTTTCGGCAAATGACATCAGTTTAAATTCAGAAATTTGAACAAGTTTTATTAATTCTAATAAAACTTACGGTTAATAAAATATTGTAAAGGAATGAAGCAATGGCAAAAGGTAAATTTGAACGGACCAAACCGCACGTCAACGTAGGCACGATTGGCCACGTTGATCACGGTAAAACGACATTAACAGCAGCGATTACAACGGTATTGACCAAGAAATTTGGTGGCGAAGCAAAGAACTTTGCTGAAATTGACTCAGCGCCTGAAGAAAAAGCACGCGGTATTACCATCAATACCTCACACGTAGAATATGAAACCGCCAACCGCCACTACGCCCACGTGGACTGTCCAGGCCATGCCGACTATGTAAAAAACATGATTACCGGTGCTGCGCAAATGGACGGCGCAATCCTAGTAGTATCAGCAGCTGACGGCCCAATGCCGCAAACACGTGAACACATCCTGTTAGCACGTCAAGTAGGCGTACCATACATTGTTGTATTCCTCAACAAAGCTGATATGGTTGACGATCCAGAGCTATTGGAACTAGTAGAAATGGAAGTACGCGACCTGCTAAGCAAATATGACTTCCCAGGCGACGACACCCCAATCATCCAAGGCTCAGCAAAACTAGCCCTTGAAGGTGACCAATCAGAAATTGGCGAACCATCAATCTTCCGCTTAGCAGAAGCGCTAGACACCTACATCCCAATGCCAGAACGCGCAATTGACGGTACATTCCTAATGCCGGTAGAAGACGTATTCTCAATCTCAGGTCGTGGTACTGTAGTAACCGGCCGTATTGAACGCGGCATTGTAAAAGTCGGTGATGAAATTGAAATTGTAGGTATCAAACCAACAGTTAAAACCATCTGTACCGGCGTAGAAATGTTCCGCAAACTACTAGACCAAGGCATGGCAGGCGACAACGTCGGCGTATTGTTACGTGGAACCAAACGTGAAGACATCGAACGTGGTCAAGTATTGGCTAAATCAGGCTCAATCAAACCACACACCAAATTCACTGCAGAAATCTACGTGCTAGGTAAAGACGAAGGTGGTCGTCACACACCATTCTTCCAAGGCTACCGCCCGCAATTCTACTTCCGCACTACAGATGTAACTGGTGCTGTAGAATTACCAGAAGGCACAGAAATGGTAATGCCCGGTGATAACGTATCTATCGTAGTTACACTGATTGCACCTATCGCGATGGAAGAAGGCTTACGCTTCGCTATTCGTGAAGGTGGTCGTACTGTTGGTGCTGGTGTAGTTGCTAAGATTATTGAATAGTATTAGGTCGTTTGAAAGTTGCGCTAACAACCCAGTGCAACTTTAGACCGTTTAGAGTTAAATAGGCCAATAGCTCAATTGGTAGAGTATCGGTCTCCAAAACCGAGGGTTGGGGGTTCGAGGCCCTCTTGGCCTGCCAGATATGTAGATGTGGTATTTGCTAAATAACTAGGAATTTAAACGTTTCTAGTTATTTGCGTTAGTAAAACCGGTAAATTTTTTAGTCACTATTATAAAGTGCTTGTTTAAGTAAATTATGGTCAACAAAATTAAGTTGCTAGTAGCGTTTCTCCTGCTTATTGCAGGTATTGCAGGTTTCTATTTGCTAGCAGATAAGCCTACTGTTGTGCGCATTCTTGCCGTGCTCGGAGGTTTGGGTGCTGCTATTGCCGTGCTTTGGACAACACCTATAGGTCAACAATCTCTTGGTTTTATCGGTGAGTCTGTAGTTGAGGCGCGCAAAGTTGTTTGGCCGACGCGTAAAGAGACGATACAAACAACTTTGGTTGTGTTTGTATTGGTGGTTGTGATGGCAGCATTTTTGGCGGTGGTTGATATTGGGTTTGCCTTTATGGTGCAGTGGTTAATGGGACGGGGCGCGTAATGAGTATGAAATGGTACGCGGTGCAAGCATTTTCAGGCTTTGAGAAGTCTGTACAAAAGGGTATAGAAGAGCGTGTTGTGCGTTCTGGCCTGCAAGATCAGTTTGGTCAAATTTTGGTGCCTATCGAAGAAGTGATCGAAATGAAATCTGGCCAAAAGACAATTTCGGAGCGTAAGCTTTATCCGGGTTATGTTTTAGTGCAAATGGCGATGACAGATGAAAGTTGGCATTTAGTAAAAAGCACGCCACGCGTGACAGCTTTTATTGGTGGTAGTGCGCAAAAGCCAACGCCAATTAAAGATAAAGAAGTCGATATCATCTTGCAGCGCATTGATGATAGTAAAAGTAATCCAACACAAAAACTTACCTTTGAAAAAGGTGAGTCGGTGCGTATTACTGATGGCCCGTTCAAAGATTTCTCTGGCAACGTTGAAGAAATTAACTACGAGAAAAGTAAATTGCGTGTATCTGTGGTTATTTTTGGACGTTCTACCCCAGTTGAGTTGGAGTTTGGCCAAGTAGAAAAAGAAGTTTAGCGTTAGTTTTAATAGTTAGTTAATTAAGCGGTAAGATTTAAATCAACAGGGGGAGCTATTGATTTAGCGTTTGCACCCACATTAGGAGTTATACCATGGCAAAGAAAGTCATTGGCTACATTAAGTTGCAGATTCCTGCAGGTAAAGCCAACCCAAGTCCACCAGTCGGTCCAGCATTGGGCCAACGCGGTTTGAATATTATGGAGTTCTGTAAGGCATTTAATGCTGCAACGCAAGGCGTAGAGCCAGGCTTGCCAATTCCAGTGGTTATTACAGCGTTTGCTGATAAGAGCTTCACGTTTGTGATGAAGTCTCCACCAGCGACAATTTTAATCAAAAAAGCAGCGGGTATTACTAAAGGCTCGCCACGCCCACATACTGATAAAGTAGGAAAAATCACTCGTGCACAAGCTGAAGAGATCGTGAACACCAAGCGTGCAGATCTATCTGCAGCTGATATGGATGCTGCGGTGCGTACTATTGCAGGCAGTGCGCGTAGTATGGGCATTGAAGTGGAGGGTGTATAACATGGCTAAAAGAATCAATGCACTACGTGCAAAAGTAGATCGCAACAAATTATATCCAGTCACTGAAGGTTTGAATTTAGTGAAAGAAAATGCGACAGCGAAATTTAATGAATCTGTTGATGCGGTAATCAATTTAGGTATTGATGCGCGTAAATCAGATCAGTTAGTTCGTGGGGCTCTAGTATTACCAAACGGTACAGGTAAAACAACGCGCGTTGCGGTATTTGCTCAGGGTGCGCAAGCTGAAGCGGCAAAAGCTGCTGGTGCAGACATCGTTGGTTTTGAAGACTTGGCAGAGCAAGTTAAAGCGGGCGTAATGGACTTTGACATCGTGATTGCAACGCCTGACGCAATGCGTATTGTTGGTGCTTTAGGTCAAATCCTAGGCCCACGTGGTCTGATGCCTAACCCTAAGGTTGGTACTGTAACGCCAGATGCTGCGACTGCAGTTAAAAATGCAAAAGCTGGTCAAGTGCAATATCGTACAGATAAAGGCGGTATTGTGCATTGTACAATTGGTCGCGCTTCTTTCACGGTTGAGCAATTGCAAGGCAATTTAGTTGCTTTAGTTGATGCTTTAAGTAAAGCCAAGCCAGCGACTAGCAAAGGTGTTTATCTGAAAAAGTTATCAATATCTAGCACCATGGGTGCTGGTGTACGTGTTGATCAAGCGAGTTTAGCGGTATAACCTAAGTTGATTGACTTGGTCGCTTAAAAAATGAGGGTGAGGCGGAGGTTTCACTTCACCCATAATAGGCTTTGGGCTCATTTCATTTGTTAACTATTGATTTGGTTTGTAAATGAAGTGAGGTTATCAAAGACCGTAGGTGTCTGTATGGATTTAATCTAAGTTTTTTAAATGTGGGTGATGAAGTGTTATTAGCTTTGTTCTCTGTATTAAAAGAGCTTATGCCTACGCAGATGGCGCATCCCTAAACAGGTTTTATCCTGATATAAAGGTCGCCGTAAAAGTGGTTTTTATAATCTTTAAAATTGTAGAAACCGATTCTGCTTTATTACTAAAGCGGAGATTTTAACGGAAGGAGAAAGACCTTGAGTCTAAATCTTACAGAAAAAAAAGCAGTAGTTGCTGAAGTTAGTGCGCAAATTGCGCAAGCTCAAGCAGTAGTTCTTGCTGAGTACCGTGGTATGGGCGTGGCAAACATGACTGTATTACGTGCAGAGGCTCGAAAAGCGGGCGTGTATTTGCGTGTATTAAAAAATACATTAGTCCGTCGTGCTGTTGAAGGTACGCCATTTGCAGTGTTGGCAAATGAAATGGTTGGTCCGTTGGTGTTTGGTATTTCAACAGACGCAGTGTCGGCAGCAAAAGTATTGAATAATTTTGCTAAAACGAATGATAAGTTCGTGATTAAAGCTGGCGCTGTACCAAATCAGCTAATGGATGTTGCGGGTGTTCAAGCCTTAGCATCAACATTAAGCCGTGAAGAGCTACTTGCCAAATTTGCACGTACTCTCAATGAAGTGCCAACTAAGTTTGCGCGTGCAATTGCAGCAGTTCGTGATGCTAAGGAAGCAGCTTAATTTAAGTCACTGATCATTAAGTAACTATAAAATTAAGTAACCATTAATTAAGTAACTACAAAATTAAATTTTAGGAATATTCAAATGGCAATTTCAAATGCAGATATTTTAGAAGCAGTCGGTAACATGTCAGTGTTAGATTTGACAGCATTTATTAAAGAAATCGAAGAAAAATTTGGCGTATCAGCTGCAGCCGTTGCAGTAGCTGCCTCAGCTGGTGCGGCTCCAGCTGCAGCGGCTGAGCAAACTGAATTCAGCGTGTTTATTTTAACTGCTGGTGAGCAAAAGGTTAGTGCAATTAAAGCGGTTCGAGAATTAACTGGCTTAGGCTTGAAAGAAGCTAAAGACTTAGTTGATGGCGCACCAAAAGCTGTTAAAGAAGGTGTTTCAAAAGCTGACGCAGATGCAGCGTTGAAAAAATTGATTGAAGCTGGCGCAACTGGCGAAATCAAATAATACAATTGTTAATTGTATGAATTAGGCTGACGGGAAACCGTCAGCCTTCGCCATTTCTAGTGGCACGCAGTGTAACAAAATGTAATTGCGCTGACGCAATTACTGCTAATAACCATTCAGTTAGAACTAACTGAGGTTAGAGGTGAAAATACTTACGTAATGGATGAATCGCAAAATAAGTATTTTAATTTCTGCCCTCAATCATTAGGAGATGCAATGAGCTATTCCTTCACCGAAAAAAAACGCCTTCGTAAAAGCTTTGCCAAACGTGAAAGCGTGCAAGAGATTCCCTACTTGCTCGCTATGCAATTGGAGTCATATAAGGCATTCTTGCAAGCTGACATTCCTGCAGACAAACGCACGGAAGATGGTTTGCAATCTACTTTCAGTTCAATTTTTCCTATCGTAAGTCATTCTGGTAATGCGCGTTTAGATTACGTGAGCTATCAATTAGGCGCCGAGCCTTTTGATGTAAAAGAATGTCAGCAACGTGGTTTAACCTATGCAGCGCCTTTACGTGTAAGAGTGCGCCTGACTATCATGGATAAAGAGGCGTCTAAACCTACTGTTAAAGAGGTTAAGGAGCAAGAAGTTTATATGGGCGAATTGCCTTTGATGACTGAAAATGGTTCATTTGTTATCAATGGTACTGAACGTGTGATTGTGTCTCAATTGCATCGTAGCCCAGGTGTGTTCTTTGAACATGACCGTGGTAAAACGCATAGCTCAGGTAAGTTGCTGTTTTCAGCACGTATTATTCCTTACCGTGGTTCATGGTTAGACTTTGAGTTTGATCCTAAAGATTATTTATACTTCCGTATCGATCGTCGCCGCAAAATGCCAGTGACGATATTGTTGAAAGCGCTTGGTTACACGCCAGAGCAAATTATTTCAACATTCTACGACTTTGATGCATTCCACATTGGTAAGAACGGTATTCAGTTTACTATCGTGCCTGAGCGGTTGCGTGGTGAAGTGGCTAAGTTTGATATTCTGGCAAAAGATGGTTCAGTGTTGGTTGCTAAGGATAAGCGTATTACGGTAAAACATATCCGTGATATGGAAAAGGCTGGCGTTAGCAAAATTGCTGTACCGCAAGACTTTATTCTTGGTCGCGCATTGGCGAATGCCATTGTAGATAAAGAAACCGGTGAAGTTATCGCTAATGCTAATGATGAAATTACAGAATCATTGCTCGAGAAATTAGTGGACGCCAATGTAACTGCAGTCACTACTTTGTATTCTAATGATTTGGATCATGGTGACTACATTTCACAAACCTTGCGTATTGATGAAGTGCCAGATCAATATAGTGCGCGCGTAGCTATCTACCGTATGATGCGCCCAGGTGAGCCGCCGACTGAAGATTCAGTTGAGGCATTGTTCCATGGCTTGTTCTTCAATGAAGATCGCTACGATTTATCTCGTGTCGGCCGTATGAAATTTAATCGCCGCGCCTTCCCTGAAAAAGCGGAAGAGCGTCAATCACCTTGGATTCGTAGATTCTATGAGGCCGTTGGTGCACGTGGTGATGAAGGCGAAGATATTCTTTCTAATGACGACATCTTGGCTGTTATTGGTGTATTGCTAGAGTTGCGTAATGGACGTGGTGAGATTGATGATATTGACCATTTGGGTAATCGTCGTATTCGTTCAGTGGGTGAGTTGGCAGAAAACCAATTCCGTACCGGTTTGGTGCGTGTAGAGCGCGCTGTTAAAGAGCGTTTGTCACAAGCTGAGTCTGACAACTTGATGCCGCATGATTTGATCAATGCGAAGCCAGTGTCTAGTGCGATTCGTGAATTCTTTGGTTCAAGCCAATTGTCACAATTTATGGATCAAACCAATCCGTTGTCTGAAATTACGCATAAACGCCGTATTTCAGCGTTGGGCCCAGGTGGTTTAACGCGTGAACGCGCAGGTTTTGAGGTGCGTGACGTTCACTCAACCCATTATGGCCGCATGTGTCCGATTGAGACGCCGGAAGGTCCAAACATTGGTTTGATTAACTCATTGGCTATGTATGCACGTACTAATGATTATGGCTTTCTAGAAACACCATATCGTCGTGTTGAAGGCAATAAAGTCTCTGATACCGTTGATTACCTGTCTGCGATTGAAGAGAGCCAATTCATGATTGCGCAAGCAAACACAGATTTGGATGCTAAAAATAAATTCGTGGATGATTTGATCTCGTCTCGTCATCATAATGAATTCACGATGACGTTGCCAGAGCGTGTCCAATACATGGATGTGGCGCCTGGTCAAATTGTGTCGGTTGCAGCCTCGTTGATTCCATTCTTAGAGCACGATGATGCGAACCGCGCCTTGATGGGCGCCAACATGCAGCGTCAAGCCGTCCCATGTTTGCGTGCGGAAAAAGCGGTAGTCGGTACGGGTATCGAGCGTACGGTTGCTGTTGACTCGGGTACCGTGGTAACGGCACGCCGTGGTGGCCTTGTAGATTACATCGACTCAAGCCGTATTGTGGTACGCGTTAATGATGATGAGGCTAAAGCTGGTGAAGTTGGTGTTGATATTTACAACCTGACTAAATATACACGTTCTAACCAAAACACTAACATTAACCAACGTCCATTGGTCAGAGTGGGTGATAAGTTATCTCGTGGTGATGTGATTGCAGATGGCGCATCAACCGATATGGGTGAGTTAGCGCTTGGTCAAAATATGCTGGTTGGCTTTATGCCATGGAATGGTTATAACTACGAAGACTCGATTTTGATTTCAGAGCGCGTAGTGGCTGATGATCGATACACATCTATTCACATTGAAGAGCTGACAGTCGTTGCACGTGATACTAAGCTTGGTGCTGAAGAAATTACCCAGGATATTTCTAATCTAAGTGAGCGTATGTTAGCGCGTTTGGATGAGGTGGGAATTATTCATATCGGTGCTGAAGTTGAATCTGGCGATGTGTTGGTTGGTAAGGTCACCCCAAAAGGTGAAACACAATTAACACCAGAAGAAAAACTATTACGTGCAATTTTTGGTGAAAAAGCTTCTGACGTAAAAGATACGTCTTTACGCGTGCCATCAGGCATGAACGGTACTGTCATTGACGTGCAAGTGTTTACTCGCGAGGGTATTGATCGCGATCCACGTGCGCAGCAAATTATTGATGACCAATTAGATCATTACAAAAAAGATTTAGCTGATCAAATGCGTATTGTAGAAGATGATGCTTTTGGTCGTATCCGTCGCTTAATTGAAGGTAAAGTTGCCACTGGCGGTCCTAACAAGCTGAAAAAAGGCGATGCGCTGACAGCTGAGTATTTGGAAGCTATCGGTCGTTATGACTGGTTTGACATCCGTTTATCAGACGAAGAAACAGCCCGTCAATTAGAGCAGTTGAAGGATGGCTTATCACAAGCGCGTGTTGAATTTGACAGCCGTTTTGATGAGAAAAAACGTAAATTAACACAAGGTGATGAATTGCCACCAGGCGTACAAAAAATGGTGAAAGTTTATCTGGCGGTTAAACGCCGTATTCAGCCTGGTGACAAGATGGCTGGTCGTCACGGTAACAAAGGCGTGATCTCAAAAATCTGCCCGATAGAAGATATGCCGCACATGGCTGATGGAACGCCATTGGATATCGTGTTGAACCCGCTAGGCGTTCCTTCACGGATGAACATTGGTCAGATTTTAGAAGTGCATTTGGGCTGGGCCGCTAAAGGGTTGGGTTTACGAATTGAAGAAATGCTACGCCAAGAATCTAAAGTGGCTGAAATTCGCAAATTCCTGGAAAAAATCTACAACGACAGCACTGGTAAAAAAGAAGATATTAAATCGTTTACTGATGTTGAAATTTTGGATTTAGCACATAACTTGAAAAATGGTGTGCCCTTTGCAACGCCAGTATTCGATGGTGCTGCTGAATCTGATATTAGACAGATGCTCGATTTAGCCTTCCCTGATGATGATGAGCGCACTAAACAATTGCAATTCCATGCCGGTAAAACGCAAGTAACCTTGTTTGATGGTCGTACTGGTGATGCTTTTGAGCGTCCGGTGACTGTAGGTTATATGCATGTGTTGAAATTGCATCACTTGGTTGATGACAAAATGCATGCACGTTCAACCGGTCCATACTCATTAGTAACGCAACAACCACTGGGTGGTAAAGCGCAGTTCGGTGGCCAACGTTTCGGTGAGATGGAGGTTTGGGCGTTAGAAGCTTATGGTGCTTCATATACCTTGCAAGAGATGCTGACAGTGAAGTCTGATGACGTCACTGGACGTACCAAAGTATATGAAAATATTGTTAAAGGCGAACACAAAATTGATGCAGGCATGCCTGAATCATTTAATGTGCTAGTGAAAGAAATTCGTTCACTCGCTATCGACATTGACCTAGACAGAAACTAAGGAGACAAATATGAAAGCTCTATTAGACTTATTTAAACAGGTAACGCAAGAAGAAGAGTTTGATGCAATCAAGATTGCGTTAGCTTCACCTGAAAAAATCCGCTCATGGTCATATGGCGAAGTGAAAAAGCCAGAAACCATTAACTACCGCACATTTAAACCAGAGCGCGACGGTTTGTTCTGCGCAAAAATCTTTGGCCCTATTAAAGATTATGAGTGCTTATGCGGTAAATACAAGCGCCTTAAACATCGCGGTGTCATCTGCGAAAAATGTGGTGTTGAAGTGACATTATCAAAAGTGCGTCGTGAGCGTATGGGTCATATCGACCTCGCATCACCTGTAGCGCACATTTGGTTCTTGAAATCACTACCAAGCCGTTTAGGTATGGTGTTAGATATCGCTTTGCGTGATATTGAACGTGTATTGTACTTTGAAGCATTCATCGTAGTTGATCCAGGAATGACGCCACTGACACGTGGTCAGTTGTTGACCGAGGATGACTACTTGGCAAAAGTAGAAGAATACGGCGATGAATTCAATGCTGTTATGGGTGCTGAAGCGGTACGTGAGTTATTACGTACCATGGATATTGAACGTGAAGTGGTTCAATTACGTCAAGACCTAGGCGCTACTGGATCTGAAGCTAAAATCAAGAAAATTGCTAAACGCTTAAAAGTATTAGAAGCCTTCCAAAAATCCGGCATTAAACCAGAGTGGATGATTCTTGAAATCTTGCCAGTATTGCCGCCAGAATTACGTCCATTGGTACCATTGGATGGCGGTCGTTTCGCAACTTCAGATTTGAATGACTTATATCGTCGTGTGATTAACCGTAACAACCGTTTGAAACGCTTGTTAGAGTTAAAAGCACCTGAAATTATCTGCCGTAACGAAAAACGTATGCTGCAAGAAGCGGTAGACTCATTATTAGACAACGGTCGTCGCGGTAAAGTGATGACTGGCGCTAACAAACGTCCATTGAAATCATTGGCTGACATGATTAAAGGTAAGGGCGGTCGTTTCCGTCAGAACTTGCTTGGTAAGCGCGTTGACTACTCTGGTCGTTCAGTCATTGTGGTTGGTCCACAATTGAAATTGCATCAGTGCGGCTTACCTAAAAAAATGGCGTTGGAATTATTTAAACCATTCATTTTCCATAAACTGGAAGTGTTGGGTTTAGCGACAACGATTAAAGCGGCCAAGAAAAAAGTTGAAGAAGAAGGTCCAGAAGTATGGGATATCCTCGAGGATGTAATCCGCGAGCATCCGGTACTATTGAACCGTGCGCCTACATTGCACCGTTTGGGTATTCAAGCGTTTGAGCCGATTCTGATTGAAGGTAAAGCCATTCAATTGCATCCGTTAGTTTGTGCGGCATTCAACGCCGACTTTGACGGTGACCAAATGGCGGTTCACGTTCCATTGAGCTTAGAAGCACAAATGGAAGCACGCACCTTGATGCTGGCATCAAACAACGTATTGTCACCTGCAAACGGTGAGCCAATCATCGTGCCTTCACAAGATATCGTGCTAGGCCTGTACTACATGACGCGCGAAAAAGTGAATGCTCGCGGCACAGGTATGCGCTTTGCAGATGTTAAAGAAGTGCAACGTGTGTACGACCAAGGCTTGATTGACTTGCATGCAAAAGTGACTGTGCGTATTAAAGAATACGACCTTGACTTAGACGGTGTTAAAACCGAAAAAACCACACGTTACGAAACCACTGTAGGTCGCGCATTATTATCAGATATTCTGCCAGCCGGTTTGTCATTCAGTAATATTGACAAGGCTTTGAAAAAGAAAGAAATTTCAAAACTGATCAATGTGAGCTTCCGTAAGGTTGGCATTCGTGAAACAGTTATTTTCGCTGATAAACTGATGTACACAGGTTATTCATACGCAACCAAAGCGGGTATCTCTATCAGTATCAACGACATGTTGGTGCCACCAGAGAAAGAGCAATTGATTGCCGCTGCCGATGCTGAAGTTAAAGAGATTGAAGACCAATACGTTTCTGGTTTAGTGACGCAAGGTGAGCGCTATAACAAGGTTGTAGATATTTGGGGCCGTGCTGGTGATAAAGTCGCAGATGCCATGATGAAACAACTTAAAGAAGAAGATGTTTTGGATGCGGATGGTAACCAGATAAAAGACAAAGCCGGTAAGGTTGTGCGTCAAGAATCATTTAATGCGATTTACATGATGGCCGACTCTGGTGCGCGTGGTTCTGCAGCGCAGGTGCGTCAGTTAGCTGGTATGCGTGGTTTGATGGCGAAGCCGGATGGCTCCATTATTGAAACGCCAATTAAAGCGAACTTCCGTGATGGTCTTAACGTGTTGCAATACTTTATTTCAACCCATGGTGCACGTAAAGGCTTGGCTGATACGGCATTAAAAACAGCGAACTCCGGTTATTTGACGCGTCGCTTGGTTGATGTAACACAAGACTTAGTGGTGACCGAGCATGATTGCGGCACCGTTGATGGCTTGGTAACCAAAGCATTGGTTAAAGGTGGTGAAGTCATTGAGCCGTTGCATGATCGTATTTTAGGTCGTACCGCAGCGCTTGATGTCATCAACCCTGAAACACAACAAGTGATTTACCCTGCAGGTACGCTATTGGGTGAAGACGAAGTTGAGCACATTGATGCGTTAGGTATCGATGAAGTGAAAGTGCGTACAGCGCTTACATGTGACACACGCTATGGTATTTGCGCTAAATGTTACGGTCGCGACTTAGGTCGTGGCAAGTTAATTAGCATGGGTGAAGCCGTTGGTGTGATTGCTGCACAGTCGATTGGTGAGCCAGGTACACAGTTGACGATGCGTACATTCCACATTGGTGGTGCGGTATCGCGTGCGGCTTCGGTGTCTCAGGTTGAAGGTAAATCAAACGGTGTATTGAACTTCACTTCAACCATGCGCTATGTTACTAACGTACGTAATGAGCAAGTGGTTATTTCACGTAATGGTGAAGTCATTATTGCCGATGAAAATGGTCGTGAGCGTGAGCGTCATAAAGTGCCTTACGGTGCAACCTTGCAGATTGCCGATGGTAAAACAGTTAAAGCTGGTCAAGCCATTGCAACATGGGATCCGCATACGCGTCCGATTGTTACAGAGTACGCAGGTTTCATTAAATTTGAAAACGTTGAAGAAGGTATCACGGTCGCTAAACAAATTGATGATGTGACAGGGTTGTCATCATTAGTGGTGATTGATCCAAAACAACGCGCCGGTCAAACCAAAGGTTTGCGTCCGCAAGTTAAAATGTTAGATGCAAATGGCGTAGAAGTTAAAATGGCCGGTAGCGATCAATTGGTAAATGTAACGTTCCAATTGGGTTGTATTATTACGGTTAAAGATGGTCAAGAAGTAGGTGTGGGTGAAGTCATTGCGCGTATTCCACAAGAGTCATCTAAAACCCGTGATATTACAGGGGGTCTGCCACGAGTAGCCGAGTTGTTTGAAGCGCGCTCACCAAAAGATGCAGGCATGTTGGCTGAAGTGACAGGTACAGTATCGTTTGGTAAAGATACGAAAGGTAAACAACGCCTAGTTATTACAGATCTTGACGGCATTACTAATGAGTACTTGATTCCTAAAGATAAGCACGTGACAGCACATGACGGTCAAGTGGTAACTAAAGGCGAAACCATCGTTGATGGCCCGGCTGAACCACAAGATATTTTACGTCTTCAAGGACGTGAAGCGTTGGCGCGCTACATCATTGATGAAGTGCAAGACGTGTATCGCTTGCAAGGCGTTAAAATCAATGACAAGCATATTGAAGTTATTGTGCGTCAAATGTTGCGTCGTGTCCGTGTGACAGATGCAGGTGACACAAGCTTCATTTTAGGTGAGCAAGTAGAACGTGCTGATTTGCTGACAGAAAATGAAAAGATCGTTGCGCAAGATAAATGTCCTGCGAGTTTTGAATATGTATTGCTCGGTATTACTAAAGCATCATTGTCAACAGACTCATTTATTTCAGCAGCATCGTTCCAGGAAACAACGCGTGTACTAACGGAAGCTGCAATTTTAGGTAAACGTGATGAATTACGTGGTTTGAAAGAAAACGTTATTGTGGGTAGATTGATTCCGGCCGGCACTGGATTGGCTTATCATGATGCGCGTAAGCGTGCAGCTGTTGCAGGCGGTGTTCAAAAAGCTGAAACTCCAGCACCTGAAGTGGTGTTAGAGGCTGAAGTTTTAGCGGTAGAAGTAACGTCAGAAGTGAGTAGTGAAACAGCAGCAGAATAAAGTCAAACAATTTAAGGCTTGACAATAAAAGTCAGGCTAAATAGAATGCTGAGTTTTTCAGGATGGTATAATTGTCATCGATGACGTTATCATCCTGATTTATTCTGCATGACGTTGATTTTTTTGCAGTTAAATGTAAATTTTATTAGAGAACATAAATAGAGGTTATAGGCAATGCCAACCATCAATCAGTTAATACGTAAGCCACGCGCTAAAGTGGTTACAAAAAGCAAAGTGCCTGCACTTGAATCTTGCCCACAAAAACGCGGTGTATGCACACGTGTTTACACGACTACACCTAAAAAACCAAACTCAGCTTTGCGTAAGGTTGCAAAAGTGCGTTTAACTAACGGCTACGAAGTCATTAGCTACATCGGTGGTGAAGGCCATAACTTGCAAGAGCATAGCGTAGTATTGCTTCGCGGTGGTCGTGTAAAAGATTTGCCAGGTGTGCGTTACCACATGGTGCGTGGTAGTTTAGATACGGCCGGTGTTAAAGACCGTAAGCAATCGCGTTCTAAATACGGTGCTAAGCGCCCTAAAGCTGTTAAAGCTAAATAGTTTTTGCTTTAACCGTTTAATAAATTCGCGGCTAATTAAAAGCCTTGCTCAAGCAGTCGCTAGCAAAACATAAGTAGAGAATAGAGAAAATAATGCCAAGACGTAGAGAAGTCCCCAAACGTAACATTCTTCCAGATCCAAAATTTGGTAGCCAAGAAGTGTCTAAATTTGTAAACGTGTTAATGACGGGTGGTAAAAAATCTGTTGCTGAGCGTATATTATATGGCGCGTTTGATCAGATAACCGCTAAAACCAGCAAGGATGCCTTAGAGGTATTTACGCTAGCACTAAACAACTTGCGTCCTTTGGTTGAAGTAAAAAGCCGCCGTGTGGGTGGTGCTAACTACCAAGTTCCTGTTGAAGTGCGTCCAAGCCGTCGTAGTGCGTTGGCAATGCGTTGGATGCGCGATGCTGCACGTAAGCGTGGTGAAAAGTCTATGGGCCTGCGTTTGGCGGCTGAATTGGTCGAAGCTTCTGAAGGTCGCGGATCTGCAATGAAAAAGCGTGAGGAAGTTCACCGTATGGCTGAAGCAAACAAAGCGTTCTCGCACTTTAGATTTTAGTCGTAGATTTTCAAGTTAGCCCAAGTGATTCCACTTGGGCTAACTGCTCTTTAAGAACTCAAGCAACAATATTAAATAAAGGTAATAGCCGTGGCTCGTATAACCCCTATTGAACGCTACCGTAACATTGGTATTTCTGCACATATCGATGCAGGTAAAACCACCACTACAGAACGTATTTTGTTTTACACCGGTGTAAATCACAAAATTGGTGAAGTGCATAACGGCGCTGCTACCATGGATTGGATGGAGCAAGAGCAAGAGCGCGGTATTACCATTACTTCTGCGGCCACTACCTGCTTCTGGAAAGGGATGGCTGGTCAATTCGATCAACATCGCATTAATATTATTGATACCCCGGGCCACGTTGACTTTACGATTGAAGTAGAGCGTTCAATGCGAGTGCTTGACGGCGCGTGTATGGTTTACTGTGCTGTAGGTGGTGTGCAGCCACAATCTGAAACCGTATGGCGTCAAGCTAACAAATACAAAGTGCCGCGTTTAGCGTTCGTGAATAAAATGGATCGTGCTGGTGCTGACTTCTTTAAGGTGTACGATCAAATGCGCCTGCGTCTAAAGGCTAATCCTGTTCCTTTGCAAGTGCCAATTGGCGCTGAAGAAAAGTTCGAAGGCGTTGTTGACCTAATTAAAATGAAGGCGGTTTATTGGGATGACGCTTCACAGGGTATGAAGTTTGATTACCGTGAAATCCCTGCCGATTTAAAAGCGACATGCGATAAATGGCGCGAAAACATGGTGGAGTCTGCCGCTGAAGCTTCTGAAGAGTTGATGAATAAATACCTTGAAGAGGGTGATTTGTCTGAAGCGGATATCTTGGTGGGCTTGCGTCAACGTACTATTGCCTTTGAAATTGTGCCGATGGTGTGTGGTTCGGCCTTTAAAAACAAAGGTGTGCAAGCGATGTTGGATAAAGTCATTGAATTGATGCCTGCGCCAACTGATATCCCACCAACAAGAGCTGAAGATGAAGATGGCAATGAAATTTTCTTAAAAGCTTCTGATGATGAAAAATTCTCAGCTTTGGCTTTCAAAATCATGACTGACCCGTTTGTTGGTCAATTGATTTTCTTCCGCGTTTATTCTGGTGTGATTAACGCTGGTGACACAGTTTACAATCCAATTAAAGGCAAAAAAGAGCGTATCGGCCGCATTGTGCAAATGCACGCGAATACACGTGAGCCTCTAACTGAAGTTCGTGCAGGTGATATTGCGGCTGCTATTGGTCTGAAAGAAGCCACTACTGGCGATACGTTATGTAGCATAAATGATGAAATCATTTTAGAGCGCATGATATTCCCTGAACCAGTAATCCACGTTGCTGTAGAGCCTAAAACCAAGGCCGACCAAGAGAAGATGGGTGTTGCTTTAAATCGTTTAGCACAAGAAGATCCTTCATTCCGTGTTAAAACAGATGAAGAAACTAACCAAACCATTATTTCTGGTATGGGTGAGTTGCACCTTGAGATTCTGGTTGATCGTATGCGTCGCGAATTTAACGTTGAAGCTAACGTAGGTGCGCCGCAAGTTGCTTACCGTGAAGCGATTAAGAAGTCTGTTGAAGTTGAAGGTAAATTTGTTAAGCAATCTGGTGGTAAAGGTCAGTACGGTCATGTTTGGTTAAAAATGGAACCAAATGAACAAGGTAAAGGTTTCGAATTTATCGATCAAATTAAAGGCGGTACTGTTCCTCGTGAATTCATTCCTGCTGTAGAAAAAGGTTTGCGTGAAACAATCCCATCTGGCGTTTTAGCTGGTTTCCCAGTGGTGGACGTGAAGGTAACCTTGTTTGATGGTTCTTACCATGATGTTGACTCGAATGAAAACGCATTTAAAATGGCGGCCTCAATCGGCTTTAAAGATGGGATGCGTAAGGCTGATCCAATCTTACTGGAGCCTATGATGTCAGTTGAAATTGAAACGCCAGAAGATTACATGGGCGACATTATGGGTGACTTGTCATCTCGTCGCGGTATGATCCAGGGTATGGAAGATAACGCAACGGGCAAAGTGATTCGTGCGGAAGTGCCGTTGGCTGAAATGTTCGGTTATTCAACTACAGTGCGTTCGTTGTCACAAGGTCGTGCAAGTTATAGCATGGAATTTAAGCACTACACAGAAGCACCGAGAAACGTGGCGGAAGCCATCATGAATAAGAAATAATAGAAACTATTCTTAAAATTTTAAATTTAAAGGAAAATTAAAATGGCAAAAGGTAAATTTGAACGGACCAAACCGCACGTCAACGTAGGCACGATTGGCCACGTTGATCACGGTAAAACGACATTAACAGCAGCGATTACAACGGTATTGACCAAGAAATTTGGTGGCGAAGCAAAGAACTTTGCTGAAATTGACTCAGCGCCTGAAGAAAAAGCACGCGGTATTACCATCAATACCTCACACGTAGAATATGAAACCGCCAACCGCCACTACGCCCACGTGGACTGTCCAGGCCATGCCGACTATGTAAAAAACATGATTACCGGTGCTGCGCAAATGGACGGCGCAATCCTAGTAGTATCAGCAGCTGACGGCCCAATGCCGCAAACACGTGAACACATCCTGTTAGCACGTCAAGTAGGCGTACCATACATTGTTGTATTCCTCAACAAAGCTGATATGGTTGACGATCCAGAGCTATTGGAACTAGTAGAAATGGAAGTACGCGACCTGCTAAGCAAATATGACTTCCCAGGCGACGACACCCCAATCATCCAAGGCTCAGCAAAACTAGCCCTTGAAGGTGACCAATCAGAAATTGGCGAACCATCAATCTTCCGCTTAGCAGAAGCGCTAGACACCTACATCCCAATGCCAGAACGCGCAATTGACGGTACATTCCTAATGCCGGTAGAAGACGTATTCTCAATCTCAGGTCGTGGTACTGTAGTAACCGGCCGTATTGAACGCGGCATTGTAAAAGTCGGTGATGAAATTGAAATTGTAGGTATCAAACCAACAGTTAAAACCATCTGTACCGGCGTAGAAATGTTCCGCAAACTACTAGACCAAGGCATGGCAGGCGACAACGTCGGCGTATTGTTACGTGGAACCAAACGTGAAGACATCGAACGTGGTCAAGTATTGGCTAAATCAGGCTCAATCAAACCACACACCAAATTCACTGCAGAAATCTACGTGCTAGGTAAAGACGAAGGTGGTCGTCACACACCATTCTTCCAAGGCTACCGCCCGCAATTCTACTTCCGCACTACAGATGTAACTGGTGCTGTAGAATTACCAGAAGGCACAGAAATGGTAATGCCCGGTGATAACGTATCTATCGTAGTTACACTGATTGCACCTATCGCGATGGAAGAAGGCTTACGCTTCGCTATTCGTGAAGGTGGTCGTACTGTTGGTGCTGGTGTAGTTGCTAAGATTATTGAATAGTTAATCTAGGTATTATTCACGTTTAAGTGATTTTGTAAGTTAATTAAGCGGCAGAGTGAACTCTGCCGCTTCGCTCTTTAAGGAAAAGTAAAATGGCAGCTCAAAAAATTCGTATCCGCTTGAAAGCATTTGATTATCGTTTGATTGATCAATCTGCTCAGGAAATTGTAGAAACAGCAAAACGTACTGGTGCTGTAGTTAAGGGTCCAGTGCCGTTACCAACACGTATTGAGCGTTTTGATATTTTACGTTCACCACACGTAAACAAAACTTCACGTGATCAGTTTGAAATCCGTACCCACCAACGTCTGATGGATATTGTTGATCCTACCGATAAAACAGTGGATGCGTTAATGAAGTTGGATTTGCCAGCTGGTGTTGATGTTGAAATTAAGCTTTAAGTAAGAACCAGTTGTAAAGTTTTCTGGAGTTCGGTATAATCCGCGCTCTTTCACAGAAGTCGGTCAATTGTAATCGACTTTTTAACTAAAATATAAGGAAACGATCATGAGCTTAGGGCTTATTGGTCGCAAAGTGGGTATGACCCGCGTGTTTACTGATGATGGCGCAAGCATCCCGGTAACCGTGTTGGAAGTTGTACCTAACCGCGTGACACAGATCAAGACGGTCGCAAGTGACGGCTATACAGGCCTTCAAGTTGCTTACGGTACACGTCGTGCTAGCCGTATCAACAAAGCACTGACTGGGCATTATGCCAAGACAGGCTCTGCTGCTGGTGCTGGTATTCATGAATTCCCAGTAACGAGCGAAGTTTTAGCCAATTACACTGCCGGTGCAAATATAACTGTAGATATTTTCCAGGTAGGTCAGATGGTTGACGTTACTGGTACATCTTTGGGTAAAGGCTTTGCTGGTGCAATTAAGCGCCATCACTTTAAGTCTAACCGTGCATCTCATGGTAACTCTAAATCACATAACGTACCGGGTTCTATCGGTATGGCGCAAGACCCTGGTCGAGTATTCCCAGGTAAGCGCATGCCTGGTCACTTAGGGGCTACAAAAGTCACTACGCAAAACCTGGAAATCGTACGTGTTGACGTTGAACGTAACCTGTTATTGATTAAAGGTGCGGTCCCTGGCTCTAAAGGCGGAGACGTTGTAGTGCGTCCGGCTATTAAAGCTAAGCTTCAGAAGGGGATGAAATAATGGAACTCAAATTAGTCGATAAAAGCGGCAAGCTTGCTAAAAAAGGCGTGACTGTTTCTGATGAAACTTTTGGCCGTGAATTTAACGAAGCTTTAGTGCATCAAGTAGTTGTTGCGTACATGGCGAATGCCCGTACTGCAACCCGCGCACAAAAAGGTCGTGGCAACGTTGCGCATACTACGCATAAACCATATGCGCAAAAAGGAACGGGTAATGCGCGTGCTGGTATGACGTCTAGCCCAATCTGGCGTGGAGGTGGTCGTGCGTTCCCTAGTTCACCACTAGAAAATTTTAGTCATAAAATAAATCGTAAAGCTTACCGTGCTGGTATGCAAACCATTTTATCTGAGTTAGTACGTCAAGAGCGTTTAAATGTAGTTGAAGAATTTGTGGTAACTACACCTAAAACTAAAGCTTTGGCTGAAAAAATCAAAGGTTTGGGTTATGAAGGCGGCGTATTGGTGCTAACCGATGGCTTTGATGAAAACTTATATTTATCTTCACGCAACCTCATTAACGTGATGGTGGTTGATGCACAATTTGCTGACCCAGTCAGTTTGGTGCGTTTCCCTAATGTAGTGGCAACTGCTGCTGCCGTGAAAAAACTTGAGGAGATGCTAGCATGATGACCGCTATTACTAAAACTCAAGACCGTTTATTGCAAGTAATTTTAGCGCCGCAGATTACTGAAAAAGCGACTTATATTGCTGATAAACATCAGCAGATTGCTTTTAAAGTGCGTACCGACGCAACTAAGCCTGAAATTAAAGCTGCGGTTGAGCTCATTTTTAAGGTTGAGGTTGAAAAAGTTGCAACGATCAACGTTGAAGGTAAAACAAAGCGCGCTGGCAAAAGTACAGGCAAGCGTAAAGACTGGAAAAAAGCTTATGTTAGCTTGAAGCCGGGTCAAGAAATTAACTTCGCAGCGGCCGAATAAGGAGAGATGAGATGGCATTAGTCAAAGTTAAGCCAACGTCCCCGGGTCGTCGTGGTGTAGTTAAGGTGGTAACACCTGACCTTTACAAGGGTAAACCACACGCACCGCTGTTGGAAAGTCAAAGTAAACATGCAGGCCGTAATAACAACGGTCATATTACAACCCGTCACCAAGGCGGTGGTCATAAACAGCATTATCGTTTAATCGACTTCCGTCGCAATAAGGATGGCATTCCAGCGAAAGTGGAGCATATTGAATATGATCCAAACCGCACAGCGCACATTGCATTGCTTTGCTACGCTGATGGTGAGCGCCGTTATATTATTGCTCCGCGCGGCATTGCCGCAGGTGCGCAACTAATCAGTGGCTCTGATGCGCCTATCAAAATTGGTAACGCAATGCCGCTGCGTAATATCCCAGTGGGTAGCACAATTCATTGTATCGAATTGCAGCCTGGCAAAGGTGCGCAACTAGCACGTTCAGCCGGTACTTCTGTGCAATTGCTTGCACGTGAAGGTAGCTATGCTCAATTGCGTTTACGTTCAGGTGAGGTTCGCCGCGTACATGTTGATTGCAAGGCAACTTTAGGCGAAGTGGGTAACGAAGAGCACTCATTACGTTCAATCGGTAAAGCTGGTGCAATGCGCTGGCGTGGTGTTCGTCCAACCGTTCGCGGTGTGGTAATGAACCCGGTTGATCACCCGCACGGTGGTGGTGAAGGTAAAACAGCAGCTGGTATGAATCCAGTAAGCCCATGGGGTGTTAAAACTAAGGGTTATCGTACACGTAGTAGTAAGCGTACCGATAATATGCGTATTAGTCGTCGTCCGAGAGGCGTAAGGTAATCATATGGCACGTTCACTTAAAAAAGGTCCATTTATTGATGGTCATTTGGCAAAAAAAGTAGAAGTTGCAGCTGCAACACGCGACCGTAAACCAATTAAAACTTGGTCACGTCGCTCTACAATTTTCCCAGATTTTATTGGTCTTACTATTGCAATTCATAATGGTAAGCAACACATTCCAGTGTTGATTTCTGAAAACATGGTAGGTCACAAGCTCGGTGAATTTGCGTTAACGCGTACATTCAAAGGTCATGCAGCCGACAAAAAAGCGAAGAAATAGGAGCTGATGATGCAAGTATCCGCAATATTAAAAGGTGTTCATCTCTCTCCGCAAAAAGCTAGATTGGTGGCAGACCTTGTTCGTGGCAAGAAAGTGGATCACGCACTTAATATCTTGATGTTCACACCTAAAAAAGGTGCTGAAATTATTAAGAAAGTGCTTGATTCTGCAATTGCTAATGCTGAACATAACAATGGCGCTGATATTGACGAATTGAAAGTTACTTCAATTTACGTTGATAAAGGCATTGTGCTTAAACGTATTCGTCCTCGCGCAAAAGGCCGTGCGGGTAAGATTACTAAACCAACCTGTCACATTCATGTGACTGTCGGTAACTAAGGGATAATCATGGGTCAGAAAATTCATCCAATTGGTTTCCGTCTGAGTGTCCAAAAAAATTGGTCCTCACGTTGGTATGCCAATAGTAAAAACTTCCCTGCAATGTTGCAAGGTGACATTAAAGTACGTGAGTTTTTAAATAAAAAATTAGCCAGTGCTGCTGTGAGCCGTATTCTGATTGAGCGCCCTGCAAAGAACGCAAAAATCACGATTTACAGCGCACGCCCTGGTGTGGTTATAGGTAAAAAAGGTGAAGACATTGAGTCTTTACGCGCAACTTTACAAGGTTTAATGGGCGTGCCTGTTCATTTAAATATTGAAGAAGTGCGTAAGCCTGAAGTTGATGCAACTTTGATTGCACAATCAATTGCGCAACAACTTGAAAAACGTGTGATGTTTCGCCGCGCAATGAAGCGCGCAATGCAAAACGCAATGCGTCTTGGTGCTCAAGGTATCAAAATCATGAGTTCAGGCCGTTTGAATGGCATCGAAATCGCGCGTACTGAATGGTATCGTGAAGGTCGTGTGCCATTACATACATTACGTGCAGACATTGATTATGGTGTTGCTGAGGCGTTAACTACGTACGGCATTATCGGTATCAAAGTTTGGGTGTTCAAAGGTGAAATATTCCCTGCTAACGTTCAAGCGCCAATTGGTGCTACTGCTGCGCCTGTTGCGCCAGTGGCTGAGCCAGAGAAAAAAGTAAGAAAGCCGAGGGCTAAAGATGCTACAACCGTCTAGACAAAAATATCGTAAGATGCAAAAAGGCCGCAACAAGGGCATTGCAACTACTGGTAATAAAGTAAGTTTTGGTGATTTTGGTTTAAAAGCCATTGGTCGCGGTCGTTTAACTGCGCGTCAAATTGAAGCGGCTCGCCGTGTAATGACGCGTCACATTAAACGTGGTGGTCGTGTATGGATTCGTATATTTCCAGATCAGCCAATTTCTAAAAAACCAGCTGAAGTACGTATGGGTAACGGTAAAGGTAGTACCGAATTCTACGTTGCACAAATTCAGCCAGGTAAAATGTTATATGAAATGGACGGCGTGAGCGAAGAGCTTGCGCGTGAAGCGTTCCGTCTGGCTGCTGCGAAGTTGCCAATTGAAACGACATTCATGACACGTCAGATAGGGAGCTAGAAATGAAAGCAACCGATTTAAGAGCAAAAAGCGTTGAAGAGCTAAATGCCGAGTTAATTGAATTGCGTCGTGCGCAATTTTCACTTCGCATGCAAGTAGCGACTCAACAATTATCTAAAGTAGATCAGCTAGGTAAAGTACGCAAAGATGTAGCGCGTGTGAAGCTTGTATTGGCTGAGAAGGCGAAACAGGCATAATGATGACTGAAACGACAAAAGTAGTACGTAGCTTAACTGGCCGCGTAACAAGTGATAAAATGGATAAAACAGTTACGGTCTTGGTTGAGCGTAAAGTGAAGCATCCATTGATTGGTAAAGTTATTCGCCAATCTAAAAAGTTTCATGCACATGATGAAACCAACAGTTGCAAAGAGGGTGATTTGGTAACGATTACTGAAAGTCGCCCACTTTCAAAAACTAAATCTTGGGTTGTTAAAGCAGCTTAAGGTAGGTGAATATTATTGTGTAATTGCTAGATTAGTGATTGCACAATAAGGTGATGCAAGTTATAATGTTTGGCTATTCAGGTGAGCGACTTTTTTTTAATCGATTAAGTCTTAAGCTCTCACCCCAATACTGACCGGGTCTATCGGCCGTGTTAACGATAAATTTATTTTTATGGTTAAAAATGGCTGGTGTTGGTTTTAACGGATTAAGTTGGAGTTTATCTCATGATTCAAATGCAATCTCGGCTAGAAGTTGCCGACAACACTGGTGCGCGCTCTGTGCAATGCATTAAAGTGTTAGGTGGTTCTAAGCGTCGTTACGCTGGTATAGGCGATATCATTAAGGTGAGCATCAAAGATGCTGCCCCGCGTGGTCGCGTCAAAAAAGGCGAAGTATACAGTGCGGTTGTTGTGCGTACGGCTAAAGGTGTTCGTCGTCCAGACGGATCTTTGGTTAAGTTCGACAGCAATGCTGCAGTTCTGTTAAATAATAAACTTGAACCGATTGGTACCCGTATATTCGGCCCAGTAACACGTGAATTGCGTACTGAAAAATTCATGAAAATCGTTTCATTAGCACCAGAAGTGTTGTAGGAGCTCACATGAACAAAATTCGTAAGGGTGATTTGGTCATCCTAAATACTGGTAAAGACAAGGGTAAGCAAGGTGCAGTGGTTAGTATTCTTGATTCAGGCCATGTGGTTGTAGAGGGTCTTAACTTGGTTAAGAAGCATGCAAAAGCAAACCCGATGAAAGGTATCGCTGGCGGCATCATTGCTAAAGAAATGCCTTTAGACATTTCAAATGTTGCTTTATTTAACAGCGCGACCCAAAAAGGTGATCGCGTAGGCTTCAAAACATTAGATGATGGTCGCAAAATTCGCGTATTCAAATCTAATGGCGAAGCAGTGGACGCATAGGAAGAGTTATGGCGCGCTTAAAAGATTTTTATAAAGACTCAGTTGTAAAAGCAATGACTGAGCAATTTGGATACACTTCAGTCATGCAGGTGCCTCGCATTGATAAAATCACACTTAATATGGGTGTGGGCGAAGCGGTTGCGGATAAAAAAGTGATGGAACATGCTGTTGGCGATATGGAGAAAATTGCTGGTCAAAAAGCAATTGTGACTAAAGCCAAAAAATCAGTAGCTGCATTTAAAATTCGTGATGACTATCCTGTTGGTTGTAAAGTTACTTTGCGCCGTGAGCGCATGTACGAATTCTTGGACCGTTTGGTAACTGTAGCTATTCCACGTATTCGTGACTTCCGCGGTATTTCTGCAAAATCATTTGACGGTCGTGGTAACTACAACATGGGTGTTAAAGAGCAGATCATTTTCCCTGAAATTGAATACGATAAGATCGATGCAATTCGCGGAATGAATATCACAATTACAACTACTGCGAAAACGGATGAAGAAGCAAAAGCTTTGCTTGCTGCATTTAGTTTTCCTTTCAGAGGTTAAGTCATGGCTAAAACCTGTATGACAGAGCGCGAAATCAAACGTCGCGCTACTGTAAGTAAATTCGCTGTAAAACGTGCTGCATTAGAAGCGGCAATGAATGATGTTACTGCTACGGCTGAAAGTCGTCTTGAGGCGCGCATGAAGTTCCAGGCGCTGCCACGCAACTCAAGCCCAGTGCGTCTTCGTAATCGTTGTGCTTTAACTGGTCGCCCACGTGGTGTGTTTAGTAAATTCGGTATTGGGCGTAGTAAATTACGCGATTTAATGATGAGTGGCCAAGTGCCAGGCGTCACTAAAGCCAGCTGGTAATAGGAGGATATAGCTATGAGTATGAGTGATCCGATTGCCGACATGTTGACGCGTATTCGTAATGCGCAAATGGTCAATAAAGCGGTTGTTGCTATGCCTTCATCAAATGTTAAGACTGCTATTGCTAGCGTGCTTAAAGATGAAGGTTATGTAGAAGATTTTGCAGTGCAAACTGAAGGTGGTAAAGCCACCCTAACTATTAGTTTGAAGTATTATGCTGGTCGCCCGGTTATTGAGCGTATTCAGCGTATTAGCAAACCAGGTTTGCGTGTTTATAAAGGGTCTCAAGAGATTCCTAAAGTAATGAATGGCCTTGGTGTGACAATTATGTCTACATCTAAGGGTGTAATGACAGATCGTAAAGCTCAAGCTGCCGGTATCGGTGGTGAAGTGCTCTGCGTAGTGGCTTAAGGAGAAGCAA
>JABFQV010000012.1 GCA_013141495.1 Methylotenera sp. | reverse complement strand
GTACTGCTAACAATCAAAAGGAGAACAACATCACCATACAAACCCTATAAATTTGTGCTAAATTAACTACTAAGGGTGGGTCAATTTTAAATGCAATTGGTGGGTCAATTATTAATGCAATTCAACAGGTGGTGATTAAAAATAATTAGTTGTTTATTTACAGTAAGTTATAAAAATATCTATATTTTACAGTCGCTTGGCAACGTGTTGAAAGCGGACTTTTAATCCGTTTGTCGTGGGTTCGATCCCCGCACGCCCTACCAATATCTAAAAGGCTTCCAGCAATGGGAGCCTTTTTCTTTTGTGTCTTTTGGCACACTGTTAAATATCAATTCAATTAATGCCATACAGGCAATGGCTAACGCAACAATATTTCACGCATCCAATCACTCTGATAAAGGGTGTAAGGTCGCGCGAAATTTGGTATGCCGTCCATAGACGTAAAAAGATGAACTTGTGTTGTTTCAGCTAACTGAATCAACTGTTTCCTAGTTTTTAAAGCAATAGTTGCCAGCGTTGCTACATATTACTTAAACTATGATCCTAAAGCGTTAACGTTATGGAAAAGTATGTTTGATTGATTGGCTAGTCAACAGCACCCAGTATTACATTTAGGTTTCTGCTTCCATACTTTTAAAAACGCTTCTTTAGTCATTGGTTTTACATTCAAGTCTTTTTGTAACGCTTTATCCACAACATTATTTTGGTAATGATTAAAGTGAGCTAAATATTTAGCATAAGCCCTATTAGCGCCTAATAATCCAGTCATCTTTGTCCATAGCCATTTTTTTAGTTTAAACACAGTAATTCTCCTTTCACTCCACAATATCCTTAGCTTTTACCAGTTAATCGCTTTGCCGTCATAAGCAATAAACTGGCCTGTAGTGTTTAGCGTTAAACGCTCAATGACCCGACGCAGGCCAGATACGCTTGTCTTGGTATCAATTAATGCACTAGGCCCGCCCATTTCAGTGAGCACCCAACCAGGATGCAATGTCACTACTGAAATACCCAGTGGCTTGAGATCAATCGATAAGCTTTTCATGACCATGTTGGCTGCGACCTTACTACTGCGATAGATATAACTACCACCACTGGTATTGTCATCAATGCTGCCCATTTTGCTTGAAAGTGTTGCAATCTTTTTAAGCCGACTTTTTGCAATATGTGAGGTAAATGCTTCTGCCATTTTTAATGGCGCTATGGCGTTTACTTCAAAAGCGTCTAGCCAATAATCGGTATTGATATCACCGACAGCACTATCAGGATAAACACCAGCGTTATTGATTAGCACGTCAATCATTTCATCTTTTAGTTGTAATGCAAGTGCCTTGATTTGCGCAGAGTTAGCAACATCTAGTGGCAAGATTTGAATATTGCGATACGTGTTGGCAAGTGCTAGTAGTTCTGTTGCATTTTCTGGATTACGGCAACAAGCAAATACATGCCATCCATCTTGAGAATATTGCTGAACAAACTCCAAGCCTATGCCACGGTTTGCGCCTGTAATTAATACCTGATTTGTTACAGTCATATACATCCTAAATATTTAAACTGATTATCGATGTTCTATTGTAAATGCAAGCCTAGCCTTTTGGATGTCACTTACTTAACTTAGACCCTTGCGCACTTTAAATTTTTTAAAAAGTGAACCTAATAACTTCTTTGCTTAAACAGTATTGATATTCTCTAGCAAATATTGCGCTCGCGCTTTTACTGAGGCGATATCTTGCTCACTAAATCGGTCGATGTTTTTAGCCATTAACGCAGTGCGCGGGTTGTGGCTAAAAGTCTCGTGATGTTTAATTAAAAAATTCCAATAGAGCGTGGTGGTTGGGCAGGCATCTTCGCCTGATTTAATTTCTGGTTTGTATTTGCAGTGGGTGCAATAGTTGCTCATACGTTTAATGTAGGCACCGCTGGCCACATAGGGTTTGCTAGTAAAGCGCCCACCATTGGCGTATAAAGCCATGCCTGTAACGTTGGGCAACTCTACCCATTCTACTGCGTCCACATATACTGCTAAATACCAAGCTTCTACTTCACGCGGATTAAGTTCTGCCAAAATGCCAAACATGCCAGTGACCATTAGGCGTTGAATATGGTGTGCGTAGCCAAGCCTCATGGTGTCATTAACGGTTTGTCGCATGCAGTTCATGTGTGTTTCGCCTGTCCAATACCAGCTTGGTAATGCGCGTGTATGCTGGTAATGATTAACCTCGCCCATCTGTGGCATATCTAGCCAATACACGCCGCGTATAAATTCTCGCCAGCCTAAAATTTGTCGAATAAAACCCTCTACACTAGCAAGCGGTAATTGATGTTTTTGGTAGGCATTTATTGCTGCAGCAATCACTTCACGCGGGTTAAGCAGTTTTAAGTTGAGTGATGTAGAGAGCAGAGAGTGCCATAAATAAGGGCTTTGGCTATTATCGGTTGATTGCCACATGGCATCTTGATGGTCACCAAACTTTGCCAGTTGACTGTTAACAAAGGTATTTAAAAATTGTAGGGCTTGATCACGTGTGACAGGCCAGATAAAATTTTCTAAACTACCCGGATGATGAGGGAAATGCTGCTCAACGGTATGAATAACAGTTTGTGTAAGCGCATCAATATTGACTTTAGGCGCTATGGGTAAATTTATAGGGCCAGTTTTGCCAAAGGCTTTGCGGTTTTCAGCATCATAATTCCATGCACCGCCAACAGGTTTGCCCCCATCTATTAAAACATCATATTTTTGGCGCATTTTACGATAAAAGAACTCCATACGTAGTTCTTTACTTTGCCCGTTTTTGCCATCAGCAACCCAATGTTTAAAATCAGCTTTGCTACACATAAAATGAGTGTCATCTCGAATAATGAGCTGCGTATTCATTTCATCACATAGCACCATTAGGTCTTGCTGGATGCGATATTCACCTGGTTCACAAACGATGACTTTTTGTGGTTTTAGCGCGGCGATTTGGTCTGCCCAAGCCGCTTTTAGTGTTGCAAATTGATGCTCACCTAGCTTTAAATAGCTGGCCTGTAATCCGCATGGATATTGACTCACAAGGGCATCATAAAAATGACGCATCGCCGATAAAAACAGCACAACGCGCGCTTTATGGCTCCAGACTTGAGTTGCTTCATGGCTTGCTTCAACCATTAACAGCGCATCTTGAGAAGCATCAAAGCCTTCTAGCGCCGGGTTGTCAAAATTTAATTGATCCCCCAAAATAAAAATAAGGTTGCGGGTCATTTGAGAGCTTTAGATAGTTTGCGACATTTGTCAGAACAATACTTGATGGAGTCCCAGTTTTTAGCCCAAGACCTACGCCACGCCATAGTTAAGCCACAGTGTGTGCATAGCTTACTTGGTAAGTGACTTTTATTGCCCTTGTAAATGGATTGATTAGTCACTGGGTCATTAGTGTTTTGACGGAGTGTAGTGATGAAATTGTGCATGGAGGTATAGGGGCTCAAGAAACACGCAAAATTTATACTACTTAACTTCTTGGCCATCAAGGTAGGTGGTTTTGTATTTAATGCTGCCGTCTTTGTTCCATGCGGTTTCCTCACCTTGTTTCTTTCCCTCAACAAAATTACTTTGCACACGCATTTGACCGTCTTCATACCACTGCGTAAAACTGCCATGCTCGCGGCCTTGTTTATAATGGGCTTCTAGCTTGAGTTTTCCACTTTCATACCATTGGTTCCAAACGCCATCTTCCAGGTCATCTACATAATTGGTTTGAATATGTAAACGACCATTGGCATACCAAAACTTTTCTAGGCCTTGCTTTTTGCCTTTGATTACATTTACCTCGTACTTAGGCTTGCCATTGGCATGCTGTTCTTTTTGAATGCCCGTAAAGTTTTTATCAAAGATTGTTTGAGCCATGGAGGTGGTGCTAAGAATGATAAAAATTAAGCCAGATAATATTAAGTGGAGTGTTTTCATAATCATTTTGATAAGTTAAATACTCAACGTAGGATGCAAAACGAGCTTATTCGTTCCGATGATTATTTTTTTAATTAGTTTGAAGGGGGCTTTGGCATACCATGATTTTTGGTAGCCTAGATGGAGGGTGTCCCAAATTTTGTGTAAATAGCGTTTAATTACTACTGCGGCATCCTTTCCTCAAATTGAATCGCAAACCTATTTAACGCAGGCCCCCAATCACGCAGTGGCATCGTTTATTTCCTGCTGATGTTATTGAGCGTCAAATATAACAATTTCATCAGGGACTCATCATTGGGAAATGCCCCGCGTCTCTTCGTTACTTTACGTCAACTCATGTTCATCGACTCAATCGCATTGGTGGTGTAAATAATCTTTCTGATTTCGGCGGGGAACCAAAGAACGGTGGCGTATGTTTAATCGACAGCAACTAATTGTTACGATTATAAAAAATAGCTTTGGACTTTCCCCGATTTAGTTTAATTAAACTAAATCGGTGTCTAATAGAGTGTAGGAAGTTCAGTAAAGTTAGTATTGCAACAGGCGCAGGCGTTGGGTGAGGCTTGGATCTAGGTAGCTGAGCGGTCAGTTTTTTAAAAATTACAGGCAAAAATATCGCGGTTTATGCACATGATCTCAAGTTTTACTTTAAGTATGCCAAATAACTTATATAAATCAATGCTTAAATTATAACATGTTGATTTGTATAGATATAATTTTGTGATTACTATTTATACGGTTTTTATAAAACCCTTATAAAACGGTAGGTTACGATTATATTACACAGGTAATCACAGAGTTATCCACAGATTTTGTGGAGAGTATTTTTGGTTTAAGTCGCTGTAAAAAAGTCAATAAGTTAAATTACTTATTTTTATGTTTTGTGAAACTTAGCACCGTCATTTCGTTTCGTGCATACGACTTTTCAAGTGCTTTAGCACTTAGAAGATCGGAGTACCCTTGTGGTGAAAAGGTCTCCACACTATATAATCAGCCTCGCTAAATGCAACATCGGCTTTTTAATTTAATTTCGGCTACTGAATGATTAACACAATAAAACAAAACTGGTTTTCTAATATCCGTGGCGATGTGCTTGCTGGCCTCGTTGTTGCTCTGGCACTTATTCCTGAGGCCATTGCTTTTTCAATTATTGCAGGCGTGGATCCTAAAGTAGGTTTGTACGCTTCTTTCTGTATCGCGGTTGTTATTTCTTTTGTCGGTGGCCGCCCGGGCATGATTTCTGCCGCAACCGGGGCGATGGCGCTACTCATGGTAACCTTGGTTAAAGATCATGGCTTGCAATACTTACTAGCGGCAACCTTGCTGACCGGTGTTATACAGATCGTATTTGGCTATATTAAGCTGGGCTCTTTAATGCGCTTTGTTTCACGCTCGGTTGTGACGGGGTTTGTGAATGCGCTGGCAATACTCATTTTTATGGCACAACTGCCAGAGCTTACCAACGTTACCTGGCACGTTTATGCAATGACTGCCGCAGGCCTTGGCATTATTTACCTTTTTCCTTACATCACTAAATCAATTCCATCACCATTGGTGACTATTGTGGTACTGACTGGTGTTGCCATGTATTTCAATATGGATATTCGCACAGTAGGCGACATGGGTGAGTTGCCCGATACCTTGCCTATATTTCTTTGGCCTGACGTGCCGTTAAATTTTGAAACGCTTGCCATTGTGTTTCCTTATTCAGTGTCTTTGGCCGTGGTTGGTTTACTGGAGTCGTTAATGACTGCCACTATTGTGGATGACTTAACCGATACCTCCAGTGATAAAAACCGTGAATGTAAGGGGCAGGGTTTAGCTAACATTGGTGCTGGTTTACTAGGTGGTATGGCAGGCTGTGCCATGATTGGGCAATCTATCATCAATGTTAAGTCTGGCGGACGTACGCGTTTATCTACCCTTACCGCAGGCGTTGTGTTGCTGATGCTGGTGGTTTTTTTAGGGTCGTGGGTATCAAAAATTCCGATGGCGGCACTGGTTGCCGTGATGATCATGGTGTCAATCGGCACCTTTAGCTGGAGCTCTTTAAGCAATCTTAAAACGCATCCGTTGAGTACTAGCATTGTGATGGTTGCCACCGTTGTTGTTGTTGTGGCTACACACAACTTGGCTTATGGCGTGTTGGTCGGTGTGTTGCTGGCGGGCTTGTTTTTTGCAAACAAGGTTGGGCAGTTTTTATTGGTTACAACTGAGGCTAATAACGACGGCAGCTTGCGTACTTATCGGGTTGTTGGGCAGGTCTTCTTCACCTCTGCAGATAAATTTGTCTCGTATTTTGATTTTAAAGAAGCCGTCGATAAAGTGGTGATTGATTTAACGCATGCGCATTTTTGGGATATTACTTCGGTGAGCGCGTTAGATAAGGTTGTGATTAAGTTTCGCAGGGAAGGTACTGAGGTTGAAATCATTGGCATGAATGAGGCAAGTGCCACCATTGTTGACCGCTTTGCAGTGCATGATAAGCCTGATGCTGTAGATAATTTAATAGCGCATTAAAGGAAAAAACAATGACAAATGTAGTTGCTTGTATTGATGGCTCAAATATCACACCTGCAGTTTGTGATTATGCGGCGTGGGCGAGTTTGCGTTTAGGTGCGCCACTAAAATTTCTACACGTGCTTGATAAAGCCGAATATCCAACTACGCCAAAAAACTTAAGCGGCAATATTGGTTTGGGCAGTCACGAGGCCTTATTAAATGAGCTGACAGCGCTTGATGAAAAACGTGGAAAAATCGCTCTGGAACATGGCCATCTCTTGCTGGAAGAAGCAAAAAAACGCGCACAGGCTTTTGGTATTACAGATCCAATCTGCCGTCAAAGGCATGGTGATTTGGTCGATACGCTGATTGACATGGAAAATGATATTCGCTTACTGGTGATGGGTAAGCAAGGTTCAGTGGGCGACACCATCGGTGACCATGTCGGCAATAACCTTGAAAGCGTGGTGCGCACCATGCACCGCCCGATTTTAGTGACGCCGCAAACGTTTAAAGCGCCAACTAGCATGATGATTGCTTTTGATGGCAGTGCGACTACCCGTAAGGGCGTTGAAATGGTAGCTGGCAGCCCGTTATTTAAGGGCCTGTTATGTCATGTGGTGATGGTGGGCAACGAGAGTATGGAGCTGACTGAGCACTTAAACTGGGCAAAAAATACATTAGAAGCGGCGACGGGGTTTACTGTCACGACTGCTGTAGTCGCTGGCGAAGTGAAGCATGCTTTATGCAATTATCGCGATCAGCATGAGATAGGCATGGTGGTGATGGGCGCTTACGGACACTCAAAAATCCGTCAGTTTTTAGTAGGAAGCACCACGACAAAAATGATTCAACATACCACGCAAGTGCCATTGCTTTTATTACGATAGTGTTCGTTTAAGTTAGCAATTTTCTTGGCAATCTATCGCCTTCTATTAAACTAAATCAGCTCGATTTTTACTAATCCATACGTTGATATTTTGGTAAAGTTGTTCCGCTTGCTTGATGCATTCAATGACGGCTTGGTCACTGATTGGATCACCTTCGTAATCACTTACGTTACGTTGTTTCCGAAGCGCGTCTAGCACTATGACAGTCGTTTGCGCTAAGCCAATCGTTGTTGGCAGTGTTTGAATAGCTGTTTGATGATGCCCAGGTTGGCTTGTGGAAGTGCGATACCCATTGACCCATAAAGCTAGCATTGCACATTGCATAATACATTTGTATGCCGCATCAAATCTATTTTCAGCGCTTATCTCGGTAATATGAGCGTCCGCGATATTGCGATTAGCCGCTTCTAACAAGCGTTGTACAGCGTCCCGTGAAGGACTGTGCACTTGTAGTTTGTTAATTTTAAGTAGATTGACTAAGATCATTTTCTTTGCCTATTATAAATAGCTTAGGCTTAGCTAACACTTCTTTAATGAATGAATCACTGTTTTTTACACGGCGATTAAACTCTTCTTGTGAATATACCACGGGGTTAATTTCACGTTGTAACACTGTTTGGGTGGCATGCAGTGCTTGCACTGCATCAGAGAAACTTAAGCTACCAATTAGCATGATGTCAACGTCGCTATTTGTTTGTTGATCGCCGCGCGCAATAGAGCCAAACACAAAAGCAAATTCAATTTTATTTTCTAAACCTATCAAAGCTTTTGCTAACACGTCAGCTAAGCCAGACGTTTTGCGTAAAATACTCGCCAACTCATCAAAAATTGGGCAGCTAAGATTGGCGCTATAGTGAACCTGATTACCTATTTGTTTTCTTTGTAATATACCGCCAGTAGTAAGTTTTGTAAGTTCTTTGTGTAGCGTCCCAGGTGATGTACCTGTAAGCCGAGCGAGCTCACGTACATGGTAGCTAGCCTCAGGGTGCAGTAACAACAGTCCTAAAGTACGTTGTCTGTATTCTCCAAAAAGTAAAGAACCTAACATAATGTTTCCTTTATTGCTTCAATTGAAGTTAATAATGAAACGTATGCTAGCTAAAGTCAAATGTTATTTAATATCGAAGCGGTCATCTGTTCGAGCATCAGTCCAGTTTTATTTTTTGGTATGCAGGCAGGTATGGTTCGTAGCCAAGGCCTTGGTTATGTTATTCAGCGCGTTAGTAATCACTTGCCTAGGCGCGCCGATATTCATGCGCATAAAACCGCTGCCAGCTTCGCCAAACAGTATGCCTGGGCTCAAGCCTACACCAGCCTCGTGTACAAAAAAACGGTTGAGTTCTGCATCATTCATACCCAAAGCGCGACAATCCAGCCATAACAAATAAGTGCCTTGTGGCGCAATTAGGCTGATTTTTGGTAGCCGGGCAATTAAATAGTCCGCAACAAAATCACGTGTTTGTTTGAGGTAAACAAGGAGCTCGTCTAGCCATACTTCACCTTCGCTGTAAGCCGCTTCAAAAGCAACCAGACTAAACGGATTGGCGGCGCTGACGTGTAAGGTGTCAAATGCCTTGTTGATGGCGGCGCGCTGTGTTGTATCCGGAATAATCAGTGCGGATAAATTTAAGCCTGGAATATTAAAAGTTTTACTGGGCGCAACAGCCGTGACAATGTTATTTGCATGCCCTGATATTGTTGCCAGCATGTGATGTTTATCATCAGGGTAAATTAGATCAGCATGAATTTCATCTGAAAATATTGTTAAGTCGTGCTTTTCTGCAATCTGTAGTAGTTGATTCAGTTCTTCTTTGCGCCACACGCGGCCAACCGGGTTGTGAGGTGAGCATAAAAGTAGCATGCGGGCATTAGTCGCACATTGCTCCAAGTGGTCAAAATCAATTGAGTAGTGATTATTTTCAAATCGTAGTGGATTTTCGATTAACTTCCTGCCAGTGTTGGTCACGGCAGAGAAAAAAGGGAAATACACGGGTGGTTGCACAATGACGGCTTCGCCCAGCTTGGCAAAAGCCATGACGGCTGCATGCAGTGAAGGTACTACGCCTGGGCACATAACAATCCATTCACGCTTTACATTCCAGCCATGGCGGCGTTTTAGCCAGCTTATCAGTGCATCGTAAAGGCTATCCGGGTAGCTTGTGTAACCATAAATGGTGTGTGTGGCACGTTCAGTCAGTGCGTTTGTCACCGCTGGCGGCGCAGAAAAATCCATATCTGCGACCCATAACGGAATCACGTCGGCGCGACCAAAAACAGCTTGGCGTGCGTCATATTTCAGGCTGGCGGTTGCCTCGCGATTGATGATGCGGTCAAAATCAAATGGTGTACTCAAGAAATTCTTTCCCAAATGGTGACTTCGGACAGTGAGTGCTGGAATTTTCGGCTAGTTTCGCGAATGACAAACGGCACTTTAACTGGGCCTTCAATTAAACGGAAGTGCTCGCTGAGTATTTCTTTTAAGCCATCTAGCGTGCCAAAATTCTCACCATTACGTTTAAAGCCACCTATCCATTCATCTCGCGGAGTATGTTCTTCTAGCCAGGTGTAAGGTGATGCAATTAGCAATAACCCACCGAGGTTAAGGCGTTGGTGCACGGTGTTGAGGAGTTTTTTAGGGCTGTACAGACGGTCAATCAGATTGGCCGCCAGAATCAGATCGTAGCCGGTGAAGTGCGGTTTGAGGTTGCAGGCATCACCTTGAGCAAATTCGACCTGATGCTTAAATGCATCAAGGCCAAGTTCTTTTAGTGTACGTTCTTGGTATAAAACCAGCTCACCTTCATCAACCATGGTGTAGCGTAAAGCGCCTTGCTCTGCTAATTGCACACCCTGACCAATAAAGCGGGCAGAGAAATCAATGCCGGTGACATGCGCAAAATGGCGCGCCAGCTCAAAAGTGGCGCGCCCAGAGGCACAGCCGAGGTCAAGCGCGGTACGCGCAGGCTTGCCCGCCATGGTACGTATGGCGATGTCACTGAGTGCCTTTGGAAAGTTAGGCACGTTGAAATAAGCGTCACCATAATGGAACTCAGCGTATTCAGACAGTAGTTTGTTCGTTTCATAGTGCGAGGTATTCTGGTTAATGGGCGTATTGCTGACCACATAGCGAAAACCTGCGTGCTGAAAGAAATGGCGTCTAAATGCATAACGCGCACTTTTTAATGCTTCGTTACCGCAGGATGCCCAAGAGCCGCCTTTAATAAGATTATGCTTGCCATCAAAAGTTGGTGCGGTAAAGTCATCGTAATAGGGGTGAACTTCAAAGCCTTCAAACGGATAAATAGGCGTTTCCGTCCACTGCCAGGCATTGCCGACAACATCATAAAAATCGCCTTGTGGAAACTCATTCACCGGGCAGCTTGAGGCGTAGTAATCAAGATGAATGTTAGCTTCGGCTATTGTGTTGCGGGGTGCTTCGCTTAAATTAGCCACATCATACAGTCGATACCATTCATCTTCGGTGGGTAATCTGTAAGAGTGTCCTGTGGTTTTTGTTTTCCAGTTACAAAAGGCTTTGGCCTCGTGGTAGTTTACTGTAACTGGCCAATCCCACGACATCGGTACTTCCTCAGTCATCAGCCTTAGTTGCCAATCATTGCCTTTTTTAAGCCAAAAGGACGGGTGTTGCGCATGCGTGTGGGCACGCCAGCCTCGACCTTCATCCTCCCAATAGCTTTCGGTGTTGTAACCGTTTGCGGTGACAAAATCAAAAAACTCCTGATTACTGACCAGATAGCGGCCAGCCTGAAATGTGGGAACATCGGCGGTATGTTGACCATACTCGTTATCCCAACCGTAGGTTGCATCAGACGCATGTTTGCCCAAGCTTACGCTGCCTGCCATTACGCTAATCAGTTGGTTTTGCGGAGCCGCACCAGATTTTTTGCAAGCCTGCCACTCAGGATGCGGGCGTACATACTCAAGCGCTTGCTGTCTAATCAATACCGATGATGTCTCAAGATGAATGCGTTCGTGTTCGATGCCCATCAAAATAATCCACCAAGGGCTTTGCCAATCAATAGGCAAGTTAAGCGGAGTTTCGCAAATAACTTGACTCACAAGGCTCCGTATCGCTTGGCGATAGTCGCGCACTTCACCCACCGTTGGCCAGTCGTAATGATTGGTGCTTAAGTCGTCCCAGCTCATTTCATCAACACCAATAGCAAACATGGATTCAAACCTCGGGTTGATGCGTTTTTCAACCAAGCCGGCTAACGTCAATTTATTGACGAAAAATGTAGCGGTATGACCGTAGTAGAAAATCAGCGGATGTCGAAGCGAAATTGGTTTGCGAAAGAAGGCTTCGTCACTTGCCAGTGTTTCAAATAACGACTCATAACAGTCAAAGGTCGCATGAAAGTAACTAAGGATTTCATTTTTTAGCGCCGTGTAATCAGCACCGGCTAGTGATGGAGTTCTTGGTAAGCGTTTTTGTAACATCTGGATGCTTTCAACTGCGATAATGGCTCGTTAGATAGCCTTTATACTGGTTAATACCTTTGCAAAACTGCTTTTTGCTACTTAAGCAGTGTAAAAAATAGGGGAAGTGCTAACTACTTTACGGGCTTGCTGGTGTGTTCATTCACAATAAGCACTTTTGCAAAGGTCTTTGTGAGTGGCTATTTTTGCCCGGTTGGCAGAGTCAAGCTAAACGGGACACTCAACCATGGACAGACTCAGTTTTGATTGGTTCTGTCGGCACTAGGTATTCTCTCGCGAGAAATCTCGTGATCACAAATAGCTAATCAAATTATAGCTAGTCTTTGTGGCGTTAATTGTAACTTAAATTAAGACGGTCAGTATTCGGCCCCCTTAGGCTTAAATCCATGTTTAGGCTTAACCCTTAAATTAGCCTTGGATTAATTAGCAGCCCGACAAATTTCCACAAACTCATTGGCAAGTAATGATGCACCGCCAATCAGTCCGCCATCTACATCTGGCATGGCGAATAAGTCTTTGGCATTTTTGGCTTTTAAGCTACCTCCATACAATATTCTTACCTGAGCCGCAGCTTGGGTATTGCGCTTGGCAATTCGGTCGCGAATAAATTTATGTATGGTTTGTACATGTTCTGATGCTGCTGCCTTTCCGGTGCCAACGGCCCACAAAGGCTCATAGGCAAATACCATATTAAGCTGTTTCGCTAGTGCAAACTCCTGTTCATTCAAGGTTGCCATCACCGCATCCATCTGGCTCGCAACAACGACTTCGGTCAGGCCCGCATTATGTTCTGCCAAGGTTTCACCTACGCATAAAATGGGGGTTAGCCCAGCCTTGATGGCCGCTTCGAACCTGGCCGAGGCTGTCAGGTTGGTTTCGTGAAACAAACTGCGTCGCTCAGAATGCCCCAGTAGCACATAGGTACAGCCTAGGTCAGTAAGCATATGCGGTGCTACTGCGCCAGTAAAAGCGCCTTCTTCATGCTGATCTACGTTTTGCCCACCCCATGCGATATTTGTGTTTTTAAGCAGCTCTCTTGCCTGAAACAGGTAGGGATTGGGCACACACACTACATAATCGGCATTATTTAACTCACGCACACCATTGATAATGCGCTCAAGTAGCAATTGGTTGCTAGTAAGGTCGCCATGCATTTTCCAATTGCCCACCACCAGTTTTCGACGCATTTTTATAATCCTCTTGCTTGAAGTTGTTTAACAATAGCTTGCAACTCACCTGCTTTGTAGCGTTCTGCCATACGCTCACATGTAATGGGTTTGATGTTGCCGGCCTGACCCGCCGAGCCAAATGCTTCATAGCGTACTTTGCAGATGTCGCGCATCGCCACAGTAGCCGCATTAAGAAATTTACGTGGATCAAATTCTGTTCTATTTTGTGCGAAGAATCTGCGAATCGCCCCAGTTGATGCCATGCGCAGGTCGGTATCAATATTAACTTTGCGCACACCATGTTTGATGCCCTGAATAATCTCTTCGACCGGCACGCCGTAAGTCTCGCCCATGTCACCGCCAAATTCATTGATGATATGTAGCCACTCTTGCGGCACGGATGATGAGCCGTGCATCACCAGATGCGTGTTGGGAATGCGCTCATGAATTTCTTTGATGCGGCTGATCGCCATTGTTTTTCCGGTAGGCGGATGTGAAAATTTATAAGCGCCATGTGAGGTGCCGATGGCAATGGCTAGCGCATCAACCCCTGTTTGGCGCACAAAATCGGCAGCGTCTTCAGGGGATGTAAGCAGTTGTGACTGACTTAAATGTCCCGAGGCACCTGAGCCATCTTCTTTGCCAGCCAGCCCGGTTTCCAGCGAACCCAACACGCCCAGTTCACCCTCAACCGATACGCCGATGGTATGGGCGATTTCGACTACCTTTTTGGTGACTTCAACATTGTATTGGTAACTAGAAGGGGTATTAGCGTCATCCATTAGCGAGCCGTCCATCATCACGCTAGAAAAACCGGAACGCATGGACTGGATACATACAGCAGGTGACTGGCCGTGATCTTGATGCATGACAACAGGGATGTGCGGATAAGACTCAATAGCCGCCAGCACCAAATGCCGCAAAAAAGCCTCACCTGCATATTTGCGCGCACCTGCCGATGCCTGCAAAATGACTGGGCTATCTACCTCGTCGGCTGCCTGCATAATTGCGTGCACCTGCTCCATATTATTGACATTGAACGCTGCAATGCCGTAATCGTGTTCAGCGGCATGGTCTAGTAGTTGGCGTAATGAAACGAGTGCCATGATGTTTATTCCTCGTGAATGCAGTAATTGCTCAGTTTGATTTAAGTTTAGTGTACGCTAATTTAACACCATGGCACGTTTAGCATTGCCTGATCAGCGGCCTCCTTAGTTTGATGAAAATGCCGATTTAATCGGCATTCTCTAATCATGTGTCGTGATGCCTTTCCACTTTTAACGTTCGCCGTAACAGTATGTAGGCCGCTGGCAGCACAAATAACGATAGCAGTGGCGCGGTGAGTATGCCGCCAACCATGGGTGCGGCGATGCGACTCATGGTTTCACTGCCTGTTCCTGTGCCTAATAGTATCGGCATCAGCCCAGCCAGAATCACGGCAACGGTCATGGCTTTCGGCCTAACTCTGAGCACGGCGCCTTCCATCAATGCGGCGTGCCAGTCTTCCTGCGTATTGAGCCGTCCTTCAGCGGAGTGGCGTGCGATGGCGTCATCCAGATACACTAGCATGATAATACCGAATTCTGCCGATAAACCTGCCAGCGCGATCATGCCGACACCACTGGCAATAGAGAAGTGATGGCCGAGTAAATAAAGAAACCAAACAGCCCCCATCAACGCGAAGGGCAGTGTGCCGAGAATGAGCACGGCAGGCGTAATGCGCTTGAACACCATAAAGAGCAGAATAAAAATAATGACTAACGTCATTGGCACTACATAGATTAATCGTTTTGTGGCACGTTCAAAGTATTCAAACTGCCCAGACCATGCCAGCGAATAGCCTGTGGGCAGTTGCAGTTCCTTATCCAGCGCAGCTTTGCCGTCACGCACAAAGCTGCCTAGGTCGCGGTCATGAATATCCACATACACCCACACATTGGGGCGTGCGTTTTCGCTTTTAATCATCGGTGGTCCATCGGTGATGGTCACCTCGGCGACCGCGTCCAATGGAACCGTTGCGCCTTTTTCAGTAATGATAGGCAAGGCTTTGAGCTTTTTAATTGAGTCGCGCAGTTCGCGCGGAAAGCGCACATTGATTGGGTAGCGTGCCAGACCCTCTACTTTTTCGGCGATGTTGTCGCCGCCAATTGCGGTTGACACCAGCGACTGCACATCGGCAATGCTGAGACCATAACGCGCCGCATGCAGGCGATTGATGTTGACATCAATATAGCGCCCGCCAGTGACGCGCTCGGCAATGACCGAGCTGGCACCTGGTACCTGTTTCATGATGCGTTCTACTTCTAACCCAAGCTGCTCCAAGGTGGCAAGGTCAGCCCCAGCAATTTTGATGCCGACTGGGCTCTTGATGCCAGTAGAGAGCATGTCGATACGATTACGGATGGGCTGCACCCAGACATTGGCCATGCCAGGGATTTTTAGCCGCGCATCAAGTTCAGCGACGAGCTTCTCTGGCGTCATGCCTGGGCGCCATTCTGCACGGTCTTTAAGCTGGATGGTGGTTTCCAGCATCTCTAACGGCGCAGGGTCGGTGGCGGTTTCGGCGCGACCCGCTTTGCCAAATACAGTTTTTACCTCGGGCACGGTTTTGATCAGACGGTCAGTGAGCTGCAGAATTTCCGATGCCTTGGCGGTAGAAAGCCCAGGCAGGGCAGTTGGCATGTAAAGCAGATCGCCTTCATCCAGCGGCGGCATGAATTCACTACCGAGCTTGCTCAGCGGCCACAAGGTCAGCAGCACTGCGCACAAGGCGATGATCAGCGTGGTTTTTGGGTGGCGCAACACACCACCCAGTAACGGCCTATATAGCGCAATCAGCCAGCGATTGAGCGGGTTGTCATGCTCGGAGCGAATGTGCCCGCGTATGAAAAAGGTCATCAGTACCGGCACCAGTGTGACCGACAGTCCAGCGGCAGCAGCCATGGCGTAGGTTTTGGTAAAGGCCAATGGCGCAAATAGTTTGCCTTCCTGCGCTTCCAGCGTAAATACTGGAATAAAGGACAGCGTGATAATCAGCAGCGAGAAAAACAGCGCTGGACCGACTTCGCTCGCCGCTTCGATGATCAGTGCCACACGTTTGGCTTGATTGGGCTTGCCGTGTTGGGATTGGAATTGATCAAGCTTACGGTGCGCATTCTCGATCATCACAATCGCAGCATCGACCATGGCGCCAATGGCAATAGCAATACCGCCTAGCGACATAATATTAGCGTTAATGCCTTGATGATACATGACGATGAAACTCATCAGCACGCCCAGTGGCAAGGCGACGACGGCAACCAATGCAGATCTGATATGCCACAGGAATAGGGCGCAGACCAGTGCGACCACAATGAATTCTTCAATCAGTTTATGCGTGAGATTATCAACGGCACGTTGAATCAGTTGTGAGCGGTCATAAGTGGTGACTATTTCCACCCCTGGCGGCAGACTCTTTTTCAGCGTGGCAAGCTTGGCTTTAACGGCATCAATCGCTTTTAAGGCATTGCGGCCAGAGCGCAGCACAATAATGCCGCCAACCACCTCACCCTCACCATTCAATTCGGCTATGCCGCGTCGCAATTCTGGCCCAATCTGGATGTGCGCGACATCGGAGAGCAGAATCGGCGTACCGCTATCGCTGACCTGGATCGGGATGTGGCGGAAATCGTCCAGTGACTCCAGATAACCATGGGCGCGCACCATGTATTCGGCTTCGGCTAATTCCACTACGGCACCGCCGGTTTCCTGATTGGCGTCCTTAATTGCCGATACCACTTTGGATAACGGGATGCGGTAATTGCGTAGCTTGTCAGGGTCCACTTGTACCTGATATTGGCGCACCATACCACCCAGCGTGGCTACCTCAGATACATCGGGAATCGTCTTCAGTTCGAATTTAAGAAACCAGTCCTGCAACGCCCGCAGTTCACCTAAGTCGTGCTTGCCGCTACGATCCACCAATGCATATTCGTAGATCCAGCCGACCCCTGTCGCATCAGGCCCCAGACTCGGGCTGACGCCTGCCGGCAGGTTGGCTGCAATCTGGCTCAAATACTCCAATACGCGCGAGCGCGCCCAGTATTGATCGGTGCCATCATTGAATAAAATATAAACATAAGAGTCACCGAACAATGAATATCCACGCACGGTTTTCACTCCGGGCACTGACAACATGGTGGTGGTCAGCGGGTAAGTGAGCTGGTTCTCGACAATCTGCGGCGCTTGCCCTGGCCACTGTGTGCGAATAATCACCTGCGTATCGGAAAGGTCAGGAATGGCATCCAGCGGCGTTCTTAGCATGGCAAACACGCCCCACGCCGTTACCAGTAGCGTCACTAATAACACCATCAGCCGATTAGCCGCCGACCAGCGAATAATGCGTTCAATCATGGCAATGCCCCCTGTTTCTGAATGCGTGCTATTACGTACTCTTCACCTTGTGCTTTAAGTTCAAACGCTACTAGCTCTCCTGATTTAAGCTGAGTTAACTGACTGGTGCTATTTACTTTAAAGTCCATGGTCATTGCCGGCCAGCCAAGCGCTGAAATCGCTTCATGTGCCAAGGTGATTTCGCTGGATTTTTCATCTATGGCGATTACCTTACCGCGACCCTTTAGTATTTTTTCTGGTGTTTTCTGCGCTTGCTCCATAGTGGAGATGTCCAGTTCGTTAGATTTTTGCTGGCTCAATCTTGCCAGTGCGCCTGATAACGAGGCTTCTGAATCAATCAGGAACTGGCCGGAAACCACAACATCTTCATCAACAGATAAGCCTTTGAGGATTTCAGTACTGCCGTCGCGCGTTTCTCCTGTTTCAATTTCAGCTGGACGGAAGCCATGCGTTTCTTTGACGATGACGACTTGACGCATCCCAGTGGCAATGATGCTTTCACTCGGCACTGATAAAGCCACGCGGGTTTTACCCTCAAGCGAAATTTCGGCATACATGCCAGGGCGAAGCTGTCCGCTGCTATTGGGCAGTTCAATACGCATGCGCACGGTTCTGCTTGCGTCATCCAGCAACGGATATAAATAATCAACACGCCCTTTGAATACTTTGCCTGGCAGGCTTTGCAGTTGCACTTCGGCGGTAATTCCAGGTTTGAGTCGTGTCGCATCGCGTTCGGGTATTTCGGCAATCAGCCATACTCTGGATAGATCAGCGATCTGCATCAGGCTGGCGCCAGCCATGAGCTGCGCCCCTTCGCGCACGCCAAGACTGGTCAGTACGCCAGAAGCTGGCGCATAGATACCAAAGCGTGTACTGGCTGATCCGCTGCGGGTGATGGCGGCAATTTCAGTTTCTGTCATGCCCAATAATTGCAGGCGACTGCGCGCTGCTGTTCTGAGCGCAGTCAGATCGGATACCTGATCCAACTTTAGCAGCGCTAGATACTCATGTTGTGCGGCCAGCAATTCTGGTGCGTAAATCTCGGCGATTTTCTGACCGTGGCGCACGGGGTCACCCACGGCACGTGCATATAATTTCTCTACAAACCCTGGCAGACGTGTCTGCACATCGTAAAACCGCCGTTCGTCGGGCTCGATACGACCAATGGCGGATAGCTTTTCACCAAAGCGCGTCATCTGCACTTTGCCCAGACGGATTCCCAGGTTCTGTATGGTTTGCGACGAGATGCTAACGCCGCCTCCAGTAGCAGATCCAGCACTTTCATCAGCATATTTCGGCACCAGTTGCATGTCCATGAACGGCGACTTGCCTGGCCGTTCAAACTTCTGCGTCGGTACCATCGGGTCGTACCAGAAAAGCACAGTTTTGCCGCTAGCGTCCTGCACCACATTGTTAGCTGTATTGGGTTGCTCGGGCTTGACCATCGCAACATGAGCACGCGTGGATTTTTGCCAAATAAACCAGCCCGCACTTGCTGACAGTGCCAGTAAGGCGATTAGAATCACCACATGGATGCGTTTCATGGTTGGCTCCCTTTAAATTGATAGCTATTGAGTAAATAGCTGAGTTTGACTGCCGCGCGTGCGCGGTCGGCAAGAATTGTCCAGTGTTCAATTTCAACGTCAATCAGGCTGCGGCGCGCTTCCCATACCTCAGCAAGCGCTAGCCTGCCTGACGCATAGCCTGCCTGTGTCAGATCAAGACGCGCCTGTACGGTTGGAATTAAGCGCTGTTGATGTTCGTCTTCGCGCGCTTGTGCCAAATCCCAGTCGGCTTTGGCTGATTCCAGTTCGGCGGCCAGTTCACGGTGGCGATCTTCGGTGAGTTTGCGCGCTTTCTCTACCAGCAGTATTTTTTCTGCGGTGCGCCTGTCTTGTCGATTGGCGCGATCCCAGGGCAAATCTATCGCCACCTGCAACGTCACCATATCGCTGAGATCACTACGACGTTTGCCGTACATGAGCTCCCAGCTCCAGTTTTGCAGTCGTTCGGTTTTAGCACGTTCTACTTCAGCGATTGCCACGTGCTCACCATAGCGTGCATTTTCCAGTAGGGGGTGTTTTTCCAGCTCGGCCAGACCTTGTGTGCCGTTCAATGTTGTGGGCAAGTCAGGCAAATCTGCTGGCAGCGGCCTCAATGATGCCTCGCCTATCCAGCGTGCCAGCCCTGAGCGTGCACGGCGTTCGTCGCGCTGAGCAGTGAGTAGCTTGTCTTTTGTCATTGAAAGTTCTCGGTCCAGACGCAGCACATCGTTCGCTTGTGTAGCGCCAGAACTTATGCGGGAAATCGCTACTTTACGCTCGGCATTCATTTCATCAGTGATCTGCTGATATAGCAAGGTTTTGCGCTGCGCTTCATAGGCATCGAGCCAAGCCAGTGCAACATCACGTTGAATAGAACGTGCGGTTGCCGTTTGCTCTGTGTGAAGCTGCTGCGCCTCGGCTTGCATAATGTTCGATGCCGCTTCACGTTTTTGTGAAGGTGTTACCTCCTGCATTACACCGATGCTGGTCATGGTCATGTCGTCACGGTTAAAATTAAGCGCATCGCCACGATTAATGGGCAGGTTGAGTACGCCGAGCTTTAATTTTGGATCAGGCAATTGACCTTCAGCTACGGCCACTTCAAGTGCGGCCGCTGCTGCATCATTCAGTGATTGTAGCAATGGCTGGTTTTGTGTGGCCAGCTGCATGGCCTCAGTCAGGGTTAAGTTCTTTTGTGCGGCAAAATCTTGCGCCAGACTTTGCACTGTGCTTTGCTTGGTATTTTGCTCGGCATAAACAGGCGACGCAATCAGCAGGCACCACGTAGCCAGCAGGATTTTTCCTAACCAGGATTTGTACATAAAAACGCTCCTAAAACACTTGAAATAACGTGCTGGGACTAACAGACGTAGTTAGCCCTTTAGTACATTAATTCAGGCGGGAGGTTTTATTGGAGGCGGAACATCCGCAGCAAGTGCGAATGGGGTGAAAGGTGGCAGCGCAGTGCTGGTGTAGTTTGCAGATAACAGCATGATTGGTGAAACTGGGGCAGCTTGAGCAAAATGACAGCCCCCAGCCATAGTGCAACCGTTATGTTCGGCATTGGACTGGTGCTTATCAGGCATTTGTTTGCTGGATTCATGCTTGTCAGCATCAGCCACGCCATGATGACAGTGATCTGCCGCCATGGTGGATGAATCACTCGCGATAAAATCCACAGAGGCGCTTATGTTGCTGGCTAGTGATCCTGTTGCGCATGAAATTGAACAAACCGCTGCCAACACAGGGCTTGAAGCCATGATAAAAGTAAGGAATGTAGCAATGGCGCGCGCGTATTTCATGTGTATGGGACTTTATCACTCATTGATGGTTCTATCAACGCTTTGAGCTATGGTAGCTGACCGCCTTAATGACTTCATTCTTTGAACCCATGATTACGCCAACGCGTTGATGTATGGTCGTTGGCGTCACGTCCATGATATCTTGATACCCTGTTGACGATGCACCACCTGCCTGCTCAACAATAAAACTCATCGGGTTAGCCTCGTAAAGCAGGCGTAGTTTGCCGCCTTGGCTTTTTATTTTACTGTCTATCGGGTATATAAATATACCGCCGCGCACCAGAATACGGTGAATTTCTGCCACCATTGACGCCACCCAGCGCATGTTAAAATTTTTATCACGCATGCCTTCTTTGCCCTGTAAACACTCATCAATATAATGCTGCATGGGCGCTAGCCAAAAGCGGTAGTTAGACATATTGATTGCAAATTCATTGGTGTCAGTAGCAATCTGCATATTGGGGTGCGTGAGAAAAAACGTATTTGTTTCAATATCTAAAGTGAAACCATTGACGCCATGCCCAGTGGTAAAAACCAGAATAGTGGAGGTGCCATAAAGTGCGTAACCTGCACAAATTTGCTGCTTGCCTGCTTGCAAAAAGTCTTTTGGTTGAGGGGTTGTGATTCCATCTGGACATCGCAATACAGAAAAAATCGTGCCGACTGAAATATTGACATTGACATTGGATGAGCCATCTAGCGGATCAAACAGTAATAGGTATTTTTCGCCGCTGGCAGACTGATGTGGAACGCTGTAAAACTGCTCCAGCTCTTCAGACACCATGCCGGCAATGTTGCCACGCTTGCTATTGGCGGTAATGAATATGTCATTACATATCACGTCTAATTGTTTTTGTGTTTCACCCTGTACGTTTTGTGCATCCAGGTTGCCCATTGTGCCCTGTAGTGCACCTTGGTTGATCGCAAGCGCAATATCTTTACATGCGGTGGCAACGTCATCAAGTAATGGCGCCAGTTCAATCGTAGAGGTGTTGCCACGCTGTTGCTCGTCAATAAAGAACTGGGCTAAGCTGAGTTTGTTCATGATGATCCCTTTAAGTTATTGGGTATCCGAAAGTCGATTTATTAGAACCAGCTTTCAACTTTACTTCTAGCAGGTATGCCGCCAGCGTGAACCACTTGCCCATCAATGACAACGGCTGGGGTCGACATAATGTTGTAAGTCATGATTTTTTGAATGTCTTCAACCTTTTCTAGTGCAATTTCTACACCTTTGGCGTTAGCAACTTCTTCAACAAGTCTGACAGTGGCTTTGCAATTAGCACAGCCAGTACCTAGAACTTTAATGTCCTTCATGACTTACTCCTTATAAAACTGCATTAAATACATAGCCGACCAGAATAATGCCGGAAGCTACTACACCAATAAAAGTCGCGATCAATCTTGGCTTGAGCACTTTGCGTAAAATCACCATTTCTGGCAATGATAATGCAATGACGCTCATCATGAATGCAAGCACAGTACCCAAAGCCGCGCCTTTGGCGAGCAATGCTTCGACGATAGGAATGATGCCTGCTGCATTGGTGTACATCGGCACCCCGATGAGGACTGACACTGGCACTGCCCACCACACATCTTTGCCCATAAAGCTCGCCATAAAGTCTTCAGGTACATAACCGTGGATGCCTGCACCGATGGCGATACCTGCCAGGATATAGGGCCAAACCTTACCAACGATTTCCTGTACTGAAGCAAATCCTGCCTGCAGGCGGTCTGAAAGGGTCAAATCAGCTGAATCAAAGTCTGCATTAACCTTCGGCATGTTGCGTACCCAGTCTTCTAAGTACTCTTCCATATTGAGACGCCCAATCACCCAGCCAGAGATGATGGCAATCATTAAGCCCATACCAAGATACAGACCTGCCACCTTCCAGCCAAACATGGCAAACAGCAAAGTCAGCGCCACTTCGTTGACCATCGGGGCTGAAATCAGGAAAGAAAAAGTGACGCCTAGCGGTACGCCTGCCTGAACAAAACCAATGAACAATGGCACCGCCGAACAAGAACAAAAGGGTGTGACAATGCCCAAACTGGCAGCCATGCAATTGGCGACACCCTCACGCCGACCTGCCAATAATGCACGGGTCCGCTCTGGCGTGAAGTAGGAATTGACCATGCCCATGGCCATCACTACCCCAGTCAATAGCATCAGCACCTTGGGCGTATCGTAAAAGAAAAACTGCAACGCGCTACCTAGTTTGCTGTCACGTTCTATTGGAAATAATTGAACAATGAATTCTGACATAGGAATCAATGTTTGATAGAGGCCCCACCATAGCCCTACCATTAGCAGCAAAAGTGTTTTAGGGTGTTTCAGTGGAAAACTGCGAGGGTTATCCATTTGATTAAGTTTTGCCTATTGTCCCAATGCGCTTGAGTTGCTCTTCAAACTGCTTTGCATCATGTTGCAACGCATCTAAAGGTAATGCAAGGAAAGCTTCAATTCGCTTACGTAATATTAAATATGCCTCCTCAAAAGAAGCATCAATCTCGGCTCCAGTCCCTGTAGCTTTGGCTGGGTCTTCCACGCCCCAATGTGCCCGCATCACATTGCCGAGATAAGCTGGGCAGGTTTCTCCTGCGGCATTACCACAGACAGTAATCACTACATCGGGTGTTACGGGTAAGTTATCCCATGATTTACTGAAATAACCATCAGTAGCGATGCCTTTGCGTTCTAGTAAAGCAATTGACCGTGGGTGCACATAACCTGCGGGTTTACTACCTGCGCTTATGGCTTGCATGCCTTTAGGTGCCAAGGCATTAAAAGTGGCTTCAGCTAAAATAGAACGGCATGAGTTGCCTGTACATAAAAATAAAATATTCATCATTACCTTAAAATATTAAGTGGTTTCATACCAATTGCGACTGCGATTCACGATAGATACAACGGTCAACATGACAGGCACTTCAATCAAGACACCCACGACCGTAGCCAGTGCCGCACCTGAGTTAAAACCAAACAAAGCAATAGCAGTAGCGACAGCTAACTCAAAGAAATTTGATGCCCCGATCAGCGCAGATGGCCCTGCGACACAATGCGCAACTTTTAATTTTTTATTAAGCCAGTAGGCAAGCATGGAGTTGAAGTAAACCTGAATGATGATAGGTACTGCCAGCAAGCCAATAATGGTCGGTTGAGCAAGTATCTGTTGCCCTTGAAAGCCAAACAGTAAAACTAGCGTGGCTAATAGTGCTGAGAGTGAAAAAGGATGTAAGCGCTTAAGCGTTTCATCTAAAGCGTTTTGACCTTTGGATAGTAGTAACTTACGCCATAATTGACTGATAACCACTGGCACTACGATAAACAACAGCACAGATAAGAATAGTGTGTTCCAAGGTACGGTAATGCTGGATAAGCCAAGCAATAAGGCCACCAGCGGTGCAAAAGCAAATAGCATAATGGCATCGTTAATCGCCACTTGAGATAAAGTAAATTTGGCATCGCCATTGCATAGATTGCTCCATACAAACACCATTGCCGTACATGGCGCCGCGGCAAGTAGAATCAACCCTGCAGTGTAGCTATCTAGTTGGTCTGCTGGTAGGTAGTCAGCAAATAAGTGTCTAATAAATATCCAGGCAAGTAACGCCATTGAGAATGGCTTAACAACCCAATTGATAAAAAGCGTGACGCCTATGCCTTTGCCATGTTGCAGCACATCACTCATGGCGCGGAAATCGATTTTTAGCAACATCGGGATAATCATTAGCCAAATCAGCACAGCGACAACCAAATTGACTTCGGCAAGTTTAATGTTGCCTACCGATTGAAAGAATGTAGGGCTAAGTTTGCCTAAGCCAATACCAATAACGATGCAAGCCAACACCCACCATGTAAGATTACGTTCAAATGCACCGATTTTTGCAGGAGCTGCTTTAGTATTAGTCGTCATAATTACTTACTGCGGCGAGAAATGAATTGAACTTGCTGAGCGGTTGGTGCGCAACAGGCTGAATCATTGTCATGCGCCGCATCATTAAACGTTGGCGCACTATCCAGCGTGTGGTAGGTCTCCCACGCGATCCCTGAAGGGTCTTGCACCCAATGTTTATCTGACTTGGCATAACAGCATGTAGTGCCTTCTTGGGTCAGTACACTCATATCGGCCGCGTCTAATCTGGCCTTGATTTCAGCCAACTCCTCATCGTTATCAACTTGTATGCCTACGTGGTCTAGGCCTGCCTTTGCACCACGCTGGCTAATCGCAAAATTGACCAAGGGGTCAGTCAGCATCCATTTGGCATAATCTGCCTTCTGTACTGTTGGCGCTGTTCCAAACAGGGTGTTGTAAAAAGTGATGCTTTTGTTGAGGTCATCCACTGATACATGTATGTGCATGCGTTTCATGATTCGATTTCTTTCATAGTAGTGTCGCAAGTTAAGTCAGAACAGCATCCCTGCTGACCCGCGCAGCAGTTCTCTGTGAGATAGGCTAACAAGCCATTCATTGCTTCGTAATTGGCGGAGTAATAGATAAAGCGGCTCACCTGGCGTGAGCTGATAAGCCCTGCAAAACTTAATTCTTTTAGATGAAATGACAGCGTACTGGCTGGAATTTTAAGTTTTTCGCCAATCGCACCTGCTGCCAGCCCCTCAGCCCCAGCCTGAACAAGCAGTCTGAATATCTCCAGACGTGCTTCTTGTGCGATGGATGACAGTAGTTGAACCGCTAATTTATTTTCCATAGCTTCTATATTTCCATAAATATAGAAATAATGTCAAGTGTTATGACGCAACTAAAAAATAAATGACTGCGCTTGGAAGGTAGGTGGTGATATGGGAGAAAATTTGTGACTCGCCGTGAATCGATGGATTAAATTATAGATTGGAGCATGTTTTACAATCACTCAAAATTATATTCAACGCTTGGTTATATCAGCCCAATGCCATTCTAGAAAACCTGACTTGCGGGGTAGATGAAAAATGCCGCATAATGAATCTGCTAACAGATGCGAAATTCAGGGTCAAGGTCAAGGAGATGTTGTCAGTGGAAGCATATTTACGATTCGGTATTTTTCTGGGTGTTTATCTGCTTGCGCTGTGGCTGGAAACATTACTCCCCAAACGTCCGCCAACGCAGCCTCGGGTCAAGCGGTGGGTCATTAATTTCAGTCTGGTTGGTATTGATGTACTGGTGCAACGTTTTACTTTAGGCGCTGCCGCATACTTAACTGCGGTGTATGCACAAGACCACGGTTGGGGATTGATGGGCGTTCTCGACCTGCCTTTTTGGGCAGAGGCGTTAATCACGTTTTTGATATTGGATTTTGCTATTTATTTGCAGCATGTGCTGTCGCATGCTTTGCCTATTTTCTGGCGGTTGCATAGTGTGCATCATGCTGATTTAGATATCGATGCCAGTAGCGGCCTGCGTTTTCACCCACTAGAAATCATCACCTCCCTTATTTATAAAGCGGCAATCGTCGCCGCGCTAGGCATTGATCCCTGGGTGGTTATTGCGTTTGAGGCAACACTTAATGGTGCCGCCGTGTTAACCCATGCCAATATTCGCTACCCAGACAGGCTAGATCCGCCACTGCGATGGTTGTTTGTTACCCCCAATATGCACCGCGTGCATCACTCTACAAGCCGCGATGAAATGGATACCAATTTCGGCTTTTTTCTGTCAATCTGGGATAGGATTTGCGGCACCTATCATCGTGCGCCACCGCGCGCAGGGCATGAAAAGGTTGCGCTTGGTTTACCCTATATTCGTAAACAATCCCGTCTTGGTTTGTGGCAATTGCTGATTATGCCGTTTCGCATCACAAGGCAAACGGCAAGCTTGGGTTTGTCGCCAGATGTGGTGGATGGTGAGGTCAAAAACTAAAACTAGCCGTGAAATAGCAAGTTGCTGAGATTTGTCCACCCTTATTTTGCAGTAAACCAAATATCGCCATACCATGCAGATGCCGTGGCGCCAGTATTGTCAGTGTCAGTCATGATGGCTACTGCATCAACATTACTTGGATCTTTTCCAAATAGTTTGCGGTAATCAGCAAGCACATCACGGCGTTCCTCTAGCCATTGCCCAGCGCGCTCCGAGCCTGATTGCACCGCGATCATGTGCGCATTGCCAGTAAATGCATTACGCCAGCGGCTATCGACAGGTTGATTGCTTGACCATACATAATTGATCGCGCGCGTACGCCAAAAAGCAGCGCCACCTGAAAATACCACATAAACACGGGCAGAGTAATCGTCACCAGCGCGGGTGCGTTCATCACCGCCCGTCAGTACGTTATCAACTTTCCATGACCAATGGAGTATGGGCGTTTTTTTAAGGTCTATATTCACTTTGCGAAACAAGCCTGAAGCGGCAGCGGCGCTGTTGGCATGCAAGGCGGTGCGCCCACCGGTGATTGCAAGGGCGTAACGAGTCTCACCCGAGAAAACTTTGGTTTGCCAACTGCTCATATCGCCTTGCGAAAATCGAGCAATGTCAACGTTCTCGGCATCAGCGTTTGCCATGATGGGTACAAACAACAATAAACAGCCTAGTAATTTTATCAATGGACTTTTCTGCATATATTTTTTTACACGCTTGTTTTAAGGTGATGATCCCCACACCTCGTTGATGCGGGCATCGCGACCACAGCTACGCCTGTAGTATTTATAGCGAACGGGATTTTTTTTGTAATAGTCCTGATGGTACTCCTCAGCGAGGTAAAATTGACTGGCAGCGGTTATTTCAGTATAAATTTTGGCAAATTTACCATTACGCTCAAGTGCCGCTTTACTGGTTTCGGCGACCTTTTTTTGAACTTCATCCTGATAAAAAATAGCACTGCGGTACTGGCTACCTACATCGCAGAACTGCTGATCTTTAGCCGTTGGATCAATGTGATGCCAGAAATAATCCAGTAACTTTTCATAATTGACCAGTTTGGGGTTGTAAGTCACTCGCACGGCTTCTGCATGCCCAGTAAAGCCTTGGCTGACTTGCTCGTAAGTAGGATTTTTAAGTTGACCGCCGATATAACCGGATTCCGCCGTGACTACACCAGCTAGTTTCTCAAAATCAGCCTCTGAGCACCAAAAGCAGCCGCCAGCAAATATGGCGGTTGCCAACTGTGCTTGTGGTGGTTTGATTTGAGGCGGCGCATCTCCAGCTAAGCTGTAACTAGTAAGTAAGAGGGCGGCAACTCCGCCAAAAAATCTGCAAGTAAAGCTAATAAAATTTAGCATGATTTTTTATGCCCTGAGCGCAGGCAAAGCATCGGTTTCTGGCACAAATTCCAATGCCAGCCCATTATTGCAATAACGCAGGCCAGTAGGTGCGGGGCCATCGTTAAACACATGCCCTTGATGACCGCCACAACGCGAGCAATGATATTCAATTCTAGGCCAAACCAGCTTGTAGTCTTTTTTGGTGACCACGGCTTCTGGTACGGTATCCCAGAAGCTGGGCCAACCCGTGCCGCTGTCAAATTTATGGCTGGACTTAAATAGCGGTAAGAAGCAGGCTGCGCAAATAAAAGTACCTTTACGTTTTTCATGATTGAGCGGACTAGTGCCCGAGCGCTCGGTGTCTTCTTCAAATAGCACGTTATAACGATCTGAGGTTAGCAGTGCTTTCCATGCGGATTTGGATTTTGTGAGTGGCGTCACTGTGGTGGCTTCCTTGGCAAAAGTGGGTAATGAGCTAGCAAGCCATAGCCCAGATAAATTTCTAATAAACTGACGACGATTCATGATGGCTCCAATTTAGCTTTCTTAAGCTGAGATACTGTCATGCATCAGTCGGTTCAATTTTAAATTCCTTACAACTGACAGTTATAAAAATTAGGCGTCAACCGTAAACTTCCCATACCTCATTTTATTGATGCCATAAAGCTGAGGGCGGCGTTTAAAAAACTAGCGCCGTCTGTTGTGAGTAGCCAACCCAGAGCGAAGCAATTGATGGCAACGGTCGCTCCAAATACGGTTTGAAATTCTACTTTTTTTGATTTATGACGCAGTGTTTTTTGTGCAAGCAAGGCGCCAGGCCAGCCTCCAACCAAGGCGAGTAAATGCAAGGTGCTTTCTTGAGTTCTCCAGCGATTTTTTTGTGCGGCTGATTTATCTATGGCATACGCAACAAAAGCGATAGTGCTTGCAATCAAGTAAAGACCGATAATCGCGAATGGTAGCCGACCAGTTAGCACCAGTAATGTGAGAAAAAGACAAAACAAAAAGGCGAAGATAGTATCAAACGACTTCGTTTTTTTGATGGCGCTATCAGCGCCGTGCTCACCTGTGAACCGAATGTTTTGTGCGGATAGTCGATGTTTTTCATCTGTCGTAAGCACGTAGGTGATTAAATCCCCCTCATTGGGCCGACGCGAGCGGTTGGAAAAGGCTTTTATATGCACAAATGCTTTTTCGCCACCGCCATTTGGTATAACAAAGCCAAACCCTTGATCGTCTTTCCAGTGGGTAATTTTTCCCTGATAACGCATAAGGGCACCTCTATTAATTCAATTTCCGTTGCGATACTGCGTTGCTCATAAAAAATTATTCCTTACATATCAACCATATGCTGCGTCACAATTTTTTACTCGCGCCTTGTCTAGCTTATCGCACCAATCTTGTCGCTTTAGCGACTTAGATTGGTGGTGATGACCTTTCACACTTTGCTTGCCACTTTAGTGGCTTAGTAAAATTGGGGAAGCCAAATGCTGGCTTACGGTTAGTAACTTGAATTAATAGAGCCACCCATAAGAGCGCTCGAAATAACTAACGTGACATAAGCTTTATTGTTTAATGATGCCCAACCACTTCGCCTGCCTTCAATTTGTACTGGGTGCCACAATAAGGGCAGGCGACATGTCCGGTTTTGGCAACATCCAGAAACACACGCGGATGGGATGACCATAATGCTACTTCGTCAGTCGGGCAGTGTAGCGGCAGGTCTTTAGCGCTGACTTCCGTGAATTTAATATCAGGTTGTTTTGTATTAGGCATTACTGAAACTCCATTATTCCGTCACACTCACCGCGCTTCGACACGCTCAGGGCGCGGTTGGAGTGTCGGAGGTCGTTTTTACACCAATGTTAACCAACTTGCATGTTCGGCAGATTTACCTGTCACGACATCAAAATATAGCTTTTGTAATTGTTTTGTAATTGGGCCAGCTGTACCTGCGCCAATGCTGCGGCGGTCAAGCTCGCGGATTGGTGTTACTTCAGCCGCGGTGCCAGTAAAGAATGCTTCATCAGCGCCATAAACTTCATCACGCGTGATGCGTTTTTCAATCACGGGAATACCTAACTCGCTAGCCAATTGAACGATGGTGTCGCGGGTGATGCCTTCCAGAGCGCTAGTGAGATCTGGTGTGTAGAGCTTGCCATTACGCACGATAAATACGTTTTCGCCTGAGCCTTCTGCCACAAAACCATCAACATCAAGTAACAAAGCTTCTTCGTAGCCGTCAGCCGCTGCTTCTTGGTGCGCTAAAATGCTGTTCATGTAGTTGCCGTTTGCTTTGGCTTTACACATGGTGATATTTACATGGTGGCGCGAAAACGACGAAGTTTTTACACGAATACCATTGTCTAGCGCATCTTGTCCCATATACGCGCCCCATTTCCATGCGGCGACAATCACGTGGGTTGAGAGTGTTTTTGCAGAGATGCCCATTGCTTCAGCCCCGTAAAACGCCATGGGGCGCAGGTAGGCAGATTCCAGCTTGTTGTCACGCACGGCGGCTAGTTGCGCTGCCATGAGCTCTTCTTTAGTGTAGGGTAACTTCATGCCGAGGATGTGTGCAGAGCGAAATAATCTATCGGTATGTTCTTTTAAACGGAAAATGGCAGTGCCTTTGTCTGTTTTATATGCGCGAACGCCTTCAAATACGCCCATGCCGTAGTGCAAAGTGTGCGTTAAAACATGGGTGGTGGCATCGCGCCAGTTGACCATTTTTCCGTCGTACCAAATTACGCCGTCGCGGTCTGCCATACCGCCAGAAGTTGCTACAGGGTTCGCCATGCTTTATCCTTAAAGAGCTTTAGTTTTGCAAAAAACATTATTGTAAACGAGTGCGCACTTGCTTTGCAGTATATTCTCAATTTTGCGCGTAAAATTACATGCTTAAATGCTTTTATCCAAGGAGTGATGATGCGAAATTTATTGTTAGCAGTACTGATGGTGCTATTAAGTGCATGTCAGCCTGCGGCTCAAAACAGCCAGTTCATCGCTACCGATATTACAGGCGCAGATTTTGCGCAAACCTTAAATTTAACTGACCACACAGGTAAGCCACGTTCGTTAACAGATTTTAAAGGTAAGGTAGTCGCCCTGTTTTTTGGCTATACGCACTGTCCAGATGTTTGCCCTACCACCATGGCAGATTTCAAACAAACCATGAAATTGTTAGGTACGCAGGCAGATGAACTGCAAGTGCTTTTTGTTACACTCGACCCTGAGCGCGATACACAAGAAGTGCTTGCGCAATATGTGCCGGCATTTGATTCACGCTTTATTGGTTTGCGTGGAAGCGCAAAGGAAATAGATGCGACCGCAAAGAACTTCAAAATTTTTGCTGCCAAGGTCGAAAGCAAAGGTAAAAGTGGCTATACCATAGACCATAGTGCGGGAGTTTATGTGTTTGATAAAACTGGAAAAATCAGGCTGTATGTTGATTTTGGAACAAAGCCTGCCGACATTGCGGCTGATATTAAAAAGTTGCTTTAAATAAAGGCAGTTTCTTTTAGTTAATGCTAATTTATATCTGTTGTAACTTTATATCTGTTGTAACTTTATATTTGATGCGGCTTTATATCTGATGTAACTTGGGCGACCAAGCTTTCAACTCTTTTTCTGCCACTTTGTAATCAGGGTAAATACTCGCCACAACCGCCCAAAACCTAGCTGAGTGATTCATTTCTTTTAAATGTGCCAGCTCATGGCAAATCACATAGTTGATAATATGCGGTGGGGCTTGCAATAAGCGCCAATTAAGTCGGACTTCTTTTTTTGAGTTGCAACTGCCCCAGCGTGAACGTGCGTTGGATAACAATAGCGTGGGCACAGGCACCCCTAGTTTGGTCGAAAACAAGGCCAAACGCCTGGCGAAATCTGTTAGCGCCTGCTTTTTGTACCATTGCAACACCTTGCGTGCCACTGCGCTGGGTTCATTGTGATTTGGCATCGCCAATTGCAAAACGCCAGGGGCATAATCAACGGCTCGGGAACGTGCGTCATGCTGAACTGCTAGTGCGATTGCGTTACCCAGTAGCCATAGTTGTTCGCCATGTTGCCATTGCATCGCGGGGATTTTATTGGCGCTAAGCGCGTCTAGTTTTTTGCGTATCCAGTCTGCCTTTAGCACAATAAGGCTTTCAAGGTGCGATTGCGAAATACGTTTTGGCGCATGGATCACCAAACCGGTGGCGGTGACTTTTAGCCCGACGGTTCGGCGTTGTCGATGTTCTAACTGGTAATGTAATTGTCGCCCACAGGGCAATGTAAGTGTGTGGCTCATGCGCTAATCACACGTTTAATGTTGCCATTTCAGTTTCAATCCAATGCTCAACCTGTTTGTTCAGCACGTCGGCTTTTAAACCGGTGGTTTGAATGGCTTTGCCGATATGAATTTGGATGATGCCAGGTTTTTTGATGAATGAATTTTTTGCCCAATACTCACCTGCATTGTGTGCTACAGGCACCACTTGCGTTTGGGTATGTGTTGCCAGCCATGCGCCGCCGATGTGGTATTTGCCATGCTCACCTGGTGCTTTGCGCGTTCCTTCAGGAAATATCACCACCCAAAAGCCTTTGTCTAATCTTGCCTTGCCATTAGCGACTAACTTTTTTAACGCGTCACGGCCAGCACTGCGATCAATGGCAATCGGCGATGACATGGCTAAGCCCCAGCCGAATATCGGAATAAGCAATAGTTCACGTTTGAGTACATAAACCTGGGTCGGAAAAATAGACTGAAACGCCAGTGTTTCCCATGCGGATTGATGCTTGGCAAGAATAATGCTGGGGGTATTTGGGATGTTCTCCAGCCCGGTAATTTGATGGCGAATATTGCAGGTGATGCGCAACCACCAAAGCATGCTGCGCGCCCAGCCGGAAATCAATACATTGCGGGTGAGTGGGTTAAGTGGCAGTGACAGTAATGCAATGAGCGTGAATATGGGCGCAGTAATAATTTGCCCCAATAAAAATAGTAATGAGCGTAAAAATAGCATGCCTAGGTATTTTCTAAATAGGTATTTTCTGAAATGATATGTTGCACTGCCTCATTCAAGTCGGCAAAAATCAGTGTATTCTTTGGCAAACTACCAGTTTTAAGGGTTTCTTCACCTTTGCCGGTGCGCACTAAAATTGGTCGGCAACCTGCGTCAGCAAAGGCTTGTAAATCTCTAAAAGCATCACCAACCGCAAAAACTTGATTCAGCTCCACTGAAAAGCGTTTACCAATTTCTTTAATCATGCCAATTTTCGGTTTACGGCAATCGCAATGATCATCCGCTGAATGTGGGCAGTAAAATACAGCATCAATGCGTCCGCCTACCAGCGCTAATTCACGGTGCATTTTATCGTGGATGCTATTGAGTGTTGCCATATCAAATAAACCACGGCTAATGCCAGATTGGTTGGTGGCAATAGCGACTCTAAAACCCGATTGGTTGAGCAGGGCAATCGCTTCAAGGCTTCCTGGAATTGAAATCCACTCGTTTGGATTCTTAATGAAATTAGTGGAATCTTTATTGATCACGCCATCGCGGTCGAGGATGACGAGTTTCATCGGGTTACTCCACCATTACCGTTCCCTGAGCTTGTCGAAGGGTAGCGGTAAATTGAACAAGAAAGTAGATTGTCACCACCCTGCGACAAGCTCAGGGAACGGTAATGGTGAAATCTAGGCATAGTGATTAACCTGCCAACTTAGATAAATCGGCCACGCGGTTCATCGTTTGGTGCAAAGTTGCCAATAGACCAAGGCGATTGGCCTTGAGCGCTGGGTCATCTGCATTTACCATCACGTTGTCGAAGAAGTCATCTACCGGCGCTTTTAATGCGGCCAATGCTTGAAGCGAGGCTGTGTAATCAACACTTTCAAACAGTTTATCCGCTTCTGGTTTTACTTGAGTTAATGCAGTGTTGAGTGCGATTTCGGCAGGCTCTTGCAGTAAGTTAGCATTCACTTCAGCCTTCACTCCGCCTTCTGCTTTTTTCAAAATATTGCCCACGCGCTTGTTAGCAGCAGCGAGAGCGGGTGCCTCGGCTAGCTCGGAGAAGGTACGCACAGCAGCAAGACGTTGCGGCACTTCACTTAACAATGCGGGGTCAAGTGATAGCACCGCATCTACTTCTTGTGGCGTTGCACCTTGATCGCGTAAGTTGACACTTAGGCGGTCAAAACAAAACGCTTTGATGGCTTGTATTGTTGATGTGTTGTTGCCAGAGTCATTAGCAAATTCTGAGAGTACATTTTGAATAAGCGTTTCAAATGGTAATGGCAATTTGCTTTCAATCAGCATACGGATAATGCCTAATGCCTGGCGACGAAGGGCAAACGGATCTTTATCGCCAGTGGGTTTCTCACCGATGCTAAATAGTCCAACCAAGGTTTCCAGTTTGTCTGCCAATGCTACGGCGATACCTACCTGATTACGGGGTAAGTCATCCCCTGCAAAACGTGGTTTGTAGTGGTCTTCAATCGCAAAGGCAACGTCATCTCCCCAGCCTTCATGCTGTGCGTAGTAGCGCCCCATGATGCCTTGCAGCTCTGGGAACTCACCTACCATGTCGGTGAGTAAATCGGTTTTTGCCAACTTTGCAGCAAAGTCAGCCTTATCGGCTAAGGCTTTACCGCCAAGTTGCTCGCCGATGGCTTTGGCTATAGCGCACACACGCTGTGTACGCTCACCTTGTGAACCGAGCTTATTGTGGTAAACCACTTTTTCCAAGCTGGCAATACGTGATTCCAATGTTTTTTTACGATCTTGATCAAAGAAGAATTTAGCGTCTGCCAAGCGTGGGCGTACTACACGTTCGTTACCGCCAATCACTGCAGATGGGTCTGCCGGACTGATATTAGATACAATCAGGAATTTGTTAGTCAGCTTGCCGCTGTTATCAAGCAGCGGGAAATACTTCTGATTTGCCTTCATGGTGAGAATCAGACATTCTTGCGGCACTTCCAAATAAACTTCTTCAAACTGGCCAAGCAACACATTTGGGCGTTCCACTAGCGCCGTTACTTCATCTAGCAAGTCTTTATCTTCAATAGGTTTAAGACCTTGCTTAGCGGCTGCTGCATTCAGTTGGCATTCAATTTCAGCCCGGCGCTCAGCAAAGCTGGCAATCACTGCACCTTCGGTTTTAAGTTGTGCGGCGTAGCTGTCAGCATTTTTCAAGATAACGGGTGATATTGCGGCTTCAAACCGGTGACCTTGCGTTTGGTTGCCGGCAGTTAAGCCAAGCACGCTAATGCCCACAACATTCTCTCCATGCAAAGCAACCAAGCCATGCGCGGGGCGTACAAAATTAACGCTACTCCAGCCATCCGCCAGTTGATAGGTCATGACTTTTGGAATTGGTAATTTCTGAATCGCTTCCTCAATGGCTTTTTGCAAACCATCGTTAAGCACAACCCCTTTTTGTGTGACTTCTAGGAATAGCGCCTCGTTTTTACCATCCAGCTGTTTGGTTAGTTTGGATACGGCAGCCTCATTCAAGCCCATGCCATTTAAGCGTTTAATCAGTGCTGGGGTAGCGTTGCCGTTAGTATCTAAACCTACGCTCACGGGCATGAGTTTTTGTGTGGAGGTTTTATCTGGCGCCACCTCAAGAATGTGAGTGGCATGTACAGCCAAACGGCGCGGCGAAGCATAAGCCGTTACAACGGAATTTTCTGCACTTAAACCTTGTGCCTTAAGTGACTCAAACAATACGCTGGAAAACGCTTCGCCTAGCTTATTTAAAGCCTTAGGCGGTAGTTCTTCTACAAATAGTTCTACGAGTAAATTTTTTTCTGACATATATTTTCCGTCATTCCCGCGTAGGCGGGAATCCAGTCAAGTAAGTTGTTCGTATAAATCTTGCCATTCAGGATTGAATTGCTCAATCAAGCGTAGCTTCCAGATTCTGTTCCATTTCTTTAGCGATTTTTCACGTGAAATCGCTGATTCCATATTTTCATGTACTTCATACCAAATTAATTGGTGAACTGTATATTTTTCTGTGAAGCACTTAACGACCTCATTTTTATGTTGCCAAACTCTTTTTACAATACTTGATGTTACACCTATGTACAGCGTTCCATTTCTGCCACTGGCCATCATGTAAACACAGGGTTGCATTTTCACCTTGCCTAGATTCCCGCCTTCGCGGGAATGACGTTGGTTTTAATAAGTCTACGCTGCTTCTTTTTTCTTTAAATCCGCTAACACTTCATCCGCCCAATCTTTTGGTGCCATCGGGAAGCCCAACCTAGCGCGGCTATCCAGATAACTTGCGGCAACAGAGCGGGCCAGGTTACGAATGCGTCCAATATAACCTGCGCGTTCAGTCACAGAAATCGCCCCGCGTGCATCCAGCAAATTAAACGTATGTGCGGCTTTAAGCACTTGTTCATAAGCTGGAAGGGCAAGTTTATTTTCAACTAAGTGTTGCGCCTGTTTTTCATACGCGTTAAATGCGGTAAACAAAAACTCGGCGTCTGAATGTTCGAAGTTGTAGGCGCTTTGTTCTTGCTCATTTTGCAGATACACGTCGCCATAGCTTAAACGCTCGCCATTTAAACCCGTTGTCCAAGTTAAATCATAAACGTTATCTACCCCTTGCAGATACATAGCTAAGCGCTCTAAACCGTAAGTGATTTCACCGGTAATGGGTTTGCAGTTAATGCCGCCCACTTGTTGAAAGTAAGTGAATTGTGTGACTTCCATGCCGTTCAACCAGACTTCCCAACCCAAGCCCCATGCGCCTAGCGTTGGGTTTTCCCAATCGTCTTCTACAAAGCGGATGTCATTCTTTTTTAAGTCGAACCCTAGTGCTTCAAGTGAGCCTAAGTAAAGCGCTAAAATGTCCGCAGGTGCGGGCTTGAGAACGACTTGAAACTGGTAGTAATGCTGCAAACGATTTGGGTTCTCACCATAACGGCCATCTTTCGGGCGGCGGCTGGGCTGTACGTAGGCGGCTCTCCATGGCTCTGGGCCTAATGAGCGCAAAAAAGTGGCGGTGTGAGATGTGCCGGCACCGACTTCCATGTCGTACGATTGCAACAAGGCGCAACCGCGTTCAGACCAGTAATTTTGCAGCGTGAGAATAATTTGTTGAAATGTTAAAGCCATGATGGTTTGATTAAACTTAAATGTTTACTAAATGGGCGAAAAAGTGGATTTTACTTTGTTTTTCAGTCAAACCAAAGGTTTTAACTTGATGAGGCTTTAACTTGACGATTTAGGGCGTTTCATCGTGTTACGTCGCCAAATAAATGCGATTACGCTAAAACAGAATATAACCAGCGGCCAGTTCCCCCAGCGTACATAAGGCGTGCTACCGGCATAGCCTTGCGCGGTGCCATTAAGTGAGGTTTGTATAAAGTGTGGTGCATGCGCAATCACATAACCTTTGTGGTTGATGATGGCAGTGGCGCCTGTATTGGTGGCGCGTAACATCATGCGTCCGGTTTCGAGCGCGCGTGCTTGCGAAAACTGCATGTGCTGATCAGCCGCATAAGAGGTTCCGTACCATGCATCGTTGCTCACATTCACTAGCAGGGTGGCGGCTGGTAACTGACGGATAACTTCTTCGCCAAAGACATCTTCGTAGCAAATATTGACTGCAACTTTCTCACCTGCAATCGGCATCGGTCGTTGATACTTGTTGCCACGTGATAAATCGCTTAATGGCATGTTGAGTAAGTCGCGGTATATCCAGCCAAATGCGATTTTAAATGGTATAAATTCACCAAACGGCACTAGGTGCGATTTACGATACACCGCGGATTTTGAGCTGCCGATACTAAACACACTGTTAAAGTACTTACCATTTTCACGCTCTACTAGCCCAAGCAGAATATCGCCTTGATTTTTGATGGCATGTTGCTGCAAACGGGTGCCAATTTCAGCTGGAAGTTCGCTTGATAATACCGGTAGCGCGGTTTCTGGCATGATGATCAATTTAGCCGTGCTGGATTCCGCCATGGTGAGGTATTGATTGAGCGTTTGATTGGCAATTTCAGGATCCCATTTCATATCTTGTGCAATATTGCCTTGCAATAAACTCACGCTGAGCGGGTCGCCATTCGGGGTAGTCCATTCAACCAGTTTTAATAATTGACCTGAAACAATAATGAGGATTAGCGCGGCAATGCCGTTGCGGCGCGAATTCATGGGTACTGGTTTTTTGGCAAGCCAGAAGGCAAGCAAGCTGGCAATAAATACGGAAATCAGTGTCACACCGTACACACCGGTTATGGGCATGTAGCCGGCTAATGGACTATACGGCACTTGGCTGTAACCAATAGTTAGCCACGGAAATCCGGTAAAAATCCAGCTTCTTATCCAATCGGATAATGCCCAGAATGCCGGGATGGCAATGATCATTAGGTCATGATTATTGTTGGAAATACGTTTACTGAGTGCACCGACTGCGGCAGGAAACAATGCCATAAAGCTAGCTAACACAAAAGTTGAAAAGCCCGCCATGACGCTCGGCATGCCACCAAAAGTATGCAGGCTAATGTATATCCAGTAAATACCTGCGCCAAATAAGCCCAAGCCATACACAAAGCCGTCAAGTGCGGCCTGCTTTGGGCTGTCAGCCAGATGCCAGAAATAACATAAACCTATCAGCGAAACGATACTGGCAGGGTAAAAGTAAAATGGCGAAAAACCTAATACGCAAAATGCGCCGAGTAAAAGTAAGGCTAATAATTTGAGCAATTTGTGCATGGTAAATAATGACATGGGCGCAATTGTAGCTTGTTACGGCTTTAGATCACAAAAATTAACATTAAATCAGCGCGCCAAGATTGACAGTCTAGATGCTTAAGCCCTATATTAAGCCTGCAAAAGCATTACATTACTTGCTGGAAAGTTTTAATAAATATGGATTATTTTATCAAGGGAGATCGGGATGAGTATAGCGTCAGAATTTAAACAATTTGCTTTAAAAGGCAATGTCATGGATTTAGCCGTGGGGGTCATTATTGGCGCCGCGTTCGGAAAAATTGTCGATTCATTAGTGGGCGATATTATTATGCCGTTGATTGGAAAAATTATTGGCAGTGTTGACTTTAGTAATATGTTTATTGCGTTAGCCGCAATTCCAGAAGGTAACGTAGGCACTTATGCTGCATTAAAAGCAGCAGGCGTACCGATGTTGGCTTACGGTAACTTTTTAACGATTGTTATTAACTTTGCTATTCTTGCATTTGTGATTTTTATGTTAGTTAAACAAATGAATCGACTCAAAAAAGCCGAGGCAGCAGCGCCTGCGCCAACACCTGAAGATGTTGTGTTGTTGCGTGAGATTCGTGACGCTTTGAAAAAGTAATGCATCAATATTGAGCGTAGATCTTAAGCGTAAACAATTAAAAAAAGGGCTTAACAGCCCTTTTGATTCGATGAAGCGTGTCGGTTATTGAGGAAACTCATACTGCTTGCCACTTTCCGGTCCTTCTGCACCATCGTTATTCAAAAATGCGACCATCACGACTTTGTCATCAATAAAATCCAGCTCGGTTGTTTCGTAATAAGCGCCGTCGGCTGCTGTGTTAATAAAGTGATACAGCCAAATAGAAGCCACCACTTTGCCTGACCCTTTGATTTTCACATCATCGGCTTTGGCGGGCTCACCAAATTGCTCAATTATTTCAGCTTTAGTGAAGCTGTTGATTGCCTTGACGAATGCCTGTTCTTCTGTAGGAATCTCGGTTTTGAGGGTGATATTTTCTTCTGCAACGGCAATCTGGGTGAATGAAATTTGCGCAATAGCCAGCCAAGCAAGTACTAAATATTTCATGATAAACTCCAGCGTAATGTGAGTGGTTTTAACTAAACGGTTTGTGACATCTATGAGCTAAACGGCTCTGGTTTAGTTCCGCTGGTTTTGCAAGTGGGTCAAGTTTTACTGGCGAGTTGGCTAATCCTCGTTTGCTTCAGTTGCTTTTGATATTATCTCAACCAGAACGCTGTGCAGGCGACGGCTATCTGCACGCAACACCTTGATGTGCAGCCCGCTAAATGTAATCTCTTCATTACGTTTAGGTAAATGACCAAATTGATTAACGATTAAGCCGCCTATGGTAGAGAATTCTTCATCACTGAAATTTGTGCCGACAATTTCGTTAAAATCGACAATTTCGGTCAGCGCTTTAACGCGATATTGACCATCAGCATTTTGGATCACGTTATCTTCGTCTTCGTCGTAATCGTATTCATCCTCAATGTCGCCGACAATTTGCTCCAAAACATCTTCAATCGTCACCATGCCAGCCACGCCGCCGTATTCGTCCACTACAATCGCAATGTGGTTGCGGTTACTGCGAAACTCTTTGAGTAGTATGTTTAAACGTTTAGATTCTGGAATAAATACTGCGGGACGTAGCATGTCGCGCACTTCAAAGTTTTCACCTGCATAATAACGCAGTAAATCTTTAGCGAGCAAAATGCCAATGACGTCATTTTTGTTGTCTTCAATGACAGGGAAGCGCGAGTGGGCGGTTTCAATCACGTGGGGGATAAATACTTCAGGGGCATCGGTGATGTCGATGACATCCATTTGAGAGCGCGGAATCATGATGTCGCGCACTTGCATTTCACTGACTTGCAGCACACCCTCAATCATGGCGAGCGAATCTGCATCCATCAGGCTGTTTTCGTAGGCGCCATGCAGCAACTCTACTAACTGCTCGCGATCTTCAGGCTCGCGTAATAAAAAATGACTTAAACGTTCCAACAAGCTGGGCTTGTTATTTAATTTATGTTGACTAGGTTTTTCCGACTCGGTAGCCATGCTAAAAGGCACCCTATGTAATGAGATAAGGAGAAGGATACCCTAATTTTGTGACAATTGCAGTTTCTATCCCTTCCATCAGCTCCGCTTGCGCTTCATTTTCATGGTCATAGCCGTGCAAATGCAAAATGCCGTGTACGGTTAAATGGGCATAATGGGCATGTAATGCTTTGTTTTGTGCCTTTGCCTCGGCCTCAACCACGGGCGCGCAAATGATAATGTCACCCATTAAGTGCGGCTCTTCGGTCAGTGGAAACGTGAGTACATTGGTGGCATAGTCTTTGCCACGGTAAGTATTGTTGAGCAAGCGCCCCTCAGCTTCATCTACGATACGGATGGTGACCTCTGTATCTACACGCAACGTGGCTTTTGCCCACTGGCGAAATTGCCGCGCAGTAGGCAGATTGGTCTGATTTGATGCGTATTGAATGGATGCGTGTAGTTTAGGCATTTGAGTTTAGGGCACCTTTATTAGTTCAAGTTACTCAGCCAGACAAGGCGCGAGTAAAAAATTGTGACGCAGCATATGGTTGATATGTAAGGAATAATTTTTTATGAGCAACGCAGTATCGCAACGGAAATTGAATTAATAAAAGCGCCCTTTAATGGTTACTTTGACTGTAAGTCCGAGCCATCAGTATAGGGAAAGCGCACATGACCAAAACGCACGATGAGAATCGCCAACGCAATTAACAGAATTGAGCCTGATAATGCAAACATCGTTTCAGCACTCAGCTCGTGAATGTCTAGCACAAGGAAACGCGCCAAAGCGATAATACCGATATATAGCGGATATCTCACTGGCAAATTGCCCGCGCTGAGATAGTGATTGAGCATAGACATCACTTCAAGATACAAAAACAGTAGCAATATGTCGCCAACGGTAATCGCTTGCGCCTGCCAAATGTGGGTAATGGCTTGAAATACGGCAAAAATGGTGGCAATGCCAATCACTATGAGCACAGACTGTTCCACCACACCGAGGGCGCGTTGCATTACTTTGCTAAATCGATTTGGTGTCATTTTAATTTCCCATGCATGAAGAATTGGCAGCTGAGTTTGCCGGTTATTTTGAACGTATCTTGATGTGATTTGTACATAAAATCAAGTAATATTAAGCGGTTACCTGCTGATATTAGCTTTTGTTTTTGAGCTCATATTCTTCATAAGCATTCACGATTTTTTGCACCAGTGGATGCCGTACCACATCGCCGGATAAAAAATGCGTCATGGCGATACCTTTGATATCTTTTAAAACCTTTTGCGCTTCTACCAAACCGCTTTTTTGATGTTTTTGTAAGTCAATTTGCGTTACATCCCCGGTAATGACGGCTTTTGTACCAAAACCAATGCGCGTTAAGAACATTTTCATTTGTTCGGGCGTGGTGTTTTGGGCTTCATCCAAAATGATAAAGCTTTGGTTGAGTGTGCGTCCGCGCATGTAGGCCAGCGGGGCGACTTCAATCGCGCCACGCTCAAACATTTTATTTACGGTATCGTAACCGGCTAAATCGTATAAGGCGTCATATAAAGGGCGTAAATATGGATCAACCTTCTGGTTTAAATCGCCTGGTAAAAATCCTAACTTTTCGCCAGCTTCAACCGCTGGGCGTACCAGCACAATGCGTTTAACGCGGTCGCGGCTCATCGCATCCACCGCGCAGGCAACCGCCAGATAAGTTTTACCCGTACCGGCCGGGCCAATCCCAAACGTAATGTCGTGGTCTTGAATTTGCTGCAAATATGCGACTTGGCGCGGTGTGCGTCCATGTAAATCACCACGGCGCGTCATTAGCACGGGCATGGCAGAGGGGGCTACGTCTTCAGGTTTTAATTTATCAATTTCTACCAAGCCCAATTGTATGTCTTCTAACTCAATCGGCTTTTTAGCGCGAATGTAAAAATTCTCAATCAACTGAATAGCAAGGCGTGTGTTTTCCAACTTGCCACTTACGTTAAACGTACCGCCACGGCGGTTGATATTGACCTCAAGTGCAGTTTCAATTTGCTTGATGTTTTCATCCAGCGCGCCACAGAGGTTGGCTAGGCGGGCGTTATCTTCAGGTTGTAAGGTGATTTCCATGTTTAAATAAGGCCTAAATTATTTCGCCTAATAAGCGGCGCGGGTTTGATACATCGGTAATTTTTACATGTACAAATTGATGAATCAGGCTGGCGTCGCCCGCAATGTCCACCACACGATTATTATCTGTTTTGCCTGCCAGTAAACCACTGTCTTTCCATGATGCGCCTTCAATTAGCACGCGTTGTGTGCTACCTAGCATGGCCTCTGAAATAGTTTTAGCTTGCGCCTCGTTAATGGTTTGCAGTTTAGTTAAGCGCGCTAATTTAACCTCTTGCGTGGTGTCATCTTTCAAAAATGCTGCGGGCGTGCCTGGACGCGGGCTATATAAAAAGCTGAAGCTGGCATCAAAACCAACATCTTGCATCAATTTGACCGTCGCTTCAAAATCGCTTTCTGTTTCCCCTGGAAAGCCAATAATAAAGTCAGAAGTAAACGTTAAGTTAGGGCTGGCAACGCGCAACTTACGAATGATTGATTTGAATTGCAATACGGTGTAATTGCGCTTCATCGCCATTAAAATACGGTCGGAGCCCGCTTGTACAGGCAAATGCAACTGTAGTGCCAATTTTGGAATGTTAGCAAAACAATCAATAAGCCTTTGATTCATCTCATTGGGGTGGCTGGTAGTGAAACGGATGCGTTCTATTTGCGGGATTTCAGCAATGGTCTCAATCAGCATCGCCAAATCGGCTTCAACGCCATCATACTCAGTACGGTAGGCATTCACATTTTGCCCGAGCAGGGTGATTTCTTTTACGCCTTGTTGTGCCAGCTGTATCGCTTCGGTCAAAATATCTGCAAACGGACGTGAAACTTCTTCTCCGCGCGTATAGGGCACTACGCAAAAAGTGCAATACTTGCTACAGCCTTCCATAATGCTTAAAAATGCGCTAACGCCTTCTACACGCGGTGGTGGCAGGTGGTCAAATTTTTCAATCTCAGGAAAGCTGATATCTACTTGCGATACATGGCTGGCTTGGCTTTTTTTAATCATCTCAGGCAAACGGTGTAAGGTTTGCGGGCCAAATACCACATCCACATACGGCGCACGCTTGATAATGTTGTCACCTTCTTGCGATGCAACACAGCCACCCACGCCAATAATTAAATTAGGATTTTTTGCTTTAAGCGGAATAAATCGTCCCAAATGACTGAATACTTTGTCTTCCGCTTTTTCACGTACCGAGCAAGTGTTAAGCAAAATGACATCTGCATCTTCAGGCGTCAGTGTTTCCACCATGCCATCAGATGAAGCAAGCATATCCGCCATGCGCGATGAATCATATTCATTCATCTGGCAGCCGAAGGTTTTAATGAATACTTTTTTAACTACAGCTTTTTTGGGTGTGTTCAAGTGTTTGATGCTCAATTTTAAAGTGTAATTTTAGCGTATTTGGTCATTAGTCACACGCAAAGTTATTTGGTAGCAGGTAAAATAGCCTTATCCTAATACTCAACACTAAACATGCAAGCACTTCCCATTTTTTTTAATATCAAAAATCGTCATTGTGTTGTGATTGGCGGTGGCGATGTTGCTACACGTAAAGTCAATATGCTGCTTAAAGCAGATGCCGACGTGACCATTGTTTCACCAAGCTTGGTTGAGGCAATACAAGTTTTACTTGATGATGAAAAAGTTAAAGTGATTAAGGCTGATTATGAAAAAAACCAGTTAATGGGTGCATGTTTGGTGATTGCTGCCACTGATAATCAGGCTGTCAATAAAGAGGTTTCTCGCGATGCACAAGCACTGAATATTCCGGTTAATGTTGTTGATTCTCCAGCTTTATGCACCTTTACCATGGGTTCAATTATTGACCGCAGCCCGGTGGTGATTGCAATATCCAGCGAAGGCAATGCGCCCGTACTCGCACGTTATATCCGCACTAAAATTGAGACTATGCTGCCGGCAGGTTATGGACGTATCGCTGAAATTGCGGGTGAGTTCAGAGATAAAGTAAAGCTCAAGTTCGCCACAACCCAACAGCGCCGTATTTTTTGGGAGGACGTACTGCAAGGCCCCATGGTTGAGCGCGTATTGTCCGGGCAGGAACAAGCCGCGCGCGAGTTGCTACAACACTTGATCGACGCCCCCGATGCTACAAGCCATAAAGGTGAAGTGTTTTTAGTCGGCGGCGGTCCTGGTGACCCTGATCTGCTTACATTCAGAGCATTGCGATTGATGCAGCAATGTGATGTTTGTGTATATGACAAACTTGTGAGCCCGGAAGTCATGGCGTTGGTGCGACGTGATGCCGAGCTGATCTATGTAGGAAAATCTCGCGATCAGCACACGCTACCGCAAGAAGAAATTAACGAACTTTTAGCTAAGTTGGCTTTGCAAGGTAAGCGTGTATTACGCTTAAAAGGCGGCGACCCCTTCATTTTTGGCCGTGGTGGTGAAGAAATTGAAACCTTAATGGCGCGCGGTGTGCCGTTTCAGGTGGTGCCAGGCATTACGGCTGCCAATGGTGTTTCTAGTTATGCCGGCATTCCATTGACGCACCGCGATTACGCTCAGGCTTGTTTGTTTATTACCGGGCATCTCAAAGATGGAACGTTAGATTTAGATTGGGTCGCGATGTCACGCCCAAGCCAAACCGTGGTGATTTATATGGGCTTGGTAGGCTTGGCGCAAATATGCGAAAAACTGATTGAACATGGCGTATCTGCCGATATGCCCGTTGCCGTGGTGCAGCAAGGCACAACACAAAGGCAAAAAGTTGTGGTCGCTACGTTGGCTGACTTGGCTGAAAAAGTAACTGCAGCGGGCTTAAAACCACCGTGCTTAACCATTATTGGTGAGGTTGTAAAGCTACGCGAGAAATTGGCTTGGTTTGAGCCTAATTCTTAATGGGAATACTTAACCGCGCCTCTAACCCACCTTCTGGCCGGTTGATTAACTCAAGTTTGCCATGATGAAGCTTTGCAATGCGGTCGGCAATAGCAAGACCTAGCCCACTACCGCCTGCATTGCTACGTGCGGTATCAAGCCGTTCAAACGGTTTGAGCAATTTTTCAACATGGCTTGCCGGAATGCCAGGGCCGTTGTCAAATACGCTTATCACAATATAATCTGCTGTAATTTGACTGGCGACACGCACCTGTCCGCGGCCGTAAGCGTAAGCATTGCCAACTAGGTTGTCTAATAGGCGCTGCATCGCCAGCGGCTTAATCGGCACCACATAGGTGGGGGCCAGTTGTATGACTAAATCTCGCCCGGCGCGCGCTTGGCGGTCATGCAGTGCTTGCAGTAGCGTATTGATGTCCGTCATTTGCGTAGGTTCGCCTTCCACTCCTTTTACAAAATCTAAAAATTGATGAATGATATTGTCCATATCGGCAATATCTTGAATCATGCCGGTTTTTAAGCTGGCGCAACTTTCATCAGGCAGCATTTCGACCGATAGCCGTAATCGCGCTAAAGGTGTGCGTATGTCATGTGAAACCCCAGCTAATATCAAGGTTCTTTCCGCATCAAGTTCGGCTAATGAATCCGCCATTTTGTTAAAGGTATCGTTGACTTCACGTAGTTCAGCAAAGCTACCTTCAGGCAACTTTTCCGGGTGCTCACCCTTACGCAGTCTGTTGGCAGCATTCATGAGTAAGTGCAGAGGGCGGTTAATCCGCGCCGCAATAACATAGCCGCCCGCGAGTGAAAGCAATAGCACAAGCGCTACCCAGCCCAGCCACTTCCACGGGAAAGGTCGGTCAACATGAATACGTGGAATCACCACCCAGAAATCATCCATGCCAATACCAAAGCTCACCCAAAGCCCCTCGATGCCGTAATGATTAACGGTAATTATCGTCTCAACCCCTAGCCGCTCACGAATTTTATCCGCTACCATATTGATAAATGGGTCAGCCGGCAGTGGCTCAATTTCCTCCATGAAATCTGCCGAATAAACACGCACGCCTTCTTTGCCTGTCAGCTCTGAAAGTAGTGCCAAACGTAAATTTTCTTGTGAGGCAATGAGCGATGCGCGCGTGTAATTAACCACGGTAACTGCCTGTAGTGCTGTGGCTTCTGCACGTGGGCCGCGTTCAAAATACTCAAAGATTTGCAATGAGGCAACTTGCCCAATCGCCAATAAAATGGCAATGAGCAACATCACTCTAGCTAGGAGGGTATTGGGTAAAAGGCGCAATTATTATGGCAACTTATAATGATAATAGTTAGCAAGCGTGCAAGGCATGACTTCATTAGCACGGAGATGGATGAAAATATTAATTAAATTGAATGCCCTCAGTTACTTCAAGCAATTTAAACAAATTTAATGGTCAACCTCACCATCGGGGATAAACACATAACCAAACCCCCACATGGTTTGCAAGTAGCGCGGATGTGCTGGGTCTGGTTCAATCAGCTTGCGTAAACGCGATACTTGCACATCAATGCTACGGTCAAACACATCTAACTCTCGCCCACGTGCCAGTTGCATGAGCCTATCGCGAGATAGGGGTTGGCGTGGGTGATCAACAAACACCTTCAGCAAGGCAAACTCGCCACTGGTAATGGCAACAGAGGTGCCATTGTGGCTGAGTGAGCGCGTCGAAGGGTTGAATATAAAATCACCAATAGTGACATTTTCATTGGTGTTAGCTGGCGCACTAGGAACCAAGCGTTCATGCCGCCGTAGCACGGCGTTGATGCGCGCTAATAATTCACGTGGGTTAAACGGTTTAGGCAGATAATCATCGGCACCCATTTCAAGCCCGATGATGCGGTCAACCTCATCGCCACGCGCGGTTAGCATCACAATAGGTATCATGGCGCCAGAGCCACGCATTCTGCGGCAAATAGATAACCCGTCCTCACCTGGCAGCATTAAATCCAGCACGAGCAAATCAATGGTGTCGCCAGCTAGCGTCGCATCCATTTCTTTGGCGTCGGCTGCGGCCTTAACGTTAAAACCTTGCTCAGTAAGATAGCGCTGTAATAACTCGCGCAATCGCACATCGTCATCCACAACTAAAATCTTTTTCTTTTGGTCCACCATTATCATCTTCCCCAAGCAGAATTGTATTTAGCGATTCTTTTACTTAATTTACACTGTTAAAGCTAGCTATTAAAATTAAATTTTCACTAATGCCAAAGTGTAAGCTAAATTAGGTAAAGATTAAATGCTCAAGTTGTAAACTAACAAAGTTTTTTGTAGTCTTACGCGCAGTGGGGTAAATTTACAAATTTTTACAATTGTGCGATGTGCTGAAACATTCAGTTTACAATCACAGTTCATGATTATGCGACTTAAATCTCGCTAACTAATGTTTGAAAGTTGAGTCGTTGAATTTAATTTTGAAGAACAATTTATCTTTTGCTAAACACGCATGCTTAAGCTTGTGTGTTGGGCTAGGCGTTTCTTTTAGCGTGAGCGCGGGAGGGCGTAATAACCAAGCTAACCCGGTAGAAGGTAAAGACTCTCGTGTGTTGGAACTTGATTCAGCGGTAGCAAGTGAAGAAGTTAAAGTTGATGGTTTGCAACAAACGCTTAAGCTCAATTTTAGCCCAGAAAATCGAGATAGATTACGCAAGGCGCTTGAAGATTATGCGCGAGCTGTTGACCCCAGTCATGATCAAATTGAAGAGCGTCGGCGTGCAATGAAAAAAAGCATCGAGACTAGGTTTTTAGATGCAGATAATGACAATGATGGCACCTTGGATAGACAAGAGGCCACGGAAAAATTACCACAAATTGCAAGGCATTTCAGCAGTGTCGATACCAATCAAGATGGCTTGATTTCATTGGATGAGTTGCTTGATACCCAAGCCCGCATACTGGAGCGCAGAAGGATTTCGGAAGCCCTGCTAGAGGCTGAAAAGCAACCAAAGCTATTTGAGACTGAAACATTACCTGTTGATAAGCGTAAAAATAAACAAGCAACTGACAACACAAAAAAACGCTCGATATAGATTGCCGATAGGCCCACTCCTAAATTACTCAATCACGGCTTGGTCGCCAGAACCAACGCCTTCCAATTAAAACGATTCTAGTAAATTAAGCTTCTGGCATTAGCTCAAGTGCATTAAATTCTGCAAGAAGTCGTTCACTAATCGCGAAATAATTCGTTACAGGCACTTAAGTTAACAACTTTAATTGTTTAGAACAAGTGTTCAGGGCCAAAATAGTCGTTAACAACGCACCTATATAAATCAACAACTTAAGAAATCCTCCGGTTCTAATGAAAGTCGTTTACAACTAGCACCTAAAACGCAAATCACTTTATTCTAGTTACATTAAAGTCGTTAACAACTTTTAAGCTTAATCTTAGGAATATTTCAAATAAGTTAGCTGACATTTAACTACGAAAGACCGAATATAATTACCATCTAGATCGTAATTAATTTTCGTCCATTACATAAAGATTCAATGAGCTTAGCGATTGCATAGACACTCAGAAAAAAACAGCTTGCTAAATTTAGGCTCGCGATCCAAGTAAGGCAAGCCCTTAAGCTGATCTCTCCATAAATTACTAGGTAAAACATAAGGGCACAGTGCAAGATTACGCAGATAAGTAAGTGTTTCGCCATGCCCTCTTGCCAAGTCATTTTCTAGCATAATCCAGTTATTTTGGATAAAACGTGCAGCTTGATTGGCTGGGTCTGACCGCTGGTCGGAGTTTTTGATGAATTCGTAAAAATGACAATTATTTTGCTTAGGCTGTGTGATCGGGTTGGATTCGTTTTCTGCAAATGTAGTAACACTGTGCAACAATAAAAAAGCAGCCGTTATCTTTAAGCTAGAATGCAAAAACATACCCAGCCTCAACGATGCTTTTTGAACCACCGAAAGATTGATAACCAAATTCCAAGTAACTATGTGCAGAGAGTTTATATTCCATACTTAATGTTTGGTTGGGTCTGCTTCTGCGCTCGTCTGGTCCGTAGACTCTCACCAATTGACTTGCCAATACTGCAAAAACATTATTTGACCAGCCTATTCTATTAGTTACATTCAAATCAATAAATTCTCCGTAGGTCAAAAAACTTGCTTCTGGCAATACCTGTAATGAGAATCCATTATTTGAAACGGTGCCAATACCTTTACTCATACTCAATTCTAACTGCGGCTTAAATTTCCACTCTGGTACTTTAATGTATTCAGGGTAATTGACTATATCCAGCGCAATGCCATTTAACCTCTTGAAGCCGAGATTATATAAAGCATCACCACAGCATCCATCGCCAACTTTACTTTCTTGTACAATTAAAAAACGGTCAAATGCTAAGCCATTGTGGGATGCTTGAAGATTTAGTTTACCTAAAAAGAATCCATAAGGCTTAGAAGCAGGCAACTCATCCGCAAGTGTATTAAAAATATCCAGTTCCAATTGTAGCTTGCCATTGCCATTTATGTCAGAAGCGCGTACACGCAGTGCAGAAGGATACGGGCTGTTAAATACAGGTACATCTTGGCGGTTATCCGCTTGCTCAACAGGTACGGGACTAGCTAGCTCCACATCAATTTCTGCTAAATACTCATCTCGTAAAGTAAGTAAATTTGGTGTTGTTTTTAACCTATTTGGAAACAGCTCCGCCACCTTGGCTAACGCCTTGCGTAAGGCGGGGCTATATTCACTGGATGATATATCGTCAGGTAAAATTCTCTGATATACAAACTGCTGTAGTATTTGATACTCATGCCAGCTTAGATGTTTTGAAAGGCGCTTTAATGCGGTTAATGGTAATTCACGGTAGCGGTGTGGTTCAAAAATTACGGCTTTAGGATTGGATGCACCTTGATTCACGGCCTCCATAAAGGCTGGGAAGTAATCAAAGAACCAACGTTTTTTTGTTTTAGATTCGGGCAAAACAGCTGAAAAAATCGCCTCCAAATAAGTGTGGCAATTACCTTTTAGTAGACTATAAGGCAGTTGGGCGTATGTTGTTTCATAAGCTAGCAAGTTCAACATGTAAATGTACTCGGGCGGCATGTTTACGCGGTAGGTTTGCTCCCCGGCCGCTTTTTGAATTGTCACGATGGGAATGAAATTCTGTTTTACAGTGGCCCGACCTTCGCTAAAAAACGATGACGCCAACATCAACGCTTCATTATTGCGAACGCTTTGCGTGTTGAGTGAGCCATCTGTTTGGCTTTGACCAAAGCCGATGTTGATAGACATCACACTGCTATTATAAAAACGTTTGCCTTCAATAATTAAAGCCACATGAAACAATGCCTGCCCCGTATCTTGTGGCTCTAGCGTCTTTAGCAGGTAGGCGTTAAGGCTTTCATCCAGTGCGGGCAATGCCAAATTACACGGACGAAACGCTTCAGGTACAATTAACTTGCCATCAAGCGATTTAGAGACAAATGCAAATCGTGCAGGAAAGCGACACCATGGCGCAGTATCTGGCTGACCGGAATAGATGCGTTTGCCATGCAGATACTGCTCAACCAAGTCAAACTCTTGAGCTAAATCTGGTGTGATGGTATCGGATAAATAATAATTCGCATTTGTAGGCCGAAAAGAAGCATTTTCTTGTAGCAGAATACGCTGCCACATTTGTTTTTTCTCAACACTTAACTTGCTATAGGTGGTCGAGCTTTCTGCATGCGCATGGTTGGAAATAATCGCGACCAAGAGCAAAAAAACAGGAAAATAATGAATGAAACGACGCATGAATGGCAGAAAAGATGGCTTAAAGAGTATAAGGCGCTCAAATAAATAGAGCAGGTAAAAAATCACCTGCTCTATTTATCAATATGAGATGCAACTACTAAATAACACAGTCACCTGGTAGTATTGGAACGCACGGTGGAGGTGGAGGTGTAGGTGGA
>JABFQV010000013.1 GCA_013141495.1 Methylotenera sp. | reverse complement strand
ATAAAAAACAGATTGAAACATTTTCACCTTCAACTTAACCCCTCTAGCCCCTGAATCCCAGCCCCTAATCCCTAAGATTGATACACAGGAAAATGCGCCGTCAATGCATGTACTTTAGCTTTAGTTGCTGCAATCACCGCCTCATCGGCTGGATTATCCAGCACATCGGCAATCAGGTTCGCGACCAATTTTGCTTCCTCTTCTTTAAAGCCGCGTGTCGTAATAGCCGGCGCACCAATACGAATCCCTGAAGTCACGAAGGGACTCTCAGGATCATTCGGGATTGAGTTTTTATTGACAGTGATATGCGCCAAACCAAGCGCCGCATCTGCCGCTTTACCGGTTAACCCTTTAGGACGTAAATCTACCAAAAACATGTGTGATTCTGTGCGGCCAGAAATAATACGTAAGCCACGTGCAGTCAACACTTCAGCCATCGCCTGTGCATTTTTAAGCACTTGCGCTTGATAGGTCTTGAATTCAGGTTGTGATGCCTCTAAAAACGCGGTTGCTTTGGCCGCTATTACATGCATCAATGGGCCGCCTTGCAGGCTTGGAAACACATTTGAATTGATTGATTTCTCAAACTCAGCTTTGGCCAGAATAATGCCACCGCGTGGACCACGTAAAGTTTTATGCGTAGTTGATGTTACAAAGTCCGCATGCGGCACTGGGTTTGGGTAAACGCCGGCCGCAATCAAACCTGAATAATGCGCCATGTCCACCATAAAATACGCGCCTACTTTTTTCGCAATTTCCGCCATGCGCGCCCAATCAAAACGTAACGCGTATGCCGACGCCCCACCAATTAACAACTTAGGCTTACATTCAACTGCAATGCGCTCCATTTCATCGTAATCAATCTCTTCCTTGTCATTCAAACCGTAAGGCACGATATTGAATAATTTTCCTGAAAGATTGGCTGGGGAACCATGCGTTAAATGCCCACCGTGACCTAAGTTCATCCCCATTACGGTGTCACCCGGTTTTAGAATAGAGAAATAAACCGCTTGATTTGCCTGTGAACCTGAATGCGGCTGCACGTTGGCATATTCTGCACCATAGAGCGCTTTTAAACGGTCAATCGCCAGCTGCTCCACTTGATCGACAAACTCACAACCACCATAAAAACGTTTACCCGGGTAGCCTTCAGCGTATTTATTAGTCAACTGAGAACCCTGCGCCTGCATCACCGCAGGGCTGGTGTAGTTTTCAGAAGCAATCAATTCAATATGCTCATGCTGGCGCACAACCTCTTGCTCTATCATGCCCCATAAGGCTGGATCAGCTTGGTTTAGGGTATTTGCGTAGTTAAATGGAGCAATGTTTGATGGCGCTTGTGACATGATGTTTAGTTTTCCAGATATTTAAATAAAAAGAATAGTGTGCATTTTACCACGTCAATTCAGCAAGGTTAAGGCACGACATGCCAATATGTTTTTGCTTAAACGGCACCTTAACCTTAATCCCAAGCACCAATTGGTGGCTGAAATCAACCAAGTTGGTTGACTTCAAAGCAGTAATATTCACCTAAAAATAGCAACCCATTGAATAATATAAGTTATTTAATTGGCACTTAATTTGCATATTGTTTATTAAGCATATCTCCAATCGTGCTCCCCTTGCCCGCAATCTCCTAAAAAGAGTTGCGGGTTTTTTTGTCCGATACTTCACGTTGGCTAGTGCTACGTGTTTCATTGTTTTACACCACCTTAAACTACAAAAGACCTTTACAAGGCTATAATAAAATCCTTAAAAATAAGGACACACTCAATATGAAATGGACCGACAGCCAAGCTATCGCTGAAGCGTTATATGATAAGCACCCAGAGATCGATCCAAAATCCATCCGCTTTACTGATTTAATGCAGTGGGTATTGGATTTAGAAGGTTTTGATGACGTTTCTGAAAAATGCGGTGAACGAATTTTAGAGGCAATACAACTCGCCTGGATAGACGAGGCGGAATAACGCGCCTCTTCACAAGCTAAGGGAAAATTCCTCCCGAAGTGATTAAACATGCCTAAAAACACTTTTTTTGCCATCTTGGTTTGGCTTGCGCTGGCAGGGTTAATTTACTACCTGGCTGATAACATCCAAAACCCCAACAAATTAAACCGCTTGGGCGATGGCAGCGCAGTTGTATTAAAACGTGGTTTAGATGGCCACTACCGCAGTGAAGCCTTAATTAACGGTCAAAAAGTCAGCGTGTTAGTTGATACGGGTGCAACTGGCGTAGCTATATCGCAAAACGTTGCTGACAAACTCAAATTAAAAAGCATCAATGCCATACGCACCAACACCGCCAATGGCGATAGCATCGGCTATATGGTGCGCTTGGAGTCAGTTCAAATAGGTGGCATTAGTGCCAGCAACGTTGCCGCCATGATCGCTCCCGGCTTAGATGGCGACGTATTACTTGGCATGTCATTTTTAGGCCAGATGGATGTGCGGCTTTATAAGGGCGAAATGACCATCAAACAAGTTGAAAATTAAGCCCAGATTATCCATGCCTGATAGGATTTAAAATCCGCCTAATGGATAATCTGGGTTAAGTAATCACCGTAGGTGTAACGCGCCCTGTTCTTTCAACCAATTGTGAAATCTGCAATGCAATTTGTATCATTTCAGCTAACGCCACCTGCGCGTCCAAGTGATGCTTCGCGCTATCAGGCTCAAATGCTTCCAAATAAATACGCAAAGTCGCCCCTTCCGTGCCGGTGCCAGAAAGCCTGAATACGATGCGTGACCCATCGGTAAATAAAATACGAATCCCTTGATTATTGCTGACCGAACCATCAATCGAATCATGATAGCTAAAATCATCACAAACTTTAACTGTGTAACTGCCAAAACGTTGATTCGGCAAACTGGTAAACTGCAACTTAATATGTGCTATCACGTCATTGGCGGCATCGGTCGGAATCGACTCATAGTCATGGCGCGAATACACGTTGCGCCCGAATTCCAGCCAATGTGCTTTTAAAATCGCCTCTACACCTATTTTTTTAACCGCAATAATATTCAGCCAGAACAACACAGCCCAAAGGCCATCCTTTTCCCGTACATGGTTAGAGCTAGTGCCAAAGCTTTCTTCACCACACAGCGTCACCTTGCCAGCATCCATCAGGTTACCGAAGAATTTCCAGCCTGTTGGCGTTTCATAACAGGGGATATTAAGCTTGGCGGCTACCCTATCTACCGCACCACTGGTGGGCATGGAGCGCGCCACGCCTGCAATGCCGCTGGCGTAAGCCGGCACCAGCATGGCATTTGCGGCTAATACAGCCAAACTATCCGAAGGCGTCACAAAAAAGTTTTGGCCTAGAATCATATTGCGGTCGCCGTCGCCGTCTGATGCTGCACCAAAATCAAGTGCATTTTCTCCTGCAAACATGATTTTTACTAAATCTTCAGCATAGGTTAGATTAGGGTCGGGGTGGCCGCCGCCAAAATCTTCGGATGGCTCGCAATTCATCAAACAATCAATGGGTGCACCCAATCGACGCACTAGAATCTCTTTTGCATAAGGTCCTGTTACCGCATGCATGGCATCGAATTTCATTTCAAATCCACTGGCCAATAATTGCTTAATGGCGGAAAAGTCAAACAGGCTTTGCATTAAATCAGCGTAATCCTGTACCGCATCAATCACTTGCACGGTGAAGGGTTCACCTGCACCCACACCTGCGAAAATAGCTTCACCTAAACTATCAATATTCACTGCCGGTAAATCGGCAATTTTATACTGTGTAATCACTTTGCTTTTTTCAAACACTGTATCGGTGATTTTTTCTGGCGCAGGGCCACCATTGCCAATGTTGTATTTAATGCCAAAATCACCATCGATACCGCCTTGGTTATGGCTTGCAGAAAGCACCATGCCACCAAATGTTTGATATTTTCGAATGATATGTGAAGCCGCAGGTGTAGATAAAATACCCGCCTGCCCTACAATAACCCGCACAAACCCATTAGCTGCGGCCATTTGAATAAGCGTTTGAATCGCGTGACGATTGTAATAGCGCCCATCGCCACCAACCACTAGTGTAGCGCCTGCTGGCACGGTCAGCGTATCAAAAAAACTCTGAACAAAATTTTCTAAATAATGCGGCTGCTGGAACACTTTTACTTTTTTGCGCAAGCCAGAAGTACCAGGCTTTTGATCATTAAATGGCTGTGTGGGGATAGTCGTTATTTTCATTGCTATTTACTCTTCATTAAATCATTTAACACAATATAAATGATGTTGATGAACTCAACAACTACTCTATGACGGGAATTTTGTTTTTAGCACTCGACAAATGCAACTCATGACGCAACTCTAAGGTAAAATATATTGAAGAAAAGCGATAATTAAATGTAGTATTTGAGCATGACTTATCATTACGTTAATTATTTAAATAGAATTAGTTTCAGCTAAAAATCGCCAGACTAATCCAATCAGTACTAAAACTCTGAGAGCTAGACAAATGGAAGATCAAGTATTTATTGGGCGCCAGCCTATCCTAGATGTTAAAGAACATATTATCGGCTATGAGCTTTTATTTAGGCATAGCGCTGAGGCGCTAAGCGCAGTATTCGAGGATGATATTAAAGCATGTTCAAATGTGCTGACAAACACATTAGGTGACATGGATGCGCAATGGCTGTTAGGCGACAAATTTGCATTCATCAACGTCAATGAATCCATGCTGATGAGTGAATTTTTAGAACTCATGCCGCCTCAGCGTACCGTGCTGGAAGTGTTAAAAGAGGTAGTCGCCACTGACTTAATCATTGAGCGTTGCCAAGCATTACGTGAGCTAGGCTTTAAAATTGCGCTAGATAATCCACAATCACACGCTGGATTACAGCCGCTGATTGAATATGCTGATTACATTAAAATTGACACTCTGAGCATTACCGTCACTGAAGCTGAGAAAGTATTTCATCAATACTACTCACCTTCAATCAAATTTGTTGCTGAAAAAATTGAAACCCATGAGCAATTTGAGGCTTATAAAAAAATTGGCTTTCAACGCTTTCAAGGCTATTTCTTTGCACACCCCGAAACCTTTACCGCAAAAGTCATCAACCCATCGTTCGACAGTGTATTGAACTTGCTCAACATGGTGAGCCAAGATGAAGATAATGCCAAAATCGAAACTGGCTTTAAGCGTGACGCCGCGCTGTCATTTAAACTACTGCGCTATATTAACTCTGTCGGCTTTGGCCTCTCATGTGAAATTCAATCAATTAAGCATGCCCTTACCATTTTGGGCACCAAACAACTATACCGCTGGCTTACGCTGCTAATGGTCACGGCGGGCGAAAACTCAACGCCACCAGCCCTGATGAAAACCTCCATCACCCGTGGACGCCTCTCAGAGTTGTTAGGTGAAAGCTATTTTGAAAAGCATGACCGCGATAATTTATTTATTGTCGGCGTATTTTCACTGCTTGATGCAATTTTAAAAATGCCTATGGAAGATATTCTGGAAAAAATTCAGCTTCCTGAAACCGTCGCTGAAGCACTACTTACACGTGAAGGCATTTACGGCCCATTCTTACAGCTTACTGAAGCCTGTGAAAGCGCCGACAGCAAACGCATATTAGAACTTGCAGAGTTACTACAATATGATGCTAATAAAGTGAATGAATGCCATATTGCCGCTTTAGCTTGGGCTGAGTCATTGGGAATCTAATCTTTAGGCTTATTATCCACGAAATGGTGAAATGCCTGCTTACACCATTTTGTGGACTACTGCTTTTTTGCAGGTTAATGCAGACTCCCGCACTTAGAAAGGCTGAATTACCCTGCCCCATTAACCAGCGCTATCGCCTGGCGCTCTAAAATAAAGACATAGCGGTTAATAAGCCCTTCATTACCGCGTGATGGCGTAATGTACTGAAAACCGACTCGATGCTTAAATGCACCGTCTTTTGCAGGCAATTGCGTGATGTTTTTTACTTGCAACGTAACATCAGTCATACCAACATCTGGAAAACTGATTTTGCAGTGATTAAAAGTTGCACCAATCACAAGCGCTGCGTCTAACTCACCTGCCGCCAAGACACCAACCCCACCCAAACTGACATCAAGCAAAGTGAAATCAAGCGTGCCCTCCTCTTCAGGATTCGCTTCATTTGCTTTAGGAATAACACATGGTACAGGGTTAACAATCGGCGTAGCAAAACGGAAAAACTCACGGCGCTGTAATCGAATTAAATCTTGAGGCAGCGCAATCCTAATTGCCTTACCATCTTTCAACGTAACCTCAGTAACGTGTGTACTCGTCCATTTAATTCTAATACCTTCATCTTTAACAAAAAGTACTCGCTGGCTTGCCAATAATCTACGGTTAAACTCATCATCGCGGCCAATATCCAGATGCACTGCATGATTTTTTGTATCAATTGCAATCACAGTGGTGAGATACTCATCAAGCCCCTGATTGAATGAAACTTTAAGCATCGCCTTCTGCTTCACCAAATTAGTTAGAATTTGCATGACCTCTTTAGGGTTATGCACAATGTATTGCTCTTCATCATGCGTATGCGTGGCGTGTTCCATAAAAATCCTATTAAGCGTTAACTTTACAAACCAGACTATCCATTAGGTTGCGAAACGATGGTGACGAGATGTTTGAGGTAGTTTAGCAATACTTGCCACTTCAGTGGCTTAGTAGTGCTTATCAGCTCTCTGGTTTGTGGCTTACGAGAAGTTCATAGCGAGCCATGGACAACGATTAAGCTACAAAAATGACCAAAAATCGATCGCCAGCATTCGTGAGACCGTAAAGGTCTCCCCAGCAGAATATATCTGCTAAAGCAGATTATTCATGCTTGATAGAAAGGCAAATCTACCTAATGAAAAATCTGGGTTTAACCAATCAAATCAGCAAAGGTAGCAATATACATCATCTCCTCAAAGATAAAGCCCATAAATCATCGTGATAATTAGCTCAATTCCACGCTTTGAGAATGTTTATTAAATTTGGTGGCGCAGTGGGGGCGCAGAACAAAAAAGCCAGCACATGGCTGACTTGATTGTTTACACTTTTTTATTGGTCGGGACAGCAAGATTCGAACTTGCGACCCCATGCCCCCCAGGCATGTACGCTACCAGGCTGCGCTATGCCCCGAACCGTTGTTACAATAAACTGCTTGCAACAGGCGTGCATTATAGCGCAAAAACTTATGACCTATAAATTGCGTAGTAAATAAAAAACCACGAAGGCTACAAATTTTGGTGCAATAAATTCAAAATTTGACGCAACTCTGTTTTAACTGCCACAAAATCAAAGGCACCAGTTTCTGCGGTTGATAATGTTAATTTAACTTGGGCTGGCGTTGGATTCGGCTGCGCTTGCAAATCAAGCATGCCTCTGACTGTTGCCGGCTTTTCAACTTTTGAGTCAGTAGCTTCTGGATTATCCAAGCGATTCCTCGCGCCACTGATGGTAAAGCCTTCCTCGTACAATAACTCTCGAATCCGACGAATCAGCAAGACTTCATGGTGCTGATAATAGCGACGGTTACCGCGACGTTTAACTGGCTTGAGTTGCGTAAACTCTTGCTCCCAGTATCTGAGCACGTGCGCCTTGACCCCGCAAAGCTCGCTCATTTCACCTATCGTAAAATAACGCTTTGCTGGAATGGGTGGCAACTGCACCTTGGCAACCTGCTCATTCATACTGACGGCTTTCTCACTTTTATTGCTAATGCTTTAAGAAAAAATCAAACGCAACACGCGCATTAGGTTTAGCTCGCGTAGTTGGCATCTACCTTACTTTTTAGCTTTTGGCTGGCATGAAAAGTAACCACCCGACGTGCGGTAATTGGTATTTCTTCACCAGTTTTAGGGTTGCGCCCTGGGCGCTCTGACTTTTTACGTAATTCAAAATTACCAAAACCAGATAGTTTGACGCTATCGCCTGCCTCTAACGCAATCCGCACTTCTTCAAAGAATGCTTCCACCATATCTTTGGCTTCACGTTTATTTAACCCAACTTGCTCATAGAGTAAATCTGCAAGTTCAGCTTTTGTTAAAGTCATACACGCTCCCATTTCATTTAAAGCTGTTAATCGCTTTTATCATGCACAGACATTTTTTTAACTTGAATTTTAGCGAAATTAAATGCCGTACTGGTTTTTTTAAGTAGTTAATTTCTCAGCGTCGCATCAAAATCGTTTTGCAATAATTGTAGCAGATTAGCAATGGCTGTATCGGCTTCAACATCAGTCAAAGTTTTTTGAGTATCATGCATAAGTACTGATAATGCAAGGCTTTTTTTGCTTTCTGCGATCCCTCTACCTTGGTATAAATCAAATAAAGCCACCTCTTTTATCAGTGGTATATTGGCTTTTTTAACTGCAGTTAACACCGTTTCTACGGCAGTATTTTCATCCAAAACGATGGCTAAATCACGACGTACCGGTAGCAGTTTTGAAACCTCTTGATAAGCGGGTAAATGGCGACTTAACAAAGCATCCGCGTCCATTTCAAACAAAAAGGTACTCTTGGCAAAATCGTATTGTTGTTGCCATTTCGGATGTAGCTTACCTAACCATCCGATAGCTTTGCCATCTAGTAAAATACGCGCCGATTGACCCGGGTGCAGTGCGCTATGCACGGCTTTTTCGTAAACAAGCTGCCTACCCGTATGGGTAGCACCAAGTAAGACCTCTACATGTGCTTTTGCATCAAAAAAATCGACTTCTTTACTGCTCTCAGCCCATTGCTCTGGTTTTGCGCTACCGTAGGCTAAACCAGAAATTCGTGTTGATTCATGATACACACCGGCTTCTTGATGATATACCGCACCGATTTCAAACAAACTAGCACGTTCTTGCTTACGATTCAGGTTGTAGCTTAAGGTGTCTAACAAACCACCCCACAAGCTACTACGCATTACGCTCAAGTTGCTCGCAATTGGATTCTTAAGCTTAATAGGTGCGCTGTTACCTAATAAATCACGCTCCCAGCTTTCATCCACAAAACTGTAAGTCACCACTTCTTGATAGCCCGCAAATACCAATCCATCACGCAATTGATTCAAATGCAACTGCTGCTCAGGTACCGCTAGCATGTTTAGTGTTGCAACCGGCGGCGTTGCGGGAATATGATCATAGCCGTGCAAGCGCGCAATTTCTTCAATCAAGTCTTCTTCAATCGCAATATCAAAGCGATAACTAGGTGGCGTGACAGTAAACACTTCATCACCCACACTAAACGAGAAGCCAAGCTGGGTAAGCAGTTGTGCTACTTTTGGTTGCTCAAATGCAATACCCAATACGGATACTAATCGTGCCATTCTTAGCTTTACCGGCTGACGCGCAGGCAAGGTGCCAATCACTTCAGTGACATCCCCAGCTTTACCACCGCAGATTTGCTGTATTAGCGTTGTAGCGTATTCAATCGCATTGCGTGTATTACCGAAATCGACACCGCGCTCAAAGCGATAAGATGAGTCTGTACTCAACCCGAGCCTACGTGCCTTGCCTGCGATCACAGACGGTACAAAGAACGCGCTTTCCAAGAATACATCGGTAGTTTCGTCGCTCACAGCCGTTGGCTTGCCACCCATAATGCCAGCTAAGCCAATTGCACCCTGTGCATCGGCAATAACTAAATCATCGGTTTTAAGCTGTATGGTTTGATCATTCAGCAGACTGAGTGATTCACCAGCGTTGGCAAAGCGCACGCTCACATCACCGTTCAATTTAGCAGCATCAAACGCATGCATCGGCTGACCCAGCGCTAACAGCACATAGTTAGTAATATCAACTACGGCACTAATCGTACGCAAGCCACTACGTTCTAAGCGTTTAACCATCCATGCCGGCGTAATCGCTTGCGCGTTAATACCGCTAATTAAACGACCACAATAGCGTGGGCAAGCTGACGACTCTGTCACCGCAACTGCTTTACGTTGCGAGAGCTCTACTGCCGCAGGTGAAATCACTTCAAAACGTGTAGTAGCGCCTGTAATCGCAGCGACATCACGTGCAATACCTGTGAGGCTTAAACAATCACTACGATTTGGCGTGAGCTTAAGTGTTAAAAGATGATCATCCAAATCCAAATATTGACGAATATCTTGGCCTATCAATGCATCGCTATCTAGTTCTAATAATCCTGTAGCTTCAGCACTCAAACCCAGCTCTTTAGATGAACACATCATGCCGAACGACTCTATGCCGCGCACTTTGGCTTGTTTGATAGAAAACCCAGGTAACTCTGCCCCCACCATGGCACAAGGTGCAACTAAACCCGCACGCGCATTAGCGGCACCACATACAATTTGCAACGGCTCAGGCAAGCCCACATCCACCTTGCAAACCTGTAAACGGTCAGCATCCGGATGTTTTTCAGCCGACAGGATTTTTGCCACAACTACTTTGCTAAATGCGGCAGCAACAGGTTGCATCTCTTCCACTTCCAGCCCTGCCATTGTCAAAGCATGACTCAAAGCCTGACTGTCCAAGTCAGTGTTAACCAAGCTACGTAACCAATTTTCTGAAAATTGCATAATCTATTTCAGCCACAGAGCGCACAGAGAGCACAGAGAAAAACTTACTCCATGTATCTTTGATTACCTGCAGGCTACCTGATCCTTTATTTATTAAATTACAAATTCAAATTCAAATTCAAATTTTAGAAAAATCTCTGTGTACTCTGTGCAAGAGTTACTTAAATTGAGATAAAAAGCGCAAATCATTATTAAAGAAATGGCGCAAATCATTGACCCCATAACGCAACATGGTTAATCGCTCCACGCCCAAACCAAAGGCGAAGCCTCTATATTTTTCGCTATCGATATTTACATGCTTGAACACCTCGGGATGCACCATACCGCAGCCACCAATCTCTAACCAGCCGCCGTTCCAACTCATGTCCATCTCAGCCGAAGGCTCAGTGAACGGAAAGAACGAAGGTCTAAAACGCACCGTTAAATCATCGCGCTCAAAGAATTTTTGTAGAAAATCCTGCACCACGCCTTTTAAATTGGCAAAGCTAATGTCTTCATCCACCCACAAACCTTCTACTTGGTGAAACATTGGTGAATGAGTCGCATCTGAATCCACACGATACACGCGACCCGGCGCAATAATTTTCAGTGGGGGTGCTTTATTGGTTTTTAGCGCATTCTCCATGTAGCGTATTTGTACCGGTGAAGTATGAGTTCTTAACACGTTAGCTTCATCAATATAAAACGTATCGTGCATGGCGCGTGCTGGATGATCTTCAGGGATATTCAGTGCAGTGAAGTTGTAAAAATCAGTTTCAATTTCAGGCCCAGTGGCCACTTCAAAGCCGATAGAATGAAACAATTCTTCCACGCGCCTCAGTGTGAGTGTCACTGGGTGCAAACCACCTTGCGATTGCGCACGTGCCGGCAGTGTGACATCGATGGACTCTTGCGCCAGCTGTTTGGCTTGCTCTGCATTTAATAGTGATTCACGCCTTGCGGTTAAGGCCGCCTCAACAGCTTGCTTGACCACGTTAATGGCTGCACCTGCTACGGGACGCTCTTCTGCACTTAACTTACCTAAGCCTTTTAATGCATCCGTAAGTGAACCTGATTTACCCAGATACTTTGCCTTGGCAATTTCCAAGTCGTTCATCGAAGCGCTACTTGCAAAGTCAGCTTGTGCTTCTGCAATTAAATGCGTTAAATCTGCCATGTTAATTTTATCTTTATGAATTGTTGTTGCACTGCTTATTATTTCGCTGGAATTTTAACCAGAACCACTCTTATAATGCATTGATTTACATATAAAATTTAGACTTCGAATTTTACAGTAAAAAAAAGAGGCCGAAGCCTCTTTTTTCACTCGAACTTAATAATAAGTTTGAAAATACCCGCTTGAATACTTAAGCCGCTAAACCCGCTTTTGCTAATTCTACAAATTTTGCAAATGCCGCTTTGTCAAATACAGCTAAGTCAGCCAATACTTTACGATCGACTTCAATCGCTGATTTTTTCAAACCATTCATGAAGCGGCTGTAAGTTAAACCACACTCACGTGCACCCGCATTGATACGCGCAATCCACAAGGTGCGGAATTGACGTTTCTTTTGACGACGGTCACGGTAAGCATATTGACCAGCTTTCATTACCGCTTGCTTAGCAACGCGGTAAACGTTTTTACGACGACCGCGGTAACCCTTAGCGGCTTTTAATACTTTTTTGTGTCTAGCGCGAGCAATGACACCACGTTTTACTCTAGGCATATCGGTCTCCTTATCTTGTTGGCATCATGGCGCGAACGCGCTTGACGTCTGTTGGTGAGATGATCGCCGTGCCGCGTAATTTACGCTTTTGCTTGGTGGTCTTTTTAGTGAGGATATGGCGTAAATGTGAATGCGTACGTTTCACTTTACCATTACCCAAGAATTTGAAGCGCTTTTTAGCACCACTCTTGGTTTTCATTTTTGGCATTTTGTTCTCCTTGAACTTGAGTTATGAGTGCTTAGGCATGCCGTTAAGCCGTATCACTCGGAATTTTTAGCAATCATCTACCAACAAAGCTGACTTAGTGACGCTTATCAGTATTTCTGACTACACTACTACAAACTAACCTTACTACTTAAACTTACACGCTGACTGACTTCAATCAGTTAGCTAGCTTTCTTGTGTGGACCTAAAATCATCACCATTTGGCGACCTTCCATTTTAGGAAACTGCTCAACCACTGCAACCTCTTTTGTATCTGCTTCTACACGTCTAAGTAACGCCAAACCAAACTCTTGGTGGGTAATCTCACGACCTCTAAAGCGTAACGTAATTTTCGCTTTATCACCCTCTTGTATGAAGCGAATAATGTTACGCACTTTAATCGCATAATCGCCATCATCCGTACCTGGGCGAAATTTAATTTCTTTCACCACCACTTGCTTTTGCTTAAGCTTAACTTCGTGCTGCCTTTTACTTTCAGCATACTTGAACTTGCCGTAATCCATCAACCTGCACACAGGCGGCGCGGCATTAGGTGCAATTTCCACTAAATCAATATCAGCTTCTTCTGCTTTTGCAAAAGCTTCACGCAAACTCATAATACCTAGCGGTTCGCCTTCAATGCCTACCAAACGTACTTCCGAACCAGTAATATCACCGTTAATTCGGGTTTCTTTATCCTGTGCTATATCAAATTCTCCAAATAGTTAAGCCGTGCTTCGTCAGATTTAGCCCTAAAATCAAAGTTTAGGGTAGGTTAAACCTTAGCTTCAACTTCCGCTTTCAAGCGAGCAACTAGCTCCGCTATTGGCATAGAACCTAGGTCTTCACCTTTTCTGGTACGCACGGCTACATGTCCTGTTTGCATTTCACGCTCACCTGCAACCAGCAAGTAAGGTAATTTTTGCATACTATGTTCGCGTATTTTATAGGTAATCTTCTCATTTCTCAAGTCAAATTCGCATCGGATGCCACTTTTCTTCAAAGTTTCAACCACTAACCTTACGTAATCTGCCTGACCTTCAGAAATGTTTAACACCATCACCTGCACTGGCGCTAACCATAACGGCATAGCACCAGCATAGTTCTCAATCAGAATGCCGATAAAACGCTCCATAGAACCAACAATGGCACGATGTAGCATTACAGGACGCTTGCGAGAGTTGTCTTCTGCCACATACTCGGCATCCAAGCGCTCAGGCAAGTTAAAGTCGAGCTGAATTGTGCCACACTGCCACAAACGACCTAGAGAGTCCTTCAACGTAAATTCTATTTTAGGGCCATAAAATGCGCCTTCACCCGGTTGCAAATCAAACGCGAGGTCATTTTTATTGAGTGCATTGGCTAACGAAGCTTCGGCTTTATCCCAAGTTTCATCAGTGCCAACACGCTTTTCTGGACGAGTTGAAAGCTTAACCAGCACGTCAGTAAAGCCGAAATCACCATACGCTTTGTAGAGCATCTTAATAAAGTCAGCGACTTCAGCTTCAATCTGCTCTTCTGTACAAAAAATATGCGCATCATCTTGAGTAAATCCGCGCACACGCATTAAGCCATGCAACGATCCCGATGGTTCGTTACGGTGACATGAGCCGAACTCAGCCAAACGCAACGGCAAATCACGGTAACTATGCAAACCGCTGTTAAAAATCTGTATGTGACCTGGACAGTTCATCGGCTTCACGGCGTAATCACGATTTTCAGATTTCGTCACAAACATATTGTCATGATAATTTTGCCAGTGGCCTGATTTCTCCCATAGCGTTTTATCCATCACCGTAGGCGTACGTACCTCTTGGTAGCCAAAGTCTCTAAACATTTGGCGCATATATTGCTCAACCTCTTGCCACATGCTCCAACCGCGCGGATGCCAGAACACCATGCCTGGCGCATCATCTTGCATGTGGAAATAATCCAACTGCTTGCCCAATTTGCGGTGGTCACGCTTTTCAGCCTCTTCCAACTGAAATAAGTATGCGTCCAACTCTTCTTTGTTGCGCCATGCCGTACCGTAAACACGTTGTAGCATTTCGTTATTACTATCACCGCGCCAGTAAGCACCTGCCAACTTCATCAGCTTAAACGCTTTGAGCTTGCCGGTATTAGGCACATGTGGACCACGGCAAAGGTCAGTAAAACGCCCCTCTGTATAAAGTGAAACATCCTCACCCGCTGGAATGCTGGCAATAATTTCAGCTTTATAAGCCTCGCCGATACTTTTGAAGTAAGCAATCGCGTCATCGCGCGGCAATACCTGCCGGGTTACTGGCTCATCTTTTTTGGCCAACTCCACCATCTTTTTTTCAATGACGGTTAAATCTTCTGGAGTGAAGGCGCGCACATATGAAAAATCATAGAAAAAACCATTTTCAATCACAGGGCCAATAGTCACTTGCGCATCTGGGAATAATTCTTTTACCGCATACGCCAACAAGTGTGCGGTTGAGTGACGAATAACATCTAAACCTTCAGGGCTTTTATCCGTGATAATCGCTAAATCACTATCAGACTCAATCAAATAACTGGTATCAACGATTTTATCGTTAACCTTACCAGCCAACGCTGCTTTAGCCAAACCGGCACCAATGCTCATGGCAACATCGGCTACCGTAACAGGCGCATCAAATTGACGTTGTGAACCATCTGGCAAGCGTATCACTGGCATAACATACCCCGTATAAATAATTAAAGCCGTTGAATTTAACGGCTTTAGCTTTTGTAATGTGTGACTGGTAGGCAGTAGCAGACTCGAACTGCTGACCTCTTGGATGTCGACCAAGCGCTCTAACCAACTGAGCTAACCGCCTAAACTTTTGAATCGCCAGTTTAACTAAGAACCAGCCGTTTCAAACAGAACGCGATTTTAGCTGATTGTGGCATTGGGCGCAAACGCAATCAGTTAAAAATCTACATCTATGAGTCTATGGTTGCGACATTATTCTGTCATAAACACTTGGACTCGCATAGCCATCAGCGGGTAACTGTATTGCAAGTTGATAAGCACGCACTGCCGCTTGTGTTTTCAATCCAGGAAAACCATCGGGTGTACCTGCATCAAATCCACGTAGATTGAGCGCGCTCTGTAATCCAAACATTTGCTCAAAACTAAGTGCGCCGACCTCAGCAAGACGCCCGCCTATAATGCGCGATTCTTGGTTCAGTCGCTTAGCCAGTTGCGCCACAGATAGCGCGTAATTGACAGATCGATTCCAGTCCATAATGACATCAAAATTACCAAACACCATAAAAGCCGGTCCTAACCAGCCTTGGGGCAAAATAATAGACGCTTGCCCGCTCACGCTAGGTAGCGCTTCAGCTAGGGGCATGCCGGCTACGGATGCATCCTCCTGCGCTACACGCACACCTAATTGCCCCCATTCTGCGGTCGATTTCTTGAGTGTATATTGCGCATATTGCCACGGGAAGTTGTCGGGCAATTTTACCTCTATCATGGTCGGCTCACCCATACGCCAGCCTACTTGTGACAAGTAATTCGCCGCGGACGCAAACGCATCTGGCAGGGAGTTTAAAACATCAATATTGTTATCATTGTCGCCATCCACTGCGTACAACATAAAAGTGGTTGGCATAAATTGCATATTGCCAAAAGCTCCAGCCCAAGAGCCTTTAAACTCATCTACGTTAGCATGCCCAAAATCAATCATACGCATCGCATCCAGCAATTGGCTACGGAAGAATTCGGCTCGACGCCCTTCATACGCCAATGTTGCTAATGCAGATAATATATCAACATTGCCCATATAACTGCCGTATTGTGTTTCCATGCCCCAGAATGCCACTAATATAGGTTTAGGAACCCCATACAGCGCTTCAATCTGGGTTAACAATGCATCATGTGTGGCTAGCAACTCGCGCCCTTTTTGAATTTTTCGGGTATCAACGCGTTTGTAGTAATAGCTTAGAAACGGGCTAATAAATTCTGGCTGTGCGCGATCTAACGCAATGACATCTGGCAGTAATTTGACATAACTGATGGTCGCTGTACTTGTTTTTTCAGAAATACCAACAGCGTCTGCGGACTGTTTTAAGCCTTCGAGCCAAGCTGGAAAAGTCTCTTGTGCCACCGCTAAGTTAAAACATTGCGTAAAAATCAGCGCTAGCGTTACTGTGATTATTCTAAAAACGTAGTTCATGATATTGTATTTACAGTAAGATCATTCGACAGCAAAGCCTGATAGCCCGCTTGGTAGGTTGGGTATTGCAATTGAAAGCCAGTCGCCAGCATTGCTTGATTGCTCAATCGCTTACCACCTGCGGCCGCAGGTATTGTTTGTGGTGCTTTACCCAATTTAGCAGCAATCCAATTCAACACCTCATACTGCGTGACAGGCTGAGAATCGGTGACGATATAACAAGGTCGCGGCGTATCTCCAGCCAAGACCTGCTGAATTAAAAACACGATAAAGGCAGCTGCATCATCTCGATGAATACGGTTACTCCAGCTATTCTGATGCGGCCAACGTCCAGGCGACTGCGCTAGATTGATCATACGTAATCGCCCTGGCCCATAAATTCCGGATAATCTTAGTGCGGTTGCAGGGCAAGTTAGTGATTGCAGTAGCGCTTCTGCCTCAAGCAAACGCTCCCCACCAAAATCTGCAGGAATAGCAAGTATTGACTCATCAAGTAAAGTAGCGGTACTTTGACCGTAAACACGAGTACTTGATACAAAAAATACATGCTGCAAGTTTGAATTGTTAATTTGGGTAGCTAATACATGACGCAAACCATCTACATAAGCCGCTTTATATGCAGCATCCATCTGCGCTTCGGCCGCTACGCAGTAAACGACTATTTCTGGCTGAATAGCCGGTAGCGATTCTAAAGTGTCAGGTTGCGTAACATCGGCCTGTATCATTAAAACGCCATCAATGACAACGGCGCTACGCCTAACAGCGATGGTTTGAAACCCTGATTGCAGCAACTGTTGCGCTACGGCAGTGCCTAGGTCGCCACAGCCTATGATTAAAACTTTATTTGCCGCGCCACTAGCCATGAGATTGCAAATACTTTTCAGCTAAAAATAACGCAACAATGGTTTTACTATCGGTAATTTCACCATTTTGAATCATGGTTAAACAATCGACTAGGCTGACTTCAAAGGTTTCTAGAATTTCATCTTTATCACGTTGATGCGCACCAGCAACTAACCCTGTGGCTAAATAGGTATGAATCACCTCGTTAGAATAACCAATACATGGGTGCTGAATACCTAACTTTACCCAGTCCTTTGCTGTATAGCCGGTTTCTTCTAGTAGCTCACGCTGCCCTGTGGTTAACGCCTCTTCATTGGCGTCAATTTTACCTGCTGGTAGCTCAATAAATATCTGGTGTAGCGGATACCTGAATTGCCGCTCCAATACTACGTTTCCATTAAAAAGTATCGGCACAATCAGCACTGCACCAGGATGCGTCACATAGTCACGATGACTGGTGTTACCGTTTGGCAGGCGTACTAAATCACGCTTAACGCTGAATATGCCATCAGTGGCAATCGTGTTTGAGCTGATACAGTGTTCGGTTAAATCCATTTGATTAAATCCATTTGACTAAATCTATAGTGGACTTCCATGAGCTACTAGCCTGAAATTGTACTGGGGCTTGGTTAAGCTTAATGTTGAATGGCACTTAACGAAAAGTAAATGTTACGATATTTTGCAAAAAACAAGTTTCAGAGTAACTGTGAATTAAAAGGCTCTTTTCCACAATACTTTATATACAAAACCCGGAAAAGCAAACACTAGGAACAGGCATCCGGTGACGGCATAGAACTCCCAGCCTTGAGGTGAAACCTGCCCGAAAGTTGCACGCTCTGCATACCATGCCACGGCGCCGGCAGCAAAGTAAAGGACTAACAACTCAAGCAAACACCAACCAAGATGCTTGCTTTTGGTCGGCTGATGACTACTGTTTAATGGAATAAGATAAAACAGTTTATTTGAAAACCAAGGTAAATTTGCCGCAAAAAATATCAGTCCGAGTAACGCCCAGTTTGTCATTAATGCGCCCTAGCTCAAGCTTTTAAAAATTGCATAACCACACAAACTCATCAAGCCTTGCGGCATTAAACCTAACACCAGCAACGCACATGCATTCACACTTAACGTAACGCGCATATCAAACGGCGCTTGAATCGGATGCTGGTCAATGGGCTCATCGAAATACATGAGCTTAATGACGCGTAAATAGTAAAACGCGCCGATAACTGCCATCAGAACTGCGAACACAACCAACCATAAATAACCGGCTTGCAATGCTGCTTGCAACACGGCAAATTTAGCGTAAAAACCTAAGGTTGGTGGCACGCCTGCCATGCTAAACATTACAATCAGCATTAAGAATGCGATCCACGGGCTACGTTGATTCAAGCCTTTTAGGTCATCTAACTGCTCAGCCTCAAAGCCTTTGCGTGACAACAGTAGAATAATGCCAAAGCCGGCAAGCGTCATCAATACGTAGCTCACTATATAAAACAGTGCGGAGGCATAACCATTGATACTTGCGCTCATTAAACCAAACAACACAAATCCTACATGTGAAATAGTGGAGTACGCCAACATGCGTTTTAAATTGGTTTGTGCAATAGCTGTAACATTGCCGATGATGATAGACAGCACCGCCATAATCATCAACATTTGCTGCCAATCAACCGCCAGTGTTGGCAATCCTTGCACAAGCAGGCGTATGATAAAAGCAAATGCAGCTAGCTTTGGCACTGAGCTGATTAACATGGTCATGGCAGTTGGCGAGCCTTCGTAAACATCAGGCACCCACATTTGGAACGGCACCGCACCTAGCTTGAATGCCAAGCCCGCCACAACAAATACCAAACCTAAGATCAATACCGAATGTATGTTCTCGCCACCCATCAATGCATTGTTAATTTCAGTGATATTTAAGCTACCAGTCATGCCATAGATCATGCTCATGCCGTACAACAACATACCCGAGGCTAATGCGCCTAATACAAAGTATTTCATTGCAGCTTCGGTGGCGCGGGCATTGTCACGGTCAAGTGCTACCAACGCATACAAACTAAGTGATAACAACTCCAGACCTATATACAGCGTTAGCATGCTTTGGCCAGACACCATGATCATCATACCAACTACTGAAAACAGCACTAGCGCATAAAACTCGCCACGGAACATGTTGCGCAATTGAATATATTGCCGCGTATAAATAAAAATCAACGATGTGCCTAAGTAAATCATAAGTTTCAACACATCAGCCAGCGCGTCATCAACAAAAGCAGCGGTGAAGCCATAACCGATGCTTGGCGTATGTGTGCTAAAAGTTATAAAGGCAGCGACCAGTAAAGCTAGCTGCGCTAAGGCGTAAATTGCAATACGGTTAGTTTGCTTTAAAAATAAATCTGCCAATAGAATGATCATCGCCATCGATAAAATAACGATTTCAGGCAAGGCAGTAATGAGGTCGTAACGTATATTTTCCATGACTTATAAACCTGCCGGCAATTTGCTTTGTGCTAAATGTGAAAGGAGTTGGGTGACCGTTGCATTAGTTACATCTGTCAGCGGCTGCGGATAAACCCCTAGCGCCAACACTAACAATGCCAAGGTTGCCAGAATGAAAAATTCACGCTTGCTGATATCCTTAAGCGCAGCAACGCTAGGGTTGGCTATTTCACCATAAAACACGCGCTTGACCATCCACAGCGTATAAGCCGCACCAAAAATAAGTGTGAGTGAGGCTAAGAAGGCGTACCAAAAATTCACTTGTATCGCGCCTAGTATCACCATGAACTCACCGACAAAACCAGAAGTGCCAGGCAAACCACTATTTGCCATCGCAAAAAATACAGCAAAGGCGGCAAACACAGGCATGGTATTTGCAACACCGCCGTAAGATTCAATCTGGCGGCTATGCATGCGGTCATACAACACACCAACTGCCAGGAACATGGCCGCTGATATAAAGCCATGCGACACCATTTGTACGATTGCACCTTCTAAACCCAAATTATTAAATAGGAAGAAGCCTAATGTCACAAAACCCATGTGGGAGATAGATGAATAAGCGATTAGCTTTTTCATGTCTTTTTGAGCCAGTGCCACCAACGCAATATACACAATTGCAATCAACGACAAGGTAATCATAAAGCCTGATAAATAATGTGCGGCATCGGGTGCAATTGGCATGGCAAAGCGTAAGAAGCTGTAACCGCCTAATTTCAAAGCAATCGCCGCTAACACTACTGAACCACCTGTTGGCGCTTCTACGTGTGCATCTGGCAACCAGGTATGTACTGGCCACATCGGGATTTTTACTGCGAAAGCTGCAAAAAACGCCAAGAAAATCAACACTTGCACATTCAGTGGCATAGGATAGTTGTAGTAATCTACAATTTCAAAGCTACCTGTTTGATGATACAGATAGATAAACGCCACCAGCATGAGTAATGAGCCCAGCAGTGTATATAAAAAGAATTTAATCGTGGCATACACGCGGTTTGGTCCGCCCCAGATACCAATGACCAGAAACAATGGGATTAACATAGCCTCCCAAAATACGTAATATAAAATCGCATCTAACGCACTAAACACACCTATCATCAAACCGCTCATAATCAGGAATGATGCCATGTATTGCGCTACTCGTTTTTCAATGACTTCCCACGCAGCAATCACAACAATCACGGTAGTAAAGCTCGTCAGCAATATCAGTGGTACCGCTATGCCATCTGCACCTAAGTGATAGTTGATATTAAAAGACAATATCCACTGAAAGCCTTCTTGAAACTGAAAGCCGCCGTCAGCGACATTAAAGTGCGTATAAAGTGGAATCGTCACCAAGAAGCTGGCGACACTGCCAGCCAAGGCTAACCACCGCGTAACATTGGGTTTGTTATCATTTGCGGTAAACAATACCAAGATGCCTGCCAAAATAGGCATCCAGATGGCAAAACTTAAAATATGCTGGGTAAAATATTCAACCATTTTCTTTTTATACTTTACTTAAAATTTGAGCGAGTAGAATGACAGCATAAAAAACACGCCGATAATCATCGCGAATGCGTAGTGATAGATAAGGCCAGATTGCAATTTACGCACAATCCCGGAGAGCTTGCCAATTAGATTTGCCGTGCCATTAACCAAAGTGCCATCAATGATTTTAACATCACCAATCAGCCATAGTTTATTGCCGATAAAACGCGAGCCTGCGGCAAAAACGCGTTCATTGAAGCTATCAAAACCATATTTATTTTCTAAAATGTAGTTAATGGTAGCGAAACGCTTTTGAATGGCCGCCGGAATATCCGGGCGCTTCATGTAAAAAAACCAGGCTAACCCAACACCGGATGTCGCCAATGCAAACGGCAGAGTCATTAGGCCATGCAACGCCATGCCAGTGGCGGAGTGAAATATAGTATGCCAATGATGGGTAAGCTCATGCATTGCAGGATGTGCGCCTGCATCTACAAAAATAACCCCTTTAAAGAAATCACCATACAACATCGGCTCAATCGCAAAATAACCAATCAACAATGAAGGGATAGCCAATAAAATCAATGGTAATTTAATCACCCAGCCTGGCTCATGCGGATCATCCGATGGGCTCAAGCCATGGTGGTGCTCTTCATCATGGTGGGCGGCGCCGTGATGAGCATCATGCTTGACCTCTCTCCATTTTTCTTTGCCATGGAACACCAGAAAATACATGCGGAAACTATAAAATGCCGTAACAAACACCCCAGCAAGCACTGCAAAGTAGGCAAAACCACTACCGGTAATGGTTGAGAACTTTGCCGCCTCAATAATGCTATCTTTTGAGTAAAAGCCAGAGAAAAATGGTGTGCCAATGAGTGCCAGCGAGCCGATGAGCGAGGTAATCCACGTCACAGGCATATATTTTTTAAGGTTACCCATATTACGGATATCTTGATCATGATGCATACCCATAATCACCGCACCCGCGCCTAAGAACAACAATGCTTTAAAAAAAGCGTGCGTCATCAAATGGAATATGGCAACTGAATAGGCAGAGGCACCCAGCGCCACGGTCATATAGCCTAATTGCGACAGTGTTGAGTAAGCGACTACGCGTTTAATATCGTTTTGAATAATGCCCAAAAATCCCATAAACAGCGCGGTAATACTGCCGATAATCAATACGAAAGATAATGCAGTTGATGACAACTCAAACAATGGTGACATACGTGCCACCATGAAAATACCGGCGGTTACCATGGTTGCCGCATGGATCAATGCTGAAATTGGTGTTGGGCCTTCCATAGAGTCAGGCAACCACACATGTAGCGGTACCTGTGCTGACTTACCCATCGCGCCGATAAACAACAGAATACAAGTCACTGTCATCAGTGACCATGAAGCGTTACCAATCAAGTTGATTCTTGTATCTGCCATCTGTGGCGCCACTGAAAACACGGCGGCGTAATCTAGACTGCCAAAGTGGAACAATACCAAACCGATACCAAGCAAGAATCCAAAGTCACCCACTCGGTTGACTAAAAATGCTTTTAAATTAGCGTAAATCGCGGTTGGGCGTGTGTACCAAAAGCCAATCAACAGGTAAGAAACCAAACCTACGGCTTCCCAACCAAAAAACAACTGCATAAAGTTGTTCGCCATCACCAGCATCAGCATAGAGAAGGTGAATAGTGAAATATAGCTAAAGAAGCGTGCATAACCTTTATCGTCGCGCATATAGCCGATGGTATAAATATGCACCATCAATGATACAAACGTCACTACCACCATCATCATGGCGCTAAGGCGATCAATCAAAAAGCCAATTTCAAACGAAAAGTTGCCGCTTTTTAACCATGAATACACGGTTTCATTATATGGCGCACTGGTCATTGCATCTTTAAGCACATAAAGAGATAAGCCAAACGAGGCCGCCACACCCGTAATGGTCACAATGTGTGCAGCGGCACGCGGCAATTGTTTGCTAAATAAGCCAACAATAACGGCTGCGAACAAAGGCAGTAAGGGAATTGCCAAATAGATTTGCGGCATGGTCATGCTAATTACTTATCCTTTTAATGAAGCTAGATCGTCAACATTGATCGTGCGTAAGTTTCTAAACAACACTACCAATATCGCTAAACCAATTGCAGACTCAGCCGCCGCAACTGTCAAAATAAAAAACACAAACACTTGGCCGGCAATATCATTTAAATAATGTGAAAAAGCGATGAAATTAAGATTGACCGCAAGCAACATCAGCTCTATTGCCATCAATAAAATAATGACGTTTTTGCGGTTTAAGAAAATACCAACCACACTAATCGCAAATAACAGCGACCCTAAAATCAGGTAATGCGATAACCCAACCATTATTTTGCCTCCTCAGCGCTTACTGGCGCTTCTGCATTCTCGATCACCGCATCCATCTTCACAATGCGCAGTCTGTCAGCTTTTTTAACCAACACTTGTTTTGCCGGGTCCATCGATTTACTCTCACGGCGTTCACGCAAGGTTAATGCAATGGCTGCGACAATCGCCACTAGCAGCACCACTGATGCCAATTCAAAAGCCAATAAGTAATCGGAATAAAGCACTCGGCCTAATTCTGCCGTATTACTGTAATCCGCTGGTTTTGCAGCAGGCGCTAATACTTTATCCGCACCAAAATTACGCACACCGACAATCATCACCATTTCCACAGCCATCAAGCCACCCACCGGCAATGCCACTGGGAGCGCTTTCCAAAAGCCTTCGCGCAATTTATCCAAGTTAATGTCCAACATCATCACCACAAATAAGAACAGCACCATCACCGCACCTACATACACCAGCACCAAGGCAATGGCTAAAAACTCCGCCTGTAACAGCAACCAGATACCTGCTGCGGTAAAGAATGCCAACACCAGATACAAGGCGGCATAAACTGGGTTGCGAGTAGTAATCACACGCAACGCTGCTATCAGCAAAATAATTGCTAAGGTATAAAAAACAATGTCTTGAAAATGTAAGCCAAAAAATGTCATATTTTTAAATGGTTATCTGTTAAAAGTTGGCTATCTAAATGCTTTGTCTTGCGCACGGTCAGCCGCAATTTGTTTTTCATGCTTATCGCCCACAGCCAACAACATTTCTTTGGTGTAAAGCAAATCACCGCGCACTTCGCCGTGATAATCAAACACGCGTGTTTCTACAATAGAATCCACTGGGCATGACTCTTCGCACATGCCGCAAAAAATGCATTTGGTTAAATCGATGTCATAACGTGTTGTGCGACGTGTGTTGTCTTCACGTTGTTCAGATTCAATAGTAATCGCCATTGCTGGGCACACCGCCTCACACAACTTACATGCAATACAACGCTCTTCACCATTTGGATAACGACGTAAGGCATGCAAACCACGAAAACGGTTTGATTGTGGTGTACTTTCTTCGGGGTATTGCACTGTAATTTTTGGCGAGAAAAAGTAGCGGCCTGTCAGCGCCATGCCTTTCAGCAGCTCCCACAGCATCAAACTGCCCAGTGTTTGTTTAATCGATTTAATCATGTTTTTAATTTACAAAATCTATTCGTAATAGCCTAATGAAATAAGTGCGCCCAAGGGGTTTGCATCATACCGCCAACAAACACAATCCAGACAATAGTAATGGGGATAAATACTTTCCAGCCTAGACGCATGATTTGATCATAACGGTAGCGTGGGAATGTTGCCCTGAACCATAAAAAGAAAAAGAGTAAGAAAGCAACTTTAGCCAGTAACCATAAGAAACTATCAGGAATAAATGGCACGGGCGATAGCCATCCGCCTAGGAACATTAAAGCGGCTAGCATCGATACTAAAATCATATTGGCATATTCAGCCAAAAAGAACACTGCAAACGCCATGCCAGAATATTCAACGTGGAAGCCAGCTACAATTTCAGACTCACCTTCCGCCACGTCAAACGGCGCGCGATTGGTTTCAGCGACGGCACTAATGAAGTAAACAATGAATAATGGGAACAGAGGCAAGAAATACCAATGCCAAAACCCTCCCGCCTGCCCCATCACAATTTTACCCAAGTTCAAGCTATTTGCACACATGAGCACGCCTACCAAGGCAAAGCCCATGGCAATTTCATAAGACACGATTTGTGCTGCTGAACGTAACGCGCCTAAAAATGCATATTTAGAGTTAGAGGCCCAGCCCGCGATAATCACTCCATAAACCGCGACTGAGGTCATGGCTAGTATGTATAACAACCCTGCGTCAATATCCGCCAGCACCATTTCCATATCAAATGGCACCACCGCCCACGCGGCAAAGGCAGGGGCGATAGCTAATACTGGCCCTAATAAAAACAAAGCCTTATTTGAAGCCGTGGGTAAAATGACTTCTTTAAATAACAACTTGATACCATCAGCCAGTGGTTGCAATAAGCCAAAATAACCAACGCGATTAGGACCAATACGCACCTGCATATAGCCAATGACTTTACGTTCTGCCAAGGTTAGATATGCAACAGCGCCCATTAGCGGTGCAACAATGGCGACAATTTTAATCAATGTCCAGCCAGTGATTTCCACTGCCGGCCAATAACTACCAAATAGATTTGATAACCATTCCATCAGGCACGCGCTTCCGTAAGATTTGTTTTATCGATTGAAGACTGTTGTGGGTCTAGCTTTTCAACTGTAATTTCACCCATCAAATCACCCAGACCTACAGTATCTTCATGTGCTGCAGCTACACGTATGCAACCCACAGCAACGTGCTCGTCGAGGCGAACAGTCAACACTGCACTGCCTTTATCTTGCTTTACCAATACCGTGTCGCCATCAATCAAGCCTAGCACATCTAGTTGCTTCCCACACATACGCGCCATAGGTTTGGTGTTGTATTTGGTTTTATGTAGCGGTGGTGAGCGGCGCACAATTGGATCAGCTTGATATTGCGCAACTTCACCAATACGCTGCAGGCCATCATGCTTAATGTTGACTTGAATTTCCACTAACTCTCTCAAGTTATTGTTCAAACTACGCCATACTACAGCCGAAGGTTTTTCACCCGCAAAAATTGCATCTTTGACCTGCTCGCTTGATTCATAATCAAAGCCATCAAGCCCCAAAGTATTAGCCAGTACGCGTAATACTTTCCATGCCGGACGACATTCACCAAGCGGCTTAACTGCAGCTGCAAAACTTTGCACGCGGCCCTCCATACTCATAAAAGTACCGGAAGTTTCAGTAAATGGCGCAATTGGTAACAATATATCAGCATTATCCAAAGCTTGAGATTTATAGACTGTAAGCGCTACGACACACTCTGCTTTTTCCATAGCCGCTTTCGCTAAAGCCGCATGCTGGCAATCAAGCTCTGGCTCTACATTTAACAGTAAGTAAGCTTTGCGAGGCACCTCCAGCATGGCACGTGCGTGCATACCGGTACTTGATGGCATCACACCCATTAAGTGCATACCTGTACTATTGGCTGCAGCAGGCAGAATACCGCCTTTAGCCCCAGTAATACCGCCAATCGCCTCAGCCATACTGTACATTTCAGTAAAGCGCGGGTCACTTAGTGCCATATTGCCTAAGAAAATACCGACTTTTGGTGCGATTAAATCGTAATCTTTACCGTGACCGGCCAAGCTCTCAGCAATCGCCTGTGTATTTGGACGCACTTTAATGTCATCTAATAATTTTGTTAGTGACGGTGGCAGGCAGAGAGACAAACGCTGTAAGCCTGACATGGCTTTTAGAATTTGTCCTAATACGTTTACCATATCATTAGGACGAACAATCACCTTGTGAGCAATCTCCATCAATGGGTCATTATCCAAAGGACTCACAACAGACAACTCGGCACCGTTTGCCACTGCTCTACGGAAGCGTTGTGCCAGTAGTGGATGCTCGTTACGCAAGTTAGAACCAATCACGATGATACGATCGAGCTCTTCAATCTCATGAATATTGCAGCCCATCCATGGCGTTCCCAAACGCTTACCATCTAACCTGAAGTCCGTTTGACGCAAACGATAATCTACGTTGCCACAACCCAAACCGTTGGCCAATTTTTTAGCTAAATAACCCTCTTCCATCGTGCTGTTTGGAGATACCAAAACGCCCAATGATTCACTACCATATTCATTGGTGATATCTTTTAACTGACCGGCTGCGAACTCCAGTGCTGTTTTCCAATCAGTCTCTACCCATTCGCCATTGTGTTTAATCATCGGCACTTTTAGGCGATCAGGACTATTTAAGCCTTCATAAGAAAAACGATCGCGGTCTGACAGCCAGCACTCGTTGATACTCTCTTTTTCACGTGGCAATACGCGCATCACTTTGTTATCTTTTACGTGCACTTCAATGTGAGAGCCTAAGCTATCATGCGGCGCAATACTTGGACGACGGGTCAGTTCCCAGCTACGTGCTGAATACCTGAATGGCTTACTTGTTAATGCGCCTACAGGGCATAAATCAATGATGTTGCCAGATAGCTCTGAATTTACACTCTTATCAACATATGCCGTGATTTCAGCGTGCTCACCACGCCCAACCAATCCTAACTCCTGCATACCGCCAACTTCTTTCAAGAAGCGTACACACCGCGTGCATTGAATACAACGCGTCATATCAGTACTGACTAAAGGCCCGATATTTTTGTTGAATACCACACGTTTTTCTTCTGTGTAGCGAGAGCCACTGACACCGTAAGCCACTGCGATATCTTGCAAATCACACTCACCGCCCTGATCACATATTGGACAATCTAACGGGTGATTGATTAACAAAAACTCCATTACGCTCTGTTGAGCCTCTATCGCAGATTTAGAGCGTGTAAATATCTTCATGCCATCAGCCACAGGCGTAGCACAAGCTGGTAATGGCTTATTGAACTTTTCGACCTGCACCAAACACATACGGCAATTAGCCGCGACAGACAGTTTCGGATGGTAGCAAAAACGCGGAATCGCAATGCCTACTTTATCGGCCGCATCAATAATGGTGCTGCCGTGTTCGACTTCTACTAATTTACCGTCAATTTCTATATTTAACATTTACTTGCCATCCACCATTGATTTGCCATGCTGAATGTAATACTCAAACTCTGGCCTAAAATGCTTGATAAAACTCAACACTGGGGTCGCTGCTGCCTCACCTAGCGCGCAAATAGTACGTCCGGCAATGTTATTGCTAATATCTGTCAGCAAGTCCAAATCTTCCATCTTGCCTTGACCCTTTACAATACGGTCAATCACACGATATACCCAGCCGGTGCCTTCTCGACATGGTGTGCACTGTCCACAGCTTTCTTCATAGAAGAAATAGGCTAAGCGATGCAGGGTTTTTACCATGCAAGTTGTATCATCCATCACAATCATAGAGCCTGCACCAAGGCTTGATCTCGCCTTACTCAAACCCTCGTAATCCATCGTGGCACCAATAATTGCTGAAGCCGGCATCACCGCAGTAGAAGGGCCGCCTGGGATAACCGCTTTTAACTGGCGACCTTTCCAAATGCCTCCAGCCATGGTTAACAATTCAGTAAATGGCGTCCCCATTTTTACTTCATAGTTACCCGGTTTTTCTACGTGCCCAGAAACTGAAAACAACTTACTGCCACCTGAATTTGGCACACCTAAATCTGCAAACGCCTGCCCACCATTTTCCATGATCCATGGAATACTCGTGTAACTCTCCGTATTATTTACGTTAGTTGGTTTACCAAACACACCATAACTTGCCGGGAATGGTGGCTTAAAGCGTGGCTGGCCTTTTTTACCTTCAATCGATTCGATTAGTGCGGTTTCTTCACCACAGATATAGGCACCGTAGCCATGCACCGCATATAAATCAAAACTGAAGTTAGTGCCAAACAGATTCTCGCCTATGTACCCAGCGGCTCTCGCCTCGAGTAGGGCTGCTTCGAACGTTTCATAATCTTGCCAGATCTCACCATGAATATAGTTATAGCCGACACGCGCACCTAACGTATAAGCGGCAATCGCCATACCTTCAATCAATTGATGCGGGTTATAACGAATAATGTCACGGTCTTTAAATGTGCCGGGCTCACCTTCATCGGTATTGCAAACCAAATACTTCACGCCGTCAAAATAGCGTGGCATAAAGCTCCACTTGAGACCTGTAGGAAAACCTGCACCGCCACGGCCACGCAAACCAGAATTTTTCACCTCAGTGATAATATCGGTTGCTTTAACTTTTTCGGTGACAATGCGTTTTAACGAGGCATAACCACCTAACTTCAGGTAAGTTTCTAATGAGGCTGGATTTTTTTCAGTTAAGGTACGCAACGTTACTAAAGTTTGACCTGTTAAATCCGTCATCACCACAGGTTTTTGAACCGCTGATTGATTAGAAGCGACCATTATTTAAGCCCCTCTAAAATTGCATCTACTTTTTCAATAGTAAGAAACTCATGCATTTCGGTATTATTGACATGCATCAACGGCGCCCCGCCACAACAGCCCATGCACTCACCCTCTTTAAGGCAGAATTTTCCATCCGGCGTGATTTCATTAAACCCAACACCAAGTTTATGTTGCAAGTGACTTACGATTTCATCAGAGCCGCGCAACATGCATGAGATATTAGTACACACTGTCACCTTGTATTTGCCTACAGGGCTTAAGTCGTACATGTTATAAAAAGTAGCCACTTCCATGGCGGCGATTTCCGGCATACCCAAATACTGCGCCACTTCAGTGATACTTTCTTTTGAAAGCCAGCCACGTTCGGTTTGCACGATACGTAGCGCACTCATAACAGCAGCCTGCCGCTGATCAGCAGGATACTTAGTCAGCTCGTAATCTATTTTAGTTATTGCTTCTGGACTTAACATTTTATTTATCTATTCAGACCTATTTATCTGTCGATTTCGCCGAAAACGATGTCTTGCGTACCAATAATCGCCACCAAATCAGCGATCATATGACCCCTAGTCATTTCATCTAATGCAGCCAGATGCGGAAAACCCGGCGCACGAATTTTAAGGCGGTAAGGTTTATTGGCGCCATCTGAAACCATATAAATACCAAACTCACCTTTTGGATGCTCTACAGCAGCATAAGCCTCACCAGCTGGCACATGGAAGCCTTCGGTAAATAACTTGAAGTGGTGAATCATGTCTTCCATATTGGTTTTCATGCTTTCACGACCAGGTGGCGCAACTTTGTTATCAGCTGTAATCACCGGGCCTGGATTCTTTCTTAACCAATCCACACACTGCTTAATGATGCGATTAGATTGCCTAAACTCTTCCATACGCACCAAGTAGCGGTCGTAGCAGTCGCCATTGACGCCGACTGGAATATCAAAGTCTAAATCAGCATACACTTCATATGGTTGCTTTTTACGTAAATCCCACTCAATGCCTGAGCCACGTAGCATCGGGCCCGTCATGCCGAGTGCTAAAGCGCGCTCCGGGCTCACCACACCCACACCAACCGTGCGTTGCTTCCAGATACGGTTATCTGTCAGCAATGTTTCATATTCGTCGATATAAGTAGGGAAGCGATTAGTAAAGTCTTCAATGAAGTCCAACAAGGAACCTTGACGATTTTCATTTTGCGCTTTAACCGTTTTAGCATTACGCAACGGCGATACTGCATATTGCGGCATGATATTTGGCAAATCGCGATACACACCACCTGGACGGTAATAAGCTGCGTGCATACGCGCACCTGAAACCGCCTCATATACGTCGAACAAATCCTCACGCTCACGGAATGCGTATAAAAACACGGTCATCGCACCTACATCTAGCGCATGTGCACCTAGCCATAGCAAGTGATTAAGCACGCGCGTAATTTCATCAAACATCACACGTATATATTGCGCACGGACAGGCACATCAATGCCCATCATTTTTTCAATCGCCATCACGTACGCATGCTCGTTAGACATCATAGATACGTAATCCAATCTATCCATATATGGGATAGATTGCAGATAAGTGCGATTTTCAGCTAACTTTTCAGTACCTCGATGTAGCAAACCAATGTGCGGATCCGCTCGTTGAATCACTTCTCCATCTAACTCCAGCACCAAGCGCAAAACACCATGCGCGGCAGGATGTTGCGGACCGAAATTCATGGTGTAGTTTCTAATTTCAGCCATGGTGCGCTCCTTCATTACGAATCACACGTGGCACGTTATTGCGTAGCTCAATTGATACTGGCTGATAAATCACGCGCTGCTGTTCTGGGTCATAACGCATTTCAACGTTACCTATCATCGGGAAATCTTTACGGAAAGGATGGCCTACAAAGCCATAGTCAGTTAATAAGCGACGTAAATCTGGGTGATTTTCAAACATAATGCCATATAAATCGAAGGCCTCACGCTCAAACCAATTAGCTACCGGCCACAAATCAACTAAGGTTGGTAAAACTGGAAAATCTTCATCAATTGCAAACACGCGCAAGCGTACACGCTGGTTTAATGACACCGATAAAAAGTGGCTCACTACTGCATAACGCAAACCGTTATAACCAGCTTCACCATACGCCTGATAATCCACGCCACACAGATCAATCAACTGTTCAAATTTCAAGCCGGCGTCATCTCGTAACAACTGACATACAGCAAGGTAATCTTGCGCATTACATTCAACGGTCACCTCGCCCAATGCAACAATCTGCTTGGTGATTTTTTCGCCCAGTACGGCCTGCAAAGTTGCTGATAGCTGATCTAATTTGGCTGACATATATTTAACTTACCGGGCTATTGTATTAGTACGTTTAATTTTATTTTGAAGCTGAATAATACCGTATAGCAAGGCCTCGGCGGTTGGCGGGCAACCTGGTACATAAACATCAACCGGCACAATGCGATCACAACCGCGTACGACTGCATAAGAATAATGATAGTAACCGCCGCCATTCGCACACGACCCCATTGAGATTACCCAGCGCGGCTCAGCCATCTGATCATATACTTTACGTAATGCCGGCGCCATTTTATTCACCAAGGTACCTGCGACTATCATCACATCCGACTGGCGGGGGCTTGGGCGAAACACGATACCAAAACGGTCTAGGTCATAGCGCGAAGCGCCCGCGTGCATCATTTCCACCGCACAACAGGCAAGACCAAAGGTCATTGGCCATAATGAGCCGGTACGGGTGTAGTTAATCACCGTATCCAGCGTGGTGGTCACAAATCCTTTTTCTAAAATACCTTCAATACTCATGGCTGAATCAACCCCATTACCATCAATCCCATTCTAAGGCACCCTTCATCCACTCGTAGATAAAGCCAATCACCAGTACACCCAAAAACACCATCATAGCAAGAAAACCAAACAGGCCAATTTCTTGCAACACCACCGCCCATGGGAATAAAAACGCGATTTCTAAATCAAAAAGAATAAACAGAATAGCAACCAAGTAATAGCGCACATCAAATTTCATGCGCGCATCTTCAAACGCTTCAAATCCACATTCATAGGGGGAGTTTTTTGCAAAATCAGGTTTACTAGGGGAAACCAATTTAGATAAAACGAGCGGACCAACGCCAACAGCCAACCCAACCAGGATAAATAACAATATTGGAAAATAATTTTCTAGCACCGGCCAGCCCCAGACTGAAATATGTAAACAGTATTCAATGAACTCAAAACAACACCTAACTCTTACATGGTTTTATTATACTGCTATGACAAGTACACGCCATTCAGGACCTGATGCCGCGCTCACCTCTCAACAAATAACTTAATAAATATAACAAGTTACATTAAATTTGGTGCCGACGGAGAGACTCGAACTCTCACGACCTTAGTCACAACCACCTCAAGGTTGCGTGTCTACCAATTCCACCACGACGGCATTTTGTTGAGTTTAAACTCAAACACAATTAACTATTTTGGCACAACCTCTGCTGCCGGCGCCTCTACTTTTGCAGGGTCAGCAACCGCTTGACTTGATTGAGCAGCGTGCGCTTTTACCACACTACCGCCACCCGCTTTGTCACTTGCCATATAGGCCAGCGTTAAGCTGGTTGTAAAGAAAATCAATACAAAAAATGCTGTAGCATGACTCATAAAATTTGACGAGCCAGACACGCCAAACAGACTGCCAGACGCACCACTACCAAATGACGCACCCATGTCGGCGCCCTTGCCATGCTGCAAAAGCACTAGGCCAATCACACCGAGCGCAGCCAACACATGAATTACTAATACTAATTTTTCCATTTTCAACCTTTTACGCTTAACTTTTACAGCTAGCTTTACACTTCACTTAAATTTTCTGGAGTACGCTTAAGTTTCACATTACGCGTATTGCGCTATTTTAACCTAAAAAAGAAGCAACTTTTAGGTTGCCGCACGGCAGATTCCGTCAAACTCACTAGCACTTAGCGAGCATTTGCCGATCAACCCGCCATCAATATCTGGCATAGCGAATAATTGTACCGCATTTTGAGGGTTTACGCTCCCCCCATAGAGGATTTTCAAGCTTGCTGCGGCTCCTTTATCGGCACAAGCGATTCTGCCACGAATAAACTCATGCATACTTTGCGCTTGCTCAGCACTTGCCGCCAAGCCCGATCCAATCGCCCAAATCGGCTCGTAAGAAACTACCGTGTTGGCAAAAATGGCCGCGCCATACATGTTCATTATTGTGTCAATCTGTTTAGCCACCACCATTTCCATCACCCCCGCTTCACGCTCTATTAGCGTTTCACCCACGCACAAGATTGGTGTTAAACCATGAGATTTAGCCTGCATGAATTTAGTCGCAATGTTCTCATCAGACTCGCAATAAGCGGTTGCACGTTCAGAGTGCCCAATAATCACATAGCTTGCACCAAAATCCTTTAACATGCTCGCGCTCACCTCACCGGTAAAAGCGCCGACAGCGTCTTTACTTAAATTTTGTGCGCCCCATGCAATAGTAGTGTTTTGTAAAATCGACTGAGCTTGAGCCAGGTACGGGTAAGGCACACAAACTACAACATCGGTATTTTTTAACGGGGTTAATTTTTGAATGTATGCATCTAAAAGCTGTTGATTCGAGGCCAAGTTACCATGCATTTTCCAATTGGCTACAACTAATTTTCGTGGCATGTGAACCCTAAAATTTACAATAAATTTGTTTTACGAACGTTGTTTATCAACGCTTCCCAAAACAGCGCCATTCTAGCTTTTATGCGCCATTGCAGTCAATTCAAGACGTTAGCTTTATTTAAGCTGACTTATTGAGCCGATTGAGAATATTGCGTACTTCTAACGCCACCTCGGAAGCTGTCACGCCAACGGGGCCAAGACCTTTTTCCAGCAAAGCATCAGCCGCAGCACCATGCACATAAACGCCAAGCTTGGTAGCATCTATCGCACTCAAGCCCTGTGCGATTAAGCTCGCAACAATGCCACTCAGCACATCGCCTGTGCCACCGGTTGCCAATGCCGGGTTGCCCGTTGTGTTAACAAAATAACTGCCGTCGTAATGCGCGCAAACTGTGCCTGCACCTTTTAGCACGCAGACAGCATGAAGCTTTTGTGATAATTTTAGTGCGCAATCGATACGATTTTGTTGGATATATTCCGCGCTATTAGCAAGCAATCTAGCCGCCTCACCTGCGTGCGGCGTAATGACCGTTGCTGCTTGCCTATTTTTAACCTGGTTGAGCAGATGCGGATGTGTGGCGATTAAATTCAACGCATCAGCATCCAGCAATAGTGGCAGCTGCTGCGCCAACCAATACGCTAACAGTTCAATTGCCTCATTTGACTGACCTAAACCTGGCCCGATGACTACGCAATTTAATTGGCCTAATTGTGTGAGTGCTGTTGCCGAGCGCATCATTATTTCCGGGTAGCGCATATCAACAACCGGCGCGTTTTTGCTTAACGCTGCAGCATAGACGCGCCCTGCACCGCTCAGCAACGCTGCCCGAGCAGCCAACAGTAGTGCGCCGACCATGCTTTCATCACCACCAATTACAGCAACACTACCTAACGACCCTTTATGAGCGTCTGGCTTGCGTGGTGGCAAAGCTGGTTGAAACATACTTTCAACCAGCAAATGAGGGTCAGTTTTTATCGTGTTGTTAATAATCGACTCCTGCTATCGCAACCATGTTAGTTAGCCACATAACGTAAATTTAATTGCACTTTCTGTGCACCATTATAGCTATTGGTTTGCAATTGATACGCCGCTTGAATGCGGTTATCCAGTAAATCAGTTTGATTAAAATAAATAGCATCTATCACTGGCGACGATTGCGATGATATTGGCTTTAAGCTGAGCTTTAAGTGTTTTTCACCTAATATGCGCTGACTGATGACTTCAAACGCATCATAAAACAGTGGCGGCGCAAAGCCCTGCCCCCACACTTGATTCTCTAACATTTGCGCGGCTTGAAACGTCATATCATTGACGCTGAGATTACCGTCAACTTCTAATAGAGATTCTAAATCGGCTTCTGTAATCAAACTTTTGACGACAATTTCAAAACTCAGTTTAAATAGATTAAAGTCTTCAAGCTTGATAGTAAGGCCCGCAGCCATGGCGTGGCCGCCAAACTTAACAATCAAATCCGGCTGATGTTTACTTAATAAATCCAGCGCATCTCGCAAGTGCAGGCCGGCAATTGAGCGTCCTGAACCTTTAAGCAGCCCATCACCCGCATCGGCAAAGGCAATAACAGGGCGATGATGACGCTCCTTGACGCGTGAAGCTAAAATACCGATCACGCCTTGATGCCAATCAGGCTGATATAGGCTAATGGAGTATTGATGCGCGATTTGAATCTCTTCAAGCGAGATATTGGCGCTGTCTTGCATATCGGCTTCAATACTGCGGCGCTGCACATTTAAATCGTGTAATTGCTGCGCAATTTGCACGGCTTGTGATTCTGTTTCTGCCAGCAAGCACTGTATGCCTAAAGTCATGTCATCCAGGCGACCAGCCGCATTTAACCTTGGTCCAACGTAAAAGCCTAAGTCTTGCGCGCTGGCCGTTGCAGGCGCGCGCGCGGCGATTTTGAGCAGCGCGGTAACGCCATGACTGCAAGCTCCCGCACGAATTCTGCGCAAACCTTGTTCCACCAGAATGCGGTTATTTTCATCTAGCTTGACTAAGTCCGCCACCGTACCCAGCGCGACTAAATCTAGCAGTTCGGTTATATTGGGCTCGGTTTTTTGTACGAAAGCGCCACGCTCGCGTAGTTCTGCACGCAAACCAAGCAGGCAGTAAAACATGACGCCTACCCCTGCTAAATGTTTGCTGGCAAAACTGCAGCCATGTTGATTCGGATTAATAATGCAAGCGGCTTGCGGTGTTTCTAGCCCTGGCAGGTGATGGTCTGTAATCAGCACTTGTATGCCAAGCGCATTGGCGGCTTGCACACCATCCACGCTGGCAATGCCGTTATCAACAGTAATAATGACGTCGGGCTTTTGCAAAGCGGCCAACGCAACAATTTCGGGCGTTAAACCATAGCCGTATTCAAAGCGATTAGGCACTAAAAATCCGACATTGGCGCCCAGTGCCCGCAAGCCTTTAACCGCGACAGCAGTCGCCGTCGCGCCATCTGCGTCGTAATCACCAATCACTAGTAGCTTTTTATTGGCGGCAATAGCATCGGCCAATAATTTAGCCATGGCTTGATTATGCGTGAGGCTTTGCGGTGGCAACAGACTGCTTAAATTGGTACTCATCTGGCTCACATCTACCACGCCACGCGCTGCAAACAAACGCGACATCAACGGCGACACCCCCGCAGCCTGCAAAATCTGGGTCACCTCTGCTGAAACTTGACGCTGTACGATTGAAGTCATTTGGATTAAGAATTTACGCTAAAAAATGCATCACGGGTTTTAACTTGCGCCAGAATTTGTAATGGTCTAAGGATGTCATGGTTAAAACTAATGTTCTTTCGTAACAGCCTAAATTCAAATTAAGTACTTTAATTTTTTTTGTTTTTAATGCATTCAATAATACCTGAAAACTAGCATCGTCTAGCGATTGCTCGTGGGTCAACTGCAAATGCACATGCTGCCGTGACGCTGAATTTTTTATTACATCACCCAAGCTTGGCGCCATTACTTGACTGGTCAAATTAGACCATTGCGCCAAGCCTAGATAAAAAGGACTGTTAGCTACTATTAAGTCAACATCATGCTGCGGTTTTATGCTCAGCGGCATGGCGCCACCGCCGGAGAGCCAAAGGCTGTTAATAACGGGGGCCCCGGCGAGCTCTCTTGCCGCATTGGCCGGGTGCGTAAACAACAACATTTGCGCCTCATTCAAATATGCGCGCCACTTGGCTGACATATCGCCTTGCGGCATAAAGTGATAGCTATTTTTACCTATAGCGATACTTGGCAAGCTGGTTTTAATTTGCTGCGCGTTACTTAAACGCAAATACCAAGCGCCGGAGTTACCAATAAAAAAAGTTAAGCCCTCTGCATCGAAATGCTGATTTAGGCTGGCAACGATATTTTTGGCATGTTCAGGCTCAACTCGTATGGGCAGTGGTTCACTCAAGCTAAAGCTATCACGTTGCATGGTTAAATGCACGGGGTCCGCTCGCAACCAAAAGGCATCGCCAACCTCCAAACCATCAGCATTGGCGGCAATTGTCGCTATTGGGTAATCTTGCGCTGGCTTTAATCCATATTGATTACACACCAAGGCTTCTAGCGGCATATCCAGCCATGTGATCTTGGCTTTGCTCAACAGGTAAGCGAATGCGCTTGTCTGCTGCAAGGCTGATAACTGGCTGGTTACTTCACAATCTACTGTTAGTTTCACGCGATTGCTTTTTTTATAATGAGAGTTGCTTCAATTTTACTGGTAAGCCAAGGTGCCAGGGCGTATTTAATAAAAAATAAGCAATAAAAAACCTGGTGGCCATTTTCATGGCGACCAGGTTCTGTTGCTTAAACAATAACGGTTTAACTAAAACTGTACTTAATAATAACGGCGCTTATCTTCATGCCCTCGATTATCCCAATCGCGGTGCTTACCGTGGCCGCGATAGCCATTGCCGCGACCATTGTCCCATCTGTCACTGTCCCATCTGTCATTGTCGTAACGGGCTGGCGCGATATAGCTGATTTGCGACACGACACGGCTATTAGGCGCGACCGCTACGTTCACATCAATATAGCGTCCGGGATGGTCGCTGGTCACCGTATTGTAGGTTCTACCGTTATATTCATAAGTCACAAAATAACCAGAATTCACTGTTTGCCAGTTATCCACCTGATAGCAACTTTGCACTGGCACGCTACGCGTTGTCACTGCATTATTTCGGCCATTACCGATCCGGTCACCTGCGATGGCGCCGACACCAGCACCCACGGCCGCAGCGGCAATTCGACCATTACCGCGACCGATGGTATTCCCCAATAAGCCACCGGCAATGCCACCAATCACGGCACCCGCGATTGAATGGTCGCCACCATTACTATAACTTTGTTGCTGGTATTCAGTACGGCACTCCTGGCGCGGCATATTCACACGTTCAGTTTGCGGGGTCACTGAAAGCACACGCGCAGTGTCCGCATATTGATCATCTGCCATTGCTGGCGTTGCAAATACTGCTGCCACTAGTGCTGGAGCCAACATAGTCACTCGCATGCCGTTTACAACGTTCAACTTAAAATTACGCATCTTGAAACTTCGCATTTTTCTTCTCCATTACCTCTAGAATTGATCAAGCCATGTCGTTCAGCTTGTGGTCAGTCAACGCGGCAATTTTTAATTCGGCTTACCTGATAATGTTAATAATGTGTAACTCATGATTTTCATGAGTAAATAATTTGGCGGCTAAACTTACACATCACCTTCAACTTCGATGTCAGGAATATGTGTAAAAGCAATACGCATAGGTGCGTCTTTCAGCGCTTCATGCGCACCGCCAAAATAAATCGTGTTTTTGCCAAACTTTAAATTTAGTGTATCAATCGCTTTGTTTAATTTCTTTTCGTTTTCAAGCGGCTCGATTTGGAATAAATCGCGCGCCACTTCATCTGCCGTTACCAAGCCTGACAAAGACACGCCAACCGCATAAGGTTCAGCTTTTATTTGTGGATAATGCTGCATAAAAGCTTCTAACGCTTCAATTAAGCGCAAAGTATTATCTGTGGGTGAAACCGCGCTTTCCATCTGCCAGCTAGGATTATTCCTAAATTTAATCTTTACGCTGACTCTTGAAGCAAGTAAATCATAGCTGCGCATTCGCATGCAGGCTTTTTGTAGCAAGCGATGTAACACCGCCTTTGCGCCAGCCGCATTGCGCTGTTCAGGTGGTAGCACATGCGAGTGCCCCAAACTACTACGCGCATTTTTCACGTAATAAGGTTCCAAGCCACGCAGTTTGTCATACATGCGCCCACCTTCAATACTGCCCCAAGCCGTTTGTAACTGTTGCCGGTTGGCCACATACAACTGCTCAACCGTAGTGATTTTGTAGCGATTCAAACGCGCTTCCATCTGCTTGCCAATACCGTTTAAATCGCGCAGTTTCAACCCGAACAATCGTTGTGGCAACTCATGCGGCGCGATCAGCACACAGCCATCTGGCTTTTGCATATTAGACGCCACTTTGGCTAAAAACGTATTGGGGGCGATGCCGATAGAACAACGGATATAATCGAATTGTGCGTTGATTTTATGTTTTATTTTTGCAGCTAGTTTCAGCGCGTTTTCTGGTACTTGCTGGCTACCGGTGAGTTTGCATACCATTTCATCAATCGAAAGCACTTTTTCTACATGTGTGCAGCTTTCAACGATTTCTATGAGCTTGTGATGAAATGTCACATAAATAGGTGGCCGCGCTTCCACAAAAATCATATCGGGGCAAAGCTTGCGCGCCTCGCTGACCAAGGTGCCGGTTTTAATACCAAAAGCTTTCGCCTCATAACTTGCCGCAATACAGCAAGTCGTTTCTGCCATTACAGCAAGCACGCCAATCGGCTTGCCCCGCAGCTCTGGCAACAACTGTTGCTCTACTGAAGCAAAGTAGGAATTAAAATCAACATAAAGCGCATTTAAACTCATACTACAATTGTAATGTTTACTCGAAATAACTGACTAACGATAAAATCAAATTTTTAAGGAAAATCAAATGAGCAACGAACAAATTGCGATTTTTGCCGGCGGCTGTTTCTGGTGCACTGAACCTGTATTTAGCCAGCTAAAAGGTGTGAGCAAAGTCGTGTCCGGCTACATTGGCGGCCACATGCAGCACCCCACTTACAAAACGATTTGCAATGGTGACACTGGTCATGCCGAGGCGATTCAAATTACTTTTGATGCCAACAACATTAGCTTTGAGACATTGCTAGAAATATTTTTTGTATCACACGACCCAACCACGCCAAACCGTCAGGGCAACGACGTGGGCACACAATATCGCTCTGCTGTATTTTGCCAAAATGACACTCAGCGTGATGCGGTTAAAAAGATGATTGCTAAATTTAATGCGGCTAATGTATTTAACGCACCAATTGTGACGCAAATCAATGGGGCGGAGACGTTTTACTCGGCTGAAGATTATCACCAGTATTATTTTGCTAACAACCCGAACCAACCTTATTGTTTGGCGGTGGCGGCCCCTAAAGCGGCTAAGATTCGTGCGAAATATGCGGCTTTGATTAAAAGCTGAAAGTTGAAAACCTTACCATTTAAACAAAAGCGAGAATGGTAAGGCTATTTACTGCTGCCTATCCATTGCCTGCGCCAAAAAATCATTATCATCAGGAGCGCAATGCTCGCCATCAAACCCATTGCCCACCAAAAGCCGTCTTTGTCAGCTAACCAAGGCATTTCATGGAAATTCATGCCAAAAATACCCGCAATTAACGTCGCTGGCATAAACAGCATGGCAACTACCGTTAATGCACGCACCTCTAAATTCACGCGCTGACTCACACTCGCCATGTAAATATCCATCATGCTACTTAAACTATCGCGGATTGATTCCAGCGACTCAATGAAATTAACCGTGTGATCATAAATATCGCGCAAATACGGTGTAGTCGCTGGCGAGAAAAAGTTATTTTCATTACGCGTTAAACTGTTAATCACCTCACGTAGCGGCCACACAGCGCGACGCAACTCTATGCTCACGTGTTTTAGCTGATGAATGCTATGCAACTCAGTATTGGTTGGCTTATGTAACAATACCTCTTCAAGCGCCTCACTTTCATCTCCTACATCTTCAAGCACCTTAAAGTATCGGTCAACAATACTATCTAATAGTGAGTAGGCTAAGTAATCAACCCCTAGCTCGCAAATATGTGCATGCATGCCGCGCAAACGTTGACGCACCGGCTCAAAAATACCGGTTGAACGCTCTTGAAACGTCAACAGAAAATCGCGCCCAAGCACCATGCTAATCTGCTCAGAACTAACCGACATGGTGTCTTTTTCATAATTAAAACTACGTGTCTCAATAAACAGATAGTCGTCAAACTCATCAATCTTAGGACGCTGCTCGGTATTAAGGATATCTTCCTGCACCAATGGGTGCAAATGAAACAAATCCCCCACTAACTTAATCAGCGCGGCATCATTCACACCGTGAATATTCAGCCAAACTTTCTTGTTAGCGTTTTTATAGTTTTCGAGCTTGAATGATGCCAATTCAACACTGGTTAACACACGCTCACTCATATCGACAGCATCATATTCAATCAAGCTGATGATTGGTTTTTCCAGCTTGATTTCACCTATATGCACCAGCGAACCAGGTGGCATGCCGATTTTTTTGAAATGACGTTTTTTATGTTTGCTCATGGGCATTATGATAACTTATTCTGCACGCAACGCTTCAATCGGATCTAAATGAGCAGCGCTCCTTGCCGGCAACACTCCAGCCAGCAAACCAATCACTGCGGACATCAGCAGTGCGCCAACGGCAAAGCTCCATGGCGTATGCACCGGAAATGTCGGTATCAATAAACTGATTAACTGCGCCAAGCCCACTCCCAGCAACAACCCTAACATTCCGCCCAGCGCCGCAAGTATGATGGATTCACTCAAAAACAAGCCAAGCACAGTGCTGCGACGCGCGCCCAGCGCCACCAGCAGGCCAATCTCATTAGTGCGTTCTGTCACTGAAATCGTCATAATAGTGACAATGCCCACAGCGCCTACCAGCAATGAAATGCCGCCTAGCGCGCCCACTGCCATGGTTAAAATATTAAGTATGTTCGATAACGTTTTTAACATGTCTTCTTGCGTGGTAACGGTAAAGTCTTCATGGCCATGACGCAGAGTGAGTCTACTTTTGACAGCTTTAGCCACTGTGGCCGATGATGCGCCCTCCGCATACATCACGTGAATCTCCATCAAGCCTTCGCGGTTGTAGAGTTCCAGTGCACGCTGCGCAGGGATAAATGCTGTATCGTCCAGATCAATACCCAAAAACTGACCTTTTGGCGCCATGACACCAATCACACGAAAATGCAGCCCGCCAATGCGCACGCGCGCCCCTAATGGATTGGCCGTACCAAATAGCTCATTGCGCAACTTGCTACCCAGCACCACAAACGCACGTGAACTACCGGCACCTTCACGCGGCAGAAAACTGCCGATTCTCACTTTGGAACTGAATACGCGGGTAAAGTCTGCATCCACGCCATAAATAGTGGTGCGGCGCAGGCGACCATTGCCTTCTACTTCCGAGTTGCCCCATACCGTTGGCGTTGAGCCTGTCACATGTGGCAATTGCTTGAGTGACTCAGCATCCTCCATCGTCAGCAGTCGCGCAGTGGTGGGGATACCAGTCGGTGGCTGCCCACCGGTTTTGACCTTGCCAGGCGCAACACCAATCACATTAGTGCCAAATTGCGTGAACTCTGCCAATACAAAACGATGCACGCCCTCGCCGATGGAAGTCAACAAAATAACCGCTGCAATACCCACGGCAATGCCAAGCAGTGTTAAAAAACTGCGCATACGGTGTGAAGTGATGGCTTGCAGGGCAAAGCGGGTAGAGTCGGCGAGTAACATGGCTATCTTTTTGACAAAGCCTGTATCGGGTCAAGCTCCGCGGCACGGCGTGCCGGCATGACGCCAAAAACCAAACCCGAAACCAGCGCTGTGCCCAAGCCTGCCAGTACCGCCCATAGGGGTGGATAGGCCGGAAAAGCTGGATAAAGGTAACGTAAAAAAGCGGCACCCAGGTAGCCCAAACCAACGCCCACTATGGCGCCAGAAAGTGACAGCAGTACCGCCTCCACCATAAATAACTGCCGCACCGCCGCAGAGGTGGCACCTAATGCTTTAAGTAGCCCGATTTCACCTGTACGTTGGGTGACCGACACCAGCATGACATTCATCACAAGAATACCTGCTACGGCCAAGCTTATGGCGGCGATACCGGCAACACCAAGCGTGAGTACATTCAAAATCTTGTCAAAAGTTTGCAGTACGGCATCTTGCGTAATTACAGTCACGTCTTCTTCACCCTCGTGTCGCTGGGTAATCATCTTCAGTACGCGCGCTTTGACTTCGCCTATCTGCTCTCGGCTACGTGCTTCAACCATAATACGGAATAGCGTATTAGTGTTAAGCATGGCCTGCGCGGTTGCCACTGGCACAATCACCAACTCATCGGTCGTCATACCCATGCCGCGCCCGCCTTCGCTCAACACACCAACCACACGCAGGCGCCTATCACCCACCCGCACCGTTTTACCCAATGGATTTTCTGCGCCAAAAATCTCCCGCCGAATAAGCGCGCCCAGCACCACTTCGGCTGAACCGTACCCTACTTCATCTTTGGAAAGAAAACGCCCGAGTCCCATTTTTAACTGGCGCACGCGAATAAATTCGTCGTTGGTACCTAACAGCATGGTCTCACGTAATTTGCCAGCGGCGTTGATTTCAGTTGTGGCAATCAGGATAGGTGAAATGCGTTGTACCTGCGGCAAACGCAGCAAGGCGTTAGCATCTTCCAGTGTTAAATCTCGCGGCGTACTGGTAATGATGTTGGCAGGGTTAAAGCCGCGCGTTTCTGAGCGGCCGGGTAATACGATAATCAAATTACTGCCGATGGCAGAAAACTCACCTACGACATAGCGGCGCGCACCATCGCCCAGCGCCGTCAGTATCACCACGGCTGCCACGCCTATCGACATCGCCAATATCAACAAACCTGTGCGCAAAGGTGCTCCGGTAGCGGCATCACCTGCGTAACGAAATGTATCGGTGATTTTCAAAATAGCGACTCTTTAAGTAGCTGCGGGATTGGGTGTATTGGTAACATCACTCACAACACCGCCATCTTCCATTCTTATTTGGCGCCGTGCACGCGCCCCAAGCGCTTGGTCATGCGTCACTACTATCAGCGTCATGCCCTGCGCATTCAGCGACTCCAGCAACCGCACCACTTCTTCACCGGTGACACGGTCAAGGTTGCCGGTAGGCTCATCTGCCAGCAACACCGCTGGGCGCAATATGGTGGCGCGCGCAATGGCAACGCGTTGCCGCTGTCCGCCAGAAAGTTCATTCGGTCGATGCTGCGCTCTATCGGTTAACCCATATTCTTTAAGCGCCTGCGATACACGTTTTGCACGTTCTGAGGCTGGCATGCCTGCTAGCGTGAGGGGCAACTCAATATTGGCAGCAGCAGTAAGACGCGGCACCAGATGAAAGCTCTGAAATATAAAACCGATGCGCTCGCTACGCACCCGGGCCTGTTCATCTGAGTTAAGTGTGGTGACATCACGCCCTTCAAGCTTATAGGTACCGGCATCAGCGCGATCCAGCAGCCCGACCAAATTAAGCAGGGTAGATTTTCCTGAGCCGGACGGCCCCATGACTGCGATATATTCGCCGCGCGTGATCGTTAAATCGACATGACGCAAAGCATGCACTTGGCTATCGCCGAGTGTAAAAGTGCGGTTTATGTCATTGAGCTGTATCAGGCTTTCATCAGGCATAGGGAGTTATTTTGCCTTGCTGGTTTGCGTACTGGTTTGCGCGTTTATTTCAGGCGCTTTCTCTGGCGTCACCGTCACTCCGGCCTTTACACCTTCCCGCTCCAAGGACGCCACAATGCGGTCACCCTGTTTTAGGCCATCCAATACTTCGGTGTATTCCCAGTTGGTAATCCCCGCCTTAATTGCGCGCTCTTCCAGCTTTTTAGTCGCTGGCTGATATAGCAGCACTTTGTTGCCTTCCAGCAGGGTCGATGTCGGTACACGCAACACGTTGGCGTGGCTATCCAGCACAATTTCCACATCTGCACTGTAGCCCACTAATAGTTGCTTATTGTCATCGGCGACATCTAATGAGACTTCAACATCTACGGTACGCGCCTGTTTTTCTACCGCCACCACATAAGGCGCAACGCGCTTCACATGACCTGGCAACGGTTTGCCAGGTAGTGCGTCTAAAGAAACCCGTGCAGATTGACCCACCCGTATTTTTGGCGCATCCACCTCATCCATTGGCGCCTCGATATACAGACAGGAGTCATCAATCAAGTCAATAGCTGGCGGTGTGGCAACACCTGGGGGTGACGGCGTGGTGTACTCACCAAGTTCACCGACAATATCCGCCACAATGCCATCAAATGGCGCAACCAACACGGTGCGATTTTGCTCTACTTTTGTCACTTTTACGCGCGCCTGTGCTTGGGCAACATCTGCACGTGAGGCTTCGCAAGCCGCACGGCGCGATTTAGCCTCGTAACGCACTTTTTCTTCGCCACCTTCTGAAATAAAACCTTTTGCACGTAACTTGGCCATGCGGCCAGCTTCACGCTCCGCGTTATCGGCCATGGCGCATACTTCTGTTATGCGCTTTTGGCTACTTGCCACCTGTGTTTGCGCCAAATCACTTTGCGCCTGCTGGTCATCGTTCCATAACCGTAGCAACACCTGCCCCTTTTTAACGTGATCGCCTTTTTTAACACCAAGATAAGCAATCCGCCCACCGCTAATCGGCGAAAGCCGCGTACGCTGGCAAGCTTCCACACTGCCTGCACGCGTGTTTGCCACGCTAGATTCAACATTGCCGCGCTCCACCTCAACCAGTGCAACAGTAATAGGATGCGGGCGATTAAACCACCAGAATGCAGCGCCGACGCCAGCTACGACGAAAAGAACAATCAGAATGCGACGTATCATTTTTGAATAAAGTTTTCAGCTGAAAAGGGTTAACGTAATGATACTGTTAAACACTGGCATTGAGTGCGATCTAAAAAGAATTTACGTGTTAGCCCTTAGGGTAAACACCTGATGAGGTGCGGCTGAAATAAACGCTAGATTGAAGCTTGAATAGCAGCGCCTGTGGCAAAAAACGCCCCGCCCGCCACGTGGTGTATGGTGCGTAACTTATCTAAGGTTTCTTGGTCATACCCTTCAAAATGCCAATGACGATCACTAAACACACGTTCATCCGCATACGCCGCAACCACCTCTGCAATAAATAAATCGTAAGTATTTTGGTTATGTGGCTCGGGGATGACTTTACATTCTAGCCACGCCACGCAGCCTTTGAGTAAAGGCGCTGTGATTTGCTGAGCGTTAAAAGTTTCCAACCCATACAGCGCAAATTTATCCGTATCAGCTAAATCCCTACCCGAACTTGTACCCACCTTACGCACCGTATCTAGCTGCGCCACACACGGTACATTGATGGCAAAGCCACCTGATGCTTCAATCAACTCGCGGGTATAAGTGTTTTTGTCGATAACAACGGTGATTTTAGCCCGCATAGGGCGTATTAACGAAGTGTAATACGCCCTAAGATTTTTTGTAAAAGATGTATTACGCTTCGCTAATACATCCTATGACTGTTCCGACCGCCTGATGATGTTGGGTTAATGTCACTTCAAATGGGGTTCTTTAATGCTTGATAATTCATCTGGGACAGCAGTGAGGCTGACCCATTGATTTCCCGTTTTGTCACTCGACTAAGCTTAGATAATTGGCGCGACCGCTACTTGATATACATTTTTTTGACTGTGAGAGCGACCTTTAAAAACCAATACTCCTTCATTACTATCGATCCGCATAGGCTTGTTAGTATAAGGGTCAGGATATTCTGCAAGCAACCGCTCAAGGTCGATTTTTGTATTGCCCGCTTGTAGAAAATCCAGTTGTAATCTTACCAAACGCATATAGCCTTCAAGATCATGAAATGCTTCAAAATCATCCAGCAATCCGCTCACATCAAACGTTGTTACTAAAATCTTTCCTATACTGTTTTTAAAATAATAAGGCTTATAACCAAAGCCTAATAAAGATTTTTTCTCAACTTCAACTTGCGCTTTAACGGCATCTATTTGTTGCGCATTCGTCTTAGCCAGTTTCAAACGCAAAGTTTTCAATTCATATAAAAAATTAAGGGTTGCATTGGGCTGAAAATTAACCCCTTTTAGCTTATCAAAAAAGCTTAATTGCGCATGTCTTTTTAGCACTTTTGTCGCGTCAAGCGTTAAATTAAACATCAAGACACTATCAGTTCTATCGTTAATAAAAGGCGCTTCCAAAGTGTACTCGCTGGTGAAAATAGGATTAAGTAGTGGTGAAAATTGCTGTTTGTACAACTTGGCAAGCGCTGGATATTTTGCCATCAACTCACTTAAAATGCGTACATCTTGCTCCACCATGCTTAGTATCATTGCGCGGGTACCTTGCGTGGTACTATTTTTTAACATCGCTCTGTTGTATAGCGCATTATCTACCAAGCGTTGGATAGCCGCATTTTCATTGCCTGCGGCAATACCCTGCGCGGCTTGCATATATTCCAACTCGATTGCAACTAAATAGGCTGATATTCCAGAAAAATCAATGCCAGACATAGGCACGGAAATTTCCGCAAACTGATTACTGGCCTTTAACGCCGCAAATCTAGCCAACAACACTTCTTGTGAAGCAATCACCTGTTTCACCACATCGCTATCATGCTTAAGATAAAATTCTACGCAATTTTCTGCTTGGTTGTAGCGACAAAGATAATCTTGCAAGCCTGCAGTTTCTTGATAAGGTATAAACGCACTCACTTCATTTTGAACAGGTGGAATTGTTCGCGTTTTTCTAGCCGCCTCAAAGCGCGCTACATTTTCAGCAAGCTTAGCTTTTCCCACTTGCAAGGCATCTTGGTCAAATGGTGCGCCCATGCCAAGCAAAATTAAATAACCGTTGTCATCCTGAGCGGCTGGTGAATGCCAATTAAGTATTGCCTGTACTTCTGGCTTTAAATCTTCATCGCCCCAGTTACTCGCTACGAAAAGAAAATATAATCCAAAAGCTGATAGGAATATCCATTTAATAAAGCTTAAAAAAATCCGAATCACTATTACAAGCCCCTTTGCCTTAGCACTTCATACAAGCAAATTCCGCTGGCCACGCTTATACAATCAATGGAGTCTGAACCACTGCTGCCCCAAATAACCACAACAAAGTAGCCGTGGCGCTCAAATTGATTAATACATTTATTTTTGCTTCACTTGTTCAACTTGTGCAGCTGGAACTTTTAAACCAAAAGCATCCGCCATACGATTGGCTTGTTTTGAGGCTTGAGCCAAAGCGGCACGCAAACTTTTAGAGTCTGGTGTTATTGTTGTTGGTTGGCTAGGCGTTTGATTTCTTTCCATAATTTTTGGCTCTTTATCACGGTTTGATTGTTAATATACCATGCTATTGCTGTTGCTGTTTTACCTGTAGAGTTATCAAAAATCATCCAAGTATCTGCAAGTGGTAAATAGAGTTTAAAAAAATTAGTTAGGCTACGATAGAAACGCCTAGTAATTACTTTTTGCGGAATATCATGCCCACCTAATTTCACCCTATGGCGCACACGTCTATATGCAAGCCTGGCATCATTTAAGGTAAAGTAGATAATGGTAACAATATATCCCTCTGCCTTTAGTTTTTGCAAAAAGAAAGCGAAAGTTCGGCTTGATAGCGTAGTTTCAAAAGCAAAGTCTGCTTTTTCATCAGCTAAACCATGCAAGCGTTTTAGCATAATACGCCCGCTTCAAAATTTACGGCTTCTGTATTTAACCCTGAAAGTCCTCTTGCAATGTAATCTGCGTTTACAAACGTGCTGATGCCCAGCGCTTTAAGTATAGGCTCAGCGTGTGTAGATTTTCCTGCGCCATTTGCACCAGCAAAAATAACAACGCGTGGCTTAATGGCTAAATCCATTTTACTTCTGCCAAGCATCCCGTAGCGTCACCGTCCGATTAAATACCGGCTTACCCACCACACTATCTTTTTTATCCACCACAAAGTAGCCGTGGCGTTCAAACTGGAAGCACTCCTCTGCACTTACGTCTTTCAGGCCTAGCTCTAGCTGTGCGGTAATGCTGGTAACAGAGTTAGGGTTTAGGTCATCCAGAAAGTCTTTGTCGCCTTCGCCCGGGTGCGCTTCTTTGAACAACCTATCGTACAACCGCACTTCAGCCTCGTGCGCATGGCTTGCGCTTACCCAATGGATATTACCTTTAACTTTTACGCTATCTGAACCCGGGGTACCTGATTTAGTATCTGGCAGGTATTCACAATGCACCACGGTGACGTTACCGTCTGCATCTTTTTCGCAACCTGTGCATTTCACCACATAGCCGTAACGCAGGCGCACCATGCCATCTGGCGTTAACCTGAAAAAGCCTTTACTTGGCACTTCCATAAAGTCTTCGCGTTCTATCCACAGCGCTTTTGAAAGCTGTACGGTACGTTTGCCCAGCTCTGGTTTAAGCGGGTGGTTTGGCGCAAAGCAATCTTCAGACTGATTATCTGGGTAATTATCAATCACCAGTTTAATTGGGTCTAGCACGGCGATGCGGCGCTCTGCATCAACGTTTAGCACTTCACGCATGCTGTCTTCTAAAATCGAGTATTCAATCCATGAGTCTGCTTTGCTTACGCCAATGCGGTCTGTAAAGAGTTTAAAACCTGCCGGAGTGTAGCCACGGCGGCGTGCGCCTGCCAGCGTTGGTAAGCGCGGGTCATCCCAACCGCTCACATGTTTTTCTTCTACTAATTGAATCAGTTTACGTTTTGATAGCACCACATAAGTGAGGTTAAGACGCGCAAATTCATATTGTTTGGGTAGTGGATGCGCCAGCAAACCAGCTTCAGCCAAGCACTCTAACAACCAATCGTAAAATGGGCGCTGGTCTTCAAATTCTAGCGTACAAATAGAATGTGTAATGCGTTCTAGCGCGTCTTCAATCGGATGCGCAAAAGTGTACATCGGGTAAATGCACCATTTGTCACCCGTGTTGTGATGATGCGCGCGTCTTACGCGGTAAATTGCCGGGTCGCGCATATTAAAGTTAGGTGATGCCATATCGATTTTGGCACGTAAAATCAGGCTGCCGTCAGCATGTTTGCCATCGCGCATTTCGCGGAACAAGCTGAGATTTTCAGCCACGCTACGGTCACGCCAAGGGGAATTTTTACCGGCTTCGGTTAACGTGCCGCGTGTAATGCGCATTTCTTCTGCGGTCTGAGAATCTACATAAGCATGACCCGCTTCTATCAAGCTCTCTGCGGCACGATACATAAAATCAAAGTAGTTACTGGCGAAATAGAGATTGCTCTCATTATTATTGTGCCAATCAAATCCAAGCCACTTCACCGCATCGGCAATGCTGTCGACATATTCCTGGCTCTCTTTTTCAGGGTTGGTGTCATCAAAACGCAGATGGCACACGCCGCCAAAATCACGTGCTAAACCAAAGTTTAAAAAGATAGATTTAGCATGCCCAATATGCAAATAACCGTTAGGCTCGGGCGGAAAGCGCGTGCGGATTTTAGCCGTATCCACCACGCCAGCATCTTGATGTGCGGCATCGCCGGGGCTTCCTGCCCATTTTTTAGTGGCGTAATTAATAAGCGCCAAATCTTTTTCAATAATTGCGCGGATAAAATTAGAGGCAGGTTGTATTGGTGTTTTTTCAGAGGACATGGCAACAAATAAGATTTTTTAAGTTGCCGTTATTTTACACCAGCTTATTAGGTTCCATGCTTGCATGTTTATTTTCATCGCAACTTAAGCTCACGATATAAAAATACTGGCAAATAGCAGTCGATTCGACGGTTAATTTCCACCAAAGCGACTTCTCCGCCTTATATCTTAAAATTATTTAAAGCGATAAAAGCTGTCTCGACTAAACACGAGTCTCTAAATGGTTACCTCTCATGGTTGGGTCCGGCATCATGTACAACTGTTGCAGATGAATCTATTGTGTTGTTTACTTGATTTAAAACGAAGATTTTCAGGTACTAAATAAGCAGTTTGCTCTTGTAGCTTTTCTATCTCTTTCACTGGTAGATGACGCAACTCCAGCGGTAAAGCCTGTCGCCCCTCTGCAGATAAGGTCGGCCCCTCCAATTTAACATGAAGCAACTGCGATACTTTTGCCTCTAATTTAGGATCCATAGGGCGATTCCGGTCTAGCAATCGCATGTGGCATCTGCGTGTAGCTCTTGATCAAGCTTAACAGCGGCTTCCACTGATTTTTTAGCTTCAAAATATGGCTTGTTTAGCGCAAGATCGCCACCTCTTAATTCGTCTGCTATCCCGTTACTTTTTTCCACTCAAATCCCCATTCTTTTGCCTGCCTTTCCAGTTCTGAATGACCACGCACCACTCCAGCCTCTTTATAACCAGAGTATTGCTGAATACCAATCAAATGGTCATTCTCAGTACTAGTGATTAACTGCTTAATGCCTTGCATGGAAGGGTCTTGTTTCTGCATCGCCAGTGCTATATCAGGACGCTCCTGAATTAATTTAGAATAAAATTCGGCACGCGCTCCTACCTGATCTCTATTCCAGTCTTCAAAATGCTTTCGCTGCGCAATGGTTACCCCAAGATTCATATCCATATGCGTGTTATCAGCACGATCAAGCGCTTCTTTAAAAACATTTTCACGCTTAAGTGCGTCTTGGTACGCATGCTGGATTTGCTCTTTTGCAGACTTTGCCGCAGTTGCTGCTACCAATGCCTCATTTACCATTTCTGTTGTATATACGGCACCACGAGAGAGGTCAGATACTTCGTCTAAAGCAGTGAGCACTTTAGCCGTTTTAGCGCCACCGTGAGTTGGATCTATAACACCACCAACAGCAACACCTGCCACCGCACCAAGTTGTACATACCGATCCAAAGTTGCGGACTTTTCAAACTCGGCACGTTCTTGCGCCACCTTTTCTGCAATATGCCCAAGAGGATCCCTGTTTGCCAAACGTTGGTCACCAGGTTGCATGACTTTGTCGATATAAGCGCCAGCAGACCTTGCCATTTTCTGTGCATCTTCTAACGGATGAGCCGATTCCATCAGTTTTTGGGCAAGCGCTACGACCTCGTCTGTAGGCTTAATTAAGCCTGCGTTAATTGCGCTGCCAGCAAAATATACTGATTTGACAATAAGCGCCTCCCACAGGGTAATTGCCATCAAACCGTTCAAACTGTGCATCTCTTGCTAATTTAGCTTCACTTTCACCTGATGTTGCCATGTTGCACCTTCACAGTTAAATAAATCACATGTAATAATTTCATTATTTACTGCAGAGGCTGCTGGATTATTGAGTACCAGTCCAGCGATACCTGAGCTCGCTGCAATTTATCAGCATGCTACGCCAGCATCGCGACCTCATCTCCGCCAACTCCGCGCCTTTCGTCCAGAATATCCAACAACTAGGCTTTCCTTTAACTGCCCTAGATTGCCGTTATTGTTAAATTTCGCTACACACAACACGCTATGAATCACTTTACCAATCAATTAAAAAGCAAATCCTGAGCCAACATTTATTATGTTATTAATTTTCAATAAGTTACTAATGTTAAGTTGTATTAAGCATGATAAATACTGACAACAATGTAGCCAGATAACGACAGCAAACAAACTTGCATGCTAACTGTTTGATTGGTATAGATAATTAAATTATTTGCACCTCAGCTTATTACATCACTTTATTCGCATGATGCTACTTTAATTACCCGCACTTAAAACTATAGTTAACAATTCTTTACAAAAACAAACGCAATAAACCCTCGTGGTAAACTTGCATCATCTATGAATACACTTACCTTTCCAATTCTCAAATTACTTGCCGATGGCAAGTTCCATTCCGGTGAAGCCATCGCGCATCATTTCAATGTCTCGCGTGCATCGGTCTGGAACGCTTTGCAACATGCAGAACAGCTTGGAGTCGAGGTATTCTCGGTACGCGGTCGTGGCTATAAACTCCCTCATGCGCTGACTTTTCTTGAAGAGCAGACTGTACTGAATGCACTCAAGGCACTTGGTCATACGTTTAAGCTTGAAATTCACGACCATATCGAATCTACCAATACCTACCTGATGCGTAAGGCAAATGGCGAGTCAAATCATGCAACGTGCGTAGCGGCTAACTTACAAACGCAAGGTCGTGGCAGACGTGGTCGCACATGGCAGGCCGGATTAGGAGCAAGTTTAACGTTTTCATTGCTATGGCGCTTTCAATGCGGTGCCGCTACATTATCTGGCTTAAGTTTGGCAATTGGTGTCGCTTTGATACGCGCTTTACACACGTTAGGCATTCAGCAGGCGCAGCTCAAATGGCCTAACGATATTTTGATTAACCGTGAAAAGCTGGCAGGTATCCTGATAGAAGTACAAGGTGATATGGATGGCCCCAGCACTGCGGTCATCGGCATTGGCATCAACCTGCGCCTGCCTGACTACATCAAGAAGCAGATTGAGCAGCCAGCAACTGATTTAGCCAGCGTATCGGCACAACCAATTGACCCCAACATTCTACTCAGTACATTACTTGTACAACTGGCAATTGTCCTGAAAGAGTTTGAACAAAATGGACTCATGAATCTGAGTGATGAATGGACAAAGCATCATGCCTATCATTTACAGCAAGTGCGCATGCTGATGCCAGATGGTCGAGAAATACACGGCATTGTGCAAGGTATTACGGAAGATGGCACCTTGCTTGTGGAAACTGAAACTGGCCTACAAAAATTTATCTCTGGTGAAATCAGCCTGCGCGGTACTTAAACCGCACAGGCTTAAAACGCTTTAATATTTAAGGGTTAAACCAACATTCACAGAGCGCCCCATACCTGGCACCTGTGTACCATGCAACACACTTGTGCCCATGGTTGCGCCCTGACCGAGATATGCACCACCTAACGGGTCATAGTAGTGTTTGTCGAAAATATTCTCGACACCCAAATCTAGACGTGCATTTTTCCAATCATAGCTGGTATAAAAATTAAGCAATGTAAATCCTGCAGTTTTTACTTCCTTGCGTATTGCCTGCACATTATCTTTGCTATCCACCAGTTTCGCTTGAAGCGTATTAGACCAACCACCAAAATGATGCTCTAAAGCCAACGTTGCATTGAGCGGCATGATGTTATACAAATCATCTCCTGACTGATTGTTCTTACCACGCAGATAACTTAAAGCCCCTTTTGCATCAAACCTACCCATGCCAGTGTTCTGCGCCAAAAGCATTTTCCCTGACACATCCACACCATAGATTCTTGCAGATTGGTTGTCTAAACTTAGATTCACAAAACCATCTGTGTTGCCCATCATATCTGCACGACTTGGACATATCTTCCCCACCTCAGTGCAAGCCACTGCATCTATATAATCATTCACATAAGTAAAATGCGGCGTTACATTTAAATGCCAATGCTGCTTCGCAGCATCATGCCAATTGCCTGAAGCGCTTAATTTATGAGCAGTTTCTGGTTTTAAATTCAAATTACCAACATAGCCATTACCATCGCCATACAGGTTATTCATGTTCATGACCATAGTATTGCTATTTGACCAAGCAAATCGCTCATACACATTCGGTGAACGCGTTTTCATAGCATAGCCAGCTTCAAAGGTTTTTTCTGCATCTGGTGTAAATCGAGCCAAAGCAGTGACATCAATATTATTGTCAGTATTTGAACGGTCTGCAGAATTGAAAACAGTTGCAGCAGCACTATACATTGAGCTATATCCTTGCACATTCCCAGCATCCATTTTCACGGTACTGCTACGCAAACCTAGTTGAGAGAACCACTGCGCGTTCCATTTTGCATCCCACTCAGCAAAAACATCATATTTATCACGCTCACCATTATTGATGTTCCAAAAAGTATTCGGCGCCATCATCATGCCGGTACCTGAAGCCATCCAATAATCATCCAAGCGATAGCGCTGATATTCTCCGCCAACACGCAAAGTATCACGCTCTGAGAGATTGATATCTCCTTTTAAATTTACACCCGTGGTTTTACCCTCTGTATCCATAGGCATACCCGGCGCATTACCATACCAATACTGCTTATCATCGCCAAACTGCATGCTATGACGTGTTCTTTCATGGTAAGCACGCGCCTCCAAAGCACCCCAGCCATATTTACCTTTGTAGCTCAGGTTATATTGCTCGGCATCGTTACCGGTCATATCCATACGCTGGTTCACAAAACCCTGGTAAGGAATGTCCTGTATTCCCAGCTTGAATTCCACCAAGTGATTCTCATGCTGCACACCAAAAGCCAACGCATGGTTGCGCGCTTTGTAAGCGGTAGAGCCAACTTCACTGCCATCTTTTAACCAACTTCTAACAGCAGTTGATAGTGCTGACTTGAAATGACCCCCTGCATTGTAATTGTTCGCTTCAACCGTTGAGCCGGTATAGCGCATATAAACATTTTCATTGGCGACACTGGCAGACAAGTTCACACCACGTGCATCATTGTTGCTACGGTAGAACGTGCCAAATGTAGCTTTAACCAACAATTCATCCCCATTTTTTGCAAATTCAGGTGTAGCAGAATTTACTAAAATAGTGCCCGCAATACTGTCACCGCCTAAACTAACAGGTGAGATTCCCGCAAATACTTGTATATTTCTGACGTTAGTAGGATCGATATATGACAAAGGCGGATTCATATGATTGGCACAGCTGGAAATCAAATCCATGCCATCCACCTTAACCCGTACGCGGTCATCTGCCAAACCGTGTATCACTGGCAAACTTGAAACACCACCAGCGCGGTAAAGGCTAATGCCCGGCTCATCACTCAACAGGCTTGCTGTGTCACTGGTATTGAGTGAAGATTTATTTTCATCATCAATTTCCACGGCACGGATTTCAATGCTCGGCAAATCCAATTGTTCTGCCTGTACATTTTGTGAAAACACACCAAACAAGCATGGTGCTAAAATGCTCGTTGATAAGATTTTTGAAATTGCAGATTGATTTTTTAACTTAAAATGCTGCATCACGATACCCCTGCCAAATGTAAATTATTGTAAATTTACTGCGCATTATACGCGTTGAGCAGATGATTAAAAATGTGACGAATTGTCGCAGTACTGGAGAAGCATGCTGTTAACTATAGATGCAGGAAACACCAGAACCAAGTGGGCAATATTTAACGCGCTTGGTGAAATAACTCAGCATGACGTGTGCTTAAATAGTGGAATTGATTCTGCTGATCTTTCACCTGCACTTTTTGGCTACGACCATATTGCGATTTCCAATGTGGCTGGTGAACAGCATGCAACAAATCTTGCAGAAAAATTATCGCCTTATCACTTACCTATTCACTGGGTGAAAGCTGTTCCACAAGCCTGCCATGTCATTAACCTTTATATAAAACCAGAAACTTTAGGTGCCGACCGCTGGGCTGCGTTAGTTGCGGCATGGAATATAAAACATGCGACGTGCATAGTGGTCAATGCAGGCACCGCCGTGACGATTGATGCGCTGAATAGCTGTAAAATCAATCACAAGCAATATGGTGAATTTATGGGTGGCTTGATTTTGCCAGGGCTTACTTTAATGCAACAAAGTCTTGGGCTTGCAACCGCTCAATTACCAAAAATTGCTGCATCACAAACACAGGCACTAGCAACGGCAGCCCAAAAACTAGAGGATATTTTTGCTAAAAACACGGCTGATGCTATCTATAATGGCGCATTACATGCAATTGTGGGCGCAATCAGGCAAATGCTTGATGCACTCACACAACATAGCCAGCAAGCCCCTTGCATTATTATCAGTGGCGGCAATGCAATGGTCATCAATGAAATGCTTACACGCCACGTGACAAACCAAACCATAATCGTTGATAATTTGGTTTGTCAGGGCCTGTATTTACTGGCAACTTCCACATTAAACGAAAATTCCATGAAAAGTGATGCGCAATGAAGCAATTGTTTTGGGTTTTAGCACTATTTAATCTAGGGTTGTTCGCTTACTTTAATGCCGAGTTTATTTTACCAAGCAAGCCACAAACTAAATTAGCTGAAATAGACCCTGAAAAAATCAAGATTCTATCGCAAGCTCAAATAGCGTCCATACCAAAAAAATCAACGGTATCGGCCGCACCGGTTGCCACACAAGCAACGCCGATTGCAACATCATGTTTTGAATGGGGTATTTTTACAGATACAAATATCACTAACGCACAAAATGCAATTTCACAATTAGCACTACAAGCCACTTTGAAACAGCAAACTCAACAACAGGCTAAGCGTTTTTGGGTTTATAAACCGCCGCTTAAATCAACGCAAGAGGCTCAAACCAAAGCAGCTGAATTAAAAGCACTCGGCGTTGAAGATTTATTTGTAGTACAAGAAAAGAAATGGAAAAACGCGATTTCATTCGGCATTTTTGAAGATGAACAGCTTGCCATCAAACTACTGAATGAGCTAAAAGCTAAAGGGGTAAAAGATGTCGTAAAAGCATTACGCAATCAAGGTAAAGGCCATGCCAGCTTATTATTCAGCAACCTGACAGAAACTGATGTGGCTGCTCTTGAAAAATTAAAACCCGATTTTCCTGGAGCGGAGTTAGAAGAAGTAAGCTGCCACTAATGGTGTTTTAAAGGTTAAGGAAACAACTTGCCTGGGTTCAAAATATTATTAGGGTCAAAAGTCAGCTTTAATGATTTCATTAGCTTAATGGTAGTTGCATCAATTTCACGCGGCACAAACGGACGCTTGGCCATGCCCACACCATGCTCACCAGAAAGCGTGCCTTGCAACGACAACACTAGGCTAAATACTTCATCCAGGCATTCGTAAGCACGTTTCATTTCATTGGTATTATCAGGGTTAACTAACAAATTCACATGTATATTGCCGTTGCCTGCGTGGCCAAAATTCACATTGGCAATTTGATAATGTGCTGCCAACCTCTCTAAACCCGTAAGTAATTCGGGCAAATGAGATACTGGCACAGCGATATCTTCATTGATTTTTTTAGGTGCAATATCTTTCAATAATGGTGAAAGCGCTTTACGTGCAGCCCACAACGCTTTCGTATCATGCGCTGGTTTTGCCTCAATCAAGCCATGCACTTGGCAGGCTTGCAGAATAGCCGTCGTGGCTTCAGCAATTTCCTGCTGCGAGCCATCCACCTCAATCATCAAATAGGCGCGGGCATTTTCGGGCAATAAGTTCTCATGCCGGCTACGAATCAGCGTAAGCGCACCGTTATCTAAAAATTCTAAAGCACTCGGCGTGTAAGGCTGCGCCATAATCGCGGCGATGGCTTTTGCACAGCTTGCCGTATCTACAAATTCGGCAGTGATGCCGCCGGTAAATTTCGGCAATGGTGTCAGCTTCAGCGTTGCCTCACATATCACAGCCAGTGTTCCTTCAGAACCCACCAGCAAACGGGTTAAGTCGTAGCCCACCACACCTTTGCTGGTATAACAGCCTGTTTTGATAATATCGCCACTGCCAGTGACCGCTTTTAAACCTAGAATATGGTCACGTGCCACGCCATACTTCACCGCATGCGGGCCTGCGGCACAAGTGGCTAAGTTGCCGCCAATGCTGCAATAAGCCGCGCTGGACGGATCCGGTGGCCAAAAGAAACCAACCGGCTTGATCGCATCTTGCAACTCTTGATTCAACACTCCCGGCTCAACAATCGCCATGCGATTGTCAGGGTCGATGCTAAGAATATTGTTCATGCGCTCAAGTGAGAGCGCCACACCACCAACCTCCGGCACGCTACCACCCGCGGTGCCTGTACCGCGCCCGCGCGGCACCACAGGCACTTGGTGAGCATTACAAAGCTGAATGACACTTTGTACTTCTTCAATATTTAGTGGGAAAGCAACCGCTATCGGCGAATGATAATTACGCGAGTTATCGTAAGCGTAGGCATAGCAATCTACCGGGTCTGTATAAACCCGGTCATTAGGTAAAAGCTGCGAGAGCTTTACTAAAAATTCAGTCTTTGCCATGCATTTACTTTAGTTTCTTTTTACTAGCGCTTTTTGATGTAAAGATCAGTAATCGTGCCTTCTTTCATCTCAGCGGCAAAGCACACTGTTTCAGAGAGCGTTGGATGTGCATGGATCGTTAAACCTAAATCATGCGCATCTGCACCCATTTCAATCGCCAACACGGCTTCAGCTAATAACTCACCTGCATTAACACCTACAATACCTGCGCCAATCACACGGTGTGTTTCTTTATCAAATATGAGCTTGGTTGTACCTTCGGTACGTGCAATTGAAAGTGCGCGGCCGCTTGCAGCCCAAGGGAAGCTCGCCTTTTCGATAGCAATGCCTTTAGCTTTAGCTTCTGTTTCAGTGACCCCTACCCATGCCACTTCCGGGTCGGTATAAGCGACGGATGGAATCACTGAGGCGACAAATTCAACTTTCTCTCCTGCAATCACTTCTGCCGCTACTTTAGCTTCATGCGTTGCTTTGTGTGCCAACATCGGCTGGCCGACAATGTCACCAATCGCGAAGATATGCGGCACATTGGTGCGCATTTGTTTATCTACCGCAATAAAGCCGTAATCATCTACCGCTACGCCTGCATTTTCAGCACCGATATTTTTACCGTTTGGTCGGCGGCCAATAGAAACCAACACACGGTCGTAAACCTCTACGTCTTTAGGTGCATCAGCGTTACCATTAACCCCTTCAAAGGTCACATAGATACCGTCTTTTTTAGGTTCCATGCTCGCCACTTTGGTATTGAGCATAATGGCCTCGAAACGCTTCTCCATACGCTTTTGTAATGGACGCACTAAATCACGGTCGCAACCCTGAATGAGGCCATCGGTAAATTCAACCACACTCACTTTTGTGCCCAAGGCATCGTAAACCGTACCCATCTCAAGGCCAATGATGCCGCCACCAATCACTAGCATGCGCTTAGGCACGTCGGCCAAGGCTAATGCCCCGGTAGAATCCATAATGCGTTCATCTGCAACCACGCCAGGGAATTTGGTCGCTTGCGAGCCTGCCGCGATGATTGCGTTTTCAAAACCTACCATAGTCACTTTACCATCAGCTGCCGTGACTGCAATTTGATTAGGGCTGGTAAACTTACCTATGCCTTGCACCACAGTCACGCCGCGTTGTTTTGCCATCGCGGCCAAACCACCTGTCAGCTTACCTACAACATCATTCGCTTTCCAATTACGTAATTGGTCTAAATCTACTTTAGGGGCGCCAAAGCTTACGCCGTGATGACTGGATTCTTCAGCCTCAGTGATGACTTTTGCCGTATGCAACAATGCTTTAGATGGAATACAGCCTACGTTAAGGCAAACGCCGCCCAAGGTTGAGTAACGCTCAATCAGCACGACTTGCCGGCCCAAGTCTGCCGCGCGGAAAGCCGCGGTATAACCACCAGGACCACTACCCAGGACAACCAGTTGTGTATTGAGGTCGTTATTGCCAACAGCTAACGCAGGGGCTGGTGCACTGGCAACCGGTGTAGCAACAGAAACCATTGCAGGTACTTCCACTTTAGCGGGTGCGCTCGCCACCGACGCTTCAGCTTCTACCAACAGGATAAGCGAGCCTTTTGCAACTTTATCGCCCACTTTCACTTTCACTTCTTTGACCGTACCCGCGTGTGATGAGGGAATATCCATTGATGCTTTGTCAGACTCTACTGTAATCAACAAGTCTTCTTTAGCGATCATGTCACCGGCTTTAACCAGCACCTCAATCACATCGACACTATCGAAGTTGCCAATATCAGGTACTAATACTTCAACTAAATTACTCATGCACACCCTTTGCTTAAACTTTGGTTATTTTGTGTGATTTTAACATTAAACCTTCTATTTTCATGCCTACAAACATGCATAGCCAATACAACGCACCAATAATTTGCATTACGAATGCTGGTGAATAAAGGTAAGCAGATAGCGAAAATGTTGTTGTAACATTACCCAACTAACCGCTACAAACAACTTGCAAAGAGAACTAATAAAGATTTTGTACACTACCTAACACAACCAACGTTGACACCATAAGAAAGCCCCATGCAATTGCTCCCGCTGTCAGCACCGCACCGAACATCAACATAGTGTGTCCACGGTCTTTTAACCGGAATACCGCTGGAATCCCATAATAAATAAAACCAATGGTCGCCATAATCGCCAAAGTTAATACCACAAGACTTAAAGTAATATTAGGAAAGATAAGAAAAGCAATGGGCGCTAACCACAGCGGTGTCGGCGCTACTGCAGCAAAAGTAAAAGAATCATGGTAGCTGGGATGAATCTCGGCAACTTCAGCTAACTGACGAACAATCATTGCCATCACCGGCACCGCCACCAGTTCGACCATAAACAAAATAACCGCAGCCAGCAATAATTTAGAAGGGGACAATATAGGGATTAAACCACCTGCGTATTGACTGCCTGCAAAATACAAAAACAGCGGCGGAATCATTGACAATGGTACAACATGCAATAAGTAAAGCCGATGTATCGACGGTTTACTTTGCACCAAATGTCGCCAGCCCTTGTTAGGAGCAAAAAACAACCAAAACAAATTTAAAAGACTCATGACGTGATCCTCAATCGACTAAACTGAAAAATCTAGCGTTAATGCTAGGCAATATGTTGCAAATCAAATCTAATTAACCGTAATACTAGTTTTTTCTTAAACATCCGCTTTAAGAAAGCACCTAAACGAAGTATTGATAGATTTAAGCTGTTTGTAAATAGCTAACAAGTTTAATCAACGGATCAAAATAAAAAAAGGGCGCTAATAGCGCCCTTTTAGAATACTAACAACTACAGCAATAACCTACGCACATCACTTAGCATCATGCGCATATGGCTAGTAAAGCGTGCACCATCGGCACCATCCACCACTCTATGATCGTAAGATAATGACATTGGCAACATTAACCTCGGCTCAAAAGTTTTAGTTTTGGCGTCATACACTGGTTGCATGCTAGAACGCGAAACGCCTAAAATAGCGACTTCTGGGCAGTTGATAATCGGCGTAAACATGGTGCCGCCGATGCCGCCCAAGCTGGATATTGTAAAGCAGCCACCCTGCATCTCTTCTACTTTTAGCTTACGTTCACGGGCTTTGGTTGAGAGCTCTGCTAAATCACGCGCAATATCCAGCACGTCTTTTTGCTGTACATCTTTCACGACTGGCACAACCAAGCCATCCGGCGTGTCGCAAGCAAAACCGATATTGAAGTAATTTTTTAGAATCAAGCTATCGCCATCTGGTGACAGTGATGCATTAAAGTTAGGATAAGCTTTAAGCGCATTGACCGAAGCTTTAATCAAAAATGCCAACATGGTGAGTTTTACACCGCGCTTTTCAGCCTCGGCCTGCATAGACTTTCTAAAGTCTTCCAAGTCTGTGATATCCGCCTCATCAAACTGTGTTACATGTGGTGCAGTGACCCAATTTCGATGTAAGTTAGCGCCTGAAAGCTTTTTAATACGCGATAATGCTTTTGTTTCAATCGCGCCAAACTGGCTAAAATCAATCACCGGCATTGGCAATGCCGCCAAGCTACTAACACCGGCGCCCATATTCTCAGTGCGTGGTTTCGCCAATTCGCCTTTTACATAGCCCTGGACGTCACTTTGTAAAATACGATTTTTAGCGCCACTTCCCTTAACATGCGCCAAATCCACACCTAACTCACGTGCAAATTTACGAATAGATGGACTCGCATGCGAAAGCTTGCCAGGTGCAACCACAGCATGCTCACCCACTGGCGCAGGTTGCTGAACCGGCGCTATCGGTTTAGGTGGCTCAGGTGCAGGTCGGCTTGGTTCAGGGATCGCTACTTTGGCTATTTCGGCTACAGGTTCCACCACCGCTGGAGTAGCTGGCTCTGTCGTAGGTTTCGCTGCCGCATCGCTCACATCCAAAGTGATCATCAACGTGCCTTGTGCGACTTTATCGCCGACTTTGATTTTCACCTCTTTCACCACGCCAGAATAAGGCGCTGGAATATCCATTGAGGCCTTGTCAGACTCAACGGTAATCAATGAGTCATCTTTAGCGATAGTGTCGCCAGCTTTAACTAAAACTTCAATCACATCAACAGAGTCGAAATTGCCAATGTCGGGGACGAATATGTCTTGTACTGCCATGTGTGCGTATCCTTAAACTGTCGTTGGGTTTGGCTTGTTAGCATTTAAGTTGTATTTTTTAACCGCCTCAGCCACTGTGGCTGCCGGTAATTTTCCGTCGTCACTCAAAGCTTTCAATGCAGCCACCACAACGTAATATCGGTTCACTTCAAAGAAGTCACGCAAAGCTTCACGGCTATCTGAGCGACCAAAGCCATCAGTGCCAAGGGCGACAAACTTATTAGGTACGAAGCGTTGAATTTGCTCAGCAAAGCTCTTCATGTAGTCGGTTGAAACAATGACAGGACCTTTTGCATCTTTCAGACACTGCGCAACATAGCTTACTCTTTGCGGTTTTTCCGGGTTAAGCATATTCCAGCGCTCACAATCCAAACCTTCGCGGCGCAACTCGGTAAAGCTAGGCGCGCTCCATACGTCAGCGGCAATGCCCCAGTCTTTTTCCAGCAGTTCTGCCGCAGCAATCACTTCACGCAGAATCACACCACTACCCATCAATTGAACTTTTTCACCTTTAGCCTTAGATTTACTAAAGTTGTACAGTCCTTTAAGAATGCCTTCTGCACTGTCTTTCGGCATTTCTGGGTGGCTGTAGTTTTCATTCATTAACGTAATGTAGTAATACACGTCTTCCTGGTTTTGCACCATACGGCGCAAGCCTTCTTGAATAATCACGGCTAATTCATAAGCAAACGTCGGGTCATACGAAATACAGTTAGGAATAGTCGCTGACATCAAATGGCTATGACCATCTTCGTGTTGCAAACCTTCACCATTCAAGGTGGTACGGCCAGCGGTTGCACCAAGCAAGAAACCTCGCGCACGTGAATCACCAGCCATCCAGGCTAGGTCGCCAATACGCTGGAAACCAAACATAGAATAGTAAATGTAAAACGGAATCATCTGTACACCGGTCACGCTGTAAGACGTAGCGGCTGCCAGCCAACTAGCGAATGAACCCGCCTCGTTGATGCCTTCTTCTAAAATTTGACCATCTTTAGACTCTTTGTAATACATCACTTGGTCAGAATCCATCGGCTCGTACAACTGGCCTTGGCTGGCGTAGATACCTAACTGACGGAACAAGCCTTCCATACCAAAGGTACGCGCTTCATCTGGCACAATCGGCACAATGAACTTGCCAATCTGCTTATCACGCACCAAAGTAGAAAGTATGCGCACAAACGCCATCGTGGTTGATATTTCACGCTCGCCTGTAGAAACCAGCATATTTTCAAACGCTGACAACTCAGGTACAGTAAGCGCATTACCTTGTTGACGACGTTGCGGCACAAAGCCCCCCATCGCGGCACGGCGCTCAGCCATGTACTGCATTTCAGGGCTATCGTCAGCAGGTTTGTAAAATGACAAGTTTTCCACTTGTTCATCGGTAATAGGTAAGTCAAAGCGGTCACGGAATTTCTTCAACGACTCAATATCCATGCTTTTTTGTTGATGCGTGATATTTTGAGCCTCGCCAGCCTGGCCCATGCCGTAGCCTTTAACTGTTTTAGCTAAAATTACCGTTGGTTGACCTTTGTGATTCACCGCAGCGTTGTAAGCGGCAAACACTTTATGTGGATCGTGACCACCACGGTTTAAGCGCCAAATATCTTGGTCACTCATCGCAGCAACCATCGCTTTTAACTCTGGATACTTGCCAAAGAAATGCTCGCGGGTATAAGCGCCACCTTTAGCTTTAAAGTTTTGATACTCGCCATCTACACATTCTTCCATGCGTTTTTTCAGCAAACCATCTTTGTCCATCGCCAACAATGGGTCCCAATATGAACCCCAGATGACTTTGAGCACATTCCAGCCTGAGCCTCTAAAATCAGATTCCAGTTCTTGGATAATCTTTCCGTTACCGCGCACAGGGCCGTCTAGACGTTGCAGGTTACAGTTAATCACAAAAATCAGGTTATCTAACTTCTCACGTGAAGCCAGTGAAATTGCACCTAATGATTCTGGCTCATCCATCTCGCCATCACCACAGAACACCCATACTTTGCGATCAGAAGTGTCAGCAATACCGCGATCATGAATGTATTTCAAAAAGCGTGCTTGATAAATACCTGCCAGTGGGCCTAAACCCATTGAAACCGTTGGAAATTGCCAAAAATCAGGCATCAGCCAAGGATGTGGGTAGCTAGGCAAACCATTACCACCCGTTTCTTGGCGGAAATTATCCATTCTCTCTTCAGTAATACGACCTTCTAAAAATGCACGCGCATAAACCCCTGGCGATGAGTGCCCTTGAAAATAGACGCAATCACCGCCAAAGTTTTCATTAGCTGCTCTAAAAAAGTAATTAAAGCCGGTGTCATACAATGTTGCCGCTGATTGAAAACTCGCAATATGCCCACCGACTCCAGGAGATTTCTCATTAGCACGCAACACGGTCATAATGGCATTCCAGCGCACTAATGCACGCACGCGTCGCTCCATTTCAGGGTCACCTGGTAGTTTAGCCTGCAAGTGTGTTGGGATGGTATTCACATAAGCGGTAGTCGCGTTGTAAGGCAAATTACTGCCAGAACGACGTGCTTGATCTATCATCGCCTCCAGTAAGAAATGTGCACGCTCCGTGCCCTCGGTTTCAATAACAGCGGCAAGTGCATCCAGCCATTCTTGGGTTTCTTGACGATCAGTATCTGGGTTACTCAAATGTGTGTTTAATGACATTCAGTTGGGGCTCCGTGTGACTGTATTTGCGTAATTTCTTAGTCCCCGTGACTGCACCCCAATTGGTATAATCACCATGCAAACTAAAAGCAACAAAAACAAATATAGCGTGTCTGAAATACTACGCACACAGCGTGCGTAGTAGAATAATTTCATAAAACCGTAGTGTGGCTTTTTTAGTGGTTTTGGTCAAGTTTAGTCGCGTTCTTTTCACATTAAACCAACACTCATTGATGCAGATTAAGTGCCCTTTTCATCAAACTTTAAGGATTGTAAATGTCTATAAAACTACTGCAAAATGCAGAGATTGCCAATGAAAATTCATTAAAAACACATAAGCACATACTTTTTGTTTTAACTGAAAAAGAAGAAAAAGCGCTGCCATATCTTACGGATTTACAAAGCAAGTTAAACCGAAGTAAAGGTGAATACAAAGATCTATTTAAATCGCCAGTCACTTTAGACTTACCTGATGGCAACGTTATAAGCTTTGTCGCCTTAAGTAACAAACTCAACATGTTTCAGCGCCATACGCTACTGCGTAAAGCAGCCAAACCATTATTTGACGAGCAACCGGATAGCATAGCTATCTGTGTATTTGGCGATGATGTAACGCGTGAAGCACATGCATGCGCAGCCTACTACGTGGTAACAGCCAACTCGGTAACGCTCCCCAATAGAAAAAAAGATCAAAAGTCTAGCGCGTTAAAAAACGTAAGCATTTATGGCTACCAAGCTAATCACGATTATGCTTATGTCAACGCGCGCGTCGCTGGCAATGCTCTGTGCCGCCAGCTGACTTTGACTCCTCCAAACGAACTAACACCAACCATTTATCGGAAAAAAGTAGCCGCCTTAGCCAAAGACCATGGCTGGCAACATGAAGAGTTTGATATGGCTGCACTCAAAAAGATGGGCGCAGGCGCCTTTGTGGCAGTAGGTCAAGGGTCTGAACCTGCAGACGCTGCAATTGTGCATCTTTCATACCATGCAGAAAATGCTCAAAAACACATTGCTATCGTCGGTAAAGGCATTTGTTTTGATACTGGTGGTCATAACCTCAAGCCCGCAAAATACATGTTAGGGATGCATGAAGATATGAATGGCTCTGCGGTTGCTTTAGGTATTTTGCTTGCAGCCAGCCAAATGCAACTACCCATCAAACTAGACTGTTGGCTAGCCATCGCTCAAAATCATATCAGCCCCAACGCTTATAAACAAAATGATGTAGTTACCGCGCTCAATGGAATGAGCATTGAAATCATACACACCGATGCAGAAGGTCGCATGGTGTTGGCAGACACGCTTACTCTTGCTTCACGCCAAAAACCCGATGTTATTCTAGATTTTGCCACGTTGACAGGCAGCATGATTACGGCACTAAGCGACCGCATGAGCGGCATTATTGCTAATCAGCCAGAACTAGCCTGCACAGCAGTTCGTGCTGGGACCAAGGCAGGCGAACGCATAGTAGCGTTTCCATACGATGATGACTTTGATAGCGACTTAGATAGTGATATTGCTGATATTAAACAATGTACGCTTGAAGGCGGTGGCGATCATATTCATGCTGCCAGATTTTTAGGTAAATTTATCGAAAACGACGTCGCCTGGTTGCATGCCGACTTATCATCAGCTAATCGCAAAGGCGGCCTAGGCGCCATACAAACCGACACCAATGGTTTTGGTGTCGGATTTGGCATTGAGGTTTTAAAAAGTTTAATTGTAGATTAGTTACGCTAAAAATACTGACACGCCTAATTTTTATCGTTACAATAACTTGACTATATTACTAGGATATATGTAATGCTAAATTCAGTTAATGGCCTTGATTGGCTTGAACAATTTCCAGAACTCAGGAACTTAGAGCAGTCGGCCAAAGATATGCTAAGCAAATATTCTCGAATTGTAGAAGCCCCGACAGGGACTATTGGCTATCGTGAAGGTACACCTTGCGGCGCTTACGTGATGAGATTGGCAGGGAAATCTCGCGTATATAAAATGTCATCAAATGGTCGCGAAATTCTGCTATATCGTGTTGGTTCAGGCGAAACTTGTGTAATCACCACAACATGCCTATTAGGCAATAGCGACTATCCCGCCTCAACAATCGTAGAAGAGCCTATTCGAGATGTATTAATACCTGCAACTGCATTTCATCAACTGATGCTTGATTCAAGTGTCTTTCGTAAATTTGTGATGACAAACTATGGTGCACTTATTAGCGACCTTATCGTATTGCTTGATGAAGTCGCTTTTCATAATCTTGACGCGCGTCTTGCGAAAGTGTTACTTGATGCGAACAACACACAAATTGTTCGCACTCACCAGCAAATAGCCGATGAGTTAGGTACCGCGCGTGAAGTTGTGAGTCGTCAACTAAAGCGCCTAGAACAAAAGGGCTCTGTATCACTAGGCAGAGGCCAAATTGAAATTATCAACCGTAGCGCACTAGAAAAAATCGTAGGCATTTGATTACCGCATCAAGTGATGCACAATCCAAAACCACTTTGTAATAAGTGAAACGGCTACGTAAATCAAGCAATCTTGCTCACATGTTTTGAATAAGCAAACACCTAATGAGGCTTATAGGCACCCCATACGCCGGGCATAAAAAAACCCCATCACGATCATGATGGGGTTTTTAGTGTAAATAGCTTGGCAGTGACCTACTTTCGCATGC
>JABFQV010000018.1 GCA_013141495.1 Methylotenera sp. | reverse complement strand
GGTACAGATGTGTATAAACCAAGCAATTTAGCAAAAAGCGTGTCGGCTGAATAGCTTGGTTGCTCACCGTTTTTATATTTGTTCACTCATAATAAAGTTGTACCCTAGTTTTGTATTTCAGTGCCTTGTATAACTTTACTAATCATTACAGTAGTATTTAACACTAGCAGCATTGCTACTTCTTTTAACCTACCTACCAACTATTTTATCTAAGTCAACCTCAGTAAATTTAAAGATTTAGATGCCGCAAGCAGGCAAGCCGCCTATCGTGAACTATTTAGATTTCAACTTGATGTGGGTTTGGTGGATGAAATACGCAGGGCGACAATTAGTAATTATGCACTAGGTAACGATTCGTTTACCGCACAAATAGCGCAGGCTTTGGGCCGGCGTGTCACTGCGGGTAAAGCGAGACGACCTAAACTTAAACCTGCTAAAATTTTGTAAATAACTTGGGCTCTGCAACTACTGGTTTTAATTTAGTTTTAGCCGCCAACTTTTCAAAGTTTTTATCAAAACTTGCAAAGCCAGCACAGCTTAAAATTGCGCTGTGATGCAAGGCATCAGCAAAGTCAAAACCAATAGCATAATGTTGTAGTGCCATCTCTACCTCAGCTTGCCGCTCAAAACTTAAGTTTCGTATAGAGAGTAAATGCTCAAAAGTGCGAACGATTGTTGCACTATCTAAATGATAAGCCCCACGCAGCACCCATTCCAGCTCAAGTAAAACGGTTGTTGGCACGAACAGCGCCATCCCGCTATCAATGAGCGCAGCAGCCTCTTTTGCTTGTGTCTTATCATCATTAGTGACTAATCTTGCCAGTACGTTGGTGTCAAGCGCAATCATGCTATCAATCTTTGAAAGTAAGTGAATTTTGAATATGACATAAGTTATTTAACTGCATACTGCGCAACGTTCATTTCTTCGATTGAAACGGGTGCGCCGCTATAGGCTGTAATTCCTATGCAATCTGCTGCCCGTTTGGTTTTACGTGCATGGTCTACCAACACTTTAAAACCATTGGCTTCAGGAATAATATCCAAGCGCGTGCCAGCACTAATGCCCAAACTCCGCCTGAGTTGAGCTGGAATCACCAGTTGCCCTTTTTCTGAAACAGTAATAATCATCACACTACCTCCATTGAGTATCTACAGGAAAAAATTATAGCACATTGACTTACTGATGTAAGGTGGTGTTTTTGAAAAATATATGCATTTATTAATAGATTAACTCTCAAACAGTGAATGCCATAACACAATGATTATTAACCTCCCATCCCCCGTTGTGCTAATAAGCGCTGCTAGGCGCTTTCAAAATCACTGGCGTGATGTTAAAGCTGCCATTGTCATGCCCCACCAAAATCTCACCATCTTGAATTGTGCAGCTGATATTCATGCTGCGTGTGGCCATATTTGCGAGTGCTTGCGTATCAGGCAGATTGATGACGGTGAGGTTGTTGAGTTTTAGCAAGGCTTTACTGTTTTGCGACCACCACATATCGGCAATTCGCCCACCGTAAAGCATGACTACTACTTGTTTGGCGCGCCCTGCGGCTTTACGTATGTCTTTTTCTGTAGGTAAGCCTACATCCATCCAGAGCTCAATGGCGCCAGTGAGGTCTTTTTGCCATAAATCCGGTTCTTCATCATCACTTAAGCCTTTACCGAATATCAGTGCTTCGTTGGCGTAAAGTGCAAAACCAAGTAGCCTGACCATCACCCGTTCATCGGTTTCTGAAGGGTGTTTAGCTAGTGTGAGGCTATGTTGTTGGTAATAATTGCGATCCATATCTGAAACTTGGAGATCAATTTTATAAATGGTGGATTTAATAGCCATGGCGATATTTAGCGTTCTTTGAAGTGAATGCATTATACCCATATTACCTCTCGCCTATTACGTTAGCTTGGTTTCTGTTAAGCTTTCACCTTTCAAATTTGTAAATTAACATCATGGCTCAATACGTAATGTCTATGCTCCGCGTGAGCAAAATAGTCCCGCCTAAAAAAACCATTATTAAAGATATTTCATTATCTTTTTTCCCAGGTGCAAAAATTGGTTTGCTGGGTTTAAATGGATCGGGTAAGTCAACGGTACTGCGCATTATGGCGGGCGTGGATAAAGAATTTGAGGGCGAAGTGCAGTGGCAGCCGGGCATTTCTATCGGTTATTTGCCGCAAGAACCGCAGTTAGACCCTGAAAAAACCGTGCGTGAAGAAGTTGAATCTGGCATGGGTGAAGTCATGCAGGCGCAAGCCAATTTAGAGGCGGTATATGCAGCGTATGCTGAGCCTGATGCAGATTTTGACAAGCTGGCAGAAGAGCAAGCCAAGTGGGAAAACATGATTGCAGCGAGCGGCTCAGATTTAAGCACGCAATTGGAAATTGCTGCTGATGCACTGCGTTTACCACCTTGGGATGCAAAAATCGGCCCATTATCTGGTGGTGAAAAGCGCCGTGTAGCCTTGTGCAAACTATTGCTTTCTAAGCCAGATATGTTGTTGTTAGATGAGCCTACCAACCATTTGGACGCGGAATCTGTAGAGTGGCTAGAACAGTTTTTGGTGCGCTTCCCCGGTACGGTGGTTGCGGTAACGCATGATCGATACTTTTTAGACAATGCAGCGGAGTGGATTTTAGAGTTAGACCGTGGTCATGGTATTCCATGGAAGGGTAATTACTCAAGCTGGTTAGACCAAAAGCAAGCACGCTTAGCTCTTGAAGAATCACAAGAGTCTTCACGTCGCAAAGCCCTGAATACTGAACTTGAGTGGGTGCGCCAAAACCCGAAAGCGCGCCAAGCTAAGAGCAAATCACGTATTGCCCGATATGAAGAGCTTGCCAGCGCCGAGTACCAAAAACGCAATGAAACGCAGGAGATATTTATTCCCGCTGGCGAGCGCTTGGGCGACCAGGTGATTGAGTTTGACAATGTTACCAAAGCCTTTAATGACCGCTTATTGATAGACAACTTAAGCTTTAGCGTTCCTGCAGGCGCCATCGTGGGTATTATCGGCCCGAACGGTGCGGGTAAATCAACACTGTTCAAGATGATTACAGGCATGGATAAGCCTGACAGTGGCGAGGTGAAGATTGGTCAAACGGTTAAATTGGCTTATGTTGATCAAAGCCGTGACGTACTTAGCAATGATAAAACCGTGTTTGATGAAATATCAGGCGGCTCGGATATTTTAACCGTGGGTCGTTATGAAACGCCATCACGCGCCTACATTGGCCGCTTTAACTTTAAAGGCGGTGACCAGCAAAAGATTGTTGGTCATCTATCCGGTGGTGAGCGCGGGCGTTTGCATTTGGCTAAAACGCTGATTTCTGGCGGTAATGTGTTGCTGTTGGATGAGCCGTCAAATGACTTGGATATAGAAACCCTACGTGCCTTGGAAGACGCGCTATTGGAGTTTGCAGGTTGTGTACTGGTGATTTCACATGATCGCTGGTTCTTAGACCGTATTGCCACACATATTCTGGCGGCTGAAGGTGATTCGCAATGGACATTCTTTAACGGTAATTATCAAGAATATGAGGCTGATAAACGTAAACGCCTAGGTGAGGAAGGCGCGAAGCCGAAGCGTATTCGCTATAAGCCAATTACACGCTAATTTTATAAAACAGTTTTGATATTAGAAACGTCTGCATGAAACAAAGCCAACTCAAATCTTAACAAAAATATCAACTGTCGTCATTCCGAGCGTAGCGAAGAGTCTAGGTAACCGCTTGATTACAATGGATTCTTCGCTACGCTCGGAATGACAACATTGAGTGGTGCCTTCGGGTTGCAGTAGCTTTTTATAAAGGTCTATTTATTTTATTAAACGCTTATTCAACATGAATGCGCGATTTATGCGGCGCATTTTTCGCCATAAAATCCCACAAAACAGGTGGAATAAGCCTCATTAACCTTGCCACCCAGCCCATTTGCCACGGAATAACACAGAAGCGGCGTTTATGTTCAATGGCATCTACAAACTTGGCGGCGGCAACATCGGCATGCATCAAGAATGGCATCGGATAGCTGTTAATGTCGGTCATCGGCGTGCGGATGTAGCCGGGAGCGATAGTGGTGACGGCAATATTGTGGGGCAACATTTCAACACGTAAGCTTTCTAAATAAGCGATAGCGGCCGCTTTAGAGGCGCTGTAAGCACCTGCACCGGGCAAGCCGCGTATGCCTGCCACACTGGCGATGCCTACTAATTTACCTGCGCCAGCGCGACGCATGGCATCAATAAATGGCTGAAAAGTGTGTACTAAGCCGAGCACGTTAATGTCCATAACAGCTTGAAAAGCGGCAATATCCTCTTTGTGTGCGGTTAATGTGCCACTGCTTACACCAGCATTGGCAATCACTACATCAGGTGTGCCGTGTTGTTGCATGAAGTCTGCGGCGGCAGTGGCTAGTGCGGCGCTATCGCGCACATCAAGCGGGTAAATTGCACATTTGATGTTGTAGTTTGTTTCTAAAGTTTGCTGTAGTTTTTGTAAGTGCTCACTACGTCTGGCTACTAATCCTATAGTGGTATTTTCATGTTGGTGACGCTTGGCGTATTCATGAGCAAGCGCTTCACCTATGCCGCTTGATGCGCCTGTAATAAAAACCTTCATCGGAAAAATCCTGGAAAAATATGAATTGAGTGCTTTGCACCACAAGGGTACTCCGACCAGAACAAACAGATAACCACCACTAAGCCAGTAAACTGGCAAGTATTGCTAAAAACGTTAATTTTGTACCCCAGGGCACCCTCTCTTTTCACTTCGTGAAAATTCACCTTGTCATTCTGAGCGTAGCGAAGAATCCATGCAAGCAATTGATGATACTGGATTCTTCGCTATGCTCAGAATGACGGAGTTTGATATTTTTGTTAAAAATAGCGCTATTTTTAGTTTCGTGCAAAGCGCTCGAATTAAATTATGCGTATAAAAAAACCCGCTTCTATTTCGAGGTAGAAACGGGTTTATTTTAAGCGGTTAGGGCTTATCAGCTTACCAAAATCACCAGTTTAAAATCTTTTGGTAAAAAGCTTTAAACCAGCTTGATTTTTCAGTTACTTTTTTGCCGGTGTCGCCGCCTTTGCCTTATCGGCACGAATGTTTGCAATGATGTAATCTGCGGTTTTTAAAGCGGCATCATTGTTGCCCGCCATAGTGCTGGAGGTAATGAATTGGCCGTTGATAATTAAGCTAGGCACGCCAGTGGCACCTGATGCACGGAAGATGTTCGCTGCACGGTTTAGGCTGGTATTGGTAGAAAATGACCCGAAAGCTTCTTCAACTTTCTTTTTATCTAAGCCGCCCTGCTTGGTGACCCAATCAATCGCTGCTTTTTCATCCGTTGGGTTGAGTGATTTTTGTTTATGAATGGCCTCAAACAATGGTGTGTGTAGTTTTTCTAAAACACCTAAAGTTTCCATTGCATAATAAGCTTTTGCCATTGGTGCCCATGCTTGATGTGGCAAACCAGGTACGCGCTTAAATACGACGTCAGCAGGTAGTTTTTTAACCCATGCGTTTAAAGGCGCTTCCATTTGGTGGCAGTGGCCGCAACCGTACCAGAACAATTCGGTCACTTCAATTTTATTGGGGGTGTCGGTGGTGATGACTTGCGCGGTTTTATCAAAATCTTTACCCAATTGCGGCTCTGCCATCACATTGAATGAGGCAAGTAACATTAAAGCGGTTAATAATTTCTTCATTGATATTTTTCCTTGTAAATGATGCTGTAAATTTGCACTAGCAAGTTTTAGAACGAATGATACTGAATTTGGCTGACACAAGTTTTGTTAATAATAGCGTTACTTCCGATTGACCATCATTCTGATTATTGGTTTTCATTATCTACTTTAATCAGGTCGGCTTTAAAGCCGTTGCTGGATAATTCGGCTTTTGATTTGTTGATTTGATCTAGATTATCTAAAGGGCCTACGCGCACGCGGTGCAAAATACCTTTGTTCGGAATAGTTGCCGTTTGTACTTGTGCTTCAAAACCTAGTAATGCTAATTTAGCCTTCATGTTGTCGGCATCTTCCTCCGTTGCAAAAGCGCCGACTTGTAAGAAATAACTGCTGGGTGTAATCGCTTGAGGCTCTTCTTTAATTTTGATTTCTTCAGGCGTAACTTTGCGCTCGGTACCTGGCAAAATGGTGTAAAAATCAAAGCGTGTTTTATCATCCACGTTGTCTTCTTGGTTGTTATTGGTTTCGGCTTGAGTCTTTGCGGTTTTCGCGGTTTCTGCAATTTTTTCAGATATTGGTTTAGCCGGCTTTTCCAAGCTGGTAAAGGGGCTGTCAATGCCATTGATATACATGACAACCGCCAGTGATGCGCCTACGCCTAATAAAACCCCTACTAAAAATCCAGCAAAAAAAGGACTGCCTTTGCCGGTTTTTTTAGTGCGTTCAGGGCTTGGTTTGTAATCTCTACTCATGTTCATGTAATCCTTATTTTTAAAGCTAGCCTACATTTTATTGGGGGCGCTTACGCCCAGTAAATCCAGCCCATTTTTAAGCACTTGTTGCGTGGCGCTGATTAAGCTCAAGCGCGCCAGTTTAAGCGCTTCGTCATCAATTAAAAATTTATATTCGTTATAGTAGCTGTGCAAGTCGCTGGCCAACTCTTTTAAGTAGTTGGCTATTACATGTGGCGCAAGCTCGGTGGCGGCATTGGCTACCACTTCTGGGTATTCGCTCAGGCGTTGCATCAGCGCGGCTTCATGCGCAGTTGTGAGCGGGCTTAAATCCACATGAGCCAAGTGTGTAGCATCATTATTCCATTGGCTTAGCACGCTGCATATACGTGCATGCGCATATTGAATGTAGTAAACCGGGTTATCGTTGCTTTGGCTACGCGCTAAATCAATATCAAACACCAATTGTGAATCTGCCCGACGTGCAGCCAAAAAGTAGCGAGTGGCGTCGCAGCCTACTTCTTCAATCAGATCGCGCAAGGTCACATAACTGCCGGCACGTTTAGAGAGTTTTACTTCTTCTCCGCCGCGCATCACGGTCACCATTTGGTGCAGCACGTAGTCAGGCCAGCCTTGTGGAATGCCGATATCCAACGCCTGCAAACCAGCGCGAACACGGGTAATGGTGCTGTGGTGATCGGCACCTTGCTCGTTAATCACGCGCACAAAGCCGCGATTCCATTTATCGGTATGGTAGGCAATATCAGGTACAAAGTAAGTGTAGCCCCCATCGGTTTTACGCATGACGCGGTCTTTATCATCGCCAAAATCGGTGGTTCTGAGCCAAAGCGCTTGATGTTCTTCGTATGTGTGGCCGCTGTTAATGAGTGCTTGCACCGTTTGTTCAACTTTACCGGTGGTGTAAAGCGCACTTTCGAGTGAAAACACGTCAAATTTAATTTGAAAGGCTTTTAAGTCTAAATCCTGCTCGTGGCGTAAATACGCCACGCTAAAGGTGCGGATTGATTCTAAATCGTTAATATCACCGCTGGCGGTAACTTCAATGTCATCGGCAATGACCGTGTGTTTGGTCAGAAAAGCCGCCGCAATATCGTTGATATACTCGCCACGGTAACCGTTTTCTGGAAAGCTCACATGGTCAGTCGAGATACCCTTGCATCGTGCCAGAACAGAAATGGTGAGGTTATCAATTTGGGCGCCGGCATCGTTGTAATAAAACTCACGCGTCACATCCCAGCCATTTGCATCTAACAAACGGGCTAAGCAATCCCCTACCGCCGCACCGCGCCCGTGACCTACGTGTAAAGGCCCGGTCGGGTTGGCGGATACAAATTCCACCTGCACTTTTTGTTTATTGCCGATGCTATTGCGCCCATACTGATTGCCTGCTTTAAAAATGTCTTTAATGACCACTTGTTTAGATTGTGGGCTCAAAAAGAAATTGATAAAACCGGCCCCTGCAATTTCAGTTTTAGCGATATATTCACTGGCTGGTAGCGCTTCAATAATCTGAGTAGCAATCGCTCGTGGGTTTTGTTTGAGTGGTTTAGCCAGAACTAGCGCCAAATTTGTGGCAAAATCGCCATGGTCCGCAGATTTTGGGCGCTCTAATAAAATGGTTAAGTCAGCAACGTCAGGCGCAATAGTTTTTGCGGCGGTGGCTAATAATTGGGTAAGATGTGTTTTCACAATAATTGCATAAAATGCTAAAAGCGGTATTTTAACCCAGATTATCACTTCAGACGCGATCGTGATAACACGGGTGTAGCGCCTGCATTTGCTTTTTCTTTAGGGCACTTCTATAGATTCAAGTTTTTAAATTAGACAAGGCGCGAACAAAAAATAATGACGCGGTATATGTTTGATATATAAGGAATTATTTTTTGTGAGCAACGCAGTATAATGACGAAAATTGGATTTATAGAAGTGCCCTTTAATCAGGCTTTTTAATCACAGCATAATCAATCACCATTGCCCAAACCCATACTTAAAATTGCATTAGATGTACCGTTAGACCGCTTATTTGATTATTTAAGTGGTGGGCTAATCGTGCAAATTGGCCAGCGTGTACTGGTGCCATTTGGTCGCCGTAGCCAGATTGGTATTGTGGTGGGCGTTGCAGATAGCAGTGAGTTTGCCATAGAAAAACTAAAACCCATCACGCAGGCGTTTACGGATGAGCAACCGCTGGATGTGCAAATGTTAAATTTGGTTAAATTTAGTGCGGATTATTATCAATATCCGTTTGGTCAGGCTTTGTTGGCTGCATTGCCTGCACGTTTGCGCCAAATTGCACCTGCAACTTCACGCAAGCAATACGCTTATCAATTGACAGATTTAGGGCAGCAAGCAGATGTTGAACTCATTGCAAAAAGGCAGCGGGTGTTGCGTAGTGTATTGGCCGCGTTGCAAACGGCCAAGCAATTGACTGAAGTTGAGTTGGATGCCATTGCTAGCACGGCGCGCAAAGCCGCGAAGGCGCTGGTTAATTTAGGGTATGCTAAAAGTGAGCAGGTGCTGGCGGCGCAGCGCGTGCCGGCTATATTGGCAACGCCGGAGCCGCCATTAAACAATGAGCAGGCGCAGGCAGTGGCAAGTATCACCAAAGATATTCATGCGTTTAAAGCGTGGCTATTGCATGGCATTACCGGTAGCGGCAAAACTGAAGTGTATATCCGTTTGATGCAACATGTATTGCAAGATGCCACTTCTCAAGTCAACACTGCTCAAAAACCAAACATTCAAAATCATGGCGCGCAAATACTGGTGCTAGTGCCTGAAATCAATCTCACGCCACAACTAGAAGCACGGTTTAGAGCGCGGTTGCCTCAATTTACCTTGGTCAGTTTGCATAGCAGCCTAAGCGAGAGTGAACGCTTACATCATTGGCAGTTGGCGCAATCAGGTGTTGCACAAATTATCATCGGCACGCGGCTTTCTATTTTTACGCCGTTACCGCACTTAAAGCTGATTATTATTGATGAAGAGCATGATAGCTCGTATAAACAGCAAGACAGCATGCGCTACCATGCGCGGGATGTGGCATTGGTACGTGCAAAACGCTTGAATATTCCAGTGGTGTTGGGCTCTGCAACGCCAGCGCTTGAAAGTTGGTACAACGCAGTTGGCAATCAAGCACAGTCTGATAAAGCGACATTTAATCAAAATCAAGCCAATAAATACGGCCTGCTGAGCTTAAAGCAGCGTGCAGTCACCGCGGCACAGTTGCCACAGATTGATTGTATTGATACGACTAAAGTGAATCTGCAACAAGGGCTCACGCCACAGCTTATTGCAGCTTTACGTTTAAGATTAGCACGTAAAGAACAATCACTCCTGTTTATCAACCGCCGTGGTTATTCGCCAGTGCTGTTGTGTTCAGCCTGCCATTGGATTGCTGCTTGCACACGTTGCAGCAGCAAGCTGGTGGTGCATTTAGGGCAGCGGAAATTACGCTGTCACCACTGCGGACATGAGCAAAAAATCCCCCATCAATGCCCCAGTTGCGGCGATGCCGATTTGCACCCTACCGGCCATGGCACACAGCGTTTAGAGCAAACCTTGGCATTACTGCTGCCCACTGCGCGCATTGCGCGGGTAGATCGTGACAGTATCAGCCGTAAACATGCGCTGGTGGATATTTTAGACCGTGTACATAATCAGGAAATTGATATTCTGGTGGGTACGCAAATGCTCGCCAAAGGCCATGACTTTCCAAACCTGACTTTGGTCGGTGTGATTGATACCGATAGCGCTCTGCATAGCCCGGATTTTAGAGCCAGTGAGCGTTTGTTTGCGCAGCTCATGCAGGTGGCTGGCCGTGCAGGCCGCGCTGATAAAGCGGGGCAAGTGATTATTCAAACCGCGTTTCCAGATCACGCCTTGTTTAATGCCTTGCGCCGTCAGGATTATGAAAGTTACGCCAACGACTTGTTGCAAGAGCGAGAACAAGTGCAGTTTCCGCCCTATGTGTTTATGGCATTGTTGCGTGCGGAAGCTAATGATTATGCATTGGTGCAACAGTTTTTGCAGTTTGCATTTGAGCAGGCGCGGGGTTTAAGCAATGAGGTGTTGGTTTATGACCCGGTGCGCCCGCAAATGGAACGCTTAAAAGGAATGGAGCGTGGGCATGTATTGATGCAGGCGAGCCATCGGCCTGCATTGCAAAAATTACTTAAGCATTTAGTCGGCAAGATCAGAACCCAAGCGATTGCCGCCAAGGTGAGGTGGTCGGTAGATGTTAATCCGCTAGAATTTTGATCTAGCACTGTTTTGATACCAAACTGTTGGTACGCAAAAATAAGTACGCACAGTGATTTGATAGTGCCAATGGTATTAGTGGTAAAATATGCCTGTAGAAATCACACGGCTAAACGCACAAGATTTTAAATAGCAGGTTGTACTGCGGGTGTAGTTCAATGGTAGAACGCTAGCTTCCCAAGCTCGATACGCGGGTCCGATTCCCGTCACCCGCTCCATTTTTGATGTGATTAAGACTTAAAACAGTAGAAGAAAATAATGGTAAATCTTGCACCTCCTTCAGTTCTGACTTTTGCAGGCACCGACCCTAGCGGTGGTGCCGGTTTGCAGGCAGATATTCTCACATTTGCCAGTATTGGCTGTCATCCACTCTCTGTGGTGACGGCAATTACCGCGCAAGATACTGTTGGCGTAGATGGTGTGCTGGCGATGGACGCAGATTGGGTGAATGATCAGGCACGCGCCATTTTAGAAGACGTTCAAGTGTCAGCATTTAAGTTAGGGCTGTTAGGCTCGGTTGAAAATATCGCAGTGATTGCCGAAATTATGGCCGATTATCCTGATATACCATTGCTGATTGACCCGATTTTAACTTCAGGCCGTGGTGACGATTTAAGCAATGATGAAATGATGGAGGCGATGATTGAGCTACTGTTTCCGCAGGCCACATTGATTACGCCCAATAGCCTTGAAGCGCGCAGATTCGCTTTTGGTGATGATACTGATGAAGTGACATTGAATAATTTGGATGAAGTTGCCGCAAGGCTGTTGGCGATGGGCAGCGAATACGTGCTAATTACAGGTACGCACGAGCGCACTACCGAGGTAACCAACACCTTATACGGCGACAAAAAGCTGATTAAAGCCTACAAATGGGAACGCCTGCCAGGCAGTTATCATGGATCTGGCTGTACGCTAACCAGCGCGATTGCGGCCTGCATGGCGCACGGGCTTAGCCTAGAAGATGCCGTGCTTGAAGCGCAGGAATATACCTGGCAAACCCTTAAAAACGGCTTTAGGCCTGGCATGGGGCAATATATTCCAGACCGATTGTTTTGGGCGCGCGATGAAGAAGACACCCCTGTAAGCGGCGGTGATGTAAGCGTTAAAACGCACTAGCGGCGTTATTGTTTAAGTTATTTTTTGTATGATTACTGGTTTATATGCCATCACACCGGACGAGCAAAATACCGATGTGCTGGTGGCCAAAGTCGAAGCCGCGCTACAAGGCGGCATCAAAATGCTGCAGTATCGCAACAAGCTCGCTAATCACAAGCTGCAAACGCAACAAGCACGCGCATTGCTAGCCCTATGCCGCCAATATCACGTGCCGCTAATTATCAATGACTCGATTACACTTTGCCTAACGTTAGATGCAGATGGCGTACATTTAGGCGCAGATGACGGCAACTTAAGCGAAGCGCGTGCCAAGTTGGGTGCAGATAAAATTATGGGCGCCTCGTGTTATAACCGTTTTGATTTAGCCGTGTCAGCGCAACAAGCGGGTGCGGATTATGTGGCATTTGGTGCATGCTTTACATCAAGCACCAAACCGCATGCGCCGGTGGCCAGCATAGCGCTTTTTGAAACAGCCAAAAAACAGCTGAATATTCCAACCGTGGCAATTGGCGGCATCAATCTTGAAAATGCTCCCACGTTAATTCACGCGGGTGCCAGCTCAATTGCTGTGATAAATGCTATTTTTAGTGCAAGCTTTAACTTGGATGAAGTTAAAACAAACACTCAACAATTTGCTCAATTATTTGGATAAGCCAGCTTAAACGCTAAAATTACCTCACGAACAATTTTCTTTTGTTGTGCGGGTAAGTTCAAAAAGGCTTCAAACGTTTCACGTTCTTCATAAGAAACTGCCGCTTCCCATTGCTTTTGTTTTGACTTGACAGCGTTAATCGCTGGTGCGCCATAGCGTAAAACATGCGGCTCAACTTTTAACCAATCAGCAAGTACCTGTAATTTCTCCTGTGATGGAATGGCTTCACCCCTCAACCAGCGCCTTACTGCCTGCATGGTGACAGACCTGCCAAAATAACGGCTATTAAACGCACGTTCAATATCAACAGGGCGTAATGAGTGCCCCGCTTTTTCAATAGCGTTACGCAAGCGTTGGCTAAACTCTGCTTTTTCATCTGAGATTATATTCATGAACAGAAAGTTAATTTTTACTGCATCACAAAAGTAACTTTTTGTTTAGTTTAATGTAAACTTTGTGTTCATTTTTAATTGAACATTTGGTTATGGCTAAAAGTCTGCTTGAACAACTCCCCGAAATTGTCGCCAATGGCCGTAAAGAGGCTGAAAAAATACTGGAAAGTATAGAAAGTCGCCACCGCATAAGCTTACAAACGCGCGAGTGGGTGTTGCCTTCTAAAGATACTGCCGCCACGGATTGGATTACCGCCAATGCGCGGCAAGGCAATTTACGCCAACAAAATGGGTTGTCGTCCGTGCAAAGTGGCTTGTTTGGTCAAGTGCAGCCTTCACTGGGCGATGATGCTGAAACGGCAGCTAAGCAAAACGATTATTGGACAAACCGTTTGATTTATGGCGATAACTTATTAGCCATGGCGGCACTGCTAGCTGGCGATGAAACTACGCCTAGTTTACGTGGCAAAGTAGATTTAATTTACATAGACCCGCCATATGATAG
>JABFQV010000004.1 GCA_013141495.1 Methylotenera sp. | reverse complement strand
GGTTAACGATATTAGTGGTTAAGGTTGGATTAGTCACCACATTGTTAATCACCGTGTTTGGCTCTTTACTTTCATTCGCTGTCACCGCCGTCTTAACCGCATCGCTGGATGAGGTGTCAACAATAGAGGGAGAAGATCCACCTTCCTTTTCACCTGCTTCAGTTATTTGACCATCAGTTTCAAATGCATCATCAACAGCCTTGCCTAGTTTCTTTTTGTCTTTATTATCCATAGCCTGAACCTTTTCGGTAACGTCGTTAACAACGTTACCGAAACCTAAACCAGCATTGGCATATTTTGGTAATGAGGTGAACATTGTGCTCAATAGTGCACTATATAAAACCACTTTTATTGTATTTTTCATCGTGTGTCCTTACTTAAAAACGGTGGCTCAGGTTAATTCCAATACTGGTTTCGTTAGCATAGCGTTTTTCCAACACACTATCGAGTGAAAAGCCGATGGTAGTTTCTGTATTTACCGCGTAATTAGCCCCCAAGCCATAATTAAAATAATCCTCATCGCCCGTGTTTTGAATGAACTCACGCGAGGCTTTATGCCAATCCAAGCGAACATAGGGCGTCCAATTCTGCAACTTGTAATCAAGCCTTCCGCCCAGAGTGACAAAGTTGAGACTGCTATCACTAGAGCCAACGGCAGACCCTGCATTAGTCACAAAGCTATCAACATTGGAGGAAATATGCGTATAACGCGCATTTAATGAGGACATTAAATTTTGGCTAAGCGGAATATACTGTGTTAAGCCTAGCGATGCGCTGGTATAGTCGGCATCAGTGTCAAACTTGGTGCTTGTGAATTTATTGCTGATGTCTAATTTACCGTAATTAAGCGCACCAGTGACATACAAGCCCCATGAAACATTGCGTGTAACAAATGCGCCGATGCTCGTCGTATCTGTATCCCCACGGCCACTCAGTGTTTTATACCTGACATTACCTTCGTTGTATGCAATCGAACCACCAACCCAAGTTACATCGTTCATTTTTCTGCTTAAAGAAAGATTGGTAGACCAATACTCACTGCTATTTTTATTGGTAGGTAGATTAAAATTACTATCGCGATAACTTAAGCCTGTAGATATCGTCCAAGGTTTTTCTTCAGCAACTGCATTAGTGTTAATTGTTGCGAAAAGAATTATTGCTATTTTTTTTATTGACATATTTTCTTTTTGCCCCTTTTATTTTTTTGCAATGTGCTATTTTTAATTGAAAGCGATCATAATCGGGTGAGATATTAATGTATTTGGTTTTTACTGTAAAGTTAAAAAGCGCTTAGCGTGATTAGATGAAAAGAAAAGTGTTGCAAGCCCAAAATGTCTATTGAACTATGATCATGAGGCACACACATTTTTCTACCAGATTCTTTTCAAGAAACAATACAACTCCATCCATTAACTTGACTCAAACTCGGTTGAACTTCCGCCGACCCTTTATGTACGAGAGCTCAAGTTACTTTGAAAAATCTATGCGGTAGCTTTGTCCTACATAGTACGCGTTCAATTTATCGACAACGTCAAATAATTACGATGGCTACTTTCAAATATTAACAGGTGGCTCCTTTGAAACAATTCTAGATGGCTCTTTTCACTGGAATACTCACAAGAATAGAAGAATCCAAGTATTTGATGTTCTTGCTCATTCAGTTTTCAAACTGCATTTTCATACTCGGCAATTATTATTGTTAACAACTTTAATGTTCTGTTAACGACTTTAATGTCAAAGAACAACGATGTTCAGGGCCAAAATAGTCGTTAACAACGCACCTATATAAATCAACAACTTAAGAACCCCTCAAATTTAAATAAAGTCGATTACAACTAACACCTAAAATGTAAATCACATTATCCGATTTACATTAAAGTCGTTAACAAGTTTTTAAACTTAATCTTGGGGCTTCAAACGCATCGATTCAAGTTAACTTTACCTTAGCGCCCATTTGCAGTCAGCCATTCAATTAGAAACCCAAAAGATTTGTCATCTAATGAGCTCTATTGTTAAATGACTTGCGTCCATACTAGTTATTTACATCAGGTCAGAATGGCACTCCATCGCAATATTTTTAAATAAAAGTTGCATGCAAAATTTAATTTATTCCATATCTAACGATTCCTCAATATCCGCTAAAAAAACTAAGGTTTAACACCAAATCTTAAAACAATATCTTCTCTATAATTATCGAGCACACATTTTGACTTGTTAATTAACGCGCCGTAATCATTCATTAATGTATGAAGTGTTTTGAGATTGTTTGTTGCTTTACTCAGCTGTGAACTTACAAGCTCTTTTCTTAGGAACATTTGCGATTCAACTAATAGACGATGACTTGTCAGATGAGCCATTACAGCCGCATGAAAGTCACTGAGTTCATACGTGTCTTTTATATCATTGGTTTTAAAAATGAATGCCAAAGAGCGCTCATCAAACAAATTTCCATGGTCACTTTTAGGCGCAAAGTTAGTGATAAGGGTCAGTTGGTCATATCCTTCAAATAAGCACTTTACTAACTCGCTCATTAACTTGTAGTTTTTATGCGTAGTGTTATTCATCACTTCTGCATTTATATCTATCATATGCACATCATGAGGCTTAAATAGCTTTTTCACGTTGATCTGAAAATCATGTGAATATATCAACAGGCTTCTACTCATTGGCTACCCCATGAGGCACATGACCTGTGGCAACATGCTGGCGTGCAGATTCGCAATGTTTTTGTTGATCATCAAAGAATATATCTGCTCCAAATGCCTTAAGAAATACGCCTTTGTCCTTTCCGCCAAGGAATAACGCCTCATCAATACGAATATTCCACGCGCGCAATGTGCGAATGACGCGCTCATGGGCAGGCGCGGCACGTGCGGTAATGAGTGCTGTGCGGATTGGTGAATGATCTGCAGGGTATTCCAATTGAATCTGGTGCAGCATGGCAAGGAAGTTCTTAAATGGGCCACCCAGCATAGGTTGTTTCGCCGCCAAGACTTCATTTCCATTAAAGGCATCAAGTCCATCCTGCTTGTATATTCGCTCTGACGCATCGGAGAACAGCACGGCGTCACCATCGAAAGCTATACGCAATTGAGCTGGGTCTGTCGCACCAGTTGATTGTATTGAAGCGGAAGACAAAATAGTAGCAGCCGCAAATCCTGCTTCCAGTGCCTTGCGCACATCATCAGGGTCGGCTGAAAGAAATAAATGTGTACCAAATGCTGAAATGTAGGGATGTGTACTTGCACCTCTTGTAAACGCCGCACGTCCAATTTCTAGTTGGTGATGCTGAATAGAATTAAACACGCGGAGTCCAGTATCTGCACTGTTTCTTGATAGTAGAATTACTTCCACACGCGGGTTGGCAAGATCACGTTCATTGAGTGCCAGTAGTTTTTTTACAAGACCGAATGCAACTCCGGGGTTAAGCGGTACATCCTCATGCTCAATTTGGTGGTTGCAATATGCGTCCACACCCTCATTTTCAAATATGGCATGACTTTCATCTAGATCGAATAAGGCGCGAGATGAAACTGCAATCACTAATTTTTCAGCTAACAACGTCATTAGCCTAAGCCCCACTTTCAAAATAATGTGCGATGCGTACCATCGCTAACGTATCCCGTTCGCAATATAACAGTAGCGCATCATGTAATTTTTGTCGGCGTTCTGGCAAGGTTTCTGGGTGCATAATTTCAGCAAAAGCATCCTGTGCCATGCCGCCATTTGCGACTTCCAAGTTGTCATAAGCCAAGTCAGGTGCAATCGTTGGCAGCACGGCTTTGATTGACCATGAGCCGCGCATGTCAGGGTGGTAATAGTGTTCTCGTGCAATGGGTAGCAAGTCAACAATACGGTCAATCGCAGCTTCCAGCGCAGGTGCTAAATCAGGGTAATACTCGGCAAGCTCCTGCATTCTACTGCGTTCAAATGGGGCGTTATATACAAAAACTGGGCCGTTAGCGCCCACTGCTTCAATCAAACTTTCAGCAAAAGGTCGGCGAGGGTCGCTTTGTCCATCGGCTAAAAATGCACAATGCGTAATTACGCCTTTTGTTGTTTCGATATGGCATGACCACTGAAACGGCACCTGCATGTAAGGCCGTGTACCAGCCCATACCGGCACGGCAGGGTTAATGGTTTCAAAGTCAATGTAATAGCGTGGATAAGGTAGCGCGGCAATTACCCTGCCAGCCTCTGGATTCAGTTCGGCTTGTTCACTTTTAGTGATGCGCCAAACGCGCTGATGATTCAGATTGCCAAGACGCTCTATGGGAACATCGCGTAAATCCGTATAACCTTCAACACGCAAAGTCGCAGCCATTGTTTTGCCATAGGGTAAAACCTCAGGGGGGAAGCTATCTTCCGGTTCCGTTTTAGGAGAGCAGTAACCAGAAAATGAGCATGGAAAAGGACTGCTACATTGATCACCTGAGGCAATACAAGGCTCTTCACCAGATAAAGTTTCTTGAGCATCTTTGATCCAGTCAGGGACTTCATTTTTCATGTCTGAAATTTGTTCACTAACATCTGCATAGTGAAATAGCCCTTGGTAATCATCGCCACCAGGATAAACAAATGTATTGTCGATATGTGCAATTTCTACACTGGTCAGCGGAAGGTCTGCTTGCTGTGCTACCCAGCTCTGAATAGCGGCATCAGTGAGATGGTAGCCTTTAACACTGGTGGATGATTTCACTTCTACCATGCGATAGCCATCTTGATCAGGCAGCATTAAATCGGCACGAATCAATAATCCACCAGCTTGCAAGGTTGCCTCAAATATTGGGCGTTTCTCGCCAGCCAGAACCGTTTGCGTATCAGCGACTGCCTGACCAAGATTGTCACCAGCAATCAACACCCCATCTGGATAAAGTTGTTGCGCCAGCTCCCCTACATAAGTGCCAGTATCAAAACGTGCCTGGTTGCTATCATCAACTTCTTCTAGCTCTGGGCGATGAACTTTTAGCCATAAGCGTTTGGGACATTGACGGTGTAATAGGATGCGCGATTTGGAAAGACCAAAACGAATTTTTTGTGGATTATTCATAATTGATAGGTTGATAAGTTTTTACTTGATCGGAAGTTCTCTTGTAGATGATTTTTCCCGCATGTTCTGAAGCCGGCATATCAAATTTATAGACACCTTTAAACCGGTACATCACATCCCCTAAATTGCTTCTTACGCGAGCAAAGGTTATTCGTTCCTTAAGATTGTCTGGATAACTTTTGGCTTTATCGAAATACGCTTTGTGATCGGATTTCTTTTTTTCACGGATTTCAGTTTCATCTGGCGAAATTTCATTCTCCCACTCCTCATTTTCATAGAGTTTTGGGAACCAAAGCATTTTTTCTTCAATAGCATGCTTGGCAAAAGCTTTTTGGTAGCCTACGTAATTGTGCCCGAAGCAATTACAAGCATCTGCAATTGTTCTAAACGCCACATTGTCATCTACAGTAATTGACCCTCTATCAATATAAGTTTTAGGGTTATATTCGGCCTCAATATCCCAGAGAAGTAGTGTTTTAGTGTCAATTTTTGACTTAATTTCTTTTTGAATAAAATCAACAACCTCATCAATTTGCTGATTGATATTTTCAATACTATTTTCAACGCACCTTTCAATGCCATCCTCAAGGCTTTTTGCAAAAATACCGATTCTTTTAATGGTATGTCCCGTAGCGTTGATAATATCGGCTTCCCGAACTATATCCGGCTCTACTTGTGAGCCATCTGCGTTGAAATGTTGTGATTCATCAACTTCTAAATGCAGCTGAATCTGTGGAAAATACATATCAGTTAATGCTCTTCCAGTGGGTCGGGTTATATGTTGTTGTGTTACGAATTTAATATCTGAATTGTTTAATAAATGCCAGATTCTGGTAATCACGTAATTTTCATATTTCTTTTTATAAGATTTAGCTATTTGACGGATGATGTAATCAGTTTTATTCATAGTTGTACTGCTAATTTTAGTTTGTTAAGAATTGGATCAATTGATATTGCTGTGATTGTCCCTGGATATTCATCAAATGTCATGCATGGTTGTACATTTGATTCCAACAATTCAAGTAGTCTGGTGATGTCTGGAACAGATGCATAACGCTTGGCTATACGTGTAGAGCTTTTTACAAAATTCACTTCTATATCAAAGTGGCCATCATTGGTAAAAAAAGTCAGATATTCATTCATTTTGAGATGTGTTTTCAGTTCAATAGGTATTTAAATTTTTCGATTAAGTTCACTTCATTATATAGTTTTCGAACAAATCATAATGCTCATTGAAACTTAAGCGTACGCGTCCATGAGGGCCATTACGATGCTTAGCAATAATTATTTCTGCTATGCCTTTGTCTGCACTATCTGGGGAATAAACTTCGTCTCGATAGATAAATAAGACAACGTCGGCATAATTGGACGTTTGTAAATCAGTCAATATCGGTCGTTTGTCAGGGCGTTTTTCCAGGTTGCGGTTAAGTTGAGAAAGTATGATTATGGGGCAATGGAGCTGTTTAGCTAATAGTTTAAGTAAACGTAAGCTATTATCGGCCACATTGGTGCGAGTTTCGCCCTGTAGTCCTGATATTAATTGTAGGTGATCTACAATAATTAACCCTAAATTCCCACATTGGTTTTTTAATATGAGTGATTTTGCGCATATATCAGCGCCACTTAATCCAGATTCTTCATTAATATAAATAGAGGTCTCACTCAATTTTCCTAAAACAAATGTAAGCTTCTCCCAATCATCCTCTTCCATCTCACCTGCCAGTATGCGTTGCTTATTTAAATGACCTGCTGAAGTTGTAATTTGCATAGCAACTTTATTTGAAGATACATCCATGGAGAATATTGCTACTTGCAAGTGAGTATTAAAAGCAACATTCCCAAGTATGTTTAATGCAAATGTTGTTTTCCCCATTGACGGACGTCCTGCTACCATGATTAAATCACCAGGCTGAAATCCACTAGTTATTGAGTCTAAATCAGTGAAACCAGAAGCAACCCCAGTAACGTTCGGCCGATTGTCATGGTTATATGCTTGATCAATAATTCTAGCGAGGTTAGGCAATAACTCACTAATGCTAACAAAACCTTGATCGCTTAATTCAGCCTTATCATCTAGTGTCTTTTTGTCATTGGTTATTTTATCGCTACCAGCTGTGTAAATCTGGTTGGCAGGGTGATAGTGCTTGGATAACCAATCTGCAAAAAAATAATCTGGGCTACCTAAATGCACCATGCCAACGCTACGTTCAGAAAATATTTGTAAGAGCGTTTGATTCGTTGGTGGGTAGTAAATTTGTTCTAAAATCTTGCGATATAGATTTGGCTTCAATATACATTTAGAGTGAAGTTTTGTTGCTTTTGTGATGCCAAATCCCGCAATCATTCTGATTAATTCTATGAATTGATGAGACCACATCAACCTTCCTCTTGATTCACAAAGTACAGAATCAACCCAAGGATCTGATGTGACAGATAATGCAGGCAAGTTATACCCAGTCTTCAAATAGTTCATAAATAGCTTTGGCACCATAACCCAGTCGCCTAAAGACTTTGGTTCAAAATGTTTAACCCACTCATCAAAGCTGTTGACCTCATGCACTGAGATAGAAGACTTTTCATCTCTCTCAAATTCAATCTCGGCAAAGGCAATTAAGTTTGTTTGAATTTTGCAATTAGATTGATCGCGCACAGTGAGCCCCCATACAACATCGGGTATGTATTCGCACACATCCTTTCGCGGTGTTTCTTTATTTATCCATGGATGAATAGAGGTGCAGATTAAAGAGTCTCTAAAACTGATGTATTGATCAATTGAGTCAAAATCAGTCTTAAATTTTTTGATTTCAATTAACGTAACTTGCTTATCAATATTGTCTTGTTCAACAAATGCCATTAGTGCTCAACCTAATAAATGTGACGAATCCATCATAATGTTTGAACGCGACATAATGTGACGCAGTTGATGCGCAGAATAGACTCTCAGTGATTAATTGATTGAGCGCTTCTGCTTGAATTAATCCCTGACTTTCGCTATATATTCAGGCATCTTCGACAGACGAATAACTGTCGATGGAGATGGTATCTATACCAAATGGAATGCCATTGCGTTGAACTAAATTATCAATTGCTAGATGGCTTAGTTTGAATCGAATTCAAATCGAGTCTATTGTTGATGAATACTTAAAGTTTACAGCGGTGATGATAATATCAATTTGATTAAAGTATTTTAGAAAGAATGACATGAGTAGATTTACAAAAGAAGAACTTCGTCAGCGCACATTTGAACGTGCAGCCTTTGTAATACGACACATATGGGAAGAGCTTCAGGACGACCCAAAGCGTGAATCAAAAATGCACTCAAGGCTTTTTGATGTAATTATTGGTAGTCCGCGCGTAATCGGAAAATCAATTAATGGAGGTGGGCATAAAGAACATCTTGTCCCTTGCGCGCTAATACGTGATCGTGCATTTCAAATGTATTGGGATGGCAAAGATGCAAATAGAGATATCTTAGAAGTAGAGAAAGAAGTAGCGCAAATGTTAGAAAAGTATTTGGCGATCGCTCATATCACTCGCGAAGAGGCACGAAAACTCGATGTCGATTGCAAATGGAAAACTACAATGCCAAAAGGTTGGGATTGGGATACCGGAATGATTGATGCAAGGCTTAAAGAAGCAGGAATCGATATCATTTCGAATTAGATGAGTTTCCCATTCTCAGTATATTTACTTACTTGGATTGTATATTTGATTAATCTTATTTGCCATGTCTGCGAATTCGATTCTTAATGCTGTCGGTTCTATTAACTCCAATTCATCACCAAAACCCTTTAGCCACCATCTCAACTGTGCTGTATCGGGCACAGTTGCACTTAAGCGTACCCAGCCAACTTTATCTTGAGTTATTTGTTGGTTAACTGAAAGTGGTGTTTCCCATAAATGTTCAGATGCACTTGTCGTCATGCGAACTATTAGTTCGATAAGTCCACTCTCTTCAAAACCAAACGCTCCTTGGCTTATGTAGCTCTTGAGATCAAAGCCGTCAGGTATATTACTAGCTTGATTCAAAACTAATGCTGATTTAATACGATGAATTGCAAGAAGTCTAATGTCCGAGTAGTCATATAACGTAGCGACCAAATAGCTTACTGCTCCCCGTTGCACGATACCAAGAGGGTGAATGGGGTAGGTTTTTGTTTCACAATAATCTCGAGGGATGTAACTAATTTCAAGTTGTTGATTCGCTAGCAATGCAGAATGGACTGCCTCAATAATATCTTCAGGATAATTAGGAGGGATTAAGGGTTGACCTGCAGAAATTAGTGCAACTTTTTTTCGCCAATTTGACAGCTTCTTCACACCTTCGCCACTCGATAACACGCCTTCAGCACATTTAAAATAAGGAGTCAGTGTTTTTAGTAGGCTGGCAGGTAACAAGTTAGCCAAATGTTCTCGGGCTAGTTCCAGTGTCAATGCTTGCAAAGGTAACATGGTAGGCAATGCGAATGTCTCTGCATCTTTACTCCAGCTCCATCCATACGGTATTGAACGTTCGTTAGAAATCAACGGGAAAATTGCAGAAAATGCAACCAGATCTCTTTCTACGGTGCGTTTGCTTATCACAAACCCCTCAGAACGCAATTTTTCAGTAAGTTCACGAGCAGATACCTGCCGTGGATGCTGTGGAATATGGCGTAGCATGGCCCATTGCCGAAGTTGAGTGTCGTTATTATTTTGATTTTTCGTCATGAGTTTTAACGGATTAAATGGTATGTTTTGATTTGAGAAAAAGTTTAATGTAAGTGATATTTTGTATAGCGACAATTTTTGTCGCGTTAGGGTGCTATCCTACTCCTACTAATAGTATTTTTGTATTTGTAACGTTAATCAAAAATCCGGAATAAATTGTCGATGAAATATCAAAAAATTATTGATCAAGTTAAAAGTGGCAATATGACACGGGCTGATTTGGATAAATTAAAACAAAATGCAGAGCAAAAGCTTGCTAACGGAGACAAAGATGCTAATAGTGTTTTATCCGCGATTAATTATGCCAAACCAATAGATTCTTACATTTTGTTTATGGGTTTTTGCCCAGGCGCTGATTTTAATGAGCGACTGGATGTTGAATGGAAACAAAAGGGAATCTGCAGATTTGACTATCTCGAAAGTGAGCATCAATTAGAGAGATTTAATTCAATCTGTACTGGTGACTTGGTTGCTCTGAAGAAAAGAGAAAAGTTTGGTAAAACCATGAAATTGTACGGACATGGTCGAGTAAAGTCTGTTGCCTATGATGAAAATAATATTCGATATCTAGTTATGGAATGGTCCAATCAAGATGAAGTCATTGAAGTTCCTCTCATGGGCGCCAATTCAACGGTTGATATTAAATCAATTGAAGCCGTCGAAAGTGAAATGCCAGAAGAGTTTTTTAAATGGCTAGGAAAATAAGATTAGTAAGGCCTTTTATGAAGCTACCCAAACTTAATTTACGTATGTCTTAATGGGTCAACTCCGGAAGTAGAGCTTTCACACTCAAAGGTCAGCTTAGTGGATTTAAATGCTTTTGGCATCTTAACGAGTCTTGATGTGCTTAACTTGTAACTTGCATAATGAAAGTTACAGTGATAAAGTACTTTCATTATGAAACACACAAGCTATAAAGCCATGGATTGTGGTGCTGCTCAAGCACTAGAATGCGTTGGGGAATGGTGGAGCATTTTGATACTGCGCGATGCATTCCTCGGCCTTTCTAGATTCGACGAATTCCAGACTAGTCTAGGAATTGCAAGCAATAGCCTAACACGGCGACTCAAGCACTTAACCGAGAATGGATTGCTGGATCGACGCATCTACAGTGAGCGGCCTAAAAGATATGAATATATCCTGACTGAAAGAGGTCGTGATTTCTTCCCAGTATTGGTTACGCTAACCAAATGGGGTAATCAACATTTAGCGCCTAATGGTGCCTATGTACAACTAGCAGATCGACTCACTGGAAAATTGCTTGAGCCTATTCTCATGGATAAAAGTAGCTTGCTAAAAATCACGTATGAAAACGTCACTGTTCAACCGGGTCCGGGCGCTACTGAAGAGGTCCTTGCTAGATTGGCGACCCGTAAAGTAAAAAATGAACAGTAGAGGTCAATGTGCATCACGTCCTAATTATTCATGAGGTGGAGTCTTTCCCTGCTTGGAAGGCAATTTTCGATAAGGCAGCAGAAATGAGGAAACAAGCTGGTGAAATAAGCTACCAGCTACTGAAATATGACACTGATGCTAATCATATCGTGCATTTTTCTCAGTGGTCTTCACTAGAAAATGCTCGGCGTTTTTTTGAATCCCCTGAATTAATTCAAATAAGACAAAAAGCTGGAGTCAAAGCACCAAGTTTTATTTACTTAGATGAAATTGAGCGGCAAGTACTTTAGCTAAAGCTCATTCCAAAAAATTACTAGATTTAAACTTATATGTCACGAATAGATTACTTTTTACATGCGCCAGAGCTGATTACTAAAATGCGCAATATTACTCAGGGGCTTGAGCAGTTCACTATTGATGCAAAGTTAAGAGCATTAGTTGAAACGCGTGTTTCTCAAGTAAACGGCTGTGTTTATTGTGTAGACCTGCATATCAATGAGTCCAGAAAGCTCGGTGAATTACAACAACGCCTTGACAGTTTGCCCGTATGGAAAGAGTCACCTTTTTTTGACGTGCGTGAGAAAGCGGCATTGGCATGGGCTGAATCACTTACGAATATTGCGCAAACGCATGCTCCCGACACAGAATTCAATGAGATAAAACAGCATTTTACTGAGTTGGAAATAGTCGAGCTAAGTATTTCTATATCGCTGGCCAACTTTTGGAACCGCATCGCTGGTGGTTTTCGTCGTATGCCTAAGCTGGCTAATATTAAATCAACGACCTCATAAAGGACGATTGAAATGAATCATGACTTGATCTTACTGCCATTGATAGCCATGTTTATGCTCACCTATTTTATTGGCGTTTGGATGGTAAAACTCAGATTTAAAGCAGTGAAAGAAGATGGGTTGAATCCAGGCTACTTCCAGACCAACCGGGGCGCTAAATTGCCCGACTACCTAGTAAAAGTGACGAATCACTACATCAACCTATTTGAATTACCGGTGTTGTTTTATGTGGCGTGTGTTGTGATTTACGCTGGGAATAAAGTGGATGCCACCTACATATCACTCGCTTGGCTATTTGTGATCATTCGCTGCGTTCATGCCTATATTCACACTACCTATAATAATCTCAGGCATAGAAGGAATTCATTTTTATGCGGCTCGTTGGTTCTTGCGATCATCTGGGTGAGACTAGCAACTCAGATTATTTTAACCATTAACAACTGAAAGTATATTGTGAAACGTACAGAACACATTTGTTTGATGGCAGAGTACAACGAGTGGATGAATAATAAGCACTATGAAGCGGTCATCACATTATCCAATGAAACTACAATTTAAAACTGCCTCAATTGAAGATGCTCAAGCCATTGCCATATTGGTGAATAGCGCCTACCGACCAACTTGCGATAAAAAAGGTTGGACGCATGAGTCTGAATTAATTTCAGGCGAAAGAACTAATATTGAGCAAGTAAGTAGCCTCTTTCGAGATAACTCTTATGTTTTAGTGGCTGTTGAAAATGCCAATATCGTGGCATGTGTCCACGTAGAAATACATGGCTTATGTGCGCACATAGGCATGCTTGCAACGAGTCCAGAATTACAAGGCTTAGGTTGTGGTAAACAAATGCTTTCTTATGCTGAAGGATTTGCGCGTGAAAATTATTCGGTAAGCAAATATGTGATGAATGTACTTTTAGCCAGAAAAGAGCTCTTGGACTTTTATATTCGTCGTGGATATAAAACGACTGCTTCAACTTATGAGTATCCAGTCTCTGCTGGTGTAGGTTCACCAAAAGTTACTAATTTACAGGTTGGAGTATTAGAAAAAATGGCTAATATTTCTTATGTATCCTAAATGGAAAATGATTAAGTCAACCTTGATACTTATCCTCAACTTTTAGAAGCATCTGATGACAAAACAAGAAAATCTGACAGCGATCAATGCGGTAGATGCACCCATCCGAGCCAAATCTTCAAACTACCCAGAACCGTTTGCATCACGTATGGCAGGCAGGCAAAAGCGCGCGCTTGGCGACTTGTTTTTCCTCTCGAACTTTGGTGTCAATCTCACTCGCTTGGCTCCCAATGCAATATCCGCTCTTCGTCACGCCCATACCAAACAGGATGAGTTCATCTACATTTTGGAGGGTCGCCCGACGCTCTACACCGATGAAGGGCGCACACAACTATTTCCTGGAATGTGTGCTGGCTTTAAGGCGGGTACTGGCAACGGCCACCATTTGATTAACGAGACCTCAGAGGAAGTCCTGTACTTAGAGGTTGGCGACAGGACGCCTGGAGATGAAGGAAGTTATCCCGATGACGATCTTCAGGCCGTGTTAGAAAACGGCATGTGGAAATTTACGCATAAAGACGGCACACTATACGGTTGATGGCCATTCAGCATAAATCACCAATTCAGAATTCATAATCATCACACGCTTAGGCGACATGAGCAGTATTTTGCCAATAGTATGTTTTAGAATATTTCATGTTAAGTCAGCTGAGTTTAACCCAATCCTAGCTATGGGCAAAAACTCCAAATCATAATAATTTTATGAGGAGTGCATCATGAACAGGATTTATATTCTTAGTTTTATGGCTTGCCTACGCTTATCTGGTCAATTTTAAATACGGTCAACAGTTCATAGTTCACTAATCAGCCAAACCGTTCTTCTGCATCCACATCTGCCGATGGTTTTTGATACGCAAATTTCGCATGTCATCTGAATCAAATGATTTTAAAAATGCATTTTTCTTAAATCTTATACTTTGGATTTTGCTTTCAAGTTCAACCAACCCTTGCTTGTATCGCTCTGCAACAATAAATTCTGTTCGCTCAGTCTCCAAGGTATTTAACCTTGACTTAAGTGTTACAAGCGATTCATGTAAGTTGCTTAATGTTTTTTGTAATTCGGTTCTACTATGACCTTCTTTTTTGAGCGCATACATATGATCTCGATCTGATTTAATTGCATTTATCTTATTATTAGTATCATCAATGTCGTTTTTCATCTCACGAATCTGGTCACTTAATTTGCTTTTCTGCGCATACAACCGACCAATTTCATTCTTGCAGTCTTGAGCTTCACTGTATGCGCTATCTCGCCGATACTTATAAGACTCTAGATCACCGAAGCTCTGCCCAAAGAAAGCATGGTTTGGCAGTTTTTTTCCGCCATTACCTAACAACCAAGGACTTCGTTTAGACTTTGCATGCCAAGAATCAATACTGCTTTGATAGGAGCCCACAGATGCGTAAGCAGAATTTTTTCTAGCGGTTGCATTTTCAATCGGGGCATCCAAAGCTTTTATACTGTTGAATTGCACTCAGAATTGACCCACCTAACGATATAAATTGCACTAGAAATTGACCCACGTACCGATACTATTCTGCTCAACCTATGAGCAGGAGAATGGGAGTGATCACCGTGGAACTATTAA